>CAVTJE010000001.1:0-214543 GCA_963734775.1 uncultured Solirubrobacterales bacterium
GCGGGGCACGCGCTCGACCGTGTAGGCGATCGTGTCGGCGATCAGCCGCATGCTCGGGCCGGGAGGGAAGGCGTAGGTGCCTCGGCTCAGGTACTCCTTGAGGATGTCGTTCTGAGTCGTGCCCTGGAGGTCGTGCTCGGATACCCCGGTTTCCTCGGCGACGACGATATAAAGGGCCAGCAGCCAGGCCGCGGTGGCATTGATCGTCATCGAGGTGTTCATCTGATCGAGAGGGATGCCGTCCATCAACGTGCGCATGTCGCCCTTGTGGGCAATCGACACGCCGACCTTGCCGACCTCGCCCCGGGCCAGCTCGTGGTCGGGGTCATAACCCGTCTGGGTGGGGAGATCGAAGGCGACGGACAGGCCCGTCTGCCCCTTGGCCAGGTTGCGCCGGTAGAGCTCGTTGGAGCGCCTTGCGTCCGAGTGGCCGGCGTATGTCCGCATCATCCACGGCCGGTCGGGCTCGGGCAGGCGGGGGGAGCTTGACTCCGACATCCGGGTCATTGTATGGCCGGATACGCTGCACGCCATGACCTCAGTGGCAGTCGTGGGAGGGGGCTTCGGAGGGGTTGGAGCACTGGTGATGCTCGCTCGCGCCGGCTACCGGGACGTCACCGTGTTCGAACGCGGCGATCGGATCGGGGGTGTTTGGCACCACAACACCTATCCCGGTGCGGCGTGCGACATTCCCTCGCACCTGTACGAGTTCTCGTTCGCGCCCAATCCGCGGTGGTCGAGGCGGTACTCGCCGCAGGCCGAGATTCAGGCCTACATGGAGGACGTCGTCCGCCACCACGGCGTCGGCGACCGGATCCGCACCGGAACCGAGGTGAAGCGGGCCCGATGGGTGGCCGAGCGGAACAAGTGGTGCGTGGAGACGACGGCCGGCGAGCACGATGCCGACGTCCTGCTGACGGCGTGTGGACAGCTCTCGGTACCCAGCATCCCACCCCTGCCGGGCCTCGACAGTTTCGCCGGTCCGGCCTTCCACACGGCGCAGTGGCGCCACGACGTGCCGCTGCAGGGTCGCCGGGTGGCGGTGGTCGGTACCGGCTGCAGTGCGATCCAGGTCGTCCCGGCGATCCAGCCGGTGGCCGGCCAGATCGACGTCTACCAGCGCTCCCCGGGCTGGACCTTCCCGCGCATGGACTTCGCCTACAGCGAACGGGCCAAGCGTCTGTTCGAGCGCTTCCCGGTGCTGCAGCGCCTGGATCGCACGTCGATCTTCGCCTTCCACGAGGCCGGAGCCGCGGCGATGACGGGCCAGCGGTGGCTGCGGCCGGCCTTTCGTGGCATCGGGCAGCTCCAGATCAGGCGCGCGATCAGGGACCCGGAGCTGCGCCGCAGGGTCACGCCGAGCGACGAGATCGGCTGCAAGCGCGTGATGGTGACCGATGACTGGTATCCGACGCTGACGCGGGCCAACGTCGAGCTGGTCACCGATCGGATCGAGGCGGTCGCGCCGGGCGGCGTCCGGGTGGGCGGCGTCGAGCGTCCAGCCGACGTGCTGGTGCTGGCCACCGGGTTCAAGACCCACGGCTTCGTGGCGCCGATGGAGGTGATCGGCCCCGCCGGCCGTAGCCTGGCCGAGGCGTGGGAGGGCGTTCCGCGGGCCTACCTCGGGGTCAGCGTTCCTGCCTTTCCCAACCTGTTCCTCATCTATGGGCCGAACACCAACGGCGGCACCGGCTCGGTGATCTACACGATCGAGAGCAGCGTGGCCCATGCCATCGCGGCCATCGGCGAGCTGGAGCGCGCGCGGGGAAGCCGGATCGAGGTCCGAGCTGAGGCCGCCGAGCGGTTCGATCGCGAGCTGCGAGCCGCGCTGGACGGCACCGTCTGGCACGCCGGCTGCACGAACTGGTACGTCGACGAGAACGGCAACGATCCCAACCAATGGCCGTGGCTGTGGCATGACTATCGCCGTCGCACGGCGACGATCGAACCCGGGACGTACGAGATCGCGATCGGCTGAAATTCGGGGCACCAGGCTGGTCGAGGGCCGCCGGGTTTCTGTGCGCCGATGTTGCTTTCCGAGTCCGGAAATCTTGGCCCCAAGGGCGCGAGCGGCGGGGGTGTGGAGTAAGGTCAGGACCATGCCCGATCAGAGCTCAGCCGCCGACGAACACGCAATCCTGCAAGAGATCACCGCGCCGCTGGCGACGCTTCCAGACGACGCCCTCGCGATCGCCGCGGAGCCCGATTTTCCGGTCGTCCTGCGGGGTTATGACCGGGTCGCCGTGGACGCCTACGTCAAGAAGACCAGCCAGCTGGTCGCCGAGCTGCAGTCCACGCGGTCGCCCGAGGCCGCCGTCCGACGCGCGCTGGAGCGCGTCGGCGAGCAGATCGCGGGCATTCTCAAGCGCGCGCACGAGACGGCCGAGGACATCACCAGCCAGTCGCGCGGCGAGGCGGAGGACCGGCTCGAGGCGGCCCGCCAGGAGGCGAGCAACCTAACCTCGTCGGCCGAGGAACGCGTGAAGGAGCTCGACGCCGAGACCGACCGGATCTGGGCCGAGCGACACCGGATCGTCAACGACGCGCGGGATCTGGCCAGCCAGCTCCAGGCCCTGGCCACGGCGGCGGCGGCGCGATTCCCGCCCGCCGGAGAGTCCTCCGAGGTCCCGGCCGTCACGGTGGAGCCAGAGGCGGACAAGGCGGCCGCCAGTGCCGAGCCGCCGGCCACGTCGCGCGGCGACGTGACGGCCGGTGAGGGCGCCGAGATCCCCAACGACGGCGGTGCTGGGGCCGATTCGGAGCCGACGGCAGGTCTGCCGCCGCTGCACCCTGACGATCTGCGTTCTCCCGGCTCTGAGCCGGAGCGCTGAGCGCTCCCCACCTTGCGTCTCATCGATGCGATGCATGTCGGTCGTCCGCGCGTGATCGGCGTCTGGCAGCTCGGCGACGTCATCATCGATCCGGGGCCAACATCGTGCCTGCCGGTAGTCCTCGACGGACTCGGCGGCACCCGTCCGCGGGCGGTGCTCCTCACTCATATTCACCTCGACCACGCGGGTGCGAGCGGCTCGCTCGTGCAGATGTGGCCCGACCTCGAGGTCTATGTCCACGAGCGCGGGGCGCGCCACCTCGCCGCTCCCGAGCGGCTGATTGAGAGCGCGCGGCGCCTATACGGCGACGATATGGACCGGTTGTGGGGTGAGATGGTGCCTGTCCCCGAGGCGAACCTGAGGGTGCTTGAGGGCGGCGAATCAATCCTTTCCGACCGTTTCGAAGTCGCCTACACGCCCGGCCACGCCTCCCACCACGTGTCCTATCTCCATGACGGCACCGCCTTCGTCGGCGACACGGGCGGCGTGCGGATCACGCACAGCGGGCCGACGCTGCCGCCAACGCCGCCGCCCGACATCGACCTCGAAGCTTGGCGGCGCTCGCTCGAGCTGATCGCCGCGTGGCGGCCGCGGCGGTTGGCCATGACGCACTTCGGCAGCAGCGAGGATGTCGGGGCTCAGCTCGACGAGCTCCGGCGTCGGATGGTCGAGTGGGCGGAACTGGCGCGCGGCTCCGACGAGGAGTCATTTATCGCCACCATCACCGGTGACACCGCGGAGCGCGTGGACGCTGAATTCGTTCCCGCCTACATCCAGGCGGCCCCGCCCGAGCAGATGTATGCAGGCTTACGCCGCTACTTGCGCAAGCGGGGAGAATCGATCGCCTCGCGCGACGCGAAGGTATCCTGACCGCTGATGTCGCAGACGGTCGAGTTGCCACGTCTCGGCGGCCCCGGCAGCGGCGTTGGCGGAATGTGGCGTGTAGTCGTGCTCAACGACGAATTCAACACGTTTGATCACGTGGCCGAGACGCTGGCCAGCGTGATCCCGGGCGTCACCCTGGCCGAGGGCTATCGCTTTGCCGACCGGATTCACAACTCGGGGTCGGCAATCGTGTGGAGCGGTCCGCGCGACGATGCCGAGCAGTACTGGGAGCAGCTCGACGCGGCGGGGTTGACGATGGCGCCGCTCGAGTCCGGGTAGGGGTCGGCTCTCGCGGCCGGGGGTCTAGCCCTCGCGGCGGGGGTCTAGCCCTCGCGGGGCCGCGGCACGGGGGCGATCTCGCGCCGGCGGGGGAGGGCCTTGGCCTCCTGGCGCTCGGGGCTGACCCGGACCACGTTCCACACCAGTCCGAGCTTCTCGAGCAGCGCGATCATCAGCCCGGTCGGATCGATGATCCGCTCCCACAGCCTCAGCCCGTGGAAGGCCGAGGTGGGGAAGGCGTGGTGGTTGTGGTGCCAGGACTCGCCCATCGACAGCGGCGCGAGCCAGAACACGTTGCGGGACTCGTCCTCGATGTCGAAGCGCTTGCGCCCGAAGAAATGGCACACCGAGTTGATCGACCACGTGACGTGGTGGAGCATGAACACGCGCACGAAGCCGCCCCACAGAACCGCGGTGAGCGCCGTGCCGAGCCCGCCGCCGATCAGCAGGCCGAGCGCGAAGGGGATGGCGAACCCGAGAACGACCCAGACCCAGAACAGCTTGTCGACCGCGCGGACGACCTTATCCTTGACCAGGTCTGCGGCGAATCGCTCGCGGTCCGCCGTGCCGACCGACTCGAACAGCCAGCCGATGTGCGCGTGCCACAGTCCCTTGACCGCGCCCAGAAATCCCGGGCCGCTGAGGTGGGGCGAATGCGGGTCGCCCTCCTGGTCGGTGAAGGCGTGGTGTTTGCGGTGATCGGCGACCCAGGTGATCACCGACCCCTGCACGGCCATCGAGCCGAGGACGGCGACGACGGCGCGGAATGCCCGCGACGATTCGAACGCGCGGTGGGTGAACATGCGGTGATATCCGAGCGTCACACCGAGCGCGGTGATGACGTAAAAGACAACCATCGTCGCCAGCTCAAGCGGGCCGATGGCTTCGTTCCACAGCAGCACGACGGCGATCACCAGGCCGATCAGCGGCAGCGGAACGCCGATCAGGTTGACGATCTTATGGGCTCGGGACATCGACGCACCAAGGATACGAAGAAACTGATCAGGTTTCTCCTAGTGTTGTCACTATGGAACCGCCAAAACTTGTAGTTTTTGTACAAGTCCATGTCTGACCAGCCGTGGCATCAATTACCGCCCGAGGTCGTCGCTGTCCTGCGGCCCGTCCTCGCGGAAGTGGCCGACGAGGTGATCGATTCGGTCCGCACGATTCCGGCTTATGCCCGTCCCGTTGAGGGACCATTCGGCGATGGCCTGAGATCCGGGGTTCAGGAGGCGTTGCGCCACTTTCTCGCCGAGATCGAGGCCGGCGGTCCGGTGCCGCGCTCCGATGTCTACATCACGCTCGGCCGCGGCGAGATGCGGGCGGGTCGGAGCCTCGACTCGCTGCTCAGCGCCTATCGGCTTGGGGCCCGCGTCGCATGGCGACGTTTCGCCGCCGCCGGCGTGGAGGCCGAGCTCGAGCCCGACATTCTGTATCTGCTCGCCGAGTCGATCTTCGCCTACATCGACTCGCTGTCGGCAGAATCGGCCGAGGGCCATGCCCTCGAGCAGTCGGCGGCCGCGAGCGAGGCCGAGCTGCGGCGCCGCCGTCTCGTCCGCCTGCTCGTGCGCGAGCCGCCGGCCGAGCCGACGATGGTCGAGCCGGCGGCCAGCGGTGCCGGCTGGCCGCTGCCACGGACGCTCGCCGCGGTCGCGATCGGGGGCGACCAGCGCGAGCCCGCCGCCGCCCATCTTCCCCCGGAGACGATCATCGAGACGATCGGCGAGATCGTGTGCGCGCTGGTGCCGGATCCCGATGGCCCGGGCCGCCGGAGCGATATCGAGCGTGCGGTCGATGGGGCGGGAGCGTGCGGTGGCCTCGGCACGACGGTGAGCTGGGGCGAGGCGGCGGTGAGCTTCGCCCGCGCGCGGGGGGCGCTCGCCCTCAGGGACGGCCTCCCCGGACTGACGGTGGCGCGCGAGAAGGCGGGCGAGCTGCTCCTGGCCAGCGAGCCCGGTCTCGCCCACGAACTGGCCCGCGATCATCTCGCGCCGCTGGCCACGCTGCCCCCTGGCTCCAAGGCCCGCCTGACCGAGACGCTGCGCGTTTGGCTCGCCGAGCAGGGACGGCTGGGGCCGGTCGCCGAGCGTCTGGGCGTGCATCCCCAGACCGCGCGCTATCGGGTCAGGCGGCTGCGCGAGCTGTTCGGCGGTGCGCTCGACGACCCCGAGCAGCGGTTCTGGCTCGCGGTGGCGCTGCGAGTGGGCTAGCTAGACGGCGGCCTGGGGAGACGGCTCGGGTTCGGGCTCGGGCTCGGGCGCGAGGGGGACCTCGGGACCGAGCGCGCCGGAGACGAGCTCCTCCTGCCAGCCGTAGGTCACGGGAATCTGGTAACGCCCGGAG
This sequence comes from uncultured Solirubrobacterales bacterium, assembly GCA_963734775.1. Lineage (GTDB taxonomy): Bacteria > Actinomycetota > Thermoleophilia > Solirubrobacterales > Solirubrobacteraceae > Palsa-465. The sequence continues at coordinate 6,339 of CAVTJE010000001.1, forward strand.
TTGCGGGCGCGGAACTCGATCATCTCGGGACCGTCCCAGTAGGCGTACCAGTCCTCCTTGGACTCAAACCACGACATCTGAGTGATCCTGTACCGATCGTCCAGCGACTGGTGGACCGAATACTGAGTCGCGCCGTAGCGCAGGGCGAGCGGCGCCACACGAGCCACGTCCAGCGCGAGCGACTCATGACGCAGGACGGAGGCGTACCACTGGATCCAAACCACGCCGGCCATTGCTATGCCCCCACCTCGGCGTGGATCGCGCCGGGTCCCTCACGCGTCTTGCCATCGCCCTCCTCGGTGGCGCCGACGAGAATCGCGATCTTGCCCAGGTGCTTGTTCTCCTTCATGAGCTGATGAGCCTCCGGAACGCCCTCAAAGCCCATGGTCTGCCACAGGACCGGGCGGATCTTGCTCTGTTCGATGAGCTCGTTGGCCTTCATGCACTCGTACGCGTTGGCGAAGTGAGACCCGATTATCTGCTTCTGGCGCATCCACAGATAGCGCACGTCGAAGTCGAGGTTATAGCCCGTCGTCCCCGCACAGATCACGACCTTGCCGAACGGCTTGACGGTCAGCACCGAGGTGGGGAAGGTCGCCTGCCCGACGTGCTCGAAGACGATGTCGGGAGGGCCGCCGAGCATCTCGGCCGCCGCCTTGCTGAAGCGACGTGATTCCTTGAAGCGGGCCTTCTCCTCCTCGGGGCTCTCGCCGCCGCGGCGCATCATGCCGGCGTACTCGTTGCGGTCGACGTAGCCGACCGCCCCGAGTTGCTCGACGAGCCGGCCCTTGTCGGCGCTCGAGACGACCCCGAGACTGTCCGCGCCGGTCAGCGCGCACAGCTGGGTGGCGAACACTCCGAGCCCTCCGGCGGCGCCCCAGATCAGCACCCGGTGGCCGGCCTGGATCTTGCACTGCGTGATCAACATCCGATAGGCGGTGAAGTAGACGAGGCCGTAGGAGGCGGCCTCCTCCCAGGTCAGGTTCTGCGGGCGTGCCAGCAGCTGCTGGGCCTGGACCTTGGTGAACTGCGCGAAGGAGCCCCAGGTCGTCTCGTAGCCCCAGATCTTCTGGCTGGGCGCGGCCAGAGGGTCGAGTCCGTGCACCTCGGGATCCTCGTAGGAGGCCTGATTGCAGTGGATCACGACCTCGTCGCCCGGCTTCCATCGCGTCACGCCCTCGCCGACCTTCCACACGATTCCCGATGCGTCCGAGCCGCCGATGTGGTGGCCGTACTGCGGGTGGTCGCCGTAGCCGAATACCGATACGGGCTTGCCCATCGCCGCCCACACGTTGTTGTAGTTCACGCCCGCGGCCATGACGCGGACGATCACCTCGAACGCGGCGGGCTCGGGTACCTCGATCTCCTCGAGCTGGAAGGCATCGATTGGCTCGCCCTCGCGCTCGGGACGGATGACCCAGGCCGCCATCGTCCGCGGCAGTTCACCGGGTTCGGTGTCGACATTTGCAACTTGGCTCAGATCCACGGCCACGAAATGACGCCTCTCTCTGGTCTGGGTAGGAGCGAGGGAGAGATCGTAGAGAAGTCTCAGCCCTGCGGGTCCGGTCCCGAGATCGTCGGCGGCCGGGCCGCGTCGGCCTTGGCGCTGGCCTCAGGCGGCCTGCGACTCGGCGGCGACGGCTTCGCGCTCGACCAGCTGGTCCGTGCTCGTCGCGGTTTCGGGCGCCAGCGCGGGCTTTGACACCCGCGGTTCGATCAGAACCCAGGCCAGCACCGCTCCGCAGATAGTGACCACCGAGCCCACCAGCAGCCCGGTGCCGAGCGCCGAGACGAAGGCGTGCTGGACGGCGTCGAGGACCGAGGGCGGGGTGTGCGCGCTGTTCAGCGTGGCGCCGCTTCCCAGCGAGTTGGCGATCGTCGCGCGAGTGGCCGCGGGAACGTGGGGGAGGCTCGTGTTGAGCTCCGAGCGCCCGATCGTCGCGACGAGCGCGCCCATGATCGCGACGCCGAACGTACTCCCGACCATGCGGCTCATCGACAACACGCCCGAGGCGGCGCCGGCCTTGGTCCGGTCGACGGCGTTCATCGCCGCCGTGCTCATTGGCGACATAACGAGCCCCATGCCGGCGCCCATGAGGATGAAGCCGGGAAGGAGGAGACCGTAGCCGGTGTGCACGGTGATGTGAGACTGAATGAAGATCGCCGCGGCGACGATCACCAGCCCGAGCGTCATCAGCGGACGCGCGCCGACCCGGTCGGTGAGGCGCCCGGCCAGCGGGCCCATGATGATGATCACCACCGTCGAGGGAAGGAACCGCAGGCCGGTCTGGAGCGGCGAGTAATGCAGAACGTTCTGCATGTAGAGCGTGACGAAGAAGAACTGGGCGAACATCGCGAAGGTGATGAGGAAGCCGACCAGGTTCGCGCCCACCGAGGTCCGGGAGCGGAAGAACGTGAAATCGATCATCGGCGCCTTCACGTTGCGCTCGATCTGTACGAACCCGACGATGGCGACGACGGCGATGAGGAACAGGCCGACGATGGGCGGCGAGCCCCAACCCCAGCTATTGCCCTCGACGAGCGCCAGCACGAGCGCGGTCAACCCGATCGTGAGGGCCACGATCCCCGCGTAGTCGACGGTCTTGCCCACCGTCTCGTCGCGGGATTCCTTGGCGGCGAACAGGGTCACCAGCGTGGCGATCACGGCGATCGGCGGGTTGATGAAGAAGATCGCGCGCCAGCTCACCTGCTCGGTGAGGAAGCCGCCGATCACGGGGCCGATGGCGAGCGCCAGCGCGCTCACGCCGGCCCACGTCCCGATCGCCATGCCGCGCTGCTCGGGCGGGAACGCCTGGGTGATGATCGACAGCGTCGCGGGCATCATGAACGCTGCGCCGATGCCCTGGACGGCGCGGAACGTGACCAGCACGGTGTCGCTGGGGGCGAAGCCGATCGCCGCGCTCGAGATGCCGAATACGACGACCCCGAACAGGAACATCCGGCGCCGGCCGAAGATGTCGCCCAGCCGTCCGCCCGTCACCATCAGGACCGCGAAGGTCAGGGTGTAGGCATTGACCGTCCACTCCAGCGCAGACAGCGAAGCGTTCAGGCTGCGCTGGATCGAGGGGAGCGAGACGTTGACGACGGTGTTGTCGAGCATGACCATGAACAGCGCGAAGCACATGGCGCCGAGCGTCCACCACCGGCTGTTCTCCGCAGTCACCAGACGGTGGCGGTGGGCGAGCAGACGGCCGGTCACGACTCGAGTCCCTCCGGACGGCAGGCGGCGACCTCGTCGCGCTCGAGCAGCTGTGACAGCGCGCGGGCGAGCGGTTCGCGTTCGGCGTCGCTCAGGGTCCCGAGGAATTGTTCCAGTCCGGTCAGCCGCGCGGCGTTCAGGCGGCGGATGACGGAGCGGCCGTCGTCGGTGAGGCGGATGCGCTTCATGCGCCGGTCCTCGGCGTCCTCGTTCCGTTCGACGAAGCCGCGGCGTACGAGATCGTCGACCGTGCGGCTGGCCGCCGGCAGCGAGACGTGGACGAGCTCCGCGCCCTGCTTGAGCGTCAGCTCGTGTTCCTGGTCCTCGAGGTGGTGGAGCAGCTTGATCTGCGTCAGCGTGAGCTCGAGGGCTCCAACGGCTTCGAAAAGGTCGGCGTTACAGTTCTTGTGGAGATAGACCACGACGGCATATAGGTCGCCGGCGAGGTCGGAAGGCGCAATCGCCTCGGCTCCACCTCCCGGAGGGACGGGTATGGTTGCTTGCACGCATGCAATTATTGCATGCAAGTTGTGATTGCGCAACAGTAGTTTGTCGCCGGCCTCGGTTGTTTCACCGTGACGGTCGGCGCGTCTGAGCAGACCGGCTACGGCTGGAGGAGCTGGCTGCTCGAGTTCGGCCGCGCCGGGCCGATGTGCAACGAAGCCGGGGTGATCTTCGGGCCGGTGGCGAGCGAGGCCTCGCTCGTGCCACCGGTGGCGGTGGTCACGGTGTAGTCGCCCTTCTCGAGATCGACCGTGACCTGGGCGGTGGCCTGGGGGTTGATGGGGCCCGTGGTGGCCAGCCGGGTCGAGTCCCCCTGGAGGTGAACGGTCACCGACTCGGCCTTGCTGGCCTGATTGGTGACGATGAACATGACCTGGCCGGCGCCGACCGAGGCGGGGGAGATCGAGACGCGCGCGTCGTTGACGTAGACCGTCAGATCGACGGGGGTGGCGGGGCGCGGCTTGTTGGCGAAGTGGGTGCTGCTGCCGCACCCGGCGACGAGCAGGGTCACCGCGGCAAGGGTGCCGAAGGTCCTCCTGCGCATCGTGCTTGTGGCTCTCCTCTCCGAGCTCCGCGGCGCGCCCTGTGCGCCATGGTGCCGATTCGGCGAGAACCCTAACTCACGGCACGCGCTGGCGCTAGTTAACCCGTTGTCGGTGTATTGGGGGCGCCCGGGCCCGGCGTGCGCCGGCGCCCGAAGGGTCAGCGCGCGGTCTGGTTGAGCGTCTGGCGCCGCCGCTCGAGTCGGCGCAGCTCGCCCTGCAGCGTGTCCCACGACTCGTGCTCGGCCCGCTCGTATTCCTCGCCGGTCAGCTCACGCAGACACTCGCTGTACGCGTTCCATGCGCGGCGGGTGTCGTTATCCAGCTCACGTAGCTTGTCGCCATCTGGGGCTATGGCTGTCATGTCGAGACTCCTTCCTTAGCCGTGCTCGCGATGCTACCCAGGCGCGCGGTCGACAGGTCGCAATTCCCGTAGTAGTTCGCTTAAACGTAAAGATGCAACTTTGGCCCTGGTTCTTCCCAGGGGCCCCCGCGCAAGGCCGCCTGCATGCCGTCCGGGGCCTGGCGTATCACCGGTGGCTTGGAGTTGCTCGACGCACCGATCTCGTCGGCTGAATTCCTGGTCGTCGACACCGAGACCAACGGGCTCGCCGGCGACGCCTGCGAGATGACCGAGGTCGGCGCCGTCCTGGTCGGTGGCGGCGAGCTCCACGAGCGATTCTCCTCGCTGGTGCGGACGCTGGCGCCCCTGCGCCGCGGGATCCAGCGCTTCACCGGCATAACCCAGCAGATGGTCGATGACGCGCCTGCGCTCGAGGACGTGATGCCGCGTGTGAGGACCGCACTCGAGGGACGGGTGATGGTGGCGCACAACGCGCCGTTTGACCGCCGCGTGCTCCGGCAGGCATTCGAGCGCAGCAACCTCGAATGGCCCGATCCCCCGGTCATCTGCACGGCCCGGCTGGCTGGCGCGCTGCTCCCGCTCCAGCGCGAGCGCGGCCTCGGGGCTCTGGCCGACGCCCTGGGCATCGAGGTCGACGGCGCGCACCGCGCCCTGCTCGATGCCGAGACGTGCGCGCGGGTGTTGTGCGCGCTGCATCCGCGCCTGTGCGCCCACGCCACCACGATTAGCGAGGCTCTCGCCGTCCTGCGGCCCCGCCGGCCGCGCAAGGTCAGACCGAGGCCTCAGATCGACGAGAAAAGTGCCCTTCCCAACGTCGACTTCTCCGAACTGCCGCGCGATCCGGGCGTCTACCTGTTCCGAGACGTGGCCGGATCCACGCTCTACGTGGGCAAGTCGGTGTCGATCCGCAGCCGGGCTCGGGCTCACTTCGCCCCCTCGACGCCGCGGGCCGGCTGGACCCAGTACGCCGAGATCGTCGACTACCGGCCCACCCGCTCGGAGCTCGGGGCGCTGGTCCTGGAGAACCGCCTGATCAAGGAGCTCCGTCCGCCCGGCAACACACGGCTGAACCGGCGCGACGACCGTCTCGTCTATATCTGTTGCCGTCTCGACATTCCGTTCCCCATCCTCGAGGTCTCGCCCAACCCGGCTCCCGGGCACGCGGTCACCATCGGCCCGCTGCGCGGGCGCCGGCTGGCGGCCGAGCTCGTCGAGCAGCTCGACTCGCTGTTCGGCCTGCGCCACTGCGGCCGGCGCCTACCCCGCCGCGATCACCCCTCGGCCTACGGCCAGATGGGTCGCTGCCTATCGCCGTGCCTGGGTGACCTCGATCCCAACCTCTACCGTCGCCGGCTCGACCAGGCGCTGCGTCTGTTCGTGGAGGGCGCGGGCGGTGGCGGCCGGCTGATCGAGCACGTCAACGCCCAGATGCGCGAGGCGGCCGATCAGCAGCGCTACGAGCGGGCGCTGTCGCTCCGGCGCCGCGCCCGCCGCCTGGGGGTCATTCTCGAGGCCCTCGGCGGGGTGCTCGAGGCGACCCACGCGCGCCCGCGGCTCGTCCTCGGCTCCCACCCGACCGGACACAGCCACGACGCGTTCTGGCTCGTGGCCGGGCGTCTCGTGGACTGGGGACCGGTGCCGAGCGATCTCGGCGAGCTCGAAGGCCGCACCGCCGCCGCCGTGGCCCGCGGGCGCCGCGGGGTCGAGATCGGGACGCACGTCCCTCCCGACGAGATCGATGAGGTCCGGATCGTGGCCACCTACCTGGACTCGCACCCGGACACGCCCCAGCTCACGCTCGAACCCGCGCCGAGCCCCGAGGTGCTGAGGGCCTTCGCCCTACCTGAACGGCAGCTCGACGACCTCGCCGCCGACGCCGTCCGCCCCAACGCTCACCGCCGATCCCGGCGGCGCCTCGCGGCGCACCAGAGCGAGCGCGATCGGCCCGAGGTCGGGTGAGTCGGCGACGCTGCCCACGCGCCCGACGGTACGCTCGCCCGACGAGATCTCCTCGCCGGTCTCGCACAGCCCCGACAGCAGCAGTCCGCGCAGGGAGCGGTTCGGCTTGCCCCGGTAGTACAGGCGCGCCACGGTCTCCTGGCCGACGTAGCAGCCCTTGGTGAACGAGACGGCGCGCTCGTTTAGCCCCGCCTCCTGAGGGATCACGGTGTCGTCGAGGTCGATCCCGTAGCGGGGCCGGCCGGACTGCACCCGGAGGACCTCGGCGGCCGACTCGGATACCGGGAGGGCCCCGGCCGACCGGAGCGCGACCACGAGCGCGTCCGTGTCGCCGGAATCGCAGAGGAGATCGACGCCGACATCGGTCCGGATCATCCGGGCGTCGACCCCGCCCACGGACACGGGCGCATTGGCGTGCTCGACCTCAGGCAGGTCGACCGGCCCGATCGCCGACAACGCCGCGGGTCCGATCAACGACACCAGTCCGCATTCGAGTGTCCGTTTGCGCAGCTCGACGTCGTAGCCGATGCTGAAGCGGCGGATCATGTTGAACAGCTCCTGGAGGGTGACGCGCTCGGTGTCGAGGAACAGCTCGGCGGCGGTGTCGAGGATGCGCAGGTCGCCGAGCATCTTGCCCTTGGGGGTCAGGAAGGCCGCGTAGCAGCCGTGGCCAGGTCGTAGCGCCTCGACGTCGTTGGTGACCTGGCCCTGGAGGAACGACCGTGCGTCGGGGCCGCTGAGCGCGAGCTTGCCGCGCTCGGAGCGGTCGAGCAGCCCGCAGCCCTGCGTGACGGTCAGATAGTCGGAGGCCAGTGAGTCGGTCGAGGTCACGACTCCCAATATAGGCGCGTCGCCGGGCGTCAAACCGAGCTTGCCAAAACTGATTTTTAGGCCTACCATAAACTCTGTAATGGCACACCAGGAACAGACGGCGATCTCGTCGGCGATCGAGGACTACGCCAAGGCGATCTACGCGCTCGAGCTTCGCGCGGGCGGGGCGGTGAGCACGAACGCGATCGCCGAGCGGATCGGCGTGACGCCCGCGTCGGCGTCGGGGATGGTCAAGCGGCTGGACGAGCTCGGCCTGGTCGAGCATCGGCCCTACCACGGAGTCTCGCTGACCGATGGCGGCAAGCGCGTCGCGCTCGAGGTGATGCGCCATCACCGGCTGCTCGAGCTGTATCTGGTCGAGAGCCTCGGCGTCCCCTGGGACCGCGTGCACAAGGAGGCCGAGGTGCTCGAGCACGTGCTGTCGGACGAACTCGAGGAATTGATCGCGGCCAAGCTGGGCAACCCGACCCACGATCCCCACGGCGACCCCATTCCCACCCCCGATCTGCGCATTGAGGAGGGCAGCCCCGTCAGCCTGCAGGCCCTCGACGCGGGCGATCGCGGATGCTTCACGCGCGTCTCGGACTCCGATCCGGACATGCTGCGCTACCTGGCCGATCGCGGGATCGCTCCCGGCGCGGAGTTCGAGGTGATCGAGAAGCAGCCGTTCGGCGGACCGCTGTTCGTGCGCTTCGATGAGCGGGTCCACGTGCTCGGTGGTGCGCTGGCCCGCGCGATGCGAGTGGAGGTCGCAGTTTGACGCCCCCACCGCCTCAGATCGGGCCGCCCGCACTCGAGGGTGCCGTCGCCGACGGCGCCACCGTCGTTGTCCCCGATGTCGGCGTCGTCGCCAGTCCGCTCGAGCGCCTCCTCGCCCGAGGGCGGATGCGGGCGACGCTCGCGATGCTCGGCCCGGCCTTTGTCGCGTCGATCGCCTATGTCGATCCGGGCAACTTCGCCACCAACATCCAGGGCGGCGCCAAGTACGGCTACCTGCTGCTGTGGGTCGTGGTGCTGGCCAACGCGATGGCGATGCTGATCCAGTACCTGTCGGCCAAGCTGGGGATCGTCACCGACCGAAACCTCCCCGAGCTGTGTCGCGAGCGCTTTCCGCGGTGGACCAGCTGGGGCCTGTGGCTGCAGGCCGAGCTGATGGCCATGTCGACCGACATCGCCGAGTTCCTCGGCGCGGCCCTGGGCCTGAACCTGCTTTTCGGCGTTCCTCTGCTGACGGCCGGGTTCATCACCGGCGTGATCGCGTTCGCGCTCCTGGGGCTGCAGTCGCGCGGCTATCGGCGCTTCGAGCTCGCCATCAGCGCGCTGCTCGGCCTGGTGCTGGCCGGATTCCTGTATGAGACGCTGCGGATTGGGCCCTCCGTGCACCAGTCGCTGGGCGGTCTCATCCCCGGGCTCGACGGCACCGACTCGCTCTACCTCGCCGTCGGGATCATCGGCGCCACCGTGATGCCCCACGCGATCTATCTGCACTCCGCGTTGACCAATCAGCGCATGCCGGTGCGCAACGACGGCGAGCGCCGGCGCGTGCTCAAGTTCGAGCGACTCGACGTGATGATCGCCCTCGGTGTGGCCGGGTTGATCAACATCGCCATGCTGATCATGGCGGCCAAGCTGCTCCACGGCAATGGGCTGACCGGTACGACGACGATCCACGGCGCCCACATGGAGCTCGGCCGGCTTGTCGGCGGTGGCGCCGCGCTCGCCTTCGGCGTCGCCCTGCTCGCCTCCGGACTGTCGTCCTCGAGTGTCGGCACGTACGCCGGCCAGGTGGTGATGAGCGGCTTCGTGAAGATCCGGATCCCCGTGATCGTCCGGCGCGGCCTGACCATGTTGCCCGCTCTCGTCATCCTGGCCCTGGGCGTGAGCCCCACGAGTGCGCTGGTGCTGAGCCAGGTCGTGCTGTCGTTCGGGATACCCTTTGCCCTCGTGCCGCTGGTCGTGCTGACGAGCCGCCGTGACGTCATGGGCGTCCACGTCAACCGGCGGCTGACCTCGGTGCTCGCCTACTCCGTGGCGGCGCTGATCACGGCCTTGAACATCTTTCTCATCACGCAACAGATCCTCTAGACGATGGCCCTCGCCGACACCTTCACCGACATCGTCGATTCGCTCCCCGACGACTGGACCGACCTCGAGTTCGACCTGCGGATCTTCGACGAGCGACGGTACGTCGATGCCGCCACGCTGCTGGTCACCTGCAACGCCCAGCCGTACTCGAAGTTTGACTGGCATTGGCGCCTGATCGTCGCCCACCGCTTCGGCCACGCCGCCGCGGCGCCGGCGGTGCACTCGGCGCTCAAGCTGCTCGATGAGGCGGGTATCGACGGGGAACTGGCGGTGCGCGAGGTGCGCACCGGGCGGGCGCCGATCATCGAGGGGTGGGGGCGGACCGAGTCGGTCCGCGAAGAGTTCAGGCGTCTGCGCGCGCAGTAGCCGTGGCGCGCGTCATCGCGTTCATTCCCGATCTGCTGTTCGGCTCGAATGTCCTCGGGGCGCTGAGCGCGGCCGGCCATGAGACCCAGCTCACCGCCGATCCGAGCGAGACCAAGGACGCAGACGTCCTCGTCGTCGATCTGACCGCCGATGCCGACGAGCGCATCGCCAAGCTTGGCGCGCTCGACCTCAGCCACACCAGGACGCTGGCCTTTTACTCCCACGTCGAGACCGACGTTCGTGAGCGCGCCGAGTCGGCCGGCTTCGATCTCGTCGTGCCGCGGTCGCGGATGGCCCGCGAGGGCGCCGCGCTGGTCACGAGGCTCGCCGCCTCAGCTGCCGACTAGCGACTCGGTGCCGGCCACGAACCGTGGGTCGAAGGCCGCTCTCACGTCGGGCGGCTTGGACACGATCCCAAAGCGGGCCTCCCACCGAGCCCACGCGCGCAGCGTGCGGGGATCGAGCTCGCCGAAATGGCCGTCCGGGCCGAGGAACGCCGGTTGCACCGCGCTCAGCTCGGCTTTGACGAGCTTGGGGTCCAGACCGGACACGCGGGACTCGAGATTGGCCTCGCTACCACCCGGATCGGTGAGGGTCACCCCGTACCCGCGGACCAGCGTTCTCACGACGGCGTGGGCCAGGCCCGGGTCCTCGTCGAGGCTCTGCCGGGTTGCGCACAGAACGAGCTCGGGATAGGACGGAGCGCCGTACCGGTCGACGCGGAAGACGTGAAAGCCGCGGTGGTGGCGCTGTAGTGTCACGCCCTCGTCGTTCCAGAACGCGGTGGCGGCGGCGACGCGGCCGGACAGCAGAGCCGGCACGGCGTTGAAGCCGATCGTCACCGTCTTCACCTTGGCCGGGTCGCCACCGGCGCCCGACACGACCGAACGCAGCACCGCGGTATCGCTGGGTACGCCGGTGACGCCGACCGTCTTCCCAGCCAGCTGGCGCGGCGTGTGGATGCTGGGAACGGCGAGCACTGCGGCCAGCGGTCGCTCGACGATGGCCATGATTCCGACGATGTCCTTGCCGCGTTCGCGGGCGATCGCCAGGTCATGGATGTCGAGGATGGCGAAATCCGCTCGCCCGGTCTCGAGTAGCTTGATCGAGTCGGTCGAGGCCGACGGCGCGACCACATGGAGATGGATCCCCTCACCCGAGTCGAAGCCTCGCGCCAGCGCGGAGTAGATGCCGGCGTGGATGGCATTGGGCGTGAAGTCCAGGATCAGCGTGGCGTTCTTGTCGGTTGGGGCGCTGGCCGTCCCGCCGCAGCCCGCCACGAGGGCGAGCACACCGAGCGCCGCGATGATTGCGCGGAGTCGCATGAGCGCGGCAGGATAGGGCCCATCTACGGGCTTCGTAGACTTGAGCCTCACATGCGCCGCCGGGTCACGTTCAGTCGGAACGTCACGTTGTCGCTGTCGCGGACGTGTCGTTGCTATTGCAAGTACTGCGCGTTCGCGACTCATCAGCCTCATCTGCATGAGCCCGAGGAGGTATTGCGAATCCTCGATGAGGCCGTGCGGCGCCATCGGGTCAAGGAATTGCTCGTGCTGACGGGCGAGAAGCCCGAGGTCAACGTGACGGTGGCCGAGCGTTTGCGGGCCTACGGGTTCGAGGACTTCGTGGGGTACGTGGTGTGGGCGTGCGAGCAGGCGCTGGAGCGGGGCGTGCTTCCCCACACGAATCTCGGGGTGCTTCAGCGCGGTGATTTGGCGCGTTTGCGTGAGGTGACCGCTTCGCAGGGATTGATGCTCGAGTCGGTGAATCCCGATTTGGTCGCTCATCAGGGTTCTCCGACTAAGCATCCGGCGCGGCGGATCGAGGCGATCGCGGCGGCCGGGGAGCTGAGGATCCCGTTCACGAGCGGGATCCTGGTCGGGATCGGGGAGAGCGAAGAGGACCGGATGGCCGCTCTGGAGACGCTGGCCGATCTGCACCGGACCCATGGGCATATCCAGGAGGTGATCCTGCAGAACTTCGTGCCCCACCAGAGCTATTACGGGCGCGAGCCGGCCGAGATCGCCGACGGCGCGGCCCGCGAGTACTGGCGGACCGGGGTCTCGCCCGGCCCCCAGCTCGACGCGCCTTCGTGGGCGTGCCCGGTGACGATTGAGGACATGACGCGGTTGGTGGCCGAGGCGAGGCGGTTGATGCCGGATGTGGGGATTCAGGTCCCGCCGAACCTGTCGGAGTGGTGGCCGGAGCTGATCCGGGCCGGAGCGACTGATTTGGGTGGGTTGAGTGCCAACGGGGATCACATCTCGCCGGAGCATCCGTTCCCGTCGCCGGCGCAGGTCCGTGCCCGGTTGCGGGAGGACGGGCTGGCGCTGAGCGAGCGGTTGTGCGTGTATGCGGAGTACATCGATCCGGAGTGGATCGCCCGCCCGGTGATGGATGTGATCAAGACCGCCTATTGGTCGTTCATTCCCCGCAAGGGGTCGGGGCGCCAGGCGACGATCACGCTGTCTGACGAGCTCGCCCCGCGCGCGGTGTCCAAGGCTCGCGACGGTCTGCCGCTGAGCCGTCGGGAGCTCACGGCGCTGTTCGCCGAGCGTCGTCCCGGGGTGATCGAGGACATGCGTGTGGCGGCGGATGAGTTGCGCGATGAGCTGGCCGGGGAGACGGTCACCTTCGTGGTCAACCGCAACATCAACGTGTCGAACATCTGTGTGGTCGGGTGCGCGTTCTGCGGGTTCGGGCAGGCCAAACGCTCGCCGGATGCCTACGAGCATTCCGAGGAGGAGTTCGCGGCGCGCGTCGCCGAGGCGGTCGAGTTCGGGGCCACGGAGATCTGTATGCAGTCGGGCATCCATCCGGACTGGGGGCTCGAGGATTACGAGAAGTGGTTGCGGTTGGCCAAGCGGTTGGCGCCGCAGCTGCATCTGCACGCGTACTCGCCGATGGAGGTCTCGCACATGTGCGACGTCAGCGGGCTCACACCACGGCAGGTGTTCGCACGGCTGCGCGAGGCGGGGCTTGATTCCACCCCGGGGACCGCGGCCGAGGTGTTGCACGACGGTGTTCGCGAGCGGATCTCGCCCAACAAGCTGCCCGTGGCCCGGTGGGTCGAGATCATCGAGGCCTCGCACGCCGAGGGGTTGCGCTCGACGGTGACGGTGATGTTCGGGCACATCGAGGAGCCATGGGAGCTGGCCGAGCACATGCGGGTCGTGCGCGAGCTCCAGGAACGCACCGGCGGGTTCACGGAGTTCGTACCGCTGTCCTTCATCCCCTTCCACACGCTGCTCGGACGCACCCACGGGGTGCAGGAGATATCCCGCGAGGAGAACCTCAAGCACACCGCCGCGTTCCGACTCGCGCTGGGCAAGACCGTGCCCAGCCTCCAGGCCAGCTGGGTCAAGATGGGACTCGACGCCGCGACCGAAGCTCTGCGCTGGGGCGTCAACGACCTCGGCGGAACCCTCATGGAAGAATCGATCTCGCGCATGGCCGGCAGCTACCACGGCGTCATGCTCACCCCACAAGACCTCATCACCGCCGCCCACCACGCCGGACGCCCCGCCGCCGAACGAACCACCCTCTACGAGATCCGGCGGCGCTACGCGCCACCCCTGGCGGCATGAGGAGCACGGCCGCCACGACGTGAACATCGAGCCCGGCGTCACGGCGGTCCGCGGTCGTCAGCCGAGCGCCGAGCATCCGAGGTCGCTGTTCGCGGGCGTCGAGCCGCTCGAAGTGTTCGTCGAGCTGCTGGCCGACATCGACACCGATACGGCCTCGACCGAGTTCTATGACCGCATCTGCGAGGCGATCTGCCGGCTGACCACGATGCGCCGCGCGGCGATCTTCATGGCCGATCAGGGCCGCCGTCGCGTCCGCGCGGTGGGAGCTCACGGCACGTCGTACTCGCAGCTCGCCGCGCTGCGCCCCACCCTGGTCAATACGCCGATCGCGCAGCGCGCGCTGCTCGAAGATGAGGTCATCGTCGTCTCCGAGGGGATCGAGGATGCCGTGCCGGCCGAGTACGCACGCGTCCTGGGCATCACCACGCTGGTCTGCACGCCGCTCAGCGCTGCCGGCCGCTCCTACGGCGTGATCTGCGCCGACCGGGGAGGGGGACGGTTCGAGCTCTCCGATGGCGAGCGCCACCTCCTCTGGACGCTGGGCAAGACCGCCGCGCTGGTCGCCACCGCGCGCAACGCGACCCGCCAGCAGGAGCGCAACCGTCACCTCGGCGAACGGCTCGATCTGGCGCGGGAGATTCACGAGCGGGTAATGCAGCGGCTGTTCGGGGTGTCGTTGGCCCTCAGCGCCGAGTCGCCGCTCGATCCGGCCGAGCGCGAGCGTTGCCGGGTCGAGATGCAGGAGGCGCTCAGCGACCTGCGCCGAGCCCTCGAGCGTCCCCTGGCCCCGCTGCCGCCCGAGACGGGGACCACGCTCGCGGCCGAGTTCGAGCGGCTGAGCGCGTCGGCGGGGGTCCCGGTCGAGGTGACGTGGCCATCCGAGGTGACGGTCCCCGCCGACCTGGAGCCGCTTACCCAATCGGTGCTGGCCGAGGCCCTGCGCAACATCGCCAAGCATGCGGTCGCGACCCAGATCAGAGTCGTGCTGACACGCGACGCCGATACGTTCACGATGGAGGTTCTCAACGACGGTGTACGTCCGGGGGCGCGCCGCGCCGGCATGGGGCTCCGCCTGGCCGCGTTCGAGGCGCTTCAGCACGGTGGCGTCGTCGAGTTCGGCCCCACCGAGGAGGGCGGCTGGCGCGTGCGCCTGGTCGTTCCGCTGCCGTGACCGCGGCGCCCTCGCACGCGGGCCAGGAACCCAGGCTGCGTGTCCTCGTCGTCGACGATCATGACGTCGTGCATTGGGGCTTTCGCGTCCTGCTTGGCGAGCAGCCGTGGGTCGAGCGCTGCCTGGCTGCCCGCACCGGCGCCGAGGCGCTCGAGTTGACCCGCTCCTTCGAGCCCCACGTGGCGCTGGTCGATCTCTTCCTGGCCGGTGAGTCGGGCGCCGAGCTGTGCGACTCGATCCGCAAGGCCGCGCCGGCGACGCGGGTCCTGCTCATCTCCGGCGCCGGTCGCATGTCGCCCGCCACAGCGCGGGCCGCCGGAGCCTCGGGGTTCGTGTCCAAGGACTGGGAGGCGGCCGAGATCGCCGCCGCGGTGAAGATGGTCGGACTGGGGATGACGATGTTCCCGCCCAAGGCCGACCAGCCGTCGCCCATGCTGACCGAGCGCGAGCGCGAGGTCCTCGATCTGATCGCCGCCGGCTCGACCAATCGCGAGATCGCCGAGCGGCTCTACCTGTCGCCCCACACGGTCAAGGAACACACCTCGGCCCTGTATCGCAAGCTGCGAGCACGCAACCGCGCAGAGGCGGTTCAGCGCGCTCAGCGGCTGGGCTTACTGGCTTAGGTGGAGTAACGCTCCGCTTCCTCGCGCCAGATGATCAATCATCTAGGCTCGGGCAAGGAGATGAACGCCCGCGCCGAGGCAGCCGAACGCATCGGACATCGCTACGAGGCACGCGTGCTCGAGCCCTCGCCGCCCGCGGTCGACGACTCACTGTGGTTCGCCGACGATCCCGTGGCCCGCGGCACGGTCCCGGAGGGGCGGCAGGTGGTTTCGCCGGTGCGCACCGGTGACGTGCTGTGGGCCGACCTCGCGCGTGAGGACGCCGAGCTGCAGGACTGGTGCGCCGAGCGCTGGCTGGCCGCCTACCCGCGCCTCGAGGCCCCGCCCGAGGATCTCGTGGCCACGCGCGAGGCGTTCCGCCTCCTGGCCACGAAGGTCATCTCGCCGGCCCGGCAGCGGGCCAACGGCAAGGCCGGGTTGCGCTACACACGTGGCGGCTTCGGCACACCGTTCTTCTATTCCGATGTCCAGGTCCGGGTCGAGGGCGCAGAGCTCATCGTCCAGCAGGGCGAGACCGAACGACGCGCGCCGATCACGACGCTGGCCGCGGCGTCGGCGCACCTGGGGGACGAGATCGCCTCCGAGGTGCCGGACGCGGAGCCACTGGCGGTTGACTCGTCGGCGGCGGCGTTTCTCGGCAACTGGTACGGCTTTGCCGCTTCGGTGCTCGAGGAGCTGCGCGCGAGCGCCGGCGCCGACGCCGGCCTGTCGCGCGTCCAGCTATGGCCCGAGCATCTCGACCTCGCCGTCGAGCTGGGGAGCGAGGAGCGCGGGGCGCGGGCCACCTACGGACTCTCGCCGGGCGACGACGCCCATGCCGAACCGTACGCGTACGTCGTGCCGTGGGTGGCACCGGCTCCCACGGAGCTGTGGCGGGCGAGCGCCTTCGTCGGCGCCGAGCTGGCCTACGCCGAGGTGGTCGCGGCCGAGGATCAGCGTGCCGCTGCGCTCGGGTTCCTCGGCGCCCGGATGCGCGCGCTGGCTGCCTGACCCGTTGGCTGCCTGACCCGAGCTTGCGCCCCAGCCCCCGCCGCGGCTATCTTCGCGCGATGACCGAAACGCAATCACTGGCCGGACGTCGTGCTCTCATCACCGGCGCCGCCCGCGGCATCGGAGCATCGCTGGCCGAGAAGCTCGCGCGGCGTGGCGCCAAACTCGCCCTCGTCGGGCTCGAGCCGGAGACGCTGGCCGCGGTGGCGGAGCGATGCGGCCCCGACACCTTCGTCGCCGAGTGCGACGTGTCCAAGTTCGAACAGGTGAGCGGCGCGATCGATGCCGCCGCCGAGAGTCTCGGCGGACTCGACATCGTTGTGGCCAACGCCGGCATCGCCGCCGCAGGACCCCTGCTCGGTCAGGACCTGCGCTCGTGGGAGCGCGTGATCGAGATCAACCTGCTCGGGGTGATGTACACCGATCGCGCGGCGTTGCCCCATCTGCAACGCAGCCGCGGGTACCTGCTCAACATCTCATCGTCGGCCGCCGCCCTGCGGTCGCCCGGCCTGAGCGCATACTGCGCCGCCAAGGCGGGGGTCGAGGCGCTCAGCGACTGCCTGCGGGTCGAGATGAAGCCCTCGGGCGTCGAGGTCGGCGTGGCGTACTTCCTGTTTCTCGACACCGACATGGTCAGGGACGCCGAGCGGGAAATGCCGGGCATGGAGCGCGCCAAGCATGAGGCGCCGAGCGTGCTCACGCGCACCTACCCGCTCGACCCGGCGATGGACGAGCTCGTGGCGGCGATCGCCGAGCGCCGGCGCCGGGTGGCCTACCCGAAGTGGTTCCTCAAGGCGCTGCCCGCCCGACAGCTGTTCGCCTCGCCGCTGGTCGAGAGGGCCACGGGCAGGGACGCGGCCGAGGCGCTGGCCGAGTACGGGCGGATGGCGGAGGAGCGCGGCGCCGCGGCCGCGTCGGCGACGGAACGAACCCGAGAGCTCGCTGGGCTGTAACGCCGCCGGTCAGCGGCCGCGCATCATCCACTCGATGGCCGGAAGCTTGACCGCGTGGGGGAGATACCGGACCGCCTGCATGGCGGCGCGCATCGACAACCCCGGGACCACGACCCGGCTCCCCGATTCGAGACCCTGAACGCCCGCCCGGGCCGCGTGTTCGGCGGTGATCCAGGCCGGGCGCGGCACGGTCTGCTCGAAGCTCTGCCCGCCCTTCACCTCCCAACCTGAGATCTGCCAGAAATCGGTGGACACGGGGCCGGGGGCGAGGGCGGTCACGGTCACGCCTTGCCCGCGTTGTTCCTGGTGCAGCGCCTCGGAAAACGTGAGCACGTAGGCCTTGGCCGCTGAGTAGCCGACCGAGTAGGGGAGCGGCTGCATACCGGCGGTCGACGCCACGTTGAGAATCGCCCCCCGGCCGCGCTTGACCATGCCCGGCAGGAACGCCGACGTCAACCCGACGACCGCTTCGATGAGCACGTGGACCTGCTCGAGCTCGCGGGCCGGGTCGGACTCGTCGAACCTCCCATTGGTCGCGAATCCGGCGTTGTTGACCAGAACCTCGACGTCGAGTCCCAGCTGGGTCATCCGGCCCGGGATGCGGGCGCGCGAGGCGGCCTTGCTCAGGTCGCAGGCGATCGTCTCCGCTCGCACGCCATGCTGATCACTCAGCTCGGCCGCGAGCTGCTGCAGACGCTCCTTGCGCCGGGCCACGAGAACCACCGTATGGCCCCGCGAAGCCAGCTCGCGCGCGATCTCTGTCCCGATCCCGGCTGAGGCGCCGGTGACGAGAGCTGCGGAGGTGGAGGTAGGTTTCGGAAGACTCACCTGGAATTAGTGCGATCGTAGCTGCTGTCGTAGCTCCCCCCGAACGGGGGGAACTCAATCACGGACCTGTATCCGCGACCAGCCTGGTGCGTAGGTTCTAGACGATGAGCTTTACGTCAATCATCTTCCCGGGTCAGGGGAGCCAGACGTCCGATATGCGCGCCACGGTCGCCGAGCACAGGCCCGAGCTGCTCGAGCTCGCCGACACGGTCGTCGGGGTCGACCCCTTCCCGCGCGCCGAGGACGCCACCAGCTATGCCCAGCCGGCGATCTTCTGCGCCAGCCTGGCCGGTTGGGAGGCCCTCGGCCGCCCGACAGGAGACTTCATGGCCGGGCACTCACTCGGTGAGCTCGCGGCGCTCGTCGCGGCCGGGGCGATAAGCGATCGCGACGGACTCGAGCTCGTGGTCCTGCGCGGCCGCTTGATGCACGAGTCCGGTGTACGCGCCGGCAACGGCGGGATGCTGGCGCTGATCGGCGCCGGCGCGGCCGAGCACGCCGGCGCGCTGGCGCAAGCCCACGGCCTGTCGGTGGCCAACGACAACTCTCCCCTGCAGGTGGTTCTGTCCGGCGAGCGAGCCAATTTCGCCGACGCCGCCGCCGCGGCCCAGGAGCTGGGTCTGCGGCCGGTCGAGCTTCCGGTTAGCGGGGCCTTCCACTCCCCGATGATGGAAGGGGCGGTGCCCGAATTCACCGCCGCGCTTGACCGGATCGACGTACACGATCCGCAGGTGCCCGTTTTCTCCGCCGTCACCGCCGCGCCCTTCGACGACATCCGACAGCGGCTGGCGGACGCCCTCATCAGTCCCGTCCGCTGGCGGGAAACCGTGCTGGCCATGCACGAGCAGGGTGCCGAGCGGTTCGTCGAGGTCGGCCCCGGCAAGGTGCTGACCGGCCTGGTCAAACGCACCGTGCGAGATGTGGAGTTGGTCCATGGCTGAGGTGACCCTGACCGCCCCGACCGCGGCCCCCGCAGCGCCCGCGCGGCCAACGCAGCGGCTGGCCACGATTATGTCGGTGGCCACCGAGCTTCCGACGACGCGGCTCACCAATGCCGAAGTGGCCGAGCTGGCCGGCGTCAGCGAGGACTGGATCCTGTCGCGCACGGGCATCCGCGAGCGCCGCCGCGCGCTCCCGGACGAGCGGCTCAGCGACTACGCAGCCGCCGCGGGCGCCCGCGCGCTGGACCGCGCCGGAATCGGCGCCGAGGACGTCGACCTCGTCATCGTCGGGACACTGACGGCCGACGAGGTGACGCCCAACACGGCACCGCTCGTGGCCCACGCGCTCGGTGCCCACAAGGCGGGCGCGTTCGATGTCGGCGCCGCGTGCACGGCGTTCCTGTCGGGCCTGGCCATCGGTACGGGTCAGATCGAGAGCGGCCGCGCCGATCACGTACTCCTGATCGGAGCCGACTTCGTCACCCGCCTTGTCGACTACACGGACCGGCGGACGGCGCCGCTGTTCGCCGATGCCGCCGGCGCGGCCGTGCTCGGCCCCGCCGAAGACGGGCGTGGCGCGGTGGGGCCGATCGTGCTCGGGGCCGACGGCAGCGGCGGGCCCAAGCTCATCGCGCCGCACAGCACGCGCAAGATCGAGATGGACGGGACCGCGGTGTTCAAGCATGCCGTCGCCCGGATGTCCGAGGTCACACTGACTGCCATCGAGCGCGCCGGGATGACGCTCGAGGACATTGACGTGTTCGTCTACCACCAGGCCAACGCGCGCATCACGCGCGCGGTGGGCGAGCGTCTCGGCCTGCCCACCGAGCGCGTCGTCGACTGCATCGAGAGCCTCGGCAACGCGTCCGCGGCGACGCTGCCGGTGGCGCTGGCCGCCGCCGAGGACGAGGGACGGCTCACGCCGGGCGCCAACGTTCTGCTGAGCGCGTTCGGCGCCGGATTCACCTGGGGTGGCGGCGTGATCGAATGGGGAGGGACAGAGCTTGGCTGATCGCGTGGGATGTGCACTCGTGACCGGCGCGTCACGAGGAATCGGCGCTGCGATCGCCCAGTCGCTCGCGCGCGATGGTTGGCCCGTGGGGGTCAACTACCGCACCGACCGCAATCGCGCCCAGTCCGTCGTGACCGAAATCGAGTCCGACGGCGGCCGCGGCTGCGCGCTCGCCGCCGACGTGACCGAGCGCGGCGCGCCCGACGAGCTGTTCGGCGAGCTGGAGAAGCGCTTCGAGGAGCCGGTGCTCGTGCTGGTCAACAACGCCGGCATCAGCCGCGATGACCTCACCCCGTCGCTGGGCGATGAACAGTGGGACGACGTGCTGGAGACGAACCTCACGGCGGCGTTCAGGCTCATCCGGCGGGCGCTGCGCCCGATGCTGCGCGCCCGCGGCGGCCGGATCGTCAACATCTCATCGGTCGTCGGGATGCGCGCCAATCCGGGGCAGGCCAACTACGCGGCCGCCAAGGCCGGACTCATCGCCCTGACCAAGACGACCGCTGTCGAGGTCGCGCGCCGCGGCATCACCGTCAACGCGGTGGCGCCGGGTTGGATCGACACCGACATGACCGCCGAGGTCTCCAAGGAGCTGCTCGACGCGGTTCCGGCACGGCGGGCGGGCACCCCGGAGGACGTCGCGGCGTGCGTACGCTTTCTCGTATCGGACGCGGCCGGCTACGTCACGGGTGCGGTACTTCCCGTGGACGGGGGACTGGCGGCGTGAAACCAACGACTCACAGGAGCAGTGCCATATGTCGACAGTGACCAACCAGCAGGTCGAGGCCCGCGTGACCGAGGCTCTGGCCAGCTTCGGCCCGGAGGTCAGCCAGATCACCCGTGAGGCCACCTTCGAGGAGCTCGATATCGACTCACTCGATCTCGTCGAGCTCGCGCAGATCGTCGAGGATGAGTACGGCGTGGTCCTCAAGGGCGAGGACATGAAGGAGCTCAAGACCGTCGGCGATGCGATCGATCTGATCGCGGATAGGGCAGCTTGAAGCGCCGAGTTGTCATAACGGGCTTGGGTGCCGTCACGCCGCTCGGCGTCGGCGCCGCCGCCCTGAATGAGCGTTGGGCCGCGGGAGTGTGCGGAATCGCCGACGGCGAGGGCGCCTGCCGCGAATACGACCCCAGGGAGCACCTGTCGATCAAGGAGGCTCGCCGGCTCGACCGCTTCTCGCAGTTCGCCGTCGTGGCGTCCGGCGAGGCGCTGGCCCAGGCCGGTTGGGGCGACGAGCTGCCCTACGACCCCTTCCGGATCGGTTGCGTGATCGCCACCGGGATCGGCGGAATCGACACGGTCGAGACCCAGCACGACATTTTGCGCGATCGCGGCACCAAGATGGTCTCGCCGCTGGGCATCCCTCAGTACATGCCCAACGCCGGCTCGGCCGCCGTGTCGATGAAGCACGGCCTGCAGGGCCAGATGTACGGCATCGTGTCCGCCTGCTCGGGTGGCGCCCACGCGATCGGCTCGGCCGTCCGCATGATCCAGTACGGCGACGCCGACGCGGCTGTCGCTGGCGGTGCCGAGGCCACCCTGACCGAATTTGGCTTTGCCTGCTTCAACTCGATGCAGGCCCTGTCCCCGACCGGCGCCTCACGTCCCTTCGATGCCCGTCGCGACGGCTTTGTCATGGGTGAGGGTGCCGGCGTGCTCGTGCTCGAGGAGGCCGAGGCGGCCGCCGCTCGCGGCGCGACGGTGCTCGGCGAGGTGATCGGGTATGGCTCGACCTCCGACGCCCACCATCTGACCGCGCCCGAACCGACCGGCAGTGCGGCGTCGCGGGCCATCGAACTGGCCCTCGCCGACGCCGACGCGACGCCGGAGGACATCAGCTACGTCAACGCCCACGGCACCTCCACGCAGCTCAACGATGCCGCCGAGACCGCCGCGCTCAAGCGCGCCTTCGGAGAGGACCGGGCCAGGCAGATCCCCGTGTCGTCGACCAAGTCGGCGATCGGACATCTGCTCGGCGCCGCCGGAGCCGTCGAGGCTGTCGCCACGGCGCAGATCCTGAACCACCGGGTGATCCCCCCGACGCTCGGCTACGAGGTACCTGACCCTGAACTCGATCTCGACTACGTGCCCTACAAGGCTCGCGAGCTGGCCGTCGGCAATGGCCATCCGCCGCTCGCCGTCTCCAACTCGTTCGCCTTCGGCGGGCACAACGTCTCCCTGGTCCTGAGAGGTGCGGAAACATGAGTGCAACTGCGGTTCGTGAACCACGCACGCGCCTCGATCCGCTCGAGCGGCTCGAAGCCCTGTGCGACCCCGGCAGCATCAACGTGCTGCGCTCGCGTGTGCAATCGACCAAGCTCGGCGAGCGCGCCATCCCCGGCGACGGCGTTGTCGGCGCCACCGGGTCGGTCGATGGGCGGCCGATCGCCTGCTACGCGCAGGATGGCTCGTTCCTCGGCGGCTCGCTCGGCGAGCGCCACGCCGACACGATCGTGCGGGTGCTTGAAATGGCCGAGCGGGCCCGGATTCCCGTCGTCGCCTTCGTCGAATCGGGCGGCGCCCGGATGCAGGAGGGCACGGCGGCGCTCGGCGGCTACGGCCGGATCTTCCGCCAGACGGTGGCCATGACCGGGCTCGTGCCCCAGATTTCGGTCGTGTCCGGCGCGTCGGCCGGCGGCGGGGCGTACTCGCCCGCGCTGACCGACCTGCTGCTGATGACCGAGGACGCCTCGATGTTCCTCACCGGGCCGAGCGTCGTGAAGGACGCCCTGGGCGAGGAGATCGACGCCGCCAGCCTTGGCGGTCCGCATATCCACGACCGCAACGGCGTCTGCCATCTCGTCGAGCGCGACGAGGAGAGCGCCGCCCGGCGCGTGCGCCAGATCCTCTCCTACCTACCCTCGACCGCTGGCGAGGTGCCCCCGCGTGTTGAGCCCGTGTCGCCCGAGCTGGCTGACCCGGGGACGGTGGTGCCGACCGAGCCCCGCCGGGTGTACGACGTGCGCGACGCCCTGGCCGGGATCATCGACGCCGAGTCGCTGCTCGAGCTGTTCCCCCGCTGGGCGCGCAACGTGGTCACCGCGCTGGGCCGGATCGAGGGCCGGCCGGTGGCGATCGTGGCCAATCAGCCCCGCTATCTCGGTGGCGTGCTCGACGCCGAGTCCTCCGAGAAGGCGGCTCGCTTCATCGGCTTCGCCGCCTCGTTCGGGCTGCCGCTCGTCGCGGTCGTCGATACCCCCGGGTTCATGCCCGGCTCGCGCCAGGAGCAGGCCGGGGTGATCCGCCGCGGAGCTCAGCTGGTGCGCGCCTTCGCCTCGGCGCCGGTGCCCAAGGTCACGGTGGTGTTGCGCAAGTCCTATGGCGGGGCCTACATCACGATGAACTCACGAGATCTGGGCAGCGACCTGATGCTGGCCTGGCCCGATGCTGAGCTGGGGATCATGAGCGCCCGCGCTGCCGTCGGCATCGTCCACCGTCGCGAGCTGCGCGTGGCCGGCGACCCCGAGCAGGAGCGCAACCGGCTGGCCGAGGCCTACGCCGAGGAGCACCTCCGGGCCGAGGCCGCCGCGGCCTCCGGCTTCGTCGACGAGATCGTCGAGCCGGTCGACACGCGCCGGCGTCTGGCCGCCGCACTGCACGCGCTCGCGAGACAGCGCTAGTGCTCCTCGCCGGCAAGCGGCTCCTGATCACCGGCGTTCTGACCAAAGACTCGATCGCCTTCCACGCCGCCAAGCTCGCCCAGGAGGAGGGGGCCTCGGTGCTGCTCACCAGCTTCGGCCGGGCGCGGCGGATGACCGAGCGCGCGGCCAGCCGGCTTCCTGAGCCGGCTGAGGTCATCGAACTCGACGTCAACAGCTCCGAGGATCTCGATGGGCTGGTCGGGGCCGTAAGCGAGCATTGGGACGGCGTCGACGGTGCGCTCCACGCGATCGCCTTCGCTCCCGAGGACGCGCTGGGGGGACGGTTCATGACCGCCCCGGCACAGAGCGCGATGCAGGCCTTCCAGACCAGTGCGTTCTCGTTCAAGGCGCTGGCCGCCGCCCTCGAGCCGCTGCTGGCGCCGGGGTCGAGCCTGATCGGGCTCGACTTCGACGCCTCCGTGGCCTGGCCGATCTACGACTGGATGGGCGTGGCCAAGGCGGCGCTCGAGTCGGTGTCCCGGTACCTGGCGCGCGATCTCGGGCCCAAGGGCGTTCGCGTCAACCTGGTCTCCGCCGGCCCACTCGGGACGGTGGCCGCGCGCGGGATCCCCGGGTTTGAGAAGCTGGCCGACCTGTGGCGCGCCCAGGCCCCCCTGGGGTGGGACCTCGACGACCCGCTGCCGGTGGCCCGCGCCATCTCGTTCCTCTTCTCCGACTACTCGCAGGGCATCAGCGGCGAGATCCTGCACGTGGACGGCGGCTTTCACGCGGTCGGCGCTCCGGCCGACCTATAGACGGTTGATGGCGCCCCGTAGAGTGGGGGCACGTTGGACCGCTGGCTGAAAACCGAGCGAGAGGTCCGGGTGTGCGCCGTGCTGGGGGCGATCACGATCGCCTTCTCGGGCATCTTCGTGCGCCTGAGTCACGCGTCGCCTTCGACGGCGGCGATCTTCCGCTGCTGGTATGCGCTGCCGCTGCTGGGGCTGATCGTCCTATGGGAGCACCGGCGCTATGGCCGCCGCGCCTGGGCCGACCGGCGGCTCGCCATCGCCGCGGGCGTGTTCTTCTCCGTCGATCTGATCCTCTGGAACCGCTCGATCGCGGATGTGGGTGCGGGGCTGTCCACCGTCCTGGCCAACATCCAGGTCGTGCTCGTCCCCCTGGTCGCGTGGTTTGTGCTCTCCGAGCGGCCGGGCCGGTGGGTGCTGGTGGCGCTGCCGATCGCGATGTTCGGCGTGCTGCTGATCTCAGGCGCAATTGACCACGAGGCATACGGCCGCGATCCGGCACGCGGAACCATCTACGGACTCGCCGCCGGGTGTTGCTATGTCGGCTTTCTGCTCCTCCTGCGCCAGGGGCAATCGGATCTCCGCCGGCCGGCCGGACCGCTGTTCGACGCCACCGCCACGGCCGCGGTCCTGACCGTCATATTCGGATTGCTCCTCGGCGACGCCCACCTCGCCCCGGTCTGGCCCGGCGCCGGCTGGCTGATCCTCCTGGCCCTGAGCTCGCAGGTATTCGGATGGCTGCTGATCACGATGTCGCTCCCCCGCCTCCCCGCCGCCATGACCTCGCTGTTGCTCACGGTGCAGCCGATCGGCACGGTGGCGCTCGCCGCGCTGATCTTCGCCGAGTCCCCGAGCGACCTGCAGCTCGTGGGAGTGGCCCTCGTGCTCGTCGGGCTGGTCGTGGCCACGCAGCCGGGGCGGCGCCGCGCCGTGCCCGGTTCAGGCGATGGCCGGCGCTTCGGGCAAGCGCTCGAGCGCCGCCTGCATGTCGTCTTCCGAGAACTCCGGATCCTCCAGCTCGCCGGCCAGGAAGGCGTCGTACGCGGCGAGATCAAAATGACCGTGCCCCGATAGACCGAGCAGGATCACCCGCGGCTCGCCGGCCTCGCGCGCTGCTTGCGCCTCGGCGATGACGGCCCGGATCGCGTGGGCCGGCTCGGGACCGGGGATGATCCCCTCGGTGCGTGCGAAGCGCACGGCGGCGGCGAAGATCTCGTTCTGTCCGTACGCCCGAGCCTCGACCAGCCCCGCCTTGACCAGCCCGCACAGCATCGGTGCGTCGCCGTGGTAGCGCAGTCCGCCCGCGTGCACGGGCGGGGGGACGAAATCGTGGCCGAGGGTGTACATGGGCATGAGCGGGGTCAGCCCCGCGGTGTCACCGAAGTCGTAGCGGTAGGCGCCGCGGGTGAGCGTCGGGCAGGCGGCGGGCTCGGCGGCGAGGAAGCGCATCTTGGCGTTGCCTCGCAGTACCTCGCGCACGAACGGGAAGGCCAGGCCGGCGAAGTTCGAGCCGCCGCCGACGCATCCGACGACGACATCGGGGTGCTCTCCCGCCATCTCCATCTGGGCCGCGGCCTCCTGCCCGATGACGGTCTGATGCAGGCAGACATGGTTGAGCACCGAGCCGAGCGAGTAGTTGGTGTCCTCGCGTTGGGCGGCGACCTCGACGGCCTCGGAGATGGCGATGCCGAGCGAGCCCGTGGGGTGCGACGCGTTTGCCTGCCCCGCCTGCGTGAGGTCGCTCGGCGAGCGATGCACGGTGGCGCCCCAGGTCTGCATCATCGAGCGGCGATAGGGCTTCTGGTCGTAGCTCGAGCCGACCATGAACACCTCGCACTCGAGCCCGAACAGCGAGCACGCGAAGGCCAGCGCCGAGCCCCACTGCCCGGCTCCGGTCTCAGTCGATAGCCGCTTGATTCCCGCCTGGGCGTTCTCGTAGGCCTGGGCCACTGCGGTGTTCGGCTTGTGCGAGCCGGCGGGCGAGACGCCCTCGTACTTGTAGTAGATGTGGGCCGGCGTATCGAGCTCGCGCTCGAGCCTCCGGGCCCGAAACAGCGGCGACGGGCGCCAGATCTTGTAGGCCTCGCGGACCGGCTCGGGGATCTCGATCTCGGGCTCGGACGAGACCTCCTGCATGATCAGGGCCATGGGGAAGATCGGCGTCAGGTCGTCGGGACCAGCCGGCTGGAGCGTGCCGGGATGAAGCGGCGGGATCGGGTCGCCCGGAAGATCGGGGAGCAGGTTGATCCAATGCGTCGGGATCGCGCTCTCGTCCAGCAGGTACTTGACCGTCTCCTCGCTCATTCTCACTCCTGGTGCTCGCCGCCGGTGCCAGCGGGACCCTACCTGAACAGATCCTCGCTCTCCGGGCGGATCAGGGCTCTGGCGCCGGGACCATCCTCGTCGCTCACATGGCGCTCGGCGCCCCGTATCAGGACGACGGGCTGGCGCGAGTCCTTGGCGCGAGCCAGGTCGGCGGCGCCGGCCAGCTCGTCGGCCACGGCGATCCACGTCGCTCGTAGCTCGCGTCCGGTCGCGTCGCGTCGGCCCCGCCAGTCCTCGAGCGGCGCCAGACCGGCACAACCGATCGCCACGTCGGCCTGCCCGTGGCGCCAGGCGCGGCCAAACGAGTCGGTGATGAGGACGGCCGGCGCGACGCCGGTGAGCTCGCGAATGCGATGCCGCAGGCCGCGGGCCGAGCGGTCGGGATCCTCGGGCAGGAGCACAAGCCGGTCCTGCGGCGACGTTGGAGGCGTCGACGCCGGCATTGGCGCAGACGAAGCCGTGACGGGTCACCGCGATCAGCACCCCGCGCGAGGCGCGCAGGATCTCGCGCGACTCGTCGAGCACGACCTGGACGTGACGCGGGTCCTTCTCGAGCCCGACCGCCAGCTCGAGCGCGCGCGGCGTCGGCGACACGTCGGCGAGCGCGCGAATTCGCCCCTCGGACTTGGACACCACCTTGTGGGCGATGACGATGATGTCGCCTGCCTGGAACCCCTCGGGCCCGATTGCGTCGATGATCAGCTGGGCCAGGTCATCGCCAGGCTCGACCTCGGCGAACGGGTGCAGCGCGACCGCCAGCACGCGCGCTCACGTCCGGCTGCGCATCAGCTGGCGCAGCATGCCGCGCGTATGGGCCGCGCCTCCGTGACGGTCGGCCAGGGCGTCCTCGAGCGCGCCGAGATCCTCGGGCGTGTCGACATCCAGGGCCAGCGAGAGCACCTCGACCACCTGGGCGGATACCCCCGCCGCCTCGGCGTCGCGGCGGTGGCGCTGGCAACTGTCGGGGCCGAATGCCGGGGCGAGCACGTCGGGTGGCTGGAGGAGCAGCGCATTGGTCCCGGTGCCGTGGCGGTCGGGGACGATCAGCGCCGAGCGCCGCTCGGTCCGGCGCGCGAGTAGGTCGTCGAGTTCGGCCGGGGCGAGCAGCGGACAGTCGCCGGGGACGAGCAGCACACGGTCGGCGCCGGCCTCCAGCGCCGCTCTGATGCCGCGGCGCGCGGCTGGGTTGTGGCCCTCGTCGTTGTCGTCGAGCACCAGGGCGCCGTATCCGCCGGCGATCTGTTGGGCACCGTTGTCGGACGTGACGACGAGCGTCTCGTCAACCGCGGTGGCGCGGCGCAGCCCCACCAGCACATCGGAGAACATCGCCTCGGCCAGCGCCCGGCGGGCGCCGGGGGTCATGCCATCGGCCAGGCGCTGCTTGGCATGTCCAAAGTTTTTGACCGGCAGGATGGCGGTGGTCGGCATCGTTCGGCGAACGCTAGCCGCTCTGCGTGAGCGTCAGCGCGAAGTTGAGCGTCTTCTCCGCCACGCGGGCGCGATCTCGCGTCGTGTTCATGAGCGTGTCGGTCTGGAGCAGCGCCACGTCCTGTACCGCGCCGTCGGCCACCAGGCCGTCTATCAGGCCCGCGTACATCGCCGCCACGCCTGCCCCGTCGAGGTCATGTCCGGCCCACTGCATGAACGCGGCGGTCGGGCCTTTGACCACCTCGCCGTCGACGATCGGGCTCACTGCCACCACGGGGGCCGCGGCCTCGTCGATGGCTCGGTGGAGGTCGTCGACGGCCAGGATGGGGCCGATCGAGATCACCGGGTTGGAGGGGCCGATGATGATCGTGCGCGCCTGCGCGACCGCCGCCAGGGCCTCGGGAGACGCCCGACTGGCCCGGGCGCCGCGAAAATCGACGTCGTCGACTGGTCCCCGCGCCTGGCCTCTGATCATGAACTCCTGAAACGGCCACCACCGCTCGTGGGCGAGCACGTGGGTTCGCACCGGGTGATCGCTCATCGGCAACACTCGCGCCTCCACGCCCAGGGCTGTCGCGATGTCGCCCTGCGCCTCGGTCAGCCGCCGGCCCGCTCGCAGCGCGCGCTGGCGCTCCAGGCCGATGGCCAGGTCCCGGTCGCCGAGGTTGAACCAGCACATCGACACCGAGGGCCCGCAGCCCGTCCATGACGCCCCAAGTGTCATCCCTCAGCCCCCAACCGCGCTCGTCGATCTGGTCGGCGAGCCAGAACGTCACCAGGTCGGGGTCGGGCGACACGTAGGCTCCGTAGATCTCGATGTCGTCACCCGTGTTGGCGATCACCACGAGCTCGTCGGCGCCGACGACATCGAGCATTCCGCGGGCCAGCTTGGCCCCGCCGGTGCCCCCGGCGAGAACGACGACCGGAGAGCTCACAGACCGGTGATCTTGATCCCGGCCCTGACCTTGTTGCGCACGTTGATCGAGATGATCATCGCGGTCAGCTGCTCCACGATGCGCGCCATCTCGAGTGGACCACAGTCGACCGGACGCAGGCCGGGATCATCTCGACGACGGCGGCGAGCCGCTGCTTGTCCTCGCGCGAGTCGCCACAGATGAGCACGTCCTCGTCGAGCTCATGGTCGAGCTTGCCGAGCTGGGCGGCGCTGATCGTGTGGAAGGCCGAGATCACGCGCACCCCGGGCGGGGCCATCTCCTCGGCCTGCTGAGCCGCCGAGCCCTGCCACACGCCCAGCGTCCGTGTGGCCTTGCCGCTGACCGCAGCGGCAAGGGGCACGGTCGCGTCGACGAGCAGCTGGCCCTCGCGCAGGGCCGTCTTGAGGTTGGTCAGCGTCTCGGATTGGTTGCGGAAGGGGACGCTGAGAATGACCAGCTCGGCCTGCTGCACGGCCTCGGCGTTTTGAAGCCCGGTGAAGGTGGTATCGGGGACCTGGGCCGCGGCCCGCCGCGCCGCCTCCTCCGCTCGGGCGGCGTCGCGCGAGCCGATAACGATCGCGGCTCCGGCCTGGCCGAGCCGGAGCGCCAGCCCGAAGCCGAGGGCGCCGGTACCGCCGACGATGCAGATCGGGGATTCCACGGCGGGGGAGTCTATGCATGGGATAGTCTGCGCCGTCACATGGGGTCCGCGCTGGAGGCCGGCATGGAAGCCGCGAACGAGTTCGAAGTAGACGGGCGGCTGCTGACCGATGTCGGCGGCACGCTCTCAGCCTCCGTGCTTTCCACGCCCGCGATGATCGCGATGATGGAGCGCACCGCGGCGATGCTGGTGTTGCCGGCGCTCGGCCCCGGCAAGGCGACGGTCGGCTTCGAGGTCTGCGTCAGGCACGTGGCGGCGGCCTCCGAGGGGACCTTCTGCACCGCCAGAGTCAGGCTCGAGCAGATCGTCGATGGGCGCAAGCTCCGTTTCGCCGTGGAGGTCGTGGACCGGGATGGTCGAACGATCGGGGTGGGCACGCACGAGCGGCGGGTGGTCGATTCCGGAAGGGGTTAGGTGATGGCGGTGAAGGTCTTCCTGACGGCGCTCGTGGCGTCGCTGTTCGTGTGGGTGGCCACGGCGGGGGCCAGCGACGTCCGCCACCGTCCGTTTCATGTCCGGCGCGCCTCCCTGGTCCAGGACGGTCAGGATCTCATCTGGCACGTCGTCGTCGGGCACCCGTTCTCGCCCGATGGACTGAAGCGCACGCGTCGCTCGCTGTGCCTCCAGCTCGAGCACCCCAAGCGGCGTAGCGCCTTCGCGGTCCTCTGCCTCGGCCCCGGAAAGCGGGGCAAGAACATGCGCCTGAACTACATGAAGGTGACCCGGCGAGGGCGGGGACATGCGCGGGTCATGCACGCCACCATGTCGCGGGGGAGCACGAGTTCGCTGACGGCCGAATTCCTGCCCGCCGACGCGGGACTCGGCTACGGACCGCCGGTGCGCTGGCAGGTCCTGACGACGCTGAGGCCGCCCGCGTGTCAACCCAAGACGCACAATCCGCTCGGCTGCACGTCGCTGTACCCGGCCAAGGCGGCGCTCACGCGGCTGCACACCCCGCGCCTGGTCGGATGCGTCCCCAGCGGCTCGTCGTACGTGACCAGCGTGCCGACCAACCGCAAGGTGGTGGCGCTGACCTTCGACGACGGGCCCTGGCCCGACACGCCGCAGTTCCTCGACATCCTCGAGCGCGACCACGTCCACGCGACGTTCTTCCAGATCGGCGAGCAGGTCAGCACCTACGGCCAGAGCGTCGATGCCCGCATGCTCCGCGATGGCGACATGATCGGCGACCACACCTGGAACCACGCCAACGTTTCCGGCGCCGGCTCCTTCGCCTCGTGGGAGATCTCTCGTACCGCCGCCGCGATCCGCGACATGACGGGTTTCACGCCATGCCTGTTCAGGGCTCCGGGTGGGGCGGTGAGCGGCGCGCTGATCAGCGAGGCGCGGAGCATGGGCTTCACGACGATCGAGTGGAGCGTCGATCCCCGCGACTGGGCACGCCCGGGGACCGGCGCGATCTACTCGGCGGTGGTCGGCGGGGCCCGGCCGGGCGCCATCATCCTCCAGCACGACGGCGGGGGCGACCGCTCAGAGACGCTGGCGGCGCTGCCGCAGGAGATTGCCACGCTGAAGAGCCGCGGCTATCAGTTCGAGACCGTCACACAACTGCTCGGGCAGCGGCTGATCTATAAGTAGGTGTATGACCGACTATCCAGCGAGTGTCCGTATCCGTGAGGTGGGGCCTCGCGACGGCTTCCAGAACGAACCCGAGGTAATCGCGACGGCCGAGAAGGTGCGCCTGATCGAGTTGCTCGGCGCCACCGGGCTGCGGCGGCTCGAGGTGACGAGCTTCGTGCGTCCGGACGTGATTCCGCAGCTGGCTGATGCCGAGGAGGTGCTGGAGGCGGTGAGGCTGCCGAGCGCGGTCGCGGTGAGTGTGCTGATTCCCAACGAGCGCGGTCTCGAGCGGGCGCTGGCCCACCGCGAGCGCTTTTCGGAGATCAACGGCTTTCTGTCCGCGTCGGAGAGCCATAACCGCAAGAACGTGGGCCGTGGGGTCGAGGAGTCGCTGGCCGGTCTGGAGCGGACGTTCGCGCGCGCGCTGGGTGAGGGGTTGCGGTGCGAGGGGGTGATCTCGGTGTCGTTCGGGTGCCCCTACGAGGGCCATGTGCCGGTGACGCGCGTGTTCTCGATCGCCCGCCGCCTGGCCGAGGCGGGGGCGGCCGAGATCGGGTTCGGCGACACGACCGGGATGGCCAACCCGCGGCAGGTCCGTGACTTCTTCACCGCCGCGCGCGAGGAGTTGCCCGACGTCGAGCTCACGGCGCACTTCCACAACACGCGAGGTCAGGGGCTGGCCAACGTGCTGGCCGCGCTCGAGTGCGGGATCGACTCGTTCGAGTCCTCGTTCGGCGAGCTCGGTGGCTGTCCGGTGCCGCCCGGCGCCACCGGCAACATCGCCACCGAGGACCTCATCTCGATGCTCCACGAGATGGAGATCGACACCGGCGTCGACCTCGACCGCGCTGATCGACGCCTCGCGGGCGGTGCAAGACCGTCCTCGGGCGCCCGCTCGGCAGCCACGTGCTCTCAGCCGGGCCGGTGCAGTGGGACTGATCCTCGACCGCCTGAGGCCGCACCCCCATCGCGGCGACGTGATCGCCGCCGGGGCCGTGCCGCTCGCTCTGGCCGCGCTGCTGATCGAGCTGCGGATGGTGCAGTGGCCGCTCGGCGCCCGGTTCGTCGTCGTCACGCTGATCGGCGCGCTGATCGCGACGATGGCCTGGCTGGCGCCGCTCGAGGGCGAGGCCCCGCGCCCCTACCACTCGGTGCTCCTCGTCGCCGGCCTGTTGCCGCTGGCGCTCGGGCTACAGCTGTTGGCGGAGTTGCTCGGCGCCAGCCGGCCACCGGGGGCGGGCGGGGACTTCTGGACCTTCGGCGCGCTCAGCGCGCTCGCCGCGACACTGGCCCGTCGCGCCAACTCAGCCGTCTGCACGCTGATTGCGGCGCTGGCAGCGGCGCTCGCCGTCGAGGCCTTCGTCAGCTGGGTGTTCCATCCGTCCGGGCTGGGTACGTTCCGCGCCATGCTCATCGTGCTGGCGCTGGCCTTCGCGGCCGGGGCGGTCCGCCTGCGCGACTCGCGGCGACGTCACGCGACCCAGCTGATCAATGCCGCGGGGCTCGTGACCGTGGTGCTGGCGCTGACGTTCCTGGCCACGACGCTCCTGGTGGCGATGTTCAATCGGGTGGGCGCGGGTTTCTTCTTCGGCACCCCGCCCGATGCCGGGTTCGGGTGGGAGCTCTACGTGCTCGCCGTGGGATTCGGACTCGTGGCCTATGCCGCCGTCGATCGCGAGCCCGGACCGGCGTACATCGGGACCGCGCTGCTCCTGGGGTTCGTCTTCATGGCCGGTTTCCCGCACCCGGCCCACGGCACGCTGGTCGGCTGGCCACTGGTCCTCTTGGTAGTCGGTGGCGTCGGGCTGGCCATCGGGCTGCGGCCGCGCCAGCCGCTGCCGCCGCCCCCGGGCGATGCCGAGCCGGCACCCACCGTGCCGTTGCGGGGCGGGGATGAGTGAACGCGATCTCCACGAGGCGGTGGAGCGGTCGCTGGCCGGCGGCCCCGAGCGACACCGTGCACGCGCCGCCGAGCAGGGCAAGCTGCCGGTGCGCGACCGCGTGGCCCGCCTGCTCGACCCCGACTCGTTCGCCGAGGAGGGGCTGCTGGCCAGCTGGGAACAGGATGGCCTCGGCGCCGAGGGCGTGGTCACCGGGCTGGGGACGATCGGGGGGCGGACCGTGGCCGTGATGGCCAACGACCCCACCGTCAAGGCCGGATCGTGGGCGCCCAAGACGGTGGAGAAGATCCTTCGCATCCAGGAGCGCGCGCTGTCGCTGCACGCCCCCATCGTCTACCTCGTCGACTCGGCGGGCGCGCGGATCAACGAGCAGGTGCAGATGTTCCCGGGCCGCCGCCACGCCGGGCGGATCTTCTTCAACCAGGTCCGCCTGTCCGGCGCGGTGCCGCAGGTGTGCGTTCTGTTCGGTCCCAGCGCGGCCGGTGGCGCCTACATCCCCGCCTTCTGCGACATCGTGATCATGCGCGATGGCAACGCCTCGATGTATCTCGGCTCGCCCCGGATGGCCGAGATGGTCATCGGCGAGAAGGTCTCGCTGGAGGAGATGGGCGGCGCCCGCATGCACACGTCGCGCAGCGGGGTCGGCCACGCGCTCGTCTCCACCGACGAGGAGGGCATCGACTTTGCCCGGCGGTATCTGAGCTATTTCCCCTCCTCGTTTCTGGGCGGACCGCCAGATGCGGCCGCGGCGGCGCCGGGGTCAGAGGCCCCGATCCGCGAGCTCGTACCCGCTGATGAGAACAAGCCGTTCGACATGCGCCTGCTGCTCGACTCCCTGCTCGACGCCGACTCGTTCCTCGAGATCCACGCCCGCTGGGCCCGCGAGGTGATCGTCGGCTACGCGCGGCTCGACGGCAAGGCCATCGGCGTGGTCGCCAACCAGCCCAAGGTCAAGGGCGGCGTGCTGTTCGTCGACTCCTCCGACAAGGCGGCGCGGTTCATCTGGACGTGCAATGCGTTCAACATCCCCCTGCTGTTTCTCGCCGACGTACCCGGCTTCATGATCGGCACCCAGGTCGAGCGCGAGGGAATCATCCGCCACGGCGCCAAGATGATCAGCGCCGTGTCGGAGGCGACCGTTCCCAAGATCTCGGTCATCGTGCGCAAGGCCTACGGCGCCGGTCTCTACGCGATGGCGGGGCCCGCCTTCGATCCCGATTGCTGCATCGCGCTGCCGACCGCGTCGATCGCCGTGATGGGGCCCTCGGCGGCGATCAACGCCGTCTACTACAACCAGCTCCAGGCCATCGAGGACGAGTCCCAGCGCGCCGCCCGCACGGAGGAGCTCCGCACCGAGTACGCCCGGGACATCGACATCCTGCACCTCGGCTCGGAGCTGATCGTCGACGCCATCGTGGAGCCCGAGGTTCTGCGGGCCGAGCTGATCCGGCGCTTCGCGCTGGTGGCGAGCAAGAATCGCGAGTGGCCCGCCAAGCGCAACCCGGTTACGCCCGTGTGATCTCCTGCGGCTTGCTGGGTGCTTGCGGGGCGGTGGTCTGGGACCGCTCGGCGAGGTGGGCATCGATCGCGTCGACGAGCATGAGCCCGAACTGAAGCGTGGCATCGAGCGCGCCCGTCGTCGACGTGCTCGGGCGTGTCCCTGGCCGTGTGGGAGTTGGCAACCAAACCGAGTTCGTCCAGGCAACCGATCGCGATCGCCGGGAGGCGCCTGGCCCGGGCGGGTAGGGCCGGCGTGGTGCCGCGGCCCCGATATGGGGCTGCTTTTGCATCCTGGAGCTGGACACACAGTGCCCGCAGGCGCGCGAGATAGCGCATCGGCACGAGACGCCCGTCACTCGAGAACCACCTGATCGACCCGCTGCCACACGGCGCCAGGCCGAGCACGATCGTATTGGGCGCCTTCAGCGACTTCCGGCGGGCGCGCAGGTAGCGGCGCAGCCCGATCGCCTGCGAATCGCCGGCTCCCTGGAGGACCAGCTCGACGGTCAAACGCCCGGGCGGTCCAGCGTCGAGGGCGCTGGCCAGGGCCATGGCCACCGCGCTGCCGCTGGCATTGTCGACCGCCCCGGGGGAGAAGTTGGCGGTGGCTGTCTCGAGCAGCAGCGCCAGCCCGAGCACGAGCGCCACCGTTGGGACGAACTGGAGCACGCCGACCAGGCTCCCCGTGCTCCCCTCAAGCCGGAGGATCGCCACCACGAGCAGCCACACCAGCGCGATGCACAGCCACCCGAGCCAACCCGGCCCGATCCGTCGGGTCGCGCGCTGCAGTCGTGCCGCCGCAGTCCTGACCGGTCGCCGATAGACAAGTCCGGTTCGGCCGGCGTCGTAATTGGCCGTGATGATCAGTCGCACGGCGGCGGGGCCGGGATCGTGGCGTGGCAGCCCGACGACGTTCTGACTCGCTCGTTCGGGCGTCAGGCGGCGTCCGAGCGAGCGGCCGGTGAACTCGTCGGCCAGCGTGGAGATGAGCGCGACGAGGATGAGCGCGCCGCCGACTCGCGGCGAGCCGACCGCGACGAGGCTCCCGGCCAATCGCCAGGCCGACATGCCACGCGTGCGCCAGCGCCCAGTTGGGCCGGCACCAGAACGGCTCGATCCGGCTGCGCCGGCCACTTTCGCGGAGCTGCCCAGCCAGCCAGCGCGCCGCACGTCGCTCGGCGTCGCTGCCCGCGCCGCGGCCGGCGAACCTCGTCAGCTCCGCCACTGTCTCTGGCGCACGCATGGTCGAGATCATGGCAGCGGCACGGCTGCGGCCAATCCGGTAGAACGCCCGGCGTGACATCCGTCGATGAGGCCGAGCTCCTCG
Source organism: uncultured Solirubrobacterales bacterium (assembly GCA_963734775.1). Lineage (GTDB taxonomy): Bacteria > Actinomycetota > Thermoleophilia > Solirubrobacterales > Solirubrobacteraceae > Palsa-465. The sequence continues at coordinate 42,367 of CAVTJE010000001.1, forward strand.
CCGTCGCCCGCCAGGCCGCCGACGCAGCGGCGACCGAGCTCCGCGCCCGGTTCGGCCAGCGCGCGCAGGACGTGAAGGTCAAGAGCAGCCCCACCGATCTCGTCTCGGCCGCCGATGTCGCCGCCGAGGGCGCGATTCGCGACGTGCTCGGGCGGCTGCGGCCCGGCGACGCGATCCTCGGGGAGGAGGGCGGCTCGACGGGCGACGGCGAGCTGCGCTGGGTCGTCGACCCGCTCGACGGGACGAGCAACTACCTGCTCGGAATCCCCGTCTTCGCCGTCAGCGTGGCGTGCGAGAACGCCACCGGACCTCTGGTCGGCGTGGTTCTCGATCCGGTGAGCGGCGAGTGTTTCTCGGCCACCCGTTCGGGCCCACCGATGCGTGACGGCGCCGTGATCGAACCGTCCCGGCGTGATGATCTGTCGACGGCGATGGTCGGCACCGGCTTCAGCTACAGCGCCGAGGTCCGCCTGCGTCAGGCTCAGGTGATGACCCGCGTGCTGCCGCGGGTCCGCGACATCCGCCGCGCCGGCGCCGCCGCGCTCGATCTGTGCTGGTGCGCCTGCGGGCGCCTCGACGCGTACTTCGAGCGCGGGGTGCACGAGCTGGGATGTCGCCGCCGGCCGGCTGATCGCCGAGCGCGCCGGGCTCGTCTCCCGCGAGCTCGCCGAGTCCGCCGAGCTACCGTGGGGCCTCGTCGTGGCCCCGCCGGCGATGCTCGACGAGCTCTACGCCTTGGTTGCCTGACACCGGTGGCGGGCGCGCGATCCCGGGTGAGGGCGGCGTTCTGAACACAATGCGGCGGGTGGGACTCGAACCCACAAGTCCTTTCGGACAATGGCTTTTGAGGCCATCGCGTTTACCGATTTCGCCACCGCCGCGACGGGGAGGTCCGCAATTGTCCAGTATCGGCGCGGCCGAAGCCGACTAGCGTCAGCTGCGGCCGGCTCGGGCGGGGGAGACCCGCCGGCGCTCTTGCCGCCACGCTGCTCGGCATCTTCGATCCGCGCCTCGACCTCGACGTTCCAGCCCTGCGAGAAGCCGTACATCGAGAAGATGATGATCAGGACCTGGACGGGCGCGATGAGCAGGGTGACGGTGCCGAGCACATCGGGACTCAGGCCCTTGCCGCCGAACATGCTCTGCGGCGCCGCGAAGCCAGCGTGGCTCCGATCGAACCAGCTTGTGCCGGACAGACCGAGACCCGAGATCAACGTGAGGATCAGGAGGAGGATGGCGAGCGCCGCGGCGATCGGCAACAGCCCGCGGGCCCAGCGCGTGGCGATATAGAACGCGAGGATCAGGTAGACCACGCACCAGACGAGATTGACCGGCTTCAGGCCCTGGAGCTTGCTCCAGCCGCCGATCGTCACGATCAGCATCAGCGCCACCGAGACGATCAGAAGCAGCACCACGATGGCCTTCGTCGCCTTGCTTCCCGCCTTCGCCCGATTCGGGTAGGTGATCGTGTAACCCGGGGGCAGGTTCCGCACGGGTGGCATGTTGCGGACCATACAATCTGCCCACGCCATCTGCAGCAGTTCGAGGCGGGCGTGGCGAAATTGGCAGACGCGCCGGCTTTAGGTGCCGGTGGGCATAGCCCTTGGGGGTTCGAGTCCCTCCGCCCGCACTGTTGTCGTGGCGCTGTCTAGGCCATCATTGGCCGACGATCGTGAATGCGATCGTCCGTGGGCTGGAGGTGCCCGCGCTGTCCTTGGCGGTGAAGACCGCGTGGTAGTGGCCGGGCCTCAGCGCCTTGCCTCGGATGCGCCCGGTGAAGGGAAGCTGGTTGGGGCCCGCGTGAGAGCTCCGGGTGAGCGTCGCCTCAGTGGTGTAGTGCGTGCACCTCGGCCGGTGTCGTAGCTTCCTGGTCGCAGGCTTGCAGGTACCGTGGACGCGGCGGCCGGCGCTCGCGCGCCTCAGCTTGACGGTGACGGTGGCCGGTTGGTCGAGCCGGAATGAGAACGTCGTGCCCCGGGGGTGCTCGCGAGCGCTGTGGCCGGTCACGGGCGTCGATGCGCTGCCGGCCGCGAACGTCGAGTTGGTTTCGGAGAGTGGGCTGAGCTTCGCCACGGTAACGCAGCCAACCGTGACCGTGTGGTGTGTGGCCTCCTGCTGGCCGAGCTGGTCCTCGCCCCAGAACTCCAGCCTATGCGTGCCATGCGGCACGGTGACCGTGGCCGTCCCGGGGACTCCCGTCGTCCCGGTCACCTGTTCGGGACCGCCGTCGATCCTGTAGTGGGCGGCCTTGGGCCCCGTGGCGGGGTCGGGGTCGGCCGTTACGGTGATCGTGGCGGTCGAACCGTGCGGGCACGGCGCTGTGCTCACCGTCGACGTCGGGGGAGCGACGACGTCGGCGTTGTAGAGCCAGTCGATGTTTTGGCTATTGATGTCCGTGCTCATCACGGTCGTTCCGTCGGAAGGATTGGTCTGCGCCATGATCGTGTCGCTGACCCCCATCCCGGTGCCAACGAAGGCACCCGCGATGTTGTCGCCCGAGCCGGTGACCCCGATCGTGTCACCGGCCACGATCGGCAGCGGGGGTGACACCGCGAACGTGACTACCCCCGCGCCGCCGGCCTGCTGCGTGACGCTCGAGCGCAGGAAGCTGACGGTCCAAGGCGGGATGCCACCCGTGCTCCCGAGGAGGCGCACGACCCGGAGCGTGACCGATCCCGAGCCGTAGTCGCGCACCCGCCAGCGCACGATCAACCCGCTGAACGGCGCGGTCAACTGCCGACCTGCTGGTAGGCCGGTCTGGATCACCGTGCAGCCCGCATCCGGGCCGCTCGGGTCACAGTTGTGGTCGCTCGTAGCGGCGTTGGCCAGATCGCTGCCGATGGTCACCGACGCGCGCGCCGCTCCGGCGCTGAACGCCACCGCGAAACACACCGCGAGACCCACTACCCCATGCAACCGACCAACGCCCACCGCACCAACATAGCCTGTGCCGCCGATCGGGGCAACAAAATCAGAGGAGTTCGGCCACGAGTTGCTCCATCCGCGACACCGCCGCGGTCAGGTTGGCGCGTGAGTTGGCGTAGGAGAGGCGCAGGTGATCCGCACCTTGCGAACCGAAGGCCGAGCCGGCAAGCACGGCGACCCCGGCCCGGTCGAGCAGCTGCTCGGCGAACGTTTCCGACGCGATGGGGAGCCCGCTGACGTTTGGAAAGGCATAGAACGCCCCACGCGGGAGGCGGCACGATACGCCGGGAAGCTCGTTGAGCGCCGCCACCAGCAGGTCCCGTCGGGCGCGGAACTCGTCGACCATGGCCGTGACGTGGTCCTGAGGTCCCTCGAGGGCGGCGACGCCGGCGTACTGAATGAACGGGGGCACACACGATGTGGAGTTGACGAAGAAGCGTGTGAGCGGCTCGACCAACGGCTCCGGAACGCATGCGTAGCCGCAGCGCCATCCCGTCATGGCATGGGTCTTCGAGAGGCCGTCGAGCACGACCGTGCGCTCGAGCATTCCCGGGACGCTGGCGATCGAGCAGAATCGATCTGCATAGAGCAACCTCGAATAGACCTCATCGGACAGAACCCAGGCCCGGGTTCGCGCAATCAACTCGGCCGCGGCGGCCAGGTCCTCGGCGCTGACGATTCCGCCGGTGGGATTGTTCGGCCAATTCAGGATGATCAGCTTCGTGCGAGAACTGAGCCGAGCCGCCAGGGCGTCGAGATCAACGCCGAAGTCCTGGGACTCGTGCAAGGGCAGCGGGACAGGGACGCCACCCGCCCATCGGATGGCCGACTCGTAGATCGGAAAGCCGGGGTCGGGGTAGATGACCTCGTCTCCCGGCTCGCACACGGCGAGGATGGTGAAGAACAGGAATGGCTTCGCGCCGTTGCCCACGATCACTCGCTCGACCGGGACGGAAACCTCGCGCGTCCGCGACAGCTCCGCCGCGATCGCGGCTCGAAACTCAGACACTCCCGCGCTGGGGCAGTAATGCGTGTACCCCGCGCGCACCGCGGCGAACGCCGCCTCGCAGATGTGGGGCGGGGTGGGAAAGTCGGGTTCGCCGATCTCGAGATGGATGATCTCGCGACCCTGGGCCTCGAGCTCGGTAGCGCGCGCGAGCACTGCGAAGGCCGACTCAGTTCCCAGCTCGCGCGCGGCACGGGCCACCACCGGGGTCCGCCAGTGGACCCGCTCAAGCTGGCCGCCACCGGCTCCCCGTTCATGAATCCGGATGCTACTTGCGTGGCGGTAGGCTGGGCCCGATGAAGGTACTCGCGCTCTACGACATCCACGGCAACCTCGACGCACTCGCCGCCGTGCTCGCCGACCCTCGCGCCGCCGACGCCGACGCGGTCATCGTCGGCGGTGACGTCGTGCCCGGGCCGTTCGGCGAGGGGTGCCTGTCGCGGCTCCGTCAGCTCGAGGTCCCGGTGCATTGGGTGCGGGGAAACGGCGAGCGGGAGGTGGCCGAGGCCGCCGCGAGCGGGGTCGACGCAGAGCAGATCGCTCCCGACGACCTCGCGCAGCTGACGGCCGCGCACACGGCTCGGGCGCTCGGCGCCGAGGCGTCGTCAGCGCTCGCCGTGCTGCCGACGACGGTCGAGCTCGACGGCGTGCTGTTTTGCCACGCCTCGCCTCGGCGCGACGATGAGATGCTGACGCGGATCTCGCCCGCCGAGCGGTGGGCGCAGGCGCTGGCCGGCCTCGACGCCACGCTTGTCGTGGGCGGACACACACATCAGCAGGACGATCGGGTCGTCGGCCCAGCCCGCTTCGTGAACGCCGGCAGCGTTGGCCTGCCGTATGAGGGGGACCCGGCGGCGAGATGGGCCTGGATATCGGATGGAAACGCAGAGCTGCGCCACACGCCCTATGACGGCGCGGCCGCCGGCCGGCGCATGCTCGCGGCCGGTTGGCCCGATCAACGGTCGATCAACGGAGCACTGATCGAACCCGTCGATCCGATGTTCGTCACGAAGCTGTTCGAGGGAGTCGGGTGATGGGGGCGCCGCCGGCGCCTGCCAACGTGAAACTCGATCCCATGTGAGAGCGCGAGTTTCACGTTGACGGCGTGGGACGCCGTCAAGGTGAAAGTCGCCCGAACCGACGCGGCGAGCTTCACGTTCACACCCCCCGGTGGGGCCCAAATAGACGCGAGAACTCAGACCTCAGGACTCAGAACAGCGGCCGTAGCGCCTCGTAGAGATCTCGATAGCGCCCGTGCGCGGCGTCATAGACGGCCCGCCGCTCACCATCGGGCAGAACCGGCTCCTCGCGCGCTCCGGCCATGGATGCAGCGGCGCTCCGAACATCGGGGTGCAGCCCTGCTCCGACCGAGGCCAGCATGGCCGCGCCCCGAGCGGTGGTCTCGACATCGGCGGGCCGGGTCACCGGCAAGCCGGTGACGTCGGCGCGGATGCGCAAGAGCAGATCGCCGCGGGCGCCACCGCCGACGCAAACGATGTCGCTCGGCGTCAGGCCGGCGGTCCCCATGGCCTCGATCACGTCGCGCAGAGCAAACGCGTTGCCCTCGAGCACGGCGCGCGCCAGGTGGGCGCGGCTGTGGGAGGCGGTGAGCCCGAACCACCCGGCGCGAGCGTTGGCGTTCCACTCGGGCGCGGTGGCGCCGGCCAGGGCGGGGATCCACATCACGCCGTCGGCACCCGGGGCCACAGCGCTCGCGGCTGTGTTCAGAAGCTCGTAGACGTCGGCGCCGGTCGCGCTGGCGCGGGCCATCTCGGCCGAGCCGAGCTCGTCGCGAAACCAGCGGTAGGCGCCGCCCGACAGCCAGCCGGGGTTCTCGAGCAACCAGCCGCCCGGCGTGGCGTGGGGGTGGACCTCGGTGACGCAGTCGCGATCGAGAGCCGGCTCGGACACGACGGCGCAGACGGGCTCGGCGGTGCCCATGACATCGCACACCGAGCCGGGCGAAACCACGCCGGCACCCAGCGTGGCCGCCATCTCGTCACCGCACCCCAGCACGATGAGCGTCGAGGCATCCAGACCGGCGGCGTCGCGCAACCACGGCGCCACCGGGCCGAGGACGTCGTGGGCGGGGCGGATCGGAGCCAGGCTCTCGGGGTCGACCTCGAAGCGCGAGCACGCCTCCTCGCACCAACCCTGTGTCTCGAGATCGAGCAACATCGCCGACGACGCGTTCGAGGGATCGACGGCGAGCTCACCCGACGCGCGCCAGGCCACGAACGACCCCGGCAGCAGGAACCATCGCGCCGCGGCGTGCTCCTCGCCACGGTGGCGTCGCAGCCACGAGATCTTGGCCGCGACGTGCCCGGGATCGAGGTTGCAGCCGGTCAGTTCGCGCAGGCGCTCGCGGCCGAAGCGCGTCGCCACCTCGTCGCACTCGTCCCCAGCCCGGCGGTCCATCCAGATCAACGCCGCGCCGGTCGGGGTCCCGTCCGCTCCCGTGGCGACGAGGCCGTCGAGCTGAGACCCGAACGACACCGCTCGCAGGCGGTGGCCGTCGGTCTGCTGGCGAACCTCGCCCAGCGTCCGCGCCACCGCGCCGAGCCACTCGATCGGGTCCTGCTCCGCCCACCCGGGCTGGGGGTAGCTGAGCCGGTGGGGGACGTAGCTGGTCGCCACCAGCTCTCCATCGGGCGCAATCGCCTGGGCGCAAGTGCCCTGCGATCCGACATCGACCCCGACGACCAGCTCTGTGCTCACATCTCTTCCTCGCCGCTGTCGCGCGGTCCGCGCCGGTAGACGCTGATGTCGAAGGCGTCGGCGAGATGGTGCTCGCGCGAAACGAGCACGATCTCGCCGTCAACGGTGTGGTCGACCTGGAACAGAGTGAGGAGCAGGGTCCCGGCCGGAACCCGCAGGCGCCGCGCGATCTTGTCGCTGGCGGCGGTGGGGGAGATCGAGGCCACGCCGTGGTGGATCGAGAGGCCGCGCTCGGCCAGCGCGCCGTAGATCGAGCCGTTGGCCAGCCCGGACAGCGTGTCGACGTCGAGCACGTCCGAGCGGCACCAGTCGACGGTGTCGACGACGCGCTTGCCGTTGGCGGTACGGACGCGCCGCAGCACGCTCAGCGGGGTGCCCACCGAGATCGCGAACGCCTCGGCGACCTCGTCGGGCGCCGGCTCGCTGCCGGCACGCGCCAGCCGCGTGCCGGGCTCGAGCCCGGTGGCAGCGATCATCGCCGAGACGCTGAAGTTACGGCTCAGGTCGTTGCGCAGCATGGGCTTCTCGGTCACGTACGTGCCCGAACCCTGCTGGCGGCGGAGCAGTCCCTCTTCCTCGAGCAGCGTGATCGCGGCCCGGATCGAGGCGCGCGAGACGCGCAGGCTCCGCGCCAGCTCGGGCTCGCTGGGCAGCTGCGCACCGGGGCGGTAGCGGCCCGTGAGCATCTGCTCGCGGAGATCGTCGGCGAGCCGATGGCGTAGCGAACGGCGAGCAGAGACCCCCATCGCGTGTATCGCAGCCTACGCGCCCTGCGGGGGTCCGACCAGTCAGGGCCGCACCACGATCTTCAGCGCCTGACCGGCCTTGATGCGGTTGAACGCCTCGCCGGCGCCGTCGAGGTCGACCACGTCGGAGATGACCCGCTGCAGGCCACTCACGTCGGAGGCCAGCATGTCGAGCGCGTGCACTTGGTCGCGGTGCCGCGAGGCGTACGACCCATGCACCTGAACCTCCTGGTAGTGGAGGATGTTGGAGGGGAAGTTGATGTGCGTCGTGCCCTTGGGCAGGCCGCCGAAGAACAGCACCCGCCCGCGCGGGGCGGCCATCTCCATGGCCTGCTCCTGGGCGCTGGCTGCTGGAGCAGGCGACGATGACCACGTCGGCGCCGATCTCCTCAGTGGCGTCGCGCACGGCGCGCACGCCGTCGGCGCCCGACACGTCGACGTAGGACATCCGCTCATCGCCGAGGATTTCGCGGGCGAGCGCGAGCCGGTCTGGCGTGGCCTCGAGCAGGAGGACGTGACCGGCCCCCTCCAGACGCGCGAGCGCGGCGTGCGCGGTGCCGACCGGGCCGGCGCCGATCACCGCAACGACGTCGTCGAGTCCGACGGCGATGTCCTTGTGACCGCACACGGCATCCGACAGTGGATCGGCGAACGTCGCCACATCGTCGGACAGGCCGTCGGGAATGCGGAAGAGGTTCTTGAGCGCGATCTCGGGGATGGCCACGAGCTCGGTGTAGGCGCCCTGGTAGTCAAAGCCCATCAGCTCGTGGCGCACGCACAGATGCTCGTTGCCGCTCAGGCACAGACGGCAGCGTCCGCACCACAGGGTCGAGATGCAGTGGAGGTGGTCGCCCGTCCTCGAAACCGGCCTGACCGATCTCCTCGGTCGCGCTCGGGGCCGATCTCGATCAGCTCGCCGCTGATCTCGTGACCGAGGATCCACGGCGGGGTTAGGCGGCGATCGCCGTTGAAGAACGTGCGGACGTCGGTCCCGCAGATGCCGCACGCCGTGACCCGCAGCAGCACGCCGTCGGAGGGGCACTTCGCGTCCTCGACGGAGCCGACTCTCATCTCACCCGGGCCGTCCCAGATTGCCGCACGCATCGATTGTCTTCTCCTCGAAGTCTCGTTGCCGCCATCTGCAGCGGACGCTAAGATTGCCAAATTGTCAGACAACTTGGAGTCTAGGTGACCGAATTCATCTTCATGCTCACCCGCGACGATGAGACCGTCGCAGATGCCCGCGCGATATACGAGTCGATTTCGGGCGACGGCGTCCGCCACGTCGGTTGCAAGGACATCGGCCTGCCGCAGGACGAGCTCGGGCGCCTGCTCGACGACATCCGTTCAGGCGGGCACACGAGCTATCTCGAGGTCGTTTCCGAGACCGAGGATGCCGAGCTGCGCTCAGCGCGGGTGGCCGCCGATGTCGGGCCCGACTACCTGATCGGCGGCACGCTGATCGAACCCGTGCAGGAGATCATCGCCGGGACTGAGATCAAATTCTTCCCCTACATCGGACAGGTGGTCGGCCATCCGTGCCTGTTGCGCGGAAGCATCGACGAGATCGCCAGAGGCGCGCGCCGGGCCGAGGGCTTGGGCGTGGACGGCATCAACCTGCTCGCCTACCGCTACGACGGGGATGTCGAGGCGCTGGTCGAGGCGGTGGCGCAGGCGACATCGCTGCCGGTCATCGCCGCCGGCTCGGTCGACTCGGCGGAGCGCATCCGCGCGCTGGCCGATCGCAACGTCTGGGCATTCACGATCGGCACCGCGGCGCTCGACGGCAAGCTGGTTCCGGGCGCTCCGCTGCCCGAGCAGCTGAGGTACGTGCTGGACGCGGCAGGCGGGGTCAGCGCGTAAGCAGCTCTCCCGCGCAGGGGCTGGCAGTCGCGCCGGTACAGTTCGAGCATGGACAACTCCTCGAGCGACGTGACTGTCATCGGAGGAGGAATCATCGGACTGGCGGCCGCCGCCACGATGGCCGCGGACGGGCTCGACGTGATCTGCCTCGAGCGCTCGCAGCCTGGTCATGGCCAATCGGCCGGGCGCACGCGCCAGTTCCGTCACCTCCACGCCGACGCCGAGCTGGTCGAGCTCGCCGTCCGGGCCGGCGAGGGCTGGCGGCAGTGGGAAGCGCGCTTCGAGCGGACGCTGCTCGGCCGCGAGGGCGCGCTGCGCGCCGGCGCGAGCACCGACGAGCTCGAGCGACTGCGCGCTGCCGGCGTGCCCGCTGAGGTCCTCGGGCCGGGTGCGGCCGCAGATCTGTTCCCGATCGCCGTGCTCGACGGCACGCTGCTGTTCGATCCATGGGCAGGGGCGATCCGTGCCGCCGACACGATCGAGGCGCTGGCCGCCGCGTTGGGCTCGAGACTGCGGCGCGTCGAGGTCAGCGCGGTCGCGGTTGAGGAGGGCGGCGAGTCGGTGAGGCTGCAGACCACGCGAAGGCGTGCACGCCACCGCGCGATGCGTGGTGTGCGCCGGCGCGGGTACCGACCGCCTCGTCCGGCCGCTCGGTCTGGATGTCCGTCAGGAGCGCCAGGCGCACCTGCGCCTCGCCTTCCGCGCGCGGGAGCTCCCGGCCCAGCCACCGCCGTGCTTCAGCGATCGCCGCGACACCTCGCCCGAGGTCGTGTACGGGTTGAGCGATCTGGCCGATCGCTACGCGGTGGGGTTGGCGACGGTCACTACGTACCCGGCCGTCGAGGATCTGGCCACCGATGTGCCGGCCGGCGCCGACGTGTCGGGCCAGCGAGCGCGGATCCTCAGCTACGTGCGCGAGGTCCTGCCCGGGCTGGACCCGGAACCGGTCGATGCGGTGCTGCGACTGACGAGCACCCTGCCGAAGTATCCAGACGATGGTTTCGAGTTGTGCCGCGAGGGCCCTGTTATTGCCCTGGCGGGTCCGAATATCTTCAAGTTTGCCCCAGTTATCGGCGAGCGGCTGGCCGCGGAAGTCACCGGAGAGCCGCTCAGAGAGGTGGTGAGTAGCGGATGGAAGTAGCGCAAGGTAACGCGATCCTGCATTTCGCACGTAACGGTGCCTTCAAGGACGGGGGAGCCGAGCTGCTGGTCCTCGACCGCGGCGAGGGTTCCTACGTGTACGACACGGCCGGTAAGCGTTACGTGGACGGGCTGTCGAGCCTCTTCTGCGCGCAAATCGGCTACTCCTATGGGGCCGAGATGGCCGAGGTGGCGAGCGCGCAGATGAAGCGACTCGGGTTCAACACGCTGTGGGCGACGGCTCATCCCGGTGCCCTCGAGCTGGCCCATCAGCTCGCCGAGCTAGCGCCCGAGGGCTTTGGCAAGGTGTTCTTCACCTCGGGTGGGTCGGAGTCGGTGGAGTCGATGTGGAAGATCGTGCGCCAGTACCACATCGCCAACGGCCAGCCCGAGCGGCGCAAGGCGATCGCGCGCAAGATCGCCTACCACGGTGTCACGCTGGGCGCGCTGGCGCTGACCGGGGTTGATCGGTTCAAGGAGCCGTTCGGACCTCCGGCCATCGAGACGCGGCACGTGTCGAACACCAACTCCTTCCGAAGCGATGAGACCGAGCCCGAGCTCGTCAAGCGGCTGTTGGCGGAGGTCGAGCAGACCATCCTCGAGGAGGGGCCCGAGACGGTGGCGATGATCATCGCCGAGCCGGTGCAGAACGCCGGTGGCTGCCTGGTGCCGCCCGCGGGGTACTGGGCGGGCCTGCGCGAGATCGCCGATCGCTACGGCGCGTTGCTCGTCGCCGATGAGGTGATCACGGGCTGCGGACGCCTCGGGGAGTGGTTCGGCGTCACCCGCTACGGCGCCATCCCGGATCTGATCACGATCGCCAAGGGGCTGACCTCGGCCTACGCCCCGATGGGCGCGGTGCTGGTGCAGGACCGCGTGGCCGATCCCCTGTACGAGGACAAGCGCACCATGCTGCACGGCATCACGTTCGCCGGTCATCCGCTGTGCGCGGCGATCGCGCTGAAGAACATCGAGATCTTCGCGCGTGATGGCGTGCTGGAGAACGTCCGCGCCCGCGAGGCGAGCCTGGCGGCGCGAGTCGAGGGTCTGCGCGAGCTGCCGATCGTCGGCGATGTCCGCGGCGACGGCTTCTTCTGGGCCGTCGAGCTGGTCAAGGACGAGGAGGCGACTCGGTTCGATGCCGATGAGCGCGAGCGGCTGGTGCGCGGGTTCATGCCCGGGCGTCTGCTCGAGGCCGGGCTCATCGCGCGCGTCGATGACCGCGGCGACGCGGTGCTGCAGATCGCCCCGCCGCTGATCAGCGACGACGCCGTGCTCGACGACATCGTCACCGCCATGCACGACGTGCTCGAGGACGCCGGCCGGTTCATGAAGCTCCGGAGCCCGGTGGCGGCGTAAGGCCGTCTCTTCCTACGTGGCGATATAGACGTTCTTGAGCTCGGTGTAATAGTCCAGCGCGTGAGGGCCAAGCTCGCGGCCGACGCCCGATTGCTTGAAGCCGCCGAACGGTGTCCCCACGCGCACCGAGGTATTGGAGTTGACCGACAGCGCTCCGCTTTCGAGCGCTCGCGCGACACGTAGCGCGCGGGCGCCGTTGGTGGTCCAGATCGAGCCCGACAGTCCGTAGATCGTGTCGTTGGCGAGCCGGATCCCTTCCTCCTCGCCCTCGAACGGGATGACGGCGGCGATCGGACCGAAGATCTCATCGCGCGCGGCACGATCGTCGTTCGAGACCGGGCACAGGACCAGCGGCGGGAACCAGAACCCGGCTCCGTCGGGCGCGCTGCCCCGGATCGCCACCGGCGCATCGCTGTCGGCGTAGGCGCTGACCTTCTCGCGCTGGTCGGCCGAGATGAGCGGACCCATCTGCGTGGCCTCGTCGAGGGGATCACCGACGCGCAACGCGGTCACCGCGTCCTCGAGCAGCGACATGAACGAGTCGAGCACCGAGCTCTCGACGAGGATCCGCGAGCGCGCGCAGCAGTCCTGGCCCGCGTTGCCGAACACGGCCAGCGGCGCCGCGGCGGCGGCGGCCTCGAGGTCGGCGTCGGCGAAGATCACGTTGGCCGACTTGCCACCGAGCTCGAGCGTGACGCGCTTGATCGACTCCGAGGCCAGCGCGCCGATCCGCTTGCCCACCTCGGTCGAGCCGGTGAACGCCACCTTGGCCACGTCGGGGTGCTGCACGAGCCGCTCGCCGACGACGCGGCCCGGGCCGACGACGACGTTGAGCACTCCCTCGGGGAGGCCGGCGTCGAGCGCCGCCCTCTCGAGTTCGAGGGCGGTCAGCGGGGTGAGCTCGGCCGGCTTGAGGACGATCGTGTTGCCCGCCGCCAGCGCCGGCGCGACCTTCCACGTGGCGATGGGGAGGGGGAAGTTCCACGGCACGATCAGCGCCACGACGCCCAGCGGCTCGCGGAACGTGACGTCGACGCCGCCGGCGACCGGGATGGTGTCGCCGAGCAGCCGCTCGGGGGCCCCGGCCATATAGCGGAAGGTGTCGATGACCATGCCGACCTCGCCGCGCGCGTCACCGATCGGGTGGCCGACGTTGCGCGCCTCGAGCCGCGCGATGTCCTCGAAACGCTCGGCCAGGACGTCGGCGATCCGGCGCAGGAGGTTGGCGCGGTCGCCCGGCGAGACGGCCCTCCAGGCCGGGAACGCGGCGCGGGCTCGCGCCACCGCGGCGTCGGCCTCCTCGGCGCCGGCGTGCGGCAGCTCCGCCATGACTTCCTCGGTCGCCGGCTCCACCACCTTCAACAACGATTCCGTGCCCGTCGCCACAACAACACCTCCGGCTCGAATAGGATCCTTCGCTAAATGGTATGCGGACCAGTCCTTAGCATTGCCGGCCCAGAACGTCAAGCCCGCGGACTCGACTTTGACCGAACGTTACTGCTATAAGGACCTGATCGAAGCCCAAATCGGAGGAGGACTCCTGTGAGGGACGGATTGGTTGACAGCTCCGACACTCGGGTGCTCCCGCCCGAGCTTGACCGTCGATACCCGATGATCGTCAAAGGCGAGGGCGTGTGGGTAGAGGACAGCGCCGGGCGCCGTTACCTCGATGCGATGAGCGGTGGCTCGATGGCACTGACCCTCGGCCACGGACGCCAGGACCTGATCGAGGCCGCGCGCAAGCAGGCCGAGCAGGTCGCGTTCGTGCATAACGAGCGCCTGACCAATCCGGCCCAGGAACGGCTGGCGCAGGAGCTGATGTCGGTCGCGCCCGACGGGTTCACGCGCGTGCACTTCGTCACCGGCGGTGCCGAGGCCAACGAGACGGCACTGCGCCTGGCGCGCAGCTACCACGTCGAGCGCGGTGAGCCGGGGCGCTGGCGGATCATCTCGCCGGCCCAGGCCTACCACGGCCCGACCATGGCCACGCTGGCCCTCACCGGCCGCTCGGGGCTCCAGGGACCGCTCACGCCGTACCTCCGCGAGCAGCCACATATTCCTCCCAGCACATGGCGGTTCGACCCCACCGGCGAGCAGGCGCTCGAGGCCCTCGACGCCGCCCTCGCCGAGGTGGGGCCGGACACGGTCGCCGCGTACTTCTCCGAGGTCGTGAGCGGAGCCGCGCTTCCCGGCTACACGCCGCCACAACGGTTCTGGGAGGGGCTGGCCGAGCGGCGCGAACGCCATGGCTTCCTCATCTGCTTCGACGAGGTCGTGACCGGTGTCGGGCGCACGGGCAGCTGGTTCGCCTCCGACAGGCTCCCGTTCACGCCCGACATCATCGCCACGGCGAAGGGCCTCGGCGCCGGCTACACCGCGATCGGCGCGGCCCTCTGCCACGACCGCGTTTACCAGGCAGTCGCGTCGGGTTCGCGCCGGTTCACACTCGGCCACACCTGGGACGGCGCGCCGCTGCCGTGCGCGGTCGGCGTGGCGGTGCTCGAGGCCCTGCGCAACGAGGGCTGGGTCGAGCACGTCGCGCAGCGCGGACCGCAGTTGCGAGAGGAGCTGGCCTCCGCGCTCGGCGACATCGCGATGGTCCGCGAGGTCCGCGGCCAGGGCTACCTGCTCGGGGTCGAGTACGTCGACCCGCGTGACCGCGAGTCGTTCCTGCCCGCCGACCTCGGCGTGGCGGGGCGGATCGACGACCTCGCCCTCGAGCGAGGCCTGGTGGTCCTGTCCACCCAGCCGACGGGTGACGGCTACGCCGGCGATCAAAGCCTGTTCGCGCCATCGTTCACCGCCACCGACGAGGAACTCGGTGAGATGGTGTCGCGGTTTGCCGACGTCGTGCGCGACGTCGCCGCCCAGGTCGAGGGCGAGCTGGCCTCGGCCGCGCTGGCCGCGGGTGATGCGCGATGAGTGCGGACGACCGCCCACTGCGCGCGCTGGTGCTCCAGCACGAGGACCCGACGCCCGGCGGCCATGTCAACGATTGGCTGCAGGAGCGCGGCGCCGACCTCGATGTCTTCCGGATCGACATCGATCCGCGCGAGGTCGACCCGCGCACGTTCGACATGGTCGTGTCGCTGGGGTCCGAGTTCGCCGCCTTCGATGATTCGATCCCATGGCTCGAGCGCGAGAAGCGCCTTCTCGTCGACGCGATGGAGGCCGACGTTCCCGTGTTGGGGATCTGCTTCGGCGGCCAGTTGCTCGCGCGCGTGCTCGGTGGCGAGTCCTATCGCGGCGAGCTATCGGAGGTCGGCTGGTTGCCGGTGCGGACCACGGATCCGGACCTGGTCCCTGAGGGACCGTGGTTCCAGTGGCATTTCGATACGTTCACGCTCCCGCCGGGGGCGGAGCTGATCGCCGACAGTCCGGCCGGACCGCAGGCCTACTCGGTGGGCCGCAGCCTCGGCGTTCAGTTCCACCCCGAGGTCACGCCGGGGATCATGGATCTGTGGGTGGGAGCCTTCCCGCACGAACTCGAGGAGGAGGGGGTCGACCCCCAGCAACTGCTCGGGGAGACCAACCAGCGCGCCGACAGCAGCCGGGCGACGGCGTGGCAGCTGTTCGACGCTTTCCTGAATCGCATCCGGGGGAGCGGGGAGCCGGTCCATGGCGGTTGACATCGGGCGCGGTCCGCGGCGCGCGAGCGGTGCCGTGGCCATTGCGTTCGAGCCGATTCACCAGCTCCGCGCCCACGAATACGTGGCCGAGCAGATCCGTCGTCACATCGCGCTGCGGTTGATCGGACCCGGCGAGGCCCTGCAATCCGAGCGCGAGCTGGCGGCCACCTTCGGGGTCGGTCGTCCGACGGTCCAGCACGCGCTGCGTCTACTCGAGGCCGATCGGCTCGTGGCCACGCGGCGAGGCCGCACCGGGGGCACGTTCGTGTGCGAACCCGATGAGGACGTCGGAGTCATGGACGAGCTGATCACGCGCGTGCTGCGCCGGCGCAAGGAGATCGACGAGGTCCTCGCCTATCGACGGGCGATCGAACCGGCGGTGGCTCGCGAGGCGGCGCAAAAGCGCCGGCGAGGCGATGTCGCGGCGATGAAGGGCGCCCTGAAGGGGATGGGCGGCGCCGTCGCCGAGCCCGAGTACATGCACTACGACACCGAGCTCCACCTCGCCGTGGCCAGCGCCACCGACAACCGATTCATGGTTCGCGCGATCGAGGACGTCCGGCTCCGGCTCAACGACGTGATGAGCCTGCTGCCGGAGTCCGACACCTGGCACCGCCGGCTGTCGGGAGAGCACGAGGTGATCGTCTCGGCGATCGAGACGCGCGACGCCGAGGCGGCCGAGTCGGCGATGGAAGCGCACGTGGTGGCGAGCGAGCAGGGCGTGCGCGCGGTACTGGCGGCAATCCGGAGGAGAATCGCATCATGATCGAGGCAGAGCAGACCAACGTCTTCCCGCGGCTGCTGGATCTCGCCTACCCGAACATCGCCCGCGGCGAGGGCGTCCGGCTGTACACGACCGACGGCCTCCAGATACTCGATGCCTGCTCCGGCGGCGCCATGGTCGCGTGCCTCGGTCACGGCGCCACCGAGATCGTCGAGGCGGCGCGGGCGCAGGCGGAGCGCATCTCCTACGTCTACAACCACCACTTCACCAACGAGCCCCAGGAGCTCCTGGCCTCGCGGCTGATCGAGATCGCTGCGCCCGAGATGGCCCGCGTGCGCTTCGTCACGGGCGGGTCGGAGGCCAACGAGACGGCGGTGCGGCTCGTGCGCCAGTACCACGTCGACCGGGGCGAGGAGTCCCGGTGGCGGTTCATCACGCAGGCGCAGGCCTATCACGGCGCGCTGATCGGGACGCTGGCGCTGACCGGGCGGGGGAGCCTCCAGCGACCGTACGACCAGTACCTGGCCGAGCAGCTGCACGTTCCGCCGTCGACCTGGCGCTTCGATGAGACCGGCCAGGGAGCGCTGGACGAGCTCGATCGTCTGATCGCCGAGGCCGGCCCGGAAACCATCGGCGCGTTCTTCTGCGAACCGGTGAGCGCTGCCGCCCTGCCGGGTTATTCGCCCCCCGACCTGTTCTGGCAGGGGCTGGCCGAGCGCCGCGAGCGCCACGGGTTCCTCGTCTGCTTCGACGAGGTGGTGACCGGGATGGGGCGGACGGGTAGCTGGTTTGCCGCCCACCAGGTGCCGATCGAGCCCGACATCATCACCGGCGGCAAGGGGCTCGGCGCGGGCTACGCCCAGCTTGCCGCGACGTTCGCCACGCAGGACGTTTACGACGCCCTGGCCGCCGGCGCGCGCAACTTCGAGCACGGCCATACGTGGGACGGCGCGCCGCTGCCCTGTGCCGTCGGCTTGGCGGTGCTCGACGTCATGATCGAGCGGGGGCTGATCGAGCGGGTTCGCTCGCGCGGGCCGGCGTTGCGCGATGAGCTCGAGCGGGCACTCTCGGGCTATGAGTCGGTGCGGGAGGTCCGTGGCCGGGGGTTCCTGCTCGGGGTCGAGTTCGTGGACCCCCGTGACGGGGCGTCGCTGCTGCCCGCCGATCTCGACGTCGCCGAGCTGATCGATCAGAAGGCGTTCGAGCACGGGCTGTCTGGTGACCTCGTCGCACGGGAGTGCCGACGCGTTCGCGGGCGATCAGACGCTGCTGGCGCCGGCGTTCGTGGCCACCGACGCCGAGCTCGACGAGATGGTGGAGCGCTTCGCCGCCACCGTGGATGAAGTGGAGTCCGTGATCAAGCGGTCACTCTCGGGAGCCGTCGCGTGAGCGAGGTGGCGCCGGGCGAATTCGTGCTGATGGGGATGCCGGACGTGCACGGCTCGGTGCGCGGAAAGGCCCTGCGGCCGGACGCCTTCGAGTCCGCTGTGGCCCGCGGGGCGGTGATGACCGATCTGCTGCTGGCGCTCGATCCCACCGACACGCCGATCACCGCCTACGACGGTTTCGGGTTGCGGACCGGGGCCGGCGATCTGATCGTGCACCCGGAGTCCTCGACGCTGCGCGAGATGGACTGGATGCCGGGCTGGCGGATCTGCCTGTGCACGCCGGTGTGGGCCGACGGCCGGCCGTGCGAGCTGTCCTCGCGCGAGACGCTGCGGGGCGTGCTGGCGCAGATGACCGATCTCGGCTACGAGACGAGGGCGGCGTTCGAGTACGAGGTGCGCCTTCGCGACGGCGAGGGTCAGCCGCTCTCGAGCGGGCTCAGCTACAGCCTGGGCGAGGTCGCACGCTTCGAGCGCTTCGTCCAGCGGCTCCTGCCCGCGCTGCAGGGGCTGGGCGTCGAGCTCTCGGCGGTGCACACCGAGGCCGGGCCGGGGCTGCTGGAGCTCAACATCGCCGCGCGCGAGGGGCTGCGCGCCGCCGACGATGCCGTCTACACCAAGCTGGCGGTCAAGGAGGTCGCGGCGTCGATCGGCATGCAGGCGAGCTTCATGGCCAAGACCAAGCCCGGGGAGGAGGGCTCGAGCGGCCACGTCCATCTGTCGTGCTGGGCCAACGGGGCCAACGTGTTCGCGGCTTCGGACGGGGCTGCGGACTCGGCTTCCGAGCGTGTTCGCGGGTGCGATCGCCGGCGTGCTCGACCACCTGCCGGCCGCGTCGCTGATGCTCAACCCGACGATCAACTCCTACAAGCGCCTCGTTCCGGGCTGGTTCGCTCCCGTCAACGTCAGCTGGGGACTCGAGAACCGCTCCTGCGCAGTTCGCGCCATCCGCGGCGAGGATCCCGACCGCTGGCGGATCGAGTGCCGACGGCCGGGCGCCGACGCCAATCCATATCTGGCTCTGGCCGCGCTCGACCGCCTCCGCGGTCGACGGGATGCGGCGGGGTGCCACGCCGGGAGAGCCGATCGTGGGCGACGCCTCCGAGCGCCCAGACCTCCCGGCACTTCCCGGCTCGCTGGAGAGTGCGTTGCGGGCGTTCGATGACGATCAGGTATTCCGCGCGGAGGTTGGTGAGGCGTTCTGCGACTACTACCGGGTCTCGCGCGAGTGGGAGCTATCGGCCTGGCGCGAAGCCGTGAGCGATTGGGAGCGGGAGCGGTATGAGCGGGCTGTCTGAAGAGCTCCAAGCCCGTCATCGGGATCTGCGCCGTGCGCGAGCGCTCGCGGTGGGCGTTCTGGGATCAGACCGCGCATCTGGTCGCCGACTCCTACGTCGCCCCCCTGCAGCGCGCCGGCGCGGTCGTGGTCCTCCTGCCCGTGGACGTTTCGGGACCGCTCGAACTGATCGAGCGGATCGACGGTCTGCTGCTCATCGGCGGCGCCGACCTCGACCCGGCCTCCTACGGCGCTGCGCCCGAGCCGGGCACGGAGGCGACGTATCCCGATCGCGACACTTTCGAGATCGCCATGGTGCGGGGAGCACTCGACGCCGAGGTGCCGGTGCTCGGCATCTGCCGCGGCATGCAGATCCTCAACGTGTCGCTGGGCGGAACGCTTCAGCAGAACCTCGTCGATGCCGACGGGAACCATCCCCATCGCCGGCTCAAGGGCACGTTCGAGGGTAATGAGCACGAGGTGATCCTCGAGCCGGGATCCCTGGCCGCGCGCGCGGTCGGCGAGGATGTCCACATCGGCCGCTGCCATCACCACCAGGCGGTCAAGGACGTCGGTGAAGGGCTCGTGGTCACGGGGCGGGCGGCCGACGAGAACGTGATCGAGGCGCTCGAGTCGGAGGACGGCCGGTGGGTGCTCGGCGTACAGTGGCACCCCGAAGCCGACGAGAAGAGCCGGCTGTTCGCCGCGCTGGCCGACGCGGCGCGAGAGAATCTGGGTCGGAGCGCAGACCCCACTCTCGAAACGACACCAAGCTAGGAGGCTCATCGATGGCGGCAGCGGAGGGGCAGGAGGTCACAGCCGAAGACGTCTTCTCCACGTGGCGCGAGCAGGGGATCCGCAACGTCCGCTTCGAGCTGCCGGACCTTCACGGCACGAGCCGTTCGAAGCTGGTTCCGATCGAGCACGCGCCCGGCTATGCCGAAGATGGGCTGAACATGTACGGCGGCGCGGTCGTGCTCGACAGCGCCTCCGACGTCGTGCCCGGGACGCTCTACAACGAGGAGGTCGGCTACGCCGATCAGCTGCTGCGCCCCGACCCGAGCACGGCGGCGATCGTGCCGTGGGCGGCGGCCACGGGACGGATGATCTGCGACACCTTCTGGGATGACGGGCGTCCCCTCGGCGCCGCGCCGCGCCGCGTCTTCGGCCGTGTACTCGAGCGCTGTCGGGCGCTCGGGTTCGAGCCGCTGATCGGAACCGAGCCCGAGTTCTACCTGCTCGACGGCGAGACACGGGAGCCGCTGTTCGGCGGGCCCCACATCTTCAACACGGTGCGCAACACGTACATCCCGGCGGTCGAGCGGATCGTCAAAGAGATGCGCGAGTTCGGCATCGACATCATCACGGCCAACGCCGAGTACGCGGGCTCACAGTGGGAGATCGTGTTCGGACCGAGCAGCGGCATGGCCGGCCCGGACGTCGCCTTCAGCTTCAAGAACGGGGTCAAGGAAATCGCCCATCAGGAGGGGCTGATCGCCACCTTCATGTCCAAGCCGTTCAGCGACTCCGCGGGGTCCGGTGCTCATAACCACATCGGGCTGCTGCGGCGCGACTCGCAGGAGAACGCGATGTCCGACCCGGCGCACGAATGGGGCCTGTCGAAGATCGGGCGCAGCTTCGTGGCCGGCCAGCTCCGCCACGCACGAGCGACCTATGCCGTTCTGGCGCCGACCGTCAACTGCATGAAGCGCCGACGCACGCACACGTTCAGCCCGACCAATATCTCCTGGGGACTCGAGGACCGCAGCGCGCTCGTCCGCGTGAAGGGCGGCACAGCCCGGAGCAAGCACGTCGAGAACCGGGCGCCGACGGGTCTCTCGAACCCGTACCTGGTCTCCGCCGCGCTGTTGGGCGCCGGATTGCTCGGGATCACCGACGAGCTCGAGCTCGAGTCGCCGGCGGTGGCCCCGGCCGAGGAGGATGAGTCAAAGCCCAAGCTCCCCACGACGGTCGAGGAGTCGCTGACGGCGCTCGAAGACGACGCGCGGATGGTCGAGGTACTTGGCGAGGAGCTCGTCACGGCCTACGGCGTCATGCGCCGCCACGAGCTGCAGCGGTTCGACGATCACGTGACCGACTGGGAGCAGTCGGAGTACCTCGAGCTGTTCTAGGACACCGTGCCGCGTCCTACGGTTCGGTCAGGTACGCGGCGGTGATTCCGCCGTCGACGAGGAACTCGGTGCCGGTGACCCAGTCGGATTCGTCGCTGGCCAGGTAGACGGCCGCGTTGGCGATGTCGCGCGGCTCGCCGAAGCGGCCGGCGGGAATGTGGTTGAGGCGGTTGTTGCGCTTGGTCTCGTCGGCGATCAGGTACTCGAGCAGTGGCGTCCTCACCGGGCCGGGGCAGATGGCGTTGGCTCGCAGCCCGTGGCGTGCGTACTGCACCGCGATCTCGCGCGTCATCGATAGCACCCCGCCCTTGCTCGCGGTGTAGGCGATCTGGGGCGACGCCGCCCCCATCAGCGCGACGAACGAGGCGATGTTGATCAGGGAGCTGTTGCCCGGTGTCGCCACCATCAGCGGCACGGCATGGCGGCAGCACAGGAACACGCCGGTCAGGTTGATCCTGATCACGCGATCCCACACCTCGAGTGACGTGTCCTGGACGCCCTCGTCGCGTGGATCCATGACGCCGGCGTTGTGGACGCTCACGTCGAGGCGCCCGTGCTCGTGCTCGATCGTGGAGATGAGGTTGTCGACCTGTGCCTCGTCGCCGACGTCGGCGGCCACGAACATGGCCCGGTCGCCGATCTCTTCCGCGGTCCTCTCGCCGGCCGTGGCATCGACGTCGTTGACGACCACGATCGCGCCCTCCCGGGCGAAGCGCAACGCCATCTCGCGGCCGAGGCCCGAGCCCGAACCGGTGATGAGGGCCACCTTGTCCGCGAGGCGGTCGGACACGGCGGGGATCGTACTCAGTGCACTACGAGGAAGGCCTTCATCCCGCGGTGCTCGTGACCGGGGAGCGAACAGAAGAGGACGTAGCGCCCGGGGCGCAGATGCCAGCTCGCCTTGGTGAGGTCGCCCGACTGGGTGAGTAACACGTGCTGGGCGGCTCCCAACGGCTGCCCGCGGCGGAGGTGGCGGATGTTGAGGTTGTGGGCGTCCTGGCCGCGGTCGTAGAGCTCGATGCTGAGGGCGCCGCGGGGGACGGTGCCGCGCGACAGGGTCAGCGACCACTCCTGAGCGATGACCAGCATGTGGGCCGGCGGTTTGTGTCTGGCGGCTTGGCGGGCGCGTGCAGCCTGAGTGGCGAACACCGCGATTGCCGCGACGATCGTCATGGTGACGGCGCGGCGGTTCATTTGACGAGCTGGTAGCGGGGCAGCTGTTTGGCGCCGGGGATGACCGCGGCGGCGTCAAACGAGAACCACTGCTCGAGCAGCGAGCTGTAGACCGAGCGGAAGTCGACGTTCGAGAGCAGGTTGCCATTGACGTCGAGCTGTTGCAGCCCGGGCCATTCACCGACCATCGTGCCGTGGGCGCGAGTGCCGATCAGCATCGACACACCGCCGGCGCCATGGTCGGTTCCATTTGAGCCGTTCTGCTCGGGACGGCGCCCGAACTCCGTCCATACGTGCGTGAGGACCCGGTCGGCCAGGCCGCGCGCTTCGAGATCGGCCTGGAAGGCGGCGAGCGAGTCCGCGGTCAGCTGGAGGCCTTGCGAGAACGGCTTGACCTGCTCGGAGTGGGTGTCGAACAGCCCCGGGGCGGTAACCGCGACGCAGCGAAGCGGCAACCCCGCGGCCAGCATCGCCGCGAGCCCGGCCAGCACCTGGGGGAAGTCGGAGTCCGAGGTCGCGGCGGGATATTTGACCGGACTGCGGTAGGTCGGATTGCCGTCCGGGTCGCGGAACTGCGCGAGCTGCTTTCGCATGACGCCGATCTCGGCCGCCACGCCGGCGACCTGAGCCAGTGCGGGATCGGCAGCCCGGCTCTGCACCTGCCCCAGCTGCGACATGGCCTCGACGCCCGCGTCGTACACATCGCCCCACACGCCAGGGATCCACACCGAGAAGTTCTCGGGCCGGTCGATGGCCGCCACCGGGTTCTTGGCGCTGGCGATCGCCGGCATCATCTCGCCGTCGAGCGAGAGACCCTGCAGCGGGTTGTCGCTCGCGCCGACGAGGTCGAGGTAGCGACCGAGCCAGCCCGTGTTGAGGCTCTCCTCGAGCGCGCCCACCTCCCAGTAGTGGCGCGAAGTGAAGTGCGACATGTCGGGGTGGGTGTAGCCGATGCCGGGAAACACCGTGACCTTGCCCTGCGCGTGGAGCTTGGCGAAAGCCGTGGCGGCCGGGTGCCAGTGCAGCCTCGGGTCCTCGGTGAACGCCGTGCCCTGGCCGGGCGCGAGGGCGAGCGTGGGGCGAAGCTTGCGGTAGTCGGGGTCCTCGACCGGGGCCAGGAACGAGAGCGCGTCCATGCCGCCGGCGATGAACACCGACAGCAGCACCGGGCTGTCCGGCGCCTGGGTGGTGGCGGCCTGTGCGACGCCGTCGCTCAGCGCTCGCGGCCCCAGACCAACGCGACCGGCACCGTAGACCGAGAACAGCGCTCCCGCCGCCTGAGCGGTGCGCAAGAGAAAGCGGCGGCGGTCGATGCCGGCGCCGGCCGGGCGAGGCATGCGGGGGTCCCATTCCCGGTTCGCTTGGCGCGAGCCGCCCGCCCGGTGCAGCAGTTCGGAGCGGGTGAAATCGGCGCAGCAGTGGGGGTCGTGGCGGAGCATCAGCTCGTCTGCATGTCCGGGGAGATGGCGATCAGGGCGCGCAGCGCGTTCTGGCGCAGGATCCGGTAGGCGACCCGCTCCCAGTCCTGGGTGATGAGCGTCTGGCACCTGTGGGCGAACCCGTGGAGGTTCCGCACGGTCGCTTCGGTCAGCTGTGGGTTGTTCCAGTACCGCAGCGCCTTGCTGACAGCCTGCTCAGGGGTCTCGAGGGGCGGATATTTCGCCTTGTCGCTCACGGTCCGGTCCTGCAGCAGGTAATCGATGCCCGTGAACCGCCCCGTCCAGGTTCCGGTGTCGAGCCAGCGCGCGTAATTCCAGCCCGCCACGTTGGGCGGATCGAACAGACGCTGCCCCGACTCCTGACCGATCCACGCCCACGCGTCGGTCTCGATCGTTGTTCGCGAGGCACGCATGAGGCCCGCGAAGTAGACGACCGGGGCGGAGACCATCCGCGGGCCGCTGTAGAGCAGCGGATGCATGAGGATCGCCTCGACGACCGGACGTACGTCGAAACCGTGTTTGACGTACAGGTGCTCGAGGGCCCGCTGGTCGGATGGGGGAGGGGGCACGGGGATGAAGTAACCCCACAGCTTCGGGACGAAGAACGACGGATGAAGGCGATGTTCGACGCACAGGCGCACGCTGTCCTTCCAGTCGAACCGGCCGCTCCGGCCGAGGATCGTCTTGACGCCGGAGTCGTGCAACGTCGGGTCGTAGCGGAAGCGAACCGGCCCCAGGCTCTCGTCCCAGTCGTTGGTCCAGCCGGTCAGCGCGCGCGCCTGCTGGTGCACGTCCCGCTGGGTGTAGGCGCCGCGGTCGGCGCCGAGTGAGAACAGCTCCATCATCTCCCGTCCGTAGTTCTCGTTGGGCGAGTAGCGATTGTTGGAGCTCCCCGAAAGCCACAGAAGCATGGCCGGATCCTTGGTCACGTCGAGGAACAGCTCGTGGAAGTTGCCCAGGGCGTGGGAGCGCATCATCCGGTTCTGGGCCAGCATCAGCTTGGGCGTCGCGCCCTCGACGCTGGTCGCGAACCAGCTGTGCCAGATGAGCGTCATCCGCTCGATGAGCGGCTGATTTGTGCGCACCATGCGATCGAGCCACCAGCAGTGGTCATCGCCCCACACATTCACTGGGTCGAGCGGCTGCCCCTTGTCATTCGTGGGCTTGCGACCGATCAGCTTCTCTCGTCCGGTCGGGCGGGTGAGCGAGAGGACCGCGTTGCGCAGGCCGAGGCTCGCGAGTTTCTTGGCCTGTCCCGGTGCCGGGCCGAACCCGGCTCTCCACAGCAGGCGGACGGCGTGGGCTTCGGTGAATGGGCCGCTGTGGCGGCGGACGTGCGTGCTCTCCCCAGGCGCGATGGTTTCAGTAATCGGCCTTCGGGGTTGCTTCCGTTAGCCGCCCTGGTCGCACTCGGCGGTGGTCCATCGCCACGGGTGCCCGACGGCTACTATCGGCCCAACACCCGGGGGAGTGAGTTAATGGCTATGCGCGCGGTCTCCAAAACCGTGAATCCGGGTTCGAATCCCGGCTCCCCCGCTGACCAGATCCCCATAGGCTCCCGGGAATGAGGATCCACCTAGGCTCCCGGGCATGAAGTTCAACACCGTCTACCGGACCTTCAACACCGAGCGCCGGCGCGAGTTCATCCGGATCACCGAGGATGTCTTCGACGCCGTCCGCGAGGCGGGCATCGCGGAGGGAATGGTGCTCGTGGCGGCGATGCATATCACCGCCGCCGTATGGATCAACGACGACGAGCCGGGGCTCCAGGCCGACACACTCGAGTGGCTCGACAAGATCGCGCCGCCTAGCTGGAAGGAGCCCGACGGCGAGGTGGCCGCCGCGCTGCTGCCCAACCCGGGTGACTACCGCCACCATCGCGGTGGCGAGGACAACGGCGACGCCCATCTGAAGAACCTGCTCGTCCACCATCAGGTGATCGTGCCCGTGACCGACGGCCGGCTCGACCTCGGGCCCTGGCAGCAGATCTTCTACTGCGAGTTCGACGGCGGCCGGCCCAAGCGCCTCATCATCAAGGCGATGGGGGAGTAGGCCCTGGAGCCCTCTCGCATATTCGCCCCCGACGCGCTGGACGGGCGGGTGGCGCTCGTGACCGGAGGCGGAACCAATCTCGGCAAGGCCGCGGCGCTCGAGCTCGCGCGATGCCGCGCGTCGGTGGTGATCGCCGGTCGCCGCCCCGATGTCCTTGCGGACGCTGTGTCTCAGATCGGTTCGGGTGCCTCGTCGGTGACGGGCGACATCCGAGTGGCCGCCGATGCCGAGCGGATCGTGCAGTCTGTCCTCGATCGGCACGGCCGGCTCGACCTGCTGCTCAACAACGCCGGCGGCCAGTACTTCGTGCCCGCCGAGGGCATCACCACCAAGGGGTGGCGAGCCGTACAGCGGCTCAACGTGGGCGGCACGCTGGCCATGTCGACGGCGGCCTACGAGCTCGCCATGGCGCCGGCGGGGTCGGGAACGATCATCAACGTCACCGTCTCGCCCCACCACGGGATGCCGGCGATGGCGCACACCGGCGCGGCGCGGGCCGCGGTCGAGGCGCTGACACGAGAGCTGGCGCTGTCGTGGGGTTCTCATGGGGTCTCGGTGGTCGCGGTCGCGCTCGGGCGCTTCGCCACCGAGTCGCTGCGCAAGTACCCGGCCGAGCTGTGGCGCAGCGCCGCGGCCTCGGTGCCGCTCCAGCGGCTGGGGGAGGTGGAGGAGTACGGCTGGCTGGTGGCGCTGCTGGCCTCCCCGCTGGGTGCCGCATTCTCGGGGTCGGTGATCACGCTCGACGGGGCGCTCGACAACTGGACCGGCGCCTGGCCGCCCGAGGGATTGGCGCGGGATGGCGAGGTGCCGACCGAGGAGCGCGGACAGGTCCCTCGCTAGTGCCCTCCAACGCGGGTGGTCAGCTAAGCCGGCCATATATTCCCGTCAGCTGACGACGGTCGGGTGAGCGGGGCCTTCGAGGGTCCTTGCGGGCGCGCGCCCCGGGTACCATCTGAGCGTCCGCGGGCGAAGTGTTGTGGTTGCACAGAAGCCTTCCAAGCTTCTAGGGCGGGTTCGATTCCCGTCGCCCGCTCTCCAGGCCGGTGGGTGGGGCCGTTCGCCGGGGCGGATCTGGGGTTATCATCGACCCGACCACGGGGAGTGGCGCAGTCTGGTAGCGCACCCGGCTGGGGGCCGGGCGGTCGCAGGTTCAAATCCTGTCTCCCCGATTTAACCAATTTCCTGCAAATCGGCAATATTCCCGAGTCGGTGCGTGAGTCGAGGCAGGTGATCACGCAGACCTCGCGCCTCTCAAGTAGCCGCAACCCGCAGGTTGCACTAGGCTGGGCGGATGCGGATCCTCGCCCTGGACGACACCCACGGCAGACACAACGGAGCCGGACAAGAACTGGACCCAATCACGCGTGGGATCCAACGATCGGCCACCAGGAAGCGGACGATCGCCTTTCGTTCCGTAGCTCATCTCGGGGATGCGATGAACGTCGCACAAGAGCTGAAGACCTGACGTCTCGCCTGATCATCCCGCCATCGGAGCCACTTGCAGGCGTCTCAGCCGGGATGTAGCGTCGCGGTCGACCCGACGCAACCGGAAACTGTTCAACAAAAGGTACGCGCGATGGCTGTCTGGACCAAGAGCCGCATAACGATCGCCAGCAGCGTCCAAGAAGTATGGGCGTATCTCTGCGACGTCGGACGCTGGTCGGAGTGGGCGCCCACGGTTCTCGAATGTCGGGTTCGCGGAGGGGCTCCGTTTCAGCCCGGATCGCGGCTGGACCAGCGGGCGAAGGGGATTCTCGGGTCGAGTCGCAACCGGAGCCAGGAGGTGACCGCGGTTGAGGCGCCCCGCCGGTTGGAGTTCGCCGGGCCGATGGGCACTTCCGCGGCGCGCTGGGGAATGGAGCTCGAGCCGACGGGCGATAGGCAGACCGAGGCCCAGATGTGGATCGAGGTCGACCTCGGAGGCATCATGCGCGCGATCCCCGGAAGCATTCTCAAAGGCAGGATCCAGCGCGTCAGCGATCGCGAGATGGCGGCAATCAAGGCTGCGGTCGAGTCAGCTACGCCGGGCGGCTCGGATTCCTAGATGGCGCGGTTCTACCGCGACACCACCGCGATCGAGGCGCACCCCGTGAGCCAGATCGACCGTACGCGAGAGCACCTGATCGAGACATACCGCAAGAAGGCGAAGCACTACGACATAACCTCCCGGTTCTACCCCGCGCCCGGCTATCCCCAGCGGACGCAGCGCCTCCGGGCCGTACAGGCACTTGGCCTTCGCCCGGGTGACAGCGTGGTCGACATCGCGTGCGGCACAGGTCTGAACTTCCCGCTGATCGAGGAGGCGGTCGGTCCCGAGGGCCGGATCGTCGGCGTCGATCTGACCGACGCGATGCTCGCCCAAGCCCAGGCTCGGATAGAGAGGGACGGCTGGAGCAATATCAGCATCGTGCAGGCCGACGCGGCTGACTTCGACTTCCCAACCGAGGTCGACGCGATCCTGTCCACGTACGCCCTGTCGCAGGTGCCCGAGTGCGCAGAGGTCATCGCCCACGGCGCCGCGGCCCTCTCCGCAGGCGGACGCTGGGCCGTGCTCGATCTCAAGGTTCCCGCCAACACGCCTCGGTGGCTAGCGCACGTCGGGACCGCGGTCGTGCGGCCCTTCGCGTCCATAGATGAGTGGATCGTGCGCCGTCCGTGGGAGGCGATCCGCACAGCCATGCAGGAGGAGATGGCTGATCTCTCCTGGATCGAGTTGTGTTTCGGGACCGCATTCCTCGCCGCCGGTTCCCGCCGTTCACGGTCCGGCGAATGACAGCCCGGGGCTGGGAAGACTTGGTCTGCCGCCAGCGTCATGGCGGGTATGAAGGCAAGCGCTCCACCACCGAGGACGCCGCGCTCCGGCAAGATGCGGCCGGTTCAGGCCGGGCCGCGGGCCGGCTGATCGCCTCTAACCGCCTCAGAGCCGCGAACTGGGTGACGTTTGCCCGGGCCTCGCTCGCCGTGGGTGTTGCCGGGTTGGTCGCGGACTCATTCGCCCACCGCGCTCCGGTCACGCTGCTTGTGTCGATCAGCGCGCTGGCGCTCGCCCTCGACTTCGTGGACGGCTGGGTCGCTCGCCGGACCCGGACGACTGCGCCGTTGGGAGCGTGGCTCGACGGTGAGGTCGACGCGTTCCTGATCCTCGTTCTCAGCGTGTTTGTCGCACGGTCGGCCGGTGTGTGGGTACTCGCCATCGGCGCTGCACGGTATGTGTTTCTCGCGGCCGGGTGGCCGCTGCCGTGGATGCGGGCGCGGCTGCCGCCGCGCTATTGGCGCAAGGTGGTGGCGGCGACGCAGGGGATCGTGCTGACGGTCGCGGCCGCGGCTGTCCTGCCGCCGCGGGTGAACCAGGCGATCCTGGTCGGGGCCCTCCTCCTGCTGGCTGAGTCGTTCGGGCGCGACGTCTGGTGGCTGTGGACCCACCGGCAGGCGAAGGGCACCACGGGCTCCGACGTCGGGGTAGCTCCCGCAGAGGGCGGCGGCCGACTGCGCAGGACTATCGCTGCCGCGTTCTCGGTCCTGGCCGTGCTGTTCGTTTGGGCGGCCTTGGTGGCGCCCAATCAGGCGCAGGATCTCACAGTGACGGCTTTCCTCAGGGTCCCGCTCGAGGGGCTCGTGCTCATCGCGCTGGCCGCCGTCCTGCCAACCATCCCGCGACGCATCCTCGCCGGGGTCCTCGGTCCGGCGCTCGCGCTGGTGGTCATCCTGAAGATTCTCGACATCGCGTTCTTCAGTGCCTTTGCCCGGCCGTTCGACCTGATCGGCGACGCAGGTGACGCTGGGATCGGCATCGAGACGCTGCGTGACGCCCTCGGTCATACCGAGGCGAACCTGATCGTCGTCGGTGGCGTGGCGCTCGCCGTGGCACTGCCCGTCGTCATGACCCTGGCGATGCTTCGAATGACCCGGGTCGCGGCCGGCCACCGCCGATGGTCACTTGGCGCGGTCGCGGGACTCGGCGCTGTTTGGCTGCTCTGCTCGGTCTCAGGCGCGCAACTTCTCTCCCACACGCCCGTCGCCTCCACGAGCGCCGCCAGCTACGTCGTCCACGAGGTAGGAACGGTGCAGGCCGACATCCACGACGAGGGCGTCTTCGCCAAGCAGATCAACCACGACCCCTTCCGAGCGACCCCGGGCAGCCGGCTTCTGACCGGTCTGCGCGGCAAGAACGTCCTGCTCGTATTCGTCGAATCCTACGGGCGGGTCTCGGTCCAGGGCTCCTCCTTTTCCCCCGCCATCGACGCGTTACTTAATAGGGGAACTAACCAGCTGCGAAGCGCTGGATTCTCGGCTCGTAGCGCCTTCGTCAACGCGCCGGGTTTCGGCGGCATCAGCTGGCTCGCACACTCGACGCTGCAGTCGGGCGTCTGGGCGAACAATCAACGGCGCTACGACCAGCTCGTCGCCACCGATCGGTTCACGCTCAGCGACGCCTTCAACCGGGCTGGGTGGCGGACCATCAACTTCGCGCCAGCCGACGATCGGTCGTGGCCGGAAGGGTCGTCGTTCTACCACTACGACAGGCTCTACGACCGCCGTGACATGGGTTACCGGGGGCCAGGTTTCAACTACGCGCCCATGCCCGACCAATACATGTTCGCGGCCCTCCAGCGGCTCGAGCTCGCGAAAACCCACCGTCGACCCCTGTTTGCCGAGGTGGACACGGTGTCGAGCCACATGCCGTGGGACCGCATCCCCCAGATGGTCCCCTGGAACGAATTGGGCAACGGCTCGATTTTCAATCGGATACCGATGGACCGCGAACCAAGCTCGTTCTGGTGGCACCCCAACCAGGTGAAGGCTGCCTACGCCCGATCTCTCGAGTACTCGCTTGATGCGCTTATCTCGTTCGTACAGCGCTACGGCAACAAGAACCTCGCGCTCGTCGTCGTGGGCGACGAGCAGCCGCTGGCGATCGTCAGCGGGCAGAACGCCGGTCACGACGTGCCGATCTCAATCATCGCTCATGACCCGGCGGTGTTTAAGCGGATCAGCGGCTGGGGTTGGCAGTCGGGCTTGCTGGCCCGCCCGGACGCGCCGGTCTGGCGGATGAGCGCCTTTCGCGACCGCTTCCTCACCGCCTACGGACCCCAGCCGGCCACAGGTAGCTCGCCATGAGCCGGAGGATGGTGGTCTGGGGCCGCCTCGGGGCTGCGGCCCTGGTGTTCGCGGTCTTGGTCTGGCGCGTGGGCGCAGGTCCATTCCTCAACGGGTTCCGCACGATCGATGCCGGAGCGCTCGCGGCAGCCGCAGGCCTCGCGGTGCTGTCCACGGTGGCCTATGCCTGGCGTTGGAAGATCGTTGCCGGGGGTCTCGGCGTCGACCTGTCGCTGCCCGCTGCGGTGGCCGCCTACTACCGGTCGATGTTCCTCAACGCCACGCTGCCGGGCGGGATCGTGGGCGACGTACACCGCGGGGTCAGCCATGGTCGCGACGTGCACGATATCGGCCGCGCAATGCGCTCGGTCGGGTGGGAACGCTTCGCCGGGCAGCTCGTTCAGGTCCTCCTGACTGTGGTCGTTCTCCTCGTCCTGCCGTCGCCCGTGCACTCGTTCATGCCGCTGGTGACGATCGCGGTCGTCGTCGGGGTGCTCGGCGTTGTGCTGCTGGCCCGGGCGCGACCTGATGTCACTCGGTCTGCGTGGGCGCGCCTCCTGAGCGGAGCCTCCGGCGACATCCGTGAGGGGCTGCTCGCCCGAAGGGCGTGGCTGGGCATCGCGCTGGCATCTGCGCTCGGCGTCGGCGCCCACGCGGCCACCTTCCTGATCGCCGCGCGGACGGCCGGCGTCAGCGCGCCGCTATCCCGGATGTTGCCGATCGCGTTGCTCGTCATGGCGGCGATGATGCTGCCAAGCGCCGGTAGCTGGGGTCCCCGGGAGGGGGTGACGGTATGGGCGTTCGTCGCGGCCGGCCTCGGCGCGCGACACGGGGTCGCCACCGCCGTCGTCTTCGGCGTCTTGGTGCTCGTGGCCAGCCTCCCAGGCGCCGCAGTACTCGTCATCGCCTGGTTTCGTCGCAACCGATCTCCGCAGCGGGCCCAACCGCCGCTTCGAGAGCGAGCATCACGGGCCCGTCGGGACCGAGCACCGGAGCGGACCCAGTCGGCGCTTCGGGAGGGCCAGCAGCACGCCTGATCACCCCTCCACCCTGTTGAGCTCTGGCATGTCGATCGACGGCGAGCTCGACTGACGGACCGGATAGATGCCAGATGAGTCTTGGCCGCTACCTGATCGGCGTCGCTGCGCTGGTGTGCGTACTGGGGTCGCTGGGCGTCGGCGCGGTCGCCGTACGGCGGTATCTCCTCCCGGACTGGCGCGGCGCCCATGCCCGCCTGGCCGAGATCGCCACCGGGTGCGCACTGCTGGTCGGGACGATGGAGGTTCTCGGGACCGTGGGCCTGTTCAGGCTGGTACCGATGGTCGTGGGTTCGATCGCCGTCGGATCGGCGCTGAGACTCGGGCTGACGGCGCGCTCCAGTGCGCGGGTCGTCCGTTCCCGCGCCGCCGGGCCAGGGGTTACCACCGCCGTCCTCATCCTCATATCGGTGGCCGGTGTCGTCGTCGTGCTGCTCGAGTGGACCGGACCGAGCCTCCGGTCATTCGGGAACGGGATCACCGGCGCTGATTCGATCGCGTACCACCTGCCGCACGCGGCGTCGTACGCCCAGACCGGTCAGATTCGGGCGATCCGTTACACCGATTACGCCTGGCTGACCGGGCTGTACCCAGCCACCTCAGAGCTCTTCCACGCGCTCGGCATCGTGCTGATGGGCAACGATGTGCTCTCGCCGGGCATCAACCTCATATGGCTTGCGCTCACGTTGCTTGCGGCCTGGTGTATCGGTTCTGTCCGGGGATTCGGCCCCGCGTCGATGCTGGCGGCGGCGATCGTCATGGCGACGCCGATGATGTTCGACAGTAATGCCGGAACCGCCGACAACGATCTGCTTGGCGTGTTCTTTGTCATGGCGGCCCTGGCTCTGTGGATGCGCACCGCCGACAGGCCCACGACCGACGCTCGGGCGTACCGCGGCGGCATCATCGTCGCCGCCGTCGCGGCCGGGCTGGCGCTGTCGGTGAAACTGAACCTGCTCGGTCCGGTGGGGGCAATCACACTCGCCGCGATCGCGTTGACCCCCGGGGGCCGGCGCCGGAGCGCGACCGGGTGGTGGATCGGGGGTCTGGTCCTCGCCGGTGGTTACTGGTACGCCCGTAACTTCATCGCGGTCGGGAACCCGCTCCCGTGGTTCGGCTTCGGCGTGCTGCCGACGCCTCACCCACCGCCGCTGCAACACGGCAACAGCTACTCCCTGGCCGACTACGCCACCTATCCCGGGATCCTCCGCCACTGGCTTGTTCCGGCGTTGAACGTGAACCTCGGGCCCTGGTGGCCGGCGTTGGTCGCCGCGGCCGTGGTCGGTCCTCTGGTGTGTCTCTTCTCCAAGCGCGACCAGCTGGTCGTGGCGGCGGCTCTGATCGCCTTGGCGTCCCTGGTCGCGTACTCATTCACTCCGCTCACGGCGGGCGGGCCCTGGGGCCATCCCTACGGCTTGAAGTTGAACATGCGCTACGGAGCTCCCGCACTGACGCTGGCCCTGACCGTTACGCCGCTGGCCCTGCTGTTCAGAAGCCAGCTCGGCCGCTTGGCGGCGGCGGCCGGACTCGCGACGCTGTTCGTGGCCACGGTGGCCCTGCGCCGCCTGTGGACACCGGACTACAACCTGGGCGGAGAACTCGCCGCCGTGGTCCTGGTCCTCGTGGTGGCGGTGATCGTGGTCCTCAGACCATGGTCGCTGATCCCGCTCCGGCGCCCGCTCGCCCGCGCCACCGCCGCGACGCTGGCTGTCTCGCTGGTGCTGGGCGGGGTCGCAGCGGGCTACTCGGGGACCCAGGATTACCTGAGGCACCGATATACCGACAGGTACGGTCCGCCCGGCATCTACAGGGTGTGGCGCTGGGCTCGGGGCCTGCACCACGCGCAAATCGCCCTGGTGGGCAACTTCGGTTGGTTCTTCGGCTATCCCCTCTGGGGTCTCGACGATTCCAATCGCGTCGCGTACATGGGCCAGCGCGGTCCGCACGGCTCGTTCCGACCCATCACCAGCTGTCGGGCCTGGCGCATGGCGCTGAACCAGGGGCACTACCAGTATGTCGTTACCACCGCCAACCGGGTCTTCTTCACCACGCGGCTCGTGCACTCGCCAGAGGTCGACTGGACCCGAACCGACCCTGCGGCCAGGCTGGTGCTCTCCCCGAACTGGGCAATCCAGGTCTTCCGGCTCACCGGGCCGCTCCACCCGGATCGCTGCTAAAGGATTTTGTGGACGAGGCACAAGACTTCTCGGCCAACATGATCAGGGCGATGTTGGCCCACCTCGCGCGCGATCATTCCGTCACGTTTGTGCTCGACGCTGCACAACGTGATTCCATCAGTCGCCACTCGAATTCGCGCGACTTCCGAAGAGGCACCGACAGGACTCGTTCGGTGTCCGTGGCGACGGCCATCCCCTCGTCGCGCCATTGCGCTCGTCCGCGTCAGCGCAGCGGCGAGGATGGATGCGATCGTCCGACGTCGGCGTGCGGGACGCCTCCTTCTACGCGAGGCCGTCGCACAAACCGGCGACGTTGTGAGCAACTAGCAGGCGACTGAGGCGAGCGGGCCCGTGGTCGGTCGCCCATCCGCGGAGAATCGTGACAACGTCGCCGGCGCCGTCTGTCGCGGGGCACATTCCTCGGCCTGAGCCCGAGTTTCGGTCGTTCGGTTTCCGCGGTCGCGGTGGTTTGTCACTTTCCTCGGCACCCCGGGCGTGTCTGACCGCCTGTAAAACGTGGCAAACCTCCCGAAACGCCCGTACCTTGGCCACAGAAGCAGGTGGGGCATGCTTATGTGGACGAGGTCGGCGCGCGGCGCGGACCTTGTCACGTTTTCCAGTCGGGTCCGTGCCGGCGCGCTCGACCCCCGGCTAGTCGTGCTGCCACGGGGGGATGCGGGGTCGCGCGGCGGGGCTGTTGTGCGCCGATCACAACAAACCGCCGTCTCGGGATGCTTGTGCGACAACCTCGCGCGAGTGGAGTCTCCATGCGGTTGCACAGGAGCTACGTCTAGGCTTCGACCTCGCGCCCATCCTCGCCCCACATCACGTGGTAGGTTCCTTCTCGGTCGACCCGCTTGTAGGTGTGCGCGCCGAACAGGTCACGCAGGCCCTGGATCAGGCTTGCCGGCCCGCGCGCGCGACGGTAGCCGTCGTAGTAGGCCAGAGACGATGAGAACGCCGGCGTCGGGATCCCGAGCTCGGCCGCTCGTGCGACCACCCGGCGCCAAGGATCCTGGGCCTCCTGCGAGCGCCTTGGCGAAGAAGTCGGCGAGCATCAGGTTCGACAGCGCGGGGTCAGTGTCGTAGGCCTCGCGGATCCGGTCCAGAAAACGGGCACGGATGATGCACCCCCCGCGCCAGATCGTCGCCATCGAACCGAGATCGATATCCCACCCCTCCTCGCGGGCTGCTGCCGCCATCTGGGCGAATCCCTGCGCGTAGGAGACGATCTTTGACGCGTACAGCGCGTGCTCGAGGTCGAGTGCCAGTGACTCGTCCCCGCCCCCGTTGGTGGGCGGACCGGTGAGCAGGCTGGCGGCGTGCTCGCGCTGTGACTTGAGCGCGCTCAGCGTCCGCGCGAACACGGCCTCGGTGATCCCCGTCAGCGGCACGCCCAGCTCGAGTGCGTTCTGGGCTGTCCAGCGACCGGTGCCCTTTTGCTCGGCGGCATCGAGAATCACGTCCACCAGCGGCTGGCCAGTGGCATCGTCACGCTTCGCTAGCACCCGCGCGGCGATCTCGATCAAGAACGACTCCAGCTCGGAGTCGTTCCAGGACCTGAAGCGCTCAGCAATCTCGGGCACGTCCAGTCCGATGCCGTGACGCAGCAGGTCGTAGCTTTCGGCGATCAACTGCATGTCGGCGTACTCGATGCCGTTGTGGACCATCTTCACGTAATGACCGGCGCCGTCGCGCCCGACGTAGGTGCAGCACGGCGTACCGTCGACGTCGGCGGCGATCGCCTCAAAGATGTGCTTAACCGACTCGTCATAGGGCTCGCGGTCGCCACCGGGCATGATGCTCGGCCCGTTCAACGCGCCCTCCTCGCCGCCTGAGACCCCGACGCCCAAGAAGTGGACGCCCTGCTCAGCGAGGTTGGCGTGGCGGCGCTGAGTGTCGCGGAAATTGGCGTTACCGCCGTCGATCAGCACATCGCCCTCGTCGAGGTGCGGTGCGATCTCCTCGATCACCGCATCGGTCGCCTGGCCGGCCTGGACCATGCTCATCAGCACCCGCGGGTGGGCGAGCGCCGCGACCCACTGCTCGACCGACTCCTGCCCGGTGATCGGACCCTCCGAGCCGTGTTCCTCGAGGAATTTTTCAGTGCGGCTGGCAGTGCGGTTGTGCACGACCACGGGGATCTCGTGATGGGCGACGTTGCGGGCTAGGTTGGCGCCCATCGTGGCCAGGCCGGTGAGGCCGAAGTGGGGGTCCGAGGTGGAGGTCATGCTGACAACCTATCGCTCGCTCATTCGCGGTCAGACGAGGACGGCCCTAGTGTTCGCGCACCGGTTACCTCTACGCCCGGTCGCGGGCTCCTCGCATGTCCTGTTTACGCGGCGTCGGGGCGGCCGTACAGTTCGGCGAAACCCGGGTGGCCGTATCGAACGGGCGCGTTCAGCCGGAGCGGATCAGCGAGATCTGGGCAACGGCCGTGTCGCCCCCGTTGCGGGCGGTCAACTTCGCGGGAAGGTCGTTGCTGGGCGTCCGGTTCAGGGCGTGCATCCCGGCGGAGGTCAGCTTGAAGAAGAGGATCCCGAAGTTGCCGGCAGGAATCCGTTGGCTCGTCCCGCTGCCGATCGGTCTCCCGCCCGACTGGATGGTCAACGTGACGTGACAGGTGGTCGCCGGGCATTCGGCAAAGATGCCGCCCACTCTGCCGGGAGAGATGAACGCAGTGTGGGCCACGATCCGAAGCGAGCGCGCTTGGTGAACCTGATGGCTGGGCGCCTGGCCACTGGTCCTATACGGCACCAGCGTCAGGTGAGCGAAGGCAGCCGCCCCGTCCAGGTTGCGGAGGCCGGCGTTCACAGCCAGTCGGTGGTGGCGGGCGTGGGCGAGGAGGTGCCGGCCTTGGCTGGAGAGCCGGAAGAACACGATCCCGCCATCCTGGGGCTGGACGCCCTGGCTGGCCACGGAGGCGATCTTGGTGTGCCCGGTGCTGAGCGATCCGCTCAGCTGGCAGGGGTGGGTGGCAAAGCAGCCGACTTGCAAGCCACCCACGCCCCCACTGGAGATGAACGCGCTGTGGCCGAAGATCGATACGCGAGCGCGCAGGGACCCCGCCACCGACGACTGCCCCAGCGTTTGGCGGCGCCTGCCGAGCGCCCGCACAGCGAAGTACGGGGCCTCGTTGCGGAGGTGAATGGCGGTCTCGAAGCCGTGGCGGATCGCGATCCCGACCGGCGTCAGCGATGTGGGGCTATTCCCAGCCAGAACCTGCCACCAGGACACGTCGGTAGCTCCGTTCCAGCTTGCGTAGAGGGTGCTGATCCCACCCTGATCCCGCTCCAGCGCCAGGCTGGGCGGTGTCGCCGGCTGACCGTGCCATGGATACTCGTAGGCGCGATAGCTGGAGATCGGTCCCACGAACCGGCCATCGAAGAGCTGCCGGCCGCGGCGGTCGAACTCCGTGAAGTAGGGCTGCTCTCCCCATCCGATGAACCAATGTCCGTTGGGAAGAAGCTGGACGGAGCCCTCCGCTCTCGAGACCAGGCTTGGCGAATGTTCCAGCGCCCTCAGCAATGTCGCCGTCCAGTGGGTCGTATCGATCCGCTCCAGGATCGCCCGCGACTGCGGATGCACCTGCGGCCAGGCACCGTCGTCGAAGACCGTGATCAGCCCGCCGGGGTGTAGCTGTGCGTCATGCTGGTAGGCGGTCCTTGTCCCAGGACCCATCTTGAAGCTCGAGTGCCTGCCGCCCAGCTCCCACATCACGGCGCCCGTGCTGTGGTTGATCTTGTAGACCGCCCACGTGTTCCGGGCTGACACGATCAGGTTCCCATCTTCGTCCAGCTGTATCGAGTTGAGATGGAAGTAGTCGTATGGTCGGGTGGTGTTCCGCCACCCTCGCGCGTACGAGCGGCTGAGAGGCACGTGATCGAGACTGTCCCACTGAAACAGCACGTTGCCCGTGCGAACGTCGATCTCCTGGACGTCGCAGTTCAACACATCCATGTCACGGGGCCCGCCGACGGATTTGCCGTCCCAGCGCACGGCGCTGTAAGAGTCGATCAACGCCGTGCCTCGGGGGGTGAGGCTGAACTCGTGAAGGTCAGCCGCCAGTCCGTTGCCGGCCCGCACGGTGGCGATCTGCCGGTAGTGACGATCGAAGATCACGTCATCGCCCTGGCCGAAACTATGGTTGACGGTTCCCTGCCACCACGTCAGCACGCGCTTGCCCATGTATTGCTGCACGTTGAGATCCGCTGCTGTGGCCCTCGGCCCCGGCAACGGATGGAACCAGATCACCGAACCCCTGCGATCGACGATCATCGGTCCCCACTGTCGTGGTCCGCGCATCGGGGTCAGGAAGATGTCCTGGGCTCCCGAGTAGGATCGCCTGATTCGGATGGCGGCCGGGATGAGGTCGGGGCGGGAGCGAAACGTGCGGACATCGCCGGGAACGCGCGGCGGGACGTAGTGCGCACCCGGAGCCGGGACGTGGCCCAACCCTCGCTCGATCGCGAACCGGAACGTTCCCGCGTTCCCTTTGACGATCGGCAGGTGGGTACGCACGGTGACCCGCTCACCTGGACTGAACTGCGCCGCCGGATAGAAGCTGGCACCGCGGCCATCCGAATCGGCTTTGAACTGGCCCACGTGGATACCGCTGTGCGAGCCGATAACTGTGATCTGCCCGATCGCGCCGGGCACCACACCACGAAAGCTGATCTGGGTCTGCGGGGTGGCGAGCCGGCTGCCGGGGCTCGGAAACACGCTGACGTCCGCCGAAGCTACCGCGGCCAGAACGAGCGGCACCGAAGTCAAGAGGATGGCCAGGAGCCGGCGACGTATCTTCAGACGACGTCTCGGGTTCTCGCCCACCGCGACCGAGGCGCAGGCAGCTGTTAGCTGAGCCAGACGCGTGCGAATCGGGGTCGCCAAGTTACCCAGCTGCACCACAACCGCCACC
This sequence comes from uncultured Solirubrobacterales bacterium, assembly GCA_963734775.1. Classification (GTDB taxonomy): domain Bacteria; phylum Actinomycetota; class Thermoleophilia; order Solirubrobacterales; family Solirubrobacteraceae; genus Palsa-465. The sequence continues at coordinate 81,163 of CAVTJE010000001.1, forward strand.
CACGCCGAGGAACGATAGATGAAAACGCTGGCGACGTTCATAACGATCGCCAGGATCGCCGTGCTGCTACTAGCTTCGATCGGCTGCGCGTAGCGGTCCGGTGATGCTGGCAACGATCGGCCGCGGCACCACTGGACACAGCTGCGGCCAGGCCGTTGACACCCCGCTAGCCTGGGGGAATGTCAGGTTGTGGGAGTGGTCGCGCGGGGGGACGTTGGTGGGAATCGGTATGGGGTTTTCTGTTCGTCGCTTGTCTCGTGGTCACGGTTGCTGGAGGCGCGCTGCTGCTGAGCCGCGGGAGTGCGGCGGCGGGTGGATCGGCGCCCAACCAGTCCGGGGAAGCTGTGGCAGCACCGGCTGCGCGGCTGAGTTTCACCGGCCGGGATGAGGCGATCTCGGCGTCGTTCTTTGGGATCTCGATGGAGTACAACGAGATCTCCGCGTTTGAGGACTATGGCGCCCTGTTCGACAGAGCGTTGTCGCTGATGCGCCCGGGGAACGAGTCCCTGGTGCCGCTGCGGATCGGTGGGCGCTCGGCGAACGAGGTCTACTGGAACGTGCCAGCCGGACACACGCCAGGATTTGTGTTCGAGCTGGGCAAGGGTTGGCTTGCGCGGCTGGCGGCTCTGGTCCGACGCGACGGTCTGCTGGTGAAGCTCGACCTGAACCTGCCGGTGCACTCGCCGGCGATGGCGGCAGCATTCGCTCGCGCCACGTCGAGAGCACTGCCACGTGGGCGCCTCGTCGAGCTCGCGATTGGTAACGAGCCCGACCTCTACTCCAAGCGGCCTCAGTACGAGAAGGAACTGATAACCACCACGCTGAAGTCAACGCCATCGAATTGGGCCGTCGGCTACTCCCCGGCGGATTACTGGCGCGATTTTCAAACCTATGCGCGGAAGCTGCACGCTGCAATGCCCAGGGTGGCGGTGGCGGGCCCCGATGTCCCTCCTTTCGCCACCGGATGGGTGCAGGGAGCCCCTAGCCCACGCCAGGACGGACCCCAGGCCATTGATGTTCACCACCCCGGCACCTCGACGTGCTGGGGCCCCGCGAACAGGCCGACGATGCGGCGAGTGCTCGCTCCCAGCGCCGTGGGCGGCCTCGATTCCACGGCCGGGCATGCGCTCGAGTTCGCGCGCGTACATCACCTTCCCTTCTACTTCACGGAGACCAATGCAGTCAGCTTGTGCCGCAGTCAACCGAGCGTGCGGATCGCGGAGTCGTTCGCCACAGCGCTGTGGGCGCCTGACGCGCTGTTCGAGATGATCTCGGCTGGGGTCGACGGGGTCAACCTGCACCTCCGTTCGTCGTACATAAACGCGCCATTTCACCTGAGCGGCGCGGGTCTGGTCGCCCGTCCCGAACTGTATGGGCTGGCTCTGTTTGCCCGGATGGTTGGGCCTCAAGCGCAGCTGGTGGGCGTGCGTCTTGATCGTGCAGGTCAGCTGAACGTGAAAGTCTGGGCGGTCAAGTCTCGGGACGGTCTGCGGGTGCTGCTGATCGACAAGGACTCCCGATCGATCGACGTGGCTGTCCCAGCCCGCACTGCGACTTCACCCGCCCACCTTGAGCGACTTCAGGCGCCGTCACCCTCATCTGACTCCGGCGTCACGCTGGCCGGCCAGCGAATCGGACGCAACGGCCGCTTCTACGACCGGAAGATCATCGAGCTCGTATCACCCCGCGACGGCGCCTATCGCGTCCACCTGCCTGCCTACAGCGCCGCCATGCTGGAGATTCCATAGACCTGACCGCAGCGCGGCGCCGACGATTGTGGGACGTCACCGCCGGTGTGAAAGCGCTGGGATACTGTCCGTGACTCAACCGGCACTCTCAACGGAGGTACCTATGCGAAGAGTCGCATTGAGCGGGCCCCTCGCGACGGCGGTAGCGATCGTCGCGCTGGGAGCTTCGAGCGCGGCGGCCGCGCCGAAAGCGTTCGCGTGCACGGGGACACTCGGGTCGGGGTCTTACAAGAAGATCACCGTCCCGGCAGGGGCCACCTGCGACGGCACGAACGCGACGATCAGCGTGCGTGGCGGCGTCACGGTCGGGGCCGGAGCCACCTTCATCCTCGGCAGCGAAGGGGGCACGGGCGGGGGGAAGATCAGCGGTGGCCTCGCGGCCAACGATCCGGCATCTGTGCAGCTTCACTTCGCACACGTCAACGGCGGCGTCACGATCAGCGGCGGCAATGGGTTCTTCTCGACCGTCGAGGACAACGTCATCAACGGCGGCGCGACGATCGACGGCTACACCGGATTCTGGCTGGGCTTCATCCGCAACACAGTCCACGGCAGCGTGAACCTCAGCAACAACACGCTAGGCGACCCGGACGCGAACGAGTTCGTCACGAACACGATCCGCGGCAACCTGGTTTGCCACAACAACGTGCCGGCGCCACAGGTTGGCGACTCCGGAGGCTCTCCGAACAACGTCAGCGGCCGGAAGGTCGATCAGTGCGCGGTCCCTGGCCTGTGAGGGAATAGTCGTGGGTCCGGGGCGGGCGCCCGCGCGTCCGCCCCGCGATCCTTAGGTGAGTCGCCGGTCGGACGTACCTCTCGGCGGCCCGCCGACTCGGCATAGCAACGGTTGGTGAGGAATGGGAGGCCGACGAGCAAGGTTGTCGTTTACGCGACCGCCCCCGAGGGAACGTGCAGGGCCGGGTCCGGACGTTGAGCATGGAGGAACGCCGTGAGCCTTTTTGTCCGGGCTTCGCAGAGCGAGCGGAGCGCCAATTTCCGTACTCGACTGTTCGGCACCCGGGCGCTCCGGACTCGGAGGTTCGGCTCCCAGGCCGCCCTGTTGATCGCGTTGCTCGCCGCCCTCGCCGCGCCTGCCGCGACCGCACCGACGCGCCTCCGCCAGCCCATCCTGCCCCTGGCTCAACCAGTCGCTGCCCGTGGGTCAGCGCGTCCAGCTGCTGATGTCGCAGATGACGCTCGCGAACAAGATCAACATGGTCACAGGGGCCGGGTTCAGCGAGCCCTACGTGTTCTACATCTCGGGAATCCCGAGCCTCTGCGTACCGCCGATGGGACAGGAGGACGGCCCGCTCGGCGTCGGCGACGGCCTCACTGGCGTAACTCAGATGCCGGCCGCCGTTTCGCTGGCGGCCACGTTCGACCCATCGCTGGCGGACCAGTACGGGCAGGTGGTGGGGACGGAGGAGCGCGGCAAGGGCGCGATGGTCAACCTCGGGCCGACCGTGAACATCGACCGTGATCCGCGCTGGGGTCGCTCATTCGAAGCGTTCACCGAGGACCCATTCCTCAACGGCAAGATGGCGGTGTCGGAGATCGACGGGGTGCAGAGCCAGGACGAGATGTCCCAGGTCAAGCACCTCGCGGTCTACAACCAGGAGACCAACCGCAATACAGCGGCCGACGACGCGATCGTCAGTCAGCGCGCGCTGCACGAGATCTACCTGCCGGCGTTCTGGGCGGCGATCGAGCAGGCCAAGGCGTCGTCGGCGATGTGCGCCTACAGCACGATCAACGGCGAGTACGCCTGCCAGAACGAGTATCTGATGCGGACCACGCTCGATCAGCGGTGGGGATTCCCCGGGTTCGTGACCTCCGACTACCAGGCCACCCACTCGACCGTCCAGTCGGCGGACGCGGGCATGGACCAGGAGATGCCCGCTCCTCAGTACTACGGCTCCGCGCTGCAGGCCGCCGTTCAGGACGGGCAGGTCAGCATGGGGACGCTGGATCAGATGGTGCGCCGGATCCTGGTCGAGATGTTCCGGTTCAACGAGTTCAACAACCCACCGACGGGCTCGACCAGCGCAACGGTCACGACCCCGACGCATCAGGCGAGTTTCGACCGCGGTCGCCGAGGCAGGCACCGTGCTGCTCAAGAACGATCGCGACACGCTGCCGCTGCGCTCGACTGGCAAGAGCCCGATCGCCGTGATCGGGCCGGCCGCCTCGGCCTCACCGACGGACACCGGAGGCGGCAGCGCGTACGTCACCTCGACCTTCAACGTCACGCCGTTGCAGGGCATCCAGGCCGCGGCCCCGGCCGGCACGCCGGTCAACTACGTACAGGGGCTCCCGACCGACACGTCGCTGTCACCGATCCCGAGCAGCGACATCAGCCCGGCTTACTCCATCGACGGGCTACGGCGGCAGCTACACCGGCACGCTGACCGCGCCGGAGACCGGCACCTACGTGCTGGCGTTCCAGAACCCGGGCAGCTACACGGTCACCTATCTGTCGCTGAACGGCAAGGAGATCCTGGCCAACCCGGGCACGCCGCCGATCTCGACCTACTCGGTCGCGGTCAACCTGCAGGCTGGACAGAAGTACACGCTCACGCTCAGCGGCGGCGGCCCGTCCGCCAACCTGAGCTGGGCGACGCCGTCGGACCTGGCACCCGGAATCCAGCAGGCCGTCAACGCAGCCAAGTCGGCCGCAACTGCGGTGGTCGTCGTCTCCGACGACACGGAATCCGAGGCCGCCGACCGCGCGAGCCTCAACCTCCCCTCCGCCCAGGACGAGTTGATCTCGGCGGTCGCGGCGGTCAACCCCCACACGGTTGTCGTCGTCGACGCCGGTGCGCCCGTGGCGATGCCGTGGCTCAGCCAGGTGGGAGCGGTGCTGGACGCCTGGTACCCGGGCGAGAGCAACGGAACCGCGCTCGGGGCCGTGCTGTTCGGCAAAGTCGACCCGGGCGGCCACCTGCCGGTCACCTTCCCGCAGAGCCTGTCCCAGGTGCCCGCCTCGAGTCCGAGCCAGTTCCCGGGCGTCAACGGCCAGGTCAACTACAGCGAGGGGATCGACGTCGGCTACCGCCACTACGACGCCAACGAGCGAGACGCCGATGTTCCCGTTCGGCTATGGGCTGTCCTACACGACGTTCAAGTTCAGCAACCTGACGATCACGCCAGCGTCGGTCCAGAACTCCAGCTCGGGCCCTGGTGCCACGAGTTGCGGCTGCAACGGGCAGTCGAGGCCCCAGGCGACGGTCTCAGCGACCGTGACCAACACGGGCAAGGTCGCCGGCTCAGACGTCGCGCAGCTCTACCTCGGCGACCCCGGAGTGGCCGGAGAGCCGCCGCGACAGCTGAAGGGCTCTGACAAGGTCGACCTGCAACCGGGCCAAACCAAGACGGTGAGCTTCACGCTGAACGGCCACGACCTCTCCTACTGGGATGACGCCGCCAACGGCTGGGTGGTGCCCGGACGGCCAGTTCCACGTCTACGTGGGCGACTCATCGGCGCTCGACGACCTGCCCCTGCAAGGCAGCTTCAACGTCACGCGCACTGTCGGCGCGCGCTACGTGACCGTCAGCGCGCCGGACACCGTCGACGCGGGCAGCACCGCGACCGTCACCGCGAAGCTCGTCAACGGCGGCGATTACGCCATCCCGCAAGCGCAGTTCACGCTCAAGGCGCCATCCGGTTGGACGGTGAGCAACCCGAGTCCGGTCGACGTGGCCGCGGGTCAGACGGTAACCCAGAGCTTCAAAGTCACCACTCCCACCAACGCATCGCTCGGGACCCACGAGTTGATGGTCACGGTGAGGCCAGGCAGCGGCGAGCCGGTGGCCGAGGGGTCGACGACCGTGGTGGTCCCGCACTCGTCGATGAAGGCGGCCTACAACAACATCGGGATCAGCGACGACTCCAACGAGAGCGCTGCCAATTACGACGGGGTCGGCGACAGCTTCTCCGCGCAGGCGCTGGCGGCTGGAAAGCCCAACGCGCTGACGCCGGGCGGCACGGTTACGATCGGGGGCACAACGTTGACGTGGCCCAACGTGCCGGCCGGCACCGCGGACAACGTCGTCACCGGGGGCCAGACCGTCGATCTGAGCGGCACCGGAACGGACCTCGGGTTCCTCGGCGCAAGCCAGAATGGCACCGCGAGCGGGATCGTGACGATCCACTACACGGATGGCAGCAAGCAGTCGTTCAACCTCAACATGGCGGACTGGTACGCGAACGCCCCGGCCGTCGGTAACGAGCTCGTGACGACGACGTCGAGCTGGAACTTCCAAAGCAACCCACTCGGTAAGCACCCGGTCAGCGTCTACTTTGCGTCAGTGCCGCTCGAACACGGCAAGACGGTCTCGTCGGTGACACTGCCTGTGTTGAACGCAGCTGGCGGCACCACCGCCATGCACATCTTCGCGATGGCAGTTGGCAACGGCACCCCGACGATGGGTGCGCCCTACCCGTCGCTCTCCGCCGCCTACGACAATTCCGGGATCAGCGACAACTCGGATCCGTCGGCCGCCAACTTCGACGGCACGGGGGAGAGCTACTCGAAGCAGGCCCTGGCCGCCGGCACGCCGACGCCCCTGACCCCGGGCGGTCAGGCGACAATCGACGGGACGACCTTCACCTGGCCGACCCCGGTCGGCGCGCCCGACAACGTGATCGCCGACGGGCAGATCATCGACGTGTCCGGCTCGGGGACCGAGCTCGGCTTCCTCGGCGCGGCCGGATTCGGCGCGGCGAGCGGAACGGGCACGATCACCTATACCGACGGAAGCACCCAGACCTACAGCATCAGCATGGCGGACTGGTTCAACAACGCCCCCGTGGCGGGAGACCAGATCGCGACCACCACCTCGAGCTGGAACTCGTCGAGCAGCACGCAGGGCCAGCATCCGGTGAGCATCTACTACGCGTCGGTGCCACTCGAATCGGGCAAGACGGTGAAGTCCGTGACGCTGCCGACGATCAGCAGCGGGATCGGGAACGGGGTCAACGCGATGCACATCTTCGCGATCGCGGTCGGGTCGGGTACCCCGACGAGCGGCAGTTCGTCGGCCACGACCAGCCTCGTCCGGCACGGCCAACGAGGTGAGGCGCACTACGCCGGGCAGAGGTGAGGCACGGCTGCTTCTACTCTCGCCTGCACCCACCGGCCACTTCCGCTTTCGCCTCGGTCCGAGCAGCGGCTCGCTTTTAACCGGCTGTAAAACGTGGCAAACCTCCCGAAGCGCCCGTACCTTGGCCACATCATCAGGTGGGGCCTCCTTACGTGGACGAGGTTGGCGCGCCTGTCGGGTCGCTCGAGCGCGACCAGCACGACGCGCAGACGCATGAGGTTGCGCACAACGCCCGCCCGTGTTTAGACCGAACGTGGATCGGGTACTTCGGGCGCGGGCCACGCGTGTGTGTGGCGACAAGAGCGGGCCGGGATGGAGGCAGGAGAATGTCTTTGACCCCGCGCAGGGTTGCTTTGTTGCTCGGTGTGGCCGCGATCACCGCGATCATCGGCGTCGGCTGGGCAGCCGGTTCCAGCGCCCGAGCCGGTGTGGCGAGGCCTAGTTTTTCTAGGTTGAGCGCGGGCCAGGTCAAAGCCCGCTCGTCCGGCAAGCGAGAGCGCATGGTGGTCGTGTTCGACGACCAGCTCGCCAACCTGCCGGCGAACCGGGCCCACCGGCAGGCCCGAGAAGCAACGGCCGCGTCCATGCAGGCTCCGCTCGTAGCCCAGCTCAAGCAGGTCGGGGCCGCGCATGTCACGACCCTTTCGCTCCTCAACGCTGTCGCGGCGTCAATGCCGGCGGCCGAAGCACGGGCACTGAGCCACAACCCGGGCGTCAAGGCTGTCGTCCCCGACGGAACCGTCGTCATCGGGGAGGGCACATCGAACACGAAGACGCTGGCCGCCTCCCGGGTGCGGAAGTCGACCATCCCGGCAACGGCAGCCGACGGGCAGCAGTTGTGCAACACGTCTCCCGGCAAACCGCTGCTGGAGCCCGAAGCCCTCACCAGCATCCACGACGCATCCAACAACCCGAACGACCCCAACGAAGCGTCCTCGATCGCGACGGGCCAGGGCGTCATCGTCGGGAACGTCGACGCCGACTCGTTGGCCGGGAACCCCAACATGATCCGCCCCAACGGGCAGCACGTGATCATCGATGCCCCGGACCCGAACAACAACGTCTTCAGCGACGAGTTCAACGGAGACGTCTCCACCATCGGCGCCCAGGGCACGGTCACCTACACCTACGCGTCTCAGCTGCCCTTCTCGAACTTCCCCGCGCACTGCAGCTTCCGAATCGTGGGTGACGCCACGGGCGCCTCTCTTGTCACCACCGGTTTCTTCACCGACACCAACTCGTTGGGTCAGATCGTGGCTCCCGAGTCGCAGGTCATCGCCGGGCTGCAGCAGGCGGTGAACGAGGGTGTCAACGTCGTGTCGGAGTCCTACGGCTTTGGCGCTCTGCCGGGTGCCAACGACGACCTGCTCGAACCGACCAACGACGCCATGGTGCAAGCGGGCGTTGTCGTAGTCGAGAGCGCGGGCGACAGCGGCTCGTCCGGCACGGTCGAGGCCCCCGCCGATGACCCCAACGTCATCGACGCCGCTGGGACGAACGATCTCAGGCTCCTCGCCCAGGCCGATGGCTACACGAAGGGCTGGGAAGACGACAACATGACGACCCTGTCGTCGGGCGGCACCGCTCCCAATGGCGCTGTGGTGGACCTGGCCGCCCCCGGCTATCTTGCGCTCGCTGCCGTCGGCGCCGGCCAGGTACCGCCATTGCCGACTGAGGCCTTTGGCGGCACCAGCGAGTCGGCCCCCTTCATCTCCGGCGCCGCCGCCGACGTGATCCAGGCCTACCGTGACACCCACGGCGGTGCCACCCCGACGCCAGCCCAGGTGAAGGAGATCCTCACGAGCACGGCAACCGACATCGGGGCTGAGGCAGACCAGCAGGGCGCTGGCCTCCTCAACGTGTACGCGGCCGTCGAGGCGGCCCGCCAGATGCCGGGCGCGTCGAAGACGCAGTCCAACGCTCCCGGATTGCTGGCCAACCCCACCCAGCTCGACGTACAGGGCCCGGGCGGCGCAACGGTCGACAAATCGGTCACCCTGTTCAACACCTCCTCAAGCCCCGAAAGGGTCACCGGCAGTTACCGGGTGCTGGGGAGCGAGACGAGCTTCGGCAAGCCCGTCACCGAGAACGTCAGCGCCCCGTCGCCGAGCGCCCCGATTCCCGCCCAGGGGGCGACCGCGGCGGCACCGATCACCTTCAAGGTGCCGAAGGGCGCCAGCGTGCTCGATGCCGACATGCGCTGGCCGGACCCGACCAACAGCGATGACAACATCCTGACGTTCATCTTGACCGACCCGGCCGGGAGGTTGGCCCAGATGTCGTACGACTACGGCGCCTCCAACGGGTCCAACGCCAGCCCTGACATCCAGCACAGCACGGTCGAGCATCCGATGTCCGGAACCTGGACTGCCCAGATCGTGTGGGCCAACGGGCGCGGCCACGTGCAGAATGCGCCGGATACCCCAGGGCCCTACACCGGAACCGTGACCTTCCAGGCCAGCGGCCAGAACTTCACGACGAGCCGGGCGTCGGCGCCGGTCACCATCCGGCCTCGCAGCTCGGTGAGCGTGCCCCTCAGCATCGCCATCCCCCAGGCTCCCGGCGATGCCCCCGAGTCGGTGCAGTTCACGGGGCCGAACGGGCTCGAGAGCTCCGTGCCGATCGCGCGGCGTACGGTCATCCCGTCGGCCGGTGGCTCGTTCAGCGCCACACTGACCAGCTCGGTATCTCGCGGTCCCGGGCAGATCAAGACGTTCTATGTGGACGTGCCACGGGGTGAGAAAGACCTCGACGTGTCGCTCAACGCGCCGGACCATACCGCCGACGACCCGGTGTACTACTACCTGTTCTCGCCGGCCGACCTCGAGCCCGGTGTCACCGAGTCAGGGAACATCGATGTCACAGCCATCGACACCACGCCGACGCCCGATAACCCGACCGGAAACGCCTCGCTTATCGCCACCGATCCCCAGCCGGGTCTGTGGGAGATCGACGTGATGCAGGGCGCTACGACCGACGGGACGGAGTTCTCCCAGGCCGTCACTGGGGTCGTCGCGTACAACCAGCTAGCACCCGTCACCGAGACCGGTCTCCCGACGTCGACGTCGACGACCATCGGCTCGGGCTCCAGCGTCCCGATCACGGTGAAGGTCAAGAACACGACCAACCACGTCGGGCTCTTCGAACTGCAACCGTCGGGCAACGACATCAGTGGCGCCAATACCGCTGTGCCGGAAGAGCTGGCGGCCGGAGCCACGGGGACACTGACGGCGACGCTGTCGCCCAAGGCAGCTGCGGGCTCCGCGGTGAACGGCACCCTCAGCGTCATCGACTCGACGGACTGGGGAGGCTCTGAGCCCGCCGTCGGGTTCCCGGCGTCGTTCTCCGACTTCCACGATTTTGCCTACGCCTACACGGTGGGAGCTAACTCGAGCGGCTAGCACTGGCAGCAACGGCCCTGTAGCGGCTGACGGTTTAGGTGAACGCGACCTCGCTGACATCGATTGAGATCAGCAGTGGCTCCTTCAGCGCCTGACCTTCGGGCGTGCGGGGATAGATTCGGTGCTTGGTGGGGACCATGATTCCCGCGGCCTGGGTGTAGTCGGAGATGTAGTGCGCGCCTCCGCTGCCACCCTGAATCTCGACGTCGTAGTCGTGGCGGCGGATCAGGCCGTCGGCGCCGAAATACAGTGTCTGCTCGGTGCTGTGCGTGGCGAGGTAGCTCGGATACGTGACGTGCAGCCGTCGCCACTGCTCGCCCTGTTCCTGCCACGGCTCGAGCTCGCTGGTCTCGAACCCGGGGAGCGCGAATGTGAACGGCTGCGTGAGATAGGTCCACATCGCAGTGCCCACGAAGTACGCGAGCTGGAGTGTCGTCCACGGTGTCTCGAGCGTGTGTCCCGCGAACGAAGCACGCGGGTGCTCTAACGCCTCGACGACGTCGCCGCCGGTGGTTTCGATCGCGACGCGCCCGGGTGTGAACGAGCTGCGACGGTCCGAGGCGCCGAACGGGTGATGTGACTCTCGCTGTTCATGCAGGTTCGCCCTCACGTAGACATCGTCGAGCACGCCCTCCTGCCCCTTCAGCGCCCATTCGGCGCCATCTTGTCTCAGACGCGCCGACACGGCGTCCAGCTGGTTCCAGCGGTCGAGGCCACCGTGGGCCTCGATCACCGTTTTGAGCAGGTCGTTCATGGCTGAGCCTCCTGGCAGCGGGCGGTCCTCGGTGATCATCAGATTGCCTCGTTGAGTTGTTGGGTCTGGTCAGGCGTGAGTTCGATCTGGTCTGCGATCCGCGCCGCTCACGACGCTACGCCCTGGCCCTGCGCGAAGGCCGCCTGAGCGGCTGTCCACAGCGTGTAGGGGTTGCCGCGATCGCCATGCAGGACCGTCATCTTGTCGACCAGCTCCTGTGCCGAACCGCTCTCGGCCAGGGACTGCTCGAAGTCGAGGATGTAGGCCTTCGTGGCGCTGAAGATTGCCGCCGGGTCGTCGTCGCGCGCGTCCGGGCGCTTGTGGCCGGCGACGACGATCCTGGGCTCGAGCGCCGCAACCTGCTCGATGCTCGCGAGCCACTGCGTCCTACTCTCGTGGTCGGTCTCTGCCATCCATTGGTGGATGCCGTTGTAGACCACATCACCGGCGATGACGGCATCCAAGCTCGGGATGTGGACCGTCGTCGATGGGGCGGTGTCGGCCTGCTTGACCGCAACGATGCGCAGCTCCTGGTCCTCCAGGTCGATCACGTCGCCGTCGAGGGGCTGCGGCACGATTGGCTGCTCGGGAATCTGACCCGGGAAGACCGCGCTCCAGAAGCCCATCCCCTCAGGACTGACCTGACCATGGGCAAAAGGAACGACAGCCGCCGCGGTAACGGCCCTGGCATCGGGGAAGGCGGCGAGGATCGTGTTCAAGCCGAAGAAGTGATCCCCATGGCCATGCGTGATGTAGATCGTCGTGAGGTTCTTGCCGCTCTCCCGGATCCAGTCCACGACCCGCCCCGCTTCCTCAAAAATGATCAAAGCGTCGATCAGAACCGCGTCACGTTCGCCGCTGATCAGCGACACGGAGGTCGCGGGCCACGTCGCCTCGCCGTCGCCCATCGCAGCGACCTGCGCGACGATTGGCTTGTACGGCGCGACAAACACGTCGAGGCGCAATTGACTAGGCATCGTAGCCTCGCTCACCCCTGGATCAGCCGATAGACAGGGAAGAACGCGATCTCGGGTGTTACGCCCTCCAGCTCTTGGAGGACGGGGCCGAGCGACTCGCGGGCGAATGTCTCGAACCCCTCCTGTGACGGCACCACGTTCACGATCCGCCAGCCGGTCTCGGTCGGGCCGGCGACGTGCACGACCCAGCCCCCGGGGAGCTTGCCCTCGGGGAAGAGCGTGGGGACGATCTGGTCGTAAAACCGCTGGTTCCCGTTGGGGACGTCGATAACGACTGCTACTGCCATTGCTCGCTCCTTACCTGATTGAGTTGAACGGTCAGCGTGCTGTGGCAGCTCCGGCGGCCGCGTAGCCTCCGCTCCACCAGCTCGTGACGAGCGCCGCGTACTCCTCGGCTGCGTCCTCCCATGTGAAGTGGCCCGCGTCGACGATGTCGAGCTTGCTCGTCGGCAGCCGCTGGTCGAGAAACTCGGCGTTCACGGGCGGCACGGCTGTGTCGCGGGCGCCGGCGATGATCTCCACCGGCACTTGGATTCGCGGCAGCAGCTCGGCGAGGATGGCAAGGTCGGTCGGGTAGGCGCGGGCGTAGCGCATCGATTCGACGAAGCGGTCGCCCTCGTAGGAGGAGAGGTAGTCCTCGCGGACGTGATCGGGGACCTCGTAACGCTCGATCCCGGCGATCGCGCCGGCGACGATCTCGCGCGGGTCGACGTTGCGGTAGGGCTCGATGTCGGGCGCGTCGACCCACTCCTTGAGCGGACTGCCCAGCTCGAGCGGGAACGCCGACCCACCGCTCCCGACGACAAGGCTACGAAAACGCCCCGGCTGTGCCGCCGCGGCGAACAGCAAGGCCCCCGTACCGATGTCGGGGCCGACGACGTGCGGGTTCTCGAGTCCGAACGCGTCAGCGAGGCGAGCGACGAACTCGCCCATCGCCCGCGGGGAGAGCAACGCATCGCAGCGCTGGGAATGACCGAATCCCGGCAGGTCGACCGCCACGAGATGCGCGTGTTCGGCGAGTCGCAGCCAGGTCGGCTCGAAGGCGTACAAGCTTTCGGGCCACGGGCTCAGCAGGAGGGCGTGATCGTCCCGGTCCTCGCTCTCCGCGTAGCGGATCGACAGTCCGTCGATGGTGCGGAACCGCGGGTTGATGAACCCGTTCAACCAGGTGCTCACCTGGCGAAGTTTCAGTCGCGGGGCCGGCGCTCGCATCCGCCAGTGGCTAGTGCGATGGCAGCTAGAGCTGCGAAACGGGGTCCGGGTCGCTGCGTAGGACGCGTTCGAGCTCGGTGCGTGAGCTGATGTCGAGCTTGATGAACACCTTGCGCAGGTGGTACTTGACGGTGCGCGGGCTGATGAACAGTCGGGTGCCGATCTCCGGGTTCGAGAGCCCGTCGCGGGCGAGCCGCGCGATCTGTCGCTCCTGCGCGGTGAGCTCGTCGCGCGTTTCCACGGTGCGCCTTCGGACCGTCTCGCCCGTGGCCAGCAGCTCACGGCGGGCCCTCTCCGCAAACGCCTCAGCCCCCATGGAGGCGAACATGTCGTGGGCGGTGCGCAGCTGCTCGCGCGCGTCGACGCGGCGGCGCTCACGGCGCAGCCACTCGCCGTAGAGCAGATGGGTGCGGCCGAGCTCCGCGCGCACGGGGGCACGGCCGAGGCGCGCGATCGACTCGCGGTAAAGGCAGTCGGCGAGATCGCCCTTGCTCAGCAGAGCGCGGACGCGGGCCTCGATCCCGAGTGCCCATTCGCTCGGCGTCACGCGCGTCCGCTCCGAGAGCCATTCGAGCGCTGTCCTGACGAGGTCCACGTCGCTGGTTCGCGACGCTGCCTCGGCCAACTCGGCTACAAGGAAGGGCCCGGCCCCGATCGGATCACGGCCGAACGCTTGCCCAGCGGCGTCGCGCGCGGCGTCGTGGCGACCGAGGCCGTTGTAGAGCACCGAGCACGCGTAGGCGTTGCTCGTCCATCCGTGTGCGGTCGCCTCGTCCAAGGTGGCCGCGATCAGCTCCGACGCCCCCGCCTCCTGGCCGCGCCAGGCGGCGAGCGTCATCGGGGCGTTCAGAAGCGGTGGGTTCCCGGTCGCCTTGGCGATCAGACGATCTTCTTCGATCATCAGCGCCGCGGTCGTTAGCTCGCCAGCGAGAAGATGGCTTCTGGCGAGGAAACTGAGCGCGAGCTGCAAGTGCAGCAGCGCGCCCGTGTCGCGGGCGAACTGCGCCTGGCGAGCCGCCAACGCATTCCCCGCTTCGGGATCCCATAGCTCGATGGCGACGAGGACGCTTACCCTTCCCCCGGCGAGCCAGAGCCACCGACCGGGTTCGTCGGGGCCCATCTTCAAGGCGAGAAGCATCTCGAGTGCCCGGGCCAGCGTCGGCGCGGCCGCCGCGTATCCCGAGGTCAAGCGCAGGACCAATCCGTCGAGCAGAACGTCGACCGCACGCGGCGGGTCAGGGCCGAGGGGCGCAGCTCGCGCGGCCATGGCGGCCTCCATCAGGCCGCCGGGGATGTCAAGGTCAGCCGCCATCGCGGCCCCGAGCGCCTCGACGTGCGTCTCGCGGGCGAGACTTACGTCGAGCGACTCGAAACGTCTGGCGGCGCTCACGAGCAGCCGACCTGCGTCGCCGGAGCGTCGCTGCTCCAGCGCGATGTGTCCGCGCAGGAGGTCGACACGGGCGCGCTGGAGCGCGTCGAGCGGCCCGGCCTCGACTGCGACGAGCAGGCCGAGTGCGGCGTCGACCGCGCCGGCGTCGTTCTTCGCGCCGGCCGCCGCGAGCAGCCGCTGGGCACGCCGGGCGGGTTCTGCCGTCAGCAGCGCGGCGCGCTCGAGGAACGCGGCGGCGGCGGCAAAGCCCCCGCGCGCCTGGGCTCGGCCGGCGGAGTGCTCGAGCTCCTCCGCGACGTCCTCGTCGGGCCCGGGCGCGGCCTGAGCGCGGTGCCAGGCGCGGCGGTCGGGATCGGACTCTGGGTCGGTCGCCTGCGCCAGCGCGCGGTGGGCGTCCTGTCGCTCCTGAAGCGACGCGGAACGGTAGACCGCCGAGCGGACGAGGGGATGGCGAAACCGGACGCGCGGGCCGAACTCGAGCAGGCCGGCCTCGGCCGCTGGCGTCGCTGCCTGGGAGCGGATTCCGAGCCGCTCGGCTGCTCGCCACACGAGGGACGGCTCGCCCACGGGGTCGGCCGCCGCGAGCTGCAATAGGCGCCGGGTTTGCACCGGTAGCGCGTCCAGTCGCCGCCGGAAGCTCTCCTCGATGCTCTGCGAGAGTGGCATTGCGCTCGGTAGAGCGAACCCGCCCGCCAGCTCCGCCGGCGTCAACCCCTTCAGCAGCTCCAACAACGCGAGGGGGTTGCCGCGAGTCTCGGTGACGATCTGGTCCCTCACCAACGTGTCGAGCGGCCCGGTCAGCACCGAATCCAGCAGCGCTCGCGCGTCGCGCTCGGCCAGCCCCTCCACCACCAGCTCCGGCAATCCGGCAAGCAGCTCGCTCGGCCCACGGGCCGCGAAGACCAGACCGACCGACTCTGCTTCGAGACGGCGCGCAACGAATGCCAGGGCCTGTGCGGAGGCGTGATCGAGCCACTGCTCGTCATCGACAAGGCAAATCAGTGGCCGCTCCTCGGCAACATCGGAGAGCAGGTTCAGGACGGCCAGGCCGACGAAGAAGAGGTCGGGCGCAGGCCCGGGACTGACGCCGAACGCCGTGCGCAGCGCATCTCTTTGGGGAGCTGGCAGCCGCTCCAAGCGATCGAGCATCGGAGCGCACAGCTGATGCAACGCTGCGAACGCGAGCTCCATCTCCGACTGGACACCCACCGCACGTTCTATCCGGCAGTCCGATGCGTGTTCGACCACGTAGTCCAAGAGCGCCGTCTTGCCCACGCCCGGCTCGCCACGCACGACCAACGCCCGGCTGTCGCCTGCGCGGACCGCATCGATCAGCTCGTCGATCGCGTCGATTTCACCGCGCCGGCCTCTCAGCTCTGCAGCGCGTCGTCGGATCGGCGAATAGGTGGACATCGGCCCGACACGGACGGTACACCGGCGTGCGGCTCGGCCCCGCCGTGGTCGCCACGACTGGCCACCGGCGGATGCGAATGCCCGGCGCCCGGCGCACCCTCAGGGCATGACATGCACAGCCCATCTTCAGTATCCACAGGAGGACGAACGGTGAGCACAACACCGGTTTCTGAAAACTTCACGACGCTGCCTGACCAGAAGACGCTCGAATCCACAGTCGTGGCGCTCGAAGAGCATGGATTCAGCGTCGAGGTCGTCGACGACCTTGACGCCGCGCGTGAAACCGTCCTCGCACGCATCCCGGAGGGCGCTTCAGTGATGACCAATACCTCGGTGACGCTCCAGGAGACCGGCATCGAAAAGGCGATCAACGATGGTGGCCCGTACGAATCGATTCGCGACAAGATGATGGCGCTCGATTTCGCGACCCAGGCTCGGGAGATGAAGGCGATCGCCGGCCAGCCCGATTTCGCGCTCGGGAGCGTCCATGCTGTGACCGCGGACGGAGCTGTTGTGATTGCCTCGGCCTCCGGCAGTCAACTCGCCGCGTTGGCGTGGGGCGCCACGAACGTCATCTTTGTCGTCGGCGCACAGAAGCTCGTCGCGACACTCGAGGCGGCACGGGAGCGGATTTTCCAGCACAGCCTCAAGCTCGAAGACGCTCGCGCCATGGCCGTCTACGGGCAGAACAGCTCCGTCGGGAAGATCCTCGAGATTCACCAGGAACTGCCCGGCCGGATCCACATCGTCCTGATCCGCGAGGCGGTCGGGTTCTGAGACTGCCCACTTGCGATGTCCAGTGGCGGATGCGAGCGCGGCCGCCACAGGTCATAGTCCTCGCAATGGCCTCGGGCAACGACCACCAGATCCGGCCGAGCAGTGCGACCACGCTGGAGCCGCTCGACGACGCGATCGATCACGTCCGCGGTGGCGTGTCGGGGCGTCTGATCGTCGCGTACGGAGATTATGAGTGCCCGTATACACGCGCGGCCTATCGGGAGATCGAGCGCGTCGAGAGAAGGCTCGGCGACGGGGTCCGGTTCGCTTTCCGGCATTTCCCACTGACCGAAATCCATCCGCACGCGCTCGCCGCGGCTGGCGCAGCCGAAGCGGCCGGGCTCCAGGATCGCTTCTGGGAGATGCACAACGTGCTCTTTCATCACCAGTCGGCGCTCGATAGCGACGACCTGCGTGGCTATGCCGCCGAGCTGAAGCTCGACGTGGCGCAGTTCGACCGCGACCGCACGAGCGCGGCGGTAATGTTGCGCATCGGCCGCGATGTGGAAAGCGCAGTCGCCTCGGGGGAGGTCACCGGGACCCCGACGCTGTTCATCGACGGGGTGGTCCACCGCAGCGCCTACGACGCGGCCACCTTGATGCAGGCGCTGGTCAGATGAGCGCGACGTGCACACACGTACACGGCATCGAGCGGGCCGCGATGGACCCTGAACGGCAGTACAGCGGACGGCTGCGCTGAATGGCTACCTGGATCTTCGAGCCTGGTCACACCGAGGCCGAGTTTCGGGCCCGCCACATGATGGTCACTTGGGTGCGCGGCCTATTCAAGGACATTCACGGGCAGCTGGAGCTCGACTCGGACCATTGGCTTAAGGCGACGTTCGAAGGCGAGATCGACGCGGCCGGGATCTGGACCGGCCAGCCCGAACGCGACGAGCATCTGCGCAGCGCCGACTTCTTCGACGTCGCGCGATACCCCAAGATCACATTCACCGGTCGTTTCGTGGACCGCACGGGCAGCACGACTTTCAGGGGCGCCGCTGAGCTGAGCATTCGCGATGTGACCCGCCGAGTCCCGCTTGACATCGTCTCGCTTGGGGAATGGACCACCCCGTTCTGGGTTGGAGAGGAAAACAAGGGCGAGTTGCGCCGGATCGGCTTCGAAGCGACCGCTCGGATCGAACGCCATGAGTTCGGGGTCTCCTGGCAGGATGTGATCCCAGGGGGCGGCGTTGTCGTCGGGAACCTGATCGATGTGGTCCTCGACGTCGAAGCGGTCCGGCTCGAGGATCTCGAGCGGACCGGCGCGATCGAGTACTACCAAAGCTGAGCGCGCCACCCTCGGGCCTGTCGATGGGGTTCCGCCGCGGGGACCGGTTCCGTCATCGGGCATGGATGTCGTCGGCGGGCGCTGCCTGATTGACGTCGGGTCGGTCCAGCTCTCGTTGGCGCCACTGGCCGGGCGGGCGTCCGTGGTGGCGGCGGAACGCCGCGGCAAAGGCATAGGGCGAGGCGTAGCCGGTGCGCGCGGCGATCTGCGCGAGCGTCAACTCGCCTCTGCGTAGGTCATCTCGAGCCAGCGTCATGCGCAAGTCGGTCAGGTACTGCATAGGCGCCTGACCGAGCGCCTGCTGAAAGCTTCGCGCGAAAGCTGCCCGTGACAGCCCGCTGACGGCGGCCAGTTCTGGCACCGTCCACGAGTGGGCGGCGTCCGCGTGCATGGCGCTCAACGCCGGGCTGAGCCTCGGATCGGCCGAAGCCCGATACCAACGAGGCGCATTGGCGCTCCGCTCGAAGCACGCGCGCATCGCGAGCACGAGGAGGACGTCCAGGAGCCGGTCGAGCACGGTCTGTTGGCCGGGGGCGGAGGCTGCTAGCTCACGGGACAGCAGGGCGATGACGTCGTGCAGGGGGTCGTCGGCGGCTGCGGACAGCGGAAGGATCGGCGGAAGCGCCTCGATCAGACCTCGGCCGACGTCGCCCGAGAACCGGTATGCGCCGCACAGGAACACGCTCGCGCGCCGATCGCCCGAGGGCTCATCGCCGGCATGGCGCGTACAGGAAGTGTTCTGGCGACAGGCAGGCGGCGGCGGGTTCGTGAGCGATGTGGTGATCGGGGCCGCCGCGGACGAGCGCCACGTCGCCGGGCGCGAGCTCGAGCGGTGCGTCGGGATCGTCGAGCCACAACCACGCCCGTCCCTGGACAACGGCATGCACCGCCAGCGGGATGGTGCCGGGCAGCCGCAGGCCCCACGGAGGTTGGGCCACCGACCGGGCAAAGACGCCGCCGGAGGCGCGAGCCCTGGCAAGGTGATCCTGCAGAACGTCCACGGTATGAGCGTTTCACGTAAAGAATCAAGCGTCAAGCACATTGATTCGCTCAGCAATCGCTCACCAGAATCGAGTCATGACCAATGCACCTTCCAGCACACTCGTGCTCGCCGGCACCGGAAAGACCGGCTCCCGAGTCGCCGCCAAACTGACGAAGCTCGGCCTCAGCGTCCGCACGGCGGCACGCAACGGTGCTGATGTGCGCTTCGACTGGGACGACCCGACCACTCACAGCCCCGCCCTCGTGGACGTCGACCGCATCTACCTCGTGGCGCCGGTCATGAGAATGGACTTCGCCGACCACGTGTCGAGCTTCCTGGATCTCGCGGAGGCCGCCGGCGTGCGTCACGTCACCTACCTGAGCGCGTTCGGCATCGACCAGGCGCCGCCACAGGTCGCCCTCCGGGCCGTCGAGCTCGATCTCATGGGCCGCGGCGAAATCACGCACTCGATTCTGCGTCCCGCGTGGTTCATGCAGAATTTCAGCGAGACATTCCTGAAGCCCGTCGACGGCGTGATCACGGTGCCCACCGGTGACGGCGCCGAGGCGTTCGTCGACGCCGAGGACATCGCTGCGGTCGCCGCCGCGACACTCGCGAGCCCCGACGCCCACACCGGCGCCGAGTACGCACCGACCGGCCCCCAGGCGCTCACGGTGAGCGACGCCGCCGACGTCATCGCCGACGTCATCGGCCGGCCAGCGAAGCACAACGACATCGACCGCGATGCATGGATCGACAGCACCGTCGCGGCCGGCGTGCCCGCCGAGTACGGCGAGATGCTCCGCGTTCTGACCGAAACCGTCGCCTCCGGTCATGGCTCGCGGCCGAACAACGACGTCCAGCAACGTCACCGGAAGGCCGCCGATCAGCTTCGCCGACTTCGCCCGCCGAACCGCACAGGCCTGGCATGGCGAGCCTCGTGCTTGAGCGATCCTCGGGACCGGCCAGGCCCGAAGATCGAGACCGTGGCCTCGCTCCTCCTTTCCCGGATCGAAACAGCGGCGGACGGTAGACCAGGGACCTGACCCCGGGGGTTGCCCGGACGCGAACAGGCGCACCCTGGGGCACCATCACAGTGCCGCCGTCATCGCCTACGCAGGAGCAGAAGCGTCATGCCCTCAGCAACCAGGACCGCGCAAGTCAGGCTCAATCGAGTTACACCTTCCCACTGTCAGGTCGTGCTCGATAACCCGCCGCTCAACCTCATGGGTCCGGAATTCGTTCTGCAGATCCGAGAGGTCGTCACGGCGCTAGAGAACGACGACCGAGTAAAGGTGGTGGTGTTCGAAAGTGCCGTCGACGGTGTCTTTCTGAATCACTCCGACTTCCTCGCGAACTTCGAGGAACTGACCAGCATCCCGCAGGGTCCGACCGGGCTCGAGGCATGGCCCGACGTCCTGGTGCGCCTGACGCGCGCCCCATTCGTCTCGATCGCGCTGATCCGCGGGCGAGCGACCGGAAACGGCAGTGAGCTCCTGCTCGCCTGCGACATGAGCTTCGCGAGCCGAGAGAACGCGCTCATATCGCACTTTGAGGTGGGCGTGGGCGTCGTCCCTGGTGGAGGGCCGATGGCGCGACTGCCGCGGCTCATAGGACGGGGACGCGCCCTCGAAGTGCTCCTTGGCGCCGACGACATCGGAGCCGCCGATGCCGAGCTCCTCGGCTACGTGAACCGAGCGCTACCCGATGCCGAGCTGGACAATTTCGTCGACGCACTCGCAACCCGGATCGCCTCGTTCGACAAGTGGGCGATCGCCAACACCAAGCGGCTCGTGAACGAAGCCAGCCTGCCGCCCGACGTTGAAATCAGAGCGGGCTGGGACGCCTGCATGGCCTCCGTCAAGCGACCAGCGGCGCAGGAAAGAATCAAGGCCCTCCTAGAGCAAGGGCTCCAGAGCCCTGGAGACGCGGAGAATCGACTCGGATTCTACGTAGGACAGATGGGCCTCGAGGGCGAGCGCTGAATTCCGAAACGTCCTATCTCACATTCTGAAAGGAAGCACACGACCATGGACTTACTCACCATCGCGAAGAGCGTTGCTGACCGCGTGGAGGCCGAGTCGGTCAAACAGAACGTACCCGTCGCGGTTACCGTCATCGACATCCACGGCAACGTCGTTCTCACCCACCGCATGACCGGAGCCCCCGCGTTCTCCCTCGACCTCTCCGAGCGAAAAGCCTATACGTCCGCCCTCGTCGGCATGCGCACGGCTGACCTCGTCCCCCTCGTGCAACCAGGCGCGGAGCTCTATCCCCTCCTCGCCGTGTCCGGCGGCAGATACTCCGCAATCGGCGGCGGCGTCCCACTCACCGACGAAGGCCAGGTGATCGCCGGCGTCGGAGTCAGCGGCGGAACGACGGAGCAGGACATCGCCATCGTCGAAGCGGCGATGGAATAAGCCCGGGGTGAAAGCGGGAGCGGATCGAGGGCCCCGTACCGGGTCTCGGCTATCCGGCGCCGAGCACGCGGGCTTCGAGCCACGGGTTGCGGAAGGCGCCGCGTGGGTCGTACCGCTCGATCAGGCAAATGAAGTCGGGGAGGCGCTCGTAGAGGGGGGCGAGCGTGGCGGCGCGAGCGAGGAAGACCTTGCCCCAATGGGGTCGGGCCTCGAACGCCGCGAGCGCCGCCTCGACATCGGCCAGGACACGCCCGACGGCGTCGGGCGCCGGTATCCAGGTGAAGTGGATGGCGACCGTGTCGCGCCCGCACTCCGGGCTCATCCACAGCCGATCGGCGGCGATCGTCCGGATCTCGGACACCTGGAGCAGTGGGCGGATGCGGTCTCCGAGGGCGCGCATTGCCTGGATCGCCTCAACGGCGTGCTCGCGCGGCACGAGGAACTCGGACTGGAGCTCCTCGCCGCTGCTCGGCGTGAAGCCCAGGCGGAAGTGCGATAGGCGATCCGACCACAGGCCCGGCTGGCCGAGCTGGGGCGTGGAGTTGACGGGGTCGTGACCTGGGATCGGGTGGCGCTCGACCGTGGCGGCCGGCGCGCCGAACAGGTCGGTGCGCGCCGGCTCGGGGCCGTCCCTCACCCGGCTCTTCACCCACACCTGGTCGACGCCCTGGGCCCATCCCGTAAACAAACTGACGCTGTCACCGGTTGCGGTGATCTCGTCGAAATGCCCATACAGCGCATCCCATGTGAGCCCCTCGAACACGCGCTGGCGCACCTCGTAGGCGGGCTCGACGTCGAGCGTGACGCGCGTGACCACGCCGAGCGCGCCGAGCCCGACCGCGAGCCCATCGAAGTCGGCGTCCCCGCGCGAGGCGGTGATCAGCTCGCCATCGGAGGTCACGATCTCCAGGCCGGCAACGGCCGTGGCAAGGTTGCCGCTGGCGTCGCCCGAACCGTGGGTAGCGGTCGCGACCGCGCCCGCGACCGAGATGTGGGGCAAGGACGCCATGTTGTGCAGGGCGAGGCCCTCGTGCCGTAGTGCGCCCGCGAGATCGCCGTACGTCAAGCCCGCCCCGAAGGAGACCGTCCGCGCCCCGCGCTCCACGACGACGTCGGCGGGCAGCCCCGCGAGCGTCACCAACTCCGCAGAGTCAGCGATGTCGCTGAAGGAGTGCCGCGACCCCAACGCTCGTACCCGGGGCGCCGCGGCGACGATCTCTTGCAACTGCTCCAGCGTCGAGGGCCGATGCACCCGCTCGGCACGGTACGTGTAGTTGGCAGCCCAGTTGACCTCGCTCACGCGACCAACAGGCTAAGGCGTCGTCGCTCGCGCTCAGCCGTCGAAGCCGCATTTTTCGCCGCCGGGGTTGAAGCCGTCGTCCCAGCGCCGTAGCTCTGAAGCCTGCGTCGAGCTCGTTCGGGTGCGAGACCGTGGCCGACGACGCATTCGCGGTGCCGCCCGCTTTCGGAAGCAGCTGCCAGTGGATTGGGGTATGCGGGTGGGTGCCCCTCAGCGATGGAACCCGACCTCGAAGGGTGCTCAGATCGCCCACGACGACGAGCCGGTCAGATCCCGCGCCGACAAGCGGGCCGGTGTTCTTCACGGTGAAGCGGACCGTCGCAGTGCGCACCAGCCGGCCAAATGGGCTGACCTTGACGCGCAAAACGTTTCGTCCCCGGCGCAGGCCCTGGCTGATCGATGCATCCAGAGTCCGCACCCCCCGACGGCTGAGGCCGAAGGAACCACCGAGCGAGACCCCGTTGAGGTGCACGCTCAAAGCACGCGACTGATCTCCGGAGCGGACCGCGATTCGGACCACGCCCGAGCGCACCAGCGCCCCAGTTGTCGGTGAAAGCACCAGACCGCTTCGCGCCGAGCCGGCCGGCACCGCCCCGGCGTCAGCCGCAATCCCCATCGAAATCGCCATCCAGCAGGCCCCTCATAACCGTGATAGCAGTCACGATCGCTCCTCGCGACTGCAGCCGCTACGTCCTTGCAGGTCCACCCAGCATACTCACGCCGCGGCTCGTCTCAGCGCTGGACGAACCGGTATACCGGACCGGCGAGCGAGACGGCGTAGATGTGCCCGGCGTCGTCCTGGCCGAAGGCCGACAGGCTGCTGACCGACAACCCGGTGGCGCGGTTGCCGCGCGCGTGCCCGGCGCTCAGCCTGACCGAGTTGATCTGGGGTTTGCAGTTGTCGCCGAACAGATAGCGGCCGTAGAGCGAACGGAGCGCCCGGTCGCGGACGACGTAGCCACCGATGATCGCGCAGTACCCGTCGCTGTGGAGGCCGACAAGCGCGGGCCTGACGGCTCCGCGGGCGGAGCCAGGTTTGTAGCGGCGGTCGCCCTCGAAGATGCTCCATCCGTAGTTGGCGCCGGCCCCGTGGCCGCGGCGCGCGAAGTCGATCTCCTCCTCGGTGTCCTGCCCGACGTCGCCGATGATCAGATCGCCGGTCCGCCGATCAAACGAGAAGCGCCACGGATTGCGCAGCCCGTAGGCCCAGATCTCCGGACGCCGCCCGTGCGCCCGCGCGAACGGGTTGCCCGCGGGGATCGTGTAACCGCCGGCGGGGCGCGGCGCGATCCGGAGCAGCTTGCCGAGGAGCACGTCCGTGTTCTGGCCGTAGTTGTGCGGATCGCCCTCGCTGCCACCGTCTCCGACGCCGATGTACAGATCGCCGTCGGGGCCGAACTGGAGCTGACCTCCGTTGTGATTCGTCTCGGCGTGATGGTCGATCGCGAGGACGGTGCGGGCGCTGCTCGCGTCGGCCCGGTTCGGATTGCTGCGCGCGCGCCGGTACTCGACGATCCGAATGTTGTTCGAGCCGTCGGTGTAATAGACGAAGAACCGGTGACTCGTCTTGTAGTCGGGCGCGAACGCCAAGGACAGCAGCCCCTGCTCGCCGCCGCCCGAGTTGACCTTGCCGGAGATGTCGAGGAATGGGCGGGCCTGGCGCCGGCCACGGACGAGGACGATGATGCGCCCGGCGCGCTCGACCACGAACAGGCGATGGGGGTCGCCGGGAGAGGAGGCCAGGTAGACCGGCTGGCTGAACACCCCGATCCGCTGCAGGCCGATCCGTCCCGCTCGGGCCGGGCCGGCGATGCTGGCCGCGCCCGACGACGACGCGGCACCCGATGGCGTCGAGCCACCGCACGCGGCGAGGATCGCGGCAGTGGCGAGCGCGCTAAGCGCCCCAGCGGACAGTCTTCGCGGTGTCATGTCGCCTTAGGGTACGCCGGGTGTCCGGCGGCCAGACCGTCGGCGATGACCTAAGGTTGGGCTGGACAGACTGTGTCAGAGGACCGGGCTCTATCCGATCGGGCGACCGAGCGAGAGCCACTAGCGTGGTCGCGTGCGGCCGCGCGCCGGGGCAAACCGCGGTGGACAGGATGGTGCCCAATCCTCGTTGCGCTCGTATTACTGAGCGCCTCGTCGGCCACGGCTCAGGCTTGGTCGGTTCAGCGCGTTCCCGTTGCCGCCGGCTGGAGCGAAATGGATCTGTCCGGTGTGTCCTGCACCGCGCCGTCGGCCTGCACAGCGGTGGGCGCATTTCTGGACCGCCGCCATCGCGAGCGGGCGCTTATCGAGCGCTGGAACGGCCGGCGGTGGCGGTCCCAGAAGGCGGCGAGGCGATCGAATTGGAAGGACATCGGCCTGGCCGGGGTCACATGCATCGCGCGCACCGATTGCGTCGCGGTGGGCGCGGCCACGCGTGACGATGGGTGTGGCGTGGCCGTGGTGGAGGCGTGGCACGGCCGTCAGTGGTCGCTGCAAGCGACCCCTCGCGCTGCACCATGCCTGGTGCGGCAGTTCGGAGAGGTCCTCCCGGTGAGCGCCTCGCTCACCCGGGTGTCGTGCGCGTCGCGCACATCCTGCATGGCGGTGGGGGCGATCAACATCGCCGCGGCATCGTCGGGGTCAAGCGGTGTCGACGATCCGTTGGTTGAGCGATCGAGAGGTCGCGGCTGGTGGATCCAGTCGTCGCGTTTCTCGTTCGGGCCGCTCACCGGCGTTTCCTGTCCCACGCGAGACTTCTGTGCGGCCGCGGGCGATGGTGAGTTCGGCATTTGGTCAGGTGGTGTGTGGTCGGGGCTCGACCGCGTTGCCGCCTTCGACGATGTGTCCTGCTCGGCGGTGACGGCCTGTACAGCCGTCGGGGCGGACATCGGCCCTGGCAATCACAGCCGGTTGCTGGCCGATCACTGGAACGGCCACGTCTGGGAGGGGCAGCGACCCACACCACCGCTGATCGGCATCGACCCGAGATTCACCGGCATCTCGTGCCCTGCGTCCGGAGAGTGCACCGCGGTGGGCGAGGTTTCCGCGTTCGCATTCAGCCACGACGCCTTCGCCGAGCGCTGGACGGGGTCGAGCTGGCGCCCCGAACTCGTGGCTCGACCAGCTCACGCTCGATCGATCGAAATGCTCGGCGTCTCGTGTACCACCACGAGCTGCTTGGCCGTTGGAACCCTCGATACCGGCTCGCAACGCCTACCGCTCGTCGAACGCGGGCCGAGCATCAGGCCACTGTGAACGCGGCGAGGTATGTGGCCATCAGGCTCTCCGGCGAGCCGTCGGTGGATAACTCGCTGTAGTCGCTGGGACGCGTTGACTCGAGCGAGGCTCGGGCCCGCTGAAGCGCGCTGTTGACCGCCGCGTCGCTGGTCCCGAGCAGCTCGGCGATCTCGCTGGCCTTCCAGGACAGGGCTTCGCGCAGCATCAGCACCGCGCGCTGGCGTGGCGGCAAGCGCTCGAGCGCCAGAAGCAGCGCCAGCCGGAAGGTTTCGCGGGTCAGCGCCTGGGCGACGGGGTCGGTCTCGGCGCCGGCCTGGAAGGAGGCATCCCGCAGAGCGGTGGGATCGACTGGGACCGCTCGGCGCGATCGAGCGCCCAGCATGTCGATGCAGACGTTGGTCGCGATTCGCTGAAGCCACGAGCCCAGCTGGCAGCGGCCCTCGAACCGCCTCTGACCCCTCCACGCGCGGAGCAGCGTCTCCTGCACCGCGTCCTCGGCCTCTGACCGCGAGCCGAGCACGCGAGCGCAGTGGCGGGTCAACGCCGCCCGATGATCGTCGAACTCCTCGTGGATCGGGCGCTCCTGCATCGGAACCGACACCGCGCTCATCGCAGCGCCCGTCCGAGTTCGCCCAGCGGCAGGGCGCGCCGGGGATCGGCGACCAGTTCCAGCACCTCGACGCCCGCGTCGCGGAGCGTGGACGCGTAGGCCGCTCCGTCGTCGCCTCGCGCACCGGTGCTGATGATCGTGGCGGGGGCGGTGCCGACGACCCCGGACGATGGCGGCCATGGGGCGGAGAACGCCGGGCGTACGAGCACCTGTCTGTGCACGACCGGCCAGCCGCAGGCGTGTGCGTCGACCGCGAGCCGGGCCGCCCGCGCCGCGCCGGCCAGCTGACCGGCGACGACGAGCCGGCCCGGATGAGCCCCGAGCTCGCGGGCATGCTCAGCGGCCCAACCAAGCGAAGCCAACTCGCCCGCACCGTCGCACCTACCGATCTCCAGCACCACCGCGGCGGCGGCGGCGCTGAGGTCGCGGCAAAGCACGTCGCCCGTGCTCCGGTCGGCGAGCCACAGGACCAGCGCCGGGTGCTCGGCCGCCGCCGACGCGGACGGCAGATACACACGTCCGGGCAGCCGCGTCTCGCCAAAGCGCAACCTCAGATCCGCAACCAACGTCATGTGTCGCAGGGTGACAACGCGGGCGGGGAAAGGGAAAGGCCGATCCTGCAAGGCAGTTGTGCACGATCTGCATCACCCGGGCCGCTCGTGATGGCCATACTTGGACCGATGCAGGAGCGCGGACATCTGCTCCCCTTCCCGCAGGCCCCCGACGGTATCGAGCTACGCCATCTGCGGGCCTTTGTCGCGGTTGCCGAGGAGCTCAACTTCGGGCGCGCCGCGGACCGGCTGTACGTCTCCCAACCCGCGCTCAGCCGCCAGATCCGCGCGCTGGAGGAGCTTGTCGGCTGCGAGCTTCTGCGGCGATCGACCCATCGTGTCGAGCTCACGCTCGCCGGGGAGGCGCTGCTCGATCGCGCCCGTAAGCTGCTCCAGGACGTCGACCAGGCGGTGTCGGCGACGCTGGCCGTCGGCGGTGAGCTGCTCGCACGCGTGGCCAGGATGCTCGAGCCGCTATCCGGGCTGGTCGCCCAGGACGACGGCCTGCACGAGGCGCGCGCGGCGTTCGAACGCCTTCAGGCCGAATTCTCGCCGCCGTCCGGGACGAGCGTGCGGCCGGTCAGAGCCGGCGGCGTGCCGTCGCTCGTCGTGGCCCCGGCTGACAACCCCGAGCCGACGGTGCTGTTTCTGCATGGCGGAGCCTACGTTGTGGGTTCGGCGTTCGGGTATCAGCCCCATGCCGGCGCGCTGGCCGCCGCGGCGCGGACCGGTGTGCTCGTTCCTGACTATGCCCTGGCGCCCGAGCATCCGTTCCCGGCGGCCGTCGACGACGCGATGAGTGCGTACCGGTGGCTGCTCGACCAGGGCGTCCCCGCGGACAGGGTGACCGTCGCCGGCGACTCGGCCGGCGGCGGACTCGTGATGTCACTGCTGCTGATGCTGAAGCGAGAACGCGAGCCCGCTCCCGGCGCTGCCGTCCTGCTGTGTCCCTTGCTCGACCTGACCCTCCGTCACGTGGACCTCGCGCCGGGCAGCGAGCAGATCAAGGCGCCCATGGCGACCCAGGTGGAAATGAATCGGTGCGCCGACGCGTACCTGAACGGTCACCCCGTCGATGACCCCGTTGTCGACCCGTTGGCCGCCGACCTTGCCGGCCTGCCGCCGATCCTCATTCAGGCTGCGACGGGTGACGCCCGTCTCGCCGACGCCGAGGCGCTCGCGGTCCGGGCACGGGCGCAGGGGGTCGAGGCCCGGTTGGAGCTCTACCCCGTCCAGGCGCATGCGTTCCAGCTCTTCTGGTCGTTTCTTCCCGAGGCCGCCGATGCCGTTCGAGGCGGCCGGCGAATTCATCCGGGAGATCGACGCGCGCTCGCGGACTTCGTCAAGCCTCGCGCGCAGTTAGCGCGCTCGCGCCCCTTGGGGCCATTTGAGATATGATATGGTAAAAGCATGATCGACGGCCTCTCGATGTCTGACATCGAGACTCGTAATCGGATGCTTCAAGAGCGGCTTGAAGCCTGGGAGAAGAGCGCTGATGTGGAACGGATTCCGCCGGCGGAGACTGACTCGGGCATCCCCGTCAAGCCCGTTTATACGCCCCTCGATGTGGACGGCGAGCACTATCTCGACCACATCGGGCAGCCGGGGGAGTATCCCTTCGTCCGCGGCATCTATCCGACGATGTATCGGGGGCGCCTGTGGACGATGCGCCTGTACTCGGGATGGGGCACGCCCGAGGACACCAACGAGCGGTTCCGGTACCTGCTCGAGCATGGCCAGACGGGCCTCAGCGTCGCGCTGGATCTGCCGACGCAGATGGGCTATGACTCCGATCATCCGCTCGCGGTGCCCGAGATCGGCAAGGTCGGAGTGTCGGTCGACTCACTGGCCGACATGGAACAGATCTTCGAAGGGATCCCGCTCGATCGGATTTCGACGTCGTTCACGATCAACGCCACGGCGCCGATTCTGCTCGCCATGTACCAGGTCGTGGCCGAACGCCAGGGCGTCGATATCGAGGAGCTCCGCGGCACGGTTCAGAACGACATCCTCAAGGAGTACCTCGCGCGCAAGACGTACATCTACCCGCCGCTCCATTCCCTGCGGCTGGTGGCGGACACGATCGAGTACGCCTCGCGCACGCTGCCGAAGTTCAACCCCATCAGCGTGTGCGGGTACCACCTGCGCCAGGCGGGGTGCGATGCGATCCAGGAGATCGCCCTGACGCTGTCGAACGCTTCCGCCTACGCGCAGGCGCTGGTGGATCGCGGTCTGCCCGTGGACAGCTTCGCGCCGCATTTCTCCTTCAACCTCTCGACCATGCGCGACTTCTTCGAGGAGATCGCCAAGCATCGCGCGGCGCGCCGGATCTGGGCGCGGATCATGCGCGAGGACTTCGGTGCCCAGGATCCGCGCTCGTCGACGCTACGGCTGTTCTCGGGCGGGGACGGAACCTCGCTCACCGCCATCGAGCCCCACAACAACATCGTCCGCATCGCCATGCAGGCGCTGGCCATCGTCCTCAGTGGAGCGCAGGCGGTGCACACGATCTCGTGGGATGAGGCGATCGGGATCCCGACCGAGGCATCGAGCCTGCTCGCGCTGCGTACACAGCAGATCCTCGCCCACGAGACCGGGGTGGCGCGGACCGCCGACCCGCTCGGCGGGAGCTACTTCGTCGAGTCGCTGACCGACGAGCTGGAGCGGCGAATCGAGGCGCTGATCGAGCAGATTCGGGACCACGGTGGAGTCGTGGCGGGCATCGAGGACGGCAGCCTCGAGGCCGCGATCGCCGATGCCGCGTACGACCAACAGCGGAAGATCGAGGCCGGAGAGCAGACGATCGTCGGCGTCAACCGGTTCGCCCAGGACGACACGCGCCAGCAGGACATCGAGAGCTTCGTCGTCGGTGAGGATGTGATCGAGCGCCAGCTCGCGCGCCTGGCCCGCACGCGCGCGGAGCGCGATCCGGCCGCCGTGGACGCGTCGCTGGCCGCGGTCGAGCAGGCGGCGGCGACGTCGGAAAACGTGATGCCCGCTGTGCTTGGTGCCGTGCGCGCCTACGCGACCGTCGGCGAGATCACGCGCGCGATGGCAAACGTATTTGGTTACCACCAACGCTCGACGGTGACATGAAGTCGCCGCACATCCCAGCCGTGGCCCTCGACCACGTCGGCATCGCGGCCCGAAACGGCGCGCTACCCCTGGCCACCATGTTGGGCGGGGAAACCGATGCGCCCCGCGAGATGCCCAGCGGAGTGACGGTCGCACGGTTCGGCCCCGGGGCGGCGCTCGAGCTCGTGTGGCCGCGGACCGATGCTGCACCCGTGTCGAACTTCCTCGCCAGGCGGGGCCCCGGCCTTCACCACGTCGCGCTCGCGGTCGATGTCTCGCTCGTGGAGTTGCGCTCACAGCTGGCGGCGACCGGCATGCGGTTCGCCGGCGAGATCGAGCCCTCGTCGGACGCGCGTCCGTCGTTGTTCGTCCATCCCTCGTGCACCGGTGGCGTGCTGATCGAGCTCGTGCAGGGCACGCGATGATCTCCTGCGACTCGGTGGTGCGAGGGGGTCGCGTCGTGCTGCCGGAGGCGCGCGCGCCGTTCACGGCCGACGTCGCGATCAAGGACGGAGTCGATCCTGGGCCTGCTGGCGCCGGGGGCGGACGTCGAGGCCGACAACATCTGGGACGTCAAGCGGTCACCTCGTGCTTCCCGGCGCCATCGACCCGCACGTGCACGTCAGCTGGCCCTACCTCGACAGTCGCACCCGCGACAACTACGCGCTGGCCACCCGCGCGGCGGCGGCAGGTGGGACGACGACGATCATCGACTTCGCCATCGAGGGGCGCGAATCACCGCTTGCCGCACTGCACGCCCGGCGAGCGCAGGCCGAGGGCCAGGCCGTGATCGACTTCTCGTTCCACGTAGTGGTCAGCGACGCGACCCCCGAGGTGCTCGACGAGCTTGCCGAGGTGGTGGCCGAGGGTGTGACGTCATTCAAGCTGTACATGACCTACCGGCGCCGCGGGCTCGCCGTCAGCGACGAGACGCTGTCGGCCGTGGCCAAGCGCGCCGCTGAACTCGGCGCGGTGGTGGGGGTGCACGCCGAGGACGCCGATCTGGATGACGCCGGCACGGAGCGGATGAGGGAGTCCAACCGAGGCGCCGCACGCTTCCTGCCCGAGGCCAAGCCACCACGCGTCGAGGCCGAGGCGATTGCCCGGGCAGCCCGGCTCGTGTCAGGGGCCGGCGGTCACCTGTGGATTCTCCACCTGTCGAGCCAGGCAGGCCTGCGCGCGGCGCTCGAGGCGCGCGCGGCGTGTGGGCAGCCCGAGGCGCTGGAGACGTGCCCACAGTATCTTCTGCTCGACCGGGGCTACCTCGAGCGCCCGGACGGACAGCGCTTCCTCTGCAGCCCACCGCTGCGCATGGGTCACGATCGCGAGGAGCTGTGGGAGGCGTTGGGTGGCCAGGCGGTCGACTGGGTCGGCACGGACCACTGCCTGTTCCTGGCCGAGCAGAAGGACAGCCGACAAGATGCCTTCTGGGACTGCCCGCACGGGCTGCCGGGAGTACAGACGCGGCCGATGCTGATGCTCGAACACGCGAGCCGCCACGGGATGGATCTGCCGTCGATAGCCGGGGCGCTCTCGGCCAATGCGGCGCGCTGGTTCGGCCTCTACCCGCGAAAGGGAACGCTGCTTCCCGGCAGCGACGCCGACCTCGCCGTGTGGGACCCGTCGGCTCACTGGACCGTGGCGGACAGCGAACTAGCGATGGGTGGGGATTGGACGCCCTATGAGGGCCTTGAGGCCTGGGCCCCACCGTCGCTCGTGCTCGTGCGCGGCTATCCCGTCGTCAGCCCCGACGGGGCGACGGTGGCCGATGGACACGGCAGGTTCCTGGCTCGGCCGCTCGAACGGATGGCGCTCGTCCGATGAGCATCGATGACAACGGACGTGGGCGGGCTCCGGCCGGTCCTGGGCCAGGGCCGCTCGACGGCGTCCGCGTCCTCGACCTCACCCAGTACGTGGCCGGCCCCTACTGCACCCAGGTCCTGGCTGACCTCGGCGCGACCGTCCTCAAGGTCGAGCGCCCGGGCCGGGGTGACGTGTACCGCGAACAGGGGCCGGTGTTCCTGGCCGAGGAGAGCGCGAGCTTCCTCACGCTGAACCGCGGCAAGCGAAGCGTTCAGCTCGACCTCGGCTCCGACGAGGCGCGCCCGGCACTCGAGCGCCTGATCGGTGAGGCCGACGTGCTCGTCGAAAACATGCGTCCGGGAGCGATGGCTCGGCGCAAGCTCGCCTATGACGACCTGAGACCTCGGTTTCCGTCGCTGATCTACTGCTCGATCTCGGCGTTCGGACAGGAGGGCCCGATCGCCACACAGGGCGGATACGACCTCACCGTTCAGGCGCTGTCCGGGATCATGGCCATGACGGGTCACCCCGGCCAGCCGCCGGTCAAGGTGCCGGTTGCCGCGCTCGATTTCGGTAGTGCGCTGTACGCGGTGATCGGGATCCTCTGCGCCGTGCGCCAACGCGAGCAGACGGGAAGCGGCCAGTGGGTGCAGACGTCGATCCTCGAGACCGGGCTCGCCTGGCTCTCGATGCACATCACGACGTTTCTGTTGGGAGGAAAGGAGCCCGAGCCGCTGGGCACCCGAAGCCCGTTCTTCGCGCCGTACGAGGCGTACCGCACGTCCGACGGGTACCTCGCCGTGGTCGGCACGGGTGGCACCGCCGGGTGGCCCGACCTGTGTAACGCGATTGGTGTCCCTGAGCTGATCGAGGACTCGCGGTTTGCCACCAACAGCGATCGGGTGAGGAACGCTGAAGCGCTTCGCGAGGAGCTCGAGCGCGTACTGAGTTCGGCCGACACCGACCACTGGATCGCCGTGCTCGAAGGCGCCGGCGTCCCGTGTGCGCCCGTCCAGAGGCTCGCTCACGTCCTGGCCTCGGAGCAGGTCCGCACATTGGGCGCGCTCGGGACCCTCGCGCATCCGAGTGCCGGGGAGATGCCGATCGTGCGGCTGCCGATCCGCCTGTCGGACGCACCGTCGACGACGTCGATCGCGCCTCCGTTGCTCGGCCAGCACGACGGTCTGGGCTTCGACGCACGAACCGATGCGGAGCGAGGTAGATGAAGCCGATGCCGCGTGGATCCGTGGTCTCGCAAATGTACGATGGCCCTCGCGACGGGGCGAGTCCCGACGGAAAGTCACCATCGATCCAGGCGGAGGAAATGGCAACCCAAAATCTGAGCCAGCAGAGCCTTGAGGAACGGGTGTACAACGCGGTGCGCGACGCGATCGTCGCGGGAGAATTCAGGCCGGGCGACACGCTCGTCGAAGCCCAGCTGTCCGATCGGTTCGGGATCAGCAAGACCCCGGTCCGCGAAGCGCTGATCAGACTGAAGCGCGATGGCCTCGTACAGGCCGAGCTGCACCGGGTCAACCGGGTGGCGACGCCGTCGGCGGACGACATCCATCAGGCCTGCGAGGCCAGAAGCTGGATCGAGTCCGCGCTAACCGCGAGCTGCGCCGAGCACCCGACGGCCGAGCTGCTGGCCGAGCTGGAGCGGAGCATCGACGAGGCCGACGCCGCGCTCGACGAGGACGACGCCGAGCGCTACGGAGAGGCCGTGCGTCGATTCTCCGACGCGATCGTCGCGGCGAGCGAGAACCGCTACGCGCAGGACTTTCTCGAGCGTCTTCGCAACGTGCTCACGCTCATCGCCCATATCTCGCGCGAGATGCCCGGTCGGCGCACCCGCTCGGTCGAGGAGCATCGCGCGATTTTCGACGCGATCAAGGCCGGCGATCCGGTCGCCGCGGAGAAGGCGACGAGGACGCACCTCGCGAGCATCGAGCAGGACTCGCTGGGCGCCCTCGCCCACCACATGAAGGCATCGGGCTGAGGGGGGATGGCGCAGAAGGTCCTAGCCATCGCTGGGAGGAGCTCCGGCGCGAGCTCGCTGCTGATCTGGGGCGGGGCGGCTACGTGCTGCAGGCGGGCACGGGCGAGGACGCTGAGCGCTATTTCGAGAAGGCGCTCGTGCTGTGTCGACCCGGCCTGCTGGCTCGGGCGGCTGATCTGCTCTCCGACCTGCTGCCCGAGGCGTGCGAGCGGATCGCGGTCAACGGCGTGTCCGCTTCCACGCTCGGCACCGCGCTATCGCTGGTCACCGGCGTGCCGCTGCTGCTCGGCGGCCCGACTGGCGACGGGCTGGCCTTCCAGGGTGACCTGCACCGTGCGGCGAAGGTGGTGCTGCTGGAGGATGTCGTCTTCACCGGCGAGCGTGCCCTCACCGGCGCGCGTGCGCTGGTCGAGCGCGGCGCCGAGGTGGTGAGCGTCCTGTGCCTGCTCGATCGGGACTTCGGTGCCAGCCGCGTTCTCGCCGAGGCTGGCTTCAGCCTGCGGCCACTGTTCACCGAGAGCGAGTTGCTGAAAATGGCCCACGGAGCCGGGGTTTGAACACGATCGGTGAAAACAGCAGCGCGGCCGCCGCCGGCCATCCGGCGAGCGAGCCGGATCCGCGCGCGGCTCGACGAGCTCGCCACCATCGGTGCCGATCCGGGAGGCGGCGTCACACGGCTCGCCTACAGCCCGCAGGAGCGTGCCGCCCACGAGCTGTTCTCGCGCTGGGCGGTTGAGGACGGCAGCCGGGTCGAGGTCGATGCGGCCGGCAACAGCGTCGCCGTGTACCACGACGGGACCCCGTACTTCCTCCTTGGCTCGCACCTTGACACCGTGGTTCACGGGGGTCGCTACGACGGCGCCGCGGGCGTTGTCGGAGCGCTGGATGCCGCGCGAAGCCTGGGTGAGCTGGACTTCGGCCTGCGGGTCGTGGCATTCGCCGGCGAGGAGGGGGCCCGGTTCGGTCGACCCACGCTCGGGAGCTCGTTCGCGGCCGGGCAGCTCAGCCCGGAGGCGTTCGCTCGGCTTCGCGATGCTGGCGACACGCCACTCTCACAGGCGGCAGCCGACCTCGGCCTCGACCCACTGGCCTGCGAGCCGTGGCTTTCAGACGACGTCGGGTGCTTCTTTGAGATCCACATCGAGCAAGGCCGCCAGCTCGAGGACGGCGCGGCTCGGATTGGCCTCGTCGACGCGATTGCGGGAAGCATCCGACTGCGGTTCGACATCACCGGTCGCGCCGACCACTCCGGGGCCACCCCGATGCCGATGCGCCTCGACGCGCTCGCGGCCGCCAGCGAATTGGTGCTGGCCGTCGAGGGCGCCGCCCGCGGCTATCGCTCGACCGTCGCGACGGTCGGCAAGCTCGAGGTGTTCCCGAACAGCGTCACTACGGTGCCCGGTCTGGTTCGCCTCTGGGTCGACATCCGCGACGTCGACTCGGTCGTCCAGCGCTCGACCGCGAACGCGGTATTCGAGCGCGCGAGCGAGATCGCGGACGCGCGCCGTGTGAACATCGACGGCGAGGTGATCTCGGAGCTCGCCCCAGTCGTGCTCGAGGCATGGCCGCGGGCGCTCGCGCACGAGGAATGCGAGCGGTTAGGTATGCCCTACCGCGTGCTGGCCAGCGGCGCCGGGCATGACGCGGCGATCGTGGCCCGCCAGGCTCCGGCGACGATGCTGTTCGTCCCCTGCGTCGACGGGATAAGCCACTCGCCGCTGGAGATGGCGAGCGCCGACGACATCGCCGCGGCCGCAGCGCTGATGGCGGCGACGGTCAGACACGCGGGCCGGCTGCTGGGCTGAGTGAGGACGATGGATCTTCGGCTAGAGAACAAGCGCGCAATCGTCACCGGCGCCAGCGACGGCATCGGCCGGGCGGTCGTGGAGATGCTCGCCAGCGAGGGCTGCGACGTCGCGTTCTGCGCGCGGCGCAAGGAGCTGCTCGAAGAGGTCGCCGAGTCGGTCCGGAGCGCCACCGGCCGCCGGCTCGTCCCGATCAGCGCCGACCTCATGCGGCGGGAGGCGATCGACGCGTTCGTCGATGGCGCTGCGCAGCAGCTGGGTGGGATCGACATCGTCGTCAACAACGCGGGAGCTTCGATCTTCGCGCCGCTGCTCGAGGTGCCCGATGAGCGCTGGCTGCAGGACATCGAGCTGAAGCTGATGAGCTATGTGCGCACCAGCCGCGCAGCGATCCCGCACCTGCGGGCGGCAGGCGGCGGGCGAATCGTCCACATCGCCGGCAACGGAGGCCGCCAGCCGATCCCCTACCACCTCCCCGGGGGCGCCTCCAACGCGGCAATTCTCAACTTCACGGTGTCGCTGGCCAATTACCTCGCCCCCGACCGAATCCACGTTCTGACGTGTGCCCCCGGCCCCGTGCGGACCGCGCGCCTGGTCAAGCAGATCGCCGCCAACGCCAAGCTGTGGGACGTCTCATTCGAGGAGGCCGAGCGACGGTTCACCGCCGACTGCCCACTCGGATACATACCGAGCGCGGAGGACATCGCCGGGGTGATCGCGTTCCTCGCCTCCGACCGGGCGGCGTATATGACGGGGACGACGGTGACGGTCGACGGCGGGATAACTCGCGGGATATGACCGATGTCTGACGGCGCGAACACCACCCTGCTCAGCGACGCCCGGCTGTTTCACATGGTGCCGGCCACCCCCGGCGGCGCGGACCTTTCCGGGCCGGACGTCGAGGTGATCTGTCCGGCGGACGGGACCGTGATCGGCTCCTACCGAGACACCGGTGCCGCGGGCGTCGTGCACGCGGTCGACAACGCGGCCCGCGCCTTCGCGAGCGGCTGGGCGGAGATCGAGGCCGTATCGCGTTCGGCCGTGCTGCATCGCTTTGCCGATGCGATCGACGGGGCGGTGGCGGACCTGGCAAGGCTCGACGCCCTCCAGACGGGGCGACCGCTGAGGGAGATGCGGGCGCAGGTGGGCCGGGTGTCAGAGTGGTTCAGGTACTTCGCCGCGCTGGCGCTCACCTACGAGAGCAGCGTGCTCCCGTTCCCGGGCGAGTACCACGCCTACTCGGTGGAGATCCCGCTCGGACCGGTGGGCCTGCTGACGCCGTGGAACCACCCGCTCCTGATCCTGTGCAAGAAGCTTGCGCCGGCGCTGGCGGCCGGGAACACATGCGTCATCAAGCCATCGGAGCTGACGCCGCTCTCCTCGTTGCTACTCGGCCAGATCGCCGTCGAGGCGGGCATCCCGGAGGGTGTTGTCAACGTCGTTGCCAGCGGCCCGGAGGGCGGGCGCGCGCTCGTCGGCGACCCTCGGCTGGCGCGAGTGGACTTCACCGGCGGGACGGCAACCGGGCGCGAGGTCGCGCGTGCCGCCGCGACCGGTCTGACCCCGGCCACGCTCGAGCTGGGGGGCAAGGCTCCGGTGATCGTGTTCGACGATGTCGACACGGGTCTCGCCGTGAGTGGCGCCCTATTCGCCGGCTTCATCGCCAGCGGCCAGACGTGCGTCGCCGGGGCCCGGGTGCTCGCGCAGCGATCGGTCGCGGACGAGTTCGCGACGCGGCTGGCCCAGCGCGCCGACGACCTTCGCCTCGGCCATCCACTCGAGGAAGACGCCCAGATGGGACCGATGGCCTCGGGCCGCCAGCTCGAGCACGTCCGCGAGGCCCTTCGCGAGGCGCTGGGCGCGGGGGCACGTCAGCTGACCCGTCGGTCGGAGGGCGACCTCGACGCGGCGCTCGGGCAGGGAACCTTTCATCCGCCGGTCGTCCTCGGCGATGTCACACCCGAGATGCGGGTCGCCCAGGAGGAGGTGTTCGGACCGCTGATCACCGTCACCGCGTTCGACGATGAGCGCGAGGCCGTGGCGATCGCCAATGGCGTCGAGACGGGACTCGGCGCATCGATCTGGACGCGCGACGTCGCGCGGGCCCACCGCGTGGCGAAGGCGCTGCGGGCGGGCGTCGTCTGGGTCAACGACCACCACCGCAACGCGCCCAGTGCGCCGTGGGGTGGGTTTGGCGCCTCCGGCTACGGTCGCGAGAACGGCCTGCACGCCTACCGCTCCTACCTCGGGACCAAGACGGTCGTGGTGCGGACCTCAGATGAGGGGTTTGACTGGTACGGCGGGGGAGAACAGCGGTATGGCTGAACGAGTCAGCTCGCCGCCGACTCAGCTGCGCCTGGCGCTGATGTGGACGCTCCAGACGCAGTTCGCCGGATACGTGCTCGCCCGTGAGCTCGAGGTGCCCGAGCTCGAGCTCGTCCCCCGAGCAATGGACCGCTCGCCGATCCGCGAGCTGCTCGAGGGTTGCGCCGAATATGGCGTCGTCGCGCCGTCTCACCTGCTCGGGGTTCCCGAAGGCGAGCCCGAGCTGGTCCTGGTCGCGCTGTTCATGGCCCGCAGCCCGGTTCGCCTCGTCGGCCTGCGCGAGCGGGTCGGCGATCGGCTCGAGCCCCGACCCCAGCTCCGCGTCGGGGTCTGGAGCGGGGAGGACCTCGAGCTTCGCGCCATGCTGCGAAAGGCCGGCGTGGACCTTTCGGATGTCGACTTCGTCGGGGTGGGCGACGAGGCCGGCGCTCTGGTATCCCGTGAGGTCGATTTCGTCCAGGCCACCACGTACAACGAGCTCCCCGCCATCGTGTCCGCAGCCGGCGGTCACGACCGGCTCGTCGTCCATGATCCAACCGATTGGAACGTGGACGCCGCCAAGGATGGCCTCGCGGTTCGCCGCGACGTGCTCGAGGCCGATCGCTCACGGGTGGCCGACTTCGTCCACGCCGCCGTCGCCGGCTGGCGGCTGGCCCTCGATCAACCCGACCAGGCCGTCGCTGCGGTGTGCCGCGCCGTCCCAAGTCTGGACCCGGTGGTTCAGCGAGCTCAGATGGGGGAGCTGGGGATGCTGTTCGATCCGGCACGGCCGCTGGGCCAGCCTCGCCCGGAGGACGTCGAACGCGCGCGTCGAGCGGCTCGGGCGGCCGGTGACCCTCGCGCCGACGCCCGGGTGAGCATCGACGCCGGACCTTGGGGAGAGGCGGTTGCCTGAGCGGATAGCGGTCGTCGGAGGCGGCGTGGTCGGCGCAGCCAGCGCGCTGGAGCTGACGCGGACGGGCCATCACGTGACGCTGCTCGAGGCCGACACGATCGCCGCCGGCGTGACGGGCGGGAGCCTCGCGGCCCTGACCCGTCACCACACCGGCGACCCGGCGGACGTGCCGTTCGTCATCGAGTCGACCGACCGCTGGCGGGCGCTGGCCCGCCAGTTCCGGGATGAGTTGGACATCGACGTCGAGCACGAGGTCTGTGGCCAGCTTTCCCTGATCGAGGGCGGCACGCCCGAGCAGGCCGAACAGGCGGTTGCCGCGGCGCAGTCGATCGTCGAGGCCGAGCGCGAGCACGGGTTGGACAGCGAGTTGATCACGGCCGAGCGAGCGCGGGAGATTGTGCCGGCCCTCGGCGGGTCGCGCGTTGCCGGCGCCACGTGGGCGCCGGGCGACGCGAAGATCAACGCGCTGCTGGCCTGCCGCGCCCTCGTCCACAGCGCCGCCCGTCGAGGCGCCAGGATCAGGACCGGCGCCTCGGTGCAGGAGTTGATTCACGAACGCGGCTCGTGGACCGTGGTCACGGCGGCCGAACGGCACGAGGTCGATGCCGTGGTCGTTGCATGCGGCCCGTGGAGTGGCCCCGTGGTGGCCGACCACGAGCCCCGTCTCGAGGCGGTGCTGCGTCCCAAGCGGGCGCAGTGCTGCGTCACAGGGACGGTGACCAAGCTGATCGATCCGGTGATCGCCAGCATTTCGGTGGGGATCTCGACCGGCTACACCCAGCTTCACCAGACCCGCCATGGCCAGGTGATGTTCAACACGGTCGCCGAGACCGCGGACCCTCGGCTCGCAGACGGACGACTGGCCAACCACGTCGACCACGACTTCCTTGTCACTTCGGCGCGCAAGCTGGTCGACCTGTTTCCCGATCTGGCCGAGGCCCGGCTGCTGCGTGCGTGGGCGGCGAGCGAGGTGTGGACCCCGGATCACCGGTTCCTGATCGGCCCGATCGGCCCACACGACGGCCTGTTCATCGCGGCGGGGGACAACGGCGTCGGTTTCCTCAACGCGCCGATGGTCTCGCGCGCGCTCGCCTCGCTGATCGAGGGCGTGGACTGCGGCTACGACCTGTCCCGCTACGAGCCGTTGCGCAGCGTCGCGAGGGCGGCGTGAGGACCACGCAGTCGCCCAAGCCCGCCGTGCGTCGGCTCGCACCGACCGATTGCCGCGTCGTGCTCGACGGTGAACCGGTCGAGGCCCGCGCCGGCGAGACCGTCGCCGCGACCGTGCTCGCAGCCGGAGGCTGGATGCCGTTCCAGTGCGGAATGGGCGCGTGCTTCTGCTGCCTGGTGACGATCGATGGCCGGGCCGACCGGCGCGCCTGCGTCGAGCGGACACACGACGGGATGATCATCGAGACCGGTCGTGGACCTAGAGCCTGAACTTCTCGTCATCGGCGCCGGTCCGGCTGGCCTCAGCGCCGCAAGCGAGGCCACCCGTGCCGGGGTCCGGACCCTTGTCTTCGATGTCGGCGAGAGCGCGGGGGGGCAGTTCTACGCGCGCCCGCCCGGAAGCACCTGGGATGAGGGGTTGCCCCCGGCGCTCCTCACCGGCGCCCGGCGCGAGCTGCTCGACGTCCGGCTCCGCACCGCGGTTTGGGGAGCGTTCGGCGACAGCGTGGCGGTCGTCGGCGATGGCCGGTCCTCGCTCGTCCGCCCCGGCTCGATCGTCCTGGCCACCGGTGCCACCGAGCGCGTGGTGCCGTTTCCCGGCTGGGATCAGCCCGGTGTCGTCGCCCCGGGCGGACTGCAGCGGCTGCTCAAGGTCGCGCGCGTCGTACCCAACGGCGCCGTGGTGCTCGCGGGTTCAGGTCCGTTCCTGCTCGCCGTGGCCGCCGATCTGCGCCGCGCGGGTGCCGACGTGCGCGCCGTCGTCGAGGCCCGCACCAGATACGAGCTGGCCGGGCTGCTGCGCGGCCTCGCACGCAACCCCGAGCGCCGTCGCGAGGCGATCGGGTT
This sequence comes from uncultured Solirubrobacterales bacterium, assembly GCA_963734775.1. Taxonomy (GTDB): domain Bacteria; phylum Actinomycetota; class Thermoleophilia; order Solirubrobacterales; family Solirubrobacteraceae; genus Palsa-465. The sequence goes on from CAVTJE010000001.1 coordinate 122,235, forward strand.
CGCGCGCGCGCTGCGCGGCGTCGAGCTCAGGTTCGGCGTCTCGGTGCGCGGCGCCGAGGAGGGCAGCGTCAGGCTGAGCGACGGGACACAGATCCCGGCCGACGTGCTCTGCGTCGGCTACGGCTTCCGCCCGCGGCTCGAGCTGGCGCGCCTGCTCGGCCTCGCCGTGACCTCGACCGGAGTGCGCGTGAACCGCGCGCTCGAGACCAGCCGACCTGGCGTGTTTGCCGCCGGGGAGGCGACCGGGGTGGGCGGTGCCCCACTCGCCGCGGCTGAAGGACGCCTGGCCGGTCTCGCCGCCGCATCGCACCTCGGCAAGCCCGGCGCGACCGACATGCAGCGTTACCGTCATCTGCACGAGGTCCGGGACCGGCACGCGCGGTTCGCCCGGCGGGTCGAGATGGCCTACCCGCCAGTCCCGGCGCTGTCCGCCGCCGATCCGGGGACGACGATCTGCCGCTGCGAGCACGTCACGCTCGCGGAGATCAGACGCGCGGGCCGGCTTCCGGTCCCCGCCCACGACCTGCGCGCTGTCAGGGCCGAGCTTCGCTGTGGGATGGGGGCCTGCCAGGGGACGATTTGCACGGAGGCGGTGGCGGCCGCGGTCGGCTTCGGCGGGGATCTCGAGGGTTGCCCGGCGCCGCATGCCCGGCCGCCGGCAGCGCCCATCTCAGTCGCTGAGGTCGCCGGCGGTTCCGTGCTCGACCGGGAAATGGCACGCGACTGACGAGGTCTGCCCCTCGGCGCGCGACAGTTCGGGAGCCTCAGTCGCGCACCTCTCCTGTCGGCGCGGACAGCGGTCCTGGTAGACGCACCCTCCCGGGCCGGCCGCCGGCGGGAGATCAGCCGACTGGGTAGTCGCTGCTGAGCGAACGCGCCGAGCCCCGGGGACCGCGGCCAGCAACTCCAGGGTGTACGGATGCTGGGGCGAGGCGAAGATCGTCTCGACGTCTCCCTCCTCGACGACCCGGCCGGCATACATCACCGCAACGCGGTCACAGATTTGACGAATGACTGCCAGGTCGTGGGAGATGAAGACATAGGCGACGCCAAGATCCTCCTGCAGGTTGCCCAGCAAACTGAGGATCTGCGCCTGGATCGAGACGTCGAGGGCCGAGACGGGCTCGTCGCAGACGATCAGGCTCGGTCGCAGGCTGAGCGCTCGGGCGATCCCGATTCGCTGACGCTGGCCACCGGAGAACTCGAATGGGTAGCGGTCCTGGTAGTCGGGGCTCAGCCCGACGCGCTCGAGCAACTCGCGCACCTCGTCGTCGATATCTCCCCGCACCCCGTGGATCTTCATCGGCGCGGCGATGCTCTGACCCACGGTCTTGCGAGGGTTCAGACACGAATAGGGGTTCTGGAAGATCAGCTGCATCTCACGTCTGAGCGGACGGAGATCTCGTTGGCGAGAGCCCGGTGATGTCCCGGCCCTTGAAGGCGATGCGTCCCGAGGTGGGGTCGATCAGCCTGATCATGAGCCGCGCCGTCGTCGACTTGCCGCATCCCGATTCGCCCACGATGCCAAGCGTCTCGCCAGGCCAGACGCTGAGTGACACGTCCTGGACGGCGCGGACGGGATCGCGCCCTCGCCCCAGCCCCCGATGGGTGGGTTGGAAGTTCTTGACCAGATGGCTTACCTCGAGCAGCGGCTGGCCACGGTCGGTGCTCATGCGCGGCTCTCGGCTCGGGCTCGGCGCTCGCGGCGGGCCCGATCCTTCTCGGCCTCATCCAAATGGCACGCGACGGCGTGCCCGCGTGGGCCGGTCAGCAGCTCGGGCCTGTCCTCGCTGCACCGCGGCATCGCGTACGCGCAACGCGGCTGAAACGGGCATCCACGCGGCGGACTGAGCAGGGATGGTGGCGAACCTGGGATCGGGAGCAGGGCCGACATCTTGCGGTCGACCGTTGGCAGCGCGTCCAGCAGGCCCCACGTGTACGGGTGCTGCGGGCGGCCGAGGACGCCCGCCTTGGATCCGTACTCCATGACCTCGCCGGCGTACATGACAAGCACCGAGTCGGCGACCTCCTCGACCACGGCCAGGTCATGGGTGACGAAGAGCAGACCCATGTTGAACTCGCGCCGGAGCTCGTCGAGCAGATCGAGGATCTTGGCCTGCACGGTGACGTCGAGCGCGGTCGTCGGCTCGTCGGCGATCAGCAGGATGGGTTCGTGGGCCAGAGCCATCGCGATCATGGCCCGCTGGCGCATCCCGCCCGAGAACTGATGGGGATAGTCGCGGGCCCGCTCGGCGGCCTTCGGCACCCCGACGCGGTCGAGGAGCTCGACGGCCTTGTGGAACGCCTGCCGCCTACCCACACCGCTGTGCACCTTCACCGCATCGCCGATCTGCCTGCCGACGCGATACATCGGGTGCAGGCTGGCGAACGGATCCTGGTAGATCATCGCCACCTTGTTGCGGCGCACGTCTCTGTACTCGCGACCCGAGAGCGCGAGCAGGTTGCGTCCCTGAAGACTGATCTCTCCTCGCAGCCGGGATCGCTCCGGGTCGAGCAGACCCATGATGGCCAGGCTGGTCACGGTCTTGCCCGAGCCCGACTCTCCGACCAGGCCGACCAGTTCGCCGGGATCGATCGAGAACGAGACGTCGCTGACGGCGTGGACGGGCCCTTCGGGCGAGTCGAGCTCGACGGCGAGATTGCGGATCTCGAGCAGGTGACTTGCCTCGCCACGCCGGGCGGCATCGTCGGGCGAGAGGACGGGCTCAGGCAAGCCGCACCCGCGGGTCCAGGAACGCGTAGGCGATATCGACCATGAGATTGAAGAACACCACGGCCAGTGCTCCAACGACGACGACGGCCACAACGACCGGGAAGTCCTCGTTGACCACGGACTGGACAACCCAGAGGCCGATACCCTGAATGTTGAACACGGTCTCGACGACGACGGTCCCGCCGACGAGCAGAGCCACGTCCATGCCCAGCATCGTGACCAGGGGTGCGATCGCGGCCCGAAGGCCGTACTTGACGACCACGACCGTCTCGCTGAGTCCGTTGCCGCGGGCGGTGCGGATGTAGTCCTGCTGGAGGGTCTCGGTGAGCGCGCTTCTCGTCATCCGCGCGTACCACGCCGCGTACATGAGCGAGAGGACGACCCAGGGCTGGAGCAGGTGCAAGAACCAACCCGAGGGACTGCTCGTGAAGGACACGTAGCCCGTGCCGGGTAAGACGTGCAGGGTCTGCCAGAACAGGTACAGGGACAGCAGGCCGAGCCAGAACACGGGGACCGACACGCCGAGCAGCGCGAAGCCGGTCCCGGCCTTCTCCCAGATAGTTCGCCTCCGTACGACCGACAGGGTGCCGATCGACACTCCGAGCAGCGAGCCACAGCACGATCGCCCCGATCGCCACCGACAGGGTCCGCGGCGCCCGTTTCTCCATCTCCTGCAGGATCGACTCGCGGCTGTCGAAGGAGAACCCGAGCCCGGGCCATCCGTACTGGTCGCCGAGCACCAGATGCTTGGTGAACAGCCCGTATTGCACGTACCAGGGGTGGTTGAGCCCCAGCTGGCGTCTGACCGCGTGGACGGTAGCCGGCGTGGCCTCGCGTCCGGCGAAACGGGCCGCCGGGTCACCAGACGGCAGCAGGTAGAAGATGGCGAAGGTGATCATCGTGACGACGAGCACGACGAGGATCGCCCAGGCCACGCGGCGGATGATGTACGAGATCATCGGAGCCCCGATCGCGCGTCGAGGGCGTCCCGGAGGCCGTCGCCGAGCAGGTAGAAGCCCAGGGTGGTCGTGGCCAGCGCCAGGCCGGGAAACACCATGAGCCACCAGGCGACGGTGAATTCGCTGCCCGCGTCGCGCAGCATCGCGCCCCACGATGGGGTCGTGTCGGGAACGCCAACGCCGAGGAACGAGAGGACAGCCTCGAAGAGGATGTTGCTGGGTATCTGGAGGGTGGCCAGGACGATGATCGGGCCCGCGAGGTTGGGCAGGATCTCCGTCGTGATGATGCGGAGATGCCCGCCCCCGGCGGCCCGCGCCGCCTCGACGAACTCCTCCTCGCGCAGGGACAGAACGTTGCCGCGGATGACGCGGGCGATGTACGGCCACGAGAACAGCGTCACGACGATGATGACCAAGCTGGTCCCCGGTTTCAGAGCTCCCCCGAGGCAGCCGGTCGCGGTCGAACCGCAGGACGCGTCGAGGCCGATCGCGATCAGGATCAGGGGAAGGGCGAGGACGATGTCGGTGCAGCGAGCGACGATCGTGTCGCTGACCCCACCGAAGTAGCCGCCGATCACGCCGACCGTGACCCCGATGGCCAGAGCGAGTGCGGTGCCGAGCACCCCGATCAGGAGCGCCGTCCGCGCGCCGTAGAGGACGCGAATGAGCAGGTCCCTTCCCTCGCGGTCGGCTCCGAACGGGAACGAGGCACTCGGTCCGTCCGGGAGCCCGAAGCCGTTCAGCGTCCGGGCGCCAAAGACCTCGTTGGGGCTATGACCGACGATGTGGGACACAACGCCGGCGAATACCGCGCACAGGACGATGAAGCCCACGATCGCCGCGCCGGCCAAGCGCGGCGCGGTCCTTGCGGAAGCGACCCCACGCGCTATCGCGTCGACGCAGCGGCGGCGCGTCCGCTACAGCGCCATGCCCGAGGCTGGCCTCCGCTACCTCCACACCCTAACTCTCCTCGGTCCGATCGCTCGACACCGCTGAGATCGTGCCACCACAGCCCTCAGAGCCTGACACTACTTCGAGCTCATCGCCACGTGCGCTAGCGCCGGGAACCCCTGTGCCTGATCGAACTCGAACGACGTGACCTGCGGGGAGATTGCCGTCACGGTGACGTTCTTGAACAGCGGCACCCATGACGCGATCGTGGCCGTCATCTGCTTGTCGACGTTGGCGAAGCAGGTCGACCGTGCCGAGCCGGACTCGCCGTTGCACGCGTTGATGGCCGAATCCAGGGAGGGAACGTTCATCACGTTGCCCTTGATTCCTAATTGCTTTGCCTGCGACGGCGTCAGGCCGAGCAGCGACCAGTTGAAGTTGCCCTGGGCCGCGATGCTGCTTCCCTCGAGCGCGCCGTACCAGCCCATCGGATCCGGATAGTCGGCCGACAGCGGCTGCCCGGTGTTGGCGGGGATGTTCTTGGACACATCGCCGAAAATCGCGTACGGATTACCGAACTCGCGAATCACGACCTTGATCCCGATCTGGCTCATCGACTGGATCAAAGCCGCCTGCATGTTGCTCCCCGGCGCAAAGTTCGGAATGGCCACGAGCACGTTCGTGCACGCCGTCGTCACGTCGCATTTGCCGTCGTGATTCGGGTCGTATTTCGACTGGCGCATCTCGGCCTCGGCCTTCTGCAGGTTCCCTGTGTCGCCCTGCGTGGCGAACGGGGCGTAGGAGGCGAGTTTGTTGGCCACCAGGACGTCGGGGATGTCGTGCTGGGCGATCGGATGCAAGATAGAGCCGCCGGCAGCCAGGATCAGCTGCTCCTTATTCATGACCCAGTTGATCGCCTTACGGACGTGCGCGTCGTCGAACGGCGGCTGAGTCATATTCATCGCGAAGATCCAGGTGCCGTTGGCCGGATTTGACTTCAGCAGGTTCTTGAGGTCCGACGTCGTTTCGTACTGCTGGACCGTGGCGGCGGGCGGCGGCGTCATGGTCCAGTCGACCGCGCCTGACTTGATGCGGTTGTAGATGTCCTGGACGTTCGGGTCGAGGGTCCACTGGACGCCGTTGATCAGGTTCTGGCGCACCTGCGGGTTGTCGGTCGAAGCGTTGTAGTTCGGGTTCCGCACCAGCGTGAACTGCGAGCTGGGATCGGCGCCCGAGATTGGGTTCATCGTCTTGCAGCTCTTGATGTTGAGGCTGCCGCTGCCCTGGAGCATGTACGGGCCTGACGAGATCACATAGCGGCCGTACTGGCCGGAGCTCGTGAAGCACTTGGCCACCTCGCTCGGGATGGGAGCCGCGGAGGGCAAGGTGAGCCGCGGGAGGAAGTCGCCCGTCGGCGCGCTGAGGTGGAAGACGATCGTGCTGTTGTTGGGGGTGCTGATACCCGAGATCGGCTTCGGCGGCCCCGGGTGGACGGCAAAGCCCTTGATCACCGTGTAGTAGAACGCATACTGCGCGCCCTGGTTGGCGCTGGCCATCCGCTCGAACGCGTAGGCGATGTCGTGCGAGGTGACGGCCCGGTTGACGGGCGGGGCGAACTTCACGCCCGAGCGCAGGTGGAACGTATAGGTGAGGCCCTTGTCGGTCGGCGTGGGCACCGACGTGGCCAGGTCGGGCACGACCTGCGTTCCGGCCACGCCCGGGATGTGCCGGTAGGACACGAGGGTGCGCAGCATGATGCTGTAGAGCACCCACGGCTGGTAGGCGTACTCGCAGGTGGGGTCGAAGCTACACGTGAGGGCGAAGCTGCTGTCGGCGATCTGCACCGTGCCCCCGGCGTGACCGATCGCGAGCCCGGCATTGGTCACGTTCGTCGTGGCGTTGCTCGATGCGCCGCCGCCGCTGCTGCTCGAGGTCGAGCTGCTGCCGCCGCCGCTGCTGCCGCCGCACGCGGCCAGGCCGACAATCGACGCGACCACAACGATCAGCAGTGCCAGCCGCCGCACCGCATTTACCGGGCTAGTCAGTCTCAGCATCACGGCGCGTTCTCCTTGGTCAGTAGGGCACCAGGCTCAAACGTCGCTGATCCAGGGACCCAGCGTGTCCCTGGCCGGAGCACCCTTCTCATCTTTCGCGTATCATATCTCAGATTGCAACGAACGACGCGTTCGCTTGCTGAAAACACACCGGGACTCAAACATTCTGCACTCCCAAAGCACGAGTGGCCGGATCCCGCCGTAAGCACTTTCTGCGTGATCTCTGAACTCTGGAACTCCTCGCCTGCTCACGACTTCGGCGACGCTCGCCGCCGTCGCCTGTCAAACGGCCCGCCATGTCATGCGTTTGCAGCCGCCCCAAGACATGTCCGGTTGCCCGGTTGGTTGCCGCTCCCGCTGTCCTAAAATCTGATCCCGGTGGCCGTCCTAAACCCGCTGATTTCCAGGACTTTCCCAGGAAGCGGCTGAAGGGATTCGAACCCTCGACCTTCTGCATGGCAGCTGAGCTCGCAGATTGCATAGAGCGATGCAGATGGGACGCACCGCGGTTGATGTAGACGAGGACGCACTTGCTGCGGCACGGACCGCGCTAGGCATACGTGGGCTAGCGCCGCTGGGAACTCCGCGCTGCGGGAGGTCGCGGGCCGATGGCGCTCGCCGACTTCGACGTCGTGCGCGACGTCGACGGAACACGATTCCCCTCAGTCGGCATCCGCCGTCGCGATTGCGGCAAGTTTGCCGCGAAGGTAATGCCCGGCTGTGACGGGAGCGTGCTCGACCTGACCGACGGGAGGCGGAACGCTGCGGAGTTCGGCGCCGGGGTCGGCTTCATGGAAATACACCAGCGACATGAGGTCTTCGTCCGGTGCTGACGCGGCCGGTGCAAGAACTCGATGTCGGTTAGATACCCAACGGTCACCGGTCCAACGGGCCATCATGTCCCCAACGTTGACCGTTAGGGAATCGGTGACCCACGGCGCGTCTGCCCAGCGTCCATCCTTTCCGAGAACCTGAAGGCCGCCGGTGCCTGGCTGGCGGTCGAGGATGGTGAACGTTCCGAAGTCAGTATGGGACCCGACACGCCGCTGCCCTGGCAAAGGCTCGCCGACCTGACGCAGCGACGGATACCAATGCACGATGAAGGACCATGTCGGTTTCGATGCCTGCGAGAGGAAGTAGTCGCGAGAAAGACCAAGGCCCAGTGCCGCGATCGTCAGCAGCTCGTCAGCTAGCGCGCGGGTCTTGACGACATACTCGCGAGCAACGCGCTCGTACTCGGGTACCTCGGTGGGCCATACGTTGTCCGTAAACCACTCCTCGTCGAGCACAGCGTCGCCAGTCCGCTCCTCGCACGCATGAGTGAACGACTCCTTAAGGTCCGGTGGCGCGCTCACGCCTTCGTCCGAGTTGGCGATCGTCTCGGAATTTGGCGGGAGCCATCCGCGCGCCACCCACGATGCACTGCCGATCTTTGCCCGGTAACGAGCCTTGACTTCAGGCGTCAGAGTGAAGAACCTCCGCGCGGCGGCGCGGAGCTGATTGCGCAATTCCACCGAAACGCCGTGATTGATGATCAGTAGGAACCCGATCTCCCGAAGTGCTGCGTCGACCGCGGTCGCAACGCGCCGCCGGTCCGCATCAGAGCCATCGAACCAGGGCTGCAAGTCGATGACCGGAACCCCAGACGACGGAGCCTCGCCGTCGATTGAACTGGGCCTAGGCAGATTTGTCACGAGGTCCTCCAGCGCCTGTGTGCCAGCATCAGCTTCTGGTCATTGAGCGGGACAAGATTGCCTGGAAGTGCTAATCCGCTAATTCACTATATCATATCTCAGGTCGCCGTGCGCCCAGGGCGAGGCGATCGAGCGTTGTGGTGGATTGCTTTTGCAGTAACCGGATGCCATTTCGGCCACGAAGTCGGTTATGCGCCACGAGGCGTCATGAGTCCGGGTTATGGGCAGGCGGATCGCCGGTCGCTGCGATCGCCCGTTGACGCTAGGGATAGTTGAAGCCAAGTGGTTCACGTGACTACGGCAACTCTCGGTTGACGTGACTACGGCAACTCTCGCGATGTCGTCGTCAATCCCGAGGTCGTTGGAGATATATGACCTGTAAAAACATGATCGACGGCCTCTCGGTGTCCGACATCGAGACTCGTAATCGGTTGCTCAAAGAGCGGCTTGAGTTTCGGGGGAGGAGCGCCTACTCAGCATCACAGGTCGCGCGCCAGCGCGCACCGGCCGAGGTCACTGGCCACCCACGTGATTGACTAAGCGCGGCCGATGACACACGTCAGTGTCTCCAAGCTCACAGCCCAGGACCGTCCCGAGTGGGAGGTGCTGTTTCGCGGCTACCTGGACTTCTATGAGATGAGCTTGGACCCGGCCGGCTACGACCGGGCCTGGGCGGCGTTTCAGGACGACAGCGTCATGCATGCGTTGGGAGCCAGGGTCGACGGGCGCCTGGTCGGGATCACCCACTTCCTCGTGCACGCAAGCACGACGGCGGCCGATGTGTGCTACCTCCAGGATCTCTTCACGGCCCCCGAGGTGCGCGGTCAGGGAGTCGGGCCGGGCGCTCATCGCCGCCGTGGTGGAGATCGCGCGCGAGCGTGGCTGCAGCCGCGTGTACTGGCTCACGCACGAGTCGAACGCGACCGCTCGGCGGCTGTACGACAAGGTCGCCGCCAACAGCGGCTTCATTCGCTACGTGATCGGTCTTTAGAACGGCGGTCATAGGGGCGAGAAGCTATGTTCAGGGCGTGGCGATCACGCTCTGCGTCCTGCTCTTCGCCCACGAGGGCCAGGAGGAATCGCTCGAACGCTACGAGGACGAGGTGCTCGACTTGCTGGCCGACCACGGCGGTCGCGTGATCGCGCGCCTGCGGGCGATCGAGGCCGTAATTCGCCGAGGTGCAGGTGCTCGAGTTCGAGTCGGAGGGAGCGCTGGCGAACTTCCAGGCCGATCCGCGGCGCGCGGCGCTCTCCGAACTTCGCGCGGCGGCGATCGCCGCGACCACGGTCATGCGGGCCGAGCCGATCAGCTGAGGCGGTTTGCAACGTTCGGATGAACGTCCCGCCGGTGATCGCCACGCAGCGGCCTGTCTAAGGATTACGGCTCGGGCCACGGGCTGTTCGGACTCGATCTGGAGGTCGAGCAGGGCGAGGTGTTCGGCTTCCTCGGTCCCAACGGCGCCGGCAAGTCGACGACGATGCGGCTGCTGCTCGACCTGATCAAGCCGAGCTCGGGTTCGGCCCAGATTCTCGGGCTGGACACGATCACCGACAGCCTGGCCATCCGCCGTCGCGTCGGATTTCTGCCGGGCGATCTGGCTCTGTATCCGAAGGCGACCGGACGGGTCATGCTCGACTACCTCGCTGAGCTCCGGGGCGGGGTCGACCCGCGAGCTCCGAGACTCGCTGGTTGAGCGGTTCGACGCCGATCTGGATCGACCCGTGCATCGAGCTCTCGAGCGGCAACCGGCAGAAGCTCGGCCTGATCCAGGCGTTCATGCACGAGCCCGAGCTGTTGATCCTCGACGAGCCCATCGCGGGTCTCGATCCGCTGGTGCAGCAGAGCTTCCACGCGCTGCTGGGCGAGGTGAGCGCTCAGGGCCGCACCGTGTTCCTCTCCTCACACACGCTGTCGGAGGTCGAACGCGTCACGCACCGCCTGGCGATCCTGCGCCAGGGTCGGCTGGTGGTCGTCGACTCGTTGGAGAACCTCCGCCAGGTCGCCGTGCAGCGGCTGGAGATCGAGTTCAGCGGCCCCGTCGATCCGCCGATGAGTTCCGGGGCCTGCCGGGCGTAACCGATGTGAGCAGCGACGGGCGAACGCGTCACCGTGTCGTTCGAGGGCTCGGCCGACGCGGTGGTCAAGGCCGCGGCGGCGCACGAGGTGCTGGCGATACGGCCGCACGACGACGACCTCGAGGACATCTTCCTGCGCTACTACCGAGCGGAGCCACCTGGATGAGCTGGTCGCCGGCGAGGATGGCGCTTCGCCTGCGCCTGGTATCGACCGCCTCCGGTGCGCTCGGACTGGTGGCAGTGTTGCTCGCGGTCGGGGCGCTGTTTCCGGCCGTCGGGCACACGATCGGGAAGCTCAACATCCCCAAGGGAGTCGCGCAGCTGCTGGGCGGCGCCGACTACGGCACGATCACCGGCTGGTTTCGCAGCGAGATCGGCTCCGTCTACGGTCCGTTGGTGATCGGTGCGCTGGCGATCACGGCCGCCGCCGCCACGACCGCCGGAGAGGAGGAGGACCGGATCCTCGCGCTGGTGCTCGCCCACCCGATCACTCGCTCGCGCCTGATCGCCGCCAAGGCAACCGCGATAGCCGTGATCGTGCATCGACCATCGCGGTCGCCGCCTGGGTGGGCATGATGTGCGGCGTGGCGCTCGGTGGCGGCGGCATCAGCGTCGGCCACATGGCGGCGTTTGCGTTGCACCTGGCGTTCTTCGGGTTCGCCACCGGAGCCCTCGCCCTGGCGCTGGGCGCGGGCACCGGCCGGCGGACACTCACCACCGGAGCTGCCGCGGCCGTGGCCATCGCCGGCTGGCTGATCTACGGCTTCGCCCCGCTGGTGAGCGGGCTCGGGCTGGCTGAAGTACTTCTCGCTCTTCTACTACTACGCCGGCCACGATCCGCTCACGCACGGCGTCGGCATCGCCGACGTCGATCGTCCTGGCCCTGTTCAGCGCTGCTGATGACGGCGGTCGCGATGATCGCGATCCAACGCCGCGACCTGCGCGCCTAGCCCAGCGCCAGCCGTACGCGGGCTACGATGCGCGGCCGAGGGCCCGAGGCGATGACCGATACCGAATATGCGCTGGGTCGGACCGAACGCGAGTACGGCCGGCTGATCCAGCAGGCCGAATTGATACGCCCGATGACGCGTCGGATGCTCACGGCGGCCGGCCTCGAGGCGGGGATGAATGTGCTCGATGTCGGCTGCGGCGTGGGCGACATGTCGTTCCTGGTCAGCGAGTTGGTCGGGGCAGGCGGCTCGGTGGTCGGCGTCGACATCGATCGAGCCGCACTTGCCCACGCCGATCGGCGCCGGGCCGAGCGGGGCCTCGCGACGGTCGAGTTCCGTGCCGGCGACATCGGTTCAGTCGAGTTCGATCGTCGCTTCGACGCCGCCGTTGGGCGCTTCGTGCTGATGTACGCCGAACAGCCGATCGCCGTGCTGCGCCACCTGGCCGGCCTGCTGCGCCCGGGCGGGATAGCTGCCTTTCACGAATGGGTGGGCCGTGTGCACGGCGTGTCGGCGGCCAGGCAACCGGTGCTCTGGTCGACCCTCGAGCTGATCGCCAGGGGCTTTGAACGCAGCGGCGCCAATCTGAACATCGGGCTCGAGCTGTATTCGCACATGCTCGCGGCCGGCCTCGAGCCGGTGAGAAGCCCGATCGCTGAGATCGGCATGCAGATGGGCCAGCGTGAGGCAGCGGCCAGGCGTTGGGCGCTGCTCGCGCGCAGCATCTTGCCGAAGCTGATCGAGCACGAGATCGCGACCGAAGCCGAGGTCGACGTCGACACGCTCGAGCGTCGCCTCCTGAGCGAAGCCGATCGTGAAGGTGCACCGCTCCCGCTCACGTGGCTGATGGTCGGTCAGTGGGCGCGCAGGAAGCGCTGATCGTTCGGCAGCCCGTCGGCTAGTCGGGCTGGTAGGGAGGCGCGACTCCCCACCCCCAGTGCGGGACCGGTGCATGCGCGACCGTCTGCGCCCCGGGCTGCGAATTGTGCATCGCCAGGCGCGTTCCCCACTCCGCGTAGCCCATGATGGCGGCCCGGAACTCCGGATCGGAGGGCAGGCCCACATCATCGGCAGCACGGCCGAGCAGCGTCACGAACTCCAGCCGCTGCTCGGGAGTGATGGCAAGGTTGTGGTGGCGAGCGAGCATGTTCTCGTAGCCCCCGCGTTGCTCGGAGTAGACCGCGGGTCCGCCCATCACCTCCGCCCACCAGTCGGTCACGTGGACCCGATGCTCCTGGCTGACCTTTCCGCCGAACAGAACCGCGATGTCGGGGGCCTCGAGCTCGACGAGGTCGTAGAACCGGTTGAGCCACCGTGCGAACGACTCGCGGCCCCCGGCCCACTCATAGATCGTCGGTGTCATCTCACCCACGCACTCTGAAGCTAGCGGATCACCAGATCGTGATCTTGGTCTCCGGGCGCGGGGTCAGCGTCGCGCCTGGCTAATCAGCGCCTGGCGTTGTTCGGGCGACGGCCAGGGAGCGGATCCGGCCCGGGTGTTGACCTGGGCGTGCGGCACGCTCGATGTCGCCGGAATCGCCACGTGGATCCGCTCGTCGGCCAGCGTCCACTTGATCAGCTCGCTCGGGTCCAGCCGGCGGGCCAGCGCGCCGCCGCCAAGCGGGCGCATGGCGATTACCCCGAGGTCGAGCTCGGCGGCGAGCGGCAGGATGCGTCGCTCGGCCTCGCGCTCGACCGGGTTGTAGGGAATCTGAATGGCGTCGATACGCCCCGTGCGCATGACCGTCTCCAGCTCGTCGAACGCGCTCGCCGAGTAGTGCGTCGCGCCGAGGAAACCGATTCGTCCGGCGTCCCGCTCCTCCTCGAGCCAGTCGAGATGTCCGCGCCAACTCACGAGGTTGTGCACCTGTTCCAGGTCGATGTGGCCGCCGAAGAAGTCGAGTTGGTTCTCGAACTGCTTTCGGCCGTCGCCCAACGAATCCGTCCAGATCTTCGTCGCGATGAGCGCGCCCTGACGGAGATCGCCGAGTGCCCTGCCGAGCACGCCCTCGGACCGTCCGTACATGGGCGAGGAATCAAAGAACCGCGTCCCGTCCTGCCAGACCGTACCCACGACGTCGCGGGCGACGGGTTCGTCGCCTGGTGCCAGGTCGAACGCCTGCCAGGTACCGAGCCCGACAATAGGCACCTCCCATCCGGTGCGTCCGAACCGCCGCAGCTCCATCTTTCAGGCGCCGAGCGCGACAATCTCGACGCGGTTGTCGTGGAAGGTCGGCGCACCGGCCATGTCGGCATCGACCTCGGGTGTTGTCACGTTCGGCGTCGCCTGTCCCGGGGAGAAGCGGCGCCAGTACTGCTTCGGTGCCATCGCCACGCCGGTGCGGGCAGCGTCGCTCACGTAGGCCTCGCCGATGAAGGTCCCTCGATCGTTGAAAACTCGAACCTGATTACCGGTGACGATGCCGCGCGGCGCTGCATCGTCGGGGTGGAGCAGCACTCTGATCGCGCCGGTCTTGTTGCGGTGCCAGTTCAACGACGCGAACGTCGAGTTGAGGAAGAACCGTGTCGCCGGCGTGATCAGGACGAACGGAAAGCGCTTGGCCAGTTCGCGATCGGACACCTCGCGCGGGGGGATGTAGCCAACCAGGGGGTCATGCCCGTCCTCCTTGGCGGCCTGCGACCACAGCTCGATCTTGCCCGACGGCGTGGGGAATCCGCCCTCGGCGAAGGGTGCGGTCCCGACGTCGAAATCGGAGGCCCGGATGAATCCGTGCTCTCGTAGGTACTCACTCGTGATCCCGCGCTCGCGACAGGCCGGCGCGTCGAGGAACTCCTCGATGAGCTCGAGCTCGCTGCACAGGACGCGCTCATCGGTGATGCCGAGGCGACGCCCCAGGCGGCGCAAGATCTCGGCGTTCGGCAGGCTCTCGCCGTACGGAGCCGTTGCCGGCGCGTTCCAGCCCAGATAGTTGTGCCCGTAGGCGTCGACGATGTCCAGCTGCTCGAAGTGTGAGGCGGCCGGAAGCACGACATCGGCGAAGTCGGTGGTGTCGGTCAGCCGCTGCTCGATCACCGCGACGAACAGGTCCTCGCGCGCGAACCCCTGAACCACGCGGTTCTGGTTCGGATTGCTCGCGACCGGGTTGAAGTTCCACACGAGCGTCGCGACTACCGGGGGATCATCGAGCTTGGTGAGCGCCTCCCCGACTCGCGAGATGTTGACGGTGCGGGCCGGTGGCGCCGTCATCCAGCTCGGCTCGACGTACTTCGGCCAGGCGTAGGGGAAGTGGCCGATGGTCTGGTTCAGCGCCCCACCACCGACGTGGCGCCAGTCGCCGGTCAGAGCGGGCAGCGCCATGATCGCTCGGATCGCCGCCCCGCCTCCGCCCGTACGCTGCAGCCCCAGCCCGACGCGCAGCGCGGTGGGACGGGTCTGGGCGATGCGCCGCCCAAGGTCGCGAATGACGCCCTCGTCGAGTTCGGTGATCTCGGCTGCTCGCGCCACCGGCCATTGTTCAAGCCGCTCGCCAAGCTGCTCCCATCCGACCGTATGGCGGATCAGCCATTCGTGGTCGACCGCCCCCTCGTCGAGGATCGTGCGCATCAACCCGAGCGCGAGTGCGCCATCGGTGCCGGGGAGTGGCGCCACGTGCTGGTCGCACTTCGTGGCCGTGTCGGTGCGAATCGGATCGATGGCAACCAGGTGGGCACCGCGACGTTGCGCCTCGCGGATGAACCTCCAGTGATGCATGTTCGCGGTGAGCGTGTTGATGCCCCACAGGATCACCAGCCTCGCCTCGACGATGTCCTCGGGGTCGAACCCGACCGAGCCCCCGAGCAGGTATTGGTTGGCCGCCTGCGCGGCGCCGTCACACATGTTCGGGTCGAGGCGCGAGGCCCCCAGGTGGGCGAACATCCGGGGTCCGTACACCCAGCTCTGCACGTGCCCCATGGTTCCGCTGAAGTACAGGGGGAGGACCGACTCGGGACCGTGGGCGCGGATCGCTGAGGTGAAGCGCTCCGCGATCAGATCGAGGGCATCGTCCCAGGAGGCGCGCTTGAAGCGGCCCTCACCTTTGCGGCCGGCCCGGATCATTGGATGGGCGAGCCGGTCGGGACTGTAGAGCCCATCCACAGAGCGATTGACCTTGCCGCAGATCCCGCTGCCCGTGAACGGATGGTCCGGATTGCCACTGAGCGAGACGACCCGGCCGCTCTCCTCGTCGACCTCGAGGAGCAACCCGCACGCGTCGGGACAGTCGAGTTGGCACGTGGACTTCACGATGCGGGTAGGCACGGGAGCTACCAGCGTGGAGGTCGCGTGTAGGTGATCTGGTATGCCTTGCGGATGGTCTCATGAACGCGCCAGATCGTCCTGGCGCCGTCCTCGAGGAGACCGACGTCGCCGGGTCCGATCTCGATCGTCGGGCCATCTTCGAACTCCACGGTCGCGCGTCCTTTGATGACCACGAACATCTCATCGTATTCCTCGTCGGTGATCGTGCCGGTCGAGAGCTCCCACAACCCGCGCTCGACCTTCCCGTCGGGAGATTTGTCGATGATCAGATGTCCGATCTTGGGATCTCCGTCGAGTACTTTCTGGATCACCGGATCCAGCGGGACCTCTGGAAGGTCGGCTTCGGCGATGCTCATGGCGCAGTTCATCTGTCGGGTGGTCGCCTCCATCAGATCGCTCCGGTCAGCTCGGGGGCATCGAGGTAGCCGGAGATATCGACGGGTTGGGTGCCCTCACGGACAATCTCCGGACTGGCTCGAACCTGTTCGAGCCAGAGCCTTCTCTCGTGGTCGATCACGGCCAGTTCATACACACAGGCGACCACGGGCGTCTCCATCCTGGTCAGAGCCGCTGGGCGGTCGATCGGCGAGTAATAAATCGCTTCGTGCATCTCGATCTGGACCCACCAATCCACGAGGACGTAGCAGCCGTCCTCGGAGTCGTGCAAGGTGGCAAATCCAGCGCCGCTGGACCGGGGGTCATCGATGGGTGGGAGCGGCTCGCCGGCGATCTCGCGGGCAGCCGTGACGAGCTCGCGCCTCACGGCTTCTCGGTTGAACGGAATCCCGTAGGCGCGCAGCGACCAGCCGTTCGTCTCCCAGACGCCAAGGTACTCGACGGGACGTGGCCCATAGATCTCCTGCAGGGTCATCCCGTGCATCGCCTCTAAGTCCATGCTCACCTCATCTCGTTAGCCAGGTCCAACTCCGGGGTTGTGGATCGATCGGGCAGCGGAACAACGTGCACCTCGAGGCCGTGGATGCTCGTGCTGGCCCCCATGTCGCTGTGGCGCGCGGCCGTGAGGACGTTGACGTTCGCACCCTGGCGCTCGTGCTTGGGCCAGCGGCCCTTGGGCAGGACACCGACTCCCTCAGGCAGACTCTCGTCGATACGGACCGGAACCTGCAGGCTGCCCGCTTCGCTGGTCACTTGGGCGAGCTGTCCGTCGGCCAGCTCAAGCCTGGCGGCATCCTCGGGGCCGACTGACAGCGTCAGCTCGCCCGCCCGTCGTGCCACCTTGGCGTCGTTTGCGAAGCTCGCGTTGAGCGACCACGGAGATGCGGGCGAGAGCAGACGGAGCTTTCCATCGGCGGGGCGCGGGTCGGCGTGTGGACGCGGCAGACGACCGTGTCCAGCCCTGGCCGCCGCGTCGCAGGCAAGCTCCACACGCCCGCTTGGCGTCGGGAATACCCGCTCGGCGAACTGAACGTGGACGTCATCGGCTGGCGTCCACACGGTCCCGCGTGCGACCAGACCGGCGAAATCAAGTCCTGTTCCTGAGGCCTTGAGGACGCGCTCGATCAGGGCTGCGTCAGCCTCGCGGAGGACCGGATCGTCGAACCCCATGGCAGCGGCCACGCGCCGGAAGATCTCGCTGTTGGGCACCGCATCGCCAGGCGGTTCAGCCGCCTTGGCCTGCGCTGACAGCGCCCGGTGGAAGTAGGGGACGACGAGATCGTCGAACTCGAGCCAGCTGGCGGCGGGGACGACGACGTCCGCGAGGTCGACGGTGTCCGTCGGGAAGATGTCGGCGACGACCGTGAAGAGGTCCTCACGTCCAAGCGCCCTACGAAGGCGGAGCTGATCGGGACACGAGGCCGCAGGATTTACGTTCCAGCACACCAGCGCACGCGACCGGGCCGGGTCCTGCAAATGCTCGACCAGGTCCATGTGGGAGATTGGCGGGGGCACGTCGGGGTACGCGCTTTCGCCGCTCAGATCGGCCTCATCGACGCCCCGGCTGGCGAATCCGTTCAGGTAGAGGAACCCGCTGCCCCGCCGTCCGAGATTGCCCGTGACGGCCGGAAGCGTCGCGATGCTCCGGACGGTGTTGCCGCCGGTCGGTTGGCGCTGGAGACCCTGCCCGATCCAGAGCAACGAGGGCCCGCCCCCGTAGATGTGGGCAGCCCTTTCGATCTCGGCTGAGGAAATCCCGGTCCGGTCCTGCGTCCACTGTGGCGTGCACGTTTCGGCGATCGGGCGCAGCTCCTCCCAACCGAGGGCGTGGCGGGCCAGAAACGCCTCGTCGACAAGTCCGTCCCGGGTCAGCACGTGCACGATGCCGAACGCGAGCGCGGCATCGCTTCCAGGGAATGGCTGCAGGTGCAGATCGGCCTGAGCCGCTGTCTGGGTGCGAAGCGGATCGACGACGATGACGCGGCCCGGCGCCTCGGCCAGCCAGTGCTCGTGCTGGTGGGGAGCCGACGCCGACGGGTTCGCGCCCCAGACGAGGATGCACCCGGCGTCTTGCGCCGTGCGCGGGTCGAAGCCGTCAAGCGAGGTCCCATACACGTACGTCAATGCCGTGTGGCCGGCGTCGTTACAGATCGTGTCCGGAGCTACTTCCGTAGCGCCGAGTCGGCGCATGAGTCGCATGGGGAAGAAGTAGGCCAGGAGCGAGAAGGTGCCGGTGTAGTGCATGTAGGTGATCGCACGACCGCCGTCGCGGCGCACGATCTCCGTGAGCCGGTCGGCGATCAGGGCGGCCGCGTCCTCCCATGTGGCCTGCGTGAACTCACCCGAGCCCTTTGGGCCACTGCGGATCAGCGGCGCCGTCAGCCTCGCCGCCGGATCGAGGAAGACGCCGTTATAGGCGAGCGTGCACTTGCGACACAGACGACCGCGACTCACCGGATGCGTCGGATCACCCCGCACGTGGATGATCCGGCCGTCGGCCACCCGGGCTATCGCGCCGCAGGCGTCATAGCAATCGCGGGGGCAGGTCGTCCTCACGTCGCGCTCGCCGTCGCGAAGAGCCCGCACCCGGGCCGGGGGAGGCGGGGTGGATCGGGCGCCGCTCATGCGCGGCGAGCTTCCATCGATGACGTGGTCGAGGACATGCGTTGGTAAAACCCTCCTGGATGGACTCTCCGGGACCGGACCTTAGTCGCGCACTGCGCTCACAGATAGGGCCAGTGGGGGGCAAACGAGGAGGTCCAGGTGATAGATCTGATGCGAATGACGAGCCCGAGCCATCCGGTTGAGCTGTTGGTTGCGCTCGACCGCGGCCGGCCGGTGCCGTTGGTCGATCAGCTCTCGACCCAGATCTCGGACGCAATCGTGCGCGGCTCATTGAGGGAAGGGAGCACGCTTCCGGCGTCGCGGACGCTCGCCGGCGAGCTTGGAGTCTCTCGCGGCGTGGTGACGGCCGCGTACGCTCAGCTCACCGCCCAGGGCTACCTGCTGACACAGGCTCGCTCGGTGCCGCGGGTCGCGGCCGTGCGACCGGCTCCCGCCGTCGAGCCGCCGCGCAGGACGAGGATCCGCGCCGACTTCACGATGCTCAGCCCCGATCTGTCACTCCTGCCCCGCGGCGCTTGGAAGCGTGCCCTGCTCGACACCGTTCAGACGGCGCCGCTGAGCGCGTTCGACTACGGCGATCCGCGAGGAGAGCGCGAGCTGCGCACCGCGCTCGCGGACTTCCTCGGTCGCACGCGGGGAGTGATCGCCGGCCACGAACAGATCATCATCTGTCAAGGCACCGTCCAGGCGATGGACGTCGCCTGCCAGACGCTGGTCGAACACGGGTCTGAACTCCTCGCGATCGAGGAGCCGTGCGCCAACGAGGTGAGACGCTGCGCCCGTCGCGCCGGGTTGCGCGTCGAGTCAATCGAGGCGGATGTGGACGGGCTGCGTACCGAGCGACTGCTGGCGAGCGACGCCGACGCGGTGCTGGCGACGCCGGCGCACCAGTTCCCCACCGGATCGGTCATGACGAGAGCGCGCCGCGACACGCTGGCTGTGTGGCTGTCGCGCCGGGGCCGTTTTGTGATCGAGGACGATTACGACGCCGAATTCCGATACGACGCCGATCCGATGGCGGCCCTCCAGGGGGCGTTCCCTGATCAGATTCTTTATCTGGGGAGCGCGTCGAAGACCTTCGCGCCCGGCCTCCGGCTCGGATGGCTGGTCGTCCCCAAGCACCTAATCGAGACGGCAGCGAGCATGAAGTGGGCGTTGGACGCCGGCTCGCCGAGTCTCAACCAATTGGCCTTCGCGCGGATCGTCGTCTCGGGAGCGTTCGAGCGGCACCTGATCAAGGCCCGGTCGGAGTACAAACGCCGTCGGGCGGCGCTGCGATCGGGCCTCGCGGCCGAGATTCCGCGCAGCTCGGTGGAGGGGGCCTCGGCGGGCATGCACCTGGTCCTGCGACTGCCGGAGGAGATCGATGGCGAAGCTCTTGGCCAGGCAGCACGGCGAGCCCGCGTGAAGTTCGAGAGCGTGGAGGGCTTCCTGTCGGACCCGCCGCGCTCGGTCCGTCGGCTCGTGCTCAGCTACGCGCGGTTGCATCCCTCGCGGGCTCGGGCCGGCGCCAAGGCCCTCGCGGCGGTGATCCAGGCGGCGCGCTATGAGTCGGCTCAGGTGCCTTGAAGGGGGGTGTGAGGCGACGCGAGCGAGGCCGTGACCGCCGGACGATCCGGGAGGACGCACACCATGCCCTCCGAGAAGCCCGACGAGCCGATTCCGAACGCCGCGTTGAAGCGGTCGAGGTTGACGACGGTCAGAAGAGCGGTGATCTCCACCAATTGCTCGTCGGTGAAGTGCTGCTTCATGCGGGCGAACAGCTCGTCGGTGACCTCGACGGGCGTGCGCATGACCGCCGCCGTGTAGTCGAGCGCCGCCTTCTCGCGTTCGGTGAACAGGTCGCTCTGGCGGTAGCGGGGAAGGGCGAGCAGCTCGTCGTCGGAGAAGCCGGAATTGCGGCAGATCTGCGAGCCGAGGTCGACGCAGAACTCGCAGCCGATCATCTGAGCGCCCTTCAGCTCGACCAGGTTCTTGAGCCGCTCGTCGACCGTGTGGCCCTTGCGCACCGACTGCTGGAACTTGCCCATCCCGCTCAGCATTTTCGGCTGGCGGGCCCAGATCTCGACCGGCTCGATGCCGCTGCCATGGGCGGCCTCGCGTCCGGTCATCTTCTTCATGCCCCTGCGCATGAAGCGGTAGACGAGCTTGACCATCGGACCGGCCTCATCCTGCGGTACTCCCTCAATCCGTGCCATCGGGGCACTCTCCTGTCACATCGTCGGTTTCAGGGTCTGGAGGTATGACCCGCGGCGACCTCGAGATGTGACGGCCGCTCGCCGTTGGTCGTCTACATTTCCTGCCCCTACTGCGTCGGAGGTGAACGGTGAGTGACGGCCCCCAAGTGCGGGAGATCGTGCAGACCGGTGAGTACTCGTACGTCTTCTCGCCCTACCTTGCTCCGATCGCCTCGGTTGTCCCCGGTGAGACCGTGGTCCTGTACACCGAGGACGCGTTTACCGGCCGCATACGCGGGCCCGAGGACCTGCCCAGCCGAGTTCTCGACGAGCGCCTGAATCCCCAAACGGGGCCGATATACGTCGAGGGTGCGGAGCCCGGTGACACACTGGCAGTTCGGATCGAGTCGATTGAACCGACTCGCGATTGGGCGGTCAGCTGCTTCGTCCCGTTCTTCGGTGGGCTCACCGGCACCGCAGCAACCGCGCTGCTGCACGATGCGCTGGAGGAGCGTCTGTACTTCTACACGCTCGCCGACGGCAAACTGACCTGCGGCGACCGTCTGCAGTTCCCCTGGCGCCCGTTTCTCGGGACGATGGGCACGGCGCCCCGGCTCGAAGCCGTCTCCGCACTCACGCCGCACGCTCATGGCGGGAACATGGACGTGCGCGACACGTGCCCCGGCCATACGGTGCATCTCCCGGTCAACGTCCCCGGGGCCCTGTTCTTCACCGGTGATGCGCACGCGAACCAGGGCGACGGTGAACTGTGCGGCGTGGCGCTGGAAATCACCGCCCGGGTCACACTGACCTTCGATGTCATCAAGGACCGCGCGATCGCCTGGCCTCGGATCGAATCCTCTGAGCGCATCATGGTTGTCGGGAGCGCCAGGCCGATGGAGGACGCAGCCCGGATCGCCTACCGTGAGCTGATCGACTGGATCGTCGCCGACTACGGCTTCGACAGGCTCGACGCGTATCAGCTGCTCACGCAGGCGGGCTCACTGTACGTGGGCAACATGGTCGACACCTACTACTCGCTGGTCGCGGGCATCGAGAAGTCCTATCTCGGAGCTGAGTGACGCGGAGACCGGTCAGTCCCACCACTTATCTTCACAAGCGGCTGTCAGCACCTCGGGTCGTCCTTCGCCAATGACGACGTTCTGCTCGTAGTTCGAGGCGCCCAGGCCGGCGCGGCCGACGACGACCTCGAGCGCGACGACCATGTTTGGCTCTAGCAGCGCGTGTTCGCTGCTCACGATCCAGGGACCCTCGATGGTCAACCCGATGCAATGGCCAAGGCACGGGAACTGGGTGGCGAAGACCTGGCCGGCACTGTCGATATCCCCGGGGGACGCGAAACCGTTGTCGCGCAACCAGGCCGTGCCGGCCTCGAACACCTGACTGAAGCTGGTGCCGGGGCGAACGGTGGTGTCGATGAGGTGATTGATGAGGGCGACCGACGCGTCGAGAATCTCCCGCTGGGCGTCCGTGGGCCGTCGTCCGACCACCGTCGAGCGAGCGAAGTCCGTGTAGTAGTTCTCCACCGGACCCCACTGGTCCACGTGGACGATGTCTCCGGTCTGAATGGGGCGAGTGCTGTTCCAATGCGGAACGCCGGAGCTGCCGAAGTAATGGCCGGATCGCTCACCATGCGAGATGGCGATGTCGTACGGGTAGCCGCCTCGGGAGGCCAGCGTCCGCAGCCCCTCTCCAACGACGTCGCCCTGTGTCCGACCCTCGCGGATCGCGTTCATCGTCGTGTTCATCCATTCGACGCCGACGGCCGCGGATCGGCGCAGACATCCGAGCTCGGCCTCGCTCTTGATGACGCGCAGGCGCTCGAGGATGTCGTCGGCGGCCGGCGTCTCGACGCGGCGCCCGAGCTGGTCGGCGAAGGCCAGGTACCACGCATGCGTCAACACCTCGCGCCCCACGAGCCCCAACGGTCCGCCGTCCATCTCCAGGTCGCGCACCGCGTCGGCGGCCGCCCGCGGCAGATCCTGGACGACCCGGACATCGCCGATGCGAACACGATCGTCTGGGTCGTCGTAGTAGTCGGTCAGCAGGACGGCCTGGCCGTCGGCGCGGAGCACGAGCACAGCGTGTCCACGCGCGGCCCACGCGCCCGGCGAGTCGTTGACGTTGGGGAAGGTCGAGTGGTGGTTGGTCAGATAGAGGACATCGCCGTAGTAATCGACGGTCGTCCCGCCCCGCGACCAGATGACCAGCCCGGCGTACCCGCGATCACGGGCAGCCGCGGCAGCCGCAGAGCGCCGCGCCTCGAACTCGGCCTCGCCGATGCCTCCGACTTGCTCCTCGCCAATTCCCATGGGCCTCTGTGCGCCAACAGTTTGCCAAAACGCTTTGTGACGCGTCGGCCGGGGCCGCAGGTCCGCGCTCCTAAATGTTGTCCCAAGCGGTCCTGTCAGGCAGAGGTTCGGTGGTACAGTCGCTCGCGATGAGGCCAGGGGGCTCCGTTCAGGTGTCTCGGCGTCGGCGCAGCACGAGGGCTGCTCTCCTCGGCTTGCTGGTGTTGTTGGTCGCGATCGCGCTGGCCTCGGTTCCTTCCGGCGCGCCGGCCAAGGGTCATGCGCGCATTCCGAGCTGCAAGCACCTGTCGCATAGCGCGATGGCGAACCTCGCCCAGACCGGTCGGCTCGACTTTCGCAAGAAGATCGGCAACCTCTGCGAGTTCACCGGCCAGGGCACCCATCATGGTCACTACCACACGACGTTCGACGTCGAGATCATCCCCTACATAAAGAGCGTCTGGGACGAGGCCAAATCCAAGGCACAGGCCACGGCGACGAAGCACGGGGACGACTTCGGCAACGCCAGCAAGCATCTGTTCTTCGTCAGCGGCGAGATCAAGAACGGCCACCTGGGCAAGTGCAACAAGCACAACGACAAGCCGGGGGAGGGCGAGGCCAAGTTCGGGCCCGCGTGCCAGGGTGAGCCCGCGGCCGTCCACCTCGGCGCCTACGGCCACGGCACCGACAAGCGGGTCGGCCTGGGTCTCATGGTGACGGTCGGCGTGACGGGACAGCGGGGCGACGTGCACCTATCGCACGTGCTCGAGCTGACGAAGGAGATCATCTCCGGCAAGATCCATTGACGGTCGCCGTCTTGCTGCCGAGGGCGATTTCATGGAAGATCCAGCCCCCGATGGCCGCCCTGCTTGGCCGGTGCCGATAGCCGGCAAGACGACTCGCGGGTCCTTACGTCAAGACTAGGAGGGAGCACTGAATGACAGGCGCCGGAGGAGCGCGGACGGGTTTCATCGCAGACCATGGTCTCTGGACGGACGAGCAGCACGCGGCCGCCGAGCGGCTCGGTGCGGCCATCGAGGAGAACGAGCTGGAGGAGGTCCGCATCGCGTGGGGCGACCAGCACGGCATCGTTCGCGGCAAGACCCTGACCATCCCGGAGTTCTTCCGAGCGCTTGAGCAGGGCAAGGACTTCCAGTTCGTGACGACGATCTTCGACACCACGAATCATCCGATCGTGCCGCCCTTCGCGGCCGGAAATTTCGATGGCGTTCCCGAGCTCAACGGGCTGCCGGATGGGGTGCTGGTGCCCGACCCGCTCACGTTCAAGGTCCTGCCTTGGGTGCCGCGCACCGGCTGGATCCTCGCTGATGCCTACTTCCAGAGCGGCCGGCAGCACCCGTTCTCCACCCGCGGTGTACTGCGCCGGCAGCTCGCCGAGCTTCGGGACCTGGGCTATGACGTAAACGTCGGACTCGAGATCGAGTTTTACATAATGCGGCTCGAGGATCCGATGCTCCGGCCAGAGGACTCGGGCTGGCCGCCCGAGGCGCCGCAGGTGTCGATTCTTCAGCACGGTTTCCAGTACCTCACCGAAAGCCGCGCCGATGAGATCTCCGACCTGTTGCGCACGCTGCGAGATCACGTACTGGCCCTCGGCCTCCCGCTGTCGACCATCGAGGACGAGTGGGGTCCGGGCCAGGTCGAGTTCACGTTCGCGCCACACGACGGGCTCAGTGCCGCGGACAACGCGCTCATGTTCCGCAGTGCGGTAAAGCAGGTCTGCCGGCGACTGGGCTACCACGTGACGTTCATGGCCAAGTCCGCCATCCCGAATCTATTCGGGACCGGCTGGCACATTCACCAGTCGCTCGCCACACATGGCGCGACCGACAACGTGTTTCGCGATCCGGCCGGGGCCGAGCGCCTGAGCACGCTCGGGATGCAGTGGCTCGGGGGTCTGCTCGAGCATGCGATCCCGTCGTGTGTGTTCACGACCCCGACGATCACAGGCTACAAGCGATATCTCCCCGACTCATTTGCCCCCGATCGGGTCGCGTGGTCGGCCGAGAACCGGGCTGCGATGTTCCGGGTCATCGGGCGTCCCGGGGGTGAGGATTGTCACATCGAGAATCGGATCGGCGATCCGGCGGCGAATCCCTACCTGTACCTGGCCTCTCAGGTGGCGGGTGGAATCGACGGGATAAGGCGGCAGCTCGATCCCGGAGATCCGACTGAAGAGCCCTACACGTCAAACCAACCCCTTCTTCCCGCCAGCCTGATGGAGGCCGTCGACGCGCTCGATCGCGATCCGTTCTTCCGTCGGGCGTTCGGTGACATCTTCGTGGATTACATGGTGCAATTGAAACGGTTTGAAATCGGGCGGTTCCTCGAGTACGTCACCGACTGGGAGCACCGTGAGTACTTCGAGATGTACTAGCACTTGCCACGGCGCTGGGGAGGCCTCGTGAGCGAGCGGTTCCGGCAGATCTTTGGCGGTGGTAAGACGCTCATCGCCATGGTTCACCTGCCGCCGCTGCCGGGGACTCCTCTCTACGACGCGGCGTCTGGCGTAGGCGGGCTGGTCAGCGCCGTCCAGCGTGACATGGAGCCGCTGCTGGAAGCCGGCTTCGATGGCTTCCTCTTCTGCAACGAGGGCGACCGGCCGTACGAGCTGCGGGCGGGTCTCGAGTCGGCGGCCGTCATGGCGCGGGTCGTGACCGAGTGCGCTCCGCGCGAGCGCCCGTTCGGCGTCGACTTCCTGTGGGATGCGAATTGCGCGCTGGCCGTCGCCGTGGCCACCGGCGCCAGCTTCATGCGCGAGGTGTTGACCGGCGCCTGGGAATCAGACATGGGCCTGTGGCAGGGCCAGGCGGCCGCGCGTCCTGCGCGAGCGCCGGCGCCTGCAGGCGGACGAGCTGGCCATCATGATGAACATCACGCCCGAATTCGCCTCGCCGATCGGGCGTCGCGGCCCGGGCGAGGCGGCGCGTTCGGCCGTCGTGTCGAGTCTCGCCGACACGATCCTTGTCTCCGGCGCGATGGCGGGAGCCGATCCGGGACGGAGCGTGCTCGAGGAGGTCCGGGCGGCGGTGCCGGCCGAGATCCCCGTTCTGCTCAACACCGGTGCCCGCGCTGACACGATTGCCGCCTACCTACAGATCGTCGACGGTTGCATTGTGGGCAGCGACCTCAAGGTCGACGGATACACGTGGAACCCCGTCGATCGCGAGCGGGCGCTCCGCTTCGTCGACGCCGCACGCGCGCAAGCACGGTGAGGGGTCGTGCTGCTCGGGATTGACATCGGCTCCTCCGCCGTCAAGGTGGCGCTCGTCGACCCCCAGGAGGGCGTTCTCGACACGGCCGAGGCCGCCGTGCAGCTCGAATCGCACCAGCCCGGCTGGGCCGAGGCCGATCCAGACGAATGGTGGCGGGCCATCTGCGGCCTGGTGCCGACGCTCCTTGACCGGAGTCACCGGGACGCGTCCGAGATCGAGGCAGTCGCTGTCGCCGGCATGGTGCCGGCGGTGCTCGCGCTCGATCGAGGCGGGCACCCACTACGCAAGGCCATCCTGCAGAACGACGCCCGCGCGACGCGCGAGATCGAAGAGCTCTCGCTCGCACTGGAGGGAATCGACCTCCTGGGGCTCACGGGCTCCGTGCTCTCACAGCAGTCGGTGGCACCGACGCTCAGATGGCTGAAACGCCACGAGCCCGATCTGTTCGACGACACGGCGATGGTCGTCGGCTCGTATGACTGGGTTGCCCGTCGCTTGGGCGCCGAGCCCCACGTCGAGCAGAACTGGGCTATCGAGAGCGGGCTGTTCACGCTGGATGGTGAGCCGCTGTCGGAGGCGCTCGAGCGCACCGACACTCCGGCGGAGCTCTTTCCCGCGGTCAGGGTGCCCGGCACGGTGGTCGGCGAGGTGAGCGCGGAGGCGGCATCACAGACGGGGCTGCGGGCCCGAACGCCCGTCGTCGTCGGTGGCGCCGACCACGTGAGCTCGGCCTACGGAGCGGGACTCCTAACCGAGGGGGACTGGCTCGTGAAGCTGGGCGGCGCGGGCGACATCCTGCTGGTCAGCAAGACGCCGCTGGTCGACGAGCGTCTGTATCTCGATGCCCACCCCACGGGGCTCTGGTTGCCCAACGGGTGCATGGCGAGCAGCGGGAGCCTGGTGCGCTGGCTGCAGGCCATCACCCGTGCGTCGCTACAGGAGCTCGACGAGGAGGCGGCGAGCACGCCGGCGGGGTCGGGCGGCATCGTGTGCCTGCCCTACTTCCTGGGCGAGAAGTCGCCCCTCCACGATCCCCAGCTGCGGGGCGCGCTCGTCGGGCTTCACCTCGGACATAGCCGCGGGCAGCTGTTCCGATCGGTGCTCGAGGCGGTGGCCTTCGGATTCCGCCATCATGTTGATGTGTTCGTCGAGCTGGGCGTGCCTCTGGGCCGCGCCCGAGTCACCAACGGCGGGGCTCGCTCCGCGTTGTGGAAGCAGATTCTCGCCGACGTTCTCGGCGTCGAGCTATCGCCGGTGCTCGCCCATCCGGGCGCCTCGTTCGCGCGCCGCGATCGCGGCCGGCGTCGGCACCGGCGCCGTTCCGGGCTGGGCGGCAATTGCGCCGCTGATCCAGCTGGGCCCGGCGATCGAGCCGGATGAGCGCCAGCGGGCACGCTACGACGAGCTGTACGCGATCTATCGCGAGCTCGAGCCGACCCTGCGCCCGATCTCGCACCGACTCGCTGCCGGTGACTGGTCATGAGCGACCGGATCGCCGTCGTCACCGGAGCGGGCTCGGGGATCGGGCGGGCAATCTCGCGCGAGCTGTCGGGCCGCGGTCTGAGCGTGGTCGTCACCGACCTCGACGGCGACGCCGCGCAAGCAGTGGCACGCGACCTCGAGCCGAGCTGGAGTGAGCAGTTCGACGTCACCGACGGAGCCGCGGCCAACGAGCTGGCCCAGCGCGTCGCCGTCGAGCGCGGCTCCCTCGACGTGTGGGTCTCCTGCGCGGGCATCTCGAAGATGACCCCCTTCGTCGACATCCCGGAGGCGGACCTCGATGACACGCTCGGCGTCAACCTGAGGGGCGTGTTCCTGTGCGGCCAGGCCGCCGCCCGTGTCATGCGCGCGTCCGGGCGCGGCGGCGTGATCGTGAACGTCGCCTCGATGGCCGGCAAGCAGGGTCGGGTGCCCTATCTCTCCGACTACGTCGCGTCCAAGTTCGGGGTGGTCGGGCTGACCCAGGCGATGGCGTTCGAGCTCGCGCCCGACGCGATCCGGGTCAACGCGGTGTGCCCGGGTTACGTCGCGACGCCGATGCAGGAGCGCGAACTGGAATGGGAGTCGGGGCTGCGGGGCGTGACGCCGGCCGATGTCCTGGCCACGTGGGTGGCCGACACGCCAATGGGCCGGGTCGAGCAGCCCGAGGACGTGGCCCGCGTGGTCGGGTTTCTCGTCAGCGAGGACGCCGCCTTCGTGACCGGAGAGTCCGTCGCCGTCAACGGCGGCGCGTTCATGGACTGAGCCCCGTAACGAGCTGGAGGTGACCAGATGAGTCCAGGTACGTCGTCGAGTTCAGCCGTCTCGGCCCAGCCTGAAACGGACAATCCCTACGCCGCGGGTTGTGCCTGGATCGAGGGCGAGTTCGTGCCGATCGCCGAGGCCCGGGTTCCCATCCTCGACACGGGCTTCGTCCGCTCCGATCTGACCTATGACGTGGTGGGGGTCTGGGAGGGGCACTTCTTCCGCCTCGACGACCACCTGGCCCGCTTCCGGCGGGGTCTCGAGCGAATACGGCTCGCGAGCCCGTTCTCGAACGACGAGATCAAGGAGATCCTGTTTGAGGTCGTCCGCCGCTCGGGGCTCCGCGAGGCGTACGTGGAGACGATCGTCACCCGGGGGGTGCCGGGCGCCGGCCAGCGCGATCCACGCACACTGACGCCGCGCTTCTACGCCTACGCCATCCCGTACGTGTGGATCGTCCGGCCCGAGGAGCAGGGCGTCGGGACCCACGCCGTCGTCGCGCGCGAGACGACGCGGATCCAGCCAAGCTCGGTCGATCCCACGGTGAAGAACTTCCACTGGGGAGACCTCGTGCGCGCGCTGTTCGAGGCCTACGACCGCGATGCCCGGCTGGCCGTTCTCACCGACGGCGAGGGCCTCGTCACCGAGGGCCCCGGCTTCAACGTGTTTGCCCTCGTCGATGGCACGCTGCGCACGCCCGACGTCGGCGTGCTGGAGGGCATCACGCGCAAGACCGTGATCGAGATCGCCGAGGACGCGCAGGTGCCGGTCCTGGTCGGTGCGCTGCCCGTCGACGAGCTCTATCGCGCGAGCGAGCTGTTCTTCACCAGCACGGCCGGGGGCGTGATGCCAGTGACGACCCTCGACGGCGAGCCTGTCGGCGACGGCCGTCCCGGGCCTGTGACGATCGACCTGCGCACGCGCTACTGGGATCTCCACCGCGATCCTCGGTATGCCGTGGCCGTTGAGTACTCCTGAGCGCCGGACGATTGGCACAGGCACGCTTCGAGAGCCGGACGGCGATCGTCACCGGCGCCGGCAGTGGCGCCGGCCTGGCCATCGCGCGCGGTCTGACCGCCGAGGGAGGCTCCGTCGTGGCCGTCGACGTCAACGCGCCGACGACCGAGCTGCCCGCCGGCTGCACCTTCGTTCGCGGCGACGTGACCGACCCGGCCCTCCCTCGGGCGGTGGTGCAGGAGATCGTGGGCAGGTACGAGCATCTCGACTATCTCGTCAACGCCGCCGGCGTGGCCCAGTTCGGGCGCGACTGCTCGGTGCTCGAGATTCCCGACGAGGTGTGGGACAGGGTGCTCGCGGTCAACCTCACCGCCGCGATGCGCTTCGCGCGCGCCTGCGGTCCGGCACTCAAGCGGCGCCGAGGGGCGATGGTGCATATCTCGAGCGTGGCTGGCCTGCGGGGGATGGATGATCCGATGGATGCCTACCAGGTGTCGAAGGCGGGCCTCGTGAGCCTGTCGCGGGGGCTGGCCATGGCCATGGCCGGCGACGGTGTGCGTTCGAACACCGTGTGCCCGGGCGCGATCGACACGCCCATGCTCGGACCGATCTACGAGGGGGACCCCGGGCGGCGCGACAGGATGGCCGAGCGCACTCCACTGCGCCGTCTGGGAACCGCCGACGACGTGGCGCGGGCGTGTCTCTACCTGCTCTCGGACGACGCCAGCTTCATCACCGGCACCGACCTCGTCGTCGACGGAGGCTGGCTGGCCAGGCTTCCCTGAGGCCGAGGGGGTGGTCACCTGGCCGGCCATATATTCCCGCTATCTGCCCAACCCCCGGGGGCTCGAAGCTAGGCCGACCGCACGCCGCCGTCGGCGAGGATCGTCTCGCCGTTGATGTACGAGCTGCGCGGTGAGAGCAGGAACTCGACGATCTCGGCCATCTCATCCGTGCCGCCGAGGCGACCCATCGGGACCTGCTTGATCACCTCCTCCTCGCCGCCCGACACCGCGTGCATGGCCGGGCTCATGGGCACGTCGATGAAGCCCGGCGCGACGCCGTTGGCGCGGATCCCCTGGGGAGCGAGCTCGGCGGCGAGGTAGCGCGTGAAGGCGACCAGCCCGGCCTTGCTCGCGCCATACAGCGAGGCGCCGGTGAGCCTCCCGATGTAGCCGGTGATGCTCGAGATGTTGACGATCGCCCCACCCGAGGTCATCCGGGCCACGGCGGCCGATGACACGCGCGCGGCGCCGGCGACGTTGACCTCCCAGATCTGCGAGGCATCGGCGTCGTCAAAGCCCGACATCGGGGTGAACCTGACCACGCCGGCGCAGTTGACCACGCCAGCGATGACTCCGCGCTCGCCCGCGGCCGCGACGAACCGCTCGACGCTCGTCCGGTCGGTGACGTCGACCTCGGCGGCGTAGATCGCGCCATCGCTTGGGTCGTGGGTGGCCAGGGCATCGGCGAGATCGCCCGCCATCACCTGCCAGCCTGCCTGCACGAGCCGCCGGTTGATCGCCTGACCGATCCCGCCGGCGCCGCCGGTGACGATCGCCACATGTCCAGTGTCGTTCACGTCTCAAACCTCCGTCGGAGCTTTTGGGCCACATCGTTGCCCATTTCCACCGGCGACGCAACGGGCGCGACGGTGGCAACCCGGCGCTGTGGTACGGTCGCGGCCGGACCGATGTCCGCCCACGAGACACGCCATGAGATGGCCGAGATCCGGGCTCCGGCGAGCTACGAGCTGGTGGTCGACCAGGTGCGGCGGGCGATCCAGGTCGGCCGTTTTCTGCCCGGCGCGCGGCTTCCGCCCGAACGCGAGCTCGCCGGGCAGCTGGGCGTTTCGCGCACGACGGTCCGCGAGGCGATGAGGGTGCTCCAGGGCGAGCGGATGGTCGAGATCAGGCGCGGGCGCGCGGGGGGGCCGGTGGTGCTAGGGCCGACGGCGAGCCCGGGCGAGATCCGCCGTGCGCTGCGCCGCCGGCTGGCCGAGCTCGAGAACGTGTTCGACTACCGCCTGGCCGTCGAGCCCGCCGCCGCCGGGCTGGCGGCCGGGCGGCGCACGAGCAACGATCTCGGGCACCTCAAGGACGCTCTCGAGGCACTGAACACGCTCGCCGCCAGCCCCGACGACGCCAGCGAGGTCTCGCCACCGTCACGCTTCTTTGCCGCCGACGCCGAGTTCCACCGCCGGATCGCGCTGTCCACCCGCAACCCGCTGCTGGTCAAGGCGGTCGAGGACGCCCGCGCGGCCATGTTCCTGCCCGTGGGGGGAGTGTTTCCGGCACTCCACCCGAGTGCCAACGAGTACCACGCCGAGATCCTCGCGGCGATCGAAGGGCGCGACCGCGACGCCGCACGCGTGGCGATGGACGCGCATATCGAGAGGACTCGGGCCGCCCTCGTGGAGCTGGCGCGTCCTCCGCGCGCGGCCAAGCAGCGCCGTGGATCTAGATCCGCTCGAAGTAGCGGATCAGCTCCCAGTCGGTGACCGTCTCGTGGTTGAAGGCGTCGAGCTCCTGTGCGAAGAAGTTGACGAGATGGGCGTGGGCGGTGGCGCCGAAGGCCTCCCGCGCCAGTGCGCCCGCCTTGAACAGGGCGATCGCGTCCGCGAGCGTACCGGCGATCCGCGCCGCGTCGCGGTGATCGGCCGCGTTCTCGGCCAGCGGCGCGGGGCACTCGAGCTTGGCCTCGATCCCGGCCAGCCCGGCCGCGGCCAGCCCCGCGATCACGAGGTACGGGTTCACATCGGCTCCCGGGATGCGGTTCTCGAGCCGCAGCGACGGGCCCTCGCCGACCACGCGCAGGCCACACGTGCGGTTGTCGAGACCCCACGTGAAGCTCAGTCCGGCGAACTGGTTGAGCTGAAAGCGCTTGTAGGAGTTGATGTTCGGCGCCAGCAGCACGCCCAGCTCGGGGCCGTGGGCGATCTGGCCGGCGATGAAGTGGCGCAGGAGCTCGCCGATCCCGTGCTCGCCGTCGCCCGAGAGCAGTGGCCGCCCGCCGCTCTCGTCCCAGATGCTGAGGTGGACATGGCACGAGGAGCCGATGTCGTCGATGCGGGGCTTGGCCATGAAGCTCGCGGCCATTCCCTCGAGCGCGGTCAACTCCTTGACCCCGTTCTTGTAGAGCGCGTGGCGGTCGGCCATCTCGAGGGCATCGGCGTAGCGCAGGTTGGCCTCCTGCTGACCGAGCCCCCATTCCGACTTTGAAAACTCGATCTCGATGTCGGCGGCATTCATCTCGTCGCGCACCCGTCGCAGGAACCAGTCGTCCTTCGTGGACTGCAGGATGTGGTAATCCGAGCGGTAGTAGGACACGGGCGTGAGATCCCGATACCTGCGCTCCCAGGCGCTCCGGTAGCTGTCGGCATAGAGGTAGAACTCGAGCTCGGTCGCGCATTTGAGCGTCATTCCGGCGGCGCGGTAGCGCTCGAGCTGGCGTTTGAGGATGACGCGGGGAGCGACCTCGACGAGCTCACCGGCATCATCGGCGGGATCGCAGATCACGATCGCCGTGCGCTCCACCCACGGGACGACGCGCAACGTGCTCAGGTCGGGAACGAAGCGACAGTCCCTGAAGCCGTCCTCCCAGTCGGTCAACTCATAGCCTGGGCGCGGATCCATGTCCATGTCGACGACGAACAGGTAGAGCGAGCCGTGGAGCCCCTCGGCGCCGAGCGCGGTCTCGAGAAAGCTCTTGGCGGTCATTCGCTTGCCCACCAGCCGCCCCCACAGATCGGGCATGGCGCACACCACCGTCTCGATCTCGCCGGCCTGGGCGCGGCTGCGCAACTCCTCCACATCGAGACGGCCGCCGCCCATCGGCGCGGCTGTCTCGGTCACGTCACTCAAGGGGAAGCTCCGGGAGCGTCTGCCCGCCGTCTACGACGATCGATTGGCCGGTGATGTACCGCGCGGCGTCCGAGGCCAGGAACAGGGCGGTGTGCGCGATGTCACTCGGCTCCCCGAGTGAGTGCAACGGGATGTGCTTGATCATCGAGTCGATCGCATCCTGTCCCAGACCATCGAGTCCCTCGGTCCGGATGCTGCCCGGCTCGATCCCATTCACGGTGATCATGAACGGCGCGAGCTCAACCGCCGCCGTACGCATCAAACCGAGCATCCCGGCCTTGCTGGCGGAATAGGACGCGAGTCCGGGGTAGCCGGTCCGCGACCCCGTGATCGACGAGATCAGGATGATCCGGCCGTAATTCTGGCTGCGCATCACCGGCAGGCACTCTTTCACCGCGATGAAGGTGCTGGTCAGATTCGTATCGATGACATGGTGCCATTCGTCGAGGCTGACGTCTTCAAGCGGCGTGTCGGGATAGATGCCCGCGTTGTGGCAGAACACGTCGAGGCGTCCGAAACGCTCCCGAGCAGTTGTGATCGCCCGCCGCATGTCGTCGACGCTCTTCACGTCACCGGCCACCGCGACCGTGCGCTCGGGTGACAGGGACTCGGCGAGCGATTCGAGTGCGTCCTGCGTACGGGCGAACAAGATCACGTTCGCGCCGGCCTGTGAGAACACTGTGGCGATGCCCCGACCGGCCCCGCGGCTCGCCCCGGTGACCACCGCCGTGCGGCCATCGAGGGAGATCGCGCCCGTCATGTGTTGGCTCCGCTGGTGGCGGCGAAGCTCTCTCGCAGGGCTTCGCCCGCGATCGTGACGGCGTCAGCCCCCTCGGCGAAGATCGTCGGCAGGGCGAAGAAGCCGTGGACCATGCCCGCATACTGGCGGTGCTTGGTGGGTACGCCGGCACGCTCGAGCGCAGTCGCGTACAACTCACCCTGGCGGTGCAGCGGATCGCATTGCGCGGTGATCACGAGCGCCGGAGGGAGCCCGTCGAGCGCGGCGTTCTCGAGCGGCGAGACGAGAGGGTCGGTTCCCTGTTCGGGCGTGGCCAGGTAGTTGTCCTGATGCCACTGGAGTTCGTCGCGGTAGAGGAAGAACCCCTCGTAGTCGTCGTCGAAGCCGACGCCCAGGTCGGTCGTCGTGACCGGATAGGCGAGCACCTGCATTGTGAGTCGCGGCCCGCCTCGATCGCGCGCCAGAAGCGCCACGGCCGTGGCCAGGTTGCCCCCGGCGCTGTCTCCGGCGACGGCCATCGACCCGCTGTCGATCGACAGCTCGGAAGCGTTGTCGTGCACCCAGCGCGTGGCGGCGTAACTGTCCTCCACGGCGACCGGGAACCGTGCTTCGGGGCCGCGGCGATAGGCGACGCTGAACACGACGGCCCCCGAGGCATTGGCCAACGCCCGGCAGACGGCCTGGTGGGAATCCAGGCCGCCCAGCAGCCACCCCCCGCCGTGGAAGTAGACGGCGGCGGGAAGGACGCCCGGCGCTGGGCGGAAGGCGCGGACCGCGATCCGGGCCCCGCCGACCGCGACCTCGTGGTCGCGAACTTCGTGGACCTCCTCGCCGACGCCGGCCTCGGCGTAATCGGAGTCGAAGTTGCGGCGCGCCTCGGGGACTGGGAGCAAGTGAGCATTCGGGCGCTCGGACCTAACGGATGCGGCGAGCAGCTCTGCCGATGTCGGCGCGAGCTCCCGCGCCTTGGGGCCGAGGGCCTCGGCGATCGTCCGTATCAGGGTGTCGGACACCGGCTCTACCGCGTGTTCGCGAGGCTCGCCCGCACCTGGCCGTGGTCGACCGAGTCGAACCGGGGGGCGACCTCCAGTGCGAACCGCCGCGTCCACTCGCGGCGCACGTCGTGGGGCACGCCTGGGGTGGCCGTGTGCAGGAACAGATGATTGAAGCCGACGTTCACGTAGCGCTGGATCCGATCGGCGACCGTGTCCGGCGAGCCGACCAGTTGGAACTCGCACCAGGCGGGGATATTGGCAGGATCGGTCTTGGCCTTCATGCCCGCGAACTGGCCCTTCCAGGCTCGGTAGGCCGGCAGTTCCTCCCAGTTCGTCTCGTCGGGGGTGTAGTGATCGATCTGGGCCTGCATGAACCGGGGTATGTAGAGCTGGGCGAGTTCGATCGCCTCGGCGTCGGTGTCGGCGATGATGCAGTTGATCATGATTGGCTTGGTCACCTCGGTGGCGAAGCCGTTGGCGCGCGACGTCTCGTCCCAGTTGCGAAGGATGCCCGCCTGGGTGTCGAAGTCGCCGATCGTCGTGCACATGGGGGGGAGGCCCATCTCGGCCATGACCGAGGCGCTGCCAGGACTGCCGATGGCGCCATAGAAGTGGATCCGGTCGGTGGTCACGCCCGCGACCATTGGCCTCACCCCGACCGGCTTGGGAACCGTAACGTGATCGCCCTCGTAGCTGAAGCGTTCGCCCGCGAGGGCCTGCGAGATCACGTCATAGACCTCCTTGAAGCGCTCGCGACTGCTCGCCATGGAAAGCCCGAACGCGTCGAACTCGTACTTTGCCGTGCCACGCCCGAGTCCCAGGTGAAGGGGCTGCTCGGTGAGCAGACTGAGCATCGCGATCTCCCCGGCGAGTCGCAGCGGCTCGTACCACGGCAGCACGAGCACGCAGGTCCCGATCGAAAGCTCGGGGAAGCGTCCGGCGATGTGACTGCCGAGCACGAGTGGGCTCGGCGTGGGGAAGTAGTCGCTGAAGTGGTGCTCGATCAGCCAGACCGTGCCGAAGCCGAGCTCGGCGTAGTACTCGACGTCATCGAGGACGGTCCGGTACAAAGTCGCGTCGGAGGCGCCCGCGGCGTCCGCCGCCGATGCCACGACACCGAAGGTGACTTGTCCACTCACAGAATGCCTCTCCAATCGACAAATGGAGCTATTGGACCAAACGCTAGCCCGTTTTGCGAGCGCGCGCAAGGCTCCCGGCACGCCGCCGTCCCGAGCCCGATAACGGGTTGGTCGCAGGTCCGCGCGACCGGCCTGCCAGGATGAGGGCGTGAGAAGCAAGTCCCTGGGTTCGCGCTGGCTGGCGCTCGAGGGCGCCGCGAACGCCCGTGCGGTCGTACCGGGCGCGCTGCTGCGCTCCGATAATCTGCAGGGTCTGAGCCCGCGCGACGTGCGCCTACTCGTCGACGGCGAAGGTCTCGAGCTCGTGCTCGACCTGCGCACCGAGATCGAGATCGAGCTCGAAGGTCCCGGGCCGATGACCACCGAGTCCGGGGTACGAATCGAGCGACGCTCGTTGTACCCGGAGTCGGGCGGCAACACCGATCTCGACCTCGAGACGCTCAAGCCCTGGGCGCCGGTCGACCCCGGCGAATTGAGCGACGAGGACCCGGCTGTACGCGTCTACATGGGCTACCTGAGCCGCCGTCCGGACTCGATTGTGGCCTCGATCCGCGCGATCGCTCGCGCCGACGGCGCCGTCCTCGTCCACTGTGCCGCCGGCAAGGATCGCACCGGAGTGGTGGTGGCGATCGCGCTCGAGGCGGTCGGAGCCGATCGGGAGCTGATCGTCGCGGACTACCTGGCCACCCGCGAGCGGATCGACGCGATCATGGAGCGCTTGGTCAGCTCACCCACATATCGTGCCGAGCTCGAGGGGCACGACCCGCAGGCCCACGCACCACTGCCCGGAACCATGCACCGAGTGCTCGAGCTCGTCGATGATCGGTTCGGCGGCGCGGCGGCCTGGCTCGCCGCGCACGGCCTGGACGAGGTCGATGGCCAGCGTCTCGAGCACCGACTGGCTCCGGACAAGCTCGTCTCGCCGGACTGAGGAGTCCGTCGTGGCACTGGCCCATTCCGTCGAGAGCATCCGCGCCGAGTTCCCGGCCCTGGCCGGGGGCGTGACGGCGCTGGACGGCGCCGGGGGAACGCACGCGCCGGCGGCGGTGATCGAAGCCGTGGTCGAGGGGCTGCGCTTCGCGATGTCGAATCTCGGCGGAGCGTTCGCGCAGAGCGCGCGCAGCGTGGAGACGGTGGCGGCGGCACGGCGCGCGATCGCCGATCTGGTCGGCGGCGTGGCGGACGGCGTCGTTCTCGGTCCCAATATGACCACGCTGACGTTCCATATCGCCGACGCGCTGTCCTGCGAGTGGCGGCCCGGCGACGAGGTGGTAGTCACCTCGCTGGACCATGACGCCAACATCCGGCCCTGGGTTTGGGCCGCGCAGCGCGCCGGAGCGACGATCCGCTGGGCCGAGGTCGACGCGGCCACGGGTGAGCTGCCCGGGGAGGCATTCGATGGCGTCATCGGCGAGCGGACCCGGCTCGTGGCCCTGACCGCGGCATCGAATCTGATTGGCACCCGACCCGACGTCCGCCGGGTCGCCAACCGTGCCCACGCTGTCGGGGCGCTGACGTACGTCGACGGCGTCCACGCAACGCCCCATACACCCACCGACGTCGTGGGGCTTGGCGCTGACTTCTATACCTGTTCGACGTACAAGCTGTTCGGCCCTCATACGGGCACGGTGGTCGCCGATCCCGAGCTGCTCGCGCGTCTGCATCCGGCCAAACTGGTCCCCGCCCCAACCGATGTCCCGGGCCGGTTCGAGCGGGGGACGCCGCCGATCGAGCTGTTGGCGGGGGTCACCGCGGCGGTCGACTGGATCGCCGGACTGACCGACGCGGAGGGATCACGGCGCGACCGCGTCATCTCCGCCTTTGCGGCCGTCGAGGAGCATCTGGGGGGATTGCTCGAGCGGACCGTTAACGGTCTTGAGGCGATCGACGGCGTTCGCCTGCTCGGCTCCCCGCGCCGGCGCACCTCGACCGTGGCGTTCGTGGTCGACGGCCACACGCCGAGACAGGTCGCGGAGGAACTCGGCCGCCGCAACATCGCGGTGTGGGACGGGGACAACTACGCCTACGAGCTGATGCGTCGCTTCGGGCTGCGCGACAGCGGTGGCGCCGTGCGCGCGAGCCTCGTGCTCTACAACGACGCCGCCGACGTCGACCGCCTGCTCGAGGGCGTCGCCGATCTCGCGTCCACGTGAGCGCTCAGACCCCGTCGCGCGGAAACTCGTGCGTCCAGGAGCGCGTGTGGACGCGGACGTTGTCCTCGAAGGCGTCGAGCACGCTGGTCACGGTGAAGCGCTCGGCGTCGCAGGTCATGGTGGCGCTCGCGAGCGTCCGGGTGTTCCACCCCGGGCGGGCCAGGCTCACCTCGACATTGCACGTAACGGCGGCCGACAGCGGGTCACCCTCGACGACGCGATAGCTGGTGACGTTCTCCTCGCCCATGTCGGTGTCCGTCGCGACGATGCGGGTGCTCGAGGGGTGCCAGTCGAACTCGACCTCGACCCACCCGCCAGCAAGGTCGCGCCGGACGCGGCGGCCGCCGGCGCGCACCATCGTCTTCTCGGTGGCGAGCGGCGTGCCGTTCTCGGGCGGCTCGAACGGACGCAGCTGGCCGTCGAGCTCGCTCGTTCGGCGCCGGGGCAGGGAGAGGACGCTACCCGGCGTGCACAGAACGGTCAGGGTGCTCGGTTCGGGCGATGGCCAGATCATTGGCCAGTAGGCGTTGGAAACGGCGAGCCGGATCCGGTGTCCCGCCGGGACCGCGTAGGCCGTGGATTGCATCCGAACGCACACGCGCACCGGCTCGCCGACCGGCATGGGGACGCTCCGGTCGTGTCCCTCGCGACGGCTCAGGTTGAGCACGCCGCGCGCGATCATCGTGGACGCGCCGTCGGGGGCGACGTCGCAGACGCGCACGACAACGAACCCCCACGGCCGATCGACGCTCAGTTCGAGCTCCGCCTCGGCGTTCCCCAGCAGCTCGACCCGCTCGCCCAGAGGCGCGGTGTCCCAGCACAGCGAGGCGCCGTCGTCGGCGCGCTGGTCGAGCGGGAAGTCGGCCAGGCTGCCATCGCCGCACCACACCCCGCTGTCCACACCGGTGGCCTGGGGGCTGCGGACGCTCCGAGCCGCGGACTGCCCCTCGACGGGGCTCGCCTGGCCCAGCGACTCGGCACCGATCGTGAATGTCCAGGGCTCGACTCCGGGCGACGGCCAGGTTGGGTCCGCCACCCATCGGCCCGGCCGCTGCGCGTACGAGCCGGTCGGTGCGACGGCCTCCTGCATATAGCTGATCAGCTTTGGCTCGTCGAAGAACCCGTTCTCGGCCCCGTCGAGGCTGGCGGCGAAGAAGCGCACGCACTCCTGGAGGAAGCCGATCGCCGGGCCCGGGGCGCCGGACGCGGGATCGGTGTGGCTCCACGGGCCGATGAGGCCGCGAACGGGACTGCGGACGTGTTCGACGACGCGCAACACCATGTCGCGGTAGCCGTCGCCCCACCCGCCGACGGCGAATACGGGGCACTGGATCGAGCTGTAGTCCTCGCAGGCCGACCCCTGCTGCCAGTAATGGTCGCGGCGTTGATGCCCCAGCCAGGGCTCGATGAAGGCCCTGGCGTCGCGCATCCGTTCGAGCCACAGCTCCCTCCAGGCCGGGCCCACCACCTGCGGGTCGGGCGGCTGGTTGAGATAGGCCAGCATCGAGGTGGCCCACTGGGCCATGTCCATGGCCGATACGCAGCCGCCGATGTAGTGCACATCATCGGCGTAGCGGTCATCGCTGGCATGGATTGGAACCACACCGCGCAGGTGGTCGGGGTTGCGGGCCGCCAGCTGCAGCGCGGCGAATCCACCCCACGAAATCCCGATCATGCCGACCGCCCCGGTGCACCAGGGGCGGTGGGCCAGCCATGCAATCACGCGCTCGGTGTCGAGTTGCTCCTGCTCGCTGTACTCGTCTTCGAGGAGCCCGGTGGAATCGCCGCTCCCACGCAGATCCACGCGGGCATAGGCGAACCCGTGGGCAGCGAAATAGGTACCCCACGCGGCGTCACCGATCGCCGTGCCATCGCTCTTGCGGTAGGGGACCGAGTCGAGGATGGCTGACACCGGCTGGCTCTCGGCATCGTGGGGAAGCCACAGGCGGATGGCCACGCGCACTCCATCGGGCAGCTCGATCCATTCGTTCTCGATCATGCGCACGGCCCCGGGCGTTTCGGGCGGAGTCATCGTGTCCCGCCGATCGCGTGCTGAAGACGTTCATCGCGGCCGATGAGCTCGAGGGCGTACGCGCCGCGGTCGCTTGCGTAGCCCGATCCGACGAGCATGCGCGCAGTCGAGGCCATGCCCTCCGATCCGAGTGCGGCCTTCGTGAACGAGGTGGCCATGGAGAAGAACAGCACGGTTCCGTGGT
This sequence comes from uncultured Solirubrobacterales bacterium, assembly GCA_963734775.1. Lineage (GTDB taxonomy): Bacteria > Actinomycetota > Thermoleophilia > Solirubrobacterales > Solirubrobacteraceae > Palsa-465. Next base: position 162,903 of record CAVTJE010000001.1, read on the forward strand.
CCGCTGTGAGCAGAATGGCCGCGGCTTCGCAGTCGGCCGCGTTGACGACCACGACCGTCACGTCGGCGCGGGGAATCCCAGCCGACTCGAGCCGGCGCAGCGCCTGCACGGCGTCGCGGAGGTCCAGACACATGGCCGTGTCGCAGAGCCCCAGTTCCGTGGCCCTTTGGCAGATTCGCTCGCTGGCATCGATCAGGACGAGCCGCGCCCCGGATGGCAGCGAATCACGCGCCGCGGCCAGGGCCAGCAGCCCGGCGTGGCCGCCGCCCAGGACGATCACCGTGCGCGTGCCGGAGTTGATCAATGACCGCGTCTGCGAGGCGGCATTGCACACATCGAGCGCCGCCAGAGCGGCGTCAAACCCGGTGTCCTCGGGGTAGCGTGCCCATGGCGCCGTCCACGGCAGATACGCGGTCCCGGCTACGGATACGTGGGGTCGATCGAGCTCGACCGCACCCACGCTGTCGAGCCGTAGCGGGGTGAGGGTCAGGGAGGCCAGCGTGACGATGCGCAATCCGACCTCGGGAGGGTCGCGGAATGACTCGCCCACTCCGCGGACCGTGCCGGTCAGGATGCCGCCCGACCCCGTTGCAGGGTTATGCATCTTGCCGCGCCCGGCGACGATACGCCGGACCGCTTCGCCGACCTTCACCGGGTCGCGGTCGCCTGCCTCCACGAGCTGACGAAAGCTGGTCGAGTCGACGCAGAGGGTGTCAACCGCTACCTCGATCTCGTAGGGCTGCATGGGCAGCGTCGCGTCGAGACGCTGCGCAGCCTGCGGGAGCGCGCCCGGCGGCTCAAGCACCCGCCTGGTGCCGAGCGCTTCGATGAGCGAGCTCATTCCGCCGCGGCGAGCCCGAGGAGCGAGCGTGTCTCCTGCTGGGTGGCGACCTCACGGCCGATGGCCTGGGCCAGCTTGATGGCGGCGCTGACCAGCGCGGAATTCGACGGTGCCAGCACCCCGCGGCTGATGTAGACGGCATCCTCGAGACCCGTCCTGATGCCCGGCGCGCCGTGGAGCAGCCCGAGCGCGAGCATCCGCGGGTGGTGGCGTCCGACGCACGTCACGGTCCAGAAGGTTTCGGGCGGGAGGGGCCTGAGCATCGCGGTCAGGGCCTCGGGCGAGGCATCGATTCCGCCCGGTACCCCGAACACGAGGTTGATCCGCATCGGGTCTGGGATCACGCCCTGCTCGAGCCAGCGAACCGCGCTGACCACGTGACCGACGTCAAACGCCTCAACCTCGAGCCCGATCCCGGCCTGCGTGGCGCGCTCGATGATCCCGCGGGCGGCCGTTGGCGGCGTGATGAACGTGTCGTCGCCGAAGTTCATCGATCCCGACTCGACTCCGGAAAGGTCGGGCTGAGCCTCCAGGCCGGTCGTCCGCTCGGCGATCGTCATGTCGTTGGAGCCACCCGTCGAGACCATCGTGAGCAGCTCGCTGCCCTCGCGCACGCGAGACATCACGTCCTTGAAGAGCTCGGGACGACCACTCGGGGTTCCGTCGTCCTCGCGGACGTGGAGGTGCACCACCGTCGCGCCCGCCTGGGCCGCTTCGATGCTCGACTGCTGCGATCTCGGCCGGCGTGTACGGGATGTTGGGGTTGTTGGTGCGAAAGACATCGGCCCCAGTAGGCGCAACGGTCAGAACCACCGGATTGCTGTTCCAGGCCCGCGCAGGCATCGCCGTCGGACCCTACTGAACGCGCGTTAATCCGGTCAAGCCGCGGTCACGCGACCGCGTTCAACCGTGGCTGGCCTTCAGACCGGCCAGCGCGGCGACGCAGAACTGCCCGATCGCGTCCAGGTCATATCCGCCTTCCTGCACGACGACGGTGGGACCGAGCGCCCCGATCCGCTCGGCCGCGCGCGCGTAGGCGTCGACGCTGACCTGGAGCGGACTCTCCGGATCGGACGCCGCCGCGTCGAGCCCGAGCGACATGACCACCGCCTCGGCGCCGTGGGCGAGTGCGTCACGGCAAAGGACATCGATGGCCGCGAGCCAGTCCGCGTCCGCGGTCCCGGGCGCCAGCGGCACGTTGCGGTTCGCGCCGAGCCCATCGTCGGCTCCGCGCTCATCGGCGTAGCCGACGTAGTGCGGGAACCACCCCGCGCCAGGGTCGACGTGAACGCTGCCCACGTATACGTCGCCGCGACCGTAGAAGATCGCCTGGGTGCCGTTGCCATGGTGGGCGTCGATGTCGATGACGGCGACCCGGGCGAGGCCCGAGTGCCGGAGCGCCTGCGCGGCGATCGCGGCGTTATTGAGGTAGCACGACCCTCCGTAGGCGGTCGGGCCGGCGTGGTGGCCGGGGGGTCGGCACAGCGCGTACGCGCTCGGCGCTCCGGCGGCAACGAGGTCGGCCGCGGTGAGGGCGGCGTCGGCGGCCGCTCGGGCCGCCGTCCACGTGCCCGGGCCGATCAGCGTCATCGTGTCGTAGCAGAAGCGCCCCAGACGTCCGTGGATCGCGCTGGGTGAGCGCACCGGCAACCCGGACAGGAGGCCTTCGGTGGGAAAGACATACGGCACGACCCGGCGGCGGTCGTATTCAGACGGGTAACCGGCGGCCTCCCAGTCGTCCCAGACGGTGGCCAGATGCTCGAGCAGGGCCGCGTCGTGGACGGCCAGGAGCACAGCGTCGTCGTGCGCGGCGGCCGGAGTGAGCGGGGCGGCGACGGCGCTCAGCGCGTCGAGCAGGACGGTGACTCGCTCCGGTACCTCGGTGCCGGTCTCCCAGACACCGAGCCAGACCTCGCCATCGGGCTCGTGCAGGAGGCAGTCGGGGTGCCAGACCACCGGCATCCGACTCAGGTTGGCGGCGGAGGTGTCCTCAGAGTGCGTCATCGTCGGCCGTGCGTAATGATCATCGGGTGACACGTGCAGCGGAGCTCGGGATCAGGATCGGCATTTTGCCCGGTGGCCCGACTGGATCGATAGTCGACGTGCCCGGCGTGGGCGTCGGTCACGCCACCGTGTGGCGCGACGAGGGGCCACCGCCCGCCGGCCGTGGCGTAGCCAGGACCGGCGTGACCGTCGTCGACCTGGGCGGCAACCTGTTTCGGAGCCCCGTGCCAGCGGGCGGCGCCGTCCTCAACGGGGCGGGGGAGTGCACGGGATTTCTCGCTGCGGGCGAGTGGGGTCTGGCCGAGACCCCGGTGTTCCTGACCTCGACGATGCAATTGGGGCGCGTGTACGACGCCGCCTGCGAGCTTTTGATCGCCGAGGACCCGGCGATCGGCACCGATGAGGTGATCATCCCGATCGTCGCCGAGTGCGACGACAGCTTTCTCAACGATGCGCGCCGGATGCAGGTGACCTCCGAGGACGTGGGTGCCGCCCTCGTGGCGGCGCGAGCCTCGGTCGGCGGGGCGGCGCCGGCCGAAGGCGCGGTCGGTGCGGGGACGGGAATGAGCTGTCTGGGCTTCAAGGGCGGAATCGGGACGGCATCGCGGTTGACTCCGTCCGGACACACGGTCGGGGTGCTGCTGCTGTCCAACTTCGGCGCGCGCGAGCGGCTGACCGTCGACGGCGTGCCCGTGGGGCGCCTGCTGCCGGCGCACGGCGACGAGCAGGAGGACGGATCTCTCGGCCGGCTCGTGCATCGTGATCGTCATCACCGATGCCCCGCTCGACTCGGCGGCATGTGCCCGGCTGGCCCGCCGGGCGGGTCTGGGGCTGGCCAGGACCGGCTCGACCGCGAGCCACGGCAGCGGCGAGATCTTCCTCGCCATGGCCACCGGCTTGCGCGCGCACCGAGCCAATGGTTGCGACGGTCAGCGCTCATCTGGAGAGGGGTCGGCCGCGTTGCTGGGGCCGGCGCTCAACCCGTTCTTTGCCGCCGCCGTGGAGGCCACCGAGGAGGCGGTCCTCAACAGCATGCTGGCCGCGCCCACCGTGACGGGCCGGGACGGGAACACGTCCTACGCCCTGCCCGCCGACCACGTCCGCGAGCTGCTGCGCGCCAGCGGCCGCGTGGAGGAGTCGTGAGCCGCGACGCCGAGCCTCGCACACCGCCGATGGCACCGCGGGTGCCGTCCGTGCGCGAACTGCATGGCGAACGCGTCCGGGACGACTACGCATGGATTCGCGACCCCGAAGAGCCGGCATTCCGCGAATATCTCGCCGCCGAGCGCGCGTATTACGACGCTGAGAGCCGTCATCTGCGACGAACTGGCCCGGACGCTGGCGGCCGAGGCCGCCGGCCGGATCCCCACCGGACCCGAGGACTCGGTGAGCTGGCCGCTGCGCGGGTTCACGTATCGCACGCGGATGCCGCAGGACAGCGACAACCTGCAGTTTCTCCGGTCGCCGGCCGGAGCATCGTCCGAGCAGGTCCTGCTGGACGAGAACCTCGTCGCCGCCGAGACTGGGTTCGCCGAGATCGGGGTCCGGGAGCCGAGTCCGGACGGTGCGTTGCTGGCGTGGTCCGCCGATCGCAGCGGGGCGGAGATCTACGAGCTGCGCATCCGGGATCTCTCGACCGGGGAGGACCTTCCGGATGTCATTGTCCGCAGCTATCCGGGCCTGGCCTGGAGCGCCCGATCCGACTACGTCTTCTATCTCGTTCCCGACGAGCTCAACCGGCCGTTTCAGGTGTGGCGCCATCGGATCGGCACCGCGGCGAGCGCCGACGTGCTGCTGTTCGAGCAGGTCGATCAGCGATTCGAGCTGACGCTGCACGGCTCGCGGAGCGGCGAGCTGGGGATCATCACCGCGGAGTCGCGCGACACCACCGAGGTCCGCGTGATCCATCTGCACCGACCCGAGGACGCTCCGGTGGTGATCGAGCCCAGGCAGCGCGGCACCGAGTACCGGGTTGATCACGCTCGGGGCGCTGCCGATGATCACGGGAGCCTGTACGTGGTCACGGATTCCGAGGCCGAGGAATTCACGCTCATGCGCGTGGCGCTGGACGCCCCGGGCCGCGCGAACTGGCAGCCCGTGCGCTCCCCGGCGATCGCTCCGGTCCGGGGCGACACGAGGCTTCTGAGCTGCGACGTCCTGGCCGAGCACCTCGTGCTGACACTGCGCCGAAACGGCGAGCCGCTCCTCGCCATCACCGATCACGATGGTGGCAGCGTCCGGGAGATCCCACCGAGTCTGCCCGCGGGGTCGATCGCGGTGGCACACGCGGAGGAGTACGACCGCGGCTCGGTCATCATCGTCGAGGAGTCACTCGTGGAGCCGCGCGCCTGGTTCGAGCTCGAGCTGGCCACCGGAGCGCGTCAGCTGCGCAAGCGGATGGACGTCACGGGTTACGATCCGGCCCGCTACCGCACCGAGCGTGTCGCTGCGCCCGCACCGGACGGCACCCTGATCCCCGTCACGCTGGCGCGACTACGAGACACTCCGCTCGACGGGAGCGCGCCGTGCCTGCTCTATGGCTACGGCGCCTACGAGGCCGCGTTGGATCCCGAGTTCGACCGCAGCCTGCCGTCGCTGCTGGACCGCGGCGTGGTCTACGCGATCGCCCACATCCGCGGTGGCGGCGAAGGCGGCCGGCAGTGGTGGCAGCAGGGCCGGCTGCGGGCCAAGCCGACCACGTTCACCGACCACATCGCCGTGGCCGACTGGCTCGCCGGCAGTGGCGGCGCCGGCCCTCGTCGACCCACGCCGGATCGTGACGCGAGGCGCGTCGGCGGGCGGGCTGCTCCAGGGCGCCGTTTACTCGATGCGCCCGGACCGGTGGCGCGCGGTCGTGGCCGAGGTCCCGTTCGTCGACTGCGTGAACACGATGCTCGACCCCTCGATCCCGCTCACCATCAACGAATGGGACGAGTGGGGCGACCCGCGCGACGCCGACGACTACGCGTGCCTGCGGTCCTACTCGCCCTACGAAAACCCGCCCGGAGGGCCGCGGCCGACGTTGCTCGTGACCGGTGCCGTGCATGATCCGAGGGTGGGGATCCACGAACCCGCGAAGTGGGTGGCCAAGCTCCGCGCCACCGACACCGCGGAGTCGCCCGTCCTGTTCCGGCCCGAGCTCGGCGTGGGCGCCCACGGCGGACCGTCGGGCCGGAGCGCCCAGCTGAGCTACGAGGCCGAGGTCCAGGCCTTCATCCTCGAGGCGATGGGGATCGCGCACTAATGCGCGGCGCCCGCGTCAAGCGTCGGCGGCGAGCGCGCCGGCCGGCTCGGTGTCCTCGGGCTCCCGAAGCGGGAAATGGCACGCCGCCTCCTGCGTCGTCCCGAACCGGCGCAGCACGGGCTCCTGCTCGCCGCATAGCGCCTGCGCACGGGGACAGCGGGTCCTGAAACGACAGCCGGACGGCGGGTAGATCGGGCTGGGGAGCTCCCCACGGATCCCGACCTCGGTCTTCGCCCGCTCGGCGACTGGATCCGGCACCGGAATCGTCTTGATCAGCGCGTCGGTGTAGGGGTGCGCCGGCCGGCGGTAGATGTCGTCTCCAGTCCCCAGCTCGACGACCTTCCCGAGGTACATGACGGCGATCCGGTCGGCCAGGTACTTGACCACGGCCAGGTCGTGCGAAATGACCACCGAGGCCCGTTGGTGCTCGGCCTGAAGGCGCTTCATCAGGTTGAGGACCTGCGAGCGAATGGACACATCGAGGGCGCTCACCGGCTCGTCGGCGACGATCACCTTTGGTTCGAGCATCAGCGCCCGCGCCAGGGCGATCCGCTGTCGCTGACCACCCGAGAACTCGTGCGGATAGCGCTCGAGCGCGTTCTGAGGCAGGCCAACCTCCTCGAGCAGCTGCCGGATCTTCTGGTCCTGCTCCTGGCGTGTCCCCACCTTCTGGATGACCAGTGGCTCGCGCAGCAGTGTCTGGACTCGCATCCGCGGGTCGAGCGAAGCGTACGGGTCCTGGAACATCATCTGGAGATCGCGTCGTGCGGTACGCAGGGCCCTGCCGCGTAGCCGGAACACCTCCCGCCCGTCCAGCGCCACGCGGCCGGCATCTGGCTTCTCGATGCCGACGATCAACTTCCCCAGGGTGGTCTTGCCGCATCCCGATTCCCCGACCAGGCCGAGCGCCTCGCCGGCATCGACGTGCAGGGACACACCCGAGACGGCCTTGACCGAATTGACCTTGCGCTGGAGGATCGCGCCCTGGGTGACGGGGTACTCACGGACGACCTCGGCGAGCTCGAGGAGGTGGCCGTTGTTGCTCGCCGCGACCGCGGCCTCGGCGGGGCTCTCGACGAAGACCTTGCGCTGCTCAGCCGGGCCGTCGACCGGGTGCCAGCAGGCAAACAGGTGAGCGGGGTCGCGCCCGGTCAGCGGCGGCTCCTCCGCGACGCACTGCTCCGTCGCGCGAGGACAGCGTGGCGCGAAGCGGCAACCGCCGGGCAGATGGGTGAGGTCGGGGGGGAGACCGCGGATGCTCACGAGCGCCTTGCGGTTGTCCTGATCGAGCCGCGGGATCGAGCCGAGCAGGGCCTGCGTGTACGGATGTCGCATGGCGCCGAAGATGTCCTCGGTCGCGGCGCTCTCGACGATCCGGCCGGCGTACATGACGCTGATGCGGTGAGATCGTCCGGCCACGACGCCCATGTCGTGCGTCACGAGCAGTGTCGCCATGCCCAGGCGATCCTCGAGGTCGTCGAGCAGCGCGAGGATCTGGGCCTGGATGGTCACGTCGAGGGCGGTCGTCGGTTCGTCGGCGAGCAGGACCTTGGGCTCGCAGGCGAGCGCGATGGCGATCATCACCCGCTGGCGCAGCCCGCCGGAGAGGTGATGCGGGTACTGCTCGAGCCGTTCCTTCGGCCGCGGCAGCCCGACCAGCTCGAGCACCTCGAGCGCGCGGTCGCGCGCTTCCTTCTTCGACGCGTTGCGGTGACGGCGCACAGGCTCGGCCACCTGCTCGCCGATCTTCTTCGTCGGGTTGAGCGAGGACTGCGAGTCCTGGAAGATCATCGCGACCTCGTTGCCACGCAGCTTCTGAAGCTCGGCGTCGGGGAGGCCGACGAGCTCGCGGCCGCCGAGCGTCACCGAGCCCCCGATGATCTCGCCGCCCCTCGGGAGCAAGCCGAGGATCGAGAGCCCGAGCATCGACTTGCCCGAGCCCGACTCGCCGACGAGACCGAGGGTCTCGCCGACGTCGATGGCCAGGTCGACGTTCCCAACCGCCTGAACGGTCGAGCGGGTGAGCTTGATGTGAGTGCTGAGGTTCGTGACCTCGAGGGCGCGAGCGTTCTCGGTCGCCACCGTCACCGCCGCCTCAGCCGCACGTCGAGAGCGTCGCGCAGCCCGTCACCGATGAGGTTGCAGGCCATCACCACGGCAACGAGACAGAACCCGACCGGATACACGAGCCACCACTGCCCGTTGGAGATGTAGGTGTCGGCGTTTCCGAGCATGTCGCCCCACGAGGCCGCCGGGTACTGCAATCCGAAGCCGAGGAAGCCGAGGAACGCGAGGGCGAGGATCGAGTCGGCGATGAGGAACGTCACGTTGACGATCGTCACCGAGAGAGCATTGGGAATCAGATGCCGGTAGACCAGCCGGGACCGCCCGCTGCCCATCACTCTGGCCGCCAACACGAAATCTCGCTCGCGCAGGGTCAGCACCTCGCCACGCATCAGCCGGGCGGGCACGAGCCAGGAGAAGAACCCGAGCAGGAGGCTCTCCTCGAGCACGGTGGCGCTGAACTTCGTGGCCAGCACGAGCACGATGAATAGGAACGGAATCGAGTAGACGATGTCGACGAAGCGCATCATGATCCCGTCGACGGCGCGGCCCGAGAGGCCGGACACCGCGCCGTACAGCGTTCCGATGACGATCGAGATGAGCGCCGCGAAGAAGCCGATCTCGAGCGCCGTCTGGCCTCCGGCCATGATTCGCCCGAGCTCGTCGAACCCGTGCTCGTCGGTCCCGAGGAGCCCCGCGGTGCCCCCGAGCGGCTTGGCCGCGCCGGGTGCCAGGTTGGCGTTGAGCGGCTGGGTGAGGCTCTGGTTGGTGTGGTAGACGAGCGGCCCGAGGAAGCAGAAGAGGACGAAGAAGACGACGATGCCGACGCCGAGCACCGCGACCTTGTTGTCGGTGAACTCGCGCAGCGCCAGCCGCCACCCGCTGGCGATCGCCTGGACGTCGCCGCCCTCGGCCACGGTCGAGAGCAGATCGGCGTGGCTCAGGGGCGCCTCGACGCTCGCCGAACGGCTTGACGCGGCCCTCGGTGTCGGTCAAATCCGCACCCTTGGGTCGGCGACGGTGACGGCGATATCGGCCATCAGGTTCCCGAGCACGGTGAGGATTCCGCCCAGAATCGTGTAGGCGAGGAGGATCGGGTAGTCGCCGTTCTGCAGCGCGTTATAGAACAGCAATCCCAGCCCCTGGATGTTGAACAGCACCTCGACGAGCAGGTTGCCGGCCAGGAGGTCGGGGATCGAGAGGCCGACGAGCGTGATCATCGGCAGGCACGCGTTGCGCAGCAGGTGTCGGTACAGCACCGCCCTCTGCGAGAGCCCCTTGGCGCGTGCGAGACGAATGTAGTCCTGGGCCAGGTTGTCGAGCGACGAGGAGCGCATGTAGCGGCTAGAACGAGGCGATGTTGACCGCGGTCAGTGTCAGGATGGGGAGGAAGTAGTCGCGCGGGTGCGTGATCGCCGACCCGGTGCAGGTGATCGACGACGGGAACGAGGGGCGGGAAGATCGTCAGGTGCAGGGCGAAGACGTCGATGAGGATGATGCCAAGGAAGAACGGGGGCATCGCGTAGAGCACGAAGGTCAGCGTGGTCATCGCGTAGTCGCCGAGGCTGTTGCGCCTGACGGCCTGGAGGATCCCGATCGGAATCGCGATCAGCAGCGACAGCACGAGCGCCGACCCCGACAGGTAGATGCTGCGGCCGGCGTTCTCCTTGAATAGCTGGGCCACGCTCTGCCCCTGCTTGTAGGAGTAACCGAAATCGAGCCTGCCGAGGTGGGCGAGATAGGTCATGAACTGGGCCACGAGCGGCCGGTCGTAGCCGTGCGACTTGTTCCACGCCGCGACCTGCGCCGGCCGGGCGCTGCGCCCGAGCACCTGATGGACCGGGCTGCCGGCGATCAGGTGCAGGAGCTCGAACGTGATGGCCGCGATGCCGATCGTGATGATGATCGCGACCAGGATCCGGCGGATGATGTAACCGAGCATCGCGGCGGGCGCTGGTGGTCCTCGGTGGCCTGCCTACTTCTTATTGACCCACCAGAACTGCGGCCAGAACCCGTACTGCGTAAGGGCGAGGTAGGAGTTCGCGGATCCCGCCTACCCGCTTGGCGACGGCGAAGATGAGGTCGTAATTGGGCAGGAACAGCGCCGGCAGCGCGGTCGTCTCGTACGACGCCTCCTTGGTCACGGCGTTCGGGTCGGCACCGAACACCGAGTTGTGGATCAGCTGGTCCATCTTCGGATCGGTGTAGGTGCCGCTGTTGAACGAGCCGCCTGTGTTGAAGATCGAGTTCTGTGTCGGATACGGGCTGTCCGTGTACCCGCTGAAGTTCTCGACCGCCCAGTCGTTCGTGTACTTCGCCACCGACGGATCGGCGTTGTTGTAGTTGCTGGCGATGTAGTTGAACGTCTTCTGGAAAAGCTGGACGTTGATCCCGGCCGCCTGCTTGGCCTCGGAGGTGACCGCCTCGTCGGTGAGCGAGACGTAGGGCCCGGCGGCGGCCGTCTCGGTGGCCCACGGGAAGGAGATCGGCGTCCCCTTGGGAATCCCGGCGCCGCACTGGTTGGCGCCGGTCCCCGGACTGGCGCAGGTCGTCTGGCCGCCCGGGACGACGTGCCAGCCGTGGGCCTTGAGGATCGAGACCGCCTTGGCCGGGTTGTACGGATACGGCGGGTTGACCGCGTTGGCCGGCACGTACGGCGTCTTGGGGACGGAGGGGATCGGCCCGTAGGCGAGGCCAGCGGCGCCGTGGTAGATGCCCTTGATGATCGCCGGCTCGTTGACGAGCATCGCCATCACCTGGCGGAAATACAGCTGCGAGACGATCTTGTCGAAGTGGTTGACGGTGTTCTTGAAGTTCCAGATCACGCCGGCCCAGCCGAAGTCCGGCAGCCCGAACACGCTGTAGCCCTGGGACTTGAGGCTCGAGACGTCGGCCAACTGCGAGAAGTCCACCGGTCCGATGTCGAGCGTGCTGGTCCGCATCGCGTTCAGCAGCGGCGTGATGCCGGTGTACGTGACCCCCTGGAGCGAGCTGATGTACGGCTTGGGAGTGCCGCCGAAGGTCGTGTTGGCCTTCGCCGTCCACGACGCGGTGACCGGACTGAAGCTCGTGAGGACGAACGGCCCGTCGGCGACCTTCCACAGGGGGTTCGACCCGTAGTTCCCCACCTGCCCCCCGGCCTTGCCGAGGTAGTCGTAGATCTTCTTCGCGTTCGCCGGGTTCTTCCAGTCGAGGTGTGGGCCGCCCGCCGTGGCGACGTTCCAGGCCGTGCTCGGCAGCGGGTAGAGGTTGAGCGCAAGTTGGTTGTTGAGGAAGAAGCCGGGGTTGAAGGGCCGCTTCAGATGCATGACGACCGTGTACTGATTGGGGGCGGAAATGCTCGCCAGGCTGTCGGGGAAGTACCCCGGCGTGAACGAGCCCCAATTCGCCGCGCTCTCGCCCACGGCGGCCTTGATCAGCGCGACGTCGAACAGCAGGTCCTGGGCGTCGACCGGCTTGCCATCGTTCCACTTGTAGTTGTGCTTGAGCGGGATCGTGACCGTCTTGTCGCCGTCGCTGAACGTGGGCTTGTTCGCGACGCTGAGCCCGTAGTTGATCCCCGGCTCGCTGCCGTAGGGGAAGTTGTTGTACAGCGGTAGCCACATCATCTGCTGCCACTGGTAGTTGATCGTGCTGGCGTTGCCAGAGGGCACGACCGGGAAGATGTAATTCGGCGTATTGCCGTTGAGCTGCCCGTAGGTGATCGTGCCGCCATGGGTCGGCGTGCCGGGGGGCGGCAGCTTGCCGTACAGCCCCGGCTGGGTCAGCGAACCGGAGGCGGCACCGCCGCTCCCACTGCTGCCGCCGCTGCTCGAGCTCCCGCATGCGCTCAGCGCGAGCGCGGCGAGCGTGGCGATCGCGGCGGCTGACAGAGCGCGTCGCCACGCAGGAGCGACTCGCAGATACGACGCATTGCCTCGGGGTTCCACGCCGGAGGCGACAACGCGGGTACAGCCCATCTCCAACCCCTCTTCCCTGGGTTTATTAGGCTCGCCAATCTAGAAGGGCGAGCGCGAACGTGTCAAGGAGCCGAGGTTACGGCGGGCTTAGGATCGTGAGCGTCTTCGAGGATGCGCTTGAGCCTCTCGCAGTCGGCGGCGAAGTGGCGCTTGAGGCTGAAGCGCAGCAGCGGCTGGGCGAGCCGCATCGCCCCGGAAGGCTGACCGTGGACACCAAAGCGCATGTGCGTTCCGCGCTCGCTGGGTTCCAGTGTGATGCGAGAGTCGAGCGGTAGCGGGCCTTCGATCACGCGCAGTGCGAACGTCCGGTCGGGGTCGTATTCGACGACCTCGACGAGCGAGGCGAGCTCCCTACCACCCGGCCCGCGGTGGACCTCGCGCAGGCGAGCGCCCGTCGCGAGCGGCAGCCGACCCTCGGGAACGGCCGAGACCGTGTTGGTCTGCCAGTTGGCGAGCGTACGCGGGTCGGTCACGTAGGCGAAGACGTCGGACGGCGTACGGGCGATGTCGGTCTCGATGGCGAATCTGATCATCCAGATGTCCTTTCTCGAAGGATGTCCCACCAGGTCTCGAAGGCGGCCTTCCGCCACGCGGTCCCGGTGTCGAGGCCGGCGAACACTCGGGCCAGAAACGGCCCGGCCATGAGGTCGAGCGCCTGGTCGGCGTCGAGGTCGGCGCGGATGTCCCCGCGCGCCTGGCCCCGCTCAACGATGGCGCGGACAATCGCCCGTCGGGGCAGAAGGATGCTCGTGCGGAAGCTATCGATCAGCTCCGGATGGCGGTCCTGCTCGGCGATCAGCCCGCCGATCAGGCCGACGTAGGACGGGCCGTCGGCCGGGAGCCCCTGCTCCACCGCACGCCACAGCTCGGCCCGTGTGTCGCCGAGGTTTGGCGCTTCGAGTGCCGGCAGCTGACTCGATATTACGTGGGCGACGAGTGCCGTCTTGTCACCGAAGCGCCGGTAGATGGCGGGCTTGCCGACCCCCGCGGCCCTGGCCACGCCCTCGACGGTCAGGCGGGCGAACCCGCTCTCGCTCAGCAGCCTGAGCGTCGCGGCGGCGATCGCGTCATCGACGGAGGGGTCCAGCGTCCGCACCATGGGGGCAAACCGTAACGCGGGCGTTACGTTAAGTCAAACCAGTCTCGGAGACGTTGTCGCGCGGCGCGGTCTCCGTCGGGCTCCGGGATGCCACCCATGCAGCCGCCTCGTCGAGTGCGGTGGTGGGGTCGAAGGCCGGGGCGGCGGCGAGCAACGGACCGAGATCGGCGATTCCGAGGACGTCCATCGTCTCGTCGCGCAGGACCTCCTCGAGCGAAGGCGCGGTACCCAGCTCCGTGCAGATTCGCTGGGCCAGGCCGAGCCAGCGCACTGCGCTGTCACGATCGATGGCCACCGCGTAGCGGGCCACGAACCACAGGGCGGCGACGGCCACAGAGTGGACGCCGTGTCGGCGGGCCAGCTCGACGACCTCGGCGAGGTCGGGCTGGGCGATCTCGCCGCTCACCGCGGACCCCGCCAACAGCCGCGCCTCCAACGCACAGACCAGCATGTAGTTGTGCCCGATCTCGGTGGCGCACTCCGCACAACGAGAGGCATGCTCGTGGGCCGGCTGGTAGCGACCTTCGAAGTACGCCTCGCCAAACAGCGAGTAGTGGACCCAACCGAGCACGCGGGTGCTGGTCTCGGGCGTCACCAGCGATCGTAGGACGGGACGCAGCCGGGCCATTTCCTCGCGGTCGCCCGCGTTTATCGCCTCTGCGAACAGCTGCGTGGTGGCCACCCCGAGCGCTTCCTGATCACCCAGCTCGGCTGCACGCTCGGCGAAACGGTGCTGCCACTTCGCCGCGGGGTGCTCGAGCGCCGCGACGCACGGCAGGAGCGCCATCTCCTGTTCGCCGGGAATCGAGAACCGGTCAAGGAGGCGCTCGGTGAGCTCGTCGCTCTCGTGTCGGAGGTTGCCGGCGATCCACATCGGTCGCAGGCCGAGCGCCACCGCGGTCGCCGCTTCCTGGTCTCCCGCCTCGACGGCGTCCATGAATGCCGCGCGCAGGTTCGCGTGATCTGCCCGCAATGGGGCAGACAGCTCGCCCGTGGCCCCGCCGCGATTGAACGCGGCGCTGACCGGCTCGACGAGCTCGGCGAAGTACCGCCGGTGGCGGGCCCGCGCATCCGGAGCTTCTCCGCTCTCAAGGCAGCGTTCGAGGGCGTAGGCGCGGACCAGCTCGAGGAGCTCAAAGCGGCTTCGATCGGCCTGGCGCCGGACGAGGCTGGCCTCCCGGAGCTCGGACAACTCGACCGTTGGCGACTCGCCCACCGCAGCTTCGAGGGCTTCCAGCGTGAACCCGCCGAGAAACACGCTGGCGGCGCGCAGCACGGCCTGTGCCGCCGGCGTGAGCAGCTCGTAGCTCCAGTCGATGGTGGCCCGCAGTGTCTGCTGGCGATCGGGTAGGTCGCGCAACGCCCGCTCGCCGATCGAGAGTGGCCGCGACAGCTGCTCGTGAATCTGGGACAGGGTCAGCAGGTGACAGCGCGACGCGGCGAGCTCGATGGCCAATGGCAGGCCGTCGAGGGCCCGGCAGATCGCCGCCACCATGCGGTAGCCCTCCTCGTCGAGACACAGCTCGGGGTCGGCCGCGAGGGCTCGATCGACGAACAGCTGAACCGCGGGGCTCTCGGCGATCTCAGCCTCCGACCCTCCCGCCGGCAGCTCGAGCGGCTCGACCACGAACAACCGCTCGCCGCGGATCCGCAAGGCCCTTCGGCTCGAGACGACCATCCTGACCTGCGGCGCCGCCTCGAGCAGCTCGGACACCAGCACCGCGGCCGGGAGCAGGTGCTCGAAGTTGTCGACCACGAGCAGCAGCTCGCGATCGCGCAGGTAGCGTCCGAGACCGTCGGCCCCCGGAGCGTCGGCCCCGGCGCGATCGCCGACCGCGACGGCGATCTCCGCGGCGACCAACGCGGGCCCGGTCAGCCGCTCGAGGCGCACGAGCACGGCGCCGTCGCGGTAGGCGGGCTCCAGACGCCGCGCGAGCTCGATGGCCAGGCGCGTCTTGCCGACTCCGCCGGCACCGATCAGCGTGACCACGCGCACGTCGGGGTCGCCCAGCAACGACTGCAGCACGGCCAGTTCCGGTTCGCGGCCCACCAGCTTCGTCACCGCCGCGGGAATGTTGGAGGGCGGCGGCGCCGGCCGGTCGACGGCGATCTCAGGTGCGGATGCCGTCACGACATCGGCGCCATTCCCGTGGGCCCGGGACAGCAGCGATGCGTCGCGTTCGAGCATCTGTGCATGGAGACGAACGAGTTGCTCGCCGGGCTCCAAGCCGAGTTCGGTCGCGAAGCCACGGCGAGCGCGGGCAAAGGCGTCGAGCGCGTCGGCCTGCCGTCCGGATCTGTACAGCGCCAGCATCAGCTGACCCCAAAGCCGCTCCTCGAACGGGTGCGCCGAGACCAGCGACTCGAGCTCGGCGACGAGTTCGCCCGCCGCCCCGTCGGCCAGGTCGGCGTCGACGCGGAACAGCACGCGCCTGAAGCTGCTTCTCCTCCAGGGCGCGGCGCCAACCGGCGACGCTGCCCTCGCAGGCGACGTCGCACAGCGGGTCGCCGCGGACGAGGCCCAGCGCCTCGCGCAGCAGCTCGCGCGCCTCGGCGGGGTTCGATCTGGCCTGGTCCATCAGGGTGTCGAACCGCCAGCAGTCGAGCTCGATGTCCTCGGCGCGCACCGAGTACCCGGCCGCCTCCCGCACGAGGAGGTCGCCGAGGAGATCGCGCAGCTTGGAAAGATGCACGTGGAGGGCCGAGACGGCACTGGCCACCTGACGCTCGCCCCACAGTTCGTCGATCAGCCGATCGCGCGAGAGCGGGACTCCGCCCGCCATCAGGAAGAGGACGAGGAGCGACCGTTGCCGGCCGCTGGGGAGCGGAATCGATTGACCGTCGCGCTCGAGGACGAGCGGCCCCAGCACCCCAAATCGCCACACGCCCTCGGTCACGGCAGGAGGGTACCGCCGGCCCCGGGGGCCGTCCGCGAGTGGTTAGCCGATGAGATGGTTGGTTCCACGGCCGCGGGGGGTGTGGAATCAACCATCCAAACCCTTGTCGCGCAGCTCGCGTTGGGCCGAATCGGTCTTCTCGAGGCCGTCAAGCCCCATTCCCCGCAGTACGCCGGCGGCCTTGGTGAACTGAATATCGCGGTAGTCGACGATCTGCAGGTGGTTACCCCACGGATCGGTCACGTCGAGCGAGCGCGAGCGCTGCACGCTCAGCCCGGCCTGGAGCATCGCCGCTCGGACGGCCTCCTTGTCGTCGACCACGAGTCCGAAGTGGCGGGCGCCGTCGGGGGGCTGCGTGCGGCCGGCGCTCACGGCGATGAACTGGTCGCCCATGTCGATGAACGCCATCCGCTTCCCGTGCCGGCCTCGCAATTCGAACTCGAAGAAGCGCCCGTACCAGGCAAGGGCGTCGTCCAGGTCTCCGACCTCGAGCGCCACATGATTGATCCCGACAAGTCGCGCCATGCGTTTCATGGTGCTCGATCGCGAGTGCAATGTCCATCGGCAATTGGTCCTAGGCCGCTGCGCGTGCGCGAGACTGCGGCCATGGAGATCGAGACCATCGACTACCACACGGCGGGTGAGCCGTTTCGCATCGTCGCCGGCGGCGGGCCCGAGATACCCGGCGCGACGGTGCGCGACCGCCGCGAGTACGCCGCGCGCTCCGAGGCGGTCGACCGCGTACGCCGGTTGCTGTGTCACGAGCCACGCGGCCACGCCGACATGTACGGCTGCTTTCTCGTCCCGACCGACGACGGCGGGGCCGATCTCGGCGTCCTCTTCTGGCACAAGGACGGCTATTCGACCGCCTGCGGGCACGGGACGATCGCGCTCGCCGCGTGGGCGGTCGAGTCCGGTCGGGTGGCGGCGCCACACGACGGCGAGGTGACCGTGACGATCGACGTGCCGTCGGGGCGCGTGCGAGCCGCGGTCCGGCTCCGCGGCGGACAGATCGACAGCGTCGCCTTCCGCAACGTTCCGTCATTCGTGCTCGCTCGGCGGAGTAGCCGCTGGCGGCGCCGAGGTCGATGTGGCGTACGGCGGCGCCATCTACGCGTTCGCGCCCGCGGCCAGCTGGGGGCTCCGGGTCACCGCCGACGACCTGTCGGACCTCATCGCCATCGGGCGTAAGGTGAAGCACGACCTGGCCGACAGCCCCGTATCGCGCCATCCCGGCGACGATCGCCTGTCGGGCATCTACGGGACCGTTCTCTACGAGCCGCTCGCGTCCGCTACACCAGCGCACCGTGACCATCTTCGCCGACGGCGAGGTCGATCGTTCGCCGACCGGCTCGGCCACCTCGGCGCGTACGGCGCTGCTGCTGGCCGACGGGGCGCTGAGCGAGGGCGAGACCTGGCGTGCAGACTCGATCGTCGACACGACCTTCCACGCGCGCGCGATCGGTCGGACGCCGACGGGGTCCTCACCGAGGTGGAGGGAACCGCATTCCGGACCGGCGAGCACCGGTTCGTCCTCGACCCTCGCGACCCGCTCGGGACCGGCTTCGTCCTGAGATAGCGAGGCGAGCCGGCGGACGCCCGTCTCGAGCTCCACCGAGATCGGGCGGCGGCGACGCAGGGCGAAGTGGGGGGCCGGCGGCTCGACGGCGAATGACGACGTGTGTTGTCGTCACCCAGCCACGCAGCGCCGCCGAGTCGGCGCTGTCCGCGGCGAGGGCGAGCAGCTGCAGGGCGTCGTTCGTCTGCGTGACAATGACCCATCGTGAGCAGCCGGCTCGAGCCCGAGGTTCATGCGCAGGAGCGTCCCGGTCGGGCCGCGGTACTGAGGGGGGCCTTTCTCGACGAGCGGCATGGACCACTGCCCGCCTTGCTGCTGGCTCTGACCGTGGTCGCGGGGGTTTTGGACGCAACCACGATCCTGCGTCTGGGGAATGTGTTCGTCGCGACGATGACGGGCAATCTCGTCGTGTCATCGGCCTGGCGGCCGCGGGCGCGCCGGGGTTTGCCATCGCCACGTCAGCCCTGGCGGTGGGGGGCTTCATCGTTGGCGTGCTGATCGGCGGACGGATGTACCAGGGCGCTCGGTCGCATCGCGGATTGGCGCTGCGAAACGTATTGAGGGTCAAGCTAGGTCTGGCCGGGGCCGTCACGGTCATCGCAATCGCCACCGGTCCGCACTTCTCGACCCGTGCGATCGACGCGATGGTCGTGCTGCTGGCGATCTCGATGGGGGCTCAGCTCGCCATCATCCGGTTTCTCAAGGTTCCCGACCTGCTGACGGTCGTCTTGACCATGACCATCACGGGTGCGGTCCTCGAGCGCCGACGCGGCTGGCGTGACCCTACGATGGTTCGGCGGGGGCTGGCGTTGATCGCCTTCTCGCTCGGCGCGCTGTCCGGGGCCCTGCTGGTCCTCAACGTGGGGGTCGCGGCGGCGCTGTCGTTCGGTCTGGCCATCATGCTGGGCACGTTGATCGGTGCCCATCTGGTGTCGCGCACGTCATCGGCCTGGTCGGCGCCGCTCTAGCCTGGCCCTAGCTCGAGAAAATCGCCTCCGGCAGCAGCGCGCTGACGATGTACTGGCCGGCGTCGACGATCTCGGAGATCTTGAGGTCAACGGCGAGACTGCAGAGCACGTAGGCGTCCTCGCGACTGAGGCGATACGCGGCCCCGAGATGTTCGATCATGGCTCGCACGGCATCCTGTGAAGCGGCGTAGAGGTCGCCGCCGACACCGGTGGTGGCGTAGAAGGGCGCCGAGTCGACACGCGGGGTGAGCGGGGCGGGCGTGCGGAACTGCGGCCCCGGAAGTGAGCGCCCCTTCTCGAGCGTGAACCGCAACGAGGCGAACATCGGCGACTCGATTCCGGTCACGCAAACCTCGCCATCACCCTGGGCGGCGTGGGCGTCACCGCACGAGAACAGCGCCCGCTCGACCTCGACGGGGAGGTACAGCGTCGATCCCCGCACGAGTTGGCGGATGTCCATGTTTCCGCCGAACGTACCTGGCGGCATCACGTCCTGAGCGGTGGCGCCGGCCGGGCAGACGCCCATCGTCCCGAAGTACGGCTCGAGTGGGATCGCGATGTCCTCGCGCAGTAGGCGAAGTCACCGTTCGAAAGGTCGAACGTGCGCAGATACGGCTCCGGGAACTCGTCGGGCAGCAGGCCCTCGCCGGGGAGCAGGCCGGTCCACCCCCACCCCTGGGTGTGGACATCGAGGATGTCGATCCTGAGCGTGTCACCCGGCTCGGCGCCGTCGACGGCGATGGGGCCCGTGAGCGGATAGAAGCGCCCCACGTCGAGCGTGACGAGCGCGTCGGCGTCTGAGTCCGGGGCGATCTGGTCGTCACTGACGTCGCGCGTCCACACAACGACCGTGTCGCCGGACTCGATCGCCAACACAGGCTGGTTGCCCGTGTCCCATGTGTAGTGGACATCTGTGGCCGGCAGGTAATGCGTGTGCGGCATCGAGTGACCTCCAGGCGTGGTTCCGAGGCCTGATCATCTCAGCCGACGGGCAGGACGAGGAGGCCGATCCGACGGGCGACTGGAGGCCACCTCGGCGAAGCGTCGCCGCGGCCGCTCGCCGCGCGTCCTTCACCGCTTGAGCTCGACCATCACCACGCGGAGCTCGGCGTCGCCGACGTTCTCGACGGAGTGGGGCGGGAGGGGGTCGCCCCAACGGGCCTCTCCGGACGCGTTCATTCGGTTCGGTGAGGAACTGAGCGCCCCGCGCCGCCCAGTCCATCACGATCTCGCCGGTTCGGTCTCTCGGGTTCGAGCATATGGGGTCTGGACCCCATTGGTCGGACCTGTGGCGGTCCATAGCGTGCGCAGCGCGGCGCCCCGGGATCGGGGGCAGGCGTCGCTTCAACTGCGCACAGAAAGGGGCGGTTTGCCGACGTTCACGCTGAGGGTCAAGCCGAAGTTCCGGTTCGTGCACCCGTGGATGCAAGCCAAGCTGAGAGTTCGGTAGGGCTGGCGGTTGGGGCGCGACGAGTTGCGAGGGCGCTGGCCTTGGCCGGCGCCCTCGCCGGTGTGTGCGCCTCATCGGCGCCGGCGAAGGTACGTGACGTCTGGGTCGCGGCCGTTCCCACCTGGTGGAACGTCGCACCCAACGGCCATGACGCGATCATGGGCATGCCCGTCGATCCGGCCGAGGCGATCTTTCCCACCGTCGTCTACCGCCGTTACAGCCCGCACTGGCGTCGCCCCGAGGCCAATGCCAACCACTCAAACGCCGACGGCCTCCTCATCCCCGGTCCGCTGATCCATGCGCGGGTCGGGGATCTCCTGCGGGTCCACTTCAAGAATCTCGACAACCTGCGGCACGCTCCACACTCGATGCACTTCCACGGCGTCCACTATCGGCCGAGCTCGGATGGCGCCTACGTCCCCGGGTTCTCGGGACGGGATGCCGATGTGAAGTACGGCCAGAGCTACACGTACCGGCTGCGGGCCGGGTCGGACTCCGTTGGCGTGTGGCCCTACCACGACCACTCGCCCTCGATGGAGGATTCGGTCAAGGGCGGGATGTTCGGGATGCTCTCGATCCTCGGCCGCCGCGAGCGGGCGCCCGACCGCGAGTTCGAGGTCGTGTTCTCACCGTTTGGGAAGACCTTCATGGCCATCGATGGACGTGCCTTCGTCGGTAACACGCCGGTGTTTCGATCCGAGGTCGGACAGACCGTGCAGTGGGACGTCATGGCCATGGGCTCGGACTTCCACACCTTCCACGTCCATGGACATCGCTGGATCGGACCCGGCGGCGCTTCCCGCGACACCCAGACGGTCGGGCCGGCCGAGAGCTATCGCATCCGCTGGCGTGAACACGACCCGGGAACGTGGCTCTACCACTGCCACGTCGAGGATCACATGATGCGCGGGATGATCGGCATCTACCAGGTCTCGCGCTGATGTGGAGAGCGACCCTTGGAGCGCTGGCGCTCCTCGTCGTGACGATTGCCGTATTGGCCCGCGCCGCCGCTGCGGCGACGCTCCCGGTCCAGGTCGAGTTTCAGATCTTCGCCCCCGACACTCTCGACGCCCTGCGCGGAGACAACGTGACGTGGACGAACAACAGCGGCCGGCGCCATACGGTGACCGCAGACCTCGGACAGTTCGATTCCGGTGACCTGTTCGACAGCCATCGGTTCTCACATACCTTTAGCGCCTCGGGCACTTACACGTATCACTGCACCGTGCATCTCGGCATGCTCGGCGAGGTCGACGTCCGCAACGTGATCCTGGACCCCCTCCCGCCCGCGGCGGTGCTCGTCAACACCAGGGTGCAGCTCACCGGACGCACGGCCGATGCCCGCGCGCCGGTGCACGTGCAGCGCGACACCGGAGCCGGTTTCGTCACCGTCGCCACGGCCGCACCCCATCGCGATGGGACCTGGAAGGCAAGCGTGATCGCGGACCACACCGCACGTTACCGCGCCGCCGCCGGCGCCGAGAAGAGCCAGACGCGGCGGCTGCTGGTCAGCGAGAGAAAGGTGCACATCCGGGCCTCGCGGGGGCTCATCTCGGTCAATGTGGCGCCCGCGGACCCGCACGGGCGGATTGCCCTGCAGCTGCACCTTCGCGACCGATTCGGCTGGTGGACGGTGGCGCGCAAGCGTCTCGACTATCTGTCCGCCGCGCGCTTCCGCGTCCATCGCCCAGGCGCCGTGCGCGCCCGGGTGGTGCTCCTGAGCCGGGACGGATGGAATCCGTTGGCGTTGAGCAACGTCATTCGCGTGGCGCCGTGAAGGCGTAAGATCGCCGCCGTTCCCGCAGTCCCACCAGGAGAGGTGAGTGCCTTGCAGCACGGCAAATCCCACCGCCGGAGCTTGGCAGTGGCCGCGACCGCGGCGCTGACGGCCGGCGCCATCGTGGCCGCCACAAGTTCGGCCAACCCCGCTCGTGCCCACGCGGCCGGCCACACGATCCACGTGATCGAGCACGCGATCACCGACAAGGAGATCCCCACGGGCGGCGGCAAGGACGTGAAGGGAAACATCCTGACCTTCAACAACCCGGTGTTCAACGCCAAGAACACCAAGAAGGTCGGGCATGACGAGGGCTTCTGTACGCGGATCGCTCCCAAGCAGCACATCTGGGAGTGCCTGTGGACAACCTTCCTCAAGCACGGCCAGATCACCGTCCAAGGTCCCTTCTACGACAACCGCAACAGCGTCCTGTCGATCACCGGCGGCACCGGCGCCTACCGCGACGATCGCGGTCAGATGATTCTGCGCGCCCGCGACGGCGGCAAGGAGTACGACTTCATCTTCAAGCTGAGCTGAACAGCGGAGGATCGCCTACTTGTGCTTGGCCGTGAAGTTGATCTTCACGGTCGAGCACGTGCGGGTGCGAATCGCGCTCAGCGGCAACAGTTAGAACACGGGCGCCGGCATCAGGACGATGCGCCAACCATCGGGGTCCTCGATCGTGATGCCGCCGTTCTCTGACCAGTACGGATTCTCGGCGTCGACCGGGTGATGGCCGAGGGACCGCAGGCGTTCCGCGGCCGTCCGTGTCTCCTCTCGGCTGCCGAGGTAGAACACAAGGAGGTTGTCGCGCGTCGGCGCAGCGCCAGGGCTGCCCTGCACCTGGGTCGTGAACTCCAGGTGATAGTCGGCCCCGGGAAGTCCGAGCATGACCCCGCTGTAGCCATCGTGATCGTCGAATCGAAACAGCTCCCGGAGACCGAGACCGTCCTTGTAGAAGCCGATCACCCGATCGAGTTGATCGGTCGGGCGGGCAATGCGGACTTGGCGGACCGGAAGATGGTCAGGCCACCCGGGGGCTGGCGGCGGCTGTGGAATCAATCTGCACTCGCTCCTATCGCGTGGGCTTGGCACGTCAGACTTCAAATATGCCCAACCTCAACGTGCTCCTGATCTCGGGCAGCCTTCGCGATGCCTCGACCAACTCCGCGGTGCTGCGGACCGCCGCCTCGCTCGCGCCGGCCGGAATGACCACGGCCGTGTACGACGGTATGGGGCGGCTACCTCATTTCAACCCCGACGACGACCGCGAGGGCCAGCCTGTCGACCCAGCCGTGGCGGAGCTGAGGATGGCGATACGCGGGGCGGACGGACTGCTGTTCTGCACGCCCGAGTACGCCGGGGCGCTCCCCGGATCGTTCAAGAACCTGCTCGAGTGGACGGTGGGGGACGGCTGCACCTACCAGAAGCCGGTGGCGTGGATCAACGCGGCCGGTCCCGCGGCGCCGACGGGCGGGGGCGATGCGCACGACTCGCTGCGGAAGGTCCTGGGCTACGTCCACGCCAACATCGTCGAGCGCGCCTGCGTGAGGATTCCGATCACCCGCGCGGATGTCGACGCCGATGGCACGATCAGCCGGTCCGACCTGCGCGAGCGGATCGCTACGGCGCTCCAGACGCTCGCCGTAGCGCTAGGCGAACAGCACGCCCAGTAGGAGGAGCGGCACCCGCGGCCCGACTGGGGCCTCGGCGCCGCCGGCGGCGCGCATGGTCATTGCGGGCTGTCGGAATGACCGAGCGTGGTCGAGATCTCGTCGATCGCTGCCCGCTCGGGATCGCTGACCGCCGCGCCACCCTCGCGATGGGCGTTGGCCACTCGGTCGGTAAGGTTGAGCACGAAGCGGCGGTAGTCGTCCAATTCGTCCGGAGTCGCTTTACGGGAAAGCAGCTCGACAGCGTCCCTCAGGCGTTGGAGCCCGTGCTGCTTGAGCTCGTCGTAGGAGTGGTAACGACTGTGGTCGATCGCCGGCTTGGCGGCCACGATCTCGTCCAGAAGCTCGCTCTCGCCGTGCTGTTGCCGCGCCTCGGTATACGCCTTGGCAATGGCAAACGTCTCGCGGATCGTCCCGCCGCGCCCTGCGGTCACGACGATCATGCCCGCGCTGGGTGGCGCCTCCAGAACGACCTTCCATTCCTCTTCAGTGAAATCAGCTTTGCCTGTCATGGCCGCATCGTATCCATGCTGTCGACCGGCGCGCGTGCGGTGTAGCTTTGCGCAATGGCGCAGACAGGCGCGGGAGCGCTGCCTGACTTCCTTCCCGAGGGCGGCGGCGGGACCCTGACCTCGTGACGCCAGAGGAACTCCGCGATCATTGCCTGTCGTTCGTCGGATCCGAGGAGGCCTTTCCCTTCGGTCCCGAGAACTCGGTGTTCAAGGTGGCGGGCAAGATCTTTGCCCTGACGCGGCTCGACGAACGCCCCCTGCGCGTCAGCCTCAAGTGCGACCCGTCGCTCGCCGAGCAGCTCCGCAATGCGCATGCGGCAGTGATCCCGGGTTATCACCTCAACAAGCGCCACTGGAACACCGTGGTGATCGACGGCTCGATGCCCGATGCGATGATCGCCGACATGGTCGAGGACTCCTATGACCTGGTCGTGAGCAGGCTGCCACGCGCTCGTCGTACGCGCCTTGGGCTGGTCCGCCGAGAGCTGAGAGCTCAGGCGGCGACGGTCATCAGCGCGTACTCGTCCACCCACGGCGTGCGGTAACCGTCTCGCCACAGGATGGGGAAGAACGCCTCGTCGAGCTCGGTCTCGCCCGGTCTGCGGTAACGCGAGTAGATCGGGTGATTGTGTGCCGGGTTCCAGCGTGTGTCGGTCGAGATCATGTGGCTGATGATCGAGCGGCGCTGCGCGTCCGCGCGCTCGTTCGGTGGGCTGCCGTGGAACGTCCACCCGTGGTGGATGGCCGCCCCGCCCGCGGGGACCTCGATGGGCACGAGCTCGAGCTCGGTGTCCGGCGGGATCGAGTCACGGACATGACCCAGCCAGTCATCAGGGGCATGGAACGTGCCGCCCAGCGGGGCGTGCGGCCATCGGTGCGACCCCCGCACGTAGTAGATCGTGCCGGTGTCGGCCGCCGTGTCGTCGAGTGCCATCCAGCACGTCGTCATGTTCGGCGGATCGAGATAGTCGAGGTACGCCGCGTCCTGGTGACAGAGGAGTGCCTTTCCCGCTGGGGGTTTCCAGATCGCGTTGTCCTGCGCGAGTCGCACCCCCGGCAGGTGCCCCACACGCGCGGAAAACTCGCCCACCTGTTGCGACAGGGTGACGCCGGCGAGCACACGGTCGGCCTTCCAGACATTGCACAGCTGGCGCGTCAGGTCGGGAGCGGTGACCCCAGGTACATAGTTGACCTCGTCGGGCTGGATGCCAGTCTCCCACTCGTGTTCGAACACCCGCGCGAACTGGTCGCGCACGCGGGCCAGTTCGCTCCGATCGAGAAAGCTCTCCAGGATCAGGAACCCATCGCGTTCGTAGCTCGCGATCTCGGCGGTCGTCGGTTCCCTCACGCGTCCAGTCTATGCCCTCGCCTGGCCGAACGCGCGAGGCTCGCCGGCTCCAGTGGAACCGGCGAGCTCTCGTCTTGATTTCTCTGATAGCGGCGGCTAGCGAACCCGGAAGCTCGCGAAGTGGTGAGCGAACTCCCTTGCTGGAATCCGTAGGCTCGGAGGCCTTGACCAGGTAGGTGCAGACGTGAACCTTGACCGCCTTCTTGACTGCCAAGTGCTTGGAGATCAGGCACGAAAGTTGCCCTTGTTGACCGATCCGAAGAGCCCGAGCGCATGCCGGGCGTGTCTCGCGCAGCCGGGCTACGAGCCGCAGCGGGAGACCATCCAGGAACAGGAACAGCGTCTCCTTCTTCGCTGCGTGACCCGTGATCGTGATCGAGAACTGCTTGTTCACCTTCGCGTTCGCGGGCACGCCAACCTTGCTGATGCTGTTGCCGGCGGCAAAAGCCGTGCCGACGAGGACCGTGCACAGGATCGCGGCCGCGAGCGCCGGGACGCCGAACCAGCGTCGGCGAATGGACCTGCTCATAGATACCCCCCCAGGTTCTGACGTGGAATGGTCGGGGGCGATCATATACGGGCAGGGGCGGGGGCGGGATGTGATCAAGATCACTCCGCGTCTCGCGTGGGGTGAAGTCACCAGACGGCCGGTATGCTCGTCGGGCTGTGGGTCTGATCGGAGGACGGGCTGTTCGACAACCGATGAGCGCTCGCGCGAATGGCCGAGGCGCGATCCGCTGCCTGGGCCGTGCGGCGGTCGTTCCGGCGGCCGCGCTGGTCGTCCACCAGCTCCGCTACATGCTGGCCTTCGGCGGCAACGCCGGGACGGAGCTCGCGCGCCAGGGCCACTCGTACCTGCATTCGGTCGTCCCGTGGATCGTGCTGTCGATCGGGTTGGCCGTCGGCGGTTTCCTGTGGGCGCTCGGTTCGGCGCTGCGCGGGCAGCGCTCGGTGCCCAAGGTACACGCTGTCGCTCGCCTGCCTGTGGGTCCTGTGTTCCGCGTGCCTGGTTGGGATCTACGTCGCCCAGGAGTCGCTCGAGGGCCTGTTCGCCACCGGCCACCCCGGCGGTGTGGCCGGCATCTTCGGCTACGGCGGGT
This sequence comes from uncultured Solirubrobacterales bacterium, assembly GCA_963734775.1. Classification (GTDB taxonomy): domain Bacteria; phylum Actinomycetota; class Thermoleophilia; order Solirubrobacterales; family Solirubrobacteraceae; genus Palsa-465. The sequence continues at coordinate 189,418 of CAVTJE010000001.1, forward strand.
GGTGGGCGGTCCCCGTTTCGATGTGCGTCGGATTGGTGCTGGCGACGATCTTCCACGGCGCGCGCTGGGTGCTCGACGAGATCGCCCTGCGAACGGTCGGCGTGCTCGCCATCCGGGCGCCGCGCGCGAGGACGCCCGTTCGCGGCATCGACGCTTTCCTCCCTCGGCTCTCACCGCTGGCCGAGGGCTGGTCGGGCCGCGGCCCACCGAGCTAGCCATCGCGCGCCGCTCACCTGTCGCAGTGGCGCGCGCACGGATGTGTTAGCTCAGATCAAGCAGAGGAGAACGCAACGGTGAAAAGAAGACATTCGTTGTCGATATGCCTGGGCGTGGTCGCGGCGGCCCTGGCCGTCGTGGCGATCATCCCGGCGGTCGCGTCGGCCCACGCCCGGGTCAGCCCCGCGGTGTCGGTGTCGGGCAAGCTCCAGCTCTACAGCCTCGCGGTGCCGACCGAGAAGAGCGGGCTGAGGACCACGCAGATCGTCATGACCGTCCCCAGCGGATTCGGGATCGATTCGTTCGTCCCACCGCCCCCGGGATGGCGCATGCACGTCGCTCAGACGGGCTCGGGCGACAGCGCGGTGGTCACCAAGGTGACCTGGACCGGCGGCCGCACGCCGACCGGCGAGGACTCGCTGTTCCAGTTCCTCGCCCAGCCGGCCTCGGCCACGACGTACACGTTCGGAGTCCAGCAGACCTATTCCGACGGGTCGATCGTCAATTGGTCGGGCCCCGAGTCCTCGGAGGCGCCGGCCCCGACGATCGACGTCGACAGCTCGCTGGGTGGCGGCGGCGTCTCGACACTGACGATCATTGCGCTCGTCATCGGTGTGCTCGGCCTTCTGGCTGGCGGGTTCGCGCTCGTCAGCGGGGGTTCGAAGCAGCGCGCGCTGGCCTGAGGGTCGGGGGGCGGCGCGCCGGCTGCGACGCGCCGCCCCCCGCCCAGACGGCGCAGGTAACGACCGCGATCGCCGCCGTGGCCAGGAGGGTGAGCCCTGCCTGCATCGGACCCATCGGGAGTCCCTCCAAGGGCCAGAGGACGGCGGTCAGCAGCCACGGCCAGATCGTGCGCGGCCGGGAGATGGCGAGCGGAACGAAGAGGAGCACGAGGTAGTGACCCCAGAGGATCGGCGAGGCGAGCAGTCCTACGGTCACCGCGGCGGTGAACCAGCCCTCGTCGCTGCCCCGCGACGCGATCACGATCAGCGCCATCACCCCAACGCCGAAGACGAGCGTCATCGCGGTGGCGACCTCGTGGGACACGCTCAGATGCAGCGCCAGCGTGGCCGCCGACAGCGAGGGGAGTTCGCGCTGCGACGCCTGCGCCGCGGCATCGAGCAGTCGCGGATACTGCATCAGCCCGTGGAAGTCGATCAGCCCCCAACTCGCGGCGAGGAACAGGGCCGCTGAACCGCCCGCCAACGCGGCGGACCGGAGCCGTCGCGTCGCGATCAGCCAGAGGACCAGCGGAAAGGCGTAAAGCTTGGCCGCGATCAGCGCTCCCACTGCCACCGCTCCCGGCCACGAGCTTCGCTGGCGCCAGGCCAGCGCCAGCAGCAGGGCGAATACGCCCTCGACCTGGCCACTGGTCACGCTGCTGACGAATGGTGCCGCGAAGACGGCCAGCAGGTACATGCGAAGGTCGCGAACGTCGAGCACCCAAAGTGCGGCCACCAGCGCGGCGACATCGACCAGATTCCAGATGCCAACGGCCAGCGGGTAGGGAAGGTGGGCGAGCGGGACGGCCGCCAGCCCGATCGCCGGAGGCGTCACGAAGGCCCGGCTGAAATGGAACAGGAGGTGCGGGCTCGGTGCGAGATATGGCGATACCCCGCGCAGAATCTGATCGCCCGCGAGCCAGGCCCCGCCATGAAAATCACCGCCCCAGGGGCCCAGCCCTGCCTCAGCGATGCGCAAGTTGAACGCCAGCACGACGATGCCGCGCCACACGACGACGCCGACGAGGACCCAGCTGAGAAGGGTCCAGAGGCCAGCCCGCCGACCGGTCCCGGCGGGCAGGGCCACGGTCGTGCTCATGCCGAAACATCGGCAACCCGCGACAGCGCACTTAGCCCGCGGGCGGCATCTGCCCCGACAGCCGGTGCGCCAGCTCCTCGCGCGAGCGGATACCGAGCTTGTCGTACACGTGGCGGAGGTGGTACTCGACCGTCTTGGGACTGAGGAACAGCGCGGCCGCCGCCTCGCGTGTCGTCCTTCCGCCCGCCAGGGCGAGAGCGATCTGCAGTTCTCGGGGCGTCAGGTCGTCGACCGTGCTGGGGTCGCGGCGGCGCAGCGTGGCGCCGGTGGCGGCGAGCTCGGCGCGGGCGCGCTCGGCCCAGGGGTGGGCGTCGAGGCGCTCGAAGATGTCGAGGGCCGCGTGCAGCTGCTCGCGGGCCAGCACCCGGTTGCGGGTTCGACGCAGGCGCTCGCCATAGGAGAGCCGGGTCCGCGCCGCCTCGAAGGCGTCGAGCGTCTGCTCGTGGTAGACGAGCGCCAGGTCGAACTGGTCGGCAAGCTCGCCGTCGGCTGCCAGCAGCCCCTGGCCCCGCAACGCACGCGCCAGCGACCACGGTTGCCCCTTGGCCGTCGCCGCGGCGAGGAACTCGTCTCCGATTCGCTGTGCATCATCGCGACGGCCGAGTCGCAGATAGGCATCCACGAGCTCGGCTCCGGGCGACAGATCGACGTCGGTAATGCCGAGCTGGTCGAGCAGCCTTGCCTGGTCCTCGAATTTCTCGGCCGCCGCGCCGGCATCCCCGAGGCCGAGGGCAAGCTCACCCAGCGCCGCCGTCGCCCACACCTCGTGCAGGCGCGTGCCGAGCTGATCGCAGAGCGCCAGCGCCTCGACGACAAGTGTCCGGCACTCCTGCTCGCGTCCGCGGCGCGCCTGCAGCCACGCCAGCCCGGAGAGCGCGAAGGCGAGAGCGGTCTGTTGGTCGCTCTCGCGGGCGAGCTCGATCGCCTCGCGGTACGACGTCTCGGCCAGGGTCCAGCGATCGGTCGTCGCGTGATCTCGCGCGATCAGGCTGAGCACGAAGGGCAGGGCCCCCACAGCCGCGCGGGCCCGTGCCGTGGCCAGGGCGTGGTCGAGCAGCTCGCGCCCCGTCCCCGACTCGCGCAGGAAGATCGGCCCGACCGCGAGCCAGTGGAGCAGTTGCAGATCGTTGCGAAGGTCGACCGATGACTCAGCGAGGGCGACGGCCTCGTGGATGGCCTCGGCGCCCGCCGCGGCGTCGCCGCCGAGCACGCGGGCCATCCCCATCGCTGTTGCCGACATGAAGCGGGCACGGACCGGGGCGTCGGCCGGCAGGCGTTCGTAGGCCCGTTCGGCGAGGGCGACCATCTCGCCCGGTTCTCCCGCATAGAAGCACGCCATCGCCGCCTCGGCCAGCATCTCCGAGGCCTGAGCGCCCGCGGTCTCCTCGGCCGCCGCGGTGAGGATGTCGTGTCCGCGCATGACCGGGCCGCGCAGCGTGGCGATGTGGCCGGCGAGCCGGTCGATCTCGCCCGTCGTAGCCGCGTTGTCTGTCATCGCCCGCGCTTCGGCCAGGAGCGACACGGCCCGATCGGCGAGGCCGGCCACCCAGGCCGTCTGCGCGGCCTGGAGGAGCAGGCGCGCGCGGCGCTCGGGGTCGTCGGCCAGACGGGCGGCACGTTCGAATGCGGCCGTCGCCGTCGCGTAACCACTCCGGTCACGGCTTCGCGTGCCCGCCTGCTCGAGCGCAGCCGAGGCTGACTCATCGGAGCCGGTAGCCGCCGCGGCCAGGTGCCAGGCGCGACGATCGACGTCGCGGTCGGGGAGCGCCGCGGCCAGGGCTCGGTGCGCCTCGCGGCGTTGCACGGCGGGAGCATCGGCGTACAGGGCCGAGCGAGCCAGCGGATGGCGGAACTCGAACGAGCCGGCGCCGAGCTTGATTAGGCCCACGTTCTCGGCCACGGCCAGCTCCGATAGGTCGATCCCGAGCGTCGCGGCCGCCCGTTCGAGCATGGCCAGGTCGCCTCCGTCACTCGTCGCCGCCAGCACGAGGGCCTGCCGGGCCGGTGGATCAAGTGTCCCGGCCCGGCGCAGGAACGAGCGCGAGATTCGAGCCGAGACGAGCAGTGGCGCCCCCTCGGGAGCCAGGGCGAGGTCATCCACGTCCGAGGCGAGCTCGAGCAAGGCCAGGGGGTTGCCCGCTGTCGCCCCGTGGAGCCGGCCCACGACCTCGGGCGAGAGCTCGTGCAGGAGCGTTGCCGCCTGCCCGGTGGTCAGGCCGCCGAGCGACAGCGTCGGCAGATCGGCTCCGTCGAGCAGCGACGGCTCGCCCTCTCGCACGGCGATCAGCACCGCGATGGGATCGGCCACGAGGCGGCGGACGGCGAACAACAGCGCTTGGGCGCTGGAGCTGTCCAACCAGTGGGCGTCGTCGATCAAGATCGCGACCGGGCCCTGCTCGGCGTGCGCCGCGAGCAGGCTGAGGGTGGCGGCGCCGACGGCGAAGCGCTCCTGCGCAACCCCTGGCCGCAGAGCCAGGGCTGCCTCCAGGGCCACGGCCTGCGTCCGAGGGATCTTGTCGAGCGACGGGAGCGCGGGGCGGATCAGCTCGAGCAGCGACGCGAACGGAATCTCGGCTTCGGACTCGACTCCGCGCGCGACCAGCAACTGCGTTCCCTGGGCGCGCTCGGCCGCCCAGTCGAGCAGCGCGGTCTTGCCGATGCCCGCCTCGCCGACCAGAGCCAGCGCGGCGCTTGCGCCGGCACGTGCGCGCGACAACGCGAGTTCGATCTCGCGCCGCTCCTGCTCACGCCCGAGCAGCATGGCACGAATCTAACCACCCTGTGCCAGGCGGACCGCGGCCGGAAAAGACTAGGTGCCCCCCGGACGCGAGCCCCGGGGGCCTGAACGTAGCCTCGGGCGAAACCACCCCAGGAGGGAACAATGAGCACAGTCGAGCAACCCGTCGAGGTCGACGGAGAGAAGCTTCAGCAGTTCGTGTTTCGTGCTGTCGACGAGGTCGGCGCCACGCTGAACGCGGCGCTCGTCGTCATGGGCGACAAGCTCGGCCTGTACCGAGCGCTGGCCGGGACGGGCGGGCTCTCGCCGACCGAGCTGGCCGAGCGCACCGGCGCGGCGGAGCGCTATGTCCGCGAATGGCTCAACGCCCAGGCCGCCGGCGGATATGTTGCCTATGACCCCGACAGCGGTCGCTACAGCCTGCCGCCGGAGCAGACCGTCGCGCTGACCGAACCCGACAGCCCCGCGTACCTGCCGGGCTTCTTCCAGATTGCCCTGGGATCAGTGCTCGACTCACCGAAGATCGTCGAGAAGGCACGCAGCGGCGACGGCTTCGGTTGGCACGAGCATGGGCACGACGTCCATGACGGGTGCGAGCGGTTCTTCCGTCCGGGCTACAACGCCAACCTGATCTCCGCGTGGCTGCCGTCGCTCGAAGGCGTGGTCGAGAAGCTCGAGCGCGGGGCTCTCGTCGCCGACGTGGGCTGCGGTCACGGATCCTCGACGATCCTCATGGCCCAGGCGTTCCCGAAGTCGACGTTCGTCGGCTCCGACTATCACGGCGGGTCGATCGAGACGGCGCGCGCCCGCGCGCGCGAGGCCGGCGTCAACGACCGGGTCAGCTTTCAGGTCGAGCCGGCCGCGGCCTACAGCGGTGGCGAGTACGACCTCGTGACGATGTTCGATTGTCTGCACGACATGGGAGACCCGGTGGGCGCGTCCCGCCACGTCCACAGCACGCTGAAGCCCGACGGCACCTGGATGATCGTCGAGCCCAACGCCGGCGATCGCGTCGAGGACAACCTCAACCCGGTCGGTCGCGCCTACTACGGGTTCTCGACGTTGCTGTGCACTCCGGCGTCGCTCTCGCAGGAGGTCGGTCTCGCGCTTGGAGCGCAGGCGGGCGAGGCTCGCATCCGCGACGTCGTCCAGGCCGGGGGCATCACGCGCTTCCGCCGCGCCGCCGAGACGCCGTTCAACCTGGTGTTCGAAGCCAGGCCGTGACCAGATCGCGGGGATGGAGGATCATGGACCCTGCATGGTCGCTCAGTTGAGTACAGCGGTTACCTCCGGGAGCAGGCGCGAGCAACGGCGCGCCTGCTACCCGGACCGCGAGGGTCTGCTCGAGCGAGATGGCGTCCACATCCACTGGGAGGACTACGGTCGCGGTGAGCCCGTCGTCATGCTCCTGCCCACCTGGTCGATAGTGCACTCGCGCTGCTGGAAGATGCAGATCCCCGATCTCGCCCGGCGCCATCGAGTCCTGACCTTCGACGGGCGGGGCAATGGCGGGTCCGATCGTCCCACCGAACCCGCCGCCTATGACGAGGACGAGTTCGCCGCTGATGCGCTCGCCGTAATGGACACCGCGGGGGTCGACCGAGTGGTCATCGTCGGGCTGTCGCTGGGCGCGCAAAGGGCGTTGATCCTGGCCGGGGATCACCCCGATCGAGTGCAGGGGCTGGTACTGGTTGGTCCGTTCGTCGAAGTCTCGGCGCAGGGTCCAGAGCATGAGGCGGCGAGCGACTTTGACACGGACCTCGGGATTGACGAAGGATGGGGTCGGTACAACGCACACTCGTGGCGTCGCGATTGGGTCGGATTCCTCGAGTTCTTCTTTGGCCAGGTGTTCAGCGAGCCGCATTCCACCAAACAAACTGAGGACTGCATGCGGTGGGCCGCCGAGACAGACGCCGAGACGCTCATCACGGCCCACGTGCCGCCCGTTAGCGCCGCGCGTACACGCGAGCTGTGTGGACGCGTGAGCTGCCCGGTGCTGGTCATTCACGGTGAGGACGACGGCGTCGTCCCGCACGCCGTCGGCGCCGAGGTGGCCGAGCTCACGAGCGGCGCTCTCGTCAGCCTCAGAGGGTCGGGTCATTGCCCGCAGGCCCGCGATCCGGTGTGTGTCAACCTCGCGTTGCGCGACTTCCTCGACACTCCGCCGCCGCGGCTGCGTGGCTGGGCGCGCGCGAATCAGCGTCCGAAGCGCGCTCTGTACGTGTCCTCGCCGATCGGACTCGGCCACGCCCGGCGGGACATCGCCATCGCCGACGAGTTGCGCAAACTCCACCCCGATCTGGAGATCGAGTGGCTGGCCCAGGACCCGGTCAGTGCGGCGCTCGAGGACCGCGGCGAGCGCATCCATCCCGCCAGCGCCGAGCTGGCCAGCGAATCGGCCCACGTGGAGGCGGAGTCGCACGGGCACGATCTCCACGTCTTCCAGGCGTTGCGGCGGATGGACGAGATCCTCGTCGCGAACTTCATGGTCTTCCTCGATGCGGCGAGGGCCGGCCAGTACGACTTGTGGATCGGCGACGAGGCGTGGGATGTCGACTACTTCCTCCACGAGAACCCCGAGCTCAAATCCGCCGCCTACGTGTGGCTGACCGATTTCGTCGGCTACCTCCCGATGCCCGACGGCGGCGAACACGAGCGGTTCCTGACCGCGGACTACAACGCGGAGATGATCGAGCAGATCGCACGCTACCCCCGTGTTCGCGATCGGGCCATCTTCGTCGGCGAGCCCGACGACATCGTCCCAGACAGATTTGGCCCCGGACTGCCTGCGATCCGCGAGTGGACCGAGCAGCACTTCGAGTTCGCCGGGCACGTCACCGGGTTCGATGACTCCGAGCTCGGCGACCGAGCGGCCGTGCGCGAAGAGCTGGGCTATGGCTACGACGAGCAGGTCTGCGTCGTCACCGTCGGCGGCTCGGGCGTGGGCAGCGCCCTACTCGAGCGAGCGATGGACAGCTTTGGGCCGGCCAAGCAGCTCGTCCCCGCCTTGCGGATGATCGTCGTGGCCGGCCCGCGCATCGACCCGCGCACGCTGCCGGTCACGGATGGCCTCGAGGTCCGCAGCTACGTCCCCGACCTGTACCGGCATCTGGCCGCCTGTGATCTCGCGATCGTTCAGGGCGGACTGACCACGGCAATGGAGCTGACGGCGAACCAGCGGCCGTTCATCTACTGCCCGCTCGGCCATCACTTCGAGCAGAACTTCCACGTGCGCCACCGGCTCGAGCGCCACGGCGCCGGCCGGTGCATGGAGTTCTCCGAGGCGACGCCCGACACGATGGCCGCGGCGATCGCGCACGAGATCGGGCGCGAGGTGGACTACCGGCCGGTGGCACGCGATGGGGCGGGACGGGCGGCCCAGATCATCGCGGGGCTGCTGTAGCTGTAGCGGCGAGTGTTACGTTGACGGGCCGTGGCACCTTCCCCGACGACCAGCCCGGCCATCGAGGTCGAGACCCCCAGTGGCCCGGCCCGCATCCACCTCGCGCCCGCCGCGAGCCCGCGGGGCGCGCTGGTACTCGGACACGGCGCTGGGGGGGGAGTGGGGGCGAAGGATCTCCAGGCGGCGGCGCGAGCCGCCGGGGCCGCGGGGCTGTCGGTGGCGCTGGTCGAGCAGCCCTATCGGGTCGCCGGCCGTCGCTCGCCGGCGCCGGCTCACCGGCTCGATGCCGCCTGGATTGCCGTCGCCGCCCACCTGCGGGCCGAGAGCTTCCGCGATCTGGCACTGATCACGGGGGGACGTTCATCCGGCGCGCGGGTGGCCTGCCGCGACGGCTGAGGCCTGCGATGCTCGGGGGGTGCTGTGCCTGGCCTTCCCGCTGCAGCCGCCGGGTCGCCGGGCCAGCGCCAAACCGGCGCCCAATCGGCTGCCCGAGCTGGAGCAGGTGCCGGTCCCGGTGTTGGTGATCCAGGGCGAGCGCGATCCGTTCGGGATGCCGCCCGGCGGAGCCCTCCGCCGCGTCGTCCAGGTCCCCGGGGACCACAGCCTGAGAACCGCGGCGGCGGAAATCGACGCCGCCGTCGGCGCGTGGTTGGCCGAGGTCGTGGGCTGAGCCAGCTACGTCTGCGCCGTCGCGCTGCGCCGCCACGGCCGGGCATACACGAGCCAGAACACCCCGGCCGCCAGGAGAACGGCGCACAGCGTCCAGCCGAGCGCGGTGGTGGAGAGACCGACGTACTTGAGGCCCGAGGCGAAGATGACGAAGGCGATCGCTGGCCGGACATAGCGGTCGGGCACGGTCGAGGACAGCATCGAGCCGACGAACACGGCCGGGACGCTGCCGAGGATCAGCGACCCGGTCACGCTGAGCTCGATGTGGCCGAACGCGAGCGCGCCGAGCGCCGCGGCGAGCGTCAGCGGGACCGCCTGCGTGAGGTCGGTGCCGACGAGCTGATTGGCGCCGATGGTCGGATACAGGAACAGCAGCAACACGATCATCAGCGAGCCCGACCCGACCGAGGTCATGCCGACGATGAGACCGCCGATCACGCCGATGAGCACCGTCGCCGCCGGGCGCGCGACGACGTCGCCGAGGCGCGCCTGGCGTTTCTGGCCGGTGGCGCGGTCGAGCGCGAAGCGCAGGACCATGGCTGCGGCGCCGACGAGCAGTGCGGCTCCCAGCGCGGTCTCGATATTCGTCGTGGCCGACTTCGAGTTGCCCAGCAGGTGCAGCAGGTACGCGCCCACGAACGCCGCGGGGACCGAACCGAGCACCATCCACCGGACCAGCTTCAGGTTGACCGTCCCGGCGCGCAGGTGCACCGCGGCGCCGATCGGCCGCATTACCACGGCGGCGACGAGGTCACTCGAGATCGCCGTCGATGGCGTCACCCCGAAGAGGAGGATGAGCATCGGGGTCATCAGCGCGCCCCCGCCGGCGCCGGTCATTCCGACGAGCAGACCGATGATGGCGCTACCCAAGACGATGTATGGATCGATGTGCACCTTGTCTACCGTTCTTGTAGGCGAAGTAGGGTACGCCTTACCCAAGCGAACTGACGTCGAGCAACTCGCCGGGGGGCTCGCCGGTCAGGAGGCAGCCGTCGTCCGTGAGGCGGACGAGGCCGCGACGGGTCAGGTCAGACAGGGCGCTCGTCACCGTTGGCCGTCGTGCCGCCACGAGGTCGGCCAGCACGGCGTGGGTGAGGCGGACCGGCAGCAGCGTGCCGTCGCTGCGGACACGGCCCCAGCGGCCGGCCAGATGCCAGAACAGCATGTGGAGGCGGACGTCGACCCGCGCCTGATGGACGATGGCCATGTTCACGGCCATGTTGCGGCAGCGCGACACGGCTCGGCCCACGAGGCGGCCGACGAGCTCCGGGTAATCCATCATCGCGCGGGCAAAGTCGCCGTCGAGGATTGCCATACGGGTCGGCTCGATGACCGACCACCCGGTGGTGGTGGACAGGGTGGGGGAGGGCCGTTCCTCACCCTGGCCGGGCTTGACGATGTCGCATTCGCCCACGAGCTCGGCGCCGTAGCGGCCCTCGACCCCGACGCGGCGGAGCATCAGCCCTTTGAAGACCAGGAGCCCGACGTCCGCGTCCCCGTGCGGGGAGCCCTCGGCCGGCCACGGGCCGGCCGGGACCCGGATCACGGGTGCCGTCAACGCCTCGATGGCCTGGTCGCGGCGCGATTCCGGTATCGCCTCTGCCAGGTCCGGATCCTCCTCGAGGACATGGCAGCGAAGCTGGGAGGCTGGACGGACACTCACCACGGACAACTCTGCCATGGCGCGCGCCGCCGCGCGCCGCCGAGGGTCGGAGCCCGCTAAACCGCGGCGCGGGCCGGACCTGCCGCGACCGTCCCGGCCAGCTCGGTCAACGCCTCGGTGATCTCGGCCGGGCGCTCGAGTGGACCCATATGGCCGGTGTTCTCGAGCACGATCAGCCGATGTAGGTTGGGCAGCGACTGCGCGATGCGCTTGGCGTGGGAGGGAGGCGTGAGCCGGTCATCGGCACCGGCGATGACCAGCGTGGGCACGGTGAGCCGCGGGAGCGCGTCGTAGAGGTCCATTTCCGAGAGCGCGATCCCGACGTCGGCCCGCACGTCGGGCGGAGTGGAGATGAGCATTCGTTCGTAGAAGGCAACCTGCGCCGGCGTGGCCTCGCGGCCGAAGGCGATGTAGCGGAGCATCTCGTAGACGACCGGCGTCGAGTACCGGGGCAGGGCGGCACGCGAGCTCATCACCGTCTCGGGCGAAATGATCCGGTTGACAACCTGGGCCAGGGCCGGCAGCGGGACGAGCAACTGTTCGGCAAGGAGCTCGCCGACCCCCGTGTTGAGCAGCGCGGCGGCGCTCACGCGACGCTCCACGTCGTGGTGCTCAGCCCAGGCAGCGATCGACATTGCGCCGAGCGAATGACCGACGACGATCGCGCGCTGCTCGTCGGAGAGAGACGCCTGGAGCACGGCCTCGAGATCCTCGCCGAAGCGGGTGAGGGCGTAGTCGCCCTCGGCCGCAGCCTCGCTCTGGCCGTGGCCGCGCAGGTCGTAGGCGATGACCCTGAAGCCCCGGTCGGTCAGGCGCTGGGTGACATAGATCCAGTAGGACAGCGTCTCGGTCCAACCGTGCGCGAGTACGACCGTCGGCTCACCGGAGGCGCCGAACTCCTCGGCGTGAATCTGCGTGCCATCGGCCGAGCGTGCCCCGAACGGCCTGCCGCTGGGCGGATCGTTCAGCACCATCCGCTCCGGGTCGGCCTCGACCCGCTTGGTGTGGCGCCGCTGGGCCACCGCGCTCGTTCCCGCCAGCGCCGCAACGGCCCCGAGCCCGATCCAACGCTGCCAATGCACCGATTGCTTCATCTGTTCGATCCTACAAATCCGTAGCATCTCGGGCTCCAGCCCCGCGTAGCATTGCGGCGGCATGCGCATCGGTCTGCTCACGGGAGGCGGTGACTGCCCCGGACTCAACGCGGTGATTCGCGCCGTCGTTCGCAAGGGGATCGACGCCTACGAGGATGAGCTGGTCGGATTCCGCGACGGGTGGCGGGGCGTGATCGAAGACTCGACGGTGGATCTGACGATCGAGTCGACCCGGGGCATCCTCCCCCGCGGCGGGACGATCCTCGGCAGCTCGCGGACGAACCCCTTCAAGCGCGCGGACGGCGTCGCGCGCGTGCGCGAGTCGCTTGCGCGTCACCGGCTCGACGGTCTGGTCGTCATCGGAGGCGAGGACACGCTCGGCGCCGCGAAGCGCTTATGCGATGACGGCGTCCCCGTCGTCGGCGTTCCCAAGACGATCGACAACGATCTTGGGGCCACCGACGTGACGTTCGGTTTCGACACCGCGCTGCACGTCGCCACCGAGGCCATCGACCGCCTGCACACGACGGCCGAGAGTCACCATCGGATCCTCGTCGTCGAGGTGATGGGCCGCCATGCCGGGTGGATCGCGCTCCACTCGGGAATCGCCGGTGGCGCCGATGTGATCCTCATCCCCGAGATCCCCTTCGACATCGAGGGGGTGTGTCGCCTGATTCGCCGCCGGCGCGATCGCGGCAGACCGTTTTCGATCGTCGTCGCCGCCGAGGGAGCGATCCCGCAGGCGGGCACGATGACACTCTCCGAGGGCGAGCTCGATGAGTTCGGCCACCCTCGGCTGGGCGGCATCGGACATCGTCTCGAGACCGAGATCGAGACGCGCACGGGGTTCGAGACACGGGCCACCGTCCTCGGCCATGTGCAGCGCGGCGGGACGCCGACAGCCTTTGATCGTGTGCTCGCCACCCGGCTCGGTCTGGCGGCGATCGACGCCGCCCATGAGGGGCGATGGGGGATGATGGCGGCTGTGCACGCGACTAAGATCGAGCTTGTCCCGCTGGGCGAAGCGGTGGCGCAGCTTCGTACGGTGCCCGTCGAGGAGTACGAGAGCTATGGAGTGTTGTTCGGTTGATCGAGTTCCGCCCGCTGCCCGTTCCATTAACGACCCGGGAGTTCTGTCTATGCTGAGCACAGTGGCTACGTCAGTCCGGCACCCTTTCGAGCCCATGACCGCGACTGACAGCAAGACACTGGACGCGCTGTGCGTCGACACGATCCGCACGCTGTCGATGGATGCTGTGCAAAAGGCCAATTCCGGCCACCCCGGCGCGCCGATGGGATTGGCACCGCTCGCCTACGTCCTTTACACGCGCGTCATGCGCCACAACCCGAGCAACCCGGACTGGATCAACCGCGACCGCTTCGTGCTGTCTGCGGGCCACGCGTCGATGTTGCTGTATTCGATGCTCTACCTGACCGGGTATCCGATGACGCTGGACGACATCGAGCACTTCCGCAAGGTCGGCTATCCCACCGCGGGGCATCCCGAGCGCAAGTACTCGCCGGGCATCGAGGCGACGACGGGACCGCTTGGTCAGGGGATCTCGATGTCGGTCGGACTGGCGCTGGCCGAGCGCATGCTCGCCGCCCGCTTCAACGACGAACGGTCAGGACATCGTCGATCACTTCACGTTCACAATCGCCTCCGATGGCGACATGCAGGAGGGCGTGGCCTCGGAGGCCTGCTCGCTGGGCGGTCACCTCGGTCTGGGGCGTTTGATCGCCTTCTACGACGACAACAAGATCCAGCTGGCCAGCCCCACAAGCGTCGTCTTCACCGAGGACGTCGCCGAGCGCTTCGACGCCTACGGCTGGCACGTCCAGAACGTCGGTGAGGACCTGTCGCTGGAGACACTCGAGCGGGCCACGCGCGATGCCATGGCGGTGACAGACCGCCCGTCGCTGATCATGGTGCGCTCGCACATCGGCTACGGCAGCCCCCACAAGCAGGACACCTCGGCCGCGCACGGATCGGCGCTGGGCGAGGACGAGGTTCGGCTGACCAAGGAGGCCTACGGCTGGGACCCGGACAAGCACTTCTACGTGCCGGACGAGGCCCTGGCGCACTTCCGTCGCTCGTGCGACCGCGGACGCGAGATGGAGTCCGAGTGGGAGGCCAGATTCGGCGCATATCGCCAGGCATTCCCGGAGAAGGCCGCGCTACTGGAGCTGATCGCTGCCGGCGGCATGCCCGAGGGCTGGGACACGGACCTCCCGCGCTTCGATCCGGGCGACAAGCCGATCGCCACCCGCAAGGCCTCCGAGCATGTGATCAACTGGGCGGCCAAGTCGGTCCCGTATCTGATCGGCGGCTCGGCCGACCTGGCTACGTCGACCAACACCGACATCGAGGAAGGCGGCGATGTCGAGAAGGACAACTACGGCGCGCGCAACCTGCGCTTCGGCGTGCGCGAGCACGGGATGGGCGCGATCGTCAACGGCCTCGGCCTGCACGGCTTCCGGGTCTTTGGCGCGACGTTCCTCACCTTCTCCGACTACATGCGCGGGGCCGTCCGGATCTCGGCGCTGATGAAGCTGCCGTCGATCTGGGTGTGGACCCATGACTCGATTGGGCTCGGCGAGGATGGACCGACGCATCAACCGGTCGAGCACCTGGCCGCGCTGCGCGCGATGCCGCGACTGAACGTCGTCCGCCCCGCTGACGCCAACGAGACCGCGCTCGGCTGGCGGTTTGCTCTCCGTTCCAACGAGGATCCGACAGCCTTCGCGCTCTCGCGCCAGGGGCTGCCGATCCTCGACCCGAACGCGATCCCCGATGACGCCATCGAGCGGGGCGCCTACGTGCTGCGCGATGCCGCGGGCGGCGATCCCGAACTGATCCTGATCGGCACGGGCTCGGAGGTATCGCTCTGCCTGGAGGCGGCCGACGCCCTGGACGGAATCCGCGTCCGCGTGGTCAGCATGCCGTGCATGGACACATTTGCGCGAGGCCGATGAGTCCTACCGCGAGCGGGTGCTGCCGCGTTCGTGCACCGCGCGGATTGCCGTCGAGGCGGCGGTCGGAGCTCGGCTGGGACCGGTGGATCGGTCCGGACGGACGGTTCGTCGGTATGCACACGTTTGGTGAGTCGGGTCCGGCGAAGGATGTGTACGAGCACTTCGGAATAACCGCCGAGCGAGTGGCGGAGATCGGGCGTGAGTTGGTGGGGCGGTGAGCACCACCGGGGGCGTCAACGCTGATGTCGGCGTTGATATCTCGGTGCAATTCGGATAGGGCTAAGGTTCGGAGGCGCACATGGCTACCACGCTCGAGGATCAGTCAGCGGACAATCCGCTCGTAGAGGGACTCGAGCGCTTACCGGTTCATCCGACGTCGCTCGTCATCTTCGGCGCGACCGGCGATCTAGCCCACCGCAAACTGCTCCCCGCGCTGTACAACCTCGCTCACGAGGGCGCGCTGCCCGAGCGGTTCGAACTCGTCGGGGTGGCCCGGCGCGACCAGGAGGCCGAGGACTTCCAAAGCATGGCCCGGAAGTCGATCGCGCAGTACTGCCGGCGCAAGCCCAACCCCGAAGTGCTCGACGTTCTGGTCAGCAATATGCGCTACGTGCCCGGCGCGTTTGACGACGACGCGGTGTACGGCGAGCTGTCGAAGGTCCTCGATGAGTTCGAAGAGACCGCCGGCCACGCGCTCGACCGCGTGTTCTACCTGTCGACCGCTCCCCAGTTCTTCCCGATCATCGCCCAGAAGCTCGGCGCGGCGGGTCTCGACCGGTGCGCCAAGGGCAAGACCCGGATCGTGATCGAGAAGCCCTTCGGATACGACCTCGCCTCGGCTCGCGAGCTCAATGCCCAGGTGCTGAGTGTGTTCGACGAGTCGCAGGTGTTCCGGATCGATCACTACCTCGGCAAGGAGACCGTCCAGAACCTCATGGCGCTGCGGTTTGCCAATGCCCTGTTCGAGCCGGTGTGGAATCGCAACTTCGTCGACAACGTCCAGATCACGGCGGCCGAGGACATCGGAATCGGCAGCCGCGCCGGCTACTACGAGGGGGCCGGCGCACTGCGCGATCTGGTCCAGAACCACATGATGCAGCTGCTCGCGCTGCTGACCATGGAGCCCCCGATCGCGTTCGAGGCCAACCGGCTGCGCGACGAGAAGCTGAAGGTGCTGGAGGCGATCGTCCCGCCCACGGTCGACGCCGTTCCCACGATGGCCGTCCGCGCGCAGTACGCGGCGGGAAAGGTCGGAGGCCATGCGGTGAAGGGCTACCGCGAAGAAGAGGGCGTGGCCCCTGACTCCCGCACGGAGACCTACGCGGCGCTGCGCCTACACATCTCGAACTGGCGCTGGGCCGGTGTGCCCTTCTATCTGCGCACGGGCAAGCAGCTCGCCCGCAAGGTGACTGAGATCGCCGTGACGCTGAAGCCGGTGCCGCACCTGGCGTTCAAGACCGATGGCTCGGTGGGTGTCCAGCCCAACGCGATCATCCTCACCGTACAACCGGACGAGGGTGTCTCGGTGTCCCTCGGCGCCAAGATCCCCGGGCCCACGATGCGGATCCGGCCGGTCAACATGGAGTTCCGATACGGCACCGCGTTCATGTCGGAGTCGCCCGAGGCCTACGAGCGGCTGATTCTCGATGCGATGCGGGGCGACGCCACGCTGTTCACGCGCGACGATGAGATCGAGGCTCTGTGGGGCATCATCGATCCGATCCTCACCGCATGGCATGAGGACACCGAGTCGGCGATCCCGCAGTACGAAGCTGGCTCGGCCGGCCCGGCTGAAGCCAACGGCCTTCTCGACATGGGTCGCCGCTGGCGACGGCTGTGAACCCGTGAACGAGGACGTCTGGGTAGAGCAAGACACGAACCCCGACGCGATCGAGGCGGCGCTCCGCGAGCTCGTGCGCGCACGGCATGCGGCCAACCACGCGCTCGCGCCCGCGCGGGTACTCAACCTCGTGGTCGTCGTCGACCGGCCATGGAAGGGTGAGATCGCCAACCGGCTCGAGCGCGTGGGCCGGTACAGCGCCTCGCGTACGCTCCTGTGTGCCGTGGAGGACGGACGCGAGACGATCGACGCCACCGCGGTGATGAGCTACGACGAGCCGAAGAACGGACTGGGCGTGATGCACGAGCACGTCGAGATCGACATCGGGCCGTCGCATCTGCCCGCGCTCGACACGATTATCGACCCGGTGCTGGCCAGCGAGCTGCCGACGGTCCTGTGGTCGCCGCACGGCCACGATCAGGCCGTCGACGTGCTCAAGAAGCTGATCGACGTCATGCTGCTCGACTCAGACGGCGCGCCCGACCCGGTCGTCGGGCTTGACCGCGCGGTCACCGACCTGCAGGACGCCTATGTCGTCGATCTGGCGTGGCTGCGCACGACACCGTGGCGCGAACGTCTGGCGGCGAGTTTCGACCCGCCCGATCGGATGCCGTCGCTGCACACGCTGAACGGTGTCGCCGTCCGTCATCGATCGGACTCGGACGCCAGCGCGCTCCTGCTGATCGGGTGGCTGGCATCGCGCCTGCACTGGACGCCGAGCCAGCTCGAGCCCTACGGCCGGGGTGGGCTGCGCGGCACCGCCGAGCGCGACGGCGGCCAGGTCGACATCGTGCTCGACACGGTCGACCAGGAGGCCCCCGGGTTGGCCGGCGTGACCGTGTCGTCTGACACGGGCTTCTCGCTCTCGCTGGACCGCGGCAGCGGCGGGCTCATCGCCCACGAACACAGCCGCGATGGCCAGGAGCGCACCTGGCGGGTGATGGGCGCCTCGCGCGGCGAGGGCGGCATCCTCGGCGAGGGGGTTCGCCAGGCGCTGCTGCGCGATCCCACCTTTGGCCCGGCACTCGAGGCGGCCCTGGGCTTCGGCGGGTGATGAGCGTCGAGACCGAAGTCGTCGAGGAACCGGCGCGCGCCTGCGCCGCGATGCTGCTCGGGCCCGCCGCCGGTGAGGGCCACATCGTGCTGTCGGGCGGCTCGACGCCAGGGCGGCGTACGGAGAGCTCGTACGTGCCGTGCAGGAGAACGACGTCGACCTCCGTTCGACCACCTTCTGGTTCGGTGACGAGCGGGCCGTAGCCCCCGACGACACACGGTCGAACTACCGCATGGTCAAGGAGTCGCTGCTCGATCCGCTCGGCGAAGACAACCAGCCGATCCTCCACCGCATGGAGGGCGAGCTCGGCCAGCAGGCCGGCGCAGACGCCTATGAGCGCGTGCTGCGAGACGCGGGACCACCGCGGTTCGACATCCTGCTGGTGGGGATCGGACCCGACGGTCACACGCTGTCGCTGTTTCCCGACCAGTCGACCGTGCAGGAACGCTCGCGCCTGGTCATTGGCGTCGACGAGGCCGGCCACGAGCCCTACGTGCCGAGGATCAGCTTCACCCTGCCCGCCCTGCGTCTGGCCGACAAGGTCGTCGTCCTCGCCTCAGGGGCGGCGAAGGCCGGTCCGCTGGCGGCGGCGTTCGGACCCGATGCGCAGCCCAGTCCGCATCTCCCGTCTTCGATGGTCCCGTCGTTCGCCGACCACGTCATCCTGCTGCTCGACGCCGCGGCGGCGGCCCAGCTATGACCGTCGTCGGCGTCGATCTCGGAGGCACCAAGGTCGCGGTGGCTTGGCTGCGCGAGGGCGAGCTGAGCGAGTCCGTGCTCCAGCCGACCGACTGCAGCAACACCGAGGCACTGATCGAGCAGCTGGTGGGCGTGATCGAGGGAGTCAAGGTCGATCCGCTCGAGGCGGTCGGCATCGGCGTACCGTCGATCGTCGACTTCGCTACCGGGCGCGTGGTGTCGTCGGTCAACATCCCGCTCGCCGACGTCCGCCTGCGCGAGGTCCTGTCCGAGCGCATCGGCGTTCCCGTGTTCGTCGACAACGACGCCACGGTGGCCGCCCTCGCTGAGGCTCACGACGAGCAGATGCGGCTGGTGGCACGTGATCTGGTCATGATCACGGTGGGGACCGGCGTGGGCGGCGGGCTCGTCCTGGGGGGACGGATCTACCGTGGTGCGACCGGCGGCGCCGGTGAGCTCGGCCATACGCTGGTCGGGGCCGACCTATCGAGCGACGCCGTTCCGGCCCGGGGGGCATTTCCGCAACGCGGATCGCTCGAGTACGAAGCCTCGGGCCACGCGCTCGACCGGCTGGCCACCGAGTCGGCCAAGCGAGAGCCGGACTCGGCACTCGGAACGCTCTACCGGGAGGGAAAGCCAGTGCTCGGCGTCGAAGCCGTCGAAGCGGCCGAGGCGGGAGATCCCGAGGCCGAGCGCATTGTCGACGTGTGGGGCCAGCGCCTCGGCGTCGGCATCGCCAACGCGATCAACACCTTCGACCCCGAAGAGGTCGTGATTGGCGGTGGCGCCGCCCGCGCCGGCGATCTGCTGCTCCGCCCAGCCGAGCGAGTGGCGCGCGAGTACGTGCTCCCCGGGCTCGGGAACCAAACGACGATCCGCCTCGCACGCCATGGCGTTCGCGCCGGCGTGCTCGGCGCCGCTCTGCTGGCCGCGCACGAGCTCGATCCACCGCCGGTGCCGGCGACGACCTCGGAGGTCGAGGCGTGAGCGGTTTCTCGATCACGCTCGTCAGGCACGGCGAGACGGAGTGGAGCGCCAACGGCCGGCACACGAGCCGTACCGACCTACCGCTTCTCGAATCGGGCCGCGAGAGCGCCAAGCAGGTCGGAGTCGAGCTCGCCGGCGCCGAGTTCGCGCTCGTCCTCTGCAGTCCGCTTCTGCGGGCGCTCCAGACCTGCGAGCTGGCCGGGTTCCTCGACCGAGCCGAGATCGTCGATGACCTGCACGAATGGGACTACGGCGACTACGAGGGCCTGACGACGCCGCAGATCCACGAGACACGCCCGGACTGGAGCCTGTGGACGATGGGCTGCCCCGGCGGCGAAGCTCCGGCCGAGGTGAGTCGGCGCGCCGACCGTGTGCTCGAACGGGCGCGCAACGCCGGCGGCAACACGATCGCCTTCGCTCACGGCCACATCCTGCGAGTCATCGGTGCTCGGTGGATCGGGCTCGAGGCGGCGGGCGGGTCGCGGCTGGCGCTATCCGCCGCAGCGGTCAGCATCCTCGGTTTCGAGCACGAGACCGAGGTGTTGCAGCGCTGGAACGGGTGACTACGGCTCGAGTCCGTACGGGAAGTCGGTGAGGACCTCGCCGCCGTGCTCAGTCACATAAACGAGATCCTCGAGCCGACAGCCGCCGAGCCCGGGGCGATAGCAGCCCGGCTCCACCGCCACGACATCACCGGCGACCAGCGTGTCCGGGGCGCGGCCGAGCAGCGGCGCCTCGTGCACCTCGAGTCCGACGCCGTGGCCGAGCGAGTGAAAGAACCCTGACTCGAGCGCCTGCCCGGGCTGTTTGGTCCGCTGCGTCGGTAGGTCGGCCCGCTCGAACGGTTCGCAGGCCAGCCCGTACACCGCAGCTCCGGCAATCCCGGCCCGGATCCCAGCCCGCGAGCGCTCGAGCGCCTCGAGGCTGAGCTCGTGATAGCGACGCAGCTCGTCGGGGACCTCGCCCACCACGAAGGTTCGCGTCATGTCGGCATAGCACGCCGAATCGTTGTCGCGCGGCCACAGATCGATGACGACCGGCTCGCCCGGGGCAATCGGTCCGAAGCCGAGCTCGTGCCCCACCGCCGTCTGCGGGCCGTGAGCGACGACGAAGTGATCCGCGGTGGCGTCGCCGCCCACGATCGCGTCGCGGATGGCATCGCGAAGGCGCTCGCAGGTCAGCGGCTCCGCGCCCGCGCGCAGCCCATCGCCGTCGGGCTCGGCGGACCGAAGCAGATCCCGCGCGGCGACCATCCCCGCCTCGGCGGCGGCCTGGGCGCGCCGGATGCCGGCCAGTTCGGCGTCGCTCTTGACCCGGCGGCGATCCTCGAAGAGCAGGTGGTCTGGCTCGAGCGCGATGCCGGCGGCGCGCAGGCGGTCGGCCACCTCAAGGGGAAAGTCGAACGGCACGTGCGGGGCGTGGGGCGCCAGGGCAAGGCAGGCACGGACGATGATCTCGAGCTCGACCTCATGGCGTCCGGCGCCGGTGGCCAGCAGCTCATCGAGTCCGAACTCCTCGAGCACATGCAGTGTCATCGTCGGATCGAGCGCGGCGATCCGGGCCTGCTCGAGCGAGCTCACGACGGCGTGGCGAGCCCCGCCCACCTCGGCGTAGAGGAAGGGATCAGGCACGACCAGGGGCAGCTCGTGGCGCATCTCCGCGGAGCGGGTCGTGTCGGCATAGATCAGGACATCGGGCATGGCGCCATGATGGCGCAACCGCCCTCTGGCCGTACCAGCGGATCCCTGCCGGCGCCTCCCGGGGTGTGCGTCACCTCCTGACGATGCGGCTGGAGGGACTCGAACCCCCAAGGGCTTGCGCCCACACGGACCTGAACCGTGCGCGTAGACCAATTCCGCCACAGCCGCGGAGTGCAGGAAGTTAGCAACTGGACTGTCCGCGCGGGAGGCGGATTTGCGGATGACTACGCCATCGATACGCTTGTCAGCGCTATGCGCCCGGATTGGCGGCTGGCGGCGTGTCCCGAGGGCGTGCAAGGCCCGGGATCGCGTTGACGGTCAAACAGATTGCGTGGAGGCGGTCCACTGCTCGGAAAGCGGCGGGCTGGCTGGTTGGGGGCTGGCTGGTTGGCCTTGCCGGGCTGGTGACGCTGGGTTCTCTGGTTAGTAACGCAGGCGCGACGCGGCCCGTCTCGGCGCACTCCGCCGTGGTGACGTTCACCGGGCAGAGTCGAGGCATCCCCCGCTCGTTCCTCGGCATCTCGATCGAATACACCGAGCTGTCGAGCTTTGAGGACGGTGGGCGCCTATTCGATCGAGCGATCTCGCTGCTGCGGCCAGACGGCGAGGCGGCGATGGTGCTCCGGATCGGCGGCAGGTCGGCCAACGACGCGTACTGGGATACCCCGCCCGGGAGGGCACCGTCATGGGTCTTCGAACTCGACGCGGCCTGGCTCCGACGACTTGCCCAGTTGACGAAGCGAGATCGCCTCCGCGTGATGCTCGACCTCAACCTCCCCGTGCACTCGCCGACGATGGCCGTGGCATTCGCCCGGGCGGCTGCTCGCGCTCTCGGTCCAGCGCGGCTTGCCGCGCTCGAGGTGGGCAACGAGCCAGACCTGTACCACCAACAGCCGGGTCTGCGAAAGGAGCGGACGGCAACCACAGATCCGGCCACGCCGGCAGACTGGACGACGGCCTACACGGCTGCGGATTACTGGCGGGACTTTCGCTCTTATGCGAGGGCCCTCGGAGATGGCGTACCCGGGGTGCCGCTGGCGGGGCCCGAGACCCCGTCATACGCCGAGGGCTGGATGCCTCCGGGGCGCCAATCCCGACACGGCGGCCCGCAAGTCATCGCAGCTCACCGATACGGGACATCGGACTGCTGGGGTGCCAACTCCGACGCCACGATCAAGGCGCTGCTTTCCCAGTCTGCAGCCGGGAGACTCGGCGAACTCCGAGATGCGATCGTGTACGCCCACGCGCACGGCCTTCCCATCGACCTCACCGAGGTCAACTCGATCAGCTTGTGCAAGAAGACGCACGTTGCCGACTCATTCGCCGCGGCGCTGTGGGCTCCGGACTCGCTATTCGACATGGTCGACGCCGGCGTCCATCAGTTGGACCTCCACATACGGGCGAAGCTCCTCAATGCACCGTTTCGACTTGTCAACGGGTCGCTGGAACCGCGCCCCGAGCTTTACGGACTCGCCATGTTTGCCAGGATGCTCGGCCCGGGCGCACGCCTCCTCGGGCTTCGCGTGTCGGGGACGGATGATGGGCATCTAAGGGTCTGGGCCGTGAGATCGGCCCGCGGCAAACGCATCCTCGTCCTCAACAAGGGCGCCGATTCTGTGTTCGTGAGCGTGTCCGCGTCGACTCTGGGGGATCATGCGCGTGTCGTTCGGCTCACAGCGCCGTCACCCTCCGCGACGACTGGCGTCACTCTCGCGGGGAGATGGATCGGGCCGGACGGCCGCTGGCACGGCCGGGAGGTCGCGCCCTCAGTACGAGCGCGCGACGGCGCCTTCACCCTGGTGGTACCCGCCTACAGCGCCGCCGTTCTGAGCACGTCTCCGTCCTGAGGCGGTCACCCGCTACCCTTGCCAGCGGCGCTTCCGGCTGACCACTCCCCAGCGGCCGAATCGCCAGGTGCATCCCCGCCCGCCGCTATCGTCTAGGGGACTAGGACGCCGCCCTCTCACGGCGGAAACCCGGGTTCGAATCCCGGTAGCGGTACCTCACAAAAGCCCTGCTCACGTCGGGCTTTTGCATGAGCGAGAGCGACCAACGGAAGCTCGTTAGGCGCCACGACAGACTCCCACCAGCCCGCCGACCATGGTTGAGAACTCGCGGTCCTCCGAGCGGCGCTCACGGCCCTCGCCAGGCATCCGCTCGCACGCGGTCACCTGCGCCTTGTGGACATCCAGCGCCGCCGGGCGCTCGACGATCACATCCATCTGCGACCTCCCGGTCTTGATCAACGGCGACCGTCGTCCACCAGGAACCTCCGAAACAGACGAGTCTGAAGCGCGTGTTCAAAGCAACAGTCCCGGGATCCGAGGAGGCCCCCACGCCAAGCTAGTCACGGGCTCACAAGCACCGTAGAGAGGGCAGCGTTCGGCAGATGACGCCGCCGATCATCCACCATTTTCACCCGCCGCTTAGGTGTCTTGAACGGCCGGCGGCTCGAGGCCGTGCGTTCGTTCGAGGCCGACGAGCCGGGTCCGAGTTAGCCAGCCCCCGGGTCTGGGGTCTAGAACGAAGCGCGAGGCGCGAGCGGATTGGAAAGCGCCTCGACGGCGCGCTTCAGGTAGCGCATCGCGCGCCATCTAGCGCCGGGCCCGACGAACCGTGCCAGCTCACGTCCGTCGCTCAGTTGGACCGACCAGCCGTAATGGATCGGCCTGATGATCATTCGTAGTGCTCTCATCGTTGTCACCATCGTTTGGTTGAGACATCAAGTGTAGGACGGTTGGACGGGCACCGGGCCGCGACGCTAGGCGATCGTCTGACGGCTCCTCAGCGCGTCGGCTACTGACTGCGAGCCGCGCTGCACCAAGATGACCGCGCGGATCCCGATCCCGCTGCCGCCGACGAGTACATACGATGTGGCCGATCTCGAACGGCTCCGGAGAACTCGACATAGTGAGGTGCCGGATGAAGGCGATTGTGGTGACGGACGAGGCTGCGGGCACGTCCGGGATGACGCTGGTGGAGCGGCCCGAGCCGCCGGCAGCGATAAACGACGTCATCGTTGAGATTCATGCGTCGGGATTCGTTCCGACTGAGATCGCGTGGCCCTCGACCTGGACCGATCGCGCCAACCGTGACCGAACACCGTCGATCCCCGGGCACGAGCTGGCCGGAGTGGTCACCGCTCTCGGGTACGGCACGACCGGGGTGTCGGTGGGACAGCGGGTATTGGGCCTCGCGGACTGGCATCGCGACGGCACCCTGGCGGAGTATGTGGCGATCGAGGCGCGCAACCTCGCGCCGCTGCCGGGCGACGTCGACTTCACGGTGGGCGCGAGCCTGCCGATCTCGGGCCTGACCGCGTGGCAGGGACTGTTCGAGCACGGCCATCTTCAGGCGGGGCAGAGCGTCCTCGCGCATGGCGCGGCCGGCGCAGTCGGGACGATGGTGACGCAGCTCGCGCGTGAGGCCGGCGCTTACGTCATTGGCACGGGGCGCGCGGCCGACCGTCAGACGGCGCTCGACTTCGGCACGATGGAGTTCGTCGACCTTGAGAACGACGCGCTGGAAGACGTCGGCGGCGTCGATCTGGTGTTCGATGTCATCGGTGGGGACATCCAGAAGCGGTCCGCAGGCCTGATCCGGGCCGGAGGAACACTGGTGACCGTCGTGGGGCCCCCCGAGGCGCGGCCCGCCGACGGCTTGGCGGTCGACTTCGTTGTCGAGTCCGATCGTGCCCAGCTGAGTGAGATTGTCCAGCGGGTGCGGGACGGACGGCTGCGGACGAACATCGGCACCGTCACGACCCTCGACGATGCTGTCGCCTCCCTCAACTCGACCGAGCGACGCAAGGGGAAGACGATCATCCGCGTTCGTCCATAAGGACTCGGTGCCTCGTCGTCTTGTTTGGCGAGGGCGCGGGAGAGGCTGGAAGCGCCAACGCCGACCTTTGCGGCGGCGTTCGGAAACAGTCCGGCAGCCTCGGGACCCGACCATCGTCGCCTACGAGCCACGTGAGAGAAATCGACGCTCAGTCCGGGAGAGCGCCCTTGAGCTCTCGGCAACTCACGGCGCTGGCCAAGAACGTCTCCTGAGTGCGCGAGGAACGACGGACTGATCAGCGGCCGGCGTGCTTGGCTGGGGTTGGTCGCACGGGCGGCCGGCTGCACGCCCTCCCGGTGAAGCATCGGCCGAGGCTCCTGGATGCACGAAAACCGGGCCGCCTCGAGCTTGATCGCGCCGAGATCAGGGCTGCTGCTTCGGCACGGCGGACCGCGAGAGCAGGAGCATTCGCGATCAGACCTGTCTC
>CAVTJE010000002.1:0-16250 GCA_963734775.1 uncultured Solirubrobacterales bacterium
GTGATGACGCACACCGATGCAGCAGCCACAGTCTTCAACGCCCACGCCGAGAGCTATGACGCTTCCCGTCGCCGGCTGGTTCCGTGTTTTGACCGCTTCTACGGGACGGCGGTGGCGGCCGCCGGGCTGGGCTCAGTGGCGCCCGGGCGGCTCCTCGACCTCGGCGCCGGTACGGGGATGCTGTCGGTGCGCCTGCGCGCCGCCTATCCCGAGGCCGAGCTGACGCTTCTGGACATCGCGGCGGGCATGCTCGCGCGGGCCCGCGACCGGCTCGGCGAGGAGCGAGTCAGCTATGTGCAGGCCGACTTTCTCGACCCTTTGCCCGCAGGCCCATGGGACTGCGTCGCCTCGGCGCTGGCCATTCATCACCTCGAGGACGATGACAAGCGCACGCTGTTCGCTGCGGTGCGCGACGCCCTGGCCCCCGAGGGGGTGTTCGTCAACGCCGATCAGGTGGCTGGACCGACGCCATTCTTCGACGAGCTGTACGCGAGCTGGCAGGAGCAGCAGGCCCGTCGCGCGGGGACGGACGACGCCGAATGGCGCGGCGCGCTTGAGCGGATGGAGCTCGACCGCTGCGCGGATGTCGAGGACCAGCTCGGTTGGCTGCGACGAGCCGGGTTTCGCGAGGCCGACTGCCTGTTCAAGGATCATCGGTTCGCGGTGCTGGTGGCCAGGCCCTGACGGCTATTGTTCGACACGTGGGTGGGCTTCATCTGGCACGGCTGGCCGAAGAATCGGTCGAGCGCGCGGGCGACTACCCGCGGCTGCTGTTCGAGGACCGCTGGTACGGCTCGGTTGAACTGCTCGAGCGCTCGCAGCGGATGGCCACCGGGCTGCGGGAGCTCGGAGTCGGACCCGGCGATCGGGTGGTGGTCACAATGGCCAACTGCGCCGAGGTCTCGGTCGCCTATTACGCGATCTGGCGCGCCGGCGCGGTCGTGACTCCGGCCACGTTCCTGCTCGCGCCCGAGGATCTTCGCCACCTGGTCGCCGACGCCGAGGCATCCGCGGTGATCACCACACCCGAGTTCGTCGACAAGGTCACGCAGGCGGTGGCCGGGCTCGAATGCGTCCGCGCCGTGATCAGCACACAGGGCGGGGACGGGGTCGTCGGGTTGGCGACGCTCGAGGCCCATGAGCCGGGCGCGATCGTCGAGCGTGACGACCACGATCTGGCCGCGCTGCTCTACACCGGCGGGACGACCGGGCGGGCCAAGGGCGTGATGCTGTCCCACGCCAATCTGCACTTCACCGGTCGCTCGGCGCAACAGTCGGGCCACGTCGAGGGGGTCAACAAGGGGCTGATGACGCTGCCGATGTCGCACGCCTACGGCCTCCTGGTCACGCTCGCGGCGCTGCATTCCCCCGAGCGCCCGGTCACCGTCATGCTGCGCTGGTTCGCGCCGGCGCAGTTCCTCGAGCTGATTCAGGCGCACGAGCTGCAGCTCACCGCGGTCGTGCCGTCGATGTTGCAGATCCTCCTCGCCGAGCCGCTCGAGGAGTACGACCTGTCGTCGCTTCGCTACGTCGGCTCGGGCGGGTCGCCGCTGGCCCCGGATGTCGAGGAGGAGTTCCGGCGCCGAGTACCGTCGGTGTCGATCCGTCAGGGCTACGGGCTGACCGAGACGGCGGCGTTGCTGACCACCAATCCGGCTGGGCGCGAGAAGCCGGGGTCGGTCGGGCTCCCGGTGCCGGGAACCGAGATCGTGATCCGGGATGAGGACGGAAGGTCGTTGCCGCCGGGAGAGCCGGGCGAGGTGTGCAGCCGCTCGCCGGGCGTGATGCAGGGCTACTGGCGCTCACCGGATACGACGGCCGAGGCGCTCCGCGACGGCTGGCTGCAGACCGGTGACATCGGCTATCTCGACGAGGATGGCTACCTGTTCATCGTCGATCGCAAGAAGGACCTGATCATCCGCGGCGGCTTCAACGTCTACCCGCGCGACGTCGAGGATGCCCTGGTCGAGCACCCCGACGTCCGGATGGCCGGCGTGGTGGGGAAACCCGATCCGGTCCACGGCGAGGAGGTGGTCGCGTTCGTGGCTCTGCGCCCCGAGGCCGACGTCAGTCCGGACGCGTTGATCGAGTGGGCCCGCCAACACATCGGCGGCTACAAGTACCCCCGCGAGCTCCATCTCATCGACGCTCTCCCGCTCACCCCGGTGGGGAAGATCGACCGCAAGAACCTGCGCGCGCGCATAACCGCCTGAGGCGCAGTCGCGAGGTGGCTACCGTGATGGGTTGCCGTTGCCACCGGCAGGGCATGAGTCACGCAAGCCGAAAGATTGGAGAATCATGGAGACACGCAAGCTCGGTTCCCTGGAGGTATCGGCGCTCGGACTCGGGTGCATGGGGATGTCGGCGTTCTACGGCTCCACCGATGAGGACGAGGCGATCGCGACGATCCAACGCGCGCTCGAGCTGGGCATCAACTTTCTCGACACGGCGCAGCTTTACGGCCCGATGACCAACGAATCCCTGGTCGGTCGCGCGATCAAGGGTCACCGGGACGAGTACGTGATCGCGACCAAATTCGCCCGGCGGATCGAGCGGACGACCCAGCCCGGAGACATGTCGACGATCGGGCCGCTCGACGGCTCGCCGGCGCATGTGCGCACCTCGATCGAGGGCTCGCTGCAGCGGCTGGGCACCGACCACGTCGACCTCTACTACCAGCACCGCGTGGACCCGAGAGTCCCCATCGAAGAGACGGTGGGCGCGATGGCCGAGCTCGTACAACAGGGCAAGATTCGCCACATCGGTCTGAGCGAGGCCGCGCCGGACACGATCCGCCGGGCTCACGCCGTGCACCCGATCACGGCGGTGCAGACCGAGTATTCGCTGTGGACGCGCGATCCCGAGGCGGAGATCATTCCCACCTGCCGCGAGCTGGGGATCGGCTTCGTTCCCTACTCGCCGTTGGGACGCGGCTTCCTCTCGGGCCGGTTCAAGTCCCCCGACGAGCTCGACGAGGGCGACTTTCGCCGCAGCGGCCCGCGCTTCACGGGCGAGAACCTGCAGGCCAATCTCAAGCTGGCCGAAAAGGTGGCGGAGATCGCCCGTGAGAAGGACGTCGCGCCCGCGCAGCTCGCGCTGGCGTGGGTGCTTTCCCGCGGCGAGGACCTGGTTCCCATCCCCGGCACCAAGCGGCGCAAGTACCTCGAGGAGAACGCGGCCGCGGTCGACGTCGAGCTCACGGGGGGCGATCTCGAGCGGATCGAAAACGACCTGCCGTCCGTGTCCGGGGATCGTTACGACAAAGCCGGGATGGCATCGGTCAACCTGTAGGAGGGGCCGCGGCACGGGCGAAGGACAAGCGAACCGACCGGCCCTTCCGGGGCCGGTACCGACGCGCTGACGCGCTCCTCGTCGCGGTCGTGGTTGTCGTGACCGTGAGTCTGGCCCTGCTCGGTTCCACCGCCGGCGCCGAGCGGCCAGACGTCGCAGTCAGCGTCGAGCGGCCCGCGCAGGCGACCGTGATCCCCCCGGCCTTCCTCGGGCTTTCGTTGGAGTACCGGACGGTGGAGGCCTACGCCGGACCGGATCCCTCGGCGCCCAATCCGTTATTCCTGCGACTGGTCCGCGCGCTGGCGCCGGGACAGGCGCCGATCCTGCGGATCGGCGGTGACAGCACGGACCGGACCTGGTGGCCCACGCCTGGGCTGGCCCAGCCCCCCGGCGTCAACCTGACCCTCGACTCGCACTGGCTCGACGTGACCCGCACGCTGACCAAGACGCTCGGTGCTCGGCTGATCCTGGGGCTCAACCTGGAGGCGGGCAGTGCCAGCGTGGTTGCCTCGGAGGCGAACGCCTTCATCAGCGGACTCGGGGCGCGGGACATCCGTGCCTTCGAACTCGGCAATGAGCCCGATCTGTACGGGCGCTTCGCCTGGTACCGGACGCCGAGCGGGACCAAGGTCAACGGCCGGCCCCACGACTACGACGTGACCGCCTTCACACAGGACTTCAGCAATGCCGCCGCCGAGCTGCCGGCGGGGATCCCGCTCGCCGGCCCCGGGTTCGGGACGCTCGGCTGGAACAAGTCCCTGCGGCAGTTTCTCGGCGCCGCGCCCCGCCTGGGCCTCGTGACCCTGCACCGCTACCCACTCCAGCACTGCTTCATCAAGCGGCAGAACCCCCGCTATCCGACGCTGGCCAATCTCCTCTCGCCCACGGCCTCGACCGGTCTGGCCGACCTGTTCGCCCCGTATGTGACGGTTGCCCGCGCCCACCACCTGCCGCTGCGAATCGACGAGCTGAACACCGTCGCCTGCGGAGCCGTCCCCTCGGTGAGCCAGACCTTCGCCTCGGCCCTGTGGGTGCTCGACACGCTGTTCGAGTTCGCCCGCGTCGGTGTCGCCGGAGTGAATATGCACACGTTCAGTGGCGCCGGATACGAGCTCTTTCACTTCACGCACACGAGCGCCGGTTGGCGGGCGACGGTGTCACCCGAATACAACGGCCTGCTGATGTTCGCCCGGGCGACACCACCCGGGTCGCGGCTGCTCACGGTCGCTCCCGCCACGGGGCCGAAGCTCAAGCTGTGGGCGACGGGCGCGCCCGACGGCAGCATCCGCGTCGTGCTCATCAACAAGAGCCCGACCAGCGCACGGATCGTCGGTGTGCGGCTCCCGGACCGCGGCGCCGCAACGTTGGTGCGTCTGCGCGCCCCGAGCATTCGCTCGTCGCGCGACACGCTGACCGACGACGGTTCGATCTCACCCACGGGCGGTCGCTACGTCGTCAGTGTCCCGGCGGCGAGCGCGGCGATGCTGACCCTTCCGGCGAGAAACAGCTAGCGGCTTCTCGCTTCAGGGGCGCCGGAGCTGGACGAGCTCGGCGCTGTAGCGCGACACGGCCAGGCGGTACACGCCGGCGGAGCCGGGGACCGAGAGCGTCTGCCTGCGCCCGTGCCAACGGGAATCGGGACCGATCCACTGCCCATCGAGCCGGACGCCGTTCTCGGCATCGATGCGCGGCGCAGTCAACCGTTGCACCTTGGCCGCGCCGCGGAACCTGCCGGCGAGCTTCAGCTGCGTGACGACGCGGTGCGCGCCCTTGTTGATCAACAACACGCTCAAATACCTCTTCGACCGCACGGCCCACACCTTCAGCTGATCGCTGTCGAAGGACGGCGCGGCTACGGCCAGGAGTTCGGAGCCCGGCCCGATCATGCGGGCGAACAGCGCCAGCCCGTAGAGCTCGGGTTCGGCCTTGAAGCCAGAGCTCCTGAGGTGGAACGGGGCATTGAGGAGGTGGGGGCGGATGTGCCAGTTGACGCCGACGACGCCGCCGGCCATCAGCTCGAAGAGCGCGTCGGGCGCCCACAGCGCGGTGGCAAACGAGTTGGCGACACCGCGATTACCCCCGCAGCTGATCGAATTCAGCTCGGTGATGCGCAGCGGAATCTCGTGAGACTCCGCGATGCTGAGCGCGCGCTCCAGACGGGTGGCCAGACCGACAGTCGCCCCCTGGGTCAGCAGTTTCGGGACGGTGGGGTAGAACGGCGAGCTGGGCGGATAGCAGGTGGAGAACGCGTAGCGGTGCATGGTGATCAGCTGCGGCGTGAAGGCGCCGAGATCGCTGATCGCCGAGACCCATTTGGGCGTCGAGGACGTGATGTCCGGCCCCTCGAGCGCGACACCGGGCACGGCCGCCCTCAGCGCCTTTGCGTAGGCGCGGAAATCGCTGCGGTACTCCGAGGTCGTGTAGGTCTCGGGCCAATGAGGCGGCGTCGAGGGCATCGTCGTGGGCACGCGCTCGAGATCGAGATGGGTCTGATGGTGGTAGAGGTCGGGCTCGTTGCCGACGGCCAGCCCGACCAGGGCCCTGCGGGGGAGGGCCGCGTTGGCGGCGCGGGCGAACGCGGCCGCCATATCCGGCGAATGAACGGCCAGATTGAGGTCGAGCATCACGCCCAGGTGGTCGCGACGAGTGAGCTCGGCAACCTGCTTCAGCCACGGCGGCCCCAGCTCGAACACCCAGTGGGGCGCCTTGCCCCGCGGCGTCTCCCAGTACGCGTCATCGGCCGACTTGCCGCCGATTCGTAGCAGCAGTCGCGAGCCGTCCTGCGGCCGCACCAGGGACATGAAGCGGTCGAAAAGGGTCGGCGAGCGTTCGTAGACCGGAAGTTCGTTGTACTCAGCCGACAGCCCGAAGAACGATGGGGGTACCCGCTCGACCGGCGAGGCGACGCTCACGCTAGCCTGCAGGGCGCGTGGGGCTGCCCTGGCAGCGGTCCCCGCGGCGAGCAGGACGCCAGCGGCAAGGAACAGGCCGGCGGCGGCTGTGAGCAGGCGGCGGCCAGGCCGGGACGCTGCTGAGCGCCGGACAATGCCTGCCGAGAGAGCTGGATGGCGAGCCCCCAAATCCGAACCAAATGTACGCGACGGGGTAGCGAAGAGCGCGTTTGCCGGCGTTGGCGGCGCGATCGTCCATCATGTACAAAGCAAGATTCACGGAAGAACTGATCCCCTTGCCTCGCGCACCCGACCTCTCCGGCCTCGCCCTCGATGGGCGCTACGAGCTTCACGCCATCATCGGCGAGGGAGCGTTCGGCCGCGTCTACCGCGGCCGCGACCGGCGCCTGGCCCGGGTCATCGCGGTGAAGGTGATCAAGCCCTGGTGGGCCGAGGACCCAGACTGGGTGCGGAGTTTCGAGCGCGAGGCGCAGCTCCTGGCCAGCGTCAGCGATCCGGGCATCGTCCAGATCTACGACGTCGGCTCCTCGCCGCAGGGCATCTACTACGTGGCCGAGCTGGTGGAGGGCGAGAGCCTGGTCAGCCGCCTCGCGGACGGCCCTCTCGGGCCCGAGGAAGCCGTCGACATCGCCGAGCAGCTGGCCCGCGCGCTGGCCACCGCTCACCTGCAACGCGTCGTGCACCGCGACATCAAGCCCGCCAACGTGCTCATCTCGTACGACGGGCGGGTCAAAGTCGCCGACTTCGGCGTGGCCAGGCTGGCCGAGGGGAGCACCGATGCCGGGAGCGGCACGGTCGTCGGCACGCCTCGATACATGGCGCCCGAGCAGGCCCAAGGCGGCCATATCACCCCGGCCACGGACGTGTACGGCGTCGGCGTCGTCCTGTACGAGATGCTGTCCGGGCACCCGCCGTTCCGGGGCGGCTCGGCGGTCGAGCTCGCGATGCGCCACGTCAACGATGCGCCACCGCCGCTGGGACCCGAAACGCCGGTCGCGCTCGAGCACGTCGTCGCCCGCGCACTGGCCAAGGACCCCGACGAGCGCTACCCCGACGCCGGGGCCCTGGCGGTCGCGCTGTCGGCGGCCCGAGCCGCGCTCGACGACGAGCTCGACGACGACGCCGAGGCGTCCTCGCACTCAGGCTCGGTCGCCCTGCTGGCTCCGCCCGATACCGCAACCACGACCCAGGCGCGGCGCATTCGCGGGCCCGTCGCGCCGGCGCCGGCCGAGGATCCTCAGCCCAGCGCGACGCGCGTCGCCGATGCGTACATGCCGCGGCAAAACGTCAATCCGCCCGCGCGGCGGCGGCGAATCGCGCTCCTCGGCCTGGTGCTCCTGCTCGGGGCGGGCATGGTCGTCGGGGCGATGGCGCTCGCCCCCGGTCACGTGCGGGTGCCGAACCTCCACGGCCTCTCGCGGGGACGGGCCAACGCCAAGGCTCACCACGCCGGGCTCCACCTAGGCTTCAGCCACCGCTACAGCGGCGCGCCGCGGGGCACGGTGATCGATCAGCATCCGCGTTCCCGTAGCGTCGTCGGTGATGGGACGACGGTGCGGGTCACGCTCAGCGCAGGCCCCGCGCCCGTCAAGGTCCCCAAGCTGCTCGGAGACTCTGCCGGGCAGGCCACGACGCTGCTGAACAGCGTCAAGCTGCGCGCCTCGAGCACGCAAGTGCCTGCCCCCGGCGTGAGCCCCGGTACCGTCACGCGCCAATCACCGCCTCCGGGGGCCAGCGTCCCGCCCCACTCCAGCGTGAGCATCTCGGTCGCGCAGGCGCCCCAGTGGCGCCCGCTGACGAGCGTCCAGGGGACCTCGAGCGATCACTCGGTGCCGTTCAAGATCCGGGGCTCGCGCTGGCAGCTCGTCTACGGCATGGCCTATCAGGGCACGTGCACGTTCGTCTTCTTCTGCTCGGGCCCGACGGCCACGGTGACGAACGTCACGACCGGAGCCACCGTCGACCAGTTCGGGCTCGGCGAGGGCAACGGTCGGACGCACACGGAGACGAGCGGACCCGGCATCTACGAGGTGTCGGTATCGCCGGGGTCCGACACCGCGGCCTGGTCGATCAAGATCGACGACTACTACTGAGCGCAGTTCGCTGGCTGGCTACGCGGGGGTGGCGTCGTGGATGCGGCCCCGGGCGTTGATCAGGCGCCCGCCGGACCGGCCCTGGCGCAGCGCGATGATCTCGGTCATGATCGACAGCGCCGTCTCGGCCGCGCTCAGGGCGCCGATGTCGAGGCCAATCGGCGCGGAGATCCGCTCGAGTTCGCTCTCCTCGATGCCGGCGGCCAGGAGACGTTCCCGCCGGCGCGCCTGAGCCCGGCGGCTGCCCATGGCCCCGATGTAGCCGGCGTCGGAGCTGAGCGCGGCAATCAGGGCGGCGTCGTCGAGCTTGGGGTCGTGGGTGAGGACGGCAATCGCGGTGGCGCGATCGATCGGGGCCAGCTGGGTCAGGGCGATCTGGGGCCACGCCGCGATCACGCGCTCGGCGGCGGGAAACCGCTCCTCGGTCGCGAAGCGGCTGCGCGGATCGACCACGAACGCGCGCCAGCCCGCGATCCCGGCCACCTCGGTCAGCTGGGCGGCGAAGTCGACGGCGCCGATGATGATGAGTCGCGGCGGAGGCGCGGTCACATCGACGAACAGCTTGACCGTGCCGTGCTCGATCAGCTCGCTGCGCTCCGACCACAGCGCTGCCTGAGCGATGGCCTCGGCGGCGACATCGAGCTCGGGATCGCCGAGCGTCCCCATGCGGTCCCGGTCGGCGGCGACGAGCAGCTTGGCTCCGGGGTCGGGGCCGCCTTCGAGCGCGGTAACGATCGCGGCGCGTCCGCCGGTGAGGGAGAGCTCGGAGAACTCGCCCTGGAGCCCCGAGCGGTCGTAGTTCTCGACCCAGACCGAGATCTCGCCGCCGCACGGCAGGCCGACATCCCACGCGTCCTCGTCGGCGATGCCGTAATGGAGCAGCCGCGGCGTGCCGGCATCGAGCAGGCCCTCGGCGACCTCGACCACGGCGCCCTCCACGCACCCGCCCGACACTGCCCCGATCAGCTCTCCCTGGTCGTTGATGGCCATCTTCGTCCCGGGCGGCTGGGGGGCGGACTTCTTCGTGTCGACGACGGTGGCCAGCGCCACGCGGTCGCCGCGCGTCGACCACGTCGCGAGCTTGTCGAGCACCGAGCTCCGTCTCATATTGCCTCCTTCGCCAGCACTGCCTCGTAGTCTTCCCACGTATCGACGTCGCGCGGAACGGACCGCGCGATCGGCACGTCGACGACCTCCGAATTGTGGCGGTCGAGCAGCTTCCACACCGCCTTGTCTCCGTGCATCGAAGATAGCTCGCCGAACATGCTGCGCGCGAAGGCGAGAGGGTGGCCCCGGCCGTCGGAGTACGCGCACGCGGCCAGGGGGGCGTTCCCGCGTCCGGCGACCAGGCGCTGCACCGTCTCTGGGCTGACCCCCGGCTGGTCGCCGAGCATGAGGACGAGCAGCTGCGAACGGGGATCGACGGCACCGAGGGCCGCGGCGATCGAGGACGAGCACCCCTCGCCGAATTGGTGGTTCTCGACGACCTCCACGCCGTCGAAGTTAACGGTGGCCAGCACGTCCTCGGAACTCCCGCCGAGCACGCACAGGAGCTGGTCGAACGGATAGCCACGGGCGGCGTCGAGGACGTGGTCGAGCAGCGTGGCGGCACGGAAGGGCAATAGTTGCTTGGGCTGGCCAAGCCGGCGAGATCCACCCGCGGCCAGCACCAGTCCCGTGACGGGACCGTTACCCGGCGGCGACATCACCGGCGTGGAGTTGGGCATAGGCATCCCGGCAGCCTGTTCCGCAGAAGTACAGTCGTTCGCCGGCGAGCTCGAGGCTCGGCGTGGCGGCGGAGATGGCGACCTCCATCCCGCACACCGGATCGGTGGCGGCCACCGGGCTCGGGCGCTGGGCGATCGGGCGCGGGGGGTCTCGGCGATGTTCGGCGACCAGCTCGGCGAGAATCGCGACGGCGATCTCTCCGGGGGTGGACGCGCCGATCTTCAGCCCGGCCGGCGTGTGGAGTTGATCGCGCAGCTCGTCGGGGACGTCGAGCTCGGCGCGGACGGCTGTGCCTCGCTTGTGGCTGGCCACGAGGCCGACGTAGGGAACGCCGGCCCTCAGCGCCTCAGCGAGCGCCTGCTCCTCCTCCGAACCGTGTGAGGCGACGATCACCGCCGCGTTGCCGGCGATCGAGAGCTGGTCCGTCTTCCCGCGGACGACCTCGTACCCGGCCGCCTCGGCCAGGCGCTCGATGGCCAGCGCGATGGGCGAGTCGCCGAGCACCGCCACCCGCGGCGCCGGGAGCCTCGGGTCGAGAAAGATCTCGAGCGAGCCGCCGCTCAGGCACGGGTTGTGCTCGACCACCGCCCCGTCGACCGGATCGGGTCGCTCGCCGTTCTCGGGGGCCCCGGGATCGAGGCGGAGAAGCAGCGGCTCGCCCGTCTCGAGCACGCGGAGCCCATGCAGCCGAACCGAGGACTCGGCGCACATCCCGCCGACAAAACCCTCGATCGAACCGTCGCCCAGCACGATTGCGCAGTCCCCCGGGCGGACGCTGGTCGGGCGGTGCGCGCGCACAACCGTGGCCAGCACGAACGGCATCCGGTCCGCCGTCAGTTGCTGGGCGCGGCGGGAGAGCTCGTCGCTGATCATCTCGCGACCTCCTCGATCGGGTGCTCGGCCGCCCAACGGATGGAGCGGACGATGGTGGCGTAACCGGTGCAGCGGCAGATCTGTCCCGAGATTGCCTCGCGGATCTCGGTGTCGGTGGGGTTGGGGTTGCGATCGAGCAGCGCGCGACCGGTCAGCATCATCCCCGGGGTGCAGAAGCCACACTGCAGCCCATGCTCCTCGGTGAATCCCTGCTGGATTGGGTCGAGGACGCCGTCGATCTCGAGCCCTTCCACGGTGAGGATCTCGTGGCCGGCGGCCGTTGCGGCGAGCAGCGTGCACGATTTGACCGGCTCGCCGTCCATCTGCACCACGCAGGTGCCGCAGTTGGAGGTGTCGCAACCCCAATGCGTGCCGGTCAGGCGGAGCTCGTCGCGGAGAAAATGGACGAGCAGCATCCGCGGCTCGACGTCGCGCGTGTACTCCTGCCCGTTGACCGAAACGCTCACCTGCATCTGCTACTCCAAGATGAATGATTCACGCTGTTATCGTGGCCGCGCAACCAGACCTAAGCGATCGCTTAGCACTGTGCTCCCTATGACGCTAGCGCACACGCATTCGTTCCTCGCCTCGTGATGGACCGCGCGCCCTCGAGCGCACTGGTGCTCGGCGCGATGGTTTCGGTGCAGCTGGGCGCCGCAATTGCCATCAAGCAGTTTGATCGGCTCGGGCCAGGCGGAGCTGTACTGCTGCGACTGGCGTCGGCAAGCGTGATCCTCCTGGTGCTATTTCGCCCGCGGATCCGCGGCCGGCCACGTCGCGAGTTGGTCCTGGCGGTGACGTTCGGGTTTGTGCTGGCGACGATGAACACCTGCTTCTACGAGGCGCTCGACCGGATCCCCCTCGGCATTGCCGTGACGATCGAGTTCGTCGGCCCGCTGGCCGTGGCGATCACCGGGTCGCGGCGGCCGACCGACGCGATCTGGGTGCTGCTCGCCGCGGGGGGGATCGTTGCCCTGACCCAGGGCGATTCGGGCGGCCTCAACACGCTCGGAGTGACCTTTGCCCTCCTCGCCGGCGCGCTGTGGGCGGCGTACATCCTGCTCAACGCGCGGCTCGGGCGAGCATTCGAGAGCGCCACCGGCCTGACGATCGCCATGTGCGTGTCCGCGGTCGTGGCGCTGCCTTTGGGGGTGGCCCAGGCGGGGGCCCAATTGTTCACACTCCACGCCCTGCTCCTCGGTTCGGTGGTCGGGCTTCTGTCGTCGGCCATCCCGTACTCGTTCGAGCTCGAGGCGTTGCGCCGGATCAAACCCGCCGTGTTTGGCGTGCTCATGAGTCTCGAGCCGGCGGTGGCGGCGATCATCGGCCTTGTCTTTCTCAGCCAGGAATTGAGTGCTCGCGCGGTGGTCGGCATCGCGATGGTCGTGGTCGCCTCGGTCGGCGCGTCGCGACGAACCCGCGAGGCGCCGGTGGCGGTCTGACCCCGCGTTTATGCGGGGTGCAAGCGGGAAGCTCCGGAGCAGACGAGAGATGGCATCCGAAACGCGCACAGAGGATGTGTCCCGGTCCGGGGAGGCCGTGTCCGAGGACCCGACCCAATTGAGTCGCCGTTCGTGGTGGGCCGTGCTCAAGCGGACGATCCGCGAGTTCCAGGACAACAACCTGACCGACTGGGCGGCGGCCCTCACCTACTACGGGGTCCTGGCCATCTTCCCCGCGCTGCTCGCCGTGGTGTCGGTGCTGGGGGTGATCGGGCACTCGGCCACGCAGCCGCTGATCGACAACCTCGACAAGGTGGCGCCCGGCCCCGCGGAGGACATCCTCAAGAGCGCCATCCAAAACCTGCAGTCGAGCCAGGCCGGGTCGGGAATCGTGTTCATCATCGGCCTCGGCGGTGCGCTGTGGTCGGCGTCGGGGTACGTCGGCGCATTCATGCGGGCCTCGAACGCGATCTACGGCATCGGCGAGGGCCGGCCGGTCTGGAAGACCCTGAGTACGCGCGTGGTGATCACGGTCGTCCTGCTGGCAATGCTGATCCTCGTCGGCGTTGGGGTTACCGTCACCGCTGGCCTGGCCACTCAGGTCGGCAAGGTCTTCGGCATCGGCTCGACCGCCGTGACCGTGTGGGACGTCGTCAAGTGGCCCGTGATCGTGGTGGTCGTGATGCTGATGTTCGCGATCCTCTACTGGGCCGCGCCCAACGTGAAGCAGCCCAAGTTCATCTGGGTCAGCGCGGGCAGCGTCGTCGGCGTGCTCCTGTGGCTCATCGCGTCGGCCATCTTCGCCCTGTACGTGGGCAACTTCTCCTCATACAACAAGACCTACGGCGCCCTCGGGGGAGTGATCGTGTTTCTCGTCTGGCTGTGGGTCTCGAACATCGCGATCCTGCTCGGGGCAGAGTTCAACGCCGAGATCGAGCGAGGGCGCCAGATGCAGGCGGGGCGGGCCGAGGACAACGAGCCATTCGTCGAGCCGAGGGATGCCCGGAAGTTGAAGGACTAGGACGCTGGGACGCCGCGCTATCGCGTTCCGTTCCGAGGCCCCGGTCGGGCGGGGCAGCTCCGGAACGGCGGCTGGGGATGGGGGATGGGTGTGGGGCTGGCGCGCCCGAGTTTGGACCGGCAGCCGGCCGGACGACTCTCAGGCTCGAGCTGGGCGAAACCGCGCCACGACGGAAGCTGGTCAGAAAAGCGAAACATAGGTGCGGTTTACTGACCACCCCCGCCGCACCCCCCCAACGCCAAGAGCGCAGCGGGACTGTTGTGAGCTGATAAGACCGCGCGGGCGCTGAGCTCCCGCACCTGAACTGCCGGGGCGGGTGGGGGCTACCGCGGATGCGCTTCTGGCCGGAAACGTCACAGTCGGCTCGCCGTCTGGGGCCAGAGTGATGTTCACGGCCCCCAAGTGTGAGTCTGACGCGAGCTTCGGTCGGTTGGCCCGGACGCGGCAGAGGCTCGCGCCTACTTGAAGCTGACGAGCACGACCTGACCCGTGGCCGTCGCGGCGCCACTGGTGACCGTGACTGTGACCCGAAGCTGGTTGCCGTGGGCGTGATTCAGGAGCCTGCTGCCTTTGGCCGTGAGGCGGAAGATCAGGTACCCGAGTTCGTGGGCGCCGAGGAACTCGCCGGCCTGCGCGATCGTGGTGCGCCCGGAGGTGATCGTCGTCCGCGTCTTGCACGGGGCGTCGCCGAAGCAGCCGGCGAGGATGCCGCCGATCTTGGCCTTGTGGACGAAGTCCGTCGAGCCGACGAGACCGAGGGTCGGCGAGGGCGTCAGCGAGCGCTGCGGGCGCGGGCCGTGGGTCACGTAGCGGACGAGCTTGACGCCGGCCGAGGCGGTGACCCCGGAGACGTCGCGCAGCTTCACCTTGACGGGGAGGTGGCCGCTGCCGTTGGCGACCAGCGCCCGGCCGGCGCTCGAGAGCTTGAAGTACAGAATCGCTCCGGTCTCCGCCGGAACCGCCTTGGCCTTGGCGGTGGCGATGACCTTGCCCGCGGCGGTCATGGTCCCGGCGATCTGGCAGTCGGTCCCGGTGAAGCAGCCCACGGGAAGTCCGACCGGCCCGTGGCGGGGGGCGAAGGCGGCGCGGCCGTAGACGGCCAGCGTGGGGCGGGTGGTGATCGTCTTCGTCGTCGCCAGGGGCTCCCCCGAGGCGTCGAGGGCCACGATCGCGAGGTAGGGGAACTGGCTGTGGAGGAGGATCGTCGTATCGGCGCCGCCCTTGATCGGCGTGCCGAGCTTGCTGAGTTCGTCGGCGGACTCTCCAGCCATGATGCGCCAGGCGGCGACGGCCGTCGAGCCGGGCCACGTGGCGTGGAGGCGAATCGACCCGTTGGTCTGAGGTTGCACCCTGAGTGACGGCGACGGCGCCGAGGTGACGGCGCCGGGGCCGGCCGTGCTGCCGTCGAGGTAGTCGCCGTCGATGTTCATAGTGACGCCGCCGTGGGTCTCGTTGTGGCCGCCGTCGTATTGGTGCACCCTTTGGTGCGAGGGCCAGTCGCGGGCCGGGACGTACGGATCTGAGACCGACTGGCGACCGTTCCAATCGGCGATCCAGATGTCGTCGGGCTCGAGGTAGTTGGTCTGGTAGTGGGAGGCGAGATCCTCGATCCCCGACGCGCCACTGCTGTAGACGCCCGAGACGTAGCCCCCGGCGTGGAGCTGGGAGGTCCAGGCGGCGAGGAACTTCATCACCGACGATGTGCTCTGGCCGCCCGTCGAGTAGGCCTCCATATCGAAGTAGATCGGACTTCCGGTGCCGATTCCGACGGCCTGCGCGTCGGCGATGGCGTCATTCGCGGCCGCCCTGCCCTGGGAGCCGGCGCGGCCAGGACTGAGCGACGCGCAGCCGCACGAGTTCGACGGGGCCTGGAGCCCCACGTAGGTGGGGAT
Organism: uncultured Solirubrobacterales bacterium; assembly: GCA_963734775.1. GTDB lineage: Bacteria > Actinomycetota > Thermoleophilia > Solirubrobacterales > Solirubrobacteraceae > Palsa-465. The sequence continues at coordinate 15,253 of CAVTJE010000002.1, forward strand.
CAGGTGCCAGCCGGCGGCGATCTCCTTGCGGACCCAGGCCGCGGTCAGGTTGGGCTGCGAACAGCCCTCGTTGGTGCCCCCGATGTAGACGCCGATGGCGTGGTATCGCGAGGGCTGCCAGGCTGACATCTGTGAGGTGGTGGGCGCCTCGCAGGGGTCGAATCCGGGGCCGGTGTAGACGCCGCCGCTGACTGCGGCGGGTCGGGCGCGGCGTGCCGCGCGGGCCTTCACGGCCGCCTGTGCCCGGGCGGGGGCGAGCCGGCTGCCGGGCGAGAGCCGATGCACCCCGAGCGCGCGGGCCACGAGCCCGGGCTGGTCGTGCCATGTCGCGGTTACGTGCATGCCGTGAAGCGCGAACTGCGCCTGCGAACCTTGGCCAAGTTGGGCGCCGGCGGCGGTCGTGGGCGGCAGCGGAGCGCCGGCCGCGGCGGCACTTGCGGTGGCGGGAGCGACGAGGATCGCCTCGGTGCGCCCGACAGTGTGCGCGGGGCAGTCCTGCGTAGCGCTCAGGGCGCCGAGGTACACGGCATGCCGGTTGAAGCGCACGCACGTCCTCGACTTGGCCGTCAGGTGGTAAACCGGCCAATTTGCAGGCACATTCAGCCGCAGACCGTGGTAGCTGACAACCTTGGCGTAGGCGGACGCAGGCAGGCAAAGGCCAGCCAGGACCGCCAAAACCGCTGCCGCTCTTGCCCGCCTCACGCTTGGGGAGCGTAACCCCATGACCGTCCCTAACGCATGAGAAGTCTCTAAGTAGCGGCGTCTGCAACGCATTGTGCGATCGACCGGCGCGTGTCGAGGCCCGCGGAGTAGTGTCAGAACCATGGCCCCCTATGAAGATGACGATGACTGGGTCGGAGTTCCCCCGAGGGTCGCTATTCGCGCGATCGCGCCAAACCCGAGTACTGGCGCCAGCCGTGGCCGCTGGCCGGCGCTGGTGCTGCGCTACTGCTCGTGATCGTGGTAATCGTCCTGATCGTCCGTTAGAAGGGCCCAAA
>CAVTJE010000003.1:0-46211 GCA_963734775.1 uncultured Solirubrobacterales bacterium
CCGGTGTGGGCCAACCTCCCGATGCGCGCCCAGGATGTGCCCGGGGCCATCGCCCGCGCCTTCCACGAGGCGCAGGCGGCCGGTGGGCCGGCACTGGTCGTGGTGCCGATGGGCGACTGGCTCGAGGCGGCCGACCCCCTGGCGGCGGGTGCACCGGTGACGGTCGTACGCCCGCGCTCGGTCGAGGTCGACGCGCTTGCCGAACTGACCGAGCTGCTGGCCGACGCGCGCGCGCCGGCGCTGGTCGTCGGCGCCGGCGCCGACAGCCCGGCCGGCTGGGAGGCCGTGGTGGCGCTGGCCGAACGCCTGCGCTGCCCCGTCTGGCAGGAGCCGTTCGGCGGCCGGGCCGGATTCCCCCAGGACCACCGCCAGTTCGCCGGACACCTGCCGTGGATGCGCCGGCGGATGCAGGAGCGACTGGCCGGCCACGACGTCGTGCTGGCCATCGGCACGAACGCGTTCCGGGGCTACCTGTACGACGACCCGGTGGCGGTGGTGGCGCCGGGGACACGCGTCGGCGTGATCACCGAGGACGGCGCCGAGGCGCACCGGAGCCCGTGTGAGGTGGCGCTCGTGGCGCCACTCCCCGCCGCCTGCCGGGCCCTGGCCGAGGAGGTTGCTCCGCGCGAGGACGAACTGCCGCCGGCACTCAAACGCCCTCCCGCCCCGCCGCCGCCGGCGCCGGGAGAGCCGCTGCGCGCAGGCCATGTGCTCGCCGCCCTGGCCGAGCGGCTGCCGCGTGACGTGGTGCTGCTCGAGGAGACGCCCTCGAGCCGGCCCGAGCTGCACGAGCGGATCGCCGCCCGGGCGCCCATGGGCTTCGTCAGCGGCGCCAACGGCGGCCTCGGCTTCGGATTGTCGGGTTCGATCGGCCTGCGCATGGGTCTCCCCGACCGCCCCGTCGTGGGCGTGATCGGCGACGGCTCCGCCATGTACGCGATCCAGGCGCTGTGGAGCGCGGCGCGCTACGACGTCGGGGTGCTGCTGATCGTCATGGCCAACGGCGGCTACCGGGTCATGGACGCGCTGGCGCGCGACCACGGCGGCGAGGGGGCCTGGGGTTCGTTTGGGTCGATCGATATCGCCGGGATCTCGCGGTGCCTCGGCTGCCCGGCGCGGCGGGTCGAGACGCACTCGGAGTTGCTACAAGCGCTCGACGAGGTCATCCCGGGGTTGGTCGGGCGCTCGGAGCCGTTGCTCGTCGAGGTGGCGCTCGGGCCCTAGCGCGGTCGCACGTGCGCGACCGTCGTCAACGTCACAGCTCCCTCTTAGCGTCGGTCAACGTGAAACTCGCCGCCCCCAGAACCTCGAGTTTCACTTTGACGGCGCCCCACGCCGTCGATGTGAATCTCGCCCTCTAGCCATTACCGAGTTTCACATTGACCGGTGACGCCGCCACGGCTCCCCCCCGAGCCCGCCCGAAGTAACCGTGCTCGCCACCGTCGAGGTACGCCGCCAACCGGCTGGCCAGGGCCATGATCGTCAGCGACGGGTTGACCGACAGCGTCCGCGGCACGACCGAGCCGTCGGCGATGAACAGACGCCGGACGTCGTGGAGCTCGCCGTGTGCACCGACGACCGAGCGCTGGGGGTCGCTGCCCATCCGGCAGCTGCCCTGGGCATGGGTGCTGAGCACGCCGGTGTGAAACACGCGCTTGGCGCCGGCGGCCTTGAGCACGTCGGTGGCGAAGCGAAGCGATTGGTCGATCCGCTCGTGCTCGCGCTCGCTGAACGCGTACGAGTAGCGATCGGCGCCGGTGTCGTCGACCCAGGCGCTCGCGTTGTTCTCGTCGTTGACCATCGTCAGCAGCCCGGTGAAGTAGCGGTACCGGCGCATGGTCTGCACCAGTTCCTCGCCCCACAGGGGCCGGTCGTGCTCATCGGACAGCGCGGTGGCGAAGCCGATCGGATCCTGGATCGTCGCGGCCTCGACGACGAAGCCGCCCGCCTCGTCACGCTGGTGCTTCATGCAGTGCGAGGTGATCGGATAGACCATGTGGGCGTCCTGGATCTCATCGAACAGCCCCTCGACGAGGCGCGCGGGATGCAGGCCGAGGTTGTGACCGATGAGCTGAGCGCTCGGAGCGTTACCGGCGGCCTCGCGGATCCTCGAGCGGATGAGCAGACCCGGAGTCCCCAGGGCCCCACACGCGACAACGACGACGTCGGCGCCGACGACAGTCGGGGCCCCGATGCCGTCAACAAACTCCACCCCCGTCGCCTCGGGCCCATCGCCCCGATCCGAGACCACCACCCGGCTTACCGAGCACCCTGGCCGCAACTCGAGACGGCCCTCGACCCAGGCGGGGCTGATGTAGGTGTTGAGCGTCGACTTGCCGGCGTTGGTCGGGCAGCCCTGGAGGCATGACCCGCAGCGCATGCAGTTGGCGTCTGTGTACGAGGCGACCGGCTCGAGCTCGGTCCCCAGGGCCTCGAACCCGGGCATCACCGTGTGCACGCACCGCTGCCAGTCGGTGCGCTCACGCACGCCCAGGCGCTCCTCGACGCGGTCCAGGTACGGCCGCAGATCGGCCTCGCCGAACGGCTCGCCCCCGTTCCCCAACAGCCCCGCGGCGTCGTGCCACTTCCCGTAATCCTCGTCGGTGGGTCGCAGGGCGACCTTGGTGTTGATCGTCGTCGTGCCTCCCACGCAGCGGCCGCGGAACAGCGGCAGCGGGGGCGCGTCGGGCCGCGGCGGCTCGGCGAAGGCGAGGGGCCACCACAGCTCGTGGGTGGCGCGCGCCTCCCAGCGCATGTAGTCCGCGGCGGTCTTGTGCGGACCGGCCTCGAGCAGGAGCACGCGCCGCCCCCGATCGGCCAGCTCGCCGGCCACCACGCCCCCGCCGGCGCCCGAGCCGACCACGATGGCGTCGTAGCGATCGCTCATCCCGTCACCCCCAGGTAGGACCAGTCCTTGCGCAGCCGGGCCGCCAGGGGCGGGGCGAAGTCGATCTCCTCCCACGCCCCGGGGCCGGTGGCGCCCGGCGCGACGAAGTCGCTGTAGAAGGCCTCGCAGGCCAGGGCTCGGATCATCATGAACTCGGGTGTGAAGAGGCGCTCGGCGAGCGCGTCCGAGCCGCCCGTGGCGGGCGACTCGAGCGTGTCGATCGCCGCCACCGCGGCGGCGCGCTGATCCTCGGGCATCCTGGCCAGCAAGGCGTCGATGTACACCTCGGGTCCGACCCGGCCCGATCCCGGGACGAGCAGCTCGCACAACGTTCGCAACACCTCCGACCGGTGCTGATCGAGAACCTTCATCTCAGGCATTTTCACCTCCGTCGATGGTGTAGATCCCGCCGGTGATGAACGGCGCCTCGTCGCTGAGGAGGAAGGCGACGAGCGCCGCCACCTCCTGCGCCGTCCCGAGCCGGCCCTGCGGAATGAAGCCCTCGGCCGCATGTCGAAACTCGGGCTCGAAGCGATCGAACAGCGGCGTATCGACAGGGCCGGGCACGATAGCGTTGACCCGCACTCCCTCCTTGGCCGTCTCGATCGCGGCCGCGCGCGTAAGCCCGATGATCGCCGCCTTGGTTGAGCCGTAGGCGCCGAGGCCCGGCACGCCGTGCATGCCGGTGCCCGATGACATGTTGACGATCGTGCCCGTGCCCCCCTGCTCGCGGACCCGGCGGAGCATCTCGCGCAGGTTGAGGAACACACCCTGGTAGTTGACCCGGAGCAGGCGCTGAAACTCGCCGAGCTCGAAGTCGACCAGCGGCGTGACGGGGCCCTCGATGCCGGCGTTGTTGTGGAGCGAGTCGACGCGGCCGAAATGTGACACTGTCTCGTCGAAGTAACGGGCCACATCGTCCTCCGAGGATGCGTCGCCGGCGAGGGCCACGGCGTGGGCCGAGCCGAGCTCGGAGGCCACGGCCTGCGCGGCGTCATGATCGATGTCGACGAGCGCGATCCGGGCGCCCTCACTGCCCAGTCGCTGGGCGGCCGCGCGACCGATCCCCGAGCCGGCGCCGGTGACGATCACGACCTTGTCGTCCAGTCCCTTGAGTGCCACAGGGTCCTCCTCCTCGTTGAGCGGGACGTCCTTGACCCGGGTCATATCATTTCCGACCACGGCCGACAAGATTGTCAACAATCATCGGGCAGGAAGATCACACGCTCGGCGCCGCTCCGACAAGGAAGGCGACGCCGGACCCGTGCGCCCGGAGGACGAGATTCGCGAGGCCATCGTCACCGGACGTCTGCAGCCCAACGAGCGTCTGGTCGAGGCTGATCTGGCGCGAGCCCTGGGCGTCGGACGCACGGCGGTGCGCACGGCGCTGGCCCGGCTCGAGCAGGAGGGCCTTGTTCAGCACGTCCGCAACCGCGGCGCGCGTGTTCGGCTGGTCGACGAACGCGAGGCGGTCGAGATCCTCGAGGCGCGAGCCGTGCTCGAGGGCCTGATTGCGCGTAAGGCCGCCGTGCGCGCGAGGGCCGAGGACGTGGCCGAGCTACGTCAGATACTGACCGAGATGCGACAGCTGCTCGACGCCGGAGACCTGCTCGGCGCCTCGGATGAGAACGCGATCCTCCACCGCCGGCTGATCGAGATCGCCGACCACAGCACCGCGGCCGGTCTGATCTCGACGCTCAAGTCGCAGATGGTGCGTTTCCAGTACCGCACGATCCTCGTGCCCGGACGCAGCGACCGCTCGTATGCCGAGCACACGGCGATCGTCGACGCTATCGCCGCCGGAGACGGCGACGCCGCCGAGCGGGCGATGCGCACGCACCTGTCCCACGTGGCGTCGGCTTTGCCTCGATGAGCGAAATGCCCTCGAAGCGAGCACGCGAGCTCCTCCACGGCGCGTACGACACCCACATGCACATCGCTCCCGATGTCGTGGAGCGCAGCATCGATGACATCTCGCTGGCCCGGCGCTTCGAGCAACTCGACATGGCGGGCTTCGTGCTCAAGTCCCACTACGGCTCGACCGCCGAACGCGCGCAGGTTGTGCGGACCGCCGTCCCCGGGATCGACGTCCTGGGGGCGATCGCGCTGAACCGCGGCGTGGGCGGCGTCAACCCGCTGGCCGTCGAGATCGCCGCCCGCGAGGGCGCGCGCACGGTCTGGTTTCCCACCGTCGACTCGGTCAACGAGGCGGGCGAGCGCGAGGCAGCGCCGGGCTCGAAGGTGCCGGTGTGGGTCAAGCTCCAGCTCGATCTGCGCGCGCAGGGCATCGAGATCGAGCCCGTGCCGGTCGTCGACGATCACGGCGCGGTGCTTCCCGCGACCCGCGAGGTGCTGGCCACGATCGCCCGCCACGGGATGGTGATGGCCACCGGTCATCTCGGCCGCGACGAGATCTTCGCCCTCGTCGACGCCGGCAGAGAAGCCGGCGTTGAGGACATCGTCGTCACCCATCCCGAGTTCCCCTCGCAGAACCTGTCGGTCGAGGATCAGCGGGCGCTCGCCGCGCGCGGCGCCCTGCTCGAGCGCTGCTTCACGACGCCCCACACGGGCAAGATCAGCTGGGAGCAGTGGATCGAAAACACGAGGGCGGTGGGGCCAGAGCATTCGCTGCTCTCGACCGATCTCGGGCAGGTCTTCAATCCACCGGTGGCGGACGGGATGGCGGTGATGGTGGACCGATTCCTCGAGGCCGGCTTCGACGAGCAGGAGGTGCACACGATGGCGGTGCTCAACACGCGCCGGGTGGCGGGGGCGGACCCGATATGAGCGCAGATGGACGTCGGCTGATGGTGATCGGCGCGCATTCGGCCGATTTCGTGTGGCGGGCCGGCGGGGCCGTGGCCGTGAACGCCGACAACGGCGGGACCTGCAGCGTCGTCGCGCTGTCCTATGGCGAACGCGGTGAGTCGGGTGAGCTGTGGAAAGAGGACGGACAGACGGTCGAGGCCGTCAAGGAAATCCGCAATGGCGAGGCCGAGCGTGCGGCGGCGGCGCTGGGGGCCGAGTTCGAATGCCTCGACCTCGGTGACTATCCGCTCGAGATCGACTACGACGCGCTGATGCGCATCTCCGACCGGATCCGGGAGTTCGGCCCCCACGTGCTCATCACGCATACCGACACCGACCCCTTCAACCCCGACCACCCGGTGGCCTCGGCGGCCGTGAGCCGAGCCCGGGGGCTGGCCGCGGGGGCGGGGGTGCCGAGCGCGTTCGGGACGATCAGGCCCCCCGAGCTGTTTCTGTTCGAGCCCCACCAGCCCGAACTGTGCAATTTCACCCCCAACACGTTCCTCGACATCACCGCGGTGATGGAGCGCAAGCTCGCGGCGATGGCGGAGATGAAGGCGCAGCAGTATCTCCTGAGCTACTACGCCGAGCGGGCGGATCATCGCGGCAACCATGCTCGGCGCTCGAGCGCCAACGCCGAGATTCGCCAGGCCGAGGCATTTCAGCGCGTCACCCCGCACGTGGTGAGCGCGCTGTGAGCGCCACCTTCGCGGAGCTGGCGCGGCTCGGCTCGGCCACCGTCTATGAGGCCGGCGGCCGCGGAGGCTACGTCGAGGCCAACCTGATCCAGGTCATCCCGGGCTCACGCGTGGCCGGGCCCGCGCGGACGGTCACCTGCGGCCAGGACGACAACCTGATGGTCCACGCCGCGATGGCCGGGGTGCAGCCCGGCGAGGTGCTCGTGTTGACGATGCCCGAGCCGCGGCCCGTGGCGCTGGTCGGCGAGTTGCTGGCCACGCAGGCCAGGGCGCACGACGCCGCGGCGATCCTCGTCGACGCCGCGGTGCGCGACATCGAGGAGCTTGTCGAGCTCGGGCTGCCGATCTGGGCGCGTTGGGTGCGCGTGCGAGGGGCAAGCAAGGACGTCGCCGGCACGATCGGCGAACCGGTCACGGTGGGCGGTGCCGAGATCCGCGAGGCCGACGTCCTCGTCCTCGACGCCGACGGCGTCGCCGTAGTCGAGCGCGAGCGCGCAGCGAGCGTCCTGACCGCAGCCCGCGAGCGCGCCGAGCGCGAGCAGGTCAAGCGCGCCAAGCTCGAGGGCGGGGCGCTGTCGTTCTACCTCGACGGGCTGCGCGAACGGATGGGCCCATGAGCGACTCGCTCCACGATCTGGCTCACATCGGACACGCCGAGCTGCTGACGCCGACCCCCGAGGAGACCCTGCGCTTCTTCGTCGATCTGTTCGGGATGGAGGTCGAGGCCCGCGAAGGGAACTCGGTCTATCTGCGCGGGTGGGGTGACTATCAGCGCTACAGCCTGAAGCTGACCGAGTCGCGACTCCCGGGGCTCGGACACATGGCGATCCGGGCCTCGAGCGCCGAGTCGTTGCAACGACGCGCAACGGCGATCGAGCAGACCGGGCTCGGCGTGGGCTGGATCGACGGCGACATCGGTCACGGTCCGGCCTACCGCTTCACCGATCCCGACGAGCACACGATGGAGCTCTACTTCGAGGCCGAGCGCTACACGCCGCCGCCGCACCTGCGCCCGGCGCTGAAGAACGTTCCCCAGCGCAACCCGGGCCGCGGCGCCGCGGTCAAGCGACTTGACCACGTGAACGTGCTGGCGCGTGACGTGGCCGCCAATCGCGTCTTCGCCCAGGAGCAGCTCGGGTTCCGCACCTACGAGCAGATCGTGCTCGACGACGGCACGGAATCGGGGGCGTGGATGAGCCTGTCGATCGCCGCCCACGAGCTCATCTACGTGGCCGATCACGCCGGCTTGAATGGACGCCTGCACCACCTGGCCTTCTTCGTCGATACGCGCGAGGAGGTGCTGCGCGCCGCCGACCTGTTCCTCGACGCCGACGTGCCGATCGAGGCGGCGCCGTCCAAGCACGCGATCGCCCAGGGCATGTTCCTCTACGTGTACGAACCTGGCGGCAACCGCGTCGAGGTCACCACCGGCACCCACTTCATCTACGACCCGGAGTACGAGACGGTGGTCTGGACCCAGGCCGAGCGCGCGCGGGGACAGGCGTGGGGCGTCAGGACGGTGGAGAGCTTCCACACCTACGGCACGCCCGACGTGAGCGGGAGGGCCACCGGCCCGCCGATCCCCCCGACGAGCCAAATCCCCGGAACATGAGCGACGACCCCGGAACATGAGCGACGACCCCGGAACATGAGCGACGACCCCGGAAGATGAGCGACGACCGCCGGCTCATCCGCGAGCTGGTCGAGAACTGGGTGCTGTGGCGCGACGCCGGCGACTGGGACCGCTTCGCCACCGTGTGGCATCCGGACGGGGTGATGATGGCCACCTGGTTTCAGGGACCGGCGATCGAGTTCATCCGCGTCAGTCGTGAGGGCTTCGAGCGCGGCGTGAGCATCCTGCACTTCCTCGGCGGCTGCTCGATCGACCTCGCCGGCGAGCGAGCGATAGCCCAGACCAAGATGACGATCTCCCAGCGTGCCGAGGTCCACGGGGTGGCGTGCGACGTCGTCTGCACGGGGCGCTTCTATGACTTCCTCGAGCGCCGCGAGGGGCGGTGGGGGATCGTGTTGCGCCAGCCGATCTACGAAAAGGATCGCCTGGACCCAATCGATCCCGCGGCCCACCTTGAGCTCGACAGCGATGTCCTGGCTGAGTTCCCCGCCGGGTATCGCCACCTGGCCTACGTCCAGACGGCGATCGGCTTCGACGTCAAGCCCGACATGCCGGGGCTGACCGGCCCCGAGGTAGAGGAGCTCTACCGGCGAGGGGCGAGCTGGCTGTCGGGCGCCTAGAACGGGAACGGCTCGGCTCGCTCCCGCGAGGTCAGCCATTGCCACTCGGTCCAGAGCTCGAGGTTGGCCACACCGCCGAAGTGACCTCCATTGCTCGAGGCGCCGAAGCCGCCGAACGGAGCCGGCGGCTCCTCGTTGACCGTCTGGTCGTTGATGTGAACCATCCCGGCATGGAGGCGCTCGGCGACGCGCGATGCGCGCTCGGGCGAGCCCGATTGGACGGCGGCGGCCAACCCGTACTCGGTCGCGTTGGCCAGGGCGATCGCTTCGTCGTCGTCGGAGAACGTCGTCACCGGCGCCACCGGGCCGAAGATCTCCTCGCGGAACGCGGCCATGTCGGGCCGCACGCCGGCCAGCACGGTGGGCTTGTAGAACAGCCCATCGGCGACACCACCCGTGCGGGCCTGGGCCCCCGCTGCGACAGTTTCGTCGACGATCCGCTGGACGCGCTGCACCTGGCGCTCGTTGATGATCGGTCCCAGCGCGACCTGCTCGGTGGCGGGGTTGCCGACGGGCAATCGCTGCGCCCGCTCGGTCAGCGCGTCGAGGTAGGCATCGGCGATGCGCTCGTGGACGAGGTGCCGGCTGACGGCGAGGCAGATCTGCCCCTGGTGCAGGAAGGATCCCCACGCGCCGGCCGACGAGGCGGCGTCGATGTCGGCATCGTCGAGGACGACCAGCGGGCTGTTGCCGCCCAGCTCGAGCACGATCCGCTTAAGCCGGCGACCGGCCGCCGCGCCGACCTTCTGCCCCGTGGCCGTCGAGCCGGTGAACGAGATCATCCGCACGTGCGGGTCCTCGGTCAGCGCCTGCCCGATCTCGGCGCCCCCGGGTAGGACATGGAGCACCCCCGGCGGGAGGCCGGCCTCCTCGAAGATGCGGGCGATCACCACGCCGCCCGTGACCGGCGTGTTGGGATCGCACTTGAGCACGACGGCGTTGCCGAGCGCGAGCGCCGGTCCGACCGATCGCATGGCCAACACGTAGGGGAAGTTCCACGGCGTGATGACGCCGACGACGCCGATCGGGACGCGGCGCGCCATGCTCGTGCGCCCGGGCGTGAGCGAGGGCAGAACGTGTCCGAGGGGGTGGGCGATCAGCGCCGCGGCCATCTCGAGCTGACCCGCCGAAGCGCTGATCTCCTGGGCGGCCTTGCCCGGAATCGAGCCCGACTCGCGGATCAGCCAGCGCTCGAGCTCGGGGCGATGGCGCTCGAGCAGCTCGGCCGCGCGGCGGACAACGGCGGTCCGCTCGGTGGCCACCACCTGGGCCCACTCCACCTGGGCTCGGGCCGCCGATGCGCTGGCGCGCGCCACCGCGTCGACATCGGCGGCTCCGGCCGTGCCGAGCAACTCTCCTGTGGCCGGCTCGAACGTCTCCAATGCCGCGGGCGCATCGGTCCAGCCGTCGCTGTAGATACGACCGGTCCACTGCTGCGGATCGAGCAGCGAATCGGCCGTGCCCGACACGGCGGGTTGGGCGGTGGTCGTCATCTCCCTCTCCTTTGCATGTTCAGGCGACGCCCGCCGCGGCGGGGCTGCCGCTGGCGGCGCGAATCATCTCGGCGGCACGCTCGGCGATCATGATCACCGGCGCGTTGGTGTTCCCGCGGGTTATCTCCGGCATCACCGAGGCGTCGACCACCCGCAGACCACGGTGGCCGAACACCCGCAGCTCGGCGTCCACTACCGACCCCATCGAGCAGGTCGACGTCGGGTGGTAGACGCTCTGGCCGGCGCGCTGGATGAACGCCATCAGATCCTCGTCCGAGTCGGACTCGGGCACGCTGAACGGCGCCCGCTGCACCCTGCGCAGCGGCTCCTGAGCCGCGATGTCGAGCGCCATGCGCATGCCGCTGAGCATGCTCTGGCGATCCTCCTCGGTCGTGAGGAAGTTGCACAGCACGCGCGGTTTGGAGTCGGGGAGCGGGGCGCGGAGCATCACACGGCCGCGGCTGGTCGGCTTGATCACGACGGGACCGAAGCAGTAGCCGTGATCGGACGGCGCGGTCAGCCCTTCGTCGAAGAACATCGAGGGCGCGAAATGAAACTCCACGTCGGGCGCGGGGACACCGGGGCGACAGCGGAAGAACCCGGCGGCCTCAGGGATGTTCGAGGTCAGGGGGCCGCGTCCCTCGGATTCCAGGAGCTCGATGTTCTCCGGCGTCGTGGCCATGAACAACGAGGGCTCGTCGGTCGTGTAGTTGAGCTGGGCCATGCAGTGGTCCTGGAGCTGCTCACCCACCGGCAGCGCCTCCCGGATCTCGATCCCGAACGGCGCCAGCTGGTCCTCGGGGCCGATCCCCGACAGCATGAGCAGCGCCGGCGATTGGTAGGCGCCGGCGGACAGGATCACCTCGCGCGCCGCGCGGACCTGCTCCACCGCACCGTCGCGCGCGATCTCGACACCGACAGCGCGATCTCCCTCGAACATGATCTTCAGGGCCATCGCACGCGGGATGACGACGAGGTTGGTGCGCTCGGCAGCGGGGCGCAGGAATGCGTCGGCGGTGCTCCAGCGCAACCCGTCGCGCTGGGTGAGCTGGAAGCGTCCGACGCCCTCCTGACGAGCGCCGTTGAAATCCGGATTGGGCTCGTGACCGGCGGCCTGGGCCGCCTCCAGCATCGTGTCGACGAGCGGGTGCATGGAGCGGCTCTCCGATACCGACATTGGGCCGCCGGCGCCGTGGTAGGCATCCTCGCCGCGCTCGTTGTCCTCGGAGCGCTTGAAGTACGGGAGCACGTCGTCGTAGCCCCAGCCCTCGTTCCCCGCCGCGGCCCAGTCGTCGTAGTCGAGGCGATTGCCGCGGACGTAGATCATCGCGTTGATCGAGCTGCACCCCCCGAGCATGCGCCCCCGCGGGAGGTAGAGCCTGCGGCCGCCAAGTCCGGGCTCGGGTTCGCCGAGAAGGTCCCAATCGAGACTCGACTTGAACAGCGCCGGGAAGGCGGCGGGGATGCGGATCTCGGGCTGGGTGTCCTCACCGCCCGCCTCCAGCAGCGCAACGCGCACGCCGGGGTCCTCGCTCAGCCGCGCCGCCACCACGCACCCGGCCGAGCCCGCGCCGACGACGACATAATCGAACTCCTCAGCCATCCCGGATCACCACCTTCAGTACCTCGGTCGGGTTGTCCATGGCAAACCGCAGCGCCGCGGGAGCCTCGGCGAGTGGAAACTCGTGGCTGATCAATCGGGCGAGCAGCTCGCCGTGGCGCTCCACGACGGCGACCGCCTCGGCGAACTCGGTCGCTCCGCAGCAGCTGACCCCCAGCAGGTCGAGCTCCTTCTCGGTCAGGCTCCCGATCCGCAGCGGCACCTCCTCGCCGGACATCCCCACCTGCACGGCGCGCCCCGCCGACGCCGCCATGTCGATCATGGCGCGCACGGCCGCCGGCGCTCCGGTGGCGTCGATGACGACCGGCGGCCCGCCACCTCCTGCCCAGGCACGGGCGCCGGCCACCACGGCGTCGGCCGTCGTCCATACGAGCGTCTGAGCTCCCAGCTCGCGACTCAGTTCGAGGCGCCGTTCCTGGAGGTCGACGATCAGGACCTCTCCCCCGCGCTCGCGCGCCATCAAACCCACGCACTGGCCGATCGGCCCGGCGCCGAGCACGACCACGCGCTCGCCGGACGTCAGGGCGGCCCGGTTCACCGCGCGCACGGCGATCGACATCGGCTCGGCCATCGCACCCACCGCGGCGCTGTCCACCTCGATGGGGAAGACCTGGGCCTGACCGACGACGAGGCGCTCCTGCAGGCCCCCGTCGAGGTGGATGCCGATGAGCCGGAAGTTGTCGCACGTGTTCGGCCGCTCGACGCTGCACGGGTAGCAGCGGCCACAGGCCTGGAGCGGCCACAGCGCCACACGCCGGCCGGGGGCCAGCTCGGGGCGGCATCCCGGGCCTGTGGCGGTGATCGTGCCCGCCACCTCGTGGCCGAGCACGCGCGGAAACTGCGAGCCGCCCGCGGCATCGGACAGGTCGCCGGAGAAGAAGTGGTAGTCCGAGCCGCAGATGCCCACGGCCTCGGGTGCCACCACGACCTCGCCGGCGCCGGGCTCGCCCGGCTCGGGGCGCTCGAGCACCGACATCGACCCGACCGCCTCGATGACCGCAGCGCGCATTTCCGAACCCGCCGTCAGCCCCAGACCTCGGCCGCCGTCTCGACGATCAACTCGAGCTTGGCCACTTCCTCGTCGTAGGTCAGGGCGTTGCCCTCGACGGTGGACGAGAACCCGCATTGAGGAGAAAGGCAGAGCTGCTCGACGCCGATGTACCGACTGGCCTCCTCGATACGTCGCTTGAGCTCGTCCTTGCTCTCGAGCTGGCCGCGCTTGGTGGTGACCAGGCCGAGCACCACGAGCTTGTCCTTGGGCACGAAGCGCAGCGGCTCGAACCCGCCCGAGCGGGCGTCGTCGTACTCGAGGAAGAACCCGTCGACGGCGAGGTTGCCGAACAACGCCTCGGCGACGAAGTCGTAGCCGCCCTCGGCGACCCACGAGGAACGGAAGTTGCCGCGGCACATGTGGGTGGTGACGGTCAACCCCTCCGGGCGGTTGGCCAGCGCCTCGTTGATGTGACGGATATAGGTCTCGTGCAGATGCTCGGAGTCCTCGCCCTTGCCGGCCATCTCCTCGCGCTGCTTGGGATCGTTGAGGTAGGCCAGGCTGGTGTCGTCGAACTGGAGGTAACGGCAGCCGAGCTCGGCCACGACGCGGACCTGGTCGGCGTACGCGCCGGTGAGATCGCGCCAGAAGTCCTCCACATCGCCGTAGACGCTGGGGTCGATCGCGGCGCGCCCGCCGCGGTAGTGGACCATGCTCGGCGAGGGAATCGTCAGCTTGGGTGTCACGTCGGCGGCGGTCAGGCTCTGGAGGAACTTGAAATCCTCGGCGAAGATGGGGTGATCGAGGTGCACGCGCTCGCCGACATGGATCGAGGCGGGCGCGAACTCGATCTCTCCCTGCTCGTTGCGGAACTGGACCTTGATGTCACCGGGAGGACGCTGCTCTATTCCCCCGATCTGGTAGATGAAGTCCATGTGCCAGGAGGCCCGGCGGAATTCGCCGTCGGTGGCCGACTGCAGCCCGACGTCGTGCTGCATCCTGACCACGTCGCGAATTGCCTCGTCCTCGACCGCGCGCAGCCCGTCGGCGGTGAGGGTTCCGGCCGCGAACTCCTCGCGCGCGCGGAGCAGCTTCTGCGGGCGCAGCAGGCTGCCAACGTGATCGGCGCGGAAGGGCGGCGTGCTCCGACGGCCGGTGGTGATCGGATTCTCGGTCTGGGCCTGCGCCATCTCTACCTCGCTTCGATGTTTGGTGCCTTGACGTTTATCTCCACCCGCACTCCGTTGGGGTCGTGGAAGAACAGTTGACGGAGGCCGGCGTCGGCCACCGTGTTGCCGATGGTCGGGATGCCCTCGCTGTCGAGCCGCTGGCGCACGGCGTCGTAGTCGCTGGCGTTGAATGCGATGTGGTCGACGACGCCCGCGCCCGGAGGCTCGTGCGGAACGTGGAGTCCGAGCCACGCCGCGTGTTTGAGATAAGCCTGGCGCTCGGCGACGTGCAGGCACGGCGTCTCACCCGCATACAGCCAGTAGCCGGGGAAGCCCAGGGGCGGACGCTGGCCGACCCGCAGCCCGACGACGCCGCAGTAGAACTCTCGCGTGGTCTCGATGTCGTCGCTGAGAACGAGCACGTGCTCCATGCCGGTGACGGTCATGGGGCCCCGGTCTCGAGATCCGGCAGCGGTGCCACACCGTTGGTCTTCGCGCCGCGGAGCAGATAGGCGGACTGGAGCAGCTCGGGCTTCTCGCGCAGCTCGCGCGCCGCGCCCGAGTACTGGATCCGGCCGCCCTCCATCACGTACGCCCGCTCGGCCAGGCCGAGCGCGACGGTGGCGAACTGCTCGATGAGCAGCACGCCCGCGCCGGCGTCGGCGATGGCGCGGATGGTGGGGATGAGCCGCTGGATGACGACGGGCGCGAGACCGAGCGAGAGCTCGTCGATGATCACAAAGCGCGGGGCCGAGACCATGGCCTGCGCGAGTACGACCATCTGCTGCTCGCCGCCAGAGAGCGTGCGCGCCGTGGCCCCGAGGCGCTTCTCGAGCTCGGGAAACAGCTCCAGGGCGCGCTTGCGGCTGGTCTGGGCATCGGCGCGCGGGAGCATGTAGGTGGCCACGCGGATGTTGTCCTCGACGGTGAGATCGGTGAGCAGCCGCCGGCCCTCGGGAACCACGGCGAGCCCGGCCTGGCGGATCTTCTCTGGGCGTTTGCCGGCCAGTTCGCGACCGTCCATCGTGACCGAGCCGCTCAAAGGCTTCAGGACGCCGCCCACGGCAAGCACGAGACTCGACTTGCCGGCTCCGTTTGGACCCAGCAACGCGGTGACCTCGCCGGCCGGCACCTCGAGCGAGACGTCGTGGACGACCTGATGCGCTCCTCGCTCGACGCTGAGGCCGCTCACCGCGAGCCGGCTGTCGCTCACGCGACCTCCTCGGTGCCCAGATACGCACGGATCACACGGTCGTCGCGGAGCACATCGGACGTGGATCCGGCGGCGATCAGTTTGCCGAAGTCGAGCACCGCCGTGACACCACAGCAGGCGGAGACGAGGCTCATGTCGTGGTCGACGAGGATGACCAGGGCGCCGATGTGCTCGGGGATCCGGCTGATCACGTCCCCCATGTGCGCGGTCTCTTGATCGGGGAGACCCGCGGCGGGCTCGTCGAGCAGCACGACCCGTGGCTTGCCCACGACGGCGCGGGCGACCTCGACCAGCCGCCGATCGCGCGCGCCGAGCGTCGCCACCTTGGCGCCGGGATCGACCTCGAGCCCGACGAAGTCGATGGCGCCGAGCACGTCGTCCTGCCGCGAGCGACCGCTCAGCTTGGAGTGGTCGTGGATCATGGCCACGTTGTCGAAGACCGACAGCTCTTCGATCGCCTGCTCGGTCTGGAACGTCCGCCGCACCCCCCAGCGCGCGCGGCGGAAATGCGTCATCTTCAGCAGGTTCTCGCCGAAGGCCTGGATGGTGCCGGAGGCCGGGCGGACAAAGCCGCTGAGCACGTTGAAGAACGTCGTCTTGCCCGCTCCGTTGGGCCCGATCAACCCGCACGTCCCCTCCTCGAAGCGGACGCTCATCCCGTCGAGCGGGGTCACCCCGCCGAAGCGGACGGTCAGCTCGGAGACCTCGATCAACCCGTCCCCTCCTTGGCCGGCGCTCGCCGACCGAGGCCGCGAATCAGCCGGCCCAGCCGAGCGATGTCCTTGGGCACCTGTTCGATCAAGCCCCGCGGGGCGGTGGTCACGACCTGGAGCACTCCGATCCCGAACAGGATCGTCAACCAGTCGGGTGAGACTCCCCAGTTGTTGAGCAACGCCTGCAGGAACTTCAACAGGAAGGCGGCCAGGATCGCGCCCCACATGCTGTAGGCACCGCCCATGAGAACGACCGCCAACAGCGTGATCGAGTCCAGGGTCGAGAACGTCAGCGAGTTGAGGTAGCGGAAGCTGGCGGCGACCAGCCCGCCCGCGACGCCGGTGATGAACGAGACCAGCGCGAACGCCCACAACTTGTAGAAGGTGGTGTTGATGCCCGCGGCCAGAGCGGCCGATTCGCTCTGCCGGATGGCCGCCCACGCGCGCCCCGGCCGGCCCCGGAGGTGAACGAGCACGAGCAGGAACATGAGGACGGCGACGACAACCGAGTAGCGGAACAGCGCCGCATCGGTGGTGGCGATGCTCGGCCGACGGATCTGCGGGATGTGAACGGTGCTGCCGTTGTAGCCGGTGAAGCCGCCACCGCCGTTGGGGAAGTTGATCGTGGACAGCGCAACGGTTATCGCGCCGGCCAGCATGAGGGTGATCAGCGCCAGGTACAGGCCGCTCATCCGCAGGGCTGGCAGGCCGACCAGCGTGCCTAGCACCATCGTGATCAGACCGGCGCCCAGCAGCACGATCGGGAATGGCAGCGCGGTGGCGAAGAGAATGCGTGCGGCCACCCAAGCGCCCATGGCCAGCACCGCACCCTGGCCGAGCGAGACCATACCCACGCGGCCGACCAGCAATCCAAGCCCGAGCGTGACGATCGAGTAGATGGCCACCTGGGTCCAGGCGTCGAGGTAGTAGAGGCTGAAGATCGACGGGAAGGCCAGCAGCACGAACAGCAGCGCCGCAGCGATGATGACCGGGCGCACAAAGCCGCGCACCCCGCCTGCCGATCGCGGTCGCTGCATGCGCCCGTTGGCGTCCGGTGCGGCGTCGCCGTCGCTGGCCACGACACCTGCCTCAGCGGTCTTCGCGCCGGCGCTCTCCACGCGCGTCAAACCCCTTGGCGCCCAACCGCGATCACGCGATGCCGGTTCATGACCAGCAGGGCGATCGCGGCGAGCACGAACGGCGTCATGTCGCGATAGTTGCTCAGCGAGTTGACCGGGGTGAGCTCGGCGTCAACCACCCCGATGACGATCGCCGCCACGAATGTCACCGGGATCGAGCGTAGCTGCGCGATCAGCGTCGCCGCCAGCGAGGAGATGACCAGGAACGTCAGGCTGGTCGCGTCGAGGGCAACCAGGTCAGCGAGCAACACGCCCGCGATCCCGGCCAGGATGCCACAACCGAACCACGCGGCCGCCTCAACCCGGCGCACGCGGACCCCGAGCGTGGCGGTGATCTCGCGGTCGTTGGCCATCGCGCGCATGGCCGTGCCCATCTTGGTGAAGCGCAGGAAGGCGCCGGTGACCAGCGTGATGACGAGTCCAGCCGCCAACGCGATCACGTTCGTGTAGGTGACGGAGATCTCGCCCACCTGGAACGTGTTGTTGTCGGTGGGGATCGTCAGCGCACGCGACGCGCCACCGCTGGAGGGCCACAGCAGGTCCATGATCCCGAGCAATACGAGGGTCAGGCCCAGCGTCGCCGTGGCTTTGACCAGGGGGTCGCGCCCGGCGAGCGCGGGGCCGAACACCATCCCGTATGCGAGTGTCACCACTCCGGCAGCGAGCACGCCGATCAACGCCGCGGGCCAGAAACCGAGCCCCGAATGGTTGATCAGCTGCCACGCGATCAGGGCGCCCATCGCACCGACCGCACCGAAGGCCAGGTACAGGACTCCGGTGGCTCGGTACAGGACAATCATGCCGACACCCGACAGGGCATACACCCCTCCGAGCGACAGGCCCGTGACGAGGAACTGCTCTAGGTCAATCAGGCTTGGCAC
Organism: uncultured Solirubrobacterales bacterium; assembly: GCA_963734775.1. Taxonomy (GTDB): domain Bacteria; phylum Actinomycetota; class Thermoleophilia; order Solirubrobacterales; family Solirubrobacteraceae; genus Palsa-465. The sequence continues at coordinate 17,867 of CAVTJE010000003.1, forward strand.
TTGTCCTCAGGCGCCATGATCGCGTATGTGTGGCCGGTCTCCTAGGAGGTGGGTGGATTCGTCGACGGCGCGGTGCCGGCGACCTTGCGGTAATGCCGCGATCTGCGGATCGTCCGAGGACACGTTGAAGCATCCCTGCGCCGTGACCATCTTCCCGTTGTCGGGCGTTGTGGTGAAGTCGGCGTTGTTGGGGATGTGCAGCGGATAGTTCCCGTATACCCACGGCTGGCACAGCAACTCGGTCTTCTGGTCCTTGATCGCCTTGATCGCGGCGTTGACGTTCTTAATCGTGTACGCCCCGTGCATCTTCTGCAGCGCACCGACGAGGAACTTCCCGAGCAGGAAGCCCATCTGGCTGAAGGACCCGAGGCCGCCGGCCACGCTCTGGCCGTACTTGGCCAGGATCGCCTTGTAGAGCTGCATCTCCGGGCCGTTGTGATCATCGGGCGAGGTGAGCTCGGCGTTGACGAACAGCTTGTGGTTCCACTTCGGGCCGAGCGCCTTGGCCAGGAAGTCGGTGTTGCACGGAGTCGAGCAACCCCAACCCTTGACGCGGTCCTCGAGCCCCAGCTTCTGCGCCGCCTGGAGGATCACCAGCGCCTCCGGCGGGGTGAAGTTCAACACCACCCATCCGTTGGAGCCGGCGTCGTTGACCAGGTTCAGCGCCACCGAACTGGCATCGTTGATCGGCACATTCTCGGTCAGCTCGGTGATCGGCACGTGCGCCGCCTTGGCCAGGGCCGCCGGACCAGCGGCGATGTAGCCGGTTCCCGGCACGTTCGACTGCACGAACACGACCTTCGACGGGTGCTGGCTGAGCCCGTACTGGACCGCGCCGTCCGAGCTGTAGCGCGGGCCCATGTTGACCGCGGCGCTGTTCGGCGTCGACCAGCACTCGGGCGCGATGCCGGCGCCCATCTCGTAGATGCCGAGCTGCTTCCAGTAGGCTCTGATCAATCGTGCACTCGAGGAGGTCGAAGACGCCGTCGATCGCCACCACGTGATCGGTCTGGATCAGCTGCTTGGCCGCCGCCGCGATCTGCGCCGGCTGCGTCTGGTCGTACTCGACGAAGAGCTTCAGCGGGTGACCGTTGACTCCGCCGTTCGCGTTCACGCACGCGAAGTACGCGTTGATCATGTTCGGCCCGTCGCTGAAGTCCGTGCCGGGCTGCTTGGTGTCGATCGTGCCGATGTTGATCGGCGTGCCGGTCGCCGTGACCCCCGGCTTGGGTCCGCACGACGTGATGTTGACCGCGGTGCCGCCGCCACTGGATGAGCTGGCCGCCGTGCTCGTGCTACCCCCCGCCGCCGCACTGCTCGAACTGCTGCTCGAGCTGCTCCCGCAGCCCGCCAGGACCATCAAGCCCATCACTGAGGCCAGCGCTAGGCCGAGACGCAATCGCGCCGAGTGGTGATACATGTCACCCGTTCCTCTCCTCTATGAAGGTTGGTCCCGCCCCGTCGGTGGCGAGAGATGGCGATACTAAATCGCTCTGCCGCTGCATGCAAGAGACCGCTAACAAACCCACAAAGGAACTACTTTCGCGTCGCTGCGGGCACTTCTGCATGCAGCTTTGACGGTCCGAATAGACTCGTTTGTCGTTTCGGCGAGACCGACACGGCGATGGCGAATACGACTCCGCGAACCCAGATCACCCGCGCGCTGTTGCGCCTGCGCGAGCTCATCCTGAGCGGCGAGTTTGCGCCCGGAGCGAGGATGTCGGAGCTGCCGCTGGTCGACCGCCTCGGCGTCTCGAGGACGCCGCTGCGCCTCGCGCTGGCCGAGCTCGAGCACGAGGGGCTCTTGCTCGAACTGCCCGGCGGCGGCTACGCGGTCCGCGAGTTCACCAAGGACGACATCCGCGATGCCATCGAGCTGCGCGGCGTCCTCGAGGGCACCGCGGCGCGCTTCGCCGCCGAGCGCGGGCCCAAGCGCAGCGACCTGCGGACGCTGACGACGATCAACGAGCAGATCGCCGAGCTCGTCCACCAGGCCGACTACGAGTCGTTCGAGCAGTACCTGCTTCTCAACGACCGCTTCCACGCTCGCCTGCTCAAGATGGCGCGCAGCCCGATGCTCGAGCGCGCGCTCGAGCATGCCCTGACGCTGCCCTTCGCCGGTCCCGGGGCGATGGTGCTGGCCGAGGCCGAGCTCCCCGAATCGCGCGACATCCTCATCATCGCCCAGCGCCACCACCAGGGGATGATCGAGGCACTCGAGCTGCGGCAGGGCACACGGGCCGAGGGGATCGCCCGGGAGCACGCCCTGATCGCGCTGCGCAACCTGGAGATCGTCCTGAGTCACCGCGAGGTGCTGGAACGGATACCCGGGGCGTCGCTGTTCGCGCTGCCCCAGCCGAGGCACGCCCGAGCCGGTCTGACCGCCTCACCATGCCGGTTCCTCCACGCGCTGGTCCCACTCGATGGCGGCGCAGGCCGCGGCGTGGATGTCGCCGGCGCCAGGACGATAGGCGTCCTCGAGCGGTGGACTGACGGGCACCGGAGTGAACGGCGCACCGACCCGCTGGATCGGTGCCTCGAGACACTCGAAGGCGACCTCCTGCACCTGCGAGAGGAGCTCGGCGCCGAACCCGCCGACCTTCACCGCCTCGTGGGCGATAACCGCGCGCCCGGTCCGCCGGACCGACTCCCCCAGCGTCTCGATATCGAGCGGGATCAGCGTCCGGGGGTCGATGACCTCGGCCTGCACCCCGTCGGACGCCAGCCGGTCCGCCACCTTCAGGGCCTCGCTGACGAGTCGGGACGTGGCGATCAGCGTGATGTCCGCGCCCGAGCGCAGGATCCGGGCGCTGCCGATCGTCACCGCCGGCGCAGGCTCCGGGACAGACTCGCGGCGGAAGTACAGCGCCTTGTTCTCGACGAACACGACGGGGTTGGGGTCGGCGATGGCGCTGGCCAGGAGCGCGGCCGCGTCGGCGGCACAGCTCGGCATGACGACCTTCAGCCCGGGGACGTGGGCCAACCACGCCTCCAGGCTCTGGGAATGCTGCGCGCCGCCGCGCTGTCCGGCCCCGCTCTGGGTGCGCAGCACGAGCGGCACGGTCAGCTGTCCCCCCGACATGAAATGGGCCTTGGCGGCCTGATTGACCAGTTGGTCGAGCGCCAGAGTGAGGAAGTCGATGAACATGATCTCCACCACCGGGCGCAGGCCAGATTGCGCTGCCCCGATGGCCACACCGCACACGGCGCCCTCGCTGATCGGCGTGTTGAGCACCCGGCCGCGCCCGAACTCCTCGGCCAGCCCGGCCGTGGCGAGGTAGGGACCGCCTTCGGCCACGTCCTCGCCGAGCACGATCACGCGCTCGTCTTCGCGCATGGCGCTGGCCAGCGCGGCGTTGATCGACTTCAGGAACGTGGTCTCGGTGGCGCTCACGGCACGGATCCGCTGACGTCGGCGTAGACAAGCTGGCCCGGTATCTCGGGCCCCGGGAAGGGACTGTCCCGGCCGAAGGCCACCGCCGCCTCGATCTCGGCCTCGGCCTCGGACCCAAGCGCCTGCGCCGCCTCCGCCGTCAGCCAAGCCTCCGCGATCGCTCGCTCGCGCAGGCGCGCCAGCGGATCGCGTTGCTGCCACTCGTCCTCCGCCTGTGGATCGCGGTACTGCTGGGAGTCACCTTCGTAGTGACCCCGCCGACGATGGGTCAGGCACTCGAGCAGCATCGGGCCCTGGCCGGCGCGCGCCTGGCTCAGGAACTCGGCGAAGGCATCCCATACGGCCAGCGCGTCACTGCCGTCGACGGTGGCGCGCTGTAACCCGTAGGGCGCGACGACGTCACTGACCCGCTCGACGAGGCTGTGTTCGGCGCGCGAGGTGAACTCGGCAAACCCGTTGTTCTCGCACACGAAGATCACGGGCAGCCCCCACAGCGCGGCCAGGTTGACCGACTCGTGGAAATGTCCGGCCTGCACAGCGCCGTCGCCGAAGAACGCGACGGTGACACGGTCGGTCCGGAGCGTCCGCGCGGCCAGCGCGGTCCCCAGCGCCAGGGGCAGATTGCCGCCCACGACCCCGGTGGCGCCGAGGAAGCCATGGTCGATGTCGACGAGGTGCATGGAGCCGCCGAGGCCCTGGCAGAGCCCGTCGACGCGCCCCATCAACTCGGCCATGACGCGGTCGGGCCGAGCGCCCTTGGCGATCGCATGCCCGTGGGCTCGGTGGCCGCTGTAGACGGCATCGTCGCCGCGCAACTGGCCACACACGGCGACCGCCACGCCCTCGCCGCCGATGCTGAGATGGATCAACCCGTGGACGAGGAGGGAGCGCTTGAGCTGCGCCACCCGCTCCTCGAAGCGGCGGATCCGCCACATATCGCGCAGCAACGCGGTCGCGATGGTTCCCCGGTCGGCCGCATCAGCGCCGTCCACGAGTGCACCGATTATGCGGCCACCGGCGCCGACCCCAGCACCTGGTGCACGGCGCCGGCGATCTTCGCCTCGTCGGGAAGCACGTAGGCCTCCATCGGCTCGCTGTAGGGCACGGTGGCGTCGAGCGCGGTGACCTGCTTGATCGGGGCCTTCAGGCTCGAGAAGCCCTGGTCGGCGATCTCGCCCGCGATCACCGCGGAGGCCGAAGCGTGGCGCGGCGCCTGGTCGACGAGCACGACATGCCCGGTCTTCTCCACCGAGCTGAGGATCGTGGCCATGTCGAGCGGGGCCAGCGTGCGCGGGTCGATCACCTCGGCTTCGATTCCCTCCCCGGCGAGCGACTCGGCGGCGGCCAGCGCCTTGCCGACCATCCAGCCCGTGGCAACGATCGTCACGTCGCCGCCCGCGCGCCGGACGTCGGCCTCGCCGAAGGGGACGACGTACTCGCCCTCGGGCACCTCGCCGGGCTCGAGCGTGAGCAGGTAGTGGTGCAAGAAGCAGACCGGGTTGTCGTCACGGATGGCCGATGCCATCAGCCCCTTGGCGTCGGCGGCCGTGGCCGGAAGCGCAATCTTGAGCCCCGGTACGCCCATGAACATGCCGTAGATCGACCCCGTGTGCTGCCCCGCCCACCCGGCCGTGAAGCCATAGCCGGCCTTGAGCACCAACGGCACCTTGACCTGACCGCCGCTCATGTACCGAAACCGCGGCGCCTCGTTGACGACCTGGTCCATGGCCACGAGCATGAACTCGGCCATGTACAGCTCGACCACCGGTCGCAGCCCGGCCAGCGCCGCGCCGACCGCCATCCCGATCTCCGCCGTCTCCGAGATCGGCGTTACGCGGACGCGGTCGTTGCCGAACGCCTTGACGAACTCGTCGTTCTCCGTCGTGGCCAGGTTCTGGCCGTAGTACAGGACTCTGTCGTCGCGCGCCATCTCCAGATGGATGGCCTCGTTGATCGCGGCGATGTAGGGAATCTCCCGTGCCATCGATGCCTCCTCGCGCTAGGCGTAGACGTACTTGGTGGCGGCCTGCGGCTCGGGAAACGGGCTGTCGAGCCCGAACTCCACCGCCGCCTGCATCTCGGCCCGGACCTCGGTCGCGATCGCGTCGGCCTCCTCGGCGGTGATCGTGCCGTCGGTGACCAGACGGGCCCGGAACCGTGGAACCGGATCACCGCGCTTGGCCGCCTCGTACTCCTCGTGGGCACCGAACACCTCGATCGCCTCGTGCTCGGGGAAAGTGCAGCGGCACGCCGGGCGGCGCGATGATGTTGCCGTGGGCACTGAGCCGATACACCTTGGACTCGACGAGTGTCGGCCCAGAGCCCGACCGCGCCCGCCCCACCGCCGCCTCGACCGCACCGTAGACGACCAGCGGATCGCCGCCGTCGACGGTGACCCCGGGCATCGAGAAGGCGACGGCCTTGACCGCCAGCGGCTCCCCGGCGGCGGCGTTGGCGTCCTCCTGCTCGACGCGGGTGACCACGTTGTAGGAGTTGTTCTCCATCACGTAGACGATCGGCAGCTTCCATAGCGAGGCCACGTTGAGCGACTCCGAGAACGCGCCCTGCTTCGAGGCGCCGTCGCCGAAGAAGCACAGCACGACCTGTCCGTGCTTGCGGATCTGGGCCGCGTAGGCCACCCCCGTGGCCTGGGGGATGCCCTGGCCGACGATTCCCGACGTGCCGAGGAAACCGCGGTCAGGATCGACCAGGTGCATCGATCCGCCATAGCCCCCGCACAGGCCGTCCTGCGTCCGTAGATCTCGGCCATCATCGCGTTCGCGTCGGTGCCGAGCACGATCGGGTACCCGTGGCAGCGATACGTGGTCATCAGCTGGTCGCCGGGCGCCAGCGTGGCCAGCGCACCGACGATCGACGCCTCGGCGCCGTCGGCGAGGTGGGTGTGACCCCGGATCACTCCGGGGTGTTCTTCGAACGTACGCTTGACCCGCTCCTCGAATTCGCGGATCCGCAGCATCTGCCGGAACATCCAGACCTTGCGCTCGTCACTGAGGGCGGGTTCGTTCTCGCTGTTGGTCATCTCGGCTCCTCTCGTCACGCAACTCCGGCCCGGAACTGCGCGGCGGTCGTCTCGTATGCGCGCTGAAACTCATCCTCGATGGGCAGCTTGCGGAGCTCGGCCGAGAGCACCTCGACGCCCCACGGCTCCGTGTAGCCCATCTCCTGGCAGACGGCAACGTAGCCGGGGAGATCGAACTCTCCCTCCCCGGGCAGACGGCGATGATTGACCGTCTCGTCGACGGGGTCGTCCATGTTCTGGACCTGTCCATCCGACAGCTCGACCCAGCTCAGGTACTCGAGCGGGATCCGCCGCAACTCGTCGGGCGTGATCCCGAGCTTGCCCATGTGCCAGGTGTCGAGAGCCAGGCCGCCGTTGGGCTGAGCGGCGGTCTGGACCAGCTCGAGGGCCGTGTCGAGCGTGTTCACGTTGACGTCGAACGGCATGAACTCGTAGATGACGCGTGCATCGGTGTAGTTGGCCGCGTCCTGGCAGAGCTCGGCGAATGCCTCGGTGAGGCGGTCCAGCTCGCACGGGGTTCCGGGGATGTTGCCCACCTTGATGTGGTGGGCGTCGAAGGTCCCAGCGGCATCGAGCAACATCCTGCGGCGCTCGTCTGACTCGGCCCGCCCGGGCTGCCCCGGCGGCACGAAGAAGTCGGCCAGGAACTCGAGCTGGACGTACTTCAGACCGGCATCGTCGAGGATCCGCTTCATCTCCCGCAGCGTGCGCAATTCGAGCTGGTGCTCGATGTCGGCGTGCCACAGCCCGATGCCCTGGAAGCCGGCCCGCTCGGCCTCGATGCAACGATCGGCCCACGCGAACGTGCTCCACTCCCGCCCCACGTGAACCTCCACCGGGCCGGAAATGGTCCAGTAGAGAGCCACCAGCTCGATTTCGGCCATCGTCGCTCCTCTCAGCTCCGAGCCAACGACGCGGACGCTACCGCCGACCCTCGGGGCAGGCCAGCCATCGCGCGCACTCGTTCTTGCCGATCAGTGCGGCCCGTTCGCGGTCGCCTGCACCATCCCATCGAGACCCGCGTTGAACTCGCCGGTCCGCGACAGCCACGGCCAGTGGTCGGCGTCAATCTCGACCACCGGGTCGCAGCCGCGGTCGTTCAGCATGCGGCGCTGCATCGCCGGCGGGATCGCCTGGTCCTGCAGGCACACCATGTAGCCACGGGGAATCCGTTCGAACGCCTCGCGGTTCGCCTCGGGGATGCTCAGCGGCGTCTGGAACGCCGCCACCGGTTGTGGTCCGAGCCGTTCGGACGCCCACTGCGCCTGTTCCGGCGTGGCGCAGTTGTAGAGCGCAATCCGGGCGCCGGGCGGAGGAAGTACGGCCACCGGTGGGTCGCCCTCCACCACCATGTTGGCCTGCACCTGGTCGTCGGCCGCCTCGGGGTAGGCGACGAGGTCCATCAGGCTCTGTCCGTCGGCCGGCGCGAAGGCACCGATGTACATCAGCGCGGTCACCCGCTGCGGGCAGTTCGCGGCGGCCTGCGTGATCGCCATCCCGCCCATGCTTTGACCGACCACAACGGCCGGCTCGCCCTCGGCCAGCTTGTGGCAGATCCGCTCGCCGTACGCGCCCAGCGTCACGTCCGCCACCGGCGTCCGGTCCTCGCCGGCACCGGGCAGGTCGATCGTCTCAACGCGATGACCGGCCTCGCGCAGGCCGGCCAGGGCAGGCTGCCAGCACCACGCTCCCCCAAACGCTCCATGAACCAGCAGGATCCTTGCCATGGCTCTTCCTCCTCATCGAGTTGTCAGTACTACCTTGCCGCGCAGACCCCCACGCTCGACGAGCGCATGGGCCTCCGCGACGCGGGCAAGCTCCAGCGTCCGCGCCACGCGCGTCCGCAGCTCTCCCGATGCCACCATTTGGGTGAGCTCGGCGAGCGCGCGGGCGTCCGAATGGACCAGCGGCGTCTCGACGCGCAGACCTCGTTCCGGGACCAGCTCGATCCGTCGCGTGAACACGACGACACCGCCGTCGCGGACCCGCCGCGCCGCGGCCGCGCCCACCGGCACGGCGTCGAGGGCCGCGTCAACCGGACCGACCGTGTCGAGGTCGGTGCCGCGCGGCACGACCTCGGTGGCGCCCAGGCTCTCGACCCATGCCTCGTCGCCATCGGAGGCGACCGCGATCACCCGCAACCCGGCCTGGGCGGCGAGCTGGACGGCGAAGCCACCGACGGCACCGCTGGCGCCGGTGATCAGCAGCGAGGCGCCCCGCGGCGCGGCAATCAGCTCGAGCGTCTGGCGGGCGGTGAGGGCGTTCAACGGGACCGTCGCGCCACGGACCGCGTCGAGCCCGGACGGTCGCGGCGCGATCCAGGCCGGATCGACGACGGCCGCCTCGGCGTACGCCCCGACGCGGCCCCCGATCCTGACCCAGGGGATCATGCCGACCACCTCGTCGCCGGCGGCCAGGCCCGTGACCGCCGACCCAGTCTGGCTGACCGTCCCGGCCAGATCCCAGCCGGGGATGAAGGGCGGCGTCAGCTCGGGCATCCGGCGCCGGTGGGCGCCAGAGCGCGCGGCGAGATCGGTCGGATTGACGTTGGCCGCGGCGATCTCCACGACCAGCTCGTCCGGTCCCGGTTGCGGCCACGGCCGCTCGGCCGCCCGCAAGACCTCGGGGCCGCCGAATGCGGTGACCTCCGACACGCGCATCGTGAGCTCGCGCTGGCAAAGCGGGCCGATCGTAGTGCGAGCCGCCGGCCGCGCTCGAGGAGTTCGCGCCGGGACACAAGCCGCGATGCGCGGACGGGCAAGGTGTTGACTTCGACGCCCACCGTCGCGTATAAGCAACAGGGCGGCCTCGCCGCGGCGTGAGGCGGTAGGTATCGCGACGGAGGTTCCCATGGCCAGCACGACGCCCGCGCTCGGAGCGTTTCCCAGTCCGTTCTCGATCGAGACTCCGCCGGGTTGCGAGGGGTGGGAGGAGATGTATCCGTACTACGCGCTGTTCGACGAGCGACGCCGTGAGCGGGACGAGAACCGCTTCTGGTTCTGGAACTCGATGCACTTCCCGCTCCCCATGCCGGCCTTCGACGTGATCTGCATCGACGCCCCCTACCAGGCCGTCGGCTCGTGGCAGAACCGGGTGTTCGCCGTGCCGCCGGCGATGGGCATCGATTACCGCTGCGTGAACGGCTACATCTACATCTCCGGTAACCCGGTCACCGACCCGGCCAAGATCGCCGAGCGGGCGGAGTTCTTTCAGCAGCGCGCGGGCCACTACTTCGAGCACTGGGCCGAGCTGTACCCGAAGTGGCGGGCCAAGATGGAGGCGCTGATCGCCGAGCTCGACGAACTCGTGGTGCCGGACCTCCCTGAGTACGAATCGGACGAGATCGTCTTCCGCGACGATCGCAACACGTCGTTCTACGAGGTCCTCGATGCTTATGGACGGGCGCTGAGACTCGGCGATCTGATGTGGCAGCACCACTTCGAGTTCCTGCTCCTGGGCTACGGCGCCTACTCGACGTTCGCCGAGTTCTGCAAGGCCAACCTCCCCGACATCCCCGATCAGCACATCGCACAGATGGTCGCCGGCATCGACGTGTTGCTGTTCCGCCCCGACGCCGAGCTGCGCCGGCTCGCGCGTCTGGCCATCGACACCGGCGTCGAGGGCGCCTTCGTCCAGGGCCGGACGCCGGATGAGATCGACGCCGAGCTGAGCGACAGCGAGGCCGGCCGCGCCTGGCTGGCCGAACTCGAGCAGGTCAAGGATCCCTGGTTCAACATGGCCACGGGCGACGGCCTCTACCACTACTTCGGGAGCTGGCTCGACGACCCGAGCATTCCGTATGCCTCGCTGATCGGTCACGTGAGCGCGCTCAAGGCGGGCGTGGAGATCGAGCGTCCGACCGAGGAGATCGAGCGCGAGCGCGAACGGCTGGCCAGCGAGTACGTCGCGCTGCTCGATCCCGAGGCCCAGAAGCCCTTCCACGACCTGCTCGGGCTGTCGCGGACCGTGTTCCCGTACGTCGAGGAGCACAAGTTCTTCTGCGACTACTGGTTCCTCACCCGGTGGTGGAACAAGATCCGGGAGTTCGGCGCCCTGTTGGCCCAGCACGGTTTCCTGGCCCAGGGGGAGGACGTGTTCCTCCTCTCGCGCTACGAGGTGGCCAGCGCGCTCGACGAGCTGACCCTGACCTGGGCCACCGGCGGGGAGTCGCTGGGTCCCAAGCACTGGCCGCCGATCGTCGCGCGGCGCGCCGAGCTCCTCGAGCGGCTCGGAAAGTGGACCCCGCCTCCCGCGCTCGGGGTCACGCCCGAGGCAATCACCGACCCGATGACGATCATGTTGTGGGGGGTCACGACCGAGCGCGTCCAGGAATGGGCGCGCCAGCAGGATGGCGGTGCCGAGCTCCGTGGCGCCGCCGCGGCGCCCGGCGTCGTCGAGGGCGCGGCGCGCGTCGTCCGGACCACGGATGAGCTGTCGAAGATCCGTGACGGCGAGATCCTCGTGTGTGGAAGCACGTCCCCGGCGTGGGCTCCGATCTTCTCCACGATCAGCGCCACGGTCACCGACGTCGGCGGCGTGATGTCCCACGCCGCGATCGTGTGCCGTGAATACGGACTGCCGGCGGTCGTCGGCACGGGTCGCGCGACGGCTCAGATCAGGACCGGCCAGACGATTCGCGTCGACGGGACCGCCGGTGTCGTGACGCTCCTGGACGATGGACCACAGCCGCCCGCTGAGTGAGCTCGGCCGAGCCGACGAGCCTCGCTTCGGTGGCAAGAGCGCCAGGCTCGGAGACCTCCTGTCGGCCGAGATCCCCGTCCCAGCGGGGTTTGCCCTGTCGATCGACGCGTTCGGGGCGTTCGTCGACGGGGCCGGCCTGACCACAACCATCGCCGACGCCGTGCGCGGGCTGCAGGGAGGCGATGTCGAGGCGATCGCGGCCGCGGCGTTTGCGATCGATGAGGCGATGCGGTCCGCGCCCGTGCCCGAGCCGGTCCGCCGCGCGGTGCAGGCCCGCTACCGAGCGCTCGGAGATGACGTGCCGGTGGCCGTCCGCTCGAGCGCGGTCGGCGAGGACAGCCACGAGGCCACATTCGCCGGACAGCAGGAGAGCTACCTGTGGGTGCGCGGATTCGAGCCGCTGTGCGAAGCCGTTCGTGACTGCTGGATCAGCCTCTTCAGCCCGCCCGCGATCAGCTACCGCCTGGGGATCGGGAGCCCGACCAACCCGGCGGCGATGGGCGTCGCCGTGCAACTGATGGTCGACGCCGCCGTCTCCGGCGTCATGTTCACCTGCAACCCGGTCAGCGGCGACAGGAGCATGGTCGCGATCAACGCCAGCTGGGGGTTGGGTCCAGCCGTCGTGGGCGGCGAGGTGACGCCGGACGACTTCCTGCTCAGCAAGGTCACCGGCGAGGTCGTGCGGGAGCACGTGCACCCAAAACCGATCGAGTACGTCGCGGACCCGGCTCGGGGCCGGGAACGACCCGGGTGGCCGTGCCCGAGCCGCGACGTAGCACGCGCTGCCTGGACGACGCGGCGCTCGCGGGCCTGGTCGAGCTCGCCCGACGGATCGAGCGCCACTTCGGCTCGCACCAGGACATCGAGTGGGCGATCGACCACGACGGCCACGCGTTCGTCGTGCAGTCGCGCCCCGTCACGGGCCTCCGGCCGCGTGACGCGAAGCCGATGCCGGCGGATGCGCTCTCGATGGTGATGAGTACCTTCGGCGCTCACCGTTCCGATGGCCCTTAGCCACGAGGACGTCCGCGAGATCCTGCGGCTCATCGATGAGTCGCCGCTGCAGGAGCTGACGATCGAGACCGACGGGTTCTCGCTTCACGTTCGCCGCGGCGCGCCATCGGCTCGGCGGGCGGCGTCCGAGACCGCGCCGGACAGCGCGAGCGACGATCGAAGCACCGATGCTGGGAACCTTCTACCGGGCCGAGGGTCCGGGGGAGGAGCCGTTCGTGAACGTGGGGAGCGAGGTCGAGCCGGAGACGATCGTTTGCATCATCGAGGTCATGAAGATGATGAACTCGGTCCCGGCAGGCGTGGCCGGCACGGTCGTCGAGGTGTGTCAGGAGAACGCCGAGCTGGTCGAATACGGGGCGCCGCTGTTCCGGGTCGCGCCGTCGTGAAGCGGGTGTTCATCGCCAACCGGGGCGAGATCGCGCTCCGCATCGCGCAGGCGTGCCGGGAGCTCGAGCTCGAGTCCGTGCTGGGCTGCTCCGACGTCGACCGCGACAGCCTGGCCGCGCGGGCGGTGGACCGCGTGGTGGTGATCGGACCGGGGCCGCCGGCGCAGAGCTACCTGCGCGACGACGTCGTCGTGCAGGCCGCGCGTCGGGACCGGCTGCGACGCGATCCATCCGGGTTACGGCTTCATCTCCGAAAACCCGCGGCTGGCCGCGCGCGCACGGGAAAACGGAATCACCTTCGTGGGCCCGCCAGCGGAGGTGCTGGCCGTCGCCGGCGACAAGGTGAGGGCGCGCGAGCGGGCCGCCGCGGCCGGCGTACCGACGCTGCCCGGCCACGAGATCAGCTCGCCCGACGACGCCGCCGACATCGGTTACCCGCTCCTGGTCAAGGCGGCGGGCGGCGGAGGTGGCCGTGGGATCAAGCTGGCCCACGACGAGGCCGAGCTCGGCGGCTGCTCGCCGTGGCCCGCGGCGAGGCCCGGGCCGCGTTCGGGGGCGATCGCGTCTACGTCGAGCGCTTCGTCGTCGGCGCGCGCCACGTCGAGGTCGCAGATCGCCGCCGACCGCGACGGCGAGGTCGTGCAGCTGGGCGAGCGCGACTGCAGCGTCCAGCGCCGCTACCAGAAGGTCGTCGAGGAGGCACCGGCGCCGGCGCTGGCTGACGCCACCCGGCACGCGTTGCACGAGGCTGCGGTGACCTTCGCGCGGGCGATCGCCTACCGCAACCTGGGCACGGTCGAGTTCGTCCTCGATGAGGACAGGGACGAGTTCTTCTTCCTCGAGGCCAACTGCCGCATCCAGGTCGAGCACCCGGTCACCGAGGCGATCACCGGGCTCGACCTGGTGGCCGATGCAGCTGCGGATCGCCGCCGAGGAGCCGCTTGCCCTGCGCCAGGACGAGGACCGGCTCGCGGGCCATGCCATCGAGGCCCGCCTGGCCGCCGAGGATGTCGCCCACGGATTCCGGCCGAGCCCGGGCCAGTTGAGCGTGTTCAGCGTCCCCGATCGTCGCGGTCTGAGGGTCGACACGCACTGCGTCCCCGGCACCGTGATCCCTCCTTACTACGACTCGCTCCTGGCCAAGCTGATCGCCCACGCCCCCGATCGCGACGGCGCGATCGACATCCTCCTCGACGCCCTCGAGAACGTCGACGTCGAGGGTGTGGAGACCAACCGGGCGCTGCTCGTCAGCGTGCTCGGCCACCCCGACTTCCGCGCCGGGCCCGTATCCACCGGCTGGCTCGAGCGGGCGATGGCATGAGCCGGACGATCGAATTCGTCGATACGAGCACACGCGACGGCAACCAGAGCCTGTGGAGCGCAACGGGTTTGACGACTCCTGATGTCCTCGCCGTGGCGCCCACCCTCGACCGCGTCGGCTACCACGCTCTCGACTTCACCTCGAGCACTCACCTGGCCGTGTCGGTCCGTTTCCATCGTGAGGATCCGTGGGAGCGCATCAGGCTGGTCAGCCAGGCGATGCCGGGCACGCCGCTGGGCATGATCACCACCGGGATGCGCTTCATCTCGTGGGTGCCGGCCGACGAGGAGGTGATGCGGCTGTCCTTCCGGCTCGTCGTTCGCCACGGAATCCGGCGGCTGCAGATCGCCGACCCGTCGAACGACCCGGGCCGGCTCAGGCGGCTGGCGCGGATGGCACGCGAGGAGGGCATCGAGGAGGTGGTGATCGGACTGACCTATTCGATCAGCGCCGTCCACACCCACGCCTACTACGCCGAGCGGGCGGCGGCGCTGGCCGACTGCGCACACATGGATCGCCTGTACCTCAAGGATCCCGGCGGCCTGCTCACCGTCGATGCCGTGCGCGAGCTCGCTCCGCCGATGCTGCGCGCCGCGGGCGACCGTCCACTCGAGCTGCACAGCCACTGCACGATAGGACTGGCCCCGTTCGTGTACGTGGAGGGCGTAAAGGCCGGCTTTCAGGTCGTCCACACCGCGTCGGGGCCGCTGTCGCGCGGGACCTCACAGCCCGAGGCGATCAGCACCGCGCGCAACCTCGAGGCCGAGGGCTTCCGGCACCCGCTCGACCTTCAGGCTCAGACGGCGGTTTCGGAGCAGTTCGCGGAGCTGGCGCACCGCAAGGACCTGCCGGCCGGGGCGCCGCGCGAGTTCGACGCGCTCTACTACACCCATCAGCTCCCGGGCGGCATGGTGACCACGACCCGCGCGGATGCTCGAGGAGCTGCGGCGGCCCGAGCTGTTCGAAGCCGTGCTCGACGAGGTGACCCGCGTGCGCGCCGAGATGGGCTACCCGATCATCGTCACGCCGGTCTCGCAATTCATCGCCAGTCAGGCCGCGCGCAACGTGATCGATGGCGAGCGCTGGGCCAACGTCTCGGATGAGACCGTGCGCTATTTCCTCGGGCACTACGGCGAGCCGCCGGCGCCAGTCGACCCGGACATCGCCGACCGGGTGCTGTCGCGGCCGAACGTGGCCAAGCTCCGCGAGCTCGAGCCGATCTCGCTCGAGGGGGCACGTGAGCGCTTCGGCTCGCGGATCTCCGAGGAGGAGCTGCTGCTGCGCCTGACGATGCCCGAGGAGCAGGTCGACGCGATGATCGCGGCGCGGGCAGCGCCGGCCCCGAGCGCATCGAGCCCGGCCGCGGAATCGGGGGCGCCGGTCGTCACGCTGCTGCGCGAGCTCGCCAAGCGAGAGTCGATCACCGACTTCGAGCTCGTCACGGGTGACGAGAAGGTGGTGTGGCGCCGTGCCGGGTGACGTCCGCCTCGACCACGTCCAGGGCTTCGTGTTCGACGTCGACGGCACGCTGGCCCATCGCGGGCCGGACGGTCGCGCACAGCCGGAGCCCGGGGCGGTCGCAGGTCCTGGAGCGGATCCGGTCCTCGGGCCGGCCGCTGGTGCTGTTCACCAACGCCAGCCACGTCCGCTCGGAGACGGTGGCGCGGGGGCTGCGCGAGGACGGCCTGCCGGTCGCCGACGACGAGGTGCTGACGCCACCCGACAGCGCGGCCAGCTATCTGCGCCGCCACCATCGCGGCCGCCCGGCGCTGCTGTTCGCCTCCGACACCGTCCGCGACCGCATCGCCGAGGCGGGGATTCCGCTGGCCGAAGGCGAGGATGCCGAGGTCGTGTTCGTGGCCCACCGCGACGAGATCGAGGTGAGCGAGGTCGAACGAGCGGCGCGAGCTGTCCTGCGGGGCGCACCACTGTTCACCAGCAGCTACGCGCGCGGGATACGCGGGCGCGAACGGAATCATCTTCAGCCGGGGGGCGATGATCACGGCGGCGATCGCCAAGGTCACCGGCGCCCGCCCGCGCGTGCTCGGCAAACCCTCACGCGCCGCCGTGACCGAGCTGGGCTCGAGGCTCGCCCGGCCCACCCGAGAGCTGGTGGTGATCGGGGATGACGTGGGCATGGACATCGCGCTGGGCAACATGGCCGGAGCGCGGACGATCCTCGTCCGCAGCGGGATCAGCGGCGCGGTCGCGCTCGACGGTCTGCCCGCCCGTCGGCGACCCGACGCGGTGATCGACGGCGTCGCCGACCTGCTTTCCGAGCTGTGACTACGGGCCTCGGTGGGCCGAGACCCAGGCGACCGACCCGGCGTCGACGGGAAGCGAGGCACCGGTGATGAACGACGCGTCGTCCGAGCACAGCCACACGACGGCGGCGGCCACCTCGGCGGGATCGCCGAAGCGCGTCATGGCCTGGGGAGCGAGGATCTCCTGCTGGCGTTCGGGCGGCTGGTCGGACATCAGCGGCGTCATGATCGCCCCGGGGCAGACCGCATTGACGCGGATCCCCTGGTTGGCGTACTCGACGGCGGCGTTCTTGGTCAGCCCGATGATCCCGTGCTTGCTGGCCGCATACGCGCTCAGCATCATCACCGCGCGCAGGCCGGCATTGGACGAGGTGTTGACGATCGCGCCGCCGGCCGGCGCCGGGTTGCCGAGCATCTGCCGGATCTGGTGCTTCATGCCCAGAAACGTTCCCCGCAGGTTGACCGCGATGACCCGATCGAAGTCCTCGTCGGGAGTCTCATGCAGCAGCTGATGCACCCCGATGCCAGCGTTGTTGTGGGCGAAATCGAGGCGGCCAAAACGCTCCGCCGTGTGGGCGACCAGCGCCTCGTTGTCCTCGGCGCGCGCGACGTCGCAGGGAAAGAACTCGGCGCGCCCTCCCCCCTGCACGATCCGCGCGACGGTCTGCTCGGCGCCCTCGCGGGCCGACTCGAGATCGGCCACCACGACCGCTGCCCCCTCCGCCGCAAAGCGGATCGCGCACGCCCGGCCGATCCCGCTCGCCGCGCCCGTCACCAATCCAGACTTGCCGTGCATCGACCCGGACATCGGGGCAACCTTATCCTGCGAGCTTGAATGCGGGCCATCGAGATCTACGACGAGCTGACCGACAACTGCCGCAGGCCGGTGGGCCTCGAGCGGCTCGTCTACGCGGCGGCCGAGCGCCACCCGGATGAGCTCCCCACGCGCGCCGCGATGGAGGTCGAGCGAGCGCTACCGCTGGCCGACAAGCAGGGGATCGAGCGGGCTCAGGGCGTGTTCGTGGCCGAGGTCCTCGCCGACCCCCGCACCGGGCGCCACCTCGTCGAGGCCATGCTCGAGCCGGTGGCCGAGGCGCTCGAGCGGCTCGACGAGTTCCGGACCAGCGGGTCCGTCGACCTCGGAGCCGCGCGGGTCACGCGCCACGGGCGGGCCGGGGTGCTCGAGCTTGCCAACCCGGCGCACCTCAACGCCGAGGACGGCGACACGCTCGGCCCCACCGAGTGCGCCGTCGATCTCATCCTCCTCGATCCCGACATCGAGGTCGGGGTGTTCCGGGGCAGCGTCGTCGAGCACCCCCGCTACGCCGGTCAGCGCGTGTTCGGGGCCGGCATCAACCTCACCTTTCTCTACCAGGGGCGGATCGACTTTCTCTTCTACCTCGTCCGCGATCTCGGCTACGTGAGCAAGCTGTATCGCGGGCTGAGCACCGGGGTCGAGAAACTGTGGATCGCCGCCGTGGAGAACTACGCCATCGGCGGCGCGTGCCAGCTGCTCCACGTCGTCGACCATGTGATCGCCGCCCGCGGCTCGCGCCTCTACCTCCCGGCTCGGCGCGAGGGGATAATCCCCGGAGCCTCGAACCTTCGCCTGCCCCGATTCGTCGGCGACCGCGCCGCCCGCCAGGCCATCATCTCGGGCCGCGAGTGGGTGGCGGGCGAACCCGACGCTGACCTGCTGTGCGACGAGGTCGTCGAGCCTGCGGCCGTCGACGCAGCGATCGAGGCGAGGATCGAGGCTCTGACCAGCTCGGGGTTGGTCAACGCTGCCGCCAACCGGCGGGCCCTCCGAGTCGGGCAGGAGCCGCTCGACCTGTTCCGCGAGTACATGTCGACCTACGCACGCGAACAGGCCGACTGTCACCTCAGCCCGGCACTCGTGCGCAACCTGGAGGAGCATTGGACGGCCCGTGAGCGCCAGGCCTGAGATTTGGGACGAGGCCGAGGCGCTCGCGCGCGACCAGCTCGCCGCTCTCCAGCTGGATCGCCTGCGCAGCACCGTAAGGCGAGTACTCGCAGCCCAGCCGCCGATCGCGGCCCGGTTGGTGGCGGCCGGCGTACGGGACGCCCGCGAACTCGCCGCGCTCGAGGAGCTCGCCCGGCTCCCGTTCACCACCAAGGCCGATCTCCGCGACCACTACCCCTTCGGCCTGTTTGCCGTCCCGCGCGAGGAGCTCATACGCGTGCACGCGTCGAGCGGGACCCACGGCAAACCGACCGTGGTCGGCTACACCCGCGGCGACCTCGCCACGTGGACCGAGCTGATGGCCCGGTCCATGTCGATGGCCGGAGTGCGGCCGGGGATGGTGATCCACAACGCCAATGGCTACGGGCTGTTCACCGGGGGTCTCGGCTTCCACCAGGGGGGCGAGCGGATCGGGGCCACCGTCGTCCCGGTATCGGGTGGGTTCACGGCCCGCCAGGCTCTGCTCCTGCACGACCTGGGTGCGCACGTGCTCGTCGCGACGCCGTCATACGCGCTGGCCATCGCGCAGGCGCTCGACGGTGAGGACGTCGATGTGGCGTCGCTGCGCCTCGAGCTCGGGCTGTTGGGTGGCGAGCCGTGGTCGGCGGCCATGCGCGTCGAGATCGAACGCGCTCTGCGCCTCAAGGCGATCAGCTTCTACGGTCTCTCGGAGCTTTGCGGGCCGGGCGTGGCCGCCGAGTGTGTGGTCGCGCAGTCCGGCCTCCATGTCCAGGAGGACCACTTCATCGTCGAGGTCATCGACCCCGAGACCGGCCGCCGGCTGCCCGCGGGCCAGGAGGGCGAGCTCGTCTTCACGACGCTGACGAAGGAGGCGCTGCCGCTGATCCGCTACCGCACGGGCGACATCGGCTTCGTGGTCGAGGATCCCTGCGCGTGTGGGCGCACCACAGTCCGGCTCGATGGCCTGCGCGGCCGGCTCGACGACATGCTGATCGTCCGCGGCGTCAACCTCTACCCATCGCAGGTCGAGCACGTACTCCTGGGCGTGCCGGGAACGGCGCCGCACTACCGGCTCGTGCTCGAGCGCGAGGGCCCGTTGGATGAACTGACCCTCGAGTGCGAGGCCGCCGGCGACGGCGACCGGGAGGCGCTGGGGGCGCGGATCGCCGAGTCGCTGCGCGAGCACACCGGGCTGCGGATCGGCGTGTCGGTGCTCGAGCCCGGGGCGCTGCCCCGCAGCGACGGCAAGGCGGTCCGCGTGATCGACCGTCGGTCAACTGGCTGAACCAGGGGTGTTGGGACAACTACTTTGTGGCGTTTTGGTGGGTGCGACGGACTGGCCGCGGCATGTGCGGCTGTCCAACGACGAAAACGTTGCACAGCGACCCCGACTCCCGGCGCTGAGTAACAAAACCGGTCTATAACGACGATTTCGTTACCCAGCGCCGCGCGCGCGCCGCCGCTCAGCAACGTTTTGTGGTCCCGAGCGCGTTATCGCAGTCGCGATGGCCTAGCCGAGGGAGCCGACGAGGGCGTCGCGACGGACCTCGCTCGGGGTGACGCCGAACGTCCGCTTGAAGAGCCGCGAGAAGTGCGCGGCGTCGCAGAAACCCCAGCGGAACGCGATCTCGGTCACGGACCCGCCGTTGGTCCGCTGAAGGTCCTCCATGCAGCGGGCCAGTCGCTCGGCCCGGATCAGCCCGGCCACCGAGGCGTCGACATCCTCGAACAGGGCATGGAGTGCGCGGACGGACATCGCGTAGGCCTGGGCGATCGAGACTGGGCCGAGCGCCGGGTCCTGGAGCCGGTTGCGCACGTAGCGCCGGATCTCGGCTCGCATCGCGGCCCGCGTCGTGGCACGGCTCGAGGGCAGCGTTGGTTCCACCGCCGCCCGTAGCAGTTCGAGGGCCGCCGTGGCGGCCGCGTCGCGGGCGCTCTGTCCGAGCGTCGGGGCCTCCAGGGCAAGCGCGTTCATGTAGCGAACGAGCAGGCGCGCAGGCCCCGCGCTCGCCAGCGCGGGTAGAGCATCGAGCTCGCCGAGTCGAGGGCAGACGGCGAGCACGCGACCTCGCGGGAACAGCAGCGTCCGCTTGTAGAACGGCTGGGCGATCTCCACGTCGGTGGGCTGGAGGCCGTCCCACAGCACGACGTCGCCGGCTGACAGCATCAGCTCGCGACTGCCCTCGCGCACGAGCTCGACGCCTTTGCACACGAACTGGAACCCGAGCACGTTCTCGTGGCGCAGCGCCTCGGACGCGGTCGCCACCACGGCGCGTCCCCGGTGACCCGCGAACGGGGAGGCGGCACAGTCGACGAGCATCACGTCGCCGATCGCGCGCCGCGTCACGGCGCCGCGGAAATCGTCCGGAGTCCTTTGCGTGGGATGGACCTCGAAGGCGAGATGCGTCTCGGCCAGGATCTCGGCCCAGTGATCGAGACGCCTGGTGGTCGTGCCTCCGCGGACGCGCCAGAACTCCGGCTCGCGTGGCGAACTGTCCGTGTTGCTCTCGCCGTTTCGGACCGCGCTGGCCCCGGACTGCATGGCGGTCATGGTAATGCAGCCCCGGCCGAGGCCGGCGTAGCGCCACGCCCAGCCGCGAGCGCGACGAACGCATCGAGCGCGGCGGGATCGACAAGCGCGTCTCGGCTGGCCACCGTCTCGGCGGGCTCGCCGCGCAGAATCCGCTTCACCGGGGCCTCTAGCTTCTTGCCCGTCAGCGTGCGTGGGATGGCCGGCACGGCGATGATCGCGTCGGGGACGTGCCGGGGCGAGAGCTCGCTGCGCAGCATCGATCGCGATCCGCTCGCGGAGCCCCTGATCGACATCGACTCCGGGCCCGGGGACGACGAACAGAAGCAGCTCCCCCACGCCGGCCTCGGGATCCTCGAGATGGACGACGAGCGCATCGACGATCTCCGGGAGCTCCTCGACGACGGCGTAGAACTCGCCCGTGCCCAGTCGCACCCCGCCCCGGTTCAGGGTGGCGTCCGAGCGCCCGGTGATCACGCAGCTGCCGCGCTCGGTGAACTTGATCCAGTCTCCCTGGCGCCACACGCCGGGGTAGCGGTCGAAGTACGAGGCGCGGTAGCGCTCGCCGTCGGTGTCTCCCCACAGCCCGACGGGCATCGACGGCATCGGGCGGGCGATGACGAGCTCGCCCAGCTCGCCGACGAGCTCGTTGCCGTCGGGGTCGAGCGCGTGCGTGTCGACGCCCAGGCAGCGGCCGGCGATCTCGCCCTCGTACACGGGCTGGGCGAAGGACCCCGACACGATCCCCGTGCACACGTCGGTGCCGCCCGACCCGTTGATGAGGACGACGTCGGATCCCAGCTCGTCGTATACGTAGCGATACCCCTCGGGTGGGAGCGGCGATCCGGCCGTGCACAGCGCGCGCAGCGACGACAGGTCGAGCTCGCCCGGATGCAGCCCGGCCTTCCGGCACGCCATCAGGTAGGGCGGGCTGACGCCCATCACCGATGGCCTGAGCGTTTCCGCCAGGCGCCACTGCTCGAGCAGATCGGGCCACGTCGGATCGCCGTCGAGCATCACGATCGATGAGCGCAGTAGCAGCGCCGAGACGAGCGCGTTCCACATCATCCAGGCCGTGGTCGAGAACCACTGGAGCCGCCCGCCGGGCTTGAGGTCCCAGCCCAGGCCCTGGTTCTTGTGGTGCTCGATCAGCTGTCCACCGTGCCCGTGGACGATCGCCTTGGGTAGGCCGGTTGTGCCCGAGGAGAACAGCACGTAGAGCGGGTGTTCGAACGGCACCGGCGCAAACGACAGCGGCTCGGTCTCGGACACCAGCTCGCTCCACGCCACCGCGTCGGGGATCTCGGCCTCGCCGTAGCGGAACCCCGACGACGTGCCGGAGGCTGGGCAGGCGCGCGCGAATCGACGCGACCTCGGCCCGCCGGTCGACGTACCGGTCGCGGTAGCCGTAGCCGCCGACAGCCAGCAGCACCACCGGCTCGATCTGCGCGAAGCGATCGACCACGCTCCGGGCACCGAACTCGGGCGCGCACGTCGCCCACACCGCGCCGAGGCTGGCGGTGGCGATGAACGCGGCCAGCGTCTCGGGGATGTTGGGCATGTAGGCGACGACCCGATCGCCGGGCTGCACGCCCAGTCGCTGCAGCCCGACCCGGACTCGTCCGGCCAGGGCGGCCAGCTCACCGAAGGTCAGCTCGAGCGGGGCACGCGTCTGCGAACGGGCGACAACGGCGACTCGATCGGCGTCCTCGCCGGTTCCCACGAGGTGCTCGGCGTAGTTCAGGCGCGCGCCCGTGAACCACCGCGCTCCCGGCATCCGCGCGTCGGCGAGCACGTGCTCGTAGGGAGCGTGGGAGCGGATTCCGTAGAACTCCCACACCGAGGACCAGAAGCCGGCGAGGTCGTCGACCGACCAGCGCCAGAGCTCGTCGTAGACCGAGAAGTCGCGCCCCCGGTGCTCGCTCAGCCAACCCATGAAGCGGCCGACCTCCGTGCTCGAACGCAGATCGTCGGGCGGCGTCCACAGGATGTCTCCGATCATCGGTCCTCCGGCAGCCTAATGATTGACCGCTGACTCATGGGGGCGGCATCCCCAGCAGCGTCAGGTAGCGGGCCACGGCCTCGGCGCGGTTGGCCACGTGGAGCTTGCGCAGGATGCTGTTGACGTGGTACTTGACCGTGGCGTCGGAGACGACGAGCGCGGCGGCGATGACGCGGTTGGTCCCTCCGTCGGCCAGCAGCCGCAGCACGTCGAGCTCGCGCCGCGTGAGGAGGCCGGCGAACACGACGCGGTCATCGCGACCCTCGGCGGCAGGGACGGCGTCGAGCGACTCGGGCGCTGGGAGTTGCGCCGGCTGGTCCGGCGCGAGCGTGATCGGTGCCGCCGTGAGTGTGCTCGAGCGGGCGCCCACCCAGTCCAGGAACTGGCGCATCTGATCGCGCTCGTGGCGAAGCATCCGCCGCAGACTCGCGCTCTCGTAGGCCTGCCCGAGGCCGCTGGCGAACTCCCACAGGACGTCGCGATCGAGCACGTCGAGGGCAGTATCCGGCCCACGATCCGCGTGCAGCACCGCGATCACCTCGGAGCCGACCGGCACGGGAGCGGCGGCGTACGCGTGCCATCCCATCAGCGCGGCCATCCGCCGGTCGACGCGGGGATGGACGTGGGCCTCGACGATCGTCGCCCGGCGCCGGCGCAGGAGCTCGGTCTCGATCAGCGGATGCTCGAGGGCGATGGGGTGGGCGCGGAGCTCCTCGACCGCCCTCGCGGCGCCGGCTGAGTCGCCCGTCGAAGTAGGCGGCTTGCGCGACCATCGTGCCCTCGTGGACGAGGCTGAGCAGCGCCCGCGACAGCGTCGAGGAGCGGCACAGCGACTGGGGCGCTCGGCTCAGCATCGCGGTCGGCGAGGTCACCTCGCGCAGCTCGGCGATCGTGCTCTGGATCCGCGCCAGCGCGGTGAACCGGTCCTCGAAGCGCCGGCGCATTCGCGCCAGCGCGGCCTCGTGCTCGTCGAGCGCCTCGGTCCGGCCTTCGCTCAGAGCGCACGATCAGGGCGCGCAGACGGGTCAGCTCATCCCCGTCCGCGGATTCGCGCTCGAGCGTCCGCTCGCCCTCGGCGATCGCCTGCTCGGCGCGGCGGTGAAGTTGCTCGCTCAGCTGCCCGGGCCGGCGCGCCGTGGACGGGCTTGATCGCGCTCATGCTCGCGCCGCCGATCGGGCCATCCGCGCGTAACGCGCGACGGCATCGGCGCGGCTCGAGGCGCCGAGCTTGCGCAGGATGTTCTTGACGTGGTACTTGATCGTGCCTTCCCGGACGACGAGCGCGTTGGCGATGGCCAGGTTCGTGCGACCGCGCGCCATCAGCCGCAGCACCTCGAGCTCGCGGGGGGTCAGCGCATCGAGGGCGGGTTGACGGCCGACGGTGGCCTGACTCCTCGAGGCGCCCGCGGCGGACTGCGCAAGCTGGCTGAGCCGGCCGCTCATCCATTGGACCGCCGCCTGTAACTCGGTCCGGTGTCGCTGCAGCGTGTCCCGCAGCACCGCTCGCTCGAACGCGGCCGCGAGGCCCTCGCCGAAACGAGCCACGACCTCGACATCGAGATCGTCGAGCGCACGCCCGCTGTGGTGGGCGTCGGCGTGGAGCAGGCCGACAACGTGGCCGTCGACGACGAGCGAACCGACGACGTAGGCGTCCCAACCGAGCACGTCGGCGAGACGCGGCGGCGTCCGGGACCCGGCGGTGGCGACGTAGACCGCGGTGACGGCCTGTCGGCGTGCGGTCTCCGCTTCGATCAGCGGATACTCGAGAACGATCGGGCGCGCGCCTGAGCTCGTCCAGCACGGACGTGGCCGAGCCCGGCCCGACGGTCCACAGCGAGCGGGCCAGAAGCGTTCGATCACGCACCTCACTGATGAGCACGCGGTCGAATTCCGAGTTGGTGCCGAGCTCATCTACCGCGCGGTCGAGGATCCCGGTCGGCGATCCCACCTCGCCCAGTCGCCGGACGGCGTCGCGGACGCGCTCGAGCGCGTCGGAGCGGCGCACGTAGTCGAGCTCGATGATCTCCCGCTCCAGGGCCAGCAGCTCGTGCAGGAGACGGTCCGGAGCGCGCGAGCTCACGGCCGCCCCATCGCTCGAGCCGGCCTCGAAGAGCGCGCGCTCAGATGGCGTGCGCGGAGCCGCTCGCCGTGCGCTCGAGCAGCGTGTAGCGCGAGGCCGCCTCGTGCCCAACGTAACTGAGGCCGAAGCTCCTGCCCGCGTCCTCGATCGCCCGCCACACATCGGCCGCCTCGCTGCGCGGCACCACGGCCAGGGCGGTGCGGTCGGATTCGAGCAGCCACATCACCTCGACGCCGCCGACCTGGCACGTGGTGATCGGAGAGGTGCGCCGGGCGTCCCCCGATTCTCCGTACACGCCGAGTGCGGCGAGGACCCTGGGCTTGGCCCGGCCCACGACCCCGAGCGCTGCGTACGTATCCGACACATCGTCCGTTCTCAGCGACACATGATGGGCGGGCAGCGCTCGCAACCCGGCCAGGAACCGATCGGCCATGAGGGGCGAGCAGAGGACGACGAAGCGCTCGGGCGTCGTCCGGCACCACCACGCGCCGCCTGCCAGCAGGGCCCCGCCCACGGCGACCGTCTGGCCGGTCACGCGCATCGCCAGATGACTGAGTTGCGCCGGCGGTGCCTCGAGCATGAACTTGGCCAGCTCCGAGCGGTCGACGAGGCCAACCGCGCGCACGCACACAGCCAGCTCGCCCGCGGGGGAGCCGTAGTTGACCGCGATGCGGCGTCCGTGACGGTGGCCGAACACGGCCCCGGCGTGGTGAAGGATCGCCTCCAGGCGATCCGCCCCACCGGTCGGCTGCGAAACCACTGCCATGGGAGCGAAGATAGCTGCGCACGATCGCCTCCGCCCTACCCCATCGGTCTAAGTTACCTAGCCGGTCGGGGAGGAAGGGCCCGGCCCGGCGACATCTGAGCCCAGCAACCATTTAGAACTACTCGAAAGGTTAGGGCATTTAGGCGGAGTGAGAGTGGTCCTGCGCGTTCCGACGGGTAAAGCTATCGGTGTCCCGATGGCAGGCCGCGAACGAACCTTGGAGGAGCACCGGGCCGGCGTCGAGCACCGGCCCGAGGGTCGCTATGAGCGCCTGGCGCGATTGATCGCCACCGACACGTGCGTGATCCTCGACGGCGCGGTGGGGACCGAGCTGATCGAGGTGGGCGGAGAACGGCCCGAGCTCGAGGAACATCTGTGGGGCGTGACGGCGATCGTCGACTCGCCCGCCGAGGTGGGGCGCGTGCACCGCCGCTACGTCGACCTCGGCTGTGACGTGATCTCCACCAATACCTGGGGCCTCCCCACGGCGCTACGCGACCGACGGTGGGAGTCGATCGGATCATCGGTCCACTGGATGGACGTGGCTCGGCAGGGAGTGCGACTGGCCCGGGAGGCGGCCCACGATGGCGGCCGGGGGGACGAGGTGGCCGTCGCCTTCAGCATCAACGGAGACGTCGACAGCGCCGATGGCCGCGAGACGATCCGGCTGCTGGCGCGCGCGTTCGAACAGGACCCGCCGGATCTCATCCTGCTCGAGACCCTGTCGCTCGTACGCGGCTCGACGTACGCCACGGTCGAGACCCTGCTTCACACCGGGCTGCCCGTATGGCTGAGCTTCCGTCGGTGCCGTCACGGTGTGTGCGGCGTGTATGGCGAGCACTGGGGCGGTCCCGAGGGGGACGCGTTCGGCCGTGCCGCCCGCCGATTCGAGGAGATGGGCGTCGGTGCGCTGGCCGTCAACTGCGTGCCCCCAGACCACGTCACCGGCATGCTGTCGTGGCTGCGCGACTTCACCGACATGCCGCTCGGCGTGTATCCCAACCTGGGCTATCTGTCGGCGGCGGGCTGGCGTCACGAGACCAGCATCGGCGGTCCGCAGTACGCGGAGCTCGCGCTCGAGTGGCGCGATGAGGGCGCCCAGATCATCGGTGGCTGCTGCGGGGTCGGGCCGGAGCACCTCGCCGCCGCGCGGGCGGCGCTCGTGGACACCAAACCGGGCCACGCCCGGCCCGCTGCGCTGCCGAGCGACCGTGGCGATGCGGCGGCTCTCAGCGGCCGGGGCGCGCCCCGCTGGGCGGACGCCCGCGGCCGCGACATGTTCCCGCTCGAGTTTCCGGACATCGACTGCGAACCGGGCGTATTCGTGCCCACCCAGGGCAGCTTCCTGATCTGGAAGTACCTGTACCGGGAGGGAATCGGCGCCCACCAGAGGTGCGTCGACATCGGCTGTGGTACCGGTCTGCTGACCGTGCAGCTGGCTCGCAACGGGGCGACCCACGTGCACGCGATCGACATCGACGAGGCGGCGATCAAGAACACGCTGACCAACGCGTTCCGCAACGGCGTGGCCGACAGGGTGAGCGCTTCAGTCCAGGACCTATATCCGTGGGTACCCGAGGAACGCTACGACCTGATCATCGCCTCGCTCTACCAGCTTCCCGTCGATCCGTTCGAGCAGGTCGTCACCCACCGGCCACTCGACTACTGGGGCCGAAACCTGCTCGACCACCTCATCGGACTCCTTTCCGAGGCCCTGGCCGAGGACGGGACTGCGTACATCCTCCAGCTCTCGATCATCGGTGAGGACCGCACTCGCCAGCTTCTGGCTCAGCGGGGTTACCGCTCGCGCGTGGTCGACTTCGGCTTCTTCGAACTCGACGGCATCTTCGGGGACAAGCACGAGCAGATCGAGCGCGTCGAGACGAGCTCGGACGCCTACCACCTCCGCCTCGGCGACCGCGATGTGATGGTCGCCTACCTGCTCGAGGTCACGCGAGCAGACCCAGCAGACGCGCCGCGTTCTGCTTGAGCACCATCGGCCGGACCTCGTCCTTGATGGGCAGCGCCTCGAAGTCGGTCAGCCACCGGTCGGGCGTGATCAGGGGGAAGTCCGAGCCGAACAGCATCTTGTCCTTGAGGCGCGTGTTCGTGTAGCGGACGAGGATCTCCGGGAAGTACTTCGGTGACCAGCCGCTGAGGTCGATGTAGACATTCGGTTTGTGCACGGCGATGGCCAGGGCCTCGTCCTGCCACGGGAACGACGGGTGCGCGAGGATGATGTCGAGCTCGGGGTGATCGGCCGCGACGTCGTCGATGCACATCGGGTTGGAGTACTTCAGGCGCACGCCACCGCCACCCGGCATCCCCGCGCCGATGCCCGTGGTGCCCGAGTGGAACAGGGCGATCAGCCCCGCCTCGGCGATGACCTCATACAGCGGATAGTGCTCGCGCGCGTTGGGCCAGAAGGCCTGCGTGTTGGGATGGAACTTGAAGCCGCGCACGCCCGCTTCGATCAGCTCGCGGGCCTCGCGAACCGCCAGCTTTCCCTTGTGCGGGTCGACGCTGGCGAACGGGATGAGGACGTCGGGGTTGGCGCGCGCGGCCGCCAGAACCTGATCGTTGCCGAGGCGCCGGCGGCCCATTCCCGCCTCATCGTCGACGGTGAAGACCACGGCCATCATGTTCCTGGCGCGGTAGTAGTCGGCGACGTCCTGCGCCGTGGGCTGCGGCGGGCTGCCCCCGAAGTACTTGCCCGCGGCGGCCAGAAGCTCGTCCGTCACCGGATCGGCCGGCTCGCCGTCGTTGCGCTCGGCGTGCGTGTGAACGTCGATCGCGACCAGCTTGTCGAGGTCGACCGCCACGCCGTGAGCGGTCGTGCCGCTAGACATCGCGAGAACGTTACCTGCGAGGGGCACCGCGGTCCTTGCACTCAGCGCACGGG
>CAVTJE010000004.1:0-82815 GCA_963734775.1 uncultured Solirubrobacterales bacterium
TTACCCAGCGCGACCTGCGCGTAGATGCTGGAGAAGAAGAACAACGGCACAAAGCAAACCGACAGCAGGAAGAGCACGACGTTGTCGACCGCGAAGGCACGGTTGCGGAACAGGTGCATGGGCACCAGCGGGTCTTTGATTCTGAGCTCGAAGCGGACGAACGCGGCCAGCAGCAGCAGGCCGACGATCAGGCAGACCCACGTCGCTGCGCTGCTCCAACCCCACACGCTGGCCTGCTGAAGCCCGAGTACGGCCAGGCCCATGCCGGCCCCGATGAGCACCGCCCCTCGGGTGTCGATCGGCCCGGGGTGGGGCTCGTCGGTCGGGTCGGCGCGCAGCGTGAGCACGATCGCGATGATCGCCACCGGCACGTTGATCCAGAAGATCGACCGCCACGTCCATTGCGTCAGGTAGCCGCCGGCGATCGGGCCGATCGAGGTCAGGCCGCCCGAGATCGAGAAGAAGGTGGCGAGTGCCTTTCCTCGCTCGTTGACTGGGAACGTGGCGACCACGGTGGCCAGCGCCGAGGGGAACAGGAACGCCGCGCTGGCGCCCTGCAGAACGCGAAAGAAGATGATCCAGGCCTGTCCAATCGAACCGGTGGGTGTCGCTCCGCACAGGGCCGAGAACGACGCAAACGCGACGATCGCAGGGACGAGGACCCGCCGGTGCCCGAACACGTCGGACACGCGCCCGCCAAGCGCGAACATGGCCGAGATGGCGAGCAGGTACCCGTTGACGACCCACTGTGACCCGGTTGGAGAGAGATGCAGATCGTGCTGAAGGCTCGGAATCGCCAGCACGACGATCGTCTGGTCGATGAAGATCATCGCGACCGCGAAGATCATCGCCACAAGCACCAGGTTCTTGTTATTGCGCTGCATCGTGCCCTCTCAGTGTCGATTCAGAGCCAGCGATTCAGTGAATTCTTGGGAACGTACACCTACTTCGAGACGCGAGTCGGCACGTTCCTGCCTGCTGCGTGGCACCGATGATTTTTCCTTCCGGCATCGGTCAGAGACAGGTGCGATCCTGACAGCGCTTTCACTGCGGACGATCGACCGATACGATCGTTGATCGTTGAACCCCGACAGCGTGACATCCATCTGCCGGCTCGGGGCTGTGGAGCAGGCGGGTGCGATTCGTCGCCGCGAGCTGTCGAGCCGTGAGGTGGTGGAGGCGCACCTGGCGCGGATCGAGGAGGTCAACCCGCGTGTCAACGCGCTGCATGTCGTCCTCGCCGACGCCGCCCTGGCGGGAGCTGACGAGGCCGATCGCCGGCTGGCCCGCGGCCAGGAGGTCGGGCCGCTCCACGGCGTACCGGTGAGCATCAAGGAGAACGTCGATGTCGCCGGTACCGCCACCACGTGTGGCGTGGCCGCCCTGGCGGACGAGTTGTCAACCACCGATGCACCCCTGGTCACGAATCTCCGCGCCGCCGGCATGATTCCCATCTCGCGCGGGAACATGCCCGACTTCGCCATGCGCTGGCACACGAGCAGCGACGTGATGGGGCCGACGCTCAACCCCTGGGACGCGGCGCGGACGCCGGGTGGCTCGAGTGGCGGCGAAGCCGTCGCGGTGGCCACGGGAATGGCGCCGCTGGGAGTCGGCAACGACATCGGCGGTTCCCTGCGGTTCCCCTCGCAATGCGTGGGCACGGCTGCGCTTAGGCCCAGCCATGGCCGGATCCCCGACATCAGCGCGATCATCCCCACCGACGGGCCGCCGTCATTTCAGTTCTTCAACAGCCAGGGTCCGATGGCCCGCCGCATGGAGGACGTCCGCGCGGCGTTTGCCGCCATGATCGCCGCCAACCCGAGGGATCCGTGGCACATCCCCGCGCCGCTCTATCTGGAGGCGCCCGCCGAGCCGATCCAAGTGAGCGTGGCCATCCCGGATGAAACTGATCCTGGGATCGCCGCCGGCGTTCGCCGCGCCGCCGCCGTCCTCGAGGCGGCGGGCTACCGAGTGCAGGAGGCGATGCCGCCGCGTCTCGACCGGGCGGCGGAGCTGTACGTCGAGATCCTGCATGAAGACGTGCGCATCGTCTGGCCGGCGTGGGAGGCGCACGCGTCCGAGGCGGCGCGGAGGTCGACGAGCGTCGACCTCCAGGCGACCGAGCCGCTCGATCTGACCGGCTACGCGCTGCGCTGGCAGGAGCGCCGGACCCTTGCCCGGGAGTGGTCGCTGTTCCAGGCGCGAACGCCGCTGATCCTCGGGCCCGTCTACACGCAGCCCCCGTTCGGACCCGACGACGACATCGACGATTCCCTACCTGGCGTGGGGATCTACCACGGGATGCGCCTGGTCGTCACCGTCAATCTGTTCAGCCTTCCGGCCGCGGCCGTCCCGGTCGGGCTCGACGACGAGGGTCTCCCGCTCGGTGTCCAGATCATCGCGCCCCGCTTTCGCGAGGACATGTGCCTGGATGCGGCGACGGCGATCGAGGCCGAGCTGGGCACCGTGACCCCCATCGATCCGCGCATCTAGAGTCACCCCGCCAGAATTCGGAGTGTCGACGGGGTAAGATCCCGCGAAGCGGGTATCAGAAGCTAACCGTGACTGGTCCCGCCGCAGACCCGCTGATCAGGACCTATCCCGCCACTGCGGAGTCGGTGCCCGAGGTGCGCCGCGACGTGTGCACGCTGGCGGCGAGCGCCGGCGCCAGCGACGAGACGATCGAGGCGATCCGGCTGGCCGCGTCCGAGGCCGTTACCAACGCGGTCCTCCACGCCTACCGCGAGACTGAAGGCGCCGTCGAGGTCACCGCTGCGGTCGTGGCCGGCGAGATGTGGCTGCTCGTCTCCGACCAGGGGTGCGGGTTGCAGGTCGAGAGCGACGGCCCCGGCCTGGGGCTGGGACTGGCGCTGATCGCCGATGTGTGCGACGACTTCACGGTGGGAGCGCCCATCTCGGGTGGCGTCGAGCTGCGGATGCGTTTCAGCCTCAAGCCAGCGCCACGCGGAGGTGGCTCTGGTCAGCCGCGCGGATCCGTCTGCTCGGCGACGCGGCCGGCCTCGGCGCGCTTTTCGACGATGTTGTAGCCGGTTCTCGTGGCGACCACGGTCTCGAGCTCGGGCATCTCGTGGCCGGGGGCGATCACGAACCGCCGGCCCTCGGCACGAACCTCGGCGTAGGCCCGCGGGGTCAGCGAGATCAGCTCGTTGCAGCCGAGGCGGGCACACTCGCAGCGGTACGCGACCGGCACGTCCTCGTCGCCCGGCCACCGCCCGCGCGCGATGCTCTCGTTCACCTCGCGGAACAAGGCTTCGTTGCGCGCCAACCGGCGCTCGTCATCGTCGTCGAGCGTAGGCTCGCGCGGCTCGTCAGGCCGCGATTGCTCTTGCTCAGCCACAGCTGGATCCTCTCACCCCGTGACTCTGATGTGAACGCTGCCGCTACCCTGGGGGAGTTCCGTATTGAAATCAGAGCGTTGACCCCGTCGATAGGAGAACGGATGCTCGGACATCGAAGGATCACGGTTTCGGTTCTGGCTGGCCTGACGGCGGTCATTGCCCCCGCCGCTGCGCTGCTCGCCCCCGCCGCGTCGGCGGGTCCCAGCGCAGCGCACGCGGCTGCGGCGGCCACCACGCCAGCAGCCGACTGCCAGCCGTTCGCGAGCAAGCCGTGCTTGCTCCCGTTCCCGAACAACCTGTTCACGCGCAAGGACAAGACCACGCCCACCGGGGTTCGCGTGCACCTGCCCTCGGCGGCGATGCCGGTCAACACGCAAGGGCGTGCGGGTCGGCGTCGGACCATACGACCGCAACGACGGTTTCAGCCCCGGGAGCGCGATGATCGTTCACGTCAACGGGCTCGATAACGCCGACGCGTTCCAGAAGACTGGTCCGGTCGGGCTGCTCAACGAGTCGCGCGCGTTCGCCAAGAAGGCGCCGATCGTGGTGATCGACGAGCAGACCGGCAAGCGACAGCTGATCTGGTCAGAGCTCGATGCCAATGCGACCTCGCCCCAGAACACCAACCTGCTGATCCACCCGGGCAAGAACTTCACCGACGGGCACACGTACATCGTCGCGCTGCGCAACCTGCGCACCTCGAGCGGCCACGTGATCGCCGCGCCGACCTGGTTCAAGCGCCTGCGCGACAACGGCACGCTGCCGAGCGACGAGCGTTCGCAGCGGGGCCGCTACAACCGCATCTTCACGGCGCTGAAGCGGGCCGGGATCGCGCGCGGGAACTTGTACGAGGCGTGGGACTTCACGGTCGCCTCGCGCCAGAATCTGACCTCTCGTCTGCTGGCCATCCGCAACAACGCCTTCGCCCAGCTCGGCGACCACAACCTGGCCGATGTCAAGGTCAAGGGCCGGGCGCCGAAGTTCAGCGTGACCAACGTCGAGGCGCCCGATGCGAGCAACCCAGGCATCACGCGGGTCCTCGGCACCTACCAGGTCCCCTGCTACCTGAAGGTGTGTGGTCCGACCGCGACCACCGGGTTCCACTACGGCTCGAACAAGCCCGATGCGCTCCCCACGCAGATTCCCGGCAATGTGGCCACGGCGCAGTTCGAGTGCATCATCCCGAACTCGGCTGACTCGAAGCCCGCGCGGATCTCGCTGTACGGCCACGGCCTACTCGGCTCGCTCGACGAGGTCGAGGCGGGCAACGTGGAGGCCATGTCCACCGAGCACAACATTGTCTTCTGCGCCACCAACTGGTGGGGCTTGGCCGATCCGGACACGGGATACGACACGACCGTCCTGCTCAACCTGAACGGATTCGAGAACGTGGTCGATCGGCTCCAACAGGGCGTGCTCAATTTCATGTACCTGGGCCGTGCGATGCTGAACACGAAGGGCTTCGCGTCCAACGCGGCGTTCAAGTCCGGCGGGCACTCGGTGCTCAACACCTCGCACCTGTACTACGACGGCAACTCCCAGGGTGGAATCGAGGGTGGCCTGCTGACGGCCGTCGCACCCGACTTCACCCGCGCCGTGCTTGGCGTATCGGGGATGAACTACGGCAACGTGCTCGTCGAGCGCAGCACGGACTTCGCTCCGTTCGGGGGCGTCCTCACGGCCAGCTATCGGGATAACTCGATGTACACGGTGACGCTCGACCTGATCCAGCAGCTGTGGGATCGTGGCGACCCGGACGGCTACGCGGCGCAGATGACCTCGCACCCGCTGCCCGACACCCCGGCCCACACGGTGCTGATGCAGATCGCCTACGGCGACCACCAGGTGAGCATGTACGCCGCCGCGGTCGAGGCTCGGACGATCGGCGCCTCGTCGCACCAGCCGGCGCTCGATCTGAACACCAACCGATCGCGTGACCGCAACCTGTTCGAAGGGATCCCGGCCATCGGGCATTATCCGTTCAAGGGCTCGGCGATCGTCATCTGGGACGGCGGACCCGGCCTGGTTCAGCCGCCACCGGTGGCCAACGTCGCGCCGGAAGACACCTCGACCAACCAGGACCCGCACGAGTTCGTTCGCAGCTCGCCGCTGGCGCGGGTGCAGAAGTCGGACTTCCTGCAGCCGAATGGCGCCGTGGTCGACGTCTGCGGCGGCAAGCCCTGCCACACCTACAACTACGTGCCATGAGGTGAGCGCGCACGTCGCGCTCGCCACGTGCGCCGCATTTCCGCAGCTGGCTGACGACGAGCCGCTCCTGCTCGACCAGCTCCGCGCCCGAGGGGTGGGCGCGGAGCCCGTCGTCTGGGACGAGCACGGCGCCGATTGGGGCGCGTATGAACTCGTCGTCGTCCGCACCACGTGGGACTACTCGTGGCGGCGCGAGGCGTTTCTGGGCTGGATCGAGTCGCTGCCCCGTGTGCTGAACGCGGCCGAGGTGATCCGGTGGAATACGGACAAGCGCTACCTCGCCGAGGTTCCCCACGCCGTGCCGACGGAGTTCGTGTCTCCGGGCGATTCCTGGGAGCCCCCGGCCGGCGACTTCGTCGTCAAGCCGACGGTCGCCTCGGGGTCACGCGACGCGGCGCGCTACCGGACGGTTGAGAGCGCCAGCGCGCGGCCGCACGTCGAACGGCTGCTCGACGAGGGGAGATCGCTCATGGTCCAGCCCTATCTGGATGCCGTCGAAGGCGATGGCGAGACCGCGTTGATTTTCCTCGCTGGCCGCTACTCCCACGCGATCCGCAAGGGCCAGATCCTCGGCCGCGCCCCGGCCCACGCCAGCGGTTTGTTCGCCGAGGAGGAGGTCAGCCGGCGCGAGCCCAGCGCGGAGGAGCGCCGAGTCGCCGACGAGATCCTCGACTCACTGCCCTGGCCGCGCGCCGACCTGCTCTACGCGCGCGTCGATCTCATCCCCGACGGCAGCGGTGCGCCCCGGCTGATCGAGCTCGAGCTCTCAGAGCCGTCGCTGTACCTCTCGTTCGGCCCCGACGCGGCGTCCAGGCTCGCCGACGAGATCGTCAAGCGTCTGTAGCGAAGGGTCGAGCTTGCCCCCAAGCTCCGCCTCGAGCGCTTTCGATCCATCTTGCGACATGCCCTGCCTGCTTCCCGCACGGCACCGGGACGGCGCCGTGCGGCGGGAAAGCTACCCGTGGGGGCTGATCCTGCGGAGGAAGGGCAGCAGGTGGGCGAAGAACACGTTGTGCGGATACGCCCCGCTGGGGTCGTTGTGCGCGTACGTGTTGTGACGGTTGATCAGCGTGAGGTGGCTCATCGGAATGCCCGATTGCTTGGCCAGGGCCTGGGCCGCCTGGAGTACACGGATCCCGCCCAAGGCGGCGCCGAAAGCGTAGATCCGTAGGCTCTTGGGCAGATGCCGTCCCTGCGTGGCGTCGACTCCGAGGACGGATTGCGCCGCGTTGCTCAGGCCATTGCCGACCGCTCCGGTGTCGAGGGTCAGCCGCTGCGGGAAGTACCACTCGGTGCCGTCAGCATTGTTGATGCCCATTCCCGAGAACATCGTGGCGAAGCGCTTGATCGGGGTCAGTGCGCCGGTTCCGTTCCAGCCGTGAATCGGGCCCTTGGCCGACAGGCCCTTCCCCAGGTGAGCCTGGGCGGCGGCCAGCGCAGGCGGCGAGGTGCCGACATTGAGCGCGTAGCCGTATTGACCGAGGTTGGTCACCGGGACCGGCGGCTTGAGATCGGCGGGCAGCAGCGGGAAGTTCTGCCCCTGCGATGGCTGGTTGGGGGCTAGCAGCGCGCCAAGTGAACCGGTGACGTTGAACAGGCCGGCGTACGGAGCCGCAATCCCGCCAAAGGTCAGCCACGGCGACGCGCTCGTCGCGTTCAGTTGAGAGAGCTCGGTCCTGGCCTGCTGAGCCGGCAGGGCCGGGCCGCTTCCCCCGTCGATGTAGACGAGGCCGGCCAGCTGGTCGGCGCCCGCGTGCCCATGAAAGTTCCACGTCGCGTATGCCGTGACCACCGAGCCTCCGAGGGAGTGCCCGCCCAGCACGACCTTCCCGCCCAGCCTGCGCGCCGCGTCGATCGCGGTGTGGAGATCGCCGACCGCCACGCGCATGCCCCACTGTTTGGCGAACTCCACGCGCCCGTTGGGGATGAGCTGGAAGTGGTGGGTGATCTTCTTGTTGGCCAGCCAGCCCAGGTAGTAGTTGAACGCCTGGACGGCCGATTCCTTGTGCTGCTTGGCGCGGTTGACCACAGACTGGTCCTCGAGCAGGTTCTCGCGACGCTCGACCGCCCACACCTGCCAGCCCTTCGCCTCCGACACGATCCATTTCGCCAGCGGGACGAAATAGGTGGAGCTGGCCGAGGTCCCCGGTTCGAGCACGAGCACGTTGCGCGCGCTGCGCGGCCCGACCTTGATCACGCCCACCTTGTCGTATCTGGCTGGCGTGCCCTTGGCCGAGACACTCTTCATCCATGTCACCTTCAGCGCCGCGCTCGCTGGGCCGGCGAAGGCCGCGGCCAGCAGAGCAGCCAGCGCAGTTGTGAGCAGTGCCGTCCTCTTCTTCATCGCATCCTCCTTGAGCAATCGGATCGGGGCAGACGAGAAAGGGTAACGCGCCCGATCTCCAGGGGCCGCAGCGGCCATCTTGGGGTTTACGAAAACGGGCTCGTGGATAGTGTCCAGGTGTCGCATCCGTCGGGCTCAAACGGCCCGACGACGTGTGTGTGCGCGGGACCGTGCCGACTGGTTTAGCTTCGTGTTGTCGCTTGATTAGGACCCGCCCCGGGCACGCCAACAGCGGCCGGAAGTGAATTAGATTTCTCCCGGGACCCCCCAACCTCTGAGGAGGAGATTAATGAGGAGCAGGAGGACAAGGTCGCTCGTGATCAGCGTCCTAGCGCTTGGTTCGGTCGTTGTTCTTGGCGCGTGCGGCAGCTCGTCGTCTTCGTCTTCGTCGTCTTCGTCGTCAGCTACCGCGAACACGACGGTCAAGAACGGAGGCACGATCACCATCGCCGCCGGCACGCCGCCGCTGTCGGCCGATCAGGGCCTCGACTTCACGACCCAGGGCACGGAGCTCTACTCGGTTGTCAACACGCCACTGCTGACCTTCAAGCGCGGCGTTCAGGGCACGGCCGGTAGCGCCATCCAGCCGGCTCTGGCCAAGAGCATGCCGACCGTGTCTGACGGCGGCAAGGTCTACACGTTCACGCTGCGCCCGGGCCTTCACTATTCAAACGGCGTGGCGATCAAGGCCAGCGACATCACGTATGCGGCCGAACGCGACATCAAGATCCCGTGGCAGGCCGCCTCGTTCCTGAGCGCCTACATCCAGGGCGGAACCGCGTACGCCAACGGTAAGGCCAAGACGATCTCTGGCATCCAGACCAACGACGGCGCGGGCACGATCAAGATTCACCTGGTCGCTCCGTTCGCGCCGATCGTCGACATCTTCGCGCTGGCGGGGACCGCTCCGGTGCCGCCGAACACGCCGATGAAGAACCTGGCCAGCACGGGCACGATCGGTGACGGGCCGTACAAGTGGGGCCCGATCAGCGCCGGTCACTCGTACACGTTGATCAAGAACCCGAAATTCGACGTGCCGGGCATCCCGAAGGGCCACGCCGACAAAATCGTCTTCAACGTCAACTCCAACGTGACGGCGGACGCTGAACAGGTGCTGAACAACCAGGCGGACGTGTTCGACCCCGGCGACACGTTGCCGGCGTCGATCCTCGGTCAGGTGCAGTCCCAGGCCAGCGATCGCTACGCGCCGATCCCGACCAACTCGACCTACTACTTCTGGTTCGGGGTCAACAAGAAGCCGTTCAACAACGTCGACGCCCGCCAGGCGGTGCTCGCGGCGCTCGACCTGCGGGCACTGTCCAGGCTGGACAGCGGTTTCCTGGCCGAGGACTGCCACCTGATCCCGACCGGGATCGTCGGCCACTCGAGCCCGTCGAGCTGCCCGTTCCATAGCCCGACCGGGCCGCCGAACATGGCGCTGGCCAAGCAGCTGATGACCAAGTCGGGGATGAAGGGCACCGCGGTCACCGTGTACGGCGAGGAGCGGAGCCCGCGCAGACAGTGGCTGGACTACTACACCAGCGTGCTGAACTCGCTCGGATTCAAGGCAACGGAGAAGGTCGTCAACTCGGGCGTGTACTTCACCACGATCGGGGCGCCCACGCTGAAGCCGCAAACTGGGTTCGGCGATTGGGTGCAGGACTTCCCGAACCCGTGGGACTTCATGCAGCTGTTCGCCGGCAATGCCGGTTCATCGCTCAACTACGGGTACGTCAACGACCCGCATTACAACTCGCAGCTGGCCGACCTGCAGAAGCATCCGCCCGATTCGGTGGCCAGCCAGTGGCAGTCGCTGGATCAGTACGCCGTGAACAAGGGCTACTACGCGGCTTATGGCCATGAGGAGTTCCCGAAGTTCTATTCCAGTCGGCTGAACTTCCAGGCCGGCGTGATGTCGGTTGAGTACCAGACCGACATGACGAGCCTGGCGCTCAAGTAGGAGGGTTATCGGCTGCAGAAAGGGGGAAGCTCCTTTCTGCAGCCGCTGCTTCCCCCGCGGCGGTAAGCTCACCATGAACGCGCGATGTCGCCAGACGCAATTCCCCGCCATGAGCGAGCGGACACGGAGTCGCCAATGACGGACGCCTCGGTGGATCCAGTAGGCGGCGGCGGCGCGGCAGCCGTAACCGAAGCGCCGCCCGCCCCTCCTGGAACCGATGCCACCGGCGCCCCGCTGGTAGGGATAGGGCCCTATCGCCTAGCCCTGCGGCGACTGCGCCGCAATAAGACGGCGCTGGCGTTCGGCGCTCTATTCGTGCTGATCGTCGTGGTGTGTCTGCTGGCTCCGGTGTACGCCAAGCACATCGCCCATATCGGCCCCAACACCAACAACGTCACGGGCACCATCAACGAGGGTGGCAAGCAGGTCAACATCGTCTCGGTGCAGGGCGTGCCGATCGGGCCGACGTTCACCAGCCACTACCTCTTCGGGGCCGACTTCAACGGCCGCGACCTCGCCGTGCGGATGCTCTACGGAGGGCGCAACTCGCTGTTCATCGGCGGCATCGCCACCATAATCATCATCTTCTTCGGCACGCTGCTCGGTCTGCTGTGTGGCTACTTCCGCGGCCCGGTCGACGCCCTGCTACGACCGCTGATGGAGTTGATCTGGTCGTTCCCGCCGGTGATCCTCGGCGTCGCCGTGGGCACGGCGCTGGCGCTGGGAGGAATCGGTCCGATCAAGGGAAATTCGCTGCTCATCCCCGCCCTGATCATCGGGGTGATCTACGTGCCCTACCTGGGCAAGCCGATCCGGGGCGAGGTGCTGCGTCTGCGCGAGATGGACTTCGTCGACGCCGCGCGGGTCCAGGGGATGGGGCCCTGGCGGGTGATGTTCTCGGAGATCCTTCCCAACGCGATGTCGACGATCATCGTGTTCGTCCCGATGATGCTGGCCTACGCGATCCTGCTCGAGGCCTATCTGTCCTTCCTGGGAGCCGGGGTACAGGCTCCGAACGCTTCGTGGGGCACGCTGATCTCAGACGGGATTCAGCAGATTCAGACCGCGCCGCACCTCGCCCTCATCCCTGGGGCCATGCTGGTGCTCACCGTGCTCAGCATCAACGTGCTCGGTGACGGCGTACGCGATGCCCTCGATCCCCGCGCGCAAGTGCGGATCAAGACCTGATGTCGCGCTTCATCGTCCGCCGGTCGCTGTCGGCGATCGCGCTGCTGTTCGCCACCTCGGTGGTCGTGTTCGGAATCTTCGAGATCATCCCGAGCTACAACCCGGCGCGGGCGATCGCCGGGCGCAACGCCACGCCGGCGACGGTGGCCGAGGTGAGCCGCAAGTTCGGTTTCGACAAGCCGTTCTACGTCCAGTACGCGAACACGATGAAGCTGATCTTCACCGGGCAGGTGATCGACTATCAGGACGACCTCAACGTCGTCGACCAGTTCCGCCAGCGGTTCCCCGTGACCCTCTCGCTGGTGGTGCCGGCGGCGATCATCTGGCTCCTGGTGTCGATCGTCCTGGGCTCGATCAGTGCGCTGAGAGTCGGGCGATTAATCGACCGGTCACTGATGGTGGCCGCGATCCTCGGTGTGTCGATACCGGTGTTTCTGTTAGCCGCGCTGCTCTTGTACGTGTTCGCGTTCAAGCTGACCTGGTTTCCCAACACCGGGTACGTCGGACTCAGCGATCCGGCGCAGTGGGCCTATCACCTGATCCTGCCTTGGATCGCGATCGCCGTGCTGTCGATCGGGTTCTACTCGCGCGTCCTGCGCTCGAACCTTCTCGACATGGTGAACGAGGACTTCGTGCGCACGGCCAAGGCCAAGGGTCTCATCGCAGAAGCGCGTGTTCAGGCGCCATGTCCTGCGGAACTCGCTCATGCCGATCATTACGATGTTCGGGCTGGATTTCGCCACCCTGATCGGTGGCGCGGCGCTGGTTACCGAGACGATCTTCAACCTGCCCGGCGTGGGTCAGTACGAGGCCAGCGCGATCGGCAACCTCGACGTGCCGCCGATCCTCGTGGGCTCCATGTTCACAGCCTTCTTCGTGGTGCTGTTTGGCGCTCTCTCCGACGTCATCTACGCATCGCTCGATCCGCGGGTCAGACTCACCGGCTGATGGCTGAGCGTCTACTCGAGGTCGACGACCTGCAGGTGTCGTTTGCCACCGAGGACGGTGTCGTCCGCGCGGTCGACACCGTCTCGTTCACGCTCGACCGCGGCGAGGTGCTGGCGATCGTCGGGGAGTCCGGCTCGGGCAAATCGGTGACGGTGATGACCCTGATGGGGCTTACCCGCGGAGCGAACTCGCGCTTTGCCGGATCCGCCAAGCTCACCGGCCGGGAGCTGGTCACCGCATCGGAGGAAGAATTGGAGGGGATCCGTGGGGCGGAGATCGCGATGATCTTCCAGGATCCGATCTCGTCGCTGAGCCCGGTGATGCGCATCGGAGATCAGATCGCCGAGATGATCCGCGCCCACGAGAAGATCTCCAAGGCGGAGGCGCTCGATCGCGCCATCGAGCTGATGCAACGAGTCGGCATCCCCAACGCGCGCCAGCGAGCACGGGCGTTCCCGCACGAGTTCTCCGGCGGGATGCGTCAGCGAGCGATGATCGCGATGGCACTCAGCCTTTCGCCCAGCGTGCTGATCGCCGACGAGCCCACCACGGCACTCGACGTTACGGTCCAGGCGCAGATCCTGACCGAGATGAAGCAGCTAAGCCAGGAGAGCGATTCCGGCGTGATCTTCGTCACCCACGACCTCGGCGTGGTGGCCGACATCGCCGACCGCGTCATGGTGATGTACGCCGGCCGCGTCGTCGAGCACGGAACGCTCGACGAGGTGTTCTACGACCCGCAACACCCATACACGTGGGGGCTGCTCGGATCGGTCACGCGGATGGACCGTGAGGGCCCCAAGCGGCTGCCGGCGATTCCAGGGCTCCCGCCGTCGCTGGTCAATCCGCCCAGCGGCTGTCACTTCCGGCCCCGTTGCCCGCACGCATTTGACCGGTGCATCGAGATCCCGGCCCTCGAGTCGCACCTGCCGGAGGCGCCCGAGCACGTCGACCGCTGCTGGCTCGAGGTTGCCGACAAGCGCGAACGGCGCACGGTCGCCGGGCAGATCGGCCTGGCCACGGCGGAGGGAAAGATCGTCGCATGAGCGATCAGAACGGCAGCGCCGAGGACCTGAGGCAGGCCGAGAAGGCCCTCACGGGAGGGGCCGAGCCGCTCGTCGAGATCGAGCACCTCCAGCTCTACTTCCCGGTCAAGAAGGGCGTCCTCATGGATCGCACGATCGGGTACGTACACGCGGTTGATGATGTGTCGTTGGCGCTGCGCGAAGGCGAGACGCTGGGGATCGTGGGAGAGTCGGGGTGCGGGAAGAGCACCCTGGCGCGCTGCGTGGTGCGGCTGCTCGAGCCGACCGCGGGGACGCTGCGCTATCGCAATCGGGACATCACCCACCTCGGCCGCCGCCAGCTTCAGCCGATCCACCGCGAGGCGCAGCTCGTCTTCCAGGATCCTGTGTCGTCGCTCAACCCGCGCAAGCGGGTGGGTCAGATCGTGGGCACGCCGATGCGCCTGCACGGCATCGACGGCGTCGACGAGCGCGTGCGTGAGCTGCTGGAGCGGGTGGGCCTGAACCCCGAGCACATCAACCGGTTCCCCCACGAGTTCTCCGGCGGGCAGCGCCAGCGAATCGGTGTGGCGCGGGCGCTGGCTGTCAATCCACGGCTGATCGTGCTCGACGAGCCGGTATCGGCCCTCGACGTGTCGATCCAGGCCCAGGTCGTCAATCTGCTCGACGATCTCCAGGACGAGTTCGGGCTCTCGTACATGTTCATCGCCCACGACCTAGCCGTGGTCCGCCACGTGTCGGACCGGATCGCTGTGATGTACCTCGGAAAGATCATGGAGCTCTCGGCGGGCCGAGAGCTCTACGACAAGCCCATTCATCCCTACACCGAGGCGTTGCTGTCCGCGATCCCGATCCCCGACCCGAAGGAGAATCGGGCCCGTGAACGGATGGTCATCAGCGGCGAGCCGCCCAATCCCATCAACCCGCCGCCCGGCTGCAGGTTCCACACGCGCTGTCCGCACGCGACAGAGATCTGCCGCCAGGTCGAGCCACCGTTGGCCGAGTATTCCGGCGGCCACCTCGCTGCGTGCCACCACCCGCTCAACGTCGAGGCCAGCGAGGTCTCAGCGACGAAGCGGTCCGCCCTCAGCCCCCTGACGGCAGGTGAGCAGATGCCGGGTGACGAGGAGGCGGCCGCGCAGGCCGGCGCAGCCGGCGAATGATCTTCGCGCGGTGCGGCTCGGCGCTCATCCTGGCGCTGTGCTGCGCAGCCGCGTCGGCGTGCGGCGGCTCCTCCCATTCGGCGTCGAGGACCGCCCAGTCCAAGGTCCCGGTGGCGCAGCGCGTCTGCGGGTTGGCGCAGCGCGCCGCCGGCGGCGTCCAGGGAGGTCGGGTTCACCTTCGCATCGCCAGTTCCGATCCGGCCAACGTGGAATGCCTGCTCTCGAGCGACGGAATTCACCTCGACGTGATTGCCCAGGCCTCCCCGGTGGCCTGGACGCAGTACGACACCACGGTCGTCCACCAGGCGCAGGCCTTCGGCCCTGGCAGCGTTCACGACGCCTCGGCCATGCCGCAGCCCGTCGACGGCATGTCGGGCAACGCGGCATGGCTCCCGCCCGAGCACCAGCTGGTCACCACGAACGGAACCGAGACCCGCGGCGGCAGCTACGTGACCGTCACCGTCAAGCGGAGCTCGCACCACGGTCCGGCCATTCTGCCGCTGGCTCGAGCCGTGGCGATCGCGACGCTCGCCTCGGCCCCGCGCGGCCCGACCCCCTGAACGCGACGTCCGCGCTACCGTCACTACGCGATGGATGATCCGCTTGCCGTGCTGCTGCTTCCGGCCCGGTTGGAGGAGTTCGAGCTCGCTGCTCACGCGCGCGACCTGCTGGAGATCGAGCGGGTGGTCGCGGTCGAGCCACGCCGAGCACGCGTCCGTCCCGGGGTGGCCGAGGCCTTGGCGGCTCGCCAGGCTCGGCGTCTGCGCTTTCCCGGCGTTCCCCGGGTTCTTGTGATCTACCGTCCCCTCCAGTACCCCCTGGCCCGGGCCCTGACCTCGCGGCACGAGCAGGCCGAGCTCTGGTACGTCCGCCCACCAGACCTCGCGGGCGCAGCTCGGAGCAAGGACCTCACCCGGCTGGAGGAGTTCGATCGCCTGGCCGAGGAGCGCGCCGTGCGCACGCTCAGCGTAAGCCCCGATGCCGAGCCGCGGGCCGAGAACGAAGCCCTGCGCCAGCGCCTGACCGAGCTGGGCGTGATCAGCTTCCTGCCGATGGGCGCCCGCGTCGATCGCACGTGAGTAACAGGTCGTCTGAGCAGGTAAGGCCGGCCTGAGGTCCGAGTAAGGGGTCGGACCCCCTTACTCGCTCCGTTCTCCCGATGTGCGCAGGCGTCTCTCAGTCCATCCTGATTGCAGATGGATTACACCGAGAGGAGCGCCAAGTGCATCCCGACATCAGTTACCGAATCGCCGTTACTCGCATCGAAGACTTTCGGCGTGCCGCCGACGACCACCAGGGCGGAGGCAAGGAGCGCCGTCCGCGCGGGTCCGCCCGCCGTCGCATCACGCGATACTTCGGACATGCGGGCAAGGCTGACGAGCAGTCATTTCGTGGGTCGGGTCGGCGAGTTGGCCGAACTCGAGCTCGCGCTGCGTGACGCGGCCAGCCGCAGGCCCGTCGTCGTACTACTGGGTGGTGAGTCAGGTGTCGGCAAGACGCGGCTGGTGCTCGAGTTCGAGCGCCAGCTCGTGGGTGGGGTGCTCGCCCTGCGAGGCGAGAGCGTGGAGCAGGCGGATGGCGAGCTGCCCTACGCGCCGCTGCTCGGCGCGCTCAGACCACTGGTGCGCGAGCGTCACCCGGCGCTGGAAGCACTGAGCCCGGGGAGCCGGGCGCAACTGGCGGCTCTCCTGCCCGGTCTCGAGCACGCGACGGCGCCCAGTCGACCGGACGCATCGGCGCAGCTGAAGCTGTTCGAAGCCGTCATGGAGCTGCTCGATCTCCTCAGCGAGGAGGAGCCGCTCGTGCTCATCATGGAGGACATGCATTGGGCCGACCGCTCGACGCGCACGTTCTGCGCCTTTCTCGCCCGCAGCCTGCGCCAGGAGCGGGTGATGCTGCTGCTCAGCTACCGCAGCGATGAGCTCTACCGGCGCCATCCGCTGCGGCCGCTTGTCTCCGAGCTCGAACGGCTCGATCGGGCGCGCCGCATCGAGCTCTCGCCATTTGACCGCGACGAGCTGACGGAGGCGCTCACCGACATTCT
Source organism: uncultured Solirubrobacterales bacterium (assembly GCA_963734775.1). Lineage (GTDB taxonomy): Bacteria > Actinomycetota > Thermoleophilia > Solirubrobacterales > Solirubrobacteraceae > Palsa-465. The sequence continues at coordinate 16,240 of CAVTJE010000004.1, forward strand.
CGGCGCGGCTCCTCAGGGCGAGCTCGTCGAGCGCCTGTTCGTTCGCAGCGAGGGCAACCCGCTCTATAGCGAAGAGCTGCTGGCCGCCGGGCTCGATGGTCGCGGCACCGCCCCACAGAGCCTGCGCGACGCCTTCCTGCTCAGGATCGAGCGCCTCTCGCCCGACGCGCAGCGGGCCGCCCGGGCGATCGCCGTTGGCCGCCGCCTCGACGAGGAAGCGCTGGGCGAGCTCACGGACGTCGCTCACGACGCGCTCCAGACGTCGCTGCGCGAGGCCGTCGCCGAGCAGGTCCTGATGAGCGGTGAGGACGGCGCGTTCTATTTCCGCCATGCCCTGCTCCGCGAGGCGCTCTACGACGACCTATTGCCCGGCGAGCGAGGCGAGCTCCATCTCGAGCTGGCCCGGCACTACGAGCAGGCGCCGGGTGGGGAGGAGGACCGTGAGGTCGAGCGCGCGGCGACAATCGCCAGTCATTACGCGGCCGCCGGCGATCAGCCCGCGGCGCTGAAGGCGACGGTTCGGGCCGCCGTGGCGGCCCGCGAAGCGCGCGCCTACGGCGAGGCAGCCGACCTGGCCGAGCGCGCCCTGGAGCTGTGGCCGCGGGTGTCCGATGTCGACAAGGAGAGTCAGCCCGACCACACCGGGTTGCTCCAGCTGGCTGCGAGCGCCCACATGATGGGCGGCGACTCGGTACGGGGCGAGGGGCTTCTCCAAGCCGCGTTGGAGGAGCTCGACGCCGATCGGGATCCGGAGCGCTACGCCGGTCTGCTCCACAGGCTGGCGCGGGCGCAATGGACGCTCAGCCGAGGCGTCGAGGGCGTGCAGACGGCGCAGCGCGCCCTGGCCCTGCTGCCCGATGACGAGGCGAACGAGGAGCGATCGTCGCTCCTGGCCTGGGTGGCTCGAACGCGTTTTCTCCGCGGCCGCTTTCGCGATGCCCTCGACGATGGGCGACAGGCGCTCAGTGCGACGATCGCTGCAGGCGACCGCTGTGGTGAGGGCGAGGTGCGCAACACATTGGGGATGACGCAGGTGGCGCTGGGCCAGGTCGACGAGGGCCTGAGCGAGCTGCGCCAGGCGATCGATATCGCCCGCGAGACCGATGACATCGATGGGCTCGGCTACGCCTACTCCAACCTCGCCGACATGCTGGGCGTGGCCGGGCGCACGCGTGATGCGTTCGCCGTGGCCAAAGAGGGTCTGTCGGAGATCCCGCGGCGCATCGGACGCACCCACGACTGGATGATGCTGACCGTCGCCGAGATGGCTTTCGAGGCCGGTGAATGGGACGTGGCGTGGAGTCATCTGACCCCGCCGCCCTCACGCCTGATCGGCATCATGCTCATCTTCCGCCAGCTCGAGGAGGCCGAGGTCGCCCTCGGCGTCGGCGACGAAGAGGTCGCCGAGCGCTGTCTGGCGGCGATCGAGCCGCTCGTGGCGGACTCGTCGCAGCCGCAATGGATCGGTGGCTTCGGCGAGCTGCACGGTGAGTTGCTGCGCCGTCGCCGCGACCTGGAGGGTGCTCGTGCCGCGGTGGCGCGCGCACTCGACCGCATCGAGCTGTGTACCGACGACGTGATGCGGATTGCCCAGGTCTCCGCGGTCGGGGCGAGCGTCGAAGCCGACCTGGCCCAGCGCGCGCGGGACCTGCGCGAGCGTCGCGACGAACGGGACGCGGTGGCAAGGGCGCGGATCCACGCTCAGCGACTTCGCGGTGCGGCCGAGTCTGGCCGGCCCGTCGAGCGCGCGCTCAGCGCTGTGGGCGCGGCCGAGCTGGCGAGAGCGCGAGGTCGCAACGACGCCAGGCTATGGGCCAAGGTGGCCGGTCAGTGGGACGAGATCCAGCGGCCCTATCCGGCGGCGATCGCTCGCTGGCGCGAGGCCGAGGCCCAGGTCGAGGCTGGGGATCGCGAGGCGGCCGCAACCACCGTGAGCGAGGCCATCGCGGCGGCGCGCGAGCTCGGTTCCAAGTGGCTCGAGGGCGAGGCGATGACCCTGCGCGACCGGGCCCGTCTCGAGCTGTCGGGCGAGGCGGCGCGCGACGAGCACGAACAATCCCCGGCCGGCGAGGCGGACCCGTTCGGGCTGACGCCGCGCGAACGCCAGGTCCTGGCCCTGATCGCCGAGGGCGCCACCAACCGGCAGATTGGCAACGCGCTGTTCATGGCCGAGAAGACGGCGAGCGTCCACGTATCTCGCATCCTCTCGAAGCTCGGCGTCCACAGCCGCACCCAGGCCGCGGCGGTGGCGCACCGAATGCAGCTCAGCCGCTGACCGGCTCGCGGCGTTCGCGAAGGTGTCGAGGAATCGGCGCCGCGCTTGTCCTTTGCCCGCCCGGTGCCGATCACTTTGATCCACCATGTCTGCCACCGAGGAGCCGCTCGACACGCGTGCCGAGACCGAACTGCGGCGTCTGGCCTACCGCGACTATCTGACTGGACTGCCCAACCGGATCGCCATGGCCGACCGCATCGAGGCAGCGCTCGGCCGCAGCCTCCGTGAGGGCACCAGCACGGCGCTGCTGTTCATCGATCTCGACGGTTTCAAGCGCGTCAACGACACGCTCGGACACGCCGCGGGCGACGAGCTGCTCGCGCTCGTCGCCGCCCGGCTGCAATCGGTCGGGGATGCCCGCATCAGCGCTGGGCGTCACGGCGGCGACGAGTTCCTGCTTCTGATCGACGATCTCCCCCGGGACCAGGACACCGCCGGCCGCGCCGTGGAGCAGATCAGCCGCCGCCTGCTCCTGGCCCTGCAGGAGCCATTCGACGTCGCCCGGTGCTCGTTCGAGATCACCGCCTCGGCGGGGGCGAGCATCTTCCCCATCGACGCGCTCAGCCATCACGAACTGGTCGACCACGCCGACCAGGCGATGTACGTCGCCAAGCGGCGCGGCCGGGCCCAGATGGCGCTGTTCGATCGCCCCGAGCCGCACTCCGTACTCGAGCTGGAGGCGACCCTGAGGGCTCGCCGCGCGCTGGCGCGGGGCGAGTTCGAGCTCCTCTATCAGCCTGTCCTGGACATCGCCGCCGGCCGTCGCCTCGGCGGTCTCGAGGCCCTGCTGCGCTGGCGCGATCCCGATCGGGGATTGTTGGCGCCCGAGGCTTTCCTGCCCTTCATCGAGCATTCGTCGCTGATCGAGGAGATCGGAGACTGGGTGATCGAGGAAACCTGTCGGCAGCTGGCCAGCTGGACCGATCGCGGATTCTCTCCTCCCATCAGCTTCAACGTTCCCGCCCGCATGCTCAGGCGGCCGGGCTTCGCCGATTACGTGATCGCTGCCGCCGCGCGTCATGGAGCCGACATCACGCGGCTTGCGGCCGAGATCACCGAGACCAGCCCGGTCGTCCTCGAGGACGCCATGCCCGCTCTGAACGCGCTGCGCGAGGCCGGGTTCGTCCTCTCGCTGGATGACTTCGGCACCGGCTACAGCTCGCTGGCCCGACTCCGCGCCATGCCTTTCACGCTGCTCAAGACCGACCGCACGTTCATGAACGGCATTCCCGGCGACCGGGTCGCGGCCGAGCTGCTCGAGGGCATCGTCACCCTTGGCCGCACGCTCGGGTTGGTGGTCATCGTCGAGGGAGTGGAGACGCCGGAGCAGGAGCAGGAATTGCTGCGCCTCGGGTGTCGCATCGCTCAGGGCTATCACCTCGGGGCGCCGGCGCCGGCCGAGGAGATCGAGGACCGGTGGGCCCGCGGGCCGGTCGCCGCGATGAGCGAGGTTAGTTAGGCGACTGCACGCTCACCCCGCTGGCGATCGGGAGCGCGTAGTACACGGCGATCGCGGCGCAGATGAACACGGACAGATACGCCGACACGGGCGCGAGTGCGGTGGCGATCACGTACGGCACCAGGCCGGCGAGGCTGCGCGTGAGGATGGCGCGCCGCTGGACGTCGGACAGCGGCGGATCGAGGAAGTGACCCTTGCGCAGGAGGATGTGGCGATTGAGCAGGGTGAAGAAGATCGACATGACGAGGAACGATCCGCTGAAGACCGCGACTGCGAGGTGCTGCCCGCTGCCGTGCTTGAGGTAGCTGGCGGCCAGATCGGTGGAGAACGGCAGCACGCCGATGCTGAGCAGCAGCATTAGGTTCAGGGCCAGGATCGCGTGATCTGCCTGACGCAACCGGCTGATCATCACGTGGTGGTTGATCCAGATGATCCCGATCGTGATGAACGAGGTCACGTAGGCCACATAGGCCGGCCACTGCGTGAGCAGCGCGTGCAGGAGATTGTCGGTCGTGTCCGGGTCGGGCACGTGGATGTTGAGCACCAGTAGCGTGATGGCCACCGCCAGCACTCCGTCCGAGAAGGCTTCGAGCCGGTTGGTGCTCACGCTGGAGGGATTCGGCGGTTCGCCTGGCCCTCCTGTTCGCTGGATGGCGCCAGAACGCCGCAGCCAATCGCGCTCACCGGCGAGAAGCTACGCGACCTTGCGGTCGAATCCGGGCTGCGGGCGGCCGAGCGCAACCCAGTAGCCAGCGGCGAGCCGCCGGATGGCGGCCTCCCATGTGCGCGGCTGGACGGCCGCGATGCCCGTGCGGCGGAGATGCTCTCGCAGCGTGGGGTCGTGCACGAGGGAGAGGAGCCCCTGCGCGAGCGCGTCGGGGTCGGCTGGAGCCAGCAGCCCCGATTCGCGATGCTCGATCAGCGAGCATGGCCCGCCCGCCTGGACGGCGAGAACCGGCAGGCCGCTGGCCTGCGCCTCGAGCACGACTTGGCCAAACGTATCGGTCTGGCTCGCGAACAGGAACGCGTCCGCGCTCGCGTACGCGCGGGCGAGGTCGCCCCCACCCAACCACCCGAGAAACGTAGCCCGGTCACCGAGGCGCTCCCGCAAGCGCTCCTCCTCCGGACCGCCTCCCGCCAGCACGAGATGAAGGCGTGGATCGCGCCAGTGCGCGGCCAGGAACGCCTCCGCCAGCAGGTCGACGCCCTTTTCCTTGGTGAGCCTTCCGGCATAGAGCACGTTGATGTCTCCGGGCAGCAGGCCGGGGGTGCGCAGCGCGGGATCGAACCGCTGGAGGTCGACCCCGCGGTCCCAGCGCCCGATCCTGCCCGGGTCGATCCCCAATCCGGCGAGGCGCTCGTCGCTGGCCGGGCTCGGTGACAGGACCACGTCGCAGGCGCCGTAGAACTTCCCCAGTGCGGCGGCGGCCAGCGACTCCATCCCCTCCTTCCCGCTGCGCAGGCCCGCGTAGGCGGCCAGCTCGGTGTGATAGCTGCCAACGAGCGGCAGCGCGAGCACACGGGCCAGGAGCATCGCCTGGAATCCCGCCGGGCCGGGCGCGCAGACGTGGACGACGTCGTAGCGACCCTCGCTCAGTGCGTCGACGACGGCGGGGACGCTGGGCACCCCGATCTCGAGGCCCCGGTAGAAGGGAATGTCGAGCTCAGCCACCGCGCTCAGGCGCCGGTCCACATCGGGATCGGTGCCGATCACCTCGACGTCGAATCCGGGGACGCCGCGCTCGCGGATCTGCTGCAGCGTGTGCGTGACGCCATGCATGCCGCCGATGCCGTCGGCCACCAGCGCCACACGCGGGCGGTCGGCGTCGCTGCGGGCCAGCTTGGCCTTCTCTCGCCCGAGAAACGCTCCGGCGGCGGCGTAGGGAATGGCCGGGATGCAGGCGTCGAAGAGCGCGAAGGCAGTCGCGGGCAGGTCGACCACTCCGCGCTCGCTCTGGGCCACGATGTCGTGCACGGCGGCGCCGAGCCTGCGCTCGTGGATCCGCCTGGCTCGGCGATAGAGGTCGGGGTGGCTCAACTCGCCCTCCTGGAGCAGGTGCAACAGCTCTCGCTCGTCGCAGCCCAGGTCCATCGCGGCCAGCCACGCGCGCAACAGCGCGAGCGCGTCGTCGGGTCCAAGATCGGCGGTCGCCGCTCCGTGGCGGGCATCGCCCTCGCGCATGACCCGCTCGACGATCTTGAGCACGGCGGCGGGATGCGGGCGCGAGGCCCCGCCGCCGCCGCCGAGGGCGCGGATGGCCAGGGCCATGGCGGCGTGGGTCCACTTGGCCGCGCTCCCCTGGGCGCCATGGGCATCGGCGCGGCCCGCCCGGATGTGGGCGAGGAACTCGGACGGAGTTCCCGCCCGCGGTGTCTCGGTGAACGTGCGCCCGATATCGATTCCGGCGTGATCGTCCGATCCCCCGAGCGGGGTGCCCCCGTGGGTCTCGATGTAGACGAACGCCGGCAGGTTCAACTCTTTGGCGCGCGACCCGTTGCGGGTCTCCCAGATCGGGAACAGCTGCGCCAGGCGCCGCCGGTGCCGCGGGGTAAGCGGCGCCTCGACGGCGTAGAACGGATGCGCGAGGGCCGCCGTGATCTCGCGCTCGTGCAGGTAAGCCGCGCACTCCTCGACGTCACCTCGGTGAGCCTGAAGCCAGTCGTGATCCCCACCGGTGATCCCGTAGCACAGCACGTGCACGGCCTGAGGCTCACCTCTGAACCACGCTGTGAGCTCCTCGGAGATGAACGTGTCGGGGAGCTCCTCGAGTTCGAGGGCTCCGGCGAGCGTGTCGTGATCGGTGATCGTCACGAAGTCCATCCCGCGGCGCTTGGCCAGCTCGTATACCTCCTGCGGCGGGGTGGCGCACTCGGGCAGCTGAAGCGAACGTTGGATCCCGAGTTTCGACAGCTCGGATGCTGTCGAGTGAACGTGCATGTCGGCACGGCTTATCTCTGTCATGACGCCAAGGATTGCCCTGCAAAAAGGGTGATCAGTGAAGAACGAGAGCAACTCCTGTGACCTTTCTGTGAACGACGAATGAGCTGGCCCTCGATTCGAGAAGCTTCTCCGTCGTGCCGACCACGATCTCCCTCGGCTCCGAGCAGGTGGCGCTGCAACGCGGCTCTCTGCACGTCGCCGTCGACCTTCGTCCCTTCTCGCTCACCATCCGCCGTAACGGGCGCCGACTCGTCCGTGCCGGCGGTGTCTGGCTGGCCGAGGGGGAGGTCCGCGACCAGTTCATCCGCTTGACCGAGGGCGTGATCGCCGCCGAGGAGCGCTCTTTACTGGAGCGCGGACGGAGGGCCGAGGTGCTCGAGGACTCGGACACGGGGGTCGTGTTCTCGCTGCGTCTCAGCGGCGATCGGGACGGCCGTCTGCGCCTGGAGCTGCCCGACGAGGACCGGATCTGCCTGGAGTTCGCGGTCGACACCGAGCCGATGCGGCTGGGCGTCGACTGGGACCGGCGCTCGGAGGAGCACTTCGTCGGCCTCGGCGCCCGCCACGGCACCCAATTCGACCAGAGCGGACGCGACATTCAACTCGGCGCCGACCGTCGCTACACCGGGCCCGACTGCCCGCCCGAGATGCTCGCCGCCGGGGGCATTCCCCAGGGCGACTGCGCGCCGGTGCCGTGGCTGATCTCGAGCCGGGGCTACGCGGTGCTGGTCGACACGTGGGCGAACGGAACGCGGTTCGAGTTGGCCGGCGAGCGGGTACCTCTACCGGTGTTATGCGCTGTTGCACGAGCAGCTCGTGCCCTACGTGCGCGCCGCGGCGGCGACCGCGGCCCGCACCGGGCTGCCGGTGATGCGCCCGCTGTGCCTCATCGACCCCGACGACCCCCGTGGCTGGTCGATCGGGGACGCCTACGGCTACGGACCGTCGCTGTGGGTCGCGCCCGTCCTCGATGACGGAGCCCGCGAGCGCGAGGCACCGCTGCCGCGAGGCGAGTGGATCGAGACGTGGTCGGGCCGGCTGGTGCGCGGCGGCGGCGACGTGATGGCGCCGGCGCCGCTGGAGCGCATCCCGGTGTGGGCACGGCGCGGTTCGATCGTCGTCACCTATCCGGGCGAGCACGTGGCCCGGGGCCTTGGGAATGTGCCCGAGGGCGACCGACCGTTGGTTGCGACGCTGTGGGGCAAGCCTCGGTTAGGCCGTGCCGCCGCCCGGCTGGCCGACGGTACGGTCGTGCGCTGGCGCCGCGGCGAGTGGACGGTCACGCCGGAGCGCGAGATCACCCTCCTGGTAGTGGCTTAGGCGTGCGACGGACCGGGGCGGGGTCGAGGCGGAGCGCCGCCACGTCGCCGCCCGTCTTCAGCGTCCGCCGGTCTGGAGCCCGTCCTGCCCCGCCTTGCCCTCCCATGCGTCCTCGAGCAGCTCGCCCAGCCGCGCCGGCTCGGCCGCGGTCAGGTCGACGCGTACGGCCGCCCGACGCTTGCCCCACCACACCTCGGAGCAGACCGCGGGTGTCGCCTCGACGGCGGTGAGGATGCCTGGCTCGTCGAGCATCACGTTCATGTGCCCGGCGTCCCACAGGGTGGCGAAAATGCGGCCGTTGACCCGGAAGGACGGACGGCCGTGGTGATCCTGTTCGACGGCTCGGGGGAGGGAGAGCGCCATGACACGCGCTTCATCGGTGGAGATCACAGCGCCACCGTCGGCTGAGTCCGGGCTGGTGTTCTCACGTGATGGCCACCGCTGGGAAGTTTGGCACCACGTAACACCGGCGCACTATCCTCGCGGCGTGCACTTCAGCGAGCTGACCGCGCCCGAGCAGCGGGTTCTGGGGTGCCTGATCGAGAAGCGCTGGACAACGCCCGATCAGTACCCCCTGTCGCTCAACGGCTTGCGGTTGGCCTGCAACCAGTCGACGAACCGCGATCCCGTGACCGACTACGGCGAGCACACGGTCCGCGAGGCGGCCGAGCGTCTGAGCAAGTACGGACTCGCGCGCCTGGCCAGCGGGCACGGCAGCCGGGCGACCAAGTACCGGCATCTGGCCGAGGACGGGCTCGGCCTCGGCCGTGAGGAGCTGGCCGTCCTGGCCGTGCTGCTGCTCCGCGGCCCCCAGACGCCCGGCGAGCTGAAGACGCGGTCCGAGCGGATGGCGCAGATAGGCTCGCTCGACGAGCTCGAGCGCATACTCGGACGGCTGATCGAGCGCGGTTATGCGCGCCGACTCGCCAGGCGCCCGGGGCAGAAGGAGGACCGCTTCGAGCACCTGCTCGGCGGCGCGGCCGCGGCGTCGGACGGCGTCGCATCCGTCCACGCGGAGCCGGCCATCTCGCCCCCCACCGCCTCGCCCCCCACCGCCTCGCCCCTCACGGCGCCGCGGCCCCCGGCTGACGACGGTCTTCTACCGCGCATCCAGGCGCTCGAGGCTGAGGTGGCGGCGCTGCGCGCCGAGCTCCGACAGCTGGTCGACGAGCTCGGCTGATCCTCACGTCGGGAGCGCCAGCCCGATCAGGTAGGTCGCGCCGCCGACGATCACGCCGGCCAGGGTCATCTCGAGCCCGGCCGACCACCATGAGCGCAGGGTGACGAGCGACTTGGCCGCGCCGACGAGGAAGTGCGCCATCAGCGAGACGATGGCAGCGGCGATGATCGCCGTCGTCCCGGTGGTGATCATGAACGGGATCACGGGGACGATGGCCCCGAGCCCGGTCGAGATCCCCGCCGCGGCCGCCGCCTGCGTGGCGGCTCCGCCGCCACCGGGCGTGGCGCCGAACTCCTCGACCGAGAGCGCCTGCAGCATCGCGTCGGGATGCTGTGACATTCGGTCGGCGAGCTGGTTGGCGGTGCGCTCATCGACCCCCTTGAGCTGGTAGAAGAGCGAGAGCTCCTCCCTCTCCTCCTCGGGATGCTCGGCGATCTCCTGGCGTTCGCGCTCGACGTTGGCCGCCTGGACCTCGGCCTCGGAACGCTCGGCGAGGAAGGCGCCGGTGGCCATCGACAGCGCCGAGGCGATAGCCCCCGATAGCCCGGCGGTGAGCACGGCGCTCGAGCCGCCGGTGGCGCCGGACACCCCGGCCACGATCCCGAACACCGCGGCCAGCCCGTCGTTGGCGCCGTAGATCGCGCCCGAGATCCAGCCGCCGCCGGTGCGGTGCCACTTCTCGCGGCCCAGAATCCGGTCGAGACGAGCGCGCGCCCCCGGAACGGCCAGCGGGGCCGAGGCCAGGGCGGTCGTCCGGGCCCCAGCATCAGACCCACCGGCGCGGATCTCCTCGACGGCCATCGAGTGCGAACGCTCGTCCTTGCGGATGTCGCGCAGCAGCGCGTCGGTGACCGGGTCGCCGGTCGAGCGCCGGTAGAGGTCGTCGACCTCCTCGTCCTCGGCCGCCTCGCGTGCGGCGAGCAGGCGATCGACGGGAGCGATCCTGGCCTGGAGACGGAGCCACAGCGGTAAGCGCACGCCGGCGGGGTCCGGCACGGCGATGCCCAGCTCGCGCATGCGCTCCTCCAGGCGCCGGCGATGGCCGCTCTCGGCCTGCGCCATGCGGCGCAGAATCTCGGCTTCGCGTCCCGGCATCCGGCGGGCGATCAGCTCGTAGACAGAGCCCGCGAGGATCTCGCCTCGCCACGCCTTGAGCAACCGCTCCTCAGCGTCACCCGCCATTCAGGACAGCGTAACCAGCGCCCGCTAGCCTTGCCAGCCTGTGGTGCCCCGTAGAGTCAAGCTCCGGTGGCTCTGCTGTGCCGTGACGGCCGCGGTCATGGCCGGGTGTGGCGCAAGCAGCCAGTCAACCAGCACGCAAAGCCACCATGCCAACGCCACGCCCGGCGTCGGCAACGGGGCAACCGCCCCGCCGGTCGCCAAGCGTGCCGTGCCGGCGCTGATCCCACCCGCCGGCGCGCCGGCCCGCACCGTCGACGTACCGGTACTGACCTACCATCGGGTGGCGCCGCTGAGCGCGGTCGGGCTGACCGACCTCAAGGTCGATCCGGCCAACTTCCTGGCCGAGCTGGCCGCCCTGCGTGACAACGGCTATCACACGATCAGCCAGGCCCAGCTGTTCGACGCGCTGTACCACGGCAAGCCGCTGCCGTCCAAGCCGATCATCATCTCGGTCGACGACGGCTATATCGACGATGTGAGGACGATCCTGCCCGATCTGTTGCGCTACCACATGGTGGCCACGTTCTTCGTCATCACCGGGCGGATGACCGAGCCCGGGTTCGTCAGCGCCGAGGCCATTCGCAGGCTCGACCGCGCCGGCATGGACGTGGGCGATCACAGCGCGCACCACGTCGATCTGCGCGAGATCACTCCAAGCGAGCTGCGGATGGAGACGGCCGGGTCGCGCGCCGTTCTGCAACGCGTGCTCGGACACCCCGTGTACTTCTTCGCCTATCCGTTCGGTGCCTACAACGACGCCGTGCTGGCGGCCGTGCACGCCGCGGGCTACACGATGGCCTACACGACCAACTCGGGGACCACCGAAAGCTCCACCTCGCCCCTGACGATGCCGCGGATTCACGTCGGCCGGTCCGAGACGCCGAGCGGCCTCATCGCCGAGCTCGGCAACCAGTGAGCCGCCCGCTCGAGCTCGAGTTCCGCGACGGTGCCGTCGATGCCGGAGGAAGGCGCGGTGCTCGCCTCGGCCATGCGCGAGGAGATCGCGTCGCTCTACGACGGGCTCGAGCTCGACGGACAGCACATGCCGCGCGCCGGGCCGGCCGAGCTGAGCCCCCCGGGCGGAGCGTTTCTCGTCGGCTGGCGCGGCGCCGAACCGATCTGTTGCGGCGGCGTCAAGCGCCTCGACGCGCGCACGTGCGAGATCAAGCGCATGTATGTGGTCCCCGCGGCCCGTGGCCAGGGCGTCGGCCGGGCGCTGCTTCACGCCCTCGAAGCCAGAGCGAGGGAGCTCGGCTACGACATCGCGCGCCTCGACACCGGCCCCGCGCAGCCGGGAGCACAGGCCCTGTACGAATCCGAGGGTTACGACGGGATCGAGAACTTCAATGCCAACCCGGTGGCATCTTTCTGGGGCGAAAAGCCGCTGGCGCGCCTGGAATAGTTCGCCGCGCCTGTTTCCCCGGCTCTCCAACGGGCATAAATAGTCCAGTTGGTCTAACCGGAGGTGGAGGATGCGCCTGGCCCGCATCCGGGAGATCTCCTCGTCGCAGTCAAAGACCCCGATGCTCGACGAGCTGACGATGACGGCTGACCTTCAGCCGTGTTGTTGGGGGTTCGTCGGAAGGACGAACGGCGCCCGCGGCTTCTGGTCGAAGTTGAAGTCCCTGCGCACATCGCCAAGGCCGGGCGCGTCCTCGCGCACGTCGGGCCGGGGATCCGGACGGCCGTCGGTCTTCGGATTCAGCCGCTGGCCGGAGAGGAAGTCGTCCTCGATGAACTTGGCGTAGGCGTCGAAGCTGAGCTGCTGGTGGTCGATGTAGTGACGCCGGGCGTAGGGGCTGATGACCATCGCGGGGACGCGGAAGCCGTATCCGGCGCCGTCGATGTTGGGGGGCCTGACGTTGTCGTAGAAGCCACCCCAGTCATCCCAGGCCAGGAAGATGGCCGTGCTCTTCCAGTCAGGCCCGCGGGCGATCGCGTCGATCAGGTTCGTCACGTAGCTCTGGCCGGCGCTGATGGCTGAGCTCGGATGCTCGCTGACCACGCCGCTGGGAATGACCCAGGACACGGCGGGGAGCGTCCCTCGGCGGGCCTCGGACAGGAACGCGCTCGTGTCGCGAATGTCTCCCAGCTGGTGATCCTGGTGGACGTCGGTGAAGTACGGCAGCGGGTTCCAGATGCCCGGCGTGGTGGGATCCTGATCCTTGTAGCCGCAGAACAGACTGGCGTTCTCGCAGTCGGGCTCGGGGCCCTTCTTCACGTAGTAGCCCCAGCTGACGTTGTCGCGGTGAAGGAGCCAGGTCAGGTCTGTCCAGGCGTAGTTCGGCGGAATGTGGGGGGGAGGACCGTAGTCGGGTGGGTTGTCGGGAGTGTTGATGTCGGTGTGGCAGCTGAGCGGATCTCCCGGCGCAGTGCACAGCGCGGACCATTCCGAGACGAGGTACAGATGGGCGGGGAGGCTCCACGACTGAGTGGGCTCGAACATGTGGTCCTGGAGGACGAAGTGCTTCGCGTAGGACCAGTAGTTGGGGATCTCGCGCTGGTCGTGATAGCCCATCGCCTCGATCGCCGTCTGCGGGTTGGGCTTACAGGGCGCATTTCCCGCGGCGGTCAGGCAGACGGTGCCGGTGCGGGCGAACCCGTCCAGGCGGCCGTTGTCGTAGTCCATCGAGTAGGACCACAGGCTGTGCCACTGGCCGAGGTCGACATCGTGGGGGTCGTGGTGCGGGCGGATGCAGTGTCCGGCCAACGGATCGGGCAGGCACACGCTCGGTTTGCCGTGGCGCATGGGAATCCCGTCCGCGCCGGGAAAGGTGCCGAAGTAATTGTCGAAGGAGCGGTTCTCCTGCATGATCACGACGACGTGGCGGATCTTGTGGATCCCGCTCGCGGCACCGGCGGGGCCGGGAACGGCGAGCCCCACGATCAGGGCGAGGCCAAGCACCACCAGCGCACACGCACGCGTCGCGTCCGTGAGCCGCCAGCCAGTGGCTTCACACGAAAAACCCACCCCCATGCCGCGTTGACCCTACACGGCCTGGCTAGAGGATGCCGATCTCAGAGTTGTCGCCGACCAGAAATCGGTAGGCCCGCGGCTGGCGCTGGTCGCGACCGATCTTGACGTTCCGGCCCAGCAGCGAGGATTCCATGCGCCCGGCCAGGCCGCGAACCGAGGAGCCGGCGAGCAGGATCGAGTGCTCGACCTCGGCATCCTGGATCTCGCACCCCTCGCCGATGGCCGTGTATGGGCCGACGTAGCAGTCGATGAGGCGGGCGCCGGCGCCGATGATCGCTGGTCCGCGGACCGCTGAGCGCTCCAGGCGGGCGCCGTCCTCGATGACCACACGGCCATCGACCTGCGACTCGATCAGCTCGCCGGCCACATTGCCCTCGATCGTGTCGAGCACGAGCCGGTTGGCGGCCAGCATGTCGTCGAGCCGGCCCGTGTCCTTCCACCACCCGTTGACGATGTGGGGCTCGACGCGACGGCCTTCATCGACGAGATGCTGGATTGCGTCGGTGATCTCGAGCTCGCCCCGGCCCGACGGGCTGATCGCACGTGCGGCCGCGTGCACGATGGGCGTGAACATGTACACGCCCACCAGGGCCAGGTTGGTCTGGGGCTCGGCCGGCTTCTCGACCAGGCGCACCACGGCGCCGTCCTTGAGCTCGGCCACGCCGTATTGGTCGGGGTCGGGCACGGGCGTGAGCAGGATCAGCGAGTCGGGCCGATGCGCGCGGAAGGCGGCCACGAGGTCCTCGATGCCACCCTGGAGCAGGTTGTCTCCGAGGTACATCACGAACGGCGACTCGCCGAGGAACGGCTCGGCGGTCAGGACAGCGTGGGCAAGGCCGAGCGGCGCGTCCTGGACGATGTAGGTCAGCCTGACCCCGAAGCGCGAGCCGTCGCCGGCCGCGGCCCGGATCTCGTTCCCGGTTTCGGGGGCGATGATGATCCCCACGTCCTCGATCCCCGCCTGAGCCATCGCCTCGATGCCGTAGAACAGGACGGGCTTGTTGGCCACGGGCACAAGCTGCTTGGCGCTGGTATGGGTGATCGGGCGCAGCCTCGTGCCCTTGCCACCGGAGAGGATGAGACCCTTTAGGTCCTCCATGGATGGGAGGCTACCCGGGAGTGGGTACTGCCGGGGCAACACCCGGGCCGTCCCCCCGCAGGGGACGGCCCCTAATAGACCCCGCCGAGCTTGCGGTGATCCCAGCTGGCGAGCCTTTCGGGCACGAACTGGAGCGCGACCCGCTTGGCCGCCTGGGCACGCACGACCTCGAGGAACTCGGGTCCGAGGCTGGCCGTCCCGTAGCGACGGAAGATCTCGGCGCCGACCTCGGCGACGGTGTCGAGGTCGCGATGGATGCACCGCCCGCGTCTCGATCATTACCCCGCGCAGCTCGTCGTACTGCTCCCCCGCCTCGAGCTGAAGCGTGGCGCGCGGGTCGCGCTCGAGGTTTCGGATCTTCTGCGACTTGGCGTATGTCCAGCCCCAGATCTCACCCTCGCGGATCACGTACCACAGCGGCATGATGTGCGGCCAGCGCCGCGGGCCGTTCGTGGCGCACATCACGACACGCTCGGCGCCCAGAAACTCCTCGACCTCGGCCGAGGTCATCTGGATCTGGTCGCGGCGACTCATCGAGTGGCGGCCGCCACGGCGCCGATGCCCTCGGCGGCCGAGCGGACGGCGTCCCGCGCGTCGGCGGGCTCGAGCACGACGGCGTCGCCGGCTTCCTTGAGTACGTCGCGGACCAGATAGCGCATACCGGCAAAGCCGCGCTCGACGATGACCGCACCGTCCTCGAGCTCGGCCACCACCCGGCGCTCCTCGCGGGCCCAGCGGGCCCGTTCGGGCGAGATCCACACGCGCGCCCGTCGCGACGCCGGCACCTCCCCGGTCCGCGGCCAGCCGTCGACGTCGGCGGCCGGATCGACGTCGTCGCGCGGCTCGAACTCGTCGTCGGTGACCGTCGCCGACTTGATCCGGTCCAGGCGGAAATGGCGGACGCTGTCGCGCGTCGGGTCGAAGCTGGCCACGTACCAGCCCTCGCGACCGTTGATCAACGCGTACGGCTCGACCGTCCGGGTGGAGAACTCGTCCTCGTTCTCCTTGTAGTACTCGAACGAGAGCAGCCGGCGCCGCGAGATCGCTCGCGAGACCTGGGCGGCGATCTCGGCGTCGTCACCGCCGGGGGCCGCGACCTGGAGTCCCTCGTGAACCGGGTCCTCGCCCAGGGCGCCGACGACCTTGTCGCGGACCGAGGCGAGCGAACCCTCGGGAATGTGTTCGCCGATCAGGTCGATCGCCGCCACGAGCGCCTTGGCCTCGACGGGGAGCAACCGGGCCGGGCGGGCAAAGGAGTCTCCGTAGGGCTCGGGATCGACCTCGATCATGCCGTCGGCGCCGATCTCGGCGTAGAGGACGTAGGTGCCGGCGCCGAAGTTGACCACGTTGAGCACCGAGATGTCCTCGCGCAGCTCCTGCTCGGAGACCTTGAGCTCACGGCACAGGACATCGGCATCGAGCCGGCGGCACGCGCGGCCGGCGTCGATGAGGATGCTGGCCAGTGTGACCAGTCGGGCGAAGCGCTCGGGACGGATGGCGGCTTCGGGATGGTGCCCGTTGGTCTCCTGCGCGGCCTCGAGCTCGCTCGCCGCGCCGAGTGGCCGTGGCGGCTCGGGCAGGGTGTCGGCCAGCTCGGGCTCGCCGGAGTGGCGCTCGATGAGCAGATTGACGCGCTCGCGCAACTCGGCCGCCAGCTCGGGCGGGCCCACGACCCGCGCGTGCTCGCCGAGACCGAGCACCCAGGCGATCAGCTGGCGGGCGTTGGCGTAGCTGGTGACGAACACCATGTCGCCGTCCTCGCCGGCGGGGCGGATCTCGCCATACCGACCGAAGTGGCGCTCGATCTGCCAGGCGATGCGGTTGCCGATCCACACCTCGGCCTTGCCGATCGCCGCCCCGAACTGCCAGTCGATGCGGTCGGCGTAGGCACGCGGGTCGAAGCTCGCCGGGCGCTGGAAGTCGTGTTCGGCCTTGGTGGCGTAACCCACCTTCGCGCGGATGCGCGACAGTCTGAACACGCGGATCGCGTCGCGCTCGTGGGCCCGGCCGACGACGTAGAACTGGCCGCCCTGGTACAGGAGCTGGTAGGGGTCGACGCGCCGGGCGCCGACCTCGTCGCGCTCCATCGTGTAGTAGTCGAACACGATTGTCTTGCGGCGGAAGATGGCCGTCTCGATCTTGGCCAGGCGCTGTGAGATCTCGTGCCCGCCGGCCGATCCCGTGATCCCGAGGGCGACCGTCTGCTGCTCGGGCGAGTTGAGCGGGCTCGGTCGGCCCCAGGAGATCTGCTGCAGGGCCAGTCGCAGCGGCTCGGCGTAGGCAAACTCGCCGTCGAGCAGCTGTAGCGCGGTGTTCAGCGCCGCGAGCTCCGCGTCGGTGAACTCGATGGCCGGGAGGTGGAAGTTCTCCGGCGGCAGCGAGTAATTCTCCTGCTCGACCAGGCCGTCGACGGGCTTTTCCACCGACAGCACGATCCCGAGTGCCTCGAGCTCGGAGCGGTCAGCGTAGAAGCGCCGCGCGAACGCGTCCTCGTTCATCACGCTGTAGCCCTCGACGTCCCGCCTGATCTCCGGAGCTGTCACGGGGCGCCGCTCGGCCATCAGATAAGAGATCAGCGACAGCTGACGGATCAGCTTTTCCGTGTCTTTCGCCATGCCCAGATTGAACTGTAGTTGGGGAGGGTCAGCCGCTGACCCTAGGCCAGAACGTCGACACGCAATTTGCGCAGATTTGGAGCGGACCGCGTGAGGTGCGTTACAACCCGGCGGCAGGCGGCCCTACGCGGCTTCGCGCTCGGCCTCGGGGCGGGCTCCAAAGTACGCGCCCGCGCCGATCCCCTTGTCGAACGGGGTCCATTGGCTGCCCACGGGCAGACCCCTCTCGAGGCGGTCGAAGCTCCCCAGCCGCCCGCCGAGGTTGTCGACCATGTGCACGAGCGTGGCCTCGCGCGTGCACGGCACCACGGGGCTGCCGTGTTCGAGCGAGCCGTGGTGGCTGAGGATGATGTGCAGCAGAGCCTGCTCGACGTCGGCCGGGAATCCGTCGAGGCGCTCGATGGCGCGACGGACCTGGTAGTAGCCGAGGGCGATCTCGCCGTACAGGCGCCCCTGGTCGGACATCGAGATCGCCCCGGCGTCGAGGTCGTAGGCCTCGAGCTTGCCGACATCGTGAAGCAGCGCACCGGTGACGGCGATGTCACGGTCGATGCCAGGGAAGATGGCCGAGATCGCGCCGACAGCCTGGGCCACGGTCAGGGAATGCTCGAGCAAGCCGTGGGGGTACGCCTGGTGATAGTGCTTGGCTGCCGGGGCGTCCCGGTAGTTCGCCCAGCTGCGCGTGCCCTCGCCGAAGATGGTGCCGAGCAGCCGGCGCAGATGTGGGTTCTGGACGGTGGCGATGAGCTCGCGCAGGTCAGCCTCCATCTGCTCGAGATCGCGGACCGGGCCGTCGATGAGCTCGCCGGCCGCGTATTCGTGGGCCGCCGCCGCCCGCAGGCCGTGGACGTCGAGCTGCGGGCCGTAACGGGGGTGGATCGAGAACTGGCCGGTCGCGTGGACAACGTGACCGGGCCGGCACAGCTCGCGGGCCTCGGACACGTTCTCGCGCACGATGGCCGTCACGCTCCCGGTGCGGTCCCCCAGCCTCAACCTGAGGAATTCGCCGCCCTCTCGGCGGATCCGCGCCTCGGCTTCGCGTACCAGCAGGGCCTGGGCAATCTCAGAACCGTCTGCGAACTCCTGCACCTTCATGGCATCACGAAGATAGAGTGGCCCGCGGACAGCTGATGCAATCCACGGCGATCGTCACCGGAGGCACGGGAGGCCTGGGGGCCGCGGTCGTCGGGCGCCTTCTCGACGATGGGTGGCGCGTGATCGTGCCATGGATCGTCGAGCGCGAGCTCGAGCGGGTCAAGCCGCGCGACGGGCTCGAGCTGGTTCGGGCCGACCTGTTCGATCCCGAGGCGGTGGCGGCGGTGGTCACGCTCGGCTGTGGCGCCGAGGCGGCGCCGCTGCGGGGGCTGGTCAACCTGGTCGGCGGCTTCGCCATGGGGGGACGGGTTCACGAGACGCCGGTCGACGAGTTCGAGACCCAGTTCCGGCTCAACCTCCGCCCCGCCTACCTGATGATCGCGGCCGCCGTGCCGGAGATGATCGAGGTCGGAGGTGGCTCGATCGTATGCGTGGGCACGCGGGCGGCGCTGCACCCGTTCCCGGGCGCGGCGGGCTACATCTCCTCCAAGGCCGCCGTGATTGCGCTCGCGGCCGCCGTGGCGGCCGAGTACAAGAGCGACGGCATTCGCTGCAACGCGATTCTCCCCAGCGTGATCGACACGCCGGCCAACCGGGCGTCGATGCCCAAGTCCGACCACGACAAGTGGGTGAAGCCGGCCGAGATCGGCGGCGTGATCGCGTATCTGCTCTCGGAGGCGTCGGGCCCGACCAGCGGGGCGGCAATTCCGGTCTATGGACGCGCCTGAGGGCCGTGCGCCGGCAGACCGCCCCGGGGTTTAGCGCGAGCCCCCGGGGTTCAGACTGGCGACGTGGCCAGTAGGATGAGCAGCTAATGGAACGTAAGTGGTGGACGCTGATCGTCGTCTGCGTGGCGACGTTCATGCTGTTGCTCGACATCACCATCGTCAACGTCGCGCTGCCCAAGATCGCCACCGATCTGAAGGCGAGCTTCTCCGACATCCAATGGGTGATCGACGCCTACGCGCTGACCCTGGCCTCGGTGCTGCTCACGGCGGGCTCCCTGGCCGACCTGCTGGGCCGCAAGCTCCTGTTCTGCATCGGCCTGACCCTGTTTGCATGTACCTCGCTGCTGTGCGCGCTGTCCCCCAGCGCGGTGTTCCTGATCCTGGCCCGCGCCGGTCAGGGCATCGGTGGCGCGATCATGTACACGACCTCGCTCGCCTTGTTGGCGCAGGAGTTCCACGGGCGCGAGCGGGGCACGGCATTCGGCGTCTGGGGGGCGACGATCTCCGTCGCCGCGGCGGTCGGGCCGCTGCTCGGCGGCGTCCTCACCGAGAGCTTCGGCTGGCCGTCGATCTTCTTGATCAACGTGCCGATCGGCGCGGTGGCGGTGGCGCTGACCATCGTCAATGTCCACGAGTCGCGCGATCCCGAGGGCAAGGAGGTCGACTGGCTCGGCACCACCACCTTCACCGCCTCGCTGTTCCTGCTCGTGTTCGGGATCATCCGCGGAAATTCACTGGGCTGGGGCAGCACGACGATCGTGGCGTGCTTCGTCGGCTCGGGGCTGCTGATGGCGGTATTCCTGGTCGCACAGGCGGTGCGCAAGAACCCGATGCTCGACCTGTCGCTGTTCCGCAAGCCCACCTTCACCGGCGCCGGGCTGGTCGCTTTCTCGGTCTCGGCCTCGATGTTCTCGATGTTCCTGTACCTGACGCTGTACCTGCAGACCGTGCTGGGCTACTCGCCCCTCCAGACTGGGTTGCGTTTCCTGCCCTTCACGGTGATCTCGTTCTTCGTCGCCATGCTGTCGGGCAACCTGTCATCGAAGGTCCCGGTCCGGTTGCTGCTCAGCGGCGGCCTTGCGCTGACCGGCATCGGCCTGCTGCTCATGCACGGCGTGAGCGGCACCTCGCACTGGACTGCCCTGCTCCCGGGCTTCATCGTCGCCGGGGCCGGCGTGGGGTTGATCAACCCGCCCCTTGCCTCGACGGCGATCGGCGTCGTGCCGCCGCAAAAGAGCGGGATGGCCGCCGGGGTCAACAACACCTTCCGCCAGGTGGGCATCGCCACCGGTATCGCCGTCCTCGGCGCTCTGTTCGAGAGCGGCATCACGAACCACCTGGCGCCCAAGCTGCTGCACACGCCCGTCGCCGGCAAGGCCGCGACGATCGCTCACGCGGTGGCCGCAGGCGGGGGAGAGCAGGTCATCCGCAACACGCCGGTATCGCTGCGCGTCACCGCCGCCACCGCGATTCATGACTCCTTCGCCACCGCGCTCAACGAGATCCTCCTCGTCGCGGGGATCGTCGCCCTCGTGGGGGCGCTCCTGGCGCTCGTGCTCGTCCGGGCTCGTGACTTCGCCACCTACGGCCACCCCCAGCGCGACGGCGCCCCCGAGCCCGAGGTCGCCGCCGCGTAGCGTCGGGGCCACGGTGCGCGCGAGCGTGCTCGAAAAGGCTCGCTATGCGGAACTAATCGAGCAGAGCACCCGCTTAGCCATCACAGCCCCGGGAAGTGCCGGACCACGAAGGTGTTGAGGTCGGGCTCGTCGGCCGGCCGGGTCGACCAACGCGTCCCCGTCTCGGCCAGCGCCACCGTGTCGAACCGCAGCCCCGCCACGTACATGAATGTGTGGCCGGCGTTGGCGTACACGGTGATCCACCTGCCCGGCCCGGGCGCGCCCCAGTGCTCGAGCTGGCCGGAGACCACCGTCGTGTTGAGCATTCCCGCCGCTGCCAGCACGTAGCTGAGCGAGCCCGAGCAGTCGTAGGCCGTGTCGTGGAAGGTGCCGTGGCCGCCCCCGAAGCGGTAGGGAAGCCTGGCGATCTGGTTGCCGGCGAGGATCACCGCCTGGACGGCGGCCGGGGCGTCCACCGGGGCCAGCGCGAGCCCGCCTGGCGTCATTGTTGCCTTGGCCGAGGCGGCGTTCAGTCCGCTGGTGGCCAGCTCCTTGCGGATCACCGCGTCGGACACGGGGCGGGCGAGCACGGCCGAGTCGGCGCCGCCGGATGGCGGGCCGACGCTGACCACGGATGGGCCCTGGGACGAGCGCCCGGTGGAGCTCGCCACGGCGCCCGCCACCGGTTCTACGGCCTGGGGATGGGCTTGCGCGGTCGGCGCGGCAGCGGCGGGCTGGGTGGTCGCCGAGGACACCTGGGCCTGCGTGCTCGACTGGCCCGTGCGCTGCTGACCGCAGCCACCGAGCACGCACCACAGCACTGGCCAGGCCGATCAATCCCAGACTACGCACCCGCCCGAGTATGCCGTGCCCGCGCGGCTCTACGCCGTCAGCAACCCACTTCGCACTGGTTGGCCACGCTAGTCCTCATACTGGCCCGAGTAGAGCGCGAACACCGCGCCCTCTGGGTCCTGCAGAACCGCAATCGTGCCCGGTCCGATCGAGGTCGCCGGCACCAGCTGCGTGGCGCCGAGCTGCTGCGCCTTGGCCAGCGTCGCATCGAGGTCGTCGGCGCCGAAGTACACGAGCCAGTGCGGCGGGGCGTCGGGGGGCATCACGGGCCGGATTCCGCCGTTGCTCCGGCCCTGGTTGCTGACCACCATGTAGGGCATTGGGCTGCCCTCCATCGGCGTGGTCTCCCACCCGAACATGTCCTTGTAGAACTGAGCCGAGACGTCCATGTCGGCGGAGGCAAGCTCGTTCCAGGACAGGGCCCCGTGCGCGTTGACGAGCGAGGCGCCGATGTTGTCCTTGGGTTCCCAGACGAGGAAGTAGGCGCCACCGGGATCCTGAATCGCGGCCATCCGACCTGCGTCGAAGACGTCGAAGGCGGGCGCGTGCACGGTGGCGCTGAGCTCCTTGGCGCGCTCGACCGCGCGGTCGGCGCTCTCCACCGTGATGTAGGAGTTCCACAGCGGCGGGACGCCGGCGTCGCGCTGCTGCTGGGGCTGGGGCGAGATCGCCGCGACCGTCTTTCCGCCCAGGGTCATCATCGAGTAGACCATGTCTTCGCCGATCGGTTGGTCGTCGGCCTCCCAACCGAACAGCGCGGTGTAGAACGCCTTGGCCGCCTCCTGATTGGTGGTGGTCAGGTCGGTCCAGCTGAACGTTCCTGGTGTGTAACTCGTTCGTTCTCCCATGCCGGCGACACTACCACTCGCACCGAGCCCCGAATCTGGCCATCGTGTGGCCGAGTCATAGACTCCTCGCCATGACCGACTTCACAAAAAAGAACCTGATGGACGTCGATGATGCGGCCGCCGAGCGCGGTCCCGACATCGAGGCGAGATTTGGCCGCAAGCACCTGGACTCCGAACACCTCGGTCTGAGCTACTTCCGCTACGGCGCCGGTTACCGAGGCCCGATCGGCCACCGGCACCGCGAACAGGAGGAGGCCTACGTGGTCGTCTCCGGATCCGGCCGCGCCAAACTCAACGACGAGGTCGTCGACCTCAAGCAGTGGGATGTGCTGCGAGTCGGGCCGGCCACGGTCCGGGCGTTCGAGGGCGGTCCCGAGGGCATGGAGGTGATCGCCGTGGGGTCGGACCGGCCCGAGGGCGGAGACGGCGAGATGGTGCCCGACTTCTGGTCCGACTGAGCGGATGCGCCTGCTGGTCACAGGTGCGGCGGGGATGCTCGGCCACGACGTGACGGCGGTGGCGCGGCGGGCCGAGCACGAGGTCGTCGGGCTCGCGCACCGCGAGCTCGACATCGCGGACTCGGTTGCCGTCGGTGAGGCCGTCGCACGCACGCACCCCGATGTCGTCATCAACTGTGCCGCCTACACCAACGTCGACGGCGCCGAAAGCGAATCGAAACTCGCTTACAGGGTCAACGGCCTGGGCGCGGGAAACGTGGCGCTGGCGGCGGCCGCGGCCGGCGCCTGGACGATCCACGTCTCGAGCGACTACGTCTTCGACGGGACCAAGCGCGAGCCGTACCTGGAATCGGACGCCACGGGCCCGCGCTCGGTGTACGGCGGCTCCAAGCTCGCCGGCGAGCGCGCCGTTGCCGACGGCGCCCCGAACGCGCACACGATCGTGCGGACGGCTTGGTTGTTCGGCGCCCACGGGCCCTGCTTTCCCGCCACGATCCTGCGCCTGGCCGGCGAACGCGACGAGCTGAGCGTGGTCGACGACCAGGTCGGCTGCCCCACGTTCACGGGCCATCTGGCCGAGGCCCTGATCGAGCTGGCCGGCGATCGTCTCGAAGGACTCGTCCATGTGGCCGCCGCCGGGGCGTGCTCGTGGTTTCACTTCGCCACCGAGATCGTGGAGGGCGCCGGCATGGACTGCACGGTCAAGCCCGGTCGGACCGAGGACCTGGGTCGCCCCGCTCCCCGCCCCGCATACAGCGTGCTGGGCACGGAGCGTGCCCGGGTCGCGCCCGCGCTCCCGTCCTGGCAGGCCGGGCTGGCCGACTACCTGGCCGCGGCGGTCAGCGTCACATGAGGCTGCTCGTGTGCGGAGGCGCCGGGTTCATCGGCTCCAACTTCGTCCGTCTGCGCGTGCGCGATCACGGCGACGAGATCACCGTGCTCGACAAGCTCACGTACGCCGGGCGCCGCGAGAACCTCCAGGATCTCGGCGCCGAGATCCGCTTCGTCCACGGGGCGATCGAGGATCCGGCCGCGGTGGCCGATGCCGTGGCCGGATGCGAGGCCGTCGTCAACTTCGCCGCCGAGACGCACGTCGACCGCTCGATCGCCGGACCCGAGGCGTTCATCGTCACCAACATGCAGGGAACGCATGTGCTGCTGGAGGCGGCGCGCGAGCGAGGCCTTCGCTACCTCCAGGTATCTACCGACGAGGTCTATGGCTCGATCGAAACCGGATCGTTCACCGAGGAGTCGCCGCTGGCTCCCTCGAGTCCGTACAGCGCGACCAAGACCGGCGCCGACCTGCTCGTGTCGAGTTACTTTCACACCTACGGCCTTGAGACCCTCATCTGCCGAGGCTCGAACAACTACGGGCCGTACCAGTACCCGGAGAAGCTGATCCCGCTGATGATCCTCAATGCGCTGGCCGGCGATCACCTTCCCGTCTACGGCGACGGCGGCAACGTGCGTAACTGGCTGTTCGTCGAGGACTTCGATCGCGGGATCGGCCACGTCCTCGAGCACGGCGTGCCCGGCGAGGCGTACAACTGCGGCGGGCCCGACGAGTGCGAGAACCTGACCGTCGTCAAGCAGATCATCGAGCTCACCGGTGCTGACCCCTCGCTCATCGAATACGTCACCGACCGGCCCGGCCACGATCGCCGCTACTCGCTGTCGTCGGAGAAGCTCCGAGCGCTCGGGTGGGAGCCACAGGTCCGCTTCGAGGACGGGCTGGCGCGGACAGTGCACTGGTACCGCGACAGCGCCCGGTGGTGGGAGCCGATCCGCTCGGGCGCCTACCGCGAGTACTACGAGCGCCACTACGGCCGGGCGCTCAAGACATGAGATGAGCGCGGGCACTCCGGCAGCGCGGGGCCGCCACGCGCCCCCACCCGAGGTGCGGCTCCCGCTTCAGCGCGAGCGGCTGCTCGACGCGGCGGCCATCGAGTTTGCCCGCCGCGGCTACGGCGGTGCGAGCTCGGAGTCGATCAGCCGCCAGGCGGGGATGTCCAAGGCGACGTTCTACGAGCATTTCGCCAACAAGGAGGAGTGCATCCTGGCCCTCTTCGACGATGCCGCCGGCCGGGTGGCCAAGGCGATGGCGGCGGCGGCCCGCGGCGCCGGTACGCGCAGCGCCTCCGATCGCGTCAAGGCGGGGACGCGAGCGTTCCTCGCCGCGCTGACCAGGTACCCCGACCATGCCCAGACGCTGCTGGTCGAGACGATCGGCGCCGGCCCCCGGGCGGCCCACCGGCGCGACCTGATCATGCAGCAGTTCGCCGAGACCCTCGACGCCGAGAATGCCGCCGCGGCGGCGCGAGGACTGAGCCCGCGCTTCTCCTCACCCCACGACGCGTACGCGATCGTCGGCGCGATCACCGAGCTCGTCTCGCGCCAGGTGCGTCTCGGCGAGCCGGCCGACGTGTTCGAGCTCGCCCCGGTGATCGACCGGTTGATCGGCGGCGTGCTCGCCCCACTCCACTCGTGAGTGGGCGCGCGAGCGAAGCCCTGCAGCGGCTTGAAGACGAGGTCATCGACTGCCGGCGCTGTCCCCGGCTGGTGGCCTGGCGCGAAGAGGTGGCGCGGGTCAAGCGCGCCGCCTTCGCGCGCGAGGAATACTGGGGCCGGCCGCTCCCCGGCTTCGGCGATCCGCGCGCCCGCGTCCTCGTGCTGGGTCTGGCCCCGGCGGCCCACGGCGGCAACCGCACGGGTCGGATCTTCACCGGCGATCGCTCGGGCGACTGGCTGTTCGCCGCTTTGTGGCGCGCCGGCTTCGCCAACCAGCCCGAGTCGGTGAGCCGCGACGACGGGCTATCGCTGACCAACTGCTTCATCACGGCCGCGGTCAGATGCGCGCCACCGGCCAACCGACCCACGCCGGCCGAGCGCGACAACTGCCGTCCATATCTCGAGAGCGAGCTGGTCCTGCTGCGCGAGCTCAGAGTGATCGTGTGCCTGGGCGGCTTCGCGTGGGACGTCGCGCTGCGCGTGCTCGAGGCGCCGCGGCCGCGCCCCAGGTTCGCCCACGGCGCCGAGGTCAAGCTTGAGCGCTACATGCTGGTCGGCTGCTACCACCCGAGCCAGCAGAACACGTTCACGGGGCGGCTCACCGAGGCGATGCTCGACGACGTGTTCACGCGCGCGAACGGGTTGGCCGGGTGACGGCGAGACATCGCCTGGCCGCCCTGCAGATCGCCGACTCGGCGGCGCGGTGGGAGGCGCTCGGGTTCGCCCTCAGCGGCGGTCGGATGGATCTCGGTGGCGTGAAGGTGCTGCTGGGCGCGCCCGGCCAGGGCATCGTCGCCTGGGAGCTCGACCCGCCCGTGGCCGAGATCGACGGCCTGCCGGTCATGGGCGCGTCTCCGGTGAGCTCCGTCAACGAACATCCAAACGGTGCCATCGGCCTCGATCACGTGGTCATCGCCACCCCGAATTTCGATCGCACCGCACGCGCGTTCGACGACGCCGGGCTACCGTTCCGGCGTATTCGCGACGCTGGCTCGTTCCGCCAGGGCTTCCGCCGGCTGGGGCCCGCGATCCTGGAGGTGGTCGAGGCCGGCGCCGCGCCGCCGGGCCCGGCTCGCTTCTGGGGACTCGTGGTCATCGTCAGCGACCTGCAGGCGCTGGGCGCGAGGCTCACCGAACACCTCGGCCAGATCAAGCCCGCCGTCCAGCCCGGTCGTCACATCGCGACGCTGCGGGAGTCCGCCGGGCTCGCGACAAAGGTCGCGTTCATGGATCCCACGTCCTAAGCTGACAGGAGTGTCCTTGGAGCAGTTCAGTCCCACCACACGGGAGTGGTTCGGCAAGGCTTTCGCCGAGCCCACGCCGGCCCAGACGCAGGCCTGGCCGGCGATCGCCTCGGGCGAGCACGTCCTCATCTCGGCCCCGACAGGCTCGGGCAAGACACTCGCCGCCTTCCTGTACGGGATCGACCGCCTCAGCAACGGCGAACCCAACGCCAGCGAGGGAATCCGACTCGTCTACGTCTCGCCCCTCAAGGCGCTCTCCTACGACATCGACCGCAACCTGCGCGCGCCGCTGAGAGGCATCGGCGCCGAGCTCAAGGTCGCCGTCCGCACCGGCGAC
This sequence comes from uncultured Solirubrobacterales bacterium, assembly GCA_963734775.1. Lineage (GTDB taxonomy): Bacteria > Actinomycetota > Thermoleophilia > Solirubrobacterales > Solirubrobacteraceae > Palsa-465. Next base: position 42,974 of record CAVTJE010000004.1, read on the forward strand.
ACGCCACAGAAGGACCGTCAGGCCATGCTCCGCGAGCCGCCCGACATCCTCATCACCACGCCCGAGTCCCTGTACCTGATGCTGACCGGCCGGGCTCAGGAGCTGTTCGCCGCCACCGAGTGGTGCATCGTCGACGAGATCCACGCCGTCGCCGCCACGAAGCGGGGAGCCCATCTGGCCCTCACGCTCGAGCGGCTGTCCCGGGCCGCGGGCCGCGACGTCCAGCGCATCGGGCTGTCGGCGACCCAGAATCCGCTCGAGGAAGTCGGCCGCTTCATGGTCGGCCCGCGCCGCACGTGCCGGATCGTCGACACCGGCGTCCGCAAGCCGCTCGACCTGAAGATCCATGTCCCGGTCGAGTCGATGGTCGAACCCGATGCAACGCCAGCGCCCGATCTCGACCCGCTGGCAGGCGGCGAGAGCACGCGCCGCTCGATCTGGCCCGCGATCTATCCCGAGCTGCTCGAGCTCGTCCAGGCCCACCATTCGACGATCATCTTCGTCAACAACCGGCGCGGCGCCGAGCGGCTGGCCATCCGGCTCAACGACCTGGCCGAGCGCGAGATCGCTCGTGCCCATCACGGGTCGCTGGCCCGCGAGGAGCGCCTCGTGGTCGAGGAGCTGCTCAAGGCCGGAGAGCTGCCGTGTCTCGTCGCGACCTCGAGCCTCGAGCTCGGAATCGATATGGGCGCCGTCGACCTGGTCATCCAGGTCGAGTCGCCGAAGTCGGTCTCGCGCGGGCTCCAGCGCATCGGCCGCGCCGGCCACTCGGTCGGGGATACGAGCCGCGGGCGGATCTTCCCCAAGTTCCGCGCCGACCTCCTCGAGTGCGCGGTCGTGGCCAAGCGCATGCGGGAAGGCGCGATCGAGACCACGGTCGTCCCGCGCAATCCGCTCGACGTGCTGGCCCAGCAGATCGTCGCGATCGCCGCCGCCGCCCCGGACGACGAGCCGGTCGCAGTCGACGACCTGTACGCGCTCGTGACCGGCACTCACTCGTACGCCGAGCTCAGTCGCAACCAGCTGGAGAACGTGCTCGACATGCTCGACGGCCGCTACCCGTCGAGTGAGTTCGCCGAACTCCGCCCCCGAATCATCTGGGACCGCGTCAAGGGCACCCTGCGCGCCCGCCCCGGGGCACGGCAGCTCGCGGTCACCAACGCGGGAACGATTCCCGACCGCGGTCTGTACATGGTGACGCTCCCCGACGGTCGCCGCGTGGGCGAGCTCGACGAGGAGATGGTCTATGAGGCGCGCCCCGGTCAGACGTTCCTGCTCGGCGCCACGACGTGGCGGATCGAGGAAATCGGCCGCGATCGCGTGATCGTCACGCCGGCGCCCGGACTCCCCGGTGCCGTCCCGTTCTGGAAGGGCGACAGCATCGGACGCCCGCGGGAGCTGGGGGAGGCGATCGGCGCGTTCGCGCGTACGGCGGTCGACCGCGCGCCCGAGGAGCTCGAACTCGAGTACGACCTCGACGAGCGGGCGGCCACGAATCTGGTCCAGTTCCTGCGCGAGCAGCAGGCGGCCACGCGCGTGGTTCCCTCCGATCGCACGATCGTGATCGAGCGGTTCCGCGACGAGATCGGCGATTGGCGGCTGTGCGTTCTCAGCCCGTTTGGCGGACGCGTGCACGCGGCCTGGGGGCTGGCGCTCAGCGCCCGCATCCGCGAGGAGCTCGACCTCGAGTCCGACGCGATCTGGTCCGACGACGGGATCATCGTCCACCTGCCCGACGCCGACGAGCCGCCCGGCGCCGAGCTGGTCATGCTCGAGCCCGACGAGGTGGAGGATCGCGTGGTCGCTGAACTCGGCGCCAGCGCGCTGTTTGGCGCCCGCTTCCGCGAGAACGCCGCCCGCGCGCTGCTGATCCCGCGGGCGCGGCCGGGCAAGCGGACGCCCTTGTGGCAGCAGCGCCTCAAATCGCAGTCGCTGCTCGAGGTGGCCAAGAAGTACGGCGAATTCCCCATCGTGCTCGAGACATACCGTGAGTGCCTTCGGGACGTGCTCGATGTTCCCGGTCTGACCGACCTGATGACCAAGCTCCACCGCCGCGACCTGACGCTGGTCGAGGTCGAGACCGCCACCGCGTCCCCCTTCGCCTCCTCGCTGCTGTTCGACTACGTGGCCACCTACATGTACGAGGGCGACACGCCCAACGCCGAGCGACGGGCCGCCGCCCTATCGCTCGACCGCGACCTGCTGCGCGAGCTGCTCGGCCAGGAGGAGCTGCGCGACCTGATCGACCCCGCCGCGCTGGCCGAGGTCGAAGACGACCTCCAGTTCCGCTCCGACCGCCGCCGGGTCGCCACCCGCGACGGGTTGCACGACGTGCTGCGGACGGTGGGGGACCTCACCGCGACCGAGGTCGCCGAGCGCGTGATCGCAGGCGTCGATGCGCATGCGATGCTCGGCGAGCTCGAGAGCGAGCGCCGGGCGATCAGGGTTCGGCTCGCGGGCGAGGAGCGCTGGATCGACGCCACCGACGCCGGCCTGTACCGCGATGCCCTCGGCGTGGTGCCCCCGGGCGGACTGCCGGCCGCCTTCCTCGAGGAGGTGCCGGACCCGCTGGGGCGCATCGCCATCCGTTACGCGGCCACCCACGGGCCGTTCACCACTGGCGAGCTGCGCGAGCGCTACGGATTCGACTTCGGTCCGGCCCTGGCCAGCCTGGAGCGGGCCTCCGAGCTGGTGCGCGGGGAGCTGCGGCCGGGAGGCAGCCAGCGCGAGTGGTGCCACCCAGAGGTGCTCCGCCGGCTACGCCGCGCCTCGCTCGCCGTGCTGCGCAAGGAGATCGAGCCCGCCGACCAGCGCGCCCTGGCCCGCTTCATGCCCGCGTGGCAGCAGGTCGATCGCCACCCGGCCACCGGCGCGGGCATCGACCGGCTGCGCGAGGCGCTCGTCCCCCTGCAGGCGCTCGCCCTCCCGGCCGAGATGTGGGAGCGCGAGATCCTGCCGCGCCGCGTGGGCGCCTACTCCCCGGCGTGGATGGATCAGTTGTGCGCCAGCGGCGAGGTCGTGTGGATCGGCGCCGGCGCGCTGGGCCGGAACTCGGGGCGGGTCGCGCTGTACTTCCGCGAGGACATCGGCACGCTCGGACCACCTCCGTTCAAGGGCGCCGCGCCCGAATTGCCCGGCCACGCACTCGTTCGCGAGCGGCTGGCCGCCGGCGCGTGTTTCTTCACCGATCTGCTCATCGACGTCGAGCTCGCGCCCGAGGAGCTCCAGGAGGCATTGTGGGATCTGGTCTGGGCCGGAGAGGCGACCAACGATGCGTTCGCGCCCCTGCGTGCTCCGCGGCTCACCCTCGCGCGGGCCCAGCGAGAGCGCAAGCGTGCCTCCCGAGCCGGTCGCTTCGCGGCGTCGCGTCGACGTGGTGGTGCGGTTGCTCAGGTCCAGGGCCGCTGGTCGCTGACCGCGCCGCTGTTCCGCGCCGCCGTCGACCCGACGGTGCGGCGCCGTGCCCTGGGCGAGCTGCTGCTCGAGCGCTACGGCATCCTCACCCGCGAGCAGGTGCTGGCCGAGGGCCTCCCCGGCGGCTTCTCGGGCATCTACTCGGAGCTCTCGCAGCTCGAGACGCTGGGCGTCGCCCGCCGGGGCTACTTCGTCGAGGGTCTCGGTGGTGCCCAGTTCGCCCTGCCGGGTGCCGTCGAGCGGCTGCGCGCCCAGCCCGAGGACGAAGCGGCGGCGATCGTGCTCGCCGCCGTCGACCCTGCCCAACCGTACGGAGCGACGCTGCCGTGGCCGGCGCGCGACGAGTCTCGCCGGCCCTCCCGCGCTGCGGGTGCCTACGTCGTCCTGGCCGGGGGCGAGCCGATCCTGTTCCTCGAACGTGGCGGTCGGGCACTGCAAACGCTCGTTGACGGCGAGGACGAGCGGTTGCAGCCGGCCCTCGCCGCGCTGGTGGAGCACGTCCAGCGCGGGGCGATCAAACGACTGGCGCTGGAAAAGGTCGACGGCGAGCCGGCGATGAGCTCGCCCTATGGCCCGACGCTCGTGGCGCTGGGGTTCCAGGAAGGCCCGCGTCGGCTGACCCTGAGTGCGTGAGGCTCCGTGCCCGAGGGGGACACGATCGCCTGGCACGCCAGTCGCATCCGTCCGGTGCTCGAGGGCCACGTACCGGACGAGATCGCCACGCCGCATCCGCGCCACCAATTCGACCGCTGGCCCGACCGCCTGAGCGGCCGCGCAGTCAGGCGCGTGGACACCCACGGCAAGCACCTGCTCCTGCGCTTCGAGGGCGACCTCGTGCTCCACTCGCACCTGGCCATGACGGGGACCTGGGGCGTCTACCGCGACGGCCGCCGCTGGGCGCGAGCGCCCGGTCGCGCGTGGCTCGTCGTCCGGCGCGCCGGCCACACGGTGGTGCAGTTCGACGGACCGCTGCTCGAGCTGATCACCGAAGGGCGCTCGCGTTTCGACCAACGGCTGGCCGCCCTCGGCCCCGACGTGCTGGCGCCCGAGTTTCGACGCCGCCGCCTTCCTGCGGCGCCTGCGCGCCGACGACCCGACCCGGACGATCGGCGACGCCCTCCTCGACCAGCGCACTGTCGCCGGCATCGGGAACCTCTGGAAGTCGGAGGGCTGCTGGGAGGCGGCGGTCGATCCGTGGCGCCGCTTGCGCGACGTGTCCGACGCCGAGGCGCTGACCGTCGTCGAGGCGATGAGGCCCCGCATGCAGCGCTCGGCTCTCGAGGGACCGCGCGCCATCGAGCCCCGCGTCTATCGCCGCTCCGGCCGTCCTTGCCCGCGCTGCGGCGCCCGAATAATCGCCCATGGACAGGGCGACGCCAATCGCACGACATACTGGTGTAAGGGATGTCAGGGCTAAGGCGTGTCGGGCACAAGGGGGCTGATCTCATCGCTCCGGGAAACACCCTGGCCAGCTTCGACGCCGCGCTCGCCGCCGGCGTCGACATGATCGAGTTCGACGTTCTGCGCGAGGAGCACGGCAGCGGGCTGTTCCTCGCCCATGACTACGAGGACATCACTCGGCGTGGGGCCCCGACGCTGGAGGAGGGGCTCGCCCATCTGGCGGGGGAGAAGTTCGCCGGGGTCGAGCTCGATGTCGACCTGAAGCTTCCCGGCTACGAGACGCGGGTGGTTGAGTTGCTGCGCCGCCACGGCCTGGTCGCGCGGACGCTGATCTCGAGTCAGTTTCGCTCCAGTCTCGCCGCCGTGCGCGGCCTGGAGCCCGCAATCCGCCTGGGCTGGTCGGTGCCCAAGGTCAAGCGCGATCCGTTTCGCTCGGTGTTCACCATGGTCCCGGCATACGGCGCCCTCCAGGTCTGGCGAGTCGCCATGCCGCACATGGCCGCGCGCGCGATCCGCGCCGGCGAATGCGACGCGGTGATGGCCCACTGGCGCCTGATCACGCCCCGGCTCATCCGCAGCATCCGCGACGCCGGCGGCGAGCTGTACGTCTGGACGGTCGACGAGCTGCCGCGGATCCGCGCGCTCGAGGCCCTCGGCGTCACCGGCGTGATCTCCAACGACCCGAGGTTGTTCGCCGCCCTGGCGTGATGGATCTCCGCGAGCTTCGTAGTACGGGTGTGATCGAGGCTCCGACTGAGACCGCCGAGCTCGCGCCCTCGAGTTGGGAGCGCTTCGAAGCTCTGTACCGGTGCAGCCGCGACGACGTCTATGCCTACGTGATGACCCTGCTCCGCGATCGCGGCGCCGCCGAGGACGTGACCGCGCTCGCCTTCGAGCGCGCCTACCGCCGTCGTCGCTCGTTCGACCGCCGGCGGGGCGAGGAGCGTGCGTGGCTGTTCGGGATCGCCCGCAATGCGGCGCTCGACGAGCTCCGCCGGCGCCGGCGGTTGGCCGCGCTCGTCGGCGAGCCCGCGGATGATTCCTTTGCCGGCGTGCCGGATCACGCCGACGTGGCGCTTCGTCGCACGGCGGTCCGCGCGGCGCTGGCGTCCCTGTCGACGCGCGAGCGCGAACTCGTCGCGCTCAAGTTCCACGGTGGCCTGAGCAACGCCGAAATCGCCTCGGTCCTCGGGGTCAGCGAGTCGAACGCCGGCACGCTGCTTCATCGCGTGATGAGCAAGTTGAGGAAAGCCTGCAATGAGACGAACTGACGAACCGGTCGATCCCGAGATCCTCGCGCAGCTCGACGCCATCGATGCCACGCTGGCCGGCGAGCCTGTCGACCCCGAGTACGCCGAGCTGGCCGAGCTGGCGCTCCTGTTGAGGGCCGATCGCCCACGGGTGCCGGATGCGTTCGCGAGCACGCTCGACGAGCGCGCGCGAAATAGGTTTATGGCGCCGCCGGCCGGCAAGCGGCCGCGGCGCTGGTTTGCGCCCCTCGCGGGGCTGAGCGCGGCTGCGGTGGCCGCGGTGGTGGCGGTCGTCGTGCTCTCGTCGGGGTCGGGCGGTGGCGTATCGAGCTCGGGCGTGTCGTTGACGACGGACGGTTCGGGCGCGGCCACGCCCAGCGTTCGGAGCCCTTCGTCGGCCCCCTCGACGGGATCTGCCAACGTCCAGAGCGGCCCGGCTGTTGCCAGCAGCGCGTCCCGCGCGGCGGCGAGCTCCTCTCAGGCGCCGCAGCCCCCCGCCAACGGGCGCAAGATCGTCCAGGCGGCGCAGCTCCAGCTGAACGCGTCACCGGCTCGGATCGAGGACGTGGCCCAGCAGGTCTTCGATGTGGTGGGGCGCGAGAAGGGGGTCGTCAAGAATTCGACCGTGACGGCCGGGGGCGGCGGCAACGCCCAGTTCCAGCTCAGTATCCCCAGTGGCAACCTCGGTGCGACGATGACCGCGCTGTCGAACCTTCGCTACGCGCACGTCGCCTCGCGCACCGACACCACGCAGGACGTCAACAACGCCTCTGTGAGCGCCAACCGGCAGCTGGCCGACGACCGTGCCCTTCGTACGTCGTTGCTGGCGCAACTGGCCAAGGCGGTCACGCAGGCGCAGATCGACAGCCTCAACGGGCGCATCCACGACGCCGAGCATGCGATCGCCCGCGACGAGGCCGCGATCAGGTCGCTCAACAACAAGGTCAATTACAGCCAGGTGTCGGTGCAGGTCAATGGCTATATCGGTCCGGTGGCGCACAGTCGCTCGAGTGGGTTCACGATCGGCAAGGCGGCCCACGACGCGGGACGGGTGCTGACCATCGCCGCGGGGGTCGCGCTGATCTCGCTCGCCGTACTTCTTCCCGTCGCTCTCGTCGGCGCGCTGGCAGCGTGGATCGCCGTAGCGCTGCGCCGCCGGCGCCGTGAACACGCGCTCGACGTGGCATAGCGCAGCCCTCCGTTTGTGGTATTGGTCCCTGCGTGGCCGCCACGAGTGAGGACACGATCGCGCTTCTCCATCGCGTGCCTGCGTTCGCGGCGCTCGCCGATGACGATCTGGCTCGGGTCGCGGATGTGGCCGTGCCGCGCAGTTTCGTCGCCGGCGAGGCCGTGTTCCACGAGGGCGACCAGAGCAACACGTGCTACATCGTTCGCTCCGGTCACGCCCGGGCGGTGAGAGAGCATCCCGACGGTCGCTCGCTGACGCTGGCCCACTTCGGACCCGGCGACATCTTCGGCGAGCTGGCCATGTTCGACGACGAGAGCCGCTCGGCCACGGTGGAGACGCTCGAGCCGATGGACGCCATCGCGATCCTCGGCGGCGACATGCGCCGGCTGCTCCGCGAGTACCCGGACATCGCGGTCAAGCTGATCGTCGCCCTCGGCCGCCGCCTGCGCGACACCAACGAGCGCCTGGCGCGCCAGTCCTTCCAGACCGTCCAGAGTCGGGTGGCCTCGGTGCTGGCCAAGCTCGTGGCTGCGGCCGAGGAAGAGGGGCAGGATCCGCTGACGACGCCCGAGGGCATGCCCGCCAAGGACGTACTGATCACCGCGACGCAGGCCGACCTGGCCCAGCTGGCGGGGTCCTCCCGCGAGTCAGCCAGCCGCTTCCTCGCGGTGCTCGAGCGGGCCGGGATCATCACCCAGGGGCGGGGCAGACTCACTGTCCACGACCCCGCGGCCCTCGAGCGGTACGTCTATTAGTGGCCGCCGCTGATGGCCGCCCGCGAGGACATCAAGCGCGAATTCTCCGCCGGCGGGGTCGTCGTCCGGGGCGACCAGGTTGCCGTCATCGTGCCCGTCAAGCGCGACGCCGCCGGCAACCGCGTCCTGGGACTCCCCAAGGGACACGCCGACGGCGACGAGACCCCGGAGGAGGCAGCCACCCGCGAGGTTCGCGAGGAGACCGGGATCGACGCCGAGCTGATCGAAGAGCTGGGTGAAGTGCGCTACCACTACCAGCGAGGGACGCGCCAGGTGGCCAAGCTCGTGCGCTTCTTTCTCTTCCGCTACCGCTCCGGCGACGTGTCCGATCACGACCACGAGATCGAAGAGGTCCGGTGGATGCCGCTGCGCGAAGCCGGCCGCACACTGACCTATGAGGGCGAGCGGGACATGATGGCGCGGGCGCTGTCGCGAATAGCGCCGGATCTGTAGGCTGGCGTGGGTGCGCGTCCTGAACTTCTATTCGTCGGTGTTCGCCGACCAGCTCCGCCGCGGCCGTAAGACGGCGACCATCCGCCTGGGCGACAAATCCCACAAGTACCGCAAGAACGACTGCGTGCTGGTCACGATCGGATATCAGCACTCGCCCCGCGAGAAGATCTTCTACGCCGTCATCGATCAGGTCGAGGTCAAGCGCGTCAAGGACCTTTCGCCGCGCGACATCGAGCACGACAATCCCGAGTTCCGGCGCGTCGACGAGATGGTCCACTTCCTCGAGCAGATCTACGACCGCAAGGTTGCGATGGACGACACCGTCACCGTCGTGCGCTTCTCCCAGATCATCGAAAACCCACCCGAGCTGCGCGATCGCCTCCACGGGTTGGGCGCGGCGCAGAACTAGCTTCGCGGCTGTCGTTGGCCGGTTCCTCGCTGGTGCGTTCAGTCCCGTTGCTCCCGGCGGCGAGTGGCTTCGGGAACGGCGCTGGGGAAGGGGACGTGGGGCACCTCGAAAAGCTTGCGCACCGTCGAGTCCAACGATCCTCCTGATAATTGGGGTAATCGTTGGACTCAACCGCCGGTTCGTCGCCCGCGCCCGACGCCGCAAGCCGAACGAGCGCGCAAGCCGAACTGAGCGCCTTCGCTACCATTCCAGCGCCGCAAATCTGGCACTCCACTTCCGAGAGTGCCAAGTTTCCCTTGAATCACCCCGCCGACAAGCTATAGTCAGGCCAGTTGGCACTCTGAGCCTGCGAGTGCCACGGACGGAAGATCCCTTTTCCATTTGGAGGTTGCATCAATGAAGCTGAAGCCCCTCGGCGATCGTTTGATCGTGCGGGCAATCGAGGAGGAGGAGACCACGGTTAGTGGCATCGTCCTGCCCGATACCGCCAAGGAGAAGCCCCAGAAGGGCAAGGTCCTTGCCGTCGGTGATGGCAAGCTGAGCGAAGAGACCGGCAAGCGCGTACCGCTTGACGTCGCCGAGGGCGACGAGGTCCTCTACAGCAAGTACGGCGGCACCGAGATTAAGGTGGATGGCGAGGAGTTGCTCGTCCTCCGCGAGTCCGACGTACTGGCGAAGGTCCAGTAATCCAGGAGAGCTAGAGATCACATGGCACACAAGGAACTGAAGTACGAGGCGGAGGCCCGCAAGGCGCTCGAGCAGGGCGTCGATGCGGTAGCCAACGCCGTCAAGGTCACGCTGGGCCCCAAGGGCCGCTACGTCGTCCTTGACAAGAAGTTCGGCGCCCCGACGATCACCAACGATGGTGTAACCATCGCGCGGGAGATCGAGGTCGAGGACGTCTTTCAAAATCAGGGCGCGCAGCTGGTGCGTGAGGTCGCGACGGCCACCAACGATGTGGCGGGCGACGGCACCACGACGGCGACGGTGCTGGCTCAGGCGATCGTTCGCCAGGGCCTGAAGAACGTTGCTGCGGGCGCGAACCCGTTGGCGCTGAAGCGCGGCATCGAGCGCGCGGTCGACCAGGTCGTCAAGAACATCGAGTCGCAGTCGAACGAGATCTCCGGCAAGGAGCAGATCGCTCGCGTGGCGACGATCTCGGCCGGTGATGACGAGATCGGCGACGTGATCGCCGACGCTATCGACAAGGTCGGTAAGGACGGCGTGGTCAACGTCGAGGAGGGCCAGACGTTCGGCATGGACCTCGAGTTCACCGAGGGTATGCAGTTCGACAAGGGCTACATCTCGCCCTACATGGTCACCGATCAGGACCGCATGGAGGCGGTGCTCGAGGATCCCTACATCCTCATTGCCAACCAGAAGATCGGCTCGGTTCGGGACATCCTTCCCGTGCTGGAGCAGGTCATCCAGTCGGGCAAGCCGCTGCTGATCATCGCTGAGGATGTCGAGGGCGAGTCGCTCGCGACCCTGGTGGTCAACAAGCTGCGCGGCACGTTTACCGGTGTGGCTGTCAAGGCGCCGGGCTTCGGCGATCGCCGTAAGCGGATGCTGGAAGACATCGCGGTCCTCACCGGTGGCGAGGTGATCACCGAGGAGATGGGCCTCAAGCTCGAGAACACACAGCTCTCGCAGTTGGGTCGTGCCCGTCGCGTGGTGGTGGCCAAGGACACCTCCACGATCGTCGATGGCTCAGGTGAGTCCGATGCGATCAAGGGCCGGATCAACCAGATCAAGACCGAGATCGAGACGACCGATTCGGACTTCGACCGCGAGAAGCTCCAGGAGCGTCTGGCGAAGCTGTCCGGCGGCGTTGCCGTGGTCAAGGTTGGCGCGGCCACCGAGACGGAGATGAAGGAGAAGAAGCATCGCGTTGAGGACGCGCTGCAGGCCACCCGTGCCGCCCTCGAGGAGGGCATCGTGCCGGGCGGTGGGGTCGCTCTGCTGGTCGCCCAGAAGGCGCTCAAGATCGACGTCATCGAGGAGGCCGACGAGCGGACCGGTGCGCGCATCGTGCACCGTGCGCTCGAGGAGCCGCTCCGTCAGATCGCTGATAACGCCGGGCTCGAGGGCTCGGTCGTGGTCAACGATGTCCGCCACGCGAAGAAGGGCCACGGCCTGAACGCGGCCAACGGCGAGATCGTCGATCTCGTCGCTGCGGGCATCATCGACCCGGCGATGGTCACGCGCTCGGCGCTGCAGAACGCGGCCTCGATCGCCAAGAACATCCTCACCACCGAGGCGATCGTCGCCGAGGTTCCCGAGAAGGAGCCGGCCGGTGGCGGTGGCGGTGGCATGCCCGACATGTCGGGGATGATGTAATTCGTCCTAACAGGCGAGTGTTTTCTGAGGGCCCGGAGCGATCCGGGCCCTCAGTGGTTTAAGCGCCGAACCCCTTACTGTTTGCTCGGATGGCAGCCTCGAACCTCGACCCCTACCAGACGCTCGGCGTCAGGCCCGGGGCGTCCGACGCCGAGGTCCGGGCCGCCTACCGCCGGCTGGTGCAGCTGCACCATCCCGACCACAACGGGGGCTCGCCCGAATCGGCCCGGCGCTTCGAGGAGGTCCAAGAGGCCTACGCCGAGGTGCGCCGCCGGCGAGGCCGCCGCAGCGCTTCTGCACCCCCGCGTACGGCACCGGCCGACCCCGATGCCGACTCGCGTCTGGCCGACCTCGAGCGCCAGGTCCGCGAAGCCCATCTCAAGCGCGAACGCGCGCGCCAGGCAGCCCGCGAGGCGGCGGCCAAGGCCGCCCCCGAGCGCCCCTCCGACGAGGAGCTCGGCTACGTCAAGACCGACGACAGCTTCGGCAAGATCCTCGCCGACGCTCGCGATCAGCTGGCCGACCACCTGGGCGCCGGCGGCGAGCACCCGGTCGCCCAGCGCGTCGCCGATCTCATCGACGAGCTCGAGGGATTGGTGAACAAGCGGCCGGGCAACCGCAGCTAACGGCTCGAGACGGCGGTCGTCGCCAACCGCTCGTAGACCCCGCACGTCTGGCGCGCGACCTCGGGCCAGCCGAAGTTGAGAATGTGCTCCCGGGCGTCGGCCACGACCCCGGCCCGGGCATCGTCGTCGACGAGCACCTGCTCGAGCACGGCCTCGAGCGCGGCTGAATTGCGCGAGGGGAAGCGCACCCCGACGCTACCGTCGCCGGGGACGACCTCGCGCAGGCCGCCGGTGTCGGCGACCACGCAGAGACAGCCCGAGGCCATCGCCTCGAGGGCCACCAGTCCAAATGGCTCGTAGATCGAGGGGACGATGCAAAGGTCGGCGACGCGGTAGAGCGAGTGGAGCATGTCATCGCCCACCCACCCCAAGAACGTGCCGTGTCGCATCAGCTTGAGCCGCTCGGCCTGACGCTTGAGCTCAGCCTCGGCGGTGCCGGTGCCGGCGACGACGAAGCGCACGGCGCCCAGCCGCCGGATCACCGGCGCGAGCGCATCGAGGGCGAGGTGGAAGCCCTTCTCATAGACGAGCCGGCCCACGAGGAGCACGAGGCGCTCTTCGGGCGCTGCGAAGCGCTGCCGCAGCACGGGCAAGTCGGGTACGACGGGCTCGAGGTCGCGCGGGTCAATCCCGTTGGGGATGACCGAGATCCGGCCCGCGGGCACGCCGAAGACCGACGTGACGTGGCTGCACATGTAGTTCGAGCACGTGATGACAAGGTCGGCGCGCCGGACCATCCCGCGCTCTACGGCGTGGATGTGCGACTGGGGATGGTTCTGCACCCAGCCCTGGTGGCGGCCGAACTCCGTGGCGTGAACCGTGGTCACCCACGGGCGGCGGTAACGGCGCGCCGTGGCCTCGGCGGCGCCGGCGACGAGCCAGTCGTGGGAGTGGACGAGGTCGAAGCGCCAGCGCTCGCACAGCTCGTCCGCGAGCCCGCGCATGTCGGAGTTCATCGTCCCCACCCACCCGACGAAGGCGTTGATGTCCTTGGGAAACTCCGGCTCACGTACGCGATGCACGATCACCCCGTGGCGCTCCTCCTGGGCTGCCAGGTGTCCGCCACCACGCGTGAGGACATGTACCTCGACGCCCTCGCCGACGAGATGCTCGGAGAGCTTGCGCACATGACGGCCCAGACCTCCCTCGATGACCGGCGGGTACTCCCAAGAGATCAGCAGAACGCGCATACCGCGGTCGGCAACCCTACCGCGCTAGCGGGGCGAAGCGCGGCGATCGCCGCTCGAGGAAGCTCTGGACGCCCTCGGTGAAGTCCGCCCTCCTCAGCGACTCCAGCATGAGCTGGTCGGCATCGGCCATGGCGGCCTCGAGGCTGCGGGCGGCGTCGCCGTAGACCTGGCGCTTCATCGTCGCCATGCTCGTGGGCGAGCACTCCGAGGCCAGCTCGCGCGCGTACCTCAGCGCTTCGTCGACCACGCGCCCGTCGCTCACGGCTCGGTTGACCAGGCCCAGCGTCTCGGCTTCGGCCCCCAGCACGACCCGTCCCGAGAAGAGCAGATCGAGCGCACGGGCCGGACCGACCAGGCGAGGGAGGATCCACGACATGCCGTGCTCGGCGATCAGCCCGCGCCGGACGAACGCCGTCGTCAGCTTGGCCTCCGTGGCCGCGAAGCGCAGATCGCACATCAAGGCCATGGCGAGTCCCAGCCCTGCGCAGGCGCCGTTGATGGCGGCGATGATCGGCTTGGGAAGGTCGAGCAGCAACGCCACCGTGCGGTCGTCGGCGACGCGGCTGAGCTGGCCGTCACCCTCGCTCAGTGCCTCCAGGTTCTGCATGTCGGCGCCGGCGCAGAACCCCCGCCCGGCACCGGTGACGACGATCGCACGTACATCCTCGCGCCGGGCGCACTCCTCCAGCAGATCGAAGTAGCGGACCTGGAGCTCGGCGTTCCACGCATTGAGGCGGTCGGGTCGGTTGAGCGTGATCAGTGCCACGCCGTCGCTCACGTCGATCAGGACGACGTCGGTCATACGTGCTCCTCTTCGGTAGCAATGAACGAGAACCCGACGCTGCCCACCGACAGCGCCGCACGAGGCTCGGCCGAGATCGCCGTGATCTCGATCAGCCCCGCGCCGGCCGGGTCGGCCACGAACGACACCCCGGGAAGCTCGCCGAGGATCGTGGCCCAGCGCGCCTGTACGGGGTCGGGGTCGGGCACGCCGATCGTCGCGCCGGCGACGACGAGTGGCGCCGATCGCTCCGCCCAGCCGGGCCCGCCCCAACGCCACGCGCCTGCCGGCCGGGGCGCGCTCAGTGAAACGATGGCTCCTCCGATGTCGGCCGGATGCAGGTGGACCTCCTCGATGTCGGGCAACGAGACCTCGAACACCTCGCGGACGCCGGCCTCAGCCGCGCGCCGGCGGGCCGCCTCCAGGTCATCGACCTCGAACATGACCATGTACCCGCAGTCGCTCCCGCGCCGCTCGAGCAGACGTCCGGCCGTCGTGCCCTCGCGTTGCGGCGAGACGACCTCGAGGAACGTGTCCCCCAGGGCGAATACGGCATTGCGCAATCCGAAATAGTCAACGGCCTCGTCGGCGAACGGATGACCCAGGCCGAGGCTCGTGCGCAGCCGGTCGGTGACGGCGTCGAGGTCGCGCGCGGCGATTACGACCTGGCGGATCCTGGCCGGCATCGAGGAGAGACTATTGCTCAGATCCGTTCGAGTACGGCGAAGCCCTCGGCGCCCAGCACGGTCGAGACGTCGACCGCGGCGCCGAAGCTCGGCTCGGCACCCGTGAACACGTTGCGCCAGCGGCCGTGCACCCCCACGAGCTCGCCCTCGGCGGGTCGCGCCCGCACGCCCACCGCGACCAGCACCTGACCGCCACGCACGAACGCGCATACGTCGTCGGGCGCCGCCACCGGTTCGTAGGCCCCGGCGCTGAATGGCTCGGGGTTACGTGCACGCAGGCCTAGCAGGCGCAGGGTCACGAACAGCTTGATCGTTTCGGCGACTGGGGGCGCGCCCCCCATCAGCCGCCGCAGCATGGCCTCGTGCCAGTGCCAGTCGACGGGGCGGCGGTTGTCGGGGTCGACAAGGGCACGCATGGACAGCTCATCGCCCTGATAGGTGTCGGGGATCCCGGGAGTCGTGAGCTTGAGCACGAGCTGACCGAGCGCCGCGCGTTCGCCCAGGACGGCTAGGCGGGTGACGAACGGTTCGAAGTCGGCCATGAACGGCACGGAGCGGTAGAGCCCGCGGCAAAACCGCTTGACGGCGTCCTCCCAGGCGTGGCTCTGCTCGACCCAGCTGCTGTTGCGCTTGGCCTCGCGCAGCGCCTTCTCCATGTACGCCTCGAGGCGCTCGGACTCGATCGGCCAGGCTCCGGCCAGGGTCTGAAAGATGAAGTAGCGCTCGAGGTCATCGGGCGCCCCGCCGGAGCGCAGCGGCTCGGTGATCGTCAGCCACCGGCGCACCGCACCCGCCCATTCGTCGGCCACGCCGGCCAGCGCCCCGATGCGTGCCCGCACATCGCCCGAGCGCTTGGTGTCATGAGTCTGGGTGGTGAGCATGGCGCTCGGGAAGCGCTCCGCCCGGGCCTGGCAGGCGGCATGGAACTTCTCGACGCTGATCGCGAAGCGGCTCGGGTCGCCGCCCACATCGTTGAGGGCCAGCAGGCGTCCGTAGCGATAGAACGCCGTGTCCTCGACGCCCTTGGCCATGACCGGCGGCGTGGTCTGCTGGAAGCGGACCACGAATTCGGGCGGCGCCGGTGCCTCGAGCAGCAGTGCCGCGGCCACGTCGGGGGCCAGCCCGGCTTGCGCGATCACGGCGCGATCCTGAGCCGACGCTGTTCCCGCCGCAGGCTGGACGTAGGTCCGGTACACCGGTAGCGATGCCACCGCGTCGGCCAGAGCCTCGCGCTCAAGGGTCGGGTGCAGGTGCTGCAGACGCTCGATCTCGGGCCGGAACGTGCCCCGTGCCTGCTCGCGCTTGGCCTCGACGGCCACCTCGCCGAAGGGCCGCCGGTCCCCTGAGACCTCCTCCCACAGCGCCGTCAGCTCGGCCTCTCCGGTCGGGTCGACGAACAGCGCGCACACGTCGCCCAGAAACTCGTAGCCCACCGTCCCGCACACCGGCCAGTCGCGCAGGCGCTCCCCCGGATCGAGGATCTTCTCGACCCACACACGCTCGACGCCGGCCTCGCGCAGCCGGCCCAGATACCCCGCCGGGTCGGCGAGGCC
Organism: uncultured Solirubrobacterales bacterium; assembly: GCA_963734775.1. Taxonomy (GTDB): domain Bacteria; phylum Actinomycetota; class Thermoleophilia; order Solirubrobacterales; family Solirubrobacteraceae; genus Palsa-465. Next base: position 59,021 of record CAVTJE010000004.1, read on the forward strand.
GTCGGGGTGGTCGATGCGCAGGCCGTCGACGAGGCCATCGCGCACCAGCGAGAGGACGAGCCTGTGCGTCTCGGCGAACACCTCGGGGTCCTCTTGGCGAACGCCGGCCAGGTCGTCGATATCGAAGAACCGCCGCCAGCGGCCGGTCGCCGGATCGAGGTCGAAGAAGCGCGCCCGCCGCGACTCGTCGGCCCAGTAGGGGTTCTCGTCGGAGGCGGCCATGTGATTGGGGACCACGTCGAGCACGATGCCCATGCCGGCGCCGCGGACGGCGTCGGCCAGGGCCCGGAATTCCGACTCGCCACCCAGCGCCTCCGACAGCCGCGTGGGATCGACGACGTCGTAGCCGTGGGCCGACCCCGTGCGCGCCTGCAGCGACGGCGACAGGTACAGGTGCGAGATCCCGAGGTCGCGCAGGTACGGCACGAGCTCCCGCGCCGCGGCGAACCCGAACACGGGCGTCAGCTGCAGGCGGTAGGTGGCCCGCAGCTCGCTCATTGCACCCGCTTGAGGATCGTGATGGACCGCGACGTGACCGGTAGTTCGGTGCGGGCCCCGAAGCGGGCGCTACCGGCGGCCGCGGCCGGATCGGCTGTCGAGAGCTCAAGTGACCACTGAGCGCCGAAGCGCCGGCGCGGAAGCATGAACGACCGGTCCTCGTGGTGGGCGTTGAACAGGACCAGGAAGGAGTCGTCGACGATGTCCTCGCCGTACGGACCCGGGTAGGTGATCTCCCGTCCGTTGAGGAACATCCCCAGGACGGGCTCGCCGTCCTGCCAATCGCGACGCGTCATCTTCAGCCCGTCGGGGCGGAACCACCAGATATCCGGGAGCCCGGACCCCTTGACCTCCTTGCCGCGGAGGAAGCTCTCGCGCCGGAACACCGGGTGTTCGCGGCGCAACACGATGAGCCGGCGCGTGAAATCGCGCAACGCGGTGGCGTCGGGCCGGTCGGTCCAGCCATACCACGAGATCTCGTTGTCCTGGCACCAGGCGTTGTTGTTGCCGAACTGCGTGCGGCCCCGCTCGTCGCCGCCGAGCAGCATCGGCGTGCCCTGCGAGACGAACATCGTGGTGAGGAAATTGCGCTGCTGGCGGGCACGGAGGGCCAGCACCACGGGGTCGTCGGTCGCGCCTTCGGCGCCGCAGTTCCACGATCGGTTGTCATCGGTCCCGTCCTGGTTGTTCTCCAGGTTGGCCTCGTTGCGCTTGTGCTCGTAGGAGACGAGGTCGGCAAGGGTGAAGCCGTCGTGGGCGGTGATGAAGTTGATCGAGGCGAACGGCTCGCGACCGTCCTCCTCGTAGAGATCGGAAGATCCGGAGAGTCGTTCGGCGAACTCGCCGCAGGTGGAGTAGCCGCGCCAGAAGTCACGCACGCTGTCGCGATAGACGCCATTCCACTCCGACCACAGAACCGGGAAGTTGCCGACCTGGTAGCCGCCCGGGCCGACGTCCCACGGCTCGGCGATCAGCTTGACCTGGGAGAGCACGGGGTCCTGGTGGATCACGTCGAAGAACGCCGACAGCCGATCGACGTCGAACAGCTCGCGCGCCAGCGCCGAGGCGAGATCGAAGCGGAAGCCGTCGACGTGACACTCGGTCACCCAGTAGCGCAGTGAATCCATGATCAGCCGCAGCACGCTTGGGTGCACCGGGTTCAGCGAGTTGCCCGTGCCGGTGAAGTCCATGTAGTGGCGGTAGTCGTCGGGCATGAGTCGGTAATACGAGCGGTTGTCGACTCCCTTGAAGGCCAACATGGGTCCAAGGTGGTTGCCCTCCGCGGTGTGGTTGTAGACGACGTCGAGGATCACCTCGATGCCGGCGCGGTGAAGCGCCTTGACCATCCCCTTGAATTCCCGCACCTGCTCGCCGCGGCGTCCCGTCGCCGCGTACTCGGAATGGGGCGCGAGGTAGCCGATCGTGCTGTAGCCCCAGTAGTTGCGCAGGTGGTTTTCGCTCAGGAAGGCCTCGTCGGAGATGTGGTGCACCGGCAGCAGCTCTATCGCGGTCACGCCGAGGCTCGTGAGGTAGGAGACTGCCTCGTCCGAGGCCAAGCCCGCGAACGTCCCGCGCAGGTCCTCGCGCACGCCCGGGTGGCGCATCGTGAACCCTTTGACGTGCGTCTCGTAGATGACAGTCTGGGCGAACGGGATCCGCGGGGGCCGATCGCCCTCCCACAGGAAGGCATCGTCGATCACGATCGACTTGGGCATCGCGGCGGCGTCGTCCTCGTCGTCTAACTCCAGGTCGGCGTCGTCGGAGCCGTCGGGCACGTAGGGGAGCACGTTGGCGTCGTGGGCCCAGTCGACCACGCCCTCGATCGCCTTGGCGTACGGGTCGATGAGCAGCTTGGCCGAGTTGAAGCGGTGGCCCTCGGTCGGCGCATAGGGGCCGCGGACGCGGTAGCCGTAGCGTTGGCCGGGACCCACGCCGGGGAGATAGCAGTGCCAGTTGAGCGCCCGGCGCTCGGTCAGCTCGATCCGCGTCTCCTCGGCGTCGTCGTCGAACAGGCACAGCTCGACGCCCTCGGCGAATTCGGAGAACAGCGAGAAGTTGGTCCCACCGCCATCCCACGTCGCGCCGAGGGGAAACGGGCTCCCCGGCCACACCTCCGTCATCGCCCGGGCCACCCAGGAGGTTGGATCACTCGGGCACGAGCCAGATGGCGGCCAGAGGAGGAATCGTCACCTCGGCCGACACAGGCTGCCCGTGCCAGGGAACCGGCTCGGGTTGCACGGCCCCGAGGTTGCCGGTGTCGCTGCCTCCGTAGAAGGTGGAATCGGTGTTCATCTTCTCGCGCCAGCGGCACGACCGCGGCAGGCCGAGACGATACTTGGACCGCGGAACCGGAGACAGGTTGGCCACGAAGACCACGACGCGGTCGCCGTCGCGCGATTGACGTGCGAACGCGATTACGTTGTTGTCGGCGTCATTGGGCTCGATCCACCAGAAGCCCGCCGGGTCGGAGTCGACTTCCCACAGGGCAGGCTCATCTGTGTAGAGGCGGTTGAGATCGCGCACCAGGCGCTGGATCCCGGCGTTCTCGGGCGACTCGAGCAGGTGCCAGTCGAGCGAGCGTTCGTGACTCCACTCGGCTTCCTGGGCCAGCTCGCCGCCCATGAAGAGCAGCTTCTTGCCCGGATGAGCCCACATGTAGGCGTACAGCGCGCGGAGGTTGGCCAGCTTCTGCCAGCGGTCTCCGGGCATCTTGTGCAGTAGCGATCCCTTGCCGTGCACGACCTCGTCGTGGGACAGCGGCAGGATGAAGTGCTCGCTGAAGGCGTACATGAGGCTGAAGGTCAGTTCGTGATGGTGGTAGCGCCGGTAGATCGGGTCCTGCTGGAAGTAGCCCAGCGTGTCGTGCATCCAGCCCATGTTCCACTTGAAGCCAAAGCCGAGGCCGCCGAGATAGGTCGGGCGCGAGACTCCCGGCCACGCCGTCGACTCCTCGGCCGCCGAGATGATTCCCGCCTCGTGCCCGTAGATGACCTCGTTGCACTGCTTGAGGAAGGCGACGGCATCGAGGTCCTCGCGTCCACCGAATGCGTTGGGGATCCACTCGCCCTCGCGCCGCGAGTAGTCGAGGTACAGCATCGAGGCCACAGCATCGACGCGGATTCCGTCCACGTGGTACTCGCGCAGCCAGAATAGAGCGTTGGCAATGAGGAAGTTGCGGACCTCGTGACGGCCGTAGTTGAAGACCAGCGTGCCCCAGTCGGGGTGCGCTCCGCGGCGCGGGTCGGCGTGCTCGTACAGGGCGGTGCCGTCGAACCGGGCCAGGGCGAAATCGTCACGAGGGAAGTGGGCGGGGACCCAGTCGAGGATCACGCCCACGCCGTTGGCATGCATCCGATCGACGAACTCGCGGAACTGGTCCGGCGAGCCGTAGCGGGGCGTCGGGGCGTAGTAGCTGGTCACCTGGTAGCCCCACGAGCCGGTGAAGGGGTGGCCCATCACCGGCAGCAACTCGACGTGAGTGAAGCCCATGTCCTGTACGTAAGCGGAGAGCTCGTCGGCCAGCTCGACGTAGGTCAGCGGCCGGTTGCCCTCCAGGCTGTTGAGCCGCCACGAGCCTAGATGAACCTCGTAGATCGACACCGGTGAGCTCAACGGAAGCTGATCGCGGCGCCGCGTGAGCCACTCGCGGTCGGGCTTGCTCCACCGGTGACGAGGTCTGAACACGATCGACGCGGTCTGGGGTGGATGCTCGGTCTCCAACGCGTAGGGATCCGCCTTCAGCGTCAGCTGCCCGTCCGCGGTGAGGATCTCGTACTTGTAGCGCGCCCCGGGCTCGACGCCCGGGAGGAACATCTCCCAGATGCCGGTGGCGCCGAGCGAGCGCATGGCGTGCAGGCGGCCATCCCACGAGTTGAAGTCGCCGACCACGCTCACTGCGCGTGCCGCCGGAGCCCACACCGCGAAAGCGGTGCCGAGCACGGTCTCGTGCTCGCGCACGTGCGCGCCGAGCTTCTCGTAGAGCTCCTCGTGGCGGCCCTCGCTGATCAGGTGCAGATCGAGCTCGCCCAGCGTCGGGGTGAACGCGTAGGGATCGTCGATCGTGAACGTGCCGGCGTCGCCGTAATCGACCTCGAGTTTGTAGCGAAGCGGTAGCTCCGCGCCGGGGACGACGCCCTCGAAGGCGCCGCCGGGGTGGACCAGTTCGAGCTCGACGGTCGGTCCGCCTTCGATCTCCGCCCTGACCTCGCACGCCGTCGGGCGCAGCGCGCGGATGACCACACCGTCGTCGATCGGGTGGGCCCCCAGCAGCGAGTGCGGGTCGGGATGCTCGCGGCGAACGAGCGTGTCAAGTTCCTGGGTGGCGGCGATCATTCCGACTCGAGTAGACGGCTGATGCCGGCGACCGGGATCGCGACCCAGTCGGGCCGGTTATCGAGTTCGTACTGCAGCTCGTAAATGGCTTTCTCGAGCTCGAAGACCGACAGCACGTTGCGAATCGCTGCCTCCCCGGCTGGCATCAGCGGCGACTCGACGGTGTCGAAATAGTGTTCGAGGAACCGCTCCCGGGCCCGCTGTTCGAAGTCTCCGGGCGCCTTGCCGCCGCGCTGGATCTCGACGGCCGAGGTCACGTAGGCGAATGACCGGAGCATGCTGGCCACATCGCGCAACGGAGAGCGTTTCTGGCGCCGCTCGGGCAGGGCGCGGGCCGGCTCGCCCTCGAAGTCGATGATCACCCAGCCGCGCGGCGTATACAGGGTCTGCCCGAGGTGGTAGTCACCGTGGGTGCGGATCGCCCGACCGCCGATGCCAGCCTGTGAGCGGGCGGCCAGCCGCTCGCGCACGTCCTGGCCGCGCCCGGCGATCGGGGCCAGGCGCTCGTCGTCGGGCAGGCGAAGGAAGATGCGCTCGATGTCCTCGTCGATCGTCGCCATCAGCAGCGAGATTGACTCCTGGCTGGGCTCCTCGGGCGCGAAGGCCGGATCCGAGGCGTCCGAGGCCAGCGTGTTGTGAAGCTCGGCCGTCACTGCTCCGAGCGCCCCGATGCGGTCGAGGAAGCGCTCGGCGTCGCGCTGGATCTCCTCGAGCGCGAGCTCCCAACCGCCGGTGGCGTCGCTGAAGAACAGCTGAGCCACGCCGAGGGTGGCCGACAGCGCCTGGCCCTCGTACTCGTACCAGCCGTGCAGCGGCGCGATGTGAGGGAAGCCGCGGTAGGTCAGGAACCGGAGCACCTCGAGCTCGGGGTTGATCCCGGGCTCGAGCTTGCGAAACACCTTGAGGACGAGCTGGTCGTCGAATACGACGGATGAATTCGACTGCTCGACACCCATGACACGGACCCCCGGCTCCGGTGAGAGCACCGCGGCCCCGTCGTCGGCGCGCTGGAATGAGAACTGACCTTCCGCCGCCTCGACCTCCTCGCCCGTCTCCATCCACCGGACCAGCTCGAGCATCCGCTCCGGCTCATCCAGGGCATCACGCGCGGTCCAATCGGATGTCTGAGCGATCGCCCGTGGCTCGGGTTCCTCGGTACGAGGACGCAGGGTCAGCGGGAGCTGATACAGCTCGTGCGTGCCGGTCGCGAAGCGCGTCTGGACCAGGGCGAGGAACAGCGACGGGTCGTCGGGCATGGAGATGCCCTCGATCACCTCGATTCCCGTCACCGCCCGCGACTTCGACGCGTACCAGCGTTGCGCCTGGACCCATTCACGCAAGCTCTCCTCGTCGAGGCACTGGCGGATCTCGGCCAGGGGCACTTCGACGCGGTCAGCCATCGGTCGGCTCCTCGGGCGGCGGGACGAGCTCGAACCAGTAGAAGCCGCGTGGCGCCAGCGTCAGCAGGTAGGGCAGTTCGCCGATCCTGGGGAAGCGCGAGCGCCCGAACAGCTCGACCGGATGGCGGCCCTCGTAGGCACTCAGGTCAAGCTCCACGGCCTGGGCGGAACGCGCGACGTTGTGCACACACAGGACGAGATCATCCTCGAAACGGCGCATGTGGGCGAAGATGCGAGGGTTGGAGGGCTCGATCGGTTCGTAGGTCCCGAAGCCGAACACCGGGTGTTCCTTGCGCAGGGAGATGAAGCGGTGGATCCACCGCAGCAGCGACGTGGCGGTCCGCAGCTGCGCCTCGACGTTGACGGCCTGGTAGCCGTACACGGGATCCATCAGCGGTGGCGCGTAGAGCTGGGCGAAGTCGGCCCGCGAAAAGCCTCCGTTGCGATCGACCGACCACTGCATCGGCGTCCGCACGCCGTCGCGGTCGCCGAGGAAGACGTTGTCCCCCATCGCGATCTCGTCGCCGTAGTAGAGGACGGGCGATCCCGGGAGCGAGAACAGGATCGCGTGCATGAGCTCGATCTCGTCGCGCCCGTTGTCGAGCAGCGGCGCCAGGCGGCGGCGGATCCCGAGGTTGAGCTTCATCCGCGGGTCCTTGGCGTACTCCTTGTACATGTAGTCGCGTTCCTCGTCGGTGACCATCTCGAGCGTGAGCTCGTCGTGGTTGCGCAGAAACAGACCCCACTGCGCGGTGTCGGGTATGTGGGGGGTCTGCTCGAGGATCTCGTAGATGGGCACCGCCTCCTCGCGGCGGATCGACATGAACATCCGCGGCATGACGGGAAAGTGGAAGGCCATCTGACATTCGTCGCCGTCGCCGAAGTACTCGACGACGTCGGCCGGCCACTGATTGGCTTCGGCCAGCAGCACGCGGTCGGGGTACTTGGCGTCGATCTCCCGGCGTACGCGCTTGAGGTAGTCGTGGGTCTCGACCAGGTTCTCGCAGATCGTCCCCTCGCGCTCGTACAGGTACGGCACAGCGTCGAGCCGCATGCCGTCCAGGCCCAGATCCAACCAGAAGCGCAGGACGTCGATCATCGCCGCCTGCACCTCGGGGTTGTCGTAGTTGAGGTCGGGCTGATGGGAGAAGAAGCGATGCCAGTAGTACGCGCCCGCGACAGGGTCCCAGGTCCAGTTGGAGGGCTCGGTGTCGAGGAAGATGATCCGCGCGTCCGGGTAGCGGTCGTTGGTGTCCGACCACACGTACCAGTCGCGCTTGGGCGAGTCGCCGCTCGACCGCGACTCCTGAAACCACGGGTGCTCGGCCGAGGTGTGGTTCATGACCATGTCGGCGATCACGCGGATACGCCGTGCGTGGGCGGCGTCGATCAGCTGCTTGACATCGTCGACGGTGCCGTAGTCGGAGTGGACACGGGTGAAGTCGGAGATGTCGTAGCCCCCATCGCGCAGCGGCGACTCGTAGAACGGGAGCAACCAGATGCAGTCGATCCCGAGCCACTGGAGGTAGTCGAGCTTCTCGGTGATGCCGCGCACGTCTCCCGAGCCGTCTCCGTTGGCATCGAAAAAGCCCCGGATGTGGATCTCGTAGAACACGGCACGCTTGAACCACAGCGGCTCGGCCTCGAACCATTGCCTGGTCTGAGCCTGATCGGCGCCCTCGGCGGCGGCCTCCGTGGACACGTCGTTCCGGCGATCGGCCGCGATGAGATGGGTGAGGGTCGGTGGGCCGACGCTCATGAGCGCACCCGGATGACGTGCGCCTGGCGGACGCCGGGCTCGAGACGGATGTAGTTGGGCCCGATCCGCCACTGAAAGTGCTCGTCGGACAGCAGGTCATGCGCGCTGAAGCTGGGGGCGAGCCCGAGGCTGGCCGGGACGATGGCCAACCCCTCCTGAGTTTGGTGGGGATCGAGGTTCACGACGGTAATAACCGTATTGCCCGTGGAACGCTTGGCATAAGCGATCAATGACTCGTTCGCGGTGTCGAGGAAGGTGACGTTGGATAGCTCCTGCAGCGCCCGGTTGTCCCGGCGCGCTGTGTTGAGACGCTGGATCAGTGGCAGCAACGGACCATCGAGGGTGCGGGCCTTGATCTCGTACTTCTCCGAGTTCAGGTACTCCTCCGATCCGTCGCGGACGGCGACGTTCTCGCAGCGCTCATAGCCCGAATAGATCCCATAGCTGGGGCTCAGCGTGGCCGCCAACACCAGTCGCGCCTCGAAGGCCGGCCGGCCACCGTGCTGCAGGTAGGCGTGCAGGATGTCCGGGGTGTTGGCAAAGAAATTCGGCCGGAAGTACTCCTGCTCGCCCGAGTACGCCAGCTCGGCTACGTACTCGGTGAGCTCGTGGCGCGAGTTCTTCCAGGTGAAGTAGGTGTAGGACTGGCTGAACCCGATCTTCCCCAGATGGCGCATCACCGCGCGTTTGGTGAATGCCTCGGCGAGGAAGACGACGTCGCGGTCGTGAGCGTGGATTTGCTCGATCAACCAGGCCCAGAACCCGAAAGGTTTGGTGTGCGGGTTATCGACCCGGAACACCTTCACCCCGCAATCCACCCACTGGAACATGACCGTCCGCAGTGCGTCCCAGAGTCCGCGCCAGTCGGGCGAGTCCCAGTTGACGTTGTAGATGTCCTGGTAGCGCTTGGGCGGGTTCTCGGCGTACTTGAGCGTGCCGTCGGGGCGGCGGTGAAACCACTCGGGATGCTTGCTCAGCCAGGGATGATCGGCGGAGCACTGAATGGCGAAATCGAGCGCAATCTCAATTCCGTGCTCGGCCGCCGTCGCGGTGAGCGACCGGAGATCGTCGAGCGTGCCGAGCTCAGGATGCACGGCCTCGTGGCCGCCGGACTCATCGCCGATCGCCCACGGCGACCCGGGGTCGTCCGGCCCGGCGATCAGCGAGTTATTGACGCCCTTGCGGTTGGTATGACCGATCGGGTGAATCGGGGGCAGGTAGACGACGTCGAAGCCGAGCTCGGCTAGGCGTGGCAGCTGCTGCTCGACACCCCGCAGGCCTCCCCACGAGCGGGGAAACAGCTCGTACCACGCACCAAACCGAGCCCGGACGCGATCGACCTCGATGACCATGGGCTGGGGGAGCGTTGCGGCGTCTCGCCGCGGCTGCACCCGCTCGACGGCCGCGAACAGTTCGGTCCCGAGCGCGGCGTCGTGCTTGACCGTCTCGGGGATGGTGGCGTCCTCGAGCGTGGACAGCGCGTGATCGATCAGGGCTCGATCGCCCGCCGAGCGGGCGTTCTCGGCCGCCTCGCGGAGTAGCACGGTCCCTTCGGACATCTCGCCGGCGAGATCGTGCTGGCCGGCGACCAGCTTGCGCTCGAGCTCGTCGCGCCACGTCCCGAACACATCCGTCCACGCCTCGACGGTGTACTCCCACGGCCCGGTGCGATCGACGTCGAACGAACCGCCCCAGCGCACACCGCCGAGCTGGGCGTCGATGCGCTGCATCTCCGACTCGTGCCAGGTGCTCCGGTCGGGAGCGCGGTGGCGCACCACCGCGCGCAGGATGTCGTGTCCGTCGCGGAAGGCGTCGGCCTCGACGGTGATCGTGTCGCCCACGCATCGCTTGACCGGAAAACGGCCGCCGTCGACCGACGGTGTCGGGTACTGAATCACCACGCGCCCCGCAGCCGCGTGGCTCACGGGCGGCCGGGGCGAATGCGCGGCGGCCACGTTTTGGCGAGTTTGCTCGGTCACGTCCCTTCGAAAATAGCCGCAGGACGAGTTCGGGTAAACACTGAGCTGTGAACGCCCTCCCGCGTGCGACCGCGCTGACGCGTTGTAGCGGCGTTCAGCTTCACCTGACCTCGCTGCCCGACGGCCGTCTCGGCCGGAGCGCGTTCGAGTTCGTCGACTGGCTCGCGGCGGCCGGCCAGTCGTGGTGGCAGGTGCTGCCGCTCGGACCACCGGACCGATACGGATCGCCGTACAAGGCACGCTCGGCCTTCGCGGCCTGGCCGGCGCTGCTGGCCGACCGCCGCGCTCGCGTCTCGGCGTCGGATATAGCCGGCTTCTGCGACGCCAACGCGTTCTGGATCGAGGACTGGGAGCGGCTGGCCGGGCGCGGATCGGTGGCCGACCAGGTCCGCTTCGCGCGCGAGTGGAGCGAGCTGTGCGGCTACGCGGAGCAGCGGGGCGTGCGGATGTTCGGCGACGTCGCGATCTATGTCGCTCCCGGGAGCGTCGACCAACGTGCGCACCCCGAGCTGTTCCAGGCCGGCCTCGTCGCCGGAGCCCCACCGGACGGCTATTCGGCCACCGGTCAGCTGTGGGGCAACCCACTCTACGACTGGCCTGCGCTCCGTCGGCGGGGCTATTGGTGGTGGATCGAGCGGCTGCGGCGGACGATGTCGCTGTTCGCTATCGCGCGCATCGATCACTTCCGCGGCTTCGTTTCCTACTGGGCCGTGCCGGCGGGAGATCGAACGGCGGCCAGGGGCCGTTGGAAGCGCGGGCCAGGGCGCGCGCTGTTCGATGCCGCAGAGCGCGAGCTGGGCTCGCTGCCGCTGGTCGCCGAGGACCTCGGGGTGATCACCCCGGCCGTCGATCGTCTGCGCGAGGACCTGGGGCTGCCCGGAATGGTGGTGCTCCAATTCGCCTTTGACCCCGCCGAGCCCGACAGCCCGCACGCCCCCAGCCGACACGTCGAGAACTCCGTCGTCTACACAGGGACCCACGATCACGACACCGCGCGGGGCTGGTATGAGTCGCTGAACGCGGGGCGACGCGCTGCGCTGCGCGCCGAGCTTTCCGCGCGCGGTATCCGCGAGCGTCAGCCGTGGTGGGCCATGATCCACCTCGCCCTGGCCTCGCCGGCGAGGGTGGCGATGATGCAGGCCCAGGACGTCCTCGGCCTCGGGAGCGAGGCGCGCATGAACAAACCCGGCAGCTCCACAGGGAGCTGGCGCTGGCGGATGGAGCCGGGCGCGCTCACCGCTTCGATGGCGCGGCGGCTGTGGGAGATGACAGCCGAGGCGGGACGGCTCGTGAGCTGAGCCGCCACGCAACCTGGTCAGGCGCCTCGCCTTGGCATGCAGGTCGCCGAGGCGCTGACCTTCGTGTGGCGGTAGGCGTAGGTCAGATCGCTCTTCAGCCGGGCACCCCATGTCGTCTCGAAGCGGATCAGCGACCGCGGGCTCACGCGCGCCGGCACGCCGTCGTTTGCGAGCACCGACAGTGCCCGCTCGGCGATGACGATCTGGCCGAAGGCAGTGGGGTGCACGTGATCGGCCATGACCAGGTTTCGGGCGCCGAAATCGTCGAGCGCGACGATCAGGGCGCCGGTGGCACGCGCCGCGGAGCTGATCACGGAATTCAGCTCGCCGACCTTGGCCCCGGCCCGTGGTCGCCCCAGATCGCGCGGCGCGGTGAGAGCTAGCACGCGGTCGCAGCGCCCGTGAACGAACCGCAGCGCCTGTAGCAAGCCGGTCTCATACCGGGCCGCGTCCCAGTCCGCCGAGCGCACATCGTTGACCCCGATGTAGAGACAGCCGAGCTGGTAGCGGGCGCCGGGAAGGGCGGAGCGCTCCTCGAAGGATGGGATCTGCCACCGCACGACATCTTCGACGTCCGCCCCGTCGGTGGCGTAGTTGGTAAAGGGCAGCCCCGTGGCCCGCGCCACCCACAGCGCCCACGGCTGTAGCGCCACCCCCCACTGGAGCTCGCCGCCGCCGTTGGTGATCGAGTCGCCGAAGGCGAGTACGCCAAAGCGGGGCGCGGTCACAACGGGTGGCTGTGCGTTTGGTTACCAGCCAAGCGCGCGAGGGTAGCCGAGGCGGTGATAATCCTCGACCTTGCCACTCTCGACCGCCACCCCCACTGACGGGCTCAGGGACGTCCAGCGTGCCGCCGAGGAGCTCGCCGAGCGCCTGCCCGGTCCGCTGGCTCCGCTCGCGCGGCTGGCATTCAACTACCGCTGGTCGTGGCTTCCAGGTGCTCCGGAGATGTTCCGCTCGATCGACCCGGTGCGGTTCGAGCTGTCGCTGCAGAACCCTGTGCGTTTGCTGCAGGAGGTATCGCCCCGGGCGCTGCGCGACGCGGTGGGGCTGACCGAGCAGGCACTGGGGCTCGAGGCGCGGTTGGACTTGGACCTGCGCCGCCCGACCGCGGGTCCGGTCGATCCGGCGCATCCGGTCGCCTTTTTCTGCGCCGAATACGGAGTCCACGTGTCCCTCCCGGTCTATGCCGGTGGGCTCGGGGCGCTCGCCGGCGATCTCGTCAAGGAGGCCTCTGACCAGGCGTTGGCGATGGTTGCCGTCGGACTGATGTATCGCAAGGGCTACTTCCGCCAGCGGATCGATGCCGGGGGTTGGCAGCATGAATACTGGCTCGAGACCGACCCGCAGCGACTGCCTGCGGCGCTGGTCACCGGGGCCGATGGACGCCCCTTGACGGTCACCGTCCCCATCTACGAGGGGCCGGTGACGGCGCGCATCTGGCGGGTGGATGTCGGGCGCATTCCCCTGTTCCTGCTCGATACCGACACCCCGGAGAATGACACCGTCCAGCGCTGGATCACCGCGCGCCTCTACGACGCCGACCCAGATACGCGACTGGCCCAGTACGTGCTCCTCGGCGTGGGGGGAGTCAGGGCGCTGCGGGCCATGGGCCTCGAGCCAAGCTCGCTTCACCTCAACGAGGGCCATGCGGCGCTAGCTCCCTTCGAGCTCGGCCGGCCCGGCCTGGCCGCCGGCGAGCCGCTGGCCAGCGCGCTCGCGTCGGCACGCTCCAGGACGGTGTTCACCACCCACACGCCGGTTCCGGCAGGAAACGACGCCTACCCCGCCGATCAGATCGAACGGGCTATCGCCGGTTACGCGGAGGAACTCGGTCGCCCAGCTGGAGAGCTGATTGCGCTTGGCCGGACCCATCCGGAGGCGCCGGATGAGCCGTTCGGGGTCACCCAGGCTGCGTTGCGGCTCAGCCGAGCGGCCAACGCGGTGAGCCGCCGCCATGGCGAGGTCGCGCGGACGATGTGGCAGCCGCTGTGGCCCGATCGCGCGGCCGAGGCTGTCCCCATCAGCCATGTCACCAACGGCGTGCATATCCCCACCTGGATCGGCACGCCGATGCGCGAGCTGCTCGATCGCCACCTGGGCCACGCCTGGCATGAGCGCGCAGCACTGCCCGAGACGTGGGACCCTGTCGAGCGCATTCCCGACGCCGATCTGTGGGATCCGCGCAACCGCCAGCGCGCCGAGCTGGTCGGCCTCATCCGCGAACGCAGCGTCCTCGACCGGCTCGCGCGCAACGATCTACCCGAGTACGTGAGCGCCGCCGCGCGGGCCTTCGATCCGGACGTCCTCACCCTCGGCTTCGCCCGGCGCGTGGCCACGTATAAACGCCTCGACCTGCTGACTCGCGATCCCGAGTGGACGCTCGCGCTCTTGGGCGGCGATCGGCCGGTGCAGGTCGTGCTCGCGGGCAAGGCGCACCCCAAGGACGACGAGGCCAAGCGCTCGCTGCAGCACCTCTTCGGCCTCAAGTACGCGCGCATTATCGGTGAGCGCGTCGTCTTCCTCGACGACTACGACCTGGCCACCGCGGCCTGGCTCGTGCGTGGCTGCGACGTTTGGCTCAACCTGCCGCGGCCGCCGCTCGAGGCCAGCGGCACCAGCGGGATGAAGTCGGCCGTCAACGGCGGGCTGCAGCTCAGTGTGCTCGACGGCTGGTGGGCCGAGAGCTACAACGGGAGCAACGGCTGGGCGTTGCCGGGCGAGGTTCAGAACGATCATGGTGTCCAGGATGAGCGTGATGCGGCGGCGTTTCACGGCCTGCTCTCCGATCAGGTCCTGCCCGCCTTCTACGACCGCGACGACCACGGTCTGCCCCTCCGCTGGCTGGGCATGATGCGAGCTTCGCTACGCTCGATTGGACCGCGGTTCAGCGCCGGCCGGATGCTGAATGAATACGTTGCTGGCCGCTACCAACAAACGTGAGCCAGGATCCGGCGAATTGGGAAGGATTGAGCCCCCAAAGCGTCATTAATCTCAGCGTAATGTCGTCTTCTACTGATAAAGCCGAACTCACTGCCAAGCAGATGGCGGACGTGTCCGCGCTCGCCGATGGCACCCTTGATCCGGCCCGCCGCGACGAGGTGCACGCTTGGATCGCGAGCTCGCCGGACCTGACCGCGCGCTACGAGCGCGAGCGGCGCGTCGCCGAGTTCCTCGCCGCTGCCCGCACGGAACGCGCTCCGGCATCGCTGCGGGCGCGGATCGAGGCATCGCGTCCCAGCGCGCGCGTCCAGACGCGCCGGCGCGTGGTCTTCGGCGGCAGCCTCGTCGGTGCGCTGGCGGTGATCGCGCTGGCCCTGGCCCTGATCCTTCCCGCCGGCACGCCGGGAGCTCCGTCGGTGAGCCAGGCCGCCGCGCTGGGCCAGCTCGGCCCCCTCGGGCCCGCTCCCGGCCCCGCTCCCGGCGACCCGGGCGTGCAGCTCGGCAAGTCGCTGGGGGACCTGTACTTCCCCGACTGGGCGCACAGCTTCGGGTCGCGTCCCATCGGGCAGCGGACGGACACGATCAACGGCCGCGAGGCCGTGACGGTCTACTACGAGTGGCATCACCTGCGGATCGCCTACACGATCGTCGCCGCCCCGGCACTCCCCGTCCCGCCAGCCAAGATGAGCGTCCTCCACGGCACGGCCCTGCGGACGCTGAAGATCGATGGTCGCCTCGTCGTCACCTGGGAGCGAGACAACCACACCTGCGTGCTCTCCGGCGCCGGTGTCCCCATCAGCAAGCTGCAGAAGCTCGCCGCCTGGCGGGCGCCCGACTAGCGCGAGCGCGACCCCTCAGTCTCCTCGGTCAGGGCCCGAGCGACTCGCTGCCGGGCCCGATGCAGGCGCGTGGTGATCGTCGCCTCGCGCACCTTGAGCGCGTGTGCGGCCTCGCGGTAGGACAACCCGACCACGTCGATGGCTATCAGCGCATCGCGAAAGTCGTCGGGCAGCTCCGAGATCGCCGCGTACAGCTCCGCCGACTCGAGCTTCGCCTCGGGCTGGATCGCGCTCCGATCCTCGACGAGGTCGAGGTCGTCGGGCAGAGCGGTCGTTTGCGGGCGCCGCGCCGCCGTTCGACGAGTACTGAAGAACGTGTTGCGCAGCACGCGCAGCAGATAGCCGACGTCGTCCCCAGAGCGAAGGATCCGCGGTTTGCGAAGCACCCGCACAAACGTCTCCTGCACGAGATCCTCGGCCTCCTCGCGAGATCCGCACAGGGCCCATGCGGCGCGGTACAGCCGATCAATGTGATCGCCCAGGCCCTCGGGATCGAGCTGACGGTCGGGACTCATACTTTGGCGCCCGGTGACGGCATCGCGGGGCCGGGCGCGGGTACCGTCAGTCTCGCAGTTCCGACAACGGTCGGGGACCCGGGCCGACGTACTTGGCAGTCGGCCGGATCAGCCGCCCCTCCCGCTTCTGCTCCATGACGTGGGCCGACCAGCCGGCCGTCCGGGCGCACGTGAAGAGCGGCGTGAACAGCTCCGGTGGGACGTCGGCGAAGTCCAGCACGACCGCCGACCAGAACTCGACGTTGGTGGCCAGCACGCGGTCGGGCTTGCGCGCATGAAGCTCGGCCAGCGCCGCCAGCTCGAGCGCCTCGGCGACCTCGACCCGCGGCGAGCCGAGGTTGCGGGCGGTGCGCCGCAGCACCCGTGCCCGTGGATCCTCCGCCCGGTAGACGCGGTGGCCGAAGCCCATCAACCGCTCGCCCCGGTCGAGCAGGTCCTTGACGTAGCGGTCGGCATCTCCCATTGCGTCGACGTCGTCCAGCATCTTCAGTACCCGCGACGGGGCGCCGCCGTGCAGCGGCCCCGAGAGCGCTCCCACCGCGGCCGACAACGCCGCAGCGACGTCGGCTCCCGTCGAGGCCACCACGCGGGCGGTGAAGGTCGACGCATTCATCCCGTGCTCGGCGGCCGAGATCCAGTAGGCGTCGATCGCCTCGACGTGCTTCGGGTTCGCCTCACCGCGCCAGCGGATGAGGAACCGCTCAGGGATCGAGGTGGCCCGATCGACCTCACGCTGGGATACGGGCGGCGTGCCAATCCCGCGGGCGGACTGGGCCACGAACGACAGTGCCATCACCGAAGCGCGGGCCAGGTTGTCGCGCGCCTCCTCGTCGGAGATGTCGATCAATTGGCCGAAGCCCCACTGCGGGGCCAGCATGGCCAGTGCTGACTGGACGTCGACCCGGGGGTCGCCCGAGTGCACGTACAACGGGTGCGGCTCGGCGGGCGGCATCCCCGGCAGCAGCTTGCCGTCGACGAGCAGGCCCCATACCTGCTCGAACGGCACGTTGCCGACGAGTTCTTCGATATTCACGCCGCGGTAGCGGAGCGCCCCGCCCTCGCGGTCCGGCTCGGCGATCTCGGTGGCAAAGGCGACTACGCCCTCGAGGCCTGACTGTACTTCGGCGGTTGCACTCATCTGATCATGCTCCTGGGCGGATTCGAAAAGTCGTGGTACCACAGGCTAGCTATAGGCTCTGCCTCGGTGCCCTCCTTGATGTACCGCTCCGCGGTCGAGCTGGCCGCGATGATCCGCTCGGGCGAGCTGTCGGCGACCGAACTCGTACAGGAGTCGCTGGGGCGGATCGATGCCCTCGAGCCCGAGATCAACGCCTTCACGCACGTCGCCCATGAGTCGGCCCTGGCACAGGCCGCCGAGATCGACGCGGGAGACCCGCGACCGTTCGCCGGTGTGCCGATCGCCATCAAGGACAACCGCCCCGTGGCCGGGATGCCGATCACGATGTGCAGCGACCTGTTCCACGACGTCGTGCCGCGCCACGATGGCTACCTGGTGCGCCGGATCCGCGAAGCCGGGTTCGTAGTCGTCGGCAAAACGACCCTGCCTGAGATGGGCATCCTCCCCACCACGGAGTCGCGACGCTTCGGGCCGACGCACAACCCGTGGGACCTCGATCGCACCCCCGGCGGATCGAGCGGTGGCTCCGCGGCAGCAGTGGCGGCGGGCATGGTCCCGGTGGCGCACGGCAACGACGGCGGTGGCTCGATCCGCATCCCCGCCGCCTGCTGCGGCCTCGTCGGGCTCAAGGCCTCGCGGGGCCGGGTGTCGGTGGGTCCCGACGCCGGTCAGAGCTTCTTTACCATCGACGGCGTGCTCACCCACACCGTCGAGGAGACGGCGGTGCTGCTCGACATCCTGGCCGGGTACGAGACCGGCGACGCCAACTGGGCGCCAGAGCCCGGGCAGCCATTCGGCGTCGCCGCGGCACAGGATCCGGGCAGGCTGCGGATCGGCTTGGCCTTCAACTCGCCGCTCGAGGACGTCGTGCTCGATCCGGCCTGCGAGCGCGCCGTGCGAGGGGCCGCGGCGCTCCTGGAGTCGCTCGGCCACAGTGTCGAGGAGGTCACGCCACCTTGGTCGGGCCTCGATCTTCTACCCAATTTCACACGTTGCTTTGGTCCTCAGGTGTCGATGACCGTATTCGTCGGCGGTCGGATCGCCCGCCGCGAGCCGACCGAGGACGATCTCGAGCCGCTGACATGGCTGCTTTGGGAACGGGCCCGCCAGCAGGACACGATCAGCTACCTGGCCGCCGAGGGGCGGCTCGAGGCCGTGGCGCGCAACGTGATCCGGTTTCTCGCCCCCTACGACGCCCTGCTCATGCCGGTGCTGGCCACGCCTCCGATCGCGATCGGCGAGGTCCACGGCCGGGGCCCCGATCCGTGGGCCCATTTTCAGCGCTCGGGGCGCTTCACGCCGTATACGGCGATCATCAACGTGTCGGGGCTGCCGGCCATCTCATTGCCGCTGTACGAGACCGAGGACGGCGTGCCGCTCGGCGTGCAGCTGGTCGGCGGCCCTGTGGGAGAGGGGGCCTTGCTGGCGCTCTCGCGGCAGCTCGAGCAGGCGCTCCCCTGGACCGGCCGCGTTCCCGCGGTCGGCACGGCTGCCCTCTGACCCCGGGGCTATCCCACCCCGAGGATGGCCCGCATCGTCTTGGGCCGCACGCCCAGACGCTCGGCGTCGGCTGTCCCGTGGCGCGAGGTCATCGGGATCTCCAGGAGCTCGGCCTCGTCCCAGGTGGCGAAGGCGGCCGGGCCGGTCAGCAACTCGACGATCTTCAGCGTGCGGTGGACAACGCGCAACGGTACGGGCGCGATCGCGCGGCGGCGGTGAAACGACCCAAGTGCGATCTCCACGATGTCGCGATAGCTGAGCGTCTCGGGGCCGGCCAGCTCGTAGCGCGCCCCGTCGGACTGGGCGGCCATCGGGCCGCCGGTCAGGGCGGCCATCACGCAGTCGGCCACGTCCTCGGCCCACATGGGTTGAAACGTCGCGCGCCCAGAGCCGGGGATCGGCAGCACGGGAAACCACGACATGCGCCCGAGCAGGGTCATGAACGGGTCGCTGGGGGAGTAGACCCACGACGGGGCGAAGACCGTGTGGGCCAGCGATGACTCGATCAACGCCCGCTCGGCCACCGCCTTGGCGCGCATCAACCGCGACCGGCTCCGCGTCGACGCGCCGAGGGCGGAGAAGAAGACGAAGCGCTCCACGCCGGCGCGCTCGGCGGCGCGCACGAGGCGCCACGTGGCCACCCCGGCCAGTTCCTCGATCGACCCGGCCGGCTGGTCGCGGATCACCGAGGCCAGGTGGACCACGGTGTCGACGCCGCGCAGTGCATGCCGGAAGGACAGGGGGTCCGACAGGTCGCCGAGCGCGATCTGGACCCGCACCCGCTCGGTGCCGAGCCGGCGGGGATCGCGGACCAGGCAGCGCACCGGTGTGCCGGCCGCGGTCAGCCGTCTGAGCAGCGGCAAGCCGATCGTTCCGGTGGCGCCGGTGAGGAGGAGCACGCGGGGGAGGCTACCGACGGATGGGCCAGCTCCCTCCGTAAAATGGCTCGCCCATGGCCTACGTGATCGCTGAGCCGTGCATCGGCACGAAGGACAACTCGTGCGTAGAGGTGTGTCCGGTCGACTGCATCCATCCGACGCCCGATGAG
Organism: uncultured Solirubrobacterales bacterium; assembly: GCA_963734775.1. Classification (GTDB taxonomy): domain Bacteria; phylum Actinomycetota; class Thermoleophilia; order Solirubrobacterales; family Solirubrobacteraceae; genus Palsa-465. The sequence continues at coordinate 78,270 of CAVTJE010000004.1, forward strand.
CCGGATTACGACGACGCACCGATGCTCTACATCGATCCGGAGGAGTGCATCGACTGCGATGCTTGCGTGGAGGCGTGTCCGGTAGACGCCTGCTTCGCCGAGGATCAACTCCCCGACGAATGGCAGAAGTACGTCCAGCTCAACGCGGACTACTACAAGAACCGCTGAGCTACACGAACCGTTGAGCGGCGGGGCCCCGGCGCCCCCTGCCTGACAGCGCCGGGTCGGCGAGGTCTATCAGTTGTCGACGCCCACTAGGCCATGGGGAGCGACATGCCGAGCGGCTTGGGCGCCGCGGCGGGTGCCGGTGCCTGCATGACGGGCAGCTCGAGGGGTGACAGCGCGATCAGTCCTCGGGCACCCTGGTAAAGGGCCTGTGAGGCCGGGTCGTCGGGGTCGGCGAAGACAACCGGCGTGCCCGTGTCCGAATGCTCGCGCAGAGGCATCGTCAGCGGGATCTTGGCCAGCAACGGGACCTCGAGCTCCTCGGCCAACAGCTGGCCGCCGCCCTCGCCGAACAGCTGATACCGCTGCCCATCCGGGGTGACGAAGCCCGACATGTTCTCGATCACGCCGGCGATCTCGAGCTTCAGCTTGGCCGCCATCTCGGCTGAGCGGCGCGCCACCTTCTGTGCCACCGGCTGGGGCGTCGTGACGATCAGGAACTTGGCCTGCGGCAACAGCTGGGCCAGCGTCATCGACACGTCGCCGGTGCCCGGTGGCAGGTCGATCAGCAGGTAGTCGAGCTCGCCCCATTCGACGTCCTCGAGGAACTGCTGGAGCGCCTTGTGGAGCATCGGTCCACGCCAAACGATGGCCGCGTCCTGCTCGACGAAGAAGCCGATCGACATCACCTTGATGCCGTCGTGGGCGGTCAGTGGCAGCAGCTTGCGTTCGGCGTTGACCTTCGGCCGCTGCGCTCCGAGGCCGAGCATCCGCGGCTGCGAGTAGCCCCAGACATCGGCGTCGAGCACGCCAACCAGCTTGCCGCCGGCCGCGAGCGCCGCGGCGAGGTTGGCGGTCACGCTCGACTTGCCTACGCCGCCCTTGCCCGAACCGACGCAGATCACGTTCTTTACCTGCGCCAGCGCGCCCTCCGGGAGCGCCCCGCGACCGAGCTTGCGCCCCAGCGCAGCCTTCTCGTTGTCGTTGAGGACATCGAAGGTGACGTTGACGCCGCCCACGCCGTCGAGCTCGCGCACGGCCTGCGCGACGGCGGTCTCAAAGTGGTTGCGAATCGGGCAACCGGGGGTGGTCAGGGACACCATCACGTCGACCACGCCGTTGTCGTGAACGTCGATCGAACGAACCATCTCGAGCTCCACGATGTCGCGGCGGAGCTCGGGGTCGATCACGGTACGAAGGGCGTCAAGAATCTGTTCACGAGTAGGCATGGGATCCATTCTAGGAGGTGACGTTCTGTGGTTGGTAGGGGCAAACCCAGCCCCACGCCCAATTTAAAGACCGACGGGGCGCCACATCTGTGGCGCCCCGGCGGTTGAGGGAGGAGAGGGTGCTACGTTCGCCGGCGAGGATATGGGCCGGCGAACCTTTCCCGCTTCGCCGCGCTCTCCTGGTCGCGGGGCGGGGGAAGTTGGTGCTAGACCGCGGAGTTCAGCAGCTGTTGAGCGTCGGTGACCAGCTTCTCGAACCGGGCTCCGACGACGTCCGACTGCTTCTCGAGGTCCCGTCGCACCGAGCGTACCTCACGCTCGAAGCGGCGGCGATTCTGCTTCACCGTGCGCTCAACGCGGGTCCGGCGCTGGCGCAGCTGGCGCTCGAACCGGGTGCGCGTCCGGCGGACCTGACGCTCGACGCGGTTGCGGGCGGTGGCGCCGCGACGCTCGTAGCGCTTGAGCTCGCGCTCCAGGCTGGCACGGGTGCGGTACTTGGTGGCCAGGCCCTTGACGGTCGAGACGATGTTGTCCCGGGCCAGGAGGCTGGCACCGACTGGAACCAGCATTGCGCGCTCGGCGATCACCTGGACCTGCTCGACCGGCGTCTTCGGCTGGGTCGAGGTGGTCGTGGCGGCCGCAGGCTTGCGCGTGCGGGTCGTCGAACGCCGCGTGCTGGCGGTCTTTCTGGTCGCTGCGGGCTTAGGACCCGCTGGACTGCTGCTGCTCGTGGCCATCTCTCGGTTGCTCCCGAATTCGAAGTCAGTATCTCTCTTGTTCAACAGAATAGCGAACACACGTTTGTAAACCCGACGCTCGACTTCGTTACATTGCGAGCTACGGAAGTCCCTTGACCAGACCCCGCACCCGCTATGCCCACAGTGGCGATGCCAGCATCGCCTACCAGGTGTTTGGCTCGGGTTCGGTCGATCTCACGCTGATCAACGGCCCCGCTTCGCACGTCGAGTTGGTGTGGGAAGAACCCTCCACGGCACGGCGTTTCGAGCAGCTTGGGGGCTTCGCGCGGGTGGTGATCTTCGATCGCCGTGGCACGGGCCTGTCCGACCCGGTGTCACGACCGCCGACGCTCGAGCAGCAGATGGATGATCTGAGCGCGGTTCTGGACGAGGTCGGCTATGAGCGGACGGCGCTGTGGGGAGCCAGCGATCTCGGGCTCTCGGCCCTGTTCGCCGCCACGTATCCCGAGCGCATCACCTCACTCGTGCTCTCCTCGGTGGCGCCCCAGGGCGCGACGACGATCACACCCGAGCTGCGCGATGTGTTCCTCGACGCGATCGAGAATCGCTGGGGCGATGGCACGCTGCTTCAGATATTTGCCCCCAGCCAGGTGGGCAATCCGACCTTCGAGACGTGGTGGGGCAGGATGCAGCGGGCGGCGGCCAGCCCGGGAATGGCCCGGCAGCTGATGGAAATGATTTCCGCCACCGACCTGCGTCCCGTCCTGACCACGATCCGGGTTCCCACGCTGGTCACCCACCAGACCGACGACCGCTACATACCGGTCGAGGCCGGACGGGAGGTTGCGGAGCTGATTCCTGGGGCCCGGTTCCTCGCCTACGCCGGCACAGACACCTATGGGTGGACCGATGGCCCGGCGTTGGAGGACGTGGAGGAGTTCCTCACCGGCCGGCGCCCGGCGGTCATCACCGAGGTCGAGCGGGTCCTCTCGACGGTCATGTTCACCGACATCGTGGGTTCGACCGAGCGCGCCTCGGAACTCGGTGACAGCCGCTGGCGCCAGCTCCTGGCCCAGCACGACATGGTCGTGCGCAGCGAGCTGGCCCGCTGGCGGGGCACCGAGGTAAAGACGATCGGCGATGGGTTTCTGGCCACCTTCGACGGTCCCGCACGCGCGGTCCACTGCGCGGCGGAGATCGTCGAAGAGATCGAGCGGCTGGGTCTGCGGATCCGGGCCGGCCTGCACACCGGGGAATGCGAGCTCGTCGGGGATGACGTGGCCGGGATCGCAGTCCATATCGGGGCACGCGTCCTGGGTTACGCCGACGCGGGCGAGGTCCTGGCCTCGAGCACGGTCAAGGACCTGGTCGTCGGGTCGGGCCTGCAGTTCGAAGATCGCGGTCTGCACGCGCTCAAGGGCGTACCGGACGAGTGGCGGCTGTACGCGCTCGAGCGCTAGGCCGTCCGTCAGCTCTCGAGCTGCCGCAGGCCGGTACGCGCCATCCACTGCTCCGGAGCATCGAGCTCGGCGAGCGTTGGCAGCGCCTCGGGCGAGGAGAACACCCTGTGGAGAGCCTCGATGCCGTGCGCCTTCACGACCGCATCGCAGAAGAACTTCCCGCGCTCGTACTGGCGCAGCTTCAGATCCATGCCCAGCAGGCGGCCGACCAGTCGCGAGAGACCCGACTGCGACTTGCGGCGGCGGTCGAGCGCGGCGCGCAGCTTGGGCAGCGAGGGCAGCAGATCGGGCGCCACGGCGTCCATCACGTGTTCGGCGTGACCCTCGATCACCGCCATCACCGCCTGTACGCGGTCGAGCGTCTCGCGCTCGGCGTCGGTCGTCACCAGTGTGATGAAGTCGCCCGAGCGCAGCGCCCGACCCATCCGGCGGAACTCATCCGCCGAGGGGATCCGCAGCCTGCGCGGCGCGTCGATCCGCACCTCGGCGCTGCGTAGAAGCTCCTTGATCAACCCGGCGAGATGGCCGTGAAGCCACGGCACGCCGGCGAACTGCACCGCATGTGTGACCTCGTGCAGCGTCACCCACGTCATGAATTCCTTCTCCTCGGCGCCGAACGCCTGCACGGCCTGGCCGAGGTTCGGGAGCACGAACAGGAGGCGTGGAGGCCGGTCCGGAACCGCCTCGTCGAGCAGCACGAGCTCGTACTGGCCGAGCACCCGCTGGGCCAGATAGCCCAGGACGATGGCGACCTCACCGGTGACCGCGAAGCCCATCCCAAGCTCGATCGCCGGGCGCATCGCCCCCATGTTCTCGCCCGCCCGTTGGAGCACGGGGTCGAGCAGCGTCCGCATCGAGGCGATGTTCGTGGTGATCCATTCCTTGCGGCTGATTCCCTCGGGCTCGGGCAATGGAGCGGCCGGTTCGAGCCCCGTGTAGGCAATGACGCGTGCCTCGGCGTCGCCGGCCATATCGGCGAGATCGACGTCGGGGA
>CAVTJE010000005.1:0-19979 GCA_963734775.1 uncultured Solirubrobacterales bacterium
CGTTCCGCGCCGCCCGCTACGACGATGCTAGCGCCGGCAGCAGCAGACGCGATGGATGGGGCCCACCGTGCAAGACCTCGACGTCGACGGCCTGCAGGCGGGTGGCCGTGGCGGCGTCTTCGCCCGTGCCGGGATTGCGCGCGTAGCGCGGATGGGCTCCGGACGAGAGCTGGAGACGGATGCTATGACCGCCGGCGAACCTATGCCCCATCGGCCATAGGTTGAAACGGACTTGCCAGGCGCCGTCGTCCTGAAGCTCGTAGGCGCCGGCGGACACGCGAGCCAGCGCGTCGCAGACGTTCCACGACGCCCCACCGGGCTCGACGTCGCAGACCCGCGCGAACACGTCGAAGTACGCCGAGCTGGCCTTGACCCACAGCTCCACCGCCACCGGGCCGATCGCCTCGACGGTGTCAGCCAGGGGCTCGGTCGTGAACGTCAAGACGTCGGCACGAGACTCGAGCTCGCGGTTGTCGAGGACCGGGGCGCGCTCGAGCAGGATCGGGCCACCAACCGACGGGGTGGGCTCAATGGGGTCATAGCGATAGCGCTCGCCGCCGCTCCCGGCCTGCCGGTGGTCCGACAGCGATCGGTTCTCGCCCAGCAACAGCGACCGCTCGCCCGTACCGGGAGGCGGCCAGCTGGCAAGTTCGCGCCAGCCGCCGCCCGAGGGCTCGCCGGTGACGTACACGCTGACGCGCGCCGAGCGGACCAGGCGGTCGTCGTCGAGGAGTCGCGCCCGCAACCAGGCCAATCCCTCACGCTGGCCCGCTGCCACCAGCCCGGGTGCCGTGTGGGTCCATGGACCGATGATCAGCTGCGGCTCGCGCCCTGCCTCGTGGAGCGCCACCGCGTCCTCGAGCATCCACGGCAGGAAGATGTCGTACCAGCCTCCGATCAGCTGCACCGGAGCGGTCACCTCGGCCACGCCGGCGGCGAAGTCGCGCGCCACCCAGTAGGCGTCCTCGCGCTGCACGTGGATAAGCCCCTCGCGGAACCACTCGACCTCGCTTCCCGTTGCTCGCTCGTCGAGGTCGATGAGCGGGAACTCGGAGAGCTGCGCGGGGAGGCGTCGCAGCGCCCGGGCCATGGCCAACGGCGCGAAGTGCCGCTGCTGCGCGGCGATCAGCACCAACCACGAGGCAGCGCTCTCGAGCGACAGACTCCCGCCCGCGTAGGTTTGGCCGTGGAACTGCGACGCGCTGACCTGGATCGCCAGGGCGGTGAGGTCATCGCCGGCCTCGGGCGCCACCGCCCACTGGACGAGACCGAGGTAGCTGGGGCCGATCATGCCGATGCGCTCACCGTGCCAGGACTGCTCGCGGACCCAGCGCAGCGTGGCCAACCCGTCGGCGCGCTCCTCGAACGGGCTGAACGCGCCCTGCGATCCGAAAGTCCCCCGGACGCTCTGGATCACCACCTGCAGTCCGCGCTCGGCCAGCAGCCGTCCGAACAGCAGCCCGACGAACTGGCTGCGCCCGTAGGGCGAGCGCACGAGCACGGTCGGCTGGCGACGCTGGCGGGCCTCGCGCGCCACCCAGCGATCGGCGAGCAGCACGGCATCGTCGTCCATCCTCACCTCGAGATCGGATTCGCACACCACGTCCAGGGTCTGCGCGCGCGGAAGGCGCATCCGCCTGGCCAGCGCCTCACTGGCAAGCGTCATGGCGCGGGCCCCGCTCGGCGCGTCGCCTCGGCGGCCAGCTCGGCCCGGCTGGCCAGGCCGAGCTTGGCGAAGATGTGTGACACGTGGACCTTCACCGTGCCACGCGAGATGAACATCCGCGCACCGATCTCGGGGTTGGTCAGGCCCTCTGCCACCAGCCCAGCGACCCGCAGCTCGGTCGGTGTCAGGCTGGCCCACCCCCGGCTCGGGCGTTTGCGCTCGCCGTGGGCGCCGCGGATCCATACCACCGCGTCCTCGAGGCCCAGCTCCATCCCCCCGTCGTGGGCCGCTTCGAACGCCTCCTCCCCAAGCGCCTCACGCAGCGTCATCTCCAGGGCGACGAGGCGGGGGCCGTCCGGCGCCCAGCGCTCGAGTCCCAACTGGTCTCGGGCACGGCGAGCTGCCCCGAGGACGCGAGCTGACTCCTCATAGCTTTCGAGCTGCGCGGCAACCTCGGCCAGTGCGTCAAACACCTGCGGTACGTACAGGCTCGCGCCGTGCACGGCACGGATCGCCAGCGACTCGTGCAGCATCAGCTGCGCCCGCTCAAACGCCGCCACCACGCTGTCGCCCTCACCCTGCTCGACCGGGCGGACACCGTCACACTGCGCCACGGCACGGTCGAGGACGGCGTATGTGTCGGCGACGGCCGCGGCCATCGCGTTGGGGAACTGCGACCACAGACGCGTCGAGCCCTCGATATCGCTGAGCAGGAACGTCACCGTCCCAGCGGGCAGGTTGAACCTCGACGGGGCTTGTGTCTCGGCACTCACGTGCGCCTCACCCCAGATCAGCGGCGTCCGAGTCCATGTCATACACGCAAGCTACGCCGGCCCTGTTCGACCCACATCTGCCAGATGGCATATATGCCGGAATTACAGCAGTGTCAGCAGCCCGCGCGAGGTCAGGACCACCCCGATCAGCGTGAGCAAGACGACCGCGATCAGACGGCCGCGCCGGCCGAGCCAGGCCTTGAACCGCAGGACGGCGTCGTGTGTCCGTCTGGGCGCGATCGCGTAGGAGATCAGAGGCACCTCGAGGAAGATCTGCTGCATGGCGCAGAAATAGATGACGAGGAGCACGATGAACAGGTTTGGCGGGTTGAGCTTGACGATGTGGTCCAGCGCGTTCAGATAGCTGACGCCAGGGAAGCTGAGGGCGGCTCCCACGACGTACGCAACCCCCACCGACCCGCGGCCGAGCATCCGCTCCGACCAGGACTTCCTGGGCGCACGATCGGTCGCCTTGTCCGCCTTGTCCGCCTTGTCCGCCTTGCGCCGCTCGCGCCATCTTCGTAACTGCTCGTCGCGCCGGTGCAGGAGCGCGAACGCGATGCCGAACGCGATCAGCCCGGCTGCGACGTCCTGGCCTGGGCCCAGCGTGTGCTTTGACGTTTTGACGAAGTTCGACCCGTGGAGCGAGAAGACGAATGCCAGCCCCACGGCAATGCTCGTGGTGTACGCCCCGAGCAGATAGGCCGACATGAGGCGTTTCGGATGCGGGAGCAGAAGCATCACGGTGACGGCGGCGAGCAACGATGGGTTGGCCATCGCCAGGACCGACGAGAGGAAAACGATGACGAGGTTTCTGTTCATGCTGCGAGCGCCCCATTTGGCCGATCGCTCGGCGCGACGACAATTACACCGGATGCCCGGACGGCACGACGAGATCGTTGGTGTACTCGGTGTGCGACTCGACCTGCTTTCCGGCCAGGAAGCGAACGATCGAGATCCCTGAGTAACCGGGCGTGCGCCAGCGCACCGCGACGCGATCATCCTCGGCGATCTGATCGTCGATCCACACGTAGCGATCGGGGTACTGGGTGCGCCGAGTCGACACCATCCGGCGCACGCCGGCTGGGCCGACGACGGCCCGCCTGATGCACGGCATGCGGCCCACGTAGTCGGCGGTCACCAGCTCGTCGATCAGCTCGAGCCGCCCTTCATTGATCACGGCGCCGACGAACAGACGGACCTTCAGCTTGTTGAGCTCGCTCACGCGGTTCATCGCGGGAAATGATCGGAGCTGGACGCCCGCGCTGACAAGGGAGGATCCCCCAACGTTTCCCCCCGGGTTTCGCCCACTCTCGGTTCGCGGGCGGGCGCTGTATCGTCAGCTCGTGCCGTCTACCACGGTGGCAGCCCTGCTCGAGCGCGAGCGTGAGCTCGGGACGGTGCGGGGTGGGTTGGAACGAGCGTGCGCCGGCGACGGGACGGTGCTGCTCATCGAGGGACCGGCGGGCGCCGGCAAGACCGAGCTCGTTCGCGAGGCACGCGCCACGGCGGGACAGCTCGGTATGGCAATCCTCGAAGCGCGCGGGTCCGAGCTCGAGCAGCCATTTGCTTTCGGCGCCGTGCGCCAGCTGCTCGAGCCCGCGATCGACGGAACCTCAGAGTTGTTCGCCGGAGCCGCCCGTCCGGCGGCTCGACTGTTTGAGCCCGACGAGCGCGACTCCACCGCTGCCGATGGCGGATTCGAGGCGCTCCACAGCCTCTATTGGCTGATGGTGAACCTCGCCGACCGCTCGCCCGTGTTGGTGCTCGTCGACGATTGCCACTGGGTCGATCGCGATTCGCTGCGGTTCCTCAGTTACCTCGTCCAGCGCATCGAGGGTCTGCCGGTGACGATGGTCCTCGCCGCCCGGCCGCTGGACTCGGCCATGGCCGAGCCCGATTCGGCGTGGGCCCAGGTCGCCTCGCGGCCGGAGGCGGTCGTCATCCATCCGCGGCCGCTGAGCGAGCCAGCCGCCGCCGCGCTCGTCCGCAGGCGTCTCGGCCCCGAGGCGGCGGACGAGTTCTGCCGCGCGTGTCATCAGGCCACCGGGGGCAATCCGCTGTTCCTGCACGAGTTGCTCAGGGCGCTCGAGGCGGCTGCCGTGTCGCCGTCGGCGGCCGCGGCCAGCGAGGTGCAGTCGGTCGGTCCGGGCGCGGTCAGCCGTTTCGTTCTACACCGTTTGGCCAGGCTCGGCCGTCCACCGAGCGAGTTGGCCCGCGCCGTCGCCGTGCTCGGAGACGGCAGCGACCTGCAGATCGCCGGCCGTGTGGCGGGGTTGCCCGACAGCGCCGCGCGGACCGCCGCCGATGATCTGGTCCGCGCCGAGATCTTCGTCTCCGCCGAGCGCCTGGGCTTCGTGCACCCGATCGTCCGCGCAGCCCTGTACGAAGATCTCGCCCCCGGCGAACGCCAGACGCTGCATGCCGCCGCCGCCGAGGCGCTGGCCGCGGCCGGCGCCTCGCCCGAGCGCCTCACCGCCCACCTGCTGCTGACCGCTCCCACGGGGGACCAGAGGCGGGTACAGACGCTCAGGGCGGCCGCCACCAGCGCGGCCCGTCGTGGCGCACCCGCGGTCGCCGCGGCGCGCCTGCGCCGGGCACTGGCCGAGTCCCCGGGCGAGCAGGAGCGGGCCGAGATCGCCACCGAGCTGGGTCGCTACGAGCTGGCCGCAATGCAGTTCGACGCCGCCGAGCAGCATCTTCGGGTCGCCCTGGAGTCGGAGGCTTCGATCGCCACGCGAGCGGATGCGGCGTCGCTGCTGGGGCGCTACGCGGCCGTGTCGGGCGGCCAGGGAGCGGAAATCGCCATCGAGGCCCTCACGGCGCTGGCGCACGAGCTGCGCCGCACCGACCTCGAGCGCTCGCTGGAGTTGGGGGCCGAGCAGCTGGGCGTGGTGAGCATCGTTCCCGGCCTTCGCCGCGGGCTGGCCAGGGACCTGGAGCGCTTTCGCGAGCAGGCGCGAGGCCACGCCGGCTTTGAGGCCGTGGCCAGAATCCATGGCGCCGTCGAGCGCCTGTTCCAGGGCGATCCGGCACCCGAGGCCGTGGTCGAAATCGAAGCTGCGTTCGCCGCGGGTCTCCCCCCCTCCGCCCGGACCAACGCCGCCTTCTTCGCCCTGACAGCGCTCCGGGTGGCGGAGCGATACGACCTCGCCTCGCCGGTGCTCGAACGCGCCCTCGAGCGCGCGCGCGAGGAGGGTCACACCGCCCGCCAGGGCCTTATCCACGGCCAGCGCGCGGTAATCGCCGTCGAGCAGGGGGACCTCCACGACGCTCAGGTCGAGGCCGAGACCGGCCTGCTCCTCGTCGACGAACGGCATTTCACCACCGTGCAGCTGCTCGCAGTGGCGATAGTGGTGGACATCGAGCGGGGTTCGTTGGACACCGCGGCCCAACTGCGGCAGCGGGGCGACCTGCTCGGCATTGCGGAGGATCGCGCCTTCGTGAGCGAGTATCTGACCGCGCGTGGGCGGCTCCGCATCGCCCAGGGCGACGTTAGTGAGGGGCTCGAGGACCTGCGGTGGTGCGGGCGGCGAATCGAGGCCAACGGCATGCGCTGGCCCACGGAATGGAGGGTGTTCGCCGCGCCGGCCCTGTCGATGCTCGGCGAGCACGAGGAGGCGGCGAAGCTGGCCGACGAGCAGCTCGCCGCGGCGCGGCGCTTCGGCGCCCCCGGGGCGCTCGGACGATCCCTGCGCGCCGCCGCACGGACACGCGGTGCGGAACAGCGCATGGCTCTGCTCGAGCAAGCCGTCTCGGTGCTTGAGTCGAGTGCGGCACGCCTCGAGCTCGCCTACGCCCTGGCCGATCTCGGACGCGAACTGAGTGCTGCCAACCGGCGGCGCGAGGGCCGCGATGCGCAGCGTCGGGCCATGACGCTTGCCGAGCAGTGCGGCGCGCTCGCGTTGGCCCGGCGCGCCATGGACGACCTGCGGGCCGGCCCCGGCCGCCGCGCGCGCATCGAGCTGACCGGGCCGAGCTCCCTGACCGCCGCCGAATGGCGGGTGTGCCGCCAGGCGGCAGCCGGAGGCACGAACCGCGAGATCGCCGGCACCCTGTTCGTGACCGAGAAGACCGTCGAGCGCCATCTCTCGAGCGCCTACCAGAAGCTCGGGATCCGGTCGCGCTTCCAGCTCCAGGAAGCCATCGGCGAGCAATCGGCCCCCGCATAAAAACGTAGGGAAAACACGGGGGGTTCCCCTCTTGTGGGGGGTGGGGGCCGCGCGGAGTATTCCCCGCAGGCCAACACAACTGCGGGTGACACCGCTGAAATGGAGGGAAGGGGCCAGTTATGACAGGTGTGCTCTACAACTTGGCGCGGTTCTGCGGGCGCCACCGTTTCGTGGTCCTCATCGTGTGGTTCGTGGCGGCGGCCGGGCTGATCGCCGCGTCGCACAGTATCGGTGACGCCACGAGCGACAACCTCACCCTGCCGGGAACCGATTCCCAGCAGGCCACCGACGCGCTCCACAACTCGTTCCCACATCAGGCAAACGGATCGAGCCCGATCGTGCTGCACGTGAAGAGCGGGAAGCTGACCGACTCCAAGTACTCGGGTGCCGTCAACCAGGCGGCGGCTGACGTGGCCAAGGCACCGGACGTCGCCTCGGTGGTCAACCCCCTCACCTCGCAGGGCGCCTCGGCGCTGAGCAAGGACAAGGCCACCGGCTACCTGTCGGTGACCACTTCCGTCGACCCCGGCAGCATGTCGGTCGACCAGGCCCAGACGATCATCGATGCCGCGAGCAAGCCGGCCCAGGCGGCCGGGATTCAGGTCGAGACCGGCGGACAGCTCGGATCCAAGGTGTCCAAGCCAGCCACCGAGTCGAGCGAGCTGATCGGGATCCTCGCTGCGATGGTGATTCTCACCCTGACATTCGGCACCGTCGTCTCGATGCTGTTGCCGATCATGACCGCGATCCTCGGGGTGGTCTCGACTCTGTCGATCATCGAGCTCCTGAGCCACGTGTTCACCGTCCCCACCGTGTCCCCCACGCTGGCGACGATGATCGGGCTCGGAGTGGGGATCGACTATGCCCTGTTCATCGTCACCCGCCATTTCCGGGGGCTCGAGGAGGGACTCGACATGGATGAGTCAATCGCGCGAGCGGTGGCGACCTCGGGCGGGGCGGTGTTCTTCGCCGGCTGCACGGTGACGATCGCGCTGGTCTCGCTGGCCGTCGCCGGCATTCCACTGGTCACGGCGATGGGCGCCATGGCAGCCATCGCGGTGGTCGTCGCCGTACTCGCCGCGTTGACGCTGCTCCCCGGCGTGTTGACGATCCTCGGACCGCGGATCAACTCGCTCCGGGTACGCCCACCCCATTCCGAGGCCAAGGCCCGAAAGGGCCTGTGGGCGAAGTGGGCGAACGACATCGCCAAGGCGCCGGTGATCGCCGGCCTGGTGGCGCTGGTCATCCTGATCCCGCTGATGGTCCCGCTGCTTTCGCTCAACCTCGGCCAGAAGGACGTCGCCGCGCTATCGACTTCAACCACGGCGCGGCGGGCCTACGACCTGCTCACGAACAACTTCGGGGCCGGCGTGAACGGACCGCTGATCGTGTCGGTGACGCTGGGCTCGCCGGCCAAGGACACCAGCGATTCGCGGCTGACGACGCTCCAGAAGGACGTTTCGGCGACCTCCGGCGTGACCGCCGTCACTCCCATGCAGCTCAACAAGGCTGGGACGGTGGCGTACTTCAACGCCATAGCCAAGACCGGGCCGGCCGAGAATGCGACCTCCGACCTTGTCAACACGCTGCGCTCGAGCGTGATCCCAAAGGCCGAGAAGGGCACCAACATCCAGGCGCACGTCGGCGGCACGACGGCGGGTTACGTCGATCTCGCGTCGAACATCTCGAGCAAGCTCCCACTGCAGATCATCGTCGTCATCGGGCTCAGCTTCCTGCTGCTGATCCTCGCCTTCCGCACGGTCGTGATCCCGCCCCAGGCGGCGCTCATGAACCTGCTGTCGATCGGCGCCTCCTACGGCGTGTTGACGGCGATCTTCCAGTACGGGTGGTTCCACAGCCTGATCGGTCTCAGCGGGTCTGTCCCGATCGTGTCCTACGTCCCACTGTTCATGTTCGCCATCCTGTTCGGGCTGTCGATGGACTACGAGGTGTTCCTCGTCAGCCAGATCGAGGAACACGTTCATGAGGGCCAGGACAACCGCACCTCCGTGGTGTCGGGCCTGATAACCAGTGGCCGCGTGATCACCGCCGCCGCGCTGATCATGGTGTTCGTGTTCGGCAGCTTTGTGCTCAACGGCGATCCGACGGTCAAGCAGTTCGGCATCGGCCTCGCCGTCGCGGTGATCCTCGACGCCACCGTCGTGCGATGCCTGCTCGTGCCCGCCCTGATGATCATGGTCGGCAAGCGCAACTGGTACATGCCGCACTGGCTCGATCGACTCGTGCCCCGCCTCAGCATCGAGGGGGCCGAGTTCTTCCGGGACCGCGACAAGGACGCGGGCGAGACTCACGGTCAGCGTGAGCCGGAGCCCGTCGCGCGCGTCGCCGCTGAAGTGACGCACTAGTGGCGGCGGTGTAGTTGGCCCGTTCGGGCCGGTGCGCTTGACGCGCACCGGCCCGGGCCAGTTAAGGCTCCGGGTGCTGGTGGCGCCGGGTGTCAGTAGATGCGCTCGTAGGCTGGTCAGCCGACGCCGACCTCACCGTGGCTCAGTCCGGGTGCGGGGAGTGGGTGGTGTGGATCTCGATCGGCCCCGAGTCGATGCCGGCGGCCTGGAGGCACGCGGTCAGCTGCTGGCGATGTGCCTCGAACTCCTCTTTGCTGTTCCAGAGCTCGAACACGTGAACCTCATCGTCGCCGTACGCGGCGTGCAGCTGGCGTCCCTGTGGCTCTCCGGCGCCACACGCCTCGAGCTCGCTGATGACCTTCTCGTAATCGTCTCGTGACATCTGGGTGGGGGCGATGCGGACGGCGACGGTCATGGCCGCCATTCTGACGCAAACGCCCACGCCGTCGCACCTCAAGGCAGCGCCAGTGCGCCGATGACCTCCTGCCACCACGCGCGCTCGCCGTCGCTGGTGGCCACGCGCAGCCGGCGGCGCGCAGCGTCCTGGAGCTGGTTGGCCGAGCCGATCGCAGTGATGGCGCCGGTGTAGGCGTAGCGGCCATCGGCGAGCGCCACGAGCGCGCCGGGCTCGTCGCGACGGGTGCGAAGCTGCTCGATCACATCGAGGTTGGACAGACGGGTCGGACGGGATGGGTCGCCGTCCGCCTGAAGCCACGGGCGAGTGGTGAAGATCGTCGTGGCGCGAGGCGGGATCGGCCCGCGCGGCGGCGGGCCGACCGGGCCGTCACGCCAGCGGTCGAGTAGCCGGCGAAAGTCCACCGCCGCCTCCTGGCGCACGAGGACGTGGAGGTGATCGCCGGGGTGCACGCGGGTCGATCCGCGCGGCGGCAGTGCCTGTCCGCCGCGGATGATCAGGTTCAGCAGCGCGTCGCGCGGCAGCCCGAGCTCGCGCACGCGGCACCCCGCCGCGGCATGTTCGGGCTTGACGACGAACTCGACCACCTCTGCCCCGAGCCGTCTGATCGCGCTCGACTCGATCAACGGCGCCGGCATCGCGGCCTCGCTCGTCGTCACCCGGAGCCGCCGGGCCAACGTTTCGATCGTCGTTCCCTGGAGCACGGTCGAGACCACGACGGCGAAGAAGATGATGTTGAAGTACTCGGGGCTGTGCGACACGTGATCGATCACCGGAAACGTGGCCAGCACCACCGGCACCGCCCCGCGCAGGCCTGCCCAGCCGAGCACGGCTCGCTCGGGCCAGGTGAAGCCGGCGAACATCGTGGCCAGCCACGTCGCCACGGGCCGCGCGATCACGGCGACAACCAGCGCGAGGGTCGTGCCCTTCAGAGCGACGTCGCCGAGCTGTTGGGGGGACACGAGCAGGCCAAGAACGAGGAACAGGGTCAGCTGGGCCACCCAAGCCAGCCCGTCGTGGAAGGTGGCGATCGTCCTCTGGGCCGGCGAGGGGGAGCTGCCGATGGCCAACCCGGTGATGTACACGGCCAGGAACCCCGACCCGTGAGCTTGGTCGGCGATCCCATAGGCCAGGGCGGCGAAGGCCAATGACGCCACCGGGTACAGCCCCGCCGACGGCAGCCGAATGCGGCGCAGGATCACGACCGCCGCGGCGGCGATCACGGCACCGACGCCGGCGCCGATGCCGAGCTGACGGAGGAAGGCCAGCACGAGATCGATCGGGCCGTAGTTCGGGTCGCTGGCCCAGGAGATGAACCCGAGCACGAGCACGACGGCGACCGGGTCGTTCAGCCCCGCCTCGCCCTCGAGGGTGCGCGCGACCCGTCGGCGCAGCGTCGAACCGCGCAGCACGGCGAACACCGCGGCACCGTCGGTGCTGGCCAGGATCGAACCCAACAGCATTCCGTCCACGAGGGGAACGTGGAACAGCTCCGCCGCCGCCGCCCCCGCGATCACGGCCGTGACCAGCGTTCCGAGGATGGCCAGGCTGAGCGCGGGCCCGATCACGGGACCGATCTCGCCCCAGCCAGCGGCCAGACCCCCCTCGAACAGGATCAGCGACAGCGCGACGATGCCGATCGTGCGGGCCAGCTCGTAGTCGTTGAACGAGATCCAGCCCAGTCCGTCAGAGCCGATCGCCACCCCCAGCCCGAGGACGAGCACCAGCCCCGGGACTCGGAGCCGGCCGGCCAGCATCGAAACGGCCAGGCCGCCAGCGAGCAGCGCCCCGGTCACCAGAAGCATCAGCCCGTCGCTCACGACAGTAGTGTCCCCTGCCGGCCTCCGTCGGCGGCCGAACGCCGTTCAGCCTCGCGCTCCACCAATGAAATACTCAGGCACTCAGGCCCGTTGCATCGGCCGAGGCATCTCCGGGCTCGCGTGATGGTCTCCGATCTCGACCTGCTGCGGGCCTACGAGCCGGTCGTGCACTTCACCAAGGGCGAGCTGTTCCTGCCCACCGCGGTCGGCCCCTACGTCGAGCAATCCAGCCTGTGGACGGGGGTCCACGGCGGCAAGCTCAGCATGCTCGTGCCGCACGGCGAGATGACCCTCGGGCGGCTCGCGCGCGAGGGCGTGACCCACCGGGACCGGCCTCTGTTCCTGCGCTTTGTCGAGAAACCGCTGGGCCGCCGCGAGTACGTGCGCTGGCGCAAGATTCCGCGGGAGAAGCTGAGCGCCGTGGGGCGCTTCACCACCACCGGGGTGTTCGGCCGCCTCATCGACGCTGCGCTGCGCGCCTCGCTGCTCCTGCGCGGCAAGGTCCCCGCTGGGCTCGCCGCCTCGGCCGAGACCGTGTACCGCGAGCGGCTCGATTCGCGCCGGTTCACGTACTACGGCCGCGTGGTCCGCGACGGCGGCTATGTGTGCCTGCAGTACTGGTACTTCTACGCGATGAACGACTGGCGCTCGACGTTCGGGGGGATCAACGACCACGAGGGCGATTGGGAAATGGTCACCTTGTACCTCGCCGACCCCGGCGACGGATCGCCCGACGGCGGACGGTTCCCGACCCCCGCCTGGGTGGCGTTCTCGTCTCACGATTACCGCGGCGACGACCTGCGGCGCCGGTGGGACGATCCCGAGCTCGCGCGCGAGGGCTCGCGGCCCGTCGTCTTCGCCGGCGCCGGATCGCATTCGGGCGCGTTCATCGCCGGCGACTACGTGATCCGTGTCGACCCGCCGCAGGTGCGCTTCCTGCTCCGGTGGCTCCAGAGGGCGCGGCGGCTGCTCGCCCCCTGGCGCCACTACACCGGCGCCGAGGCCGGCCTCGGTATCCCCTTCGTCGACTACGCCCGAGGCGACGGCGTGGCCATCGGCCCCGGGCACGAGCACGAGTGGAGCCCGGTGGTCATCGACGACGACACGAGCTGGGTCCGCGACTACCGCGGCCTGTGGGGGCTCGACACGCGCGACCGCTTCGGCGGCGAGCGAGCACCGTCGGGGCCACGCTACGAACGCGACGGCTCGGTGCGGACGTCATGGGCCAACCCGCTGGGCTGGGCCGGGCTGCTCAAGGTGCCGCCCGACGAGCGCGACGCCACGCAGGCCCTGCGCGAGCGCGCCGATGCGCTCGGCCACGAGATCACCGAGCTCGACGCCAGAATCGAGATCGACCGCGCCGAGCTGCGTGGTCTGCGCGCCCAGGTGCAGGCCCTCCGCGCGGAGGAGTCGACGCGCAAGCTGGCCGAGGCCCGGGCAACCGAGCTGGACGAAGGCGAGCGCGCGCTCAATCGGACCATCGCCGAACGCACAAACGCCGCCGAGGAGCGCCGCGCGTACGTCGCCACGCTGTCGCAACCGCTGGCGCCCGAGCCACCCCAGGCCCACGTTCGCCGGCCCCATCGCCCCCACGTCTCAGACCAGGAACGACGCACCCGTTTCCTGCGGCTGTGGGCCGCGCTCAGCACACCGCTGCTGCTCGTGGCCCTGATCGTCGCGGTGATCGCCGCGCCGCTGGCGGCGATCACGACGGTCGTGGCCCTGTTTGCCATCTTCACCGGCGTCGAGGCGATCGCCCGCCGGCGGCTGCTCTCGTTCCTCGGCAGCACGCTGCTGCTGGTCGCGATCGTGGTCATCACGGTGGGGCTGGTGCTGCTGTTCCTCAAGCATTGGCGGACCGCGATCGCCCTGCTGCTCGGAGCGGCGGCCCTGACGCTCCTCGTCGGGAACCTCCGCGATCTGCGCCGCGGCTGACGCGCGGCGCGCTGCCAATCGGCGGTCGGGCGGCTTTCCCTAGAGCGCGGTTTCCCCGCGCCGAGCCAGCAGAATCGCCGTCGTCAGGAGCATCGCGGCGGTGAAGCCGAGCAGGATCACCGCGGGGACGAGTGCGTCGATCGAGAAGAAGCTCGTGCCATAGCCGCCGAGTGCGGCGACCTGCGGAGCGTCGGCGAGGCGGGCGTTCATTGAGATCGCGTGCCCGGCACCGGCGAATGCCCACCGGCTGACCATCAGATCGGCGACGACCTTGATCGCGCTGCCCATCCGTGGCGAATGGCACGAGCGCGGCGCCGAACAGCAGTTGGGGGATCAGCAGTAGCGGGATCAGGCTGGTTGATTGGTCGACGCTGCGGGCGAGTGTCGAGACGACGAGACCGAGTCCAACCGTCGACCAGCTGGCAAGGATGAGGAGTCCCGTGAGCTCGAGGTATGTGGTGGCGCCCGCGTGCAGGGGTTGGACTGCGGTGGCAACGGCGACCAGAAGCGCGCATTGCACAAACGTCAAGAGGAAGAGCACGCTCGCCTTGGCGAACAGATACGCGTCGAGCCTCACCCCGACGGCGAGCTCGCGCAGGATGATCGAGCGCTCCTTGACGATTTCGCGGCAGGAATCGATCAGTCCCAGCCAGAGCGCGGCTGTGACGAGAAGGAACACGAATTGCGCGCTTCGTGTGGGTTGGTGGTCTGGGAGGGCGAGACCGTGGGCGGGGTAGAGCAGCGCGATCAGCAGCCCGATGATCGGGGCTTGCCCGAGCAGGATCGCGAGAGTTCGACGGTCCCGCCCGAGGGTGCGGGCGTAGCGGGATGTGAGGGTGCCGGCGTGTCGTAAGAGCGATCGACCCGAGAGCAGGCGGGTGTGCGCCTTGCGGCGCGGGGCGGCGGGCCCGGTGAGCGGTCTGGGCGGTATGTCGGCGAGGTCGATGGCGTCGTAGATCTCGTCGTAGGCCGATACCTGAAAATGCTCGAGACTCTCTCTGGGGGAGCCGGCGAAGAGGAGATAGCCGCCGGGCGCCATCACGGCTACGGTGTCGCAGAGCGCGAGGCTGCTGGTCGCGTGCGTCACAACGATGATTCCGCGCCCGCTGTCACCGAGCCGGCGGAACGTTGACATGAGCCGGCGTTCGAGTGCGGGGTCCAGCCCGCTGGTGGGCTCATCGAGCAACAGCATTGTCGGCTTGCCGATCAGCTCCACTCCACAGGCCACGCGCTTGCGCTGCCCGCCCGACAGGCGGCCGATCAGCTTCTCCTGGTGCTCGGTAAGGCGCAGCTCGACGAGCACATCGTCGACGGCGGCCGCCTGTTCCTCGCGACGGGTGTCGGACGGAAGGCGCAGCCGTGCCGCATAGAGCAGAGCCTCGCGGACAGTGAGCCGGTCGTGAACGACATCGCTCTGGGGTACGTAGCCGACCTCTGTCAGCCTCAGCGCAAGTGGCTCGACCCCGACCAGCACCTCGCCGGTCGTGGGCTCCCTAACGCCAGCGAGGCATTTCAGCAGCGTGGTCTTGCCCGATCCGCTGGGGCCGATCAGGGCCACGACCTCGCCGGGCGCGACGCTGAGGCTGGTCGGCTCGAGGATCACTCGTCCATCGACGGCGACCGCGACCTCGTGGGCGGCGAGACTGAGCCCGCCGCGCTCGTCGGTGACGATCAGCTCACCGGCGTCATAGCGGAGGCTGAACGGCCCGATGCCGGCCGTGAGTCCGGGCGCGAGCGCTCCCGAGCCTTGCAGGAACCTCTCGCCGAGCCTCACGCCGTTGCGAGCGCCGAGATCGACCAGGATGGGCGGTGATCCGGAGCGTAGCTCAGCGTGGTGCCAGGACACGTTGGGTTCGTCAAGCACGACATCGTTGTCGGGTGCACGGCCGATCCTTACCGTGTTACGGCGTAGAGAGATCCGACGGAAGCGTCCCCGTCCCGCATCCGGCTCTGCGGTGATCTGCCACAGACGCGCCCGGACGGCGCCGAGTTGGATGATCGCCTCGCGAGTGATGTGTCTCGGCTCGGCGTCAATCCTGCGGCCGTCGACGTAGGTACCGTTGCTTGACCCAAGATCGGTGAGCACGGGCACCCCATCGGTGAGCTCGATGCGCAGGTGTTGCCAGGACACGCGCTCATCGTCCAGCGGTATGTCGCACTCCGGGTCGCGCCCGAGGACCAGCGGACGCTCCGCCACATTCAGGCGCAGCCCTCCGATCTCGAGCTCCCATTCGGACGCTGCCCCCGCCTGGCTCATCGGGTTCCGGCGCAGTCGCGTACCGGATGCTTCGCGTCGAGCGCGAGGTGCTCGCGGGCCCAGGTCGCGAGCGCGCTGAGCATGTTGGTCCCGTCGGTGAACGAACCACTGGTGGGCAGTGCCAGCATGCTGAGTACGTAGCCGCGCCCGGCGGATCCGATGATCGCGCTCTGGCGCACCTGGTAGTTCCCGGCGGTGTCCGGCCCCCAGCCGCCCTTGAAGGCAAGCGGTACGGCGCTCGGATAGGCGGCCGCGCCGGCGCCCCAGCGTTGCGAGGAAATGACGCTGCGCATCAGGCCGAGAACGTAGGCGGTATCGCGGCGGTCAAGGAGGCAGCCGCGCGCGAGTGCCCGGTAGAAGGCGACCTCACCCCTGAGCGACCATTCGGTCTGGCCCTCGGTGGTTAGTCCCCTGTCGTTTGGGGCGGTATTGATCTCTGTGGTCTGATCACCCGCCGCCCTTAGCGTTTGCTGCATTGCCTCGCTCGCGGGCACAAGTCCTCCGTGGATCTGCTCGAGATGTGCGAACAGCGCGTCGATCGCGGCGTTGTCTGACTGTTCCAGAGCCAGCGCAGCGTCCGTGCGCTCGTCGGGATTCAAGACCGCACCCAGCTGCTCATCGTCGTGCAGAAGGGTCACGAGCACCGGCACCTTGCTGGTGCTCCATGCGTGGGCGACCTGAGCCGCTCCAAACGCGTGGACCGGGCCAGCGCCGAGCGGCGCGACCGCCAACCCCACCCGCCCCGCGAGCTGGCGCTCCAACGCCCCGAAGCTCAGCCCGGCGCCCGCGGGCACGGTCGATCCGTAGCCCGGCCCGCTCGCCTCCGTTACGGGCGCCTTCCGCGTGGAGGTCGAGGTATGGCTCTCGGCGCTGGCAGTTCGCGCCGTGGCGGTCGTCGTCGTTCGCTTGATGACGACGTCCGCCGGGCCGCCGTGATGCGAGGCGACGATGATCAGCGCACCGGCCCCAAGGCCCAGCACGAACACGGCCAGAGCGGTTGGCGCTGAGCGCCGTATGTGCGGGATCCGCGAGCGCACCCTGATGATCCGAGAAAAAATCCAGCCCCCGGTCTAGAAGCGCTAGATTAGCCCTCGAAGGGGCGATGGGCCAATTTGTGGTGGCAACGGATGCCCCTTCGAGGACAACCCCTCTGGGGCCGCGGCTGCGCTGCCTGTGCAACCGCCGAGGGGATGTACATAAAGGGTTGATGTACACGACGAACTGAGGGCGAGATGGAGAAGCAGAGCGGCGTTCCGGTACTGCACCTCCTGCAAGAGCGGGAAGTCCTAGGCGATTACGAGATCGTGGGCGTGGCGGGCACCGGAGGTATGGGGGTGGTCTACAAGGCGCGGCAGCGCTCACTGGGTCGGACGGTCGCGTTGAAGGTGATCCGCGAGGACATCGCACGCACCTCCGAATACCGTCAGCGATTCCTGCGCGAGGCCCGCTTGGCCGCGTCGGTCGACCATCCGCATGTCGTCTCCATCTATGACGTCGGCGACGCTGAGGACCAGCTCTTTCTCGCCATGCAGTGGATCGACGGGGAGGACCTCAACCGCCTCCTCGAGAAGGACGGTCGACTCGCCGCCGACCGTGCGGTGGCGATCGCCAAGCAGCTGGCCGGCGCCCTTGACGCCGTCCACGGAGTCGCTGGGCTGATCCACCGCGACGTCAAGCCGGCCAACGTCCTCTTGCGACAGGTCTCCGGCACCGATCACGCATACCTGACCGACTTCGGAGTGGCCAAGCCGGCCGAGACGGGCGAGCAGCTCACCCAGACGGGCTGGGTCGTGGGTACGACCGGTTACCTCTCGCCGGAGCAGATCCGCGGACAGGAGCCCGGGCCGAGCAGCGACCTGTACGCGCTCGGATGCCTGTTCTTCGAGACCCTCACCGGTCAGCCGCCATTCCGCGGCGACAACGAGATGGCGCTGCGCTGGGCCCACGCCAACGATCCGCGACCCACTGCCTCGGCCGTGCTGCCAGCGCTCGGCGATCGCTATGACCGGTTCTTCGCGAGCGCCCTGGCCGTCGATCCCGCGCAGCGGTTCCGCTCGGGCCGGGAGTTCGCGAGCAGCCTGGCATCCGCCCACGCGGGCGAATGGACGACGGCTGCCCAAGGCCAGCCGATCACGCCGTCGCACGCGCCGACCGCCGTCGGGCCACCAACGCCGATTCCGCCGGCCAATCCCCCTGCGCCGGGCGCCCAGCCCTATCCCGCCACCGGCTACGCGACGCCGCCACCGTCCTATCAGCCGCCGTCGCGTTCGGGCAATCCGCTCGCACTGATTCTGCTGGGACTCGTCGCCCTCGCGGGCATCGCGGTCGGCGCGCTGGCGGCCGCCGGCGTCTTCTCCCACACCACCACGACCCGCACCATCACCGATGCGACCCGCGCCCACGCGCGGACGAAGGGTGCTACCTCCGCCCACCATCATGCGCGGACGGGCGCCGGGGGCTCCGGCGCCGGGGCAGCCGGCGCGAGAACGTCGTGCGGGGGTGATCTCTCGGTCGGGCCCAACACGAGCTGCGGCTTCGCGCAAAACGTCGAGAACGCCTACGACCAAACCTCCGGCGGCGACCAGGTCGTGACCGCCTACAGCCCCGACGCCGGCACCTCCTACACGATCAACTGCAGTGGCGGTACGCCGCACGTCTGCACCGGCGGCAGCACCCACAATGCGTCCGTCTACTTCACCTCTGGCCCGTCAACCGCGCCAGGCACCACCTCCGCCCCACCATCACCGAGCACCCCGACGAACCTCCACGCCTGCGATCAGAACATCTCGGCCAGCGCAGACACCAGCTGTCAGTTCGCAGAGAACGTCTTCTACGAGTACGCGCAATCACCCCAAGATCCGTCTGGACAGACGATGACCATATACAGCCCGGCCACGAACAGCGACTACTCGGTCACCTGCACGCCGGATCAGCAATCCAACGTGGAGTGCCATTCCAACACTGGGTCCTACACCGTTTTCTCACAAGCATCGGTAGGGGCCTACACACCGGCGGAAGCGGCCGCATACGCGGCATCCCACAACCTCGGAGACTCAAACCCCAACGGCTGATCACGCCCGAGCTCATTTCGCCGAGCTCAGTAGCGATCTGAGCTCGGCGACCGGCCCGAGGTGCCGCAGCTTGTCGGGGTTGACGATCCCGCTGATGCTCGTGATCTGGCCACCCGCCAGATCGAGCGCGCACACGCCGATCAGCCGTTCTTGCGCGTCGAGAAAGAGCGCTCCCGGGCCGCCGTTGACCTCGACCGGCTGAACGGAGACGCCCGGAAGGCGCGCGACCCGCCTGACCCAGTTGATGACCGCGCGCGCCACACGGCTGCGCCCGCGCAGCGAGCGCGCGAGCGCCGGTGCCTTGCCGCCACCGTCGCCGATCAGCTCCACGTCGTGGGCGAGCAGCGCCTCGAGCCCAGCCAGGTCGCCCTGCTCGGCGGCCGCGAAGAACCGTCGGGACAGCTCGTCGCGCTGCTCGCGGGTGGTGTGAAACCGCGGCCGGCGCTGCTCCACGTGGCGTCGGGCGCGGGTGGCCAGCTGGCGCACGTTGTCCTCGCTCTTGCCGACGATCCCGGCGATCTCCGGGTAGCCGTAGTCGAAGACATCGCGAAGCAGCAGCACCGCTCGCTGCTCGGGCGAGAGGCTCTCGAGCAGCACCAGCATCGCCATCGACAGCGAGTCGGCGGTCTCAGCGTGCTGGGCCGGATCATCGCGACCATCGGTGATGATCGGCTCGGGCAGCCACTCGCCGACGTAGCGCTCGCGACGGGCGCGCGCCGAGCGCAGCTCGTCGATGGCCAACCGGGTGGTCACGGTGGCGACGAACGCCCGCGGCGAGGAGATCCGCTCGCCGCCATCGAGCGCCTGATGGACGCGGAGCAGCGCCTCCTGGACCACGTCCTCGGCCTCGGAGACGCTGCCGAGCATCCGGTAGGCGATCCCGAACGCCACCGGCCGCAGCTCGTCGAGGAGTCGCTCGCGACTGCTCACGCTGCGAGCCCCTGCCGCCAGCTCGAGTGCGCCGGACGCCACGCCAGCTCGCGCTTGGCCTTCGCGTTCGACGCGCCGCGGACCTCCGTCATCATCATCACCCCGGCCTCACCGGCGAACAGCCGCCCGATGAACCGCGGGACGCGCATCGGCTTCTTGGCCCCGAGCTCCTGAGCCAGCGCCGGCAGCCAATCGGCGACCGGGGCGGGGTCATCGTCGACCACGTTGTAGACGCCACGACTGCCGTGCTCGACCGCCGCGATCGTCGCCTCCGCCGCGTCGGCGACGTGGATGAAAGACCACACGCCGCCGCCATTGCCGACCACGGGGAACTTGCGCTTGCGCACGATCTCGAACTGTTCCTCGCCCGGCGCCATCGATGTGCCCGGTCCGTAGAACACGCCGTAGCGCAGCACGATCCCCTCCGTCCACCGCGCACCGAGGACCGCCTGCTCAAGATGACCAATCGCGGCCAGAGTCTCGCGCATGTCGCGCACCGGCGTCGGATCGAGCGGGTCCTCCTCGGTCTTGACCGGCCCGCCGGCGCGGGCATACATGCCGTACGCCCCGACTC
>CAVTJE010000006.1:0-16890 GCA_963734775.1 uncultured Solirubrobacterales bacterium
AAACGCAGCGGTGTCGCTGGTGGCGGGCGCGGTCGTGACGCAAGTCGCGCCCGGTTATGACGTACGGGCCGGCACGGACTCCGCGTTGCGTACGTCGGAGCTTCTGCGGGCTGCGCTTCCGCCGCTGATCCAACGCGGTGAAGCGCCCATAGAGGCGCTCTCCAGGGTCGTGCTCGGCCGATGACCGTTCGCGATGTCACGGCCTCGCAGCCCGGGGCCTTCTAGTTGGGGAAGACGCCCCGCACGGGACTCGGCAAGGAAGGGACGCCTTCTCATGCCTCCTGGCGCCGTCAGCGTTTGGCGATACGGAGGGGCGACCTCCCGCCAGGTACAGAAAAGACGGGAGGTTTCATCGTCCTGCCCCGGATACGGGCGATGCTCAACGTTCCGGCGTGAGCTGCCACGGATCCAGGCTGGACGGCCCTAACCCCTTCCGGATAGGCTGGCCTCGCGCGGGGGCGCCGTCAACAAAGGTCAGGAGGCCGCAATGTTGTTGGAGTGCTCTATTCCACGCGCGATAACGTCACCGAGGAGACGCAGAAGCGCGGGCTTCAGTTGTTTACCAATTGGTCCCCGCCGTTCGAGTTCAAGGCGAACTACACGCGTGGTGATGGAAAGGGTGGCATCGCGATCGTCGAAACCGACTCGGTCGAGGCGATCATCGAGGGCATCAGCCCGTGGGGGCCGTTCTTCGATTTTGAGGTCACGCCGGTGATGGACATCCAGGCTGCGGTCCCCGCGTTGCAGCGCGCGCAGGACTGGCGTGATTCAGTTTTCTTAAGCCCCGCCGGCAGGGCCCCGGGCGGTCTGTCGAGGACACGCACACTGGATTGGTGGCGACTTGCTGCCAGCGCTAATGTGGGATTGGTAGCGGATGCATCTGTCCGGGCGCCCCACCCGGCTGGTGCGTCCCGTCCCGGTGCTCCGCCGGCTTGCAGCATCCTCATCCCCCGGTGGCGGCCCGGGCATGTGACGATGGGCCGGCGTGGGCCTGGCCCTCCTAGCTCGCGCTGGGGCTGATATGGCTGCCGGCGCCGATCCGCGCTGATTTTCGGCGTCGGCGGCTCGGGCAACCTCTAGCGGCTCGCGCTGAACGTTGCGTCTGTGGCTGCGGGTAGTAGGGTGGCGCGAGGCATGCCGGCCCGGGCCGGTTGTCCGGCGCACTCCAGGGGCAAGGAACTCGCCGGCCCGGCCCGGGCACAAGTGGGGCGCGCGATACAGTCGGGGCGATCACTGTCGGATAGGGCACGTCCCTACCCGCGGGCAGCTCCTAGCCAGTGACGTGGTGCTGTCGAAGCAGGAGAACCCTGGCTCGCGGGATCGAGGGTCCGGCAGGCGCCTAGCTTGACTGCGCGTAGCCTTTCAGGCCGCCAAAGT
Source organism: uncultured Solirubrobacterales bacterium (assembly GCA_963734775.1). GTDB lineage: Bacteria > Actinomycetota > Thermoleophilia > Solirubrobacterales > Solirubrobacteraceae > Palsa-465. The sequence goes on from CAVTJE010000006.1 coordinate 1,378, forward strand.
CCAGCATGACGCAGCGCTCATCGCCAACGATCCAGGCGTCGTGTCCTGGCGGCATGTGGAAGGTGTCGCCCGGGCCAAATTCACGCTCGGTTCCATCATCCATCTTGAGCGCCATCCGACCTTCGAGCACATAGCCGATGTGATCGACCTGACACGAGTCGGTGCCGGCAATCGGCTTTACGTTCTCGGACCAGCGCCAACCCGGCTCGAACGTCCCTAATCCGATCGCGTGGCCGTTGAGGTCAACAAGCTCCACGCGGCCCTTGCCGCCGGTGAATTCCCGGACTTCATCCGGGCTCTCGAAACGCTTCCCCACGAGTTCGGCCATTTCGTTCTCCTGACTTAGGATCTACACGGGCGACGCTATCCGACGGGTGGCGCCCAGGGCAAGGTCTGGATGGTGGTCGCTGCGTCTGGCCTAGCACTGCCCCGACAGCGTGTTGCGCCTAGGCCAGACGCGGCGACCCGGCTTGCGGTCGCGGGCCGTCACGAGTCCAGCCACCGCAATCCAGGCGTCCCTGTTTTTTGAGCAACCTCCGGAGCCCGTAGCCGCACCCCACGGAGGAGCATGCAATTCCCTTCCGGGATTCGCACGGCCGCGGGCTCCGAAAGCTGGGTGCGAGCGTAACCATGCACGTGACCGAGGATATGGGGCCTAGACCCCATATCCCGGTGGCGTTGACTCCCGCCGACCGTAGGCGTAGTTGATGTGGGGACCCGGGCGAGCAGGGCGCAGTAACCCGGGTCCCGCTGACCCCGACTTGGGGGTTCGCACCGCAGCCTATCGCGCCACAAACCCCCGTGCTTAGGGGCCATGCCCCGTTGACCTTCGCTGCTAACAGGAGTAGGGTCGCTCCGTTCTATAAAGCGCCCCCGCGACTGTTAGCGCAGCCCGGGGGCATGGCAACCGAAGGTACGTTCGATTGCGATTCTCAACCTACCAAGCGCGGATACATGATCCCCAGTCTGCGCGGGGCGAGAAAGGGAACTTCCCATTGGTCTGGCGGGAAGTTCCCCTGCATTGGGCCTCTTCGGCTGCCACAACCCGAAAGGGGCAGCAAATGCAACACGCACCCATCTGTGACACGTGCGGCCAGGAGCCCGCGCCATATGTCCTCGCCAGCGATCTCTCGGACGACAACTGCGAGCAGTGCGCGCAGGTTCGCGGCAACGAAGCGAATGGTCGAGCCGTCGCCGCGTTTGAGACGCTCGGCTTCGCGGTCGGTCTGGCCCGCAGCGCGTCGGTGAGCGAGGAGCAGATCCGCGAGGCGTTCGAGGCGATCCTCACGGCACCCCATTCCACTGGCTTGTATCCCGTCGGTGGCGATCACGTTCTTGGCGGGGACTCGGCGAGCGATCGTCCCTGGCGTCGGATTTACGAGACGGTGGCGTGATGGGTGACGTGATGTCTAGGGGCGGCTTTCGGGCCGCCCCTAGACACGTTCTGCACCACGGTGCGACATCTCGTCCGGATGTTGCCGATCGCGTTCCTACGCTGGACTTCGCAAGGCAAGCTCCTACGCGAGGGAGGCGATATGACTGAGCCAGGCGAGAGCATTGATCCTGACGGCCGGCGGCGTCTGACGCTGACCCGGCTCCAGGCGCCGCGGTTCTCCGCGATGCACATGGAGGGCATCCCGAGTAAGGAGGCGCTTGAGCGTCTCGGGATCGACCGGGACAAGTACGACGAGATCGTCCCGGTAGAGAACGCGTACATCGATGACGAAGGAGGTGATGCGTAATGCCGGACGACCGCAAGCTTGAGAAGACGAAGCACCCCGGCATTTACCGGCGCCACGCGGGTGTGTGCCGGCGGAACGGGCGGTGTAGCTGTCCGTACGTGGTGCGCTGGAAGGCCGCCGGGGCCTCTCACAAGCAGATGTTCCCGACGCTGGACCTTGCCCGCGAGTTCAAGGGTGGGATGGACTCCGGGAAGCGCACACGCCGTCCCCTGTCATCGCAGACGGTCCGGGATTACTTCCCGGCGTGGCTCTCCGGCTTTCGGGGGCGTACGAGTCGCGGCCTGGAGCAGTCAAGCCGACGCGAGTACGAGATCTCATTCAGGCTGCACATCGACCCGCTGCCGATCGCCCGGATGCGGATGCGGGACCTGGGTGCTCCGGACGTGCGCGACTGGCTCACCGACCTGGAGCGCCGCGGCTGCTCACCGACGACGATACGCAAGGCGAAGGCGGCCCTGGCGGTCATGCTGGCGTGCGCAGTCGAGGACGGGGACCTGGCGTCCAATCCTGCGGCGGGAGTTCGGTACGTGCCCTCAGACGCCGCCAAGCGTCAGCATCCGAAGCGCCAGCGGCGCAAGCTCACAGCGGCCGACGTGACCGCGATCCTCCAGGCGATGCCCGAGCAGTGGCGCATGTTCTTCCTGCTGCTTACGCAGACCGGTGTGCGGATTGGAGAGCTGCTCGGGCTGACCTGGCAGCACGTCCATCTGGGCGACGATCCGCACATCCTTGTGGCCGAGCAGTTCTACAAGGGCGAGCGCAAACGGCTGAAGACCGATGCCAGCATGGCGAGGGTCCCGCTGTCCCCGGCGGTGGCTCTCTGGCTGGCGGAGCTGCGTCCTGCGGAGGCCCAGCCGGACCGGCCCGTGTTCGCTTCTGTGATCGGGACGCCGCTCACGTACTCGAACATGTACAACCGGGTGCTCCGTCCGGCTCTCCGGGATGCTGGGATCGCCCAGCGCGTGGGGGAGGACGAGCACGGCCGTCCGGTGTGGGATTACCAGGGTGTCGCGTTCCACGCGTTCCGGAAGGCATGTGGCTCGCTGCTGCTCGCGCAGGGCAAGAACCTCAAGCAGGTCCAAGGCTGGCTGCGTCATTCCCAACTCACCACGACGCTTAACGTGTACATCCACGATGTTGACGACGGCCTGGGCGGGGCGGACGCCTGGGACACCATGTTGAGCATCGAATCCGGGGCCGGTGGCCCGCCCAAGGGTGGCCCCACGAGCCCATCTGACGCCACTCCTGAAACGAGAAACCCCGCCATAGCGGGGAGTTCTTAGGTGGCCCGGGCAGGACTCGAACCTGCGCGCGACGGATTATGAGTCCGCTGCTCTAACCAACTGAGCTACCGGGCCGTCGGCGGCGACGCTACCACTCGGCATGGCTGGTGCTCGGGTCCCGGGGAGGAGGGTTCCTCGTAGCGTGGGTCCTCGTGCTCAGGTACCCTCCAGCGTGATGCTCGTCCTCGCCAACCAGGCCTCGGATCAGACGATCGCCCTGCTGATCACTTTCGTCGGCGTGGGCGTGTTGGTGAACATCCTCGTCGTCTACATCATCGCCCAGGTCCTGGCTGAGCGGCGCGAGAACCAGGAGCGGCAGCAGCGCCTCACCCGCTGAGTGGCCGCTAGGGCGGCGGCCCGCCCGCCGGGCCTGGCCCGCGGCGCAGCACGGCGATCATCTGTTCATGTTCGATGACGAGATCGCGATCGACCTCGAGCCCGTGGGCGAGCTCCGAGAGCGTGTGCCGGTGGCGCGCATTCCAGAGCACGAGCTCCCCGTCGGCGAGGTCGACGTTCCACTGGTGCAGCTCTTCGTATTCGGCCTTGAGGCCCTCGTTGCGCCAGTGCCGAAGGATCACGAAGCCACCGGGCCGGGCGAGCAGCAGCATGTTGCGCACGACGCGCGCGGGATCGGCGCTGTGGTCGATTGAATTGCGCGCGTAGACGAAGTCGAAGCGGTCGGGCCCGAAGCGGGCCAGAACGTCTTCGCCGCGGCACGCGAGCACGCGAACCGGCGGTTCGACACCGTGGCGGGCGAGCAGACGGTCGTACTCATCGGCCAGCGGATCAACGGCGACAAGCTCGAGCTCGCGGCCTCCGAGTGCACTGCCCAGCGATGACGCGGGGCCGGCACCGACATCGAGAATCGACACACGCGGCGCGGCGATCAGCGGCAGGCGATCGAGGATCAGGGGCTCGTCGATCTCGGCGCCGGCGGTGAAGCGGTGGCGGTAGTCGTCGGGCCAGTCCGCGCCATCGGTGCGAATGACGTTCTCCCAGAAGGCCACCTCGCCGGGAAGGCCGCGCCGCCAGAGCACTGAGCAAGGCGCCAGTTGACGGATTGCTCGTCGCACCGCCCGTGAGCTCACGGGCCGCGAGGCTAGCACCGAATCCCTCGTTGCTCGCAGCAAAGAGCACTACTGATTTAGAGCTTCTGAAGGAACGATGGGCGGGGGTGTCGAATCAGACGCCTGCCAATGAAGCCAGCACCGATCACGACCGCCCCCGCCGAGACTCCTCACGGCCACCAGGCACTGTCCACCTACATCCGCGCGCGCTTCGACGAGTTCTCGCGCTCGCAGAAAGACGTCGCCCAGTACATCGTCGACCACCTCGACGAAGCGGCGTTCCAGACAGCGGAGGAACTCGCCCGTCGTGCCAACACCTCCTCCAGCACCGTCGTTCGTTTCTCCCAAGCCCTCGGGTTCGAGGGCTTCCCCGAGTTGCAGCAGGCGGCGCGCGACGAGTACCGTCGCCGCCCGCCGGGCATGAACGGATCGGTGGGCGGTGGCGCGACGCCGCTCTTCTCGCTCGACCACACCGAGTTCGAGGCCGCGCTGGCGGCCGACCACGTCAACGTCGAGGACACCGCGCACAAGCTCTCGCGTTCCGACGTCGAATCGGCCATCGACGCGATCGTGTCGGCCGAGAAGGTGCTCATCGCCGGCACCGACCAGATGGCGTTCTTCGCCAGCTACCTGCGTCACCTCCTCATGCTGCTCGACCTCCGAGCCGAGATCGTGGCCAGTCCGAGTCAGGAGGCCCTCGGCCGGCTCAGCCGGATCGATGAGAGCACCTTGGTCATCGGTCTCTCCGCCGGCCGTCCCCACCCGTTGATCACGCGGACGATGAAGCTGGCCCGGCATCGCAAGGCGCCGACTCTGGCGATCACCGACGCCACGCTCTCCGAGGTGGCCAAGACCGCGCGGATACGGCTCTATTACTCGTCCAACACCCCGGCGTTCGTGCGCTCGCATACGGCGCTGCTGTCGTTGATCCAGGCGCTCGCGTACGGCGTCTACGCCCGCGACGCCCAGCAGTACGACGTCCGCATCAAGGCCTTCCGCCTGAAATAGCGGCTCATGCCGCTCGTTCACCACGAGCTCTGCTTCGGGTGCGGGCGGGCGAACCTGTTTGGGCTGCTGCTCGAGGCCGAGCCCGCGACCGCAGGACGCCTCACCGCGCGCTGCTTCATCAAGCAGGATCACCAGGGCGCGCAACCGGGCGCCGCGCATGATGGGATCGTGGCCGCGGCGCTCAGCGAGGCGATGGGGCTGGCATGCGGCGTCGACGCGCGGGCCAGCGCGCTGGAGGTCGACCACCTCGCCCGCCCGCCGGTGGGAGCGTTTCTCGACCTCGACGTGCGCGTTGATGACACGAGCGACGGCGTCCAGGAGACCACCGCCCAAGCGAGCAGCGACGGGAAGCTGATCGCCCGCGGACGTGGCACGTACCGGCGCGGTTAGGGTGCCGCACGGGCCGGGTACGCATCGCAGCAGACATGCCGCAAAGCCTGACGCGACAGATCCTCGAAGCGCATCTGGTCGAGGGCGAGCTCAACCCGGGCCAGCCGATCTCGATCAGGATCGACCAGGCGCTGCTCCAGGACGCGACGGGCACGATGGCCCTGATGCAATTCGAGGAACTGGGGGAGCCTCGGATCAAGGTGGAGCGCGCGGTGCAGTACGTCGATCACAACGTGGTCCAGCTCGACTTCAAGAATCCCGACGATCACCGCATGCTGTACGCGCTCGCCCGCAAGCATGGCCTGCACTTCTCGCGCCCGGGGAACGGCATCAGCCACTACGTCCACATGGAGCGGTTCGGCAGACCCGGCGACACGATGATCGGCGCCGATTCGCACACGACTCAGGCGGGCTGCATGGGGATGGTGGCGATCGGCGCCGGCGGGCTCGACGTGGCCGTCGTCCTTGGTGGCCACGCCTACGAGGTCGCATGCCCGGAGATCGTCGAGGTGTTCCTCGACGGCAAGCTCGCGCGCCCGTGGGTCCAGGCCAAGGACATCATCCTTGAGCTGCTGCGGCGCCTGCGCGCGAGCGGGGGAAAGAACAAGGTGTTCGAGTTCACGGGCGCTGGTACCGCTGACCTCAGCATCCCCGAGCGGGCAACGATCGCCAACATGATCGCCGATCTGGGTGGTACCTCGGGCGTATTCGGACCGGACGATCAGACCCGTCGGTGGCTGCGCGGTCAGGACCGCGAGGACGACTTCAGATACGTCGGTCCCGAGCCCGACGCCGACTATGACGACCGCGTAGAGATCGACCTCGGCGAGCTCGGTCCGCTCGTGGCCAAGCCGCACAACCCGGACAACGTGGTCGCGGTGCAAGACATCGCCGGCACTCCGGTCGGCCAGGTGTGCATCGGATCGTCGGTCAACTCGGGCTACAACGACCTGGCGCTGTGTGGCGCGGTGCTGGCCGACCGGGGCGGGCAGATCGTCTACCCCGAGATCAGCGCCACGGCGACGCCGGGGTCGCGACAGATCCTCGCCGCCATCGCCGAATCGGGGGTCTACCGTCAGCTCTCGGACGGCGGCGTGAGGATGCTCGAGCCCGTCTGCGGACCGTGCGTGGGCATGGGTCAGGCGCCCCCGTCGGATCAGCAATTCGCTGCGCACCTTCAATCGCAACTTCCCCGGCCGCTCGGGCACGCCCGAGGATTCGGTCTACCTGTGCTCACCCGCCGTCGCGGCCGTGTCGCTGCTCAGCGGTCGCATCGAGGACCCGCGCGAATACGGCGAGCCGCCCGATCTACTCCCGATGCCCGAGCTGCGCTCCGTATGTGGACGACGTCCACATCTTCGCGCCGGCGGACCCTGAAGAGGCGGAGCGGATCGAGATCCCGCGTGGTCCGAACATCAAGCGCCCACCCGAGCACACGCCGCTCGACGATGCGCTCGAGGCCCGCATCGCTACGGTCCAGCCCGACGACATCTCGACGGGCGACCTCGCCCCCGATGGCGTGGAGGTGATGGCCTACCGCTCCAACGTCCCCGCCATCGCCGAATTCACGCTGCGCCACCGCGATCCCGACTTTCGCGGGCGGCTGAAGGAGTGGGGGAGCGGATTCATCGTCGCCGGCCACAATTACGGTCAGGGCTCCTCGCGCGAGCACGCTGCCCTGGCGCCGCTGCACCTCGGGGTCAAGGCGGTCATCGCGAAGTCGTTCGCGCGAATCCACCGGCGCAACCTGGTCGCGCAGGGCATCGTCGCGCTGACATTCGCCGACGAGAACGACTACGACAAAGCCGAGGTCGGACAGACGTGGACGCTGCCGGAGATCCGGCGAGAGCTCGAGGACGGCTCGGCGACGATCACGGCCAAGATCGACGGCGGCGACCAGATCACCCTGGCCCATGACCTGTCCGAGCACGAGCGCGAGATCCTGCTCGCCGGCGGACTTCTGTCCTACCTGCGCGAGCGCGATGCCGGCCGGTAGCCGAGCGCGCTACCGCGCGGCGACGTACAGCGCCTGCGTGGCGCGACCGACGCGGCCGCGCTCGTCATAGAGGATGCTCTCGGCGGTCCCGATCCCCTCCGGCGCGATGAGCGTCTGCGCCTCCAGCGCGACCCATTCGCCGAGCGGCTCGCGCTCGATGTAAAGCGTGAGGTCTGGGTTGATGAACACGTACTCCGCCCACGGCAGGACGGAGCTGATCCCGTTGCCGAAATCCCCCGCCGCGGCGAGAAGCTGCAGTGACGACGTCGCCTCACCGCCGACGAGCGGGCGGCGGAGGCGAAACCACGCCGTGGATGGCGTCCCACCGTAAAAAGCGCCCTCGACGAAGCGAATCTCGATTGCGTCGGGCGCAAACATCGGGCGATAGGGCGCCACGTAGTCGTTCTCGCGGCCGTCCGCAGGCGCGCCTGGGGGCGGGGAGACGGCCGTCCGCGGCACGCCGGCATCCGCAGTCCGGACCTGCAGGGCCCGCGCGCGCACGACCTCGGCGCCATCGGGAGCTGCGAGTGAGGCCTCGAGGAGTTGCACGCGCTTGCCTCCGCGGATCACTTGCGCGTCCACCACGAGTTCGCCGAGGGGAACGGGCCGCAGGAACTCGTAGGTCACCCGAGCGACCCTCAGTCCGTCGGCCGCCGGGAGGTGCTCGAACGCCCGCATCAGCAGGGCAGCCGGGGCGCCACCGTGCTGCGCATTGCGATCCCAGGGCCCGCGCGCGAGCTCCGTCGCGACAAACCGTCCGTCTGACGCCTCGAATATCGACTCGATGTACATCGCGGCACAAGCTACCGCCCGGCTAAACTGCGCGGTGATGAGCGAGCACAACGGAACGCCGCGCGACGAGGCGACCTTCACCGTCAAGGCCGGCCTGGCCGAGATGCTCAAGGGTGGAGTGATCATGGACGTGGTCACACCCGAGCAGGCGAAGATTGCGCAGGACGCCGGCGCGGCCGCGGTAATGGCGCTCGAGCGCGTGCCCGCCGACATCCGTCGCGACGGCGGCGTGGCCCGGATGAGCGACCCGACGATGATCAACGGGATCAAGGACGCGGTGACGATCCCGGTCATGGCCAAGGCTCGGATCGGGCACTTCGTCGAAGCTCAGGTCCTCGAGTCGCTCGAGGTCGACTACATCGACGAATCCGAGGTCCTGACTCCTGCCGACGAGGCCAACCACATCGACAAGTGGGCGTTCAAGGTCCCATTCGTGTGCGGGGCGACGAACCTCGGTGAAGCCCTGCGGCGCATCGGCGAAGGCGCCGCGATGATCCGCTCCAAGGGCGAGGCCGGCACCGGCGACATCGTCAACGCAGTGCGACACCTGCGGAAGATCGGTGGCGAGATCCGGCGCCTGACGATGCTCGACGACGCCGAGCTCGCCACGGCGGCCAAGGAGCTCGGCGCGCCGCTGCACCTCGTCCGTCAGGTCGCGTCCGACGGACGTCTGCCGGTGGTCCTGTTCTGCGCCGGTGGCATCGCCACCCCGGCCGATGCCGCGCTGGTCATGCAGCTTGGCGCCGAGGGCGTGTTCGTCGGTTCGGGCATCTTCAAGTCCGAGGATCCGGAGCGGCGCGGACGGGCGATCGTCGAGGCGACGACCCATTACCAGGATCCGGCACGGATCGCGGCCGCCTCGACGGGGCTCGGTCAGCCGATGGTCAGTCTCGAGAGCTCCAAGCTCGAGACCGAGCAGCTGCTCTCGCCGCGCGGCTGGTAGCCGACGTGCCAAAGCTCGTCGGCATCCTTGCTCTGCAAGGCGACTTCGAAGCGCACGCCAAGATCATCAGCCGCCTCGGGGCCGAGCCGCGCGAAGTACGCGTGCCCGCCGATCTCGAGGGGCTCGACGCGCTGATCATCCCGGGCGGCGAATCGACGGTCATGACGTTGGGCATCGAACGCGAGGGCCTGGCCGAGCCGCTCCGCGCCCTCGTACACGCCGGGACCCCGGTGCTGGGGACGTGCGCGGGCATGATCATGCTCGACCGCGACCACCTCGGGTTGCTCGACATCCGCGCGGAGCGCAACGCCTTCGGGCGACAGCTGCGTTCCTTCGAGGCCGACCTCGACGTCCAGGGCGTCGCCGACGGACCCGTTCACGCCGTGTTCATCCGCGCCCCGTGGGTGGCCGAGCGCGGCGATCAGGTCGAGGTGCTGGCAGCGGTCGACGGACACCCCGTCGCGGTCAGGCAGGGAAATGTGCTCGCCGTTGCCTTTCACCCTGAGCTATCCGACGAAACGCGCCTGCACGAGCTGCTGCTCGGGCTCGACGGAAGGCTCTAGCGCACGCCCGTCCGTTCGCGCTCGGAGTAGGCGCGGAACTCCTGCTCGAACCGGGACCAGTCGAAGGTGGGAAGTCCGTCAGGCTCGGGCGGGGGCTGTTCGTCGACCGGCTCCTCGCCGTCGGGCGGGTCCTCTGAGTCGGTGCCGCGCGAGAGCCAGGCGGCCAGCGCGCAGACGACGATGCCGGCCGCGTACATGAACGCCGCGAGCATCGAATGATGGGTGATCGAGGCCAGCCCGCCCACGCCGTATAGGCACAGCGCCGAGACGACCAGCCGCCGCAACTCCGAGCCCGGCACGGCACGCTTGGGCGCGCGCGCCCACAGGCTCACCAAGATGGCGATCGCCAGCGCGATCGCTAGCACCACCCTCCACGCGTCTGACGGCGACAGCACCATTTCCTACTACTCGATCATCGGCCTCCGCGGCCCGGAAATCAAGCCCAGCGACAAAGTCTAAACGACCAATCCGTGGCGCATCGTGTTCTCGGTGACGGCGCGCGGCTCGACGAACTGGAGCAGGTAGTCGGGTCCGCCCGCCTTCGCCCCGGTGCCGGACAGGCGGTTGCCCCCGAACGGCTGGCGGCCGACCATGGCTCCCGTGATCCCCCGGTTCACGTAGAGGTTGCCCACCGGGGTGCGGCCGCGGACGTAGTCGACAGTGGATGGGTCGCGGGCGAAGAGCCCGCCAGTGAGGGCGAAGCGAAGGTTCTCGACGGCGTCGCAGGCATGCTCGATGTCGCGGACCCGCTCGATCGCCAGCAGAGGCCCGAAGATCTCCTCATCGAGCACCGGTGATCCCGGTCTTAGATCGGCGGCCACGGTGGGTGGACAGAACCAGCCGTGTTCGGGGACCATCTCGGCCGCGGCCACGATCGTGCCGTCCTGCGCGGCGAGCGCCGCATAGCGGTCGACGCGTTCCTGGGCGGCGCGCTCGATCACCGGCGGCACCTCGGTGGCCAGCTGGCTGGCCTGGCCCACGTCGAGTACCCGGACGGCACCGCCGATCCGCTCGATCAATGTGTCGGAGATCGCCTCGTGAACGAGGACGCGAGCTGCGGCCGAGCATTTCTGGCCCGCGTACACGAAGGCTGAGGAGACGATTGCCGGAACCGCCTCGTCGAGGTCGGCATCGGCGTCGACGATCACGCAGTTCTTCCCGCCCAGCTCGGCGATCACGCGCTTGATGTGTTTCTGCTCGGGTCCGGTTTCTCCCGCGGCGCGGACGATCTCGAGCCCCACCTGCACCGAACCGGTGAAGGCGATCGTGTGTACGCGTGGATGCCTGACGAGCATGGACCCGACATCGCCTTCACCCGGTAGCAGCGAGATCACGCCATCGGGTACGCCTCCGGCGCGCAGGGCCTGAACGAGCCGCAGAGCGCAACCCGGTGATTGCTCGGCCGGCTTGAGGACCACGGCGTTGCCGGTGGCCAGCGCCGCCGCCGTCATCCCGCACGGAATGGCGATGGGAAAGTTCCACGGTGAGATCACCGCGGTGATCCCGCGAGGGACGTAGCGGAGCTCGTTGCGTTCGCCCGGGACCTGGATCACCGGACGTCCGTTGTCGAGCTCGATGGCGCCGCGCGCGTAGTACTCCAGAAAGTCGATGGCCTCGCACACGTCCGCGTCGGCTTCGGGCCACGGCTTTGCGCACTCACGGACCTCGAGTGCCGCCAACTCCAGACGCCGTTCCCGCATCCATGCGGCGGCACGGATCAGCGCTGCCGCGCGATCACTGGCCGAGGTCGCACGCCAGCCAGGCAGTCCGGCGGCGGCGGCGTCGATCGCCGCGGCGACATCGCCCGCGGAGGCACGCTCGGCGCGGGCTACGAGCCGCTCGGGTTCACCCGGATCCGTCGAGTCGATGGTGGGGCCCGAACCGCTCCGCAGATCGGGGCCGATGTGCACCGGGACCGCGAGCGGAAGCATTTGGTCGACCCGCGCGAGGGCTTCGGCGAGCTTGGCGCGCACGGCGCCACGGCGGAGTTCGAGTACCGGCTCGTTGGTGAACGGCGACAGCGTGGGGGAGGCCATCACCCCACAGCTTGACGCATGCGGCGCGACCGGCCCCGCTCAGACCCCGCGCAGGCTGCTCACGTGGAAGACGGTGCGTACGAGGATCTTGATGTCGCTCCACAGTGACCAGTTGGCCGCGTACAGGTAGTCGGTCTTGACCATCTCGCTCAACGGCGGGCGCGAGGGACCGAGTACCTGCCACGGCCCGGTCATGCCCGGCGCCAGTTGGAGCCGGTCGCGGTGGTGCCCCTCGACGAGGCGGTCCTCATCGGCGATCAGCGGGCGGGGCCCGACCAGGCTCATCTCGCCGCGCAGAACGTTGATCAGCTGGGGCAGCTCATCGAACGAACTGCGGCGAAGCCGCCCGCCGACACGCGTCACGCGCGGGTCCGAGCTCAGTTTGAACACGCCGGCCGTCTCGTTGCGCGAACGCAGGGCGGCCCGCTGCGCCTCGGCGCCGTCGACCATGCTGCGGAACTTGATCATCTGAAACGTGCGGCCGTCGCGTCCGACGCGCCGCTGCGTGAAGAAGACCGGGCCCGGAGTGTCGATCTTGATCGCAGCGGCGGCGACGATCGCGACCGGAGCCACGACGAGCAGGCCGAACGCCGCGCCGACAATGTCGACCGCCCGCTTGACGGCCCGCGATGAGCGCGTCAGCCCGGCACGGCGGACGCCGAGTACGGTGACGCCACCGACGGTGTCGAACTCGACGGCGGACCCCACCACTTCGAGCAGGCGCGGAACGACGGAGACGTTGACGCCAAGCGCGGCCGTGCGTCTGACCGCCTCGAGCATCGTGTCGTTGTCGGCACTGGTGGGGATCAGGAATACGCGATGGACGTCGAGCTCGCTGACCACCGTGCCGAGATCGTCGAAGGTCAGCCGCCGCCGGCGCCGTGACCGCGACCCCCAACTGCTGCTCGCTCGACGCTCATCCTCGAGGGGCAGGAATCCGACCACCTCGACGCGGGCGCCGGGATCCGAGGACAGGGAGTGGGCGAGCTGGGTGCGTGCGCGGGCGCTCCCGACGATCAGGGCACGTTCAGGAGGTGCGGCGAGCTGGCCGATAAGCCGCGCCACCGAGCGCCCGAGGACGAGAAAGGTGGCCGTAAGTCCCCACAGAAGCGGAACGCTCGACCCGCGCCGCTCGAGCTCGACGCGCGCGATCAACATCACCACCGACCAGGCCAGCGCGAACCCGCCGGCCAGGCTCAGGAGCCGCGGGAGTTCGTCGAGCGTCGACTTGCGGAGCACGAGCTCGTCGTGGTCGTAGCGGCCGGTGATCTTGGCGATGGGCACGATCAGGAGCACGGTCGCGTAGCCGGCCAGACCCACGCCACCGCCGACGATGGCCGAGAAGACCGCCAGCGCCGCGCCCGCTGCCGCGAGGTCACCCAGCGCAAGCAGCCGGCGAAAGACCGCATCGCGCCGCGAGGGGAGCTGCCCCGGCGCGTCCCGTGCCGGCGCAACCTCGGTGCTTCGCTGAGGTAGTGAAGCGACGCCGACCGACGCCACCGCTTGGTCCTCCATCACTTGGATCGCTGGATCGGGCGCTCGCCCATGTTTGTCGGTCTGCGGGCCGTATCCACAGCCCACAGCCAACATACTGAGTATTGGTGTATTGCGCAAACGCCAACCGTCGGAGCTCGCGAGGGTCCGCGACGGCCTGGCTCAGGGCGGCGCCAGGAGCGCCTCGAGCGAGGTTCCGCTGGCGCGCTCGTGGAGGAACGACTCGTTCGAGTCGTTGTCAAATCTCATCAGTACGGGCCGCTTTTGAGGGCCCGGCCGTTAACGTCGGATCGCGGACGGCCGTTGCGTCAACGCCAGAAGTGTTGCACCTAGGGCACTCGGTCAATCTCGAGACATATCTCGAGCACAGAAGCAAGCGCGCGGGCGGTAGCTGCCTGGCCTTCCAGCATCGAGCCGATCTGCTGCCGCAGAACCACCACCTGATCTTCTTCGCTCAGCGCATCGAGTCGGTGGATGAGGTCCGCAACCTGCAGGGTTACTTTCTCCATGTTCTGAAGCCGTTCAGCGTGGAGACGCCGGAATTCGACCGCTCTGCCGCGATAGTGTCGCCGTCCCGGCTCGTTGGCCGGCGGGTTTGACTGTAGCTGCGCTTTCCACTGGTGGGCCCGGTCCTCCGCCTGTCGGGCCAGGCCCAGGGTGCGCTGTAGGTCGAGCTTTGCGGCGGCGGCTTTCTCGGACGATGTTTGGATCGACCACAACTCCGGAACATACCGCTGTCGGGCGGGTCAGGCCGTGCCTTAGCCTGGCTCAGTCATCGTCGTTTCCAGGGTTGGGGGCGGCCCAAGGACGCCCCGAACAACTCGACCGTACGCCCCACCGCCTCGCCGTCGCGATGGCGATTTACCGTACGCGGGCCAGATTAGTCCGGTTGTCACCCACCGTCAACTGGTGCGCTTCGATTTCGCTCAGTTAGACTCTCGGCTCGTGGACGAGTTCTTGACGGTGGCCGAGATCGCGGAGCTGCTGAAGGTGAATAAGCAAACGGTTCGCAACTGGATTAATCCGGAATTTGGGTCAAAATCGACTATCTGAAGTTCCGGGTTATGCGGAATCCGACTCGTGGTCGAGTGCTGCGTCTGGTGGCGTGGTGTTCGGAGTTCGCATAATCAGAGCGCTCTGACGAGGGCAACCTGCCCGGGACCGCTAGTTTCGATCAATCCGCATGCGGTCGGCATCGGTCTGAACGTGTTGAATCCACCCGATGAGAGTAGTCTCGGCGGCACGCTGGCGAATCAGAGAAGGGGCGGCAAATGAGCTCCACCGATCCTGTCGGCATGATTCGGACGCTGTGGCGATTCCCCCGTCAAATCGATGCTTGGCGAGGAGCTGGACGCGGTCGACCTAAGTGAGGGCGGGGTCATCGGTGACCGCGCTTACGCGGTTCGCGACAGAGAGACGGGCAAGGTTGCGAGCGCGAAGCACCCGAAGGTGTGGCCCAGCCTGTTCGCATGCCGGGCGGCCTTCGTCGAACCGCCGCGCGCAGGTGACGAGCTTCCACCGGCGCGGATCGAATTCGCCGACGGCACGTCGGTGATGAGCGACGCCGCTGATGTCGACGCCGTTCTGTCGCGCTTCTTCGGCCACGACGTCGAGCTGGCCCGCGCCGCGCAGAATGGCTACACGATCGATCAGTACCACCCTGACGAGGAGAACTACGATCCTCAGGGACACCGCGACGAAGTCGTCGAGGTGGGACTCGGTGCGGCGTTCTTCAACGAGAGAGGACTCCCTTCCGCTGTCCCCGAAGGCTCGTTTTTCGATCTCTTCCCATTCAGCGTGGTCACGACGTCGACCCTAGACCAGCTGGGCGAACTCGAACCGCAAAGCCGCTTCGATGCCCGGCGGTTCCGGATGAACGTGATCGTCGACACCTCCGACCCCGGCTTCGTCGAGAACGAGTGGGTGGGCCACACGCTCGCGATCGGCGACGACAACGTTAGGCTCGCTGTGGCCTTGCCAGATCCTCGTTGCGTCATGCCAAGCCTTGCGCAGGAGGACCTTCCCGAGGGATCCCCAGATCCTCAAAGCCCTCGCCCAACACAACCGGATCGACGTCGCGGGCGCGCTCTACCCGTGCGCCGGTGTCTACGCCGTCGCTGAAGCCACAGGCACAATCCGCAAGGGCGATCACATCAGCTTGGTCTGAGCCGGGCGACCTGAGCCCGGCTGCGACGGCTA
>CAVTJE010000007.1:0-27132 GCA_963734775.1 uncultured Solirubrobacterales bacterium
CTCGGGGAGGTAGGCGCGTCATGAGCGCGAATCTTTGGTTGTGCCCGTCGAGGGATCAGGCGAGCGCCAGCGTTGGTTTGCGCGCCGCCCGAGTGGTGAGACGCCGCTCGAGTTTGTCGAACGGATCGCCGATGCCTACGGCCTCGTCCTGTGCTGATTCTGACGACGTTCGTGGTGATGATGACTCTGCCGCCCGAGGGTGCGGGCGGGCGCGTCGCCGCGATCGCGGTCGCCGGGCTGACCGCGATCGTCGCGCTCACGAGCTCGGACGTGCGGCCGGCCAGGGTGCGGCTCGCGGCCGTCGCGTAGCGCCTGGCGGTCCTCGCCGGCGCTGATCGCGAGCGTGCTCTCCTCGGATGCACTGTTCGGCGTCGCGTTCGTCATCGATTCGCTTCTGCTCGCGGTCGCGGCGATCGTGATCTTGCGCCGCGTCGTGCTGACCGCTCAGGTCGACTTTCGGACGATCCTCGGGGCGATCAGCGTCTTCACGCTCCTCGGCCTGCTGTTCGCGTTCCTGTTCCTCGCGCTTGGCCGCTTGGTCAGCGGGAATGTGTTCAGCGGCGTCTCTGACGCACGGGCTCGCGACTACCTGTTCTTCAGCTACACCACCCTGACCACAACCGGCTACGGCAACCTCGTGCCCGCCGGGACGCTGGGCCAGATCCTGGCCGTGTTCGAGATGCTGACCGGCCAGGTCTTCATGGTCACGCTCGTCGCCGGACTCGTGAGCCTATGGCGACCGGGCGCAAGAGCGGCCGAGCGAGCCGCGCAGCGAGACGAGCAGCAAGCCTGACAGCCAGCCCCACGACCCAGGGGCGCGGGTTTTGAACACGCTTACGTACACGGTCGATTGATGACCGACGACGTCAGCGCGAGCTGTCGTGAACTGCGGCTCGCTCGCGGCGGGTGCTGCGTTTACTCAGGTGACGCCGGGGTGACCCGGTTTGCGGTCGCGAGCGAGGACAACTCGCTACCGCAATCCAGGGGTCCCTTTTTTATCGACCAGCTTTCGGAGCCCGGGCCGTGCCTCAGCGTGGGGAGCATCGGCCCCTTCTAGGATTTACACGGCCCGTCGGCGTGCTCCGAAGGCTAGGTTGAGCATCCATCTCGGGCTTGTGCGCGACTATGGAGCCGAGGCCCCATATCCCGGTGTTTGGCGTTGCTTCAGCTCGACGCCCCGTCTCCCGATAGGGAGGGTGGGGCCCGGGGCGGGGCGCAATCCATTACCCGGGCCCCATTGACCAAACGTCACGTGAAGGTGCGGACTTGCGGGACATGGGGTCCGGACCCCATGGTCTCGCTCGCGCTCGTGGCTAGGCTTTCGTGCGCAGCCCTTCGGAGCCCGTCAAGACCGCGTAAAGCCGCGTGGCGTCCCCTGCGAGGTGGCGGCGGGCTCCGGCGGCTGCTTGAAAAGCTGGGGGCGGTCCATGGTTGCGATGGCGGGCTGACCCCACGGCCCGCCATCGCGAACCATCGGCGACCTCAGCCAGCAGCGCCGGCTGATCGACGAGTCACGGTCCGCGAGCTGTCCGTGGGGCGGGCCTGAGCCGGTCCACCGGCACCGGCTAGGCCGTCTTGCTTACTTGCGGTCCCGCCTCTGGCGGCCATGGAACCTTGCCGCCATATATGTACACGGCTCCGCTCGGGTCTATCGAGCTCAAGTAGTAGCGGTATGCCTCTTCGCCGAAAGTCCGTTCGCCGGCAACGATGACGCCACGCCGGATGGGGGGATCGCCAGCTTCCACCGCTTGTCCAGCGGCGGGTCCATCCTTGAGAAATCCTTTCATTGCGGCCTCCTTGAGAAATCCTTTCTTCACGGGCCGAATATAGCTTCGGCTTACGGCCCTCAACGACAGCCCTTGCGGAGTACGGCTCATTGCGTGTACGGTTGACAGAAGGGGCGGGACCAACCCAGACCACGGGACCCGCGTATGTTCTGCTTCTGTTGCTGGGGGTGATGGTGTGAAGCGCGTGAGTTCGCATCGGCCGAGCGCGTCGTTGATCATCTCGATGATCGCGCTCGTATTCGCGTTCGCTGGAGGTGCCCTGGCCGCGAAGCGCTATCTGATCACCAGCACGCATCAGATCTCCCCGAACGCGCTGAAGGCGCTCCGGCCAAGCGTCTATCAAGCGTTCACCAACACGGCGGCTGATCCGCTCGTGCTGACGCTCCACGTTCCGGCCGGCAACTACGCCGCCGTGGCGAAGGCGGTTGGCTCAAGCGATCTGGACGCGAGCTCGGCACCAGGCGGCGCAGAATGTGCCCTCTCCGCGCCGAACGGTAGCGAAGACGACTCGGTGAGCTCGTTTGGGCCTGATGGCATCGCGGCCTTCTCGAACACGCTCGCTACCACGTTTAAACACCGGGGGGTGTTTACCTACAGCTGTGAGGGATCCGGGGGCACTCCGTCGCAGCATAGGGGCTTCTATCAGGCAAGGATCGTCGCCACTCGGGTCGGGACGATTCACTAGCGGGCGCACAGCGCGAACCCGCTTTGCTCTGCGCCCGCAGCTGAGTCGAGTGGGACTGTACTGTTGTCACTATCGATCAACCGCTCCGGGGGATCGACGACGTGATCGGAATCACCGGCAGGCTCGTGGGCCCGCTGTTGTGCAGCCTCGTGGCGCTTCTGGCGCTCGGGATCCTGGTTGTGATCATGCTGGCGACGGTGAGGGTCTGATCGTGTCGCGGGCAGGCTCAGGTCCGTGCCCGAGCGAATCCCGCGTGAATGCCCGAAGCGAGCAAGCAGCACGAGAGGGAACGTCCGGAAGCCTGCGAGTCGAGCCGCCCACGTGGCGATGAGCAGCTCGCTCGCCTGCGTAGTTGCTAACCCGGTTGCTCCCACGTGACGACGACCTGCCCGTTGCCTTTGTGCACGCCGGTATGGAACTTCACGGGCGGGAAATCCACGCGCGGCCCGAACCCGCTCCCGCCGCCACCGCCGCCCCCGAGCCAACCGCCGCCGCCGCCGTAGTAGCCACCGCCGCCGCCGCCGCCGCAGGCTGAGTCGGAGAAGCCCAACTTGCCCGTTCCCCCGAACCCTAGGCTTCCGTGGCCTTCGGTGTGGCCAGCCTGGGCACCGCCGCTGGTCCTGGTGCCGCCGGTCCCCCCGATGCATCCGTCCACCGCGGCGACCCCGTGAGCTCCTTCGAGCCCACCACCACCACCACCGACCGAGAACCCGCACGGCACGTTTAGCTTCTCCGACGAACCGCCGCCCCCGCCGGCGACGATGATGCGGTTGGTCAAGTGCGTGCCCTCGACGCGGATGTCGGACGCTCCGCCGCCGCCCCCGCCGCCAGACCCCCCGTGGCCACATCGGCCGCCGTTACCCCCGCCGTTGAAGCCCCCACTGGATTGTTCGGCGGGTGGATTGCGGTGGGGGCAGGTGCCGCCGTCACCGCCCATGCCGCCGACGAAGATGTGGATCACCTCGCCCGGAAACACCCTGATCTCCGCGACGGTGCGGCCACCCTCGCCGCCCTTGATGACCGGGATCCCGAAAACGGCGTTGCCGCCACCCTGGGCGCCTCGCACATCGAAGTGCGCATGGTGCACGCCGGCGGGGACCGTCCAGTTGTGCATTGCACCCGTGTAGTTGAATATGTGACTGATCTGTGCCCCTAGGGCCGCCGGCGGCGCGGCGACTGGTGTCAGCCACGCGCCGACTAGCGCGAGCACGAGCACCCCGGAGCGAAAACGGGATAGGCGAAAGCGTCGCGTGTGCGGCATGCGTCCCCAGAACCGCTCCTCGTCGGTAGTCTGCACTTCGGCGTCACGCGCCTGCGCGTCCACATGCGACTTTCGCGCGCCAACCTGCTCGACCCTCAGAGCCATCGCCCCTCTCCTCTCATTGCGAACCAACTTCGCGACCGTGAGATGAGCCGGCGACATCGGGTGCCTGTCCATCCCGAGCTGCGAAACAGTAAGCGCGAATCAGAAAGACGCTGATCCGATGTGCTTTGCGCCTCCGGATCGCCGGTACGCACACTACAGCACGGCGAGGCGACCCGCTACTCGACTGGGCGGGCCGGGAGGCCCACCATGATCGAGACGCTTGTCACCCACCCAACCAGTCGTCATACCTCGCTCCCGGTAAGTGTACGTACGGTCGCTGCCTGCGTTGGCCTGCATTGCGATCCTCGGTCCGTCAATTGTGGTCGCGCTGCTTGCGACGAACCGGAACGTCACCGCTACTCGCGTCACAGGCGCGAGTCCGATCGCGTCCGTTGAGACAGCCGAGATCGTAATGAAGGGGTCCCCGGTTCGAGTCCGGGCGTCGGCCTTGAGAATTCGGACCTCCGGACGGCTCGGGGCAATGAATGGTCGGTCTCTTCGCCACGTGCGAAGGCGCAGGCGCCCCTCGCCCGGAACGTCCGGCGCAAACGTCCGGCGCGTCTCCTATGTTCGCGGCCGTGCATGGTTGAGAACGGCGTGGCGGGCGCACCGACGGTAGGCGTAAGCGGGGATCCTGGGGTTGAGACGAGTTCGCCCACGAGCGCGTCCAGCTTGTCGGTTGACCTCGGACAGCTCTCCGAACGGGCAAGCGCAGGCGTCGCGTGGCCCATCGACAGCGATAATGACTTGCACCCCGCGGGGGCGCCGAACAGGCGCCAGGATCAGCTCAGGCTGGCCTTCGCCAGCTTCCTGATGCTCTTCGTAGAACTGGTCCTGATCAGATGGGTCGCCTCGAACAACGTCTACGTAACGAACGCGACCAACTTCGTGTTGCTCGGCAGTTTTCTCGGGATCGGGATCGGGTTCCTGAACGCACGGGCCAGGCGGGACTACGTCCGGCTGACGCCGTTGGCGCTGCTAGCGCTGGTCGGGTTCGTGCTGGCGTTCCCGGTGACCCTGTCCTCGCTCGTAACGTCCAACCCGTTCCGGGGGCTGGCGGGCATGCCGGCGCTCCCCCGGCCGGTCAGCCTCGCGGTCGTTTTCCTGCTCGTCACCGCTTTGATGTCCGGCCTCGGCCAGGGTGTGGCGCGGATCTTCATCCGGTTCGACCCCCTGCGTGCCTACCGACTGGACATCCTCGGCAGCATCGCCGGCATTGCGGTGTTCTCCGCGCTCTCTTTTCTGCATCAACCGCCCGAAACCTGGGGCGTGATCGCGGGGGTCGGGGTGTTGGTGCTGCTGCCGCGGGTCCGCTGGTGGCACGTGGCAGCCGTGGGCGGGGTGATCGTCATGCTGGCGCTTGAATCGTTGCTGCCGAACCAGATGTGGTCGCCGTATAACAAGTTGTCCATCAAGAGAGGCGGTCACGCGCCGGCTGTTTACGTGTCGGCGAACAACATCCCCTATCAGGCGGCCCGCTCGGTGGCGGTGATGCGGAAACAGAAGCAGTTCTACTTCGAGCCCTACCAGCACGTGAGCAAAGCGGACCTGCGCGATGTGCTGATCATTGGCGCTGGCACCGGCGACGACACGGCGGTCGCACTGTCCGAGGGCGCCCGGCACATAGACGTTGTGGAGATCGACCCGAGCCTGCTGGCGATCGGCCAGCAGTACCACCCGAACCATCCCTACCGCGATCCGCGCGTCACCATACACATCGGCGACGGTCGTGCCTATCTGCAGAACACGAGCATGAAGTACGACGTCATCCTGTATGCACTGCCGGACTCCCTCAGCGCAGTGACCGGCCAGTCGGGGATCCGGCTGGAGAACTACCTGCTGACGGAGCAGGGGATCGCGGTGGCGGAAGCGCGCCTGACACCTGGCGGCACGTTCTCGATGTACAACTACTACGCACCGTTTCTGCTGAACCGGTACGCCACGACCGTCAAGGCCGCGTTCGGCCACGCTCCTTGCGTCGACGGCGGCGCGGGCCTGGGCGGCCGCCAGATGTCGGTCCTGACGGTGCGACGAGCCGGGCCAGTTCCGAACTGCCGGACCTACTGGCATGGCCAGCGGGTGGCACCTGCCACTGACGACCACCCGTTCCCGTACCTGCCGAACTCCACCATCCCCGTCAGCGACCTGTTGATGCTCGGATCGATCCTGCTGGGGTCGCTGGTACTGATCCGGCTTTCCGGCGGCAAGCCCGGCCACATGCGGGAATACCTGGACCTAGCCTTCATGGGCGCAGCCTTCCTGCTTCTCGAGACCAAGAACATCGTCCAGTTCGCGCTGCTTTTCGGGACGACATGGTTCGTGAACTCGCTGGTGTTCACCGGCGTTCTGCTGGCGGCGTACCTGGCGGTGGAGACCGCGGACCGGGTCCGGCTTCCCCGGCCGTGGATGCTGTATCTCCCCCTGATCGCCGCGCTGGCGTTGGCGTGGGCGGTACCGCCGAAGGCACTGCTGGCGCTTCCGCTGCTACCGCGATTCGTGGCCGCCAGCGCGATCGCGTTCGCCCCGATCTACCTCGCAAACCTGGTCTTCGCGCAGCGCTTCGCCATCACGCAGCGCCCCACAGCCGCGTTCGCCGCCAACCTGTTAGGCGCGCTGGCCGGCGGCGCGCTGGAGTACATCTCACTGATCACTGGATACCGGGCGCTGCTTATCGTGGTCGGCGTGCTGTACGGGCTGGCATTCGCCACCGGGCTGCGCAAGCGAGTCTCGCCTGGGGTCACCTGACCGCCGATGAGGTCGGAGCAGCCCGGCGGCCAGCTCGGCCACCTCGGCAAACTCCCGACGAGCGCAGTCCGCTACCCCATGTGCGTGAGCAGGACTACGTTGCCGAGGAGGCGCTAGACGAAACGAGCGTTTGCGACACGGCGTCGAGGCATCGAACGTCGCCGAGCTCACGATCGAGTTGACGTGCCCGCCTCGGATCTCCAAACCGGTCCGGCAGCGCCTCGCCGCCGATGGTCCGTTCGCACCCCGGCGCGCCGAAATTTTTAGGTTGAACCTATGGGGGATTCTGCCGAAGAAGAAACTGAGGCCCGGGTGTGGGGGGTGCCACGAGAAGGCCCGGGCCTCAATCTCTCAATCTCTGCGGGGTGGATGATGCCTGCGCTTGGGTTGAGCGACGAAGACGTTGCGGAATTGCACAGGTTGCATGCTGCGGGTAGCTCGTTGGGCGATTTGGCGGCTGGCAGCACGCTCGAAGGTCTCGAGGCAGAGTTCGCGTCGATCGACACTCTCGATCGCGCGTCCAGATCATCGACCCTCGCGATCTCGCCTTCCCAACCAGTAGCTCTGGCGCGTGACCGTGGCTGACTCTTAGCTCAGCGCGCCACCGTGCGGAGCTTCAGTTGGATGCCCTCCAGTCGACCGCCCCAGTGCTCCCGCCGCCGTACTTCAGACCGCCCTCGCTGAGCGCGCTGAGAAACCACCCGTGTGCGCGGACTTGGAAGACCGCACGGTGCCGGCGGTGGACCCTCTTCACGTGGACGATGCCATAGACAGCATTCTCTGTGAGGACGTTCCCCGTCGACGGATACTTATAGGCGGCGAAGAACTCATTATTGTCGAGGCTCCCCGTCCCGAACGGGATGTGATAGGTGATGCTTCCCCAGGTTGGTGGTGGTACCAACTCACCCAGTGGTCCTCGCCTGGCAGACAGTGCCCTGTCGGGTGCCCGCGAGGGATAGGCGGAGTGAGGTTCGGGTAATTGAAGTCCTTGGCCTCGAAGTCCCACACTTGCTTGAAGGTGCCCCGTTGAATGTCGACGTTGAACTTCACCCGGGCGTCCGACTGGCAGCCGGACTCGGTCGACCGTCCGTGAAGTTCGAACTCGCGTGCTCCGCGTTTTTGCGTGTGCAGTTTGGGTCGTTCAGAGCATCCCGCCCATGCTCCAACCGATCCCTCGACGCGCTCGGCGAACTGCCGGTACGCATCGTCGCCACCACAAGGAGACGCGGTTGCGCGAGCGCAGTCGGCTAGAGCTCGTCGAGCGACGGCGGCGGGCCGACGATGTCGCAGCCGTGGCCCGCGAACAAGCGGATCATCTCGTCCATCGGCGGCAGCACCGCGTCGGCTGGGGGCGCGTCGCCGGTAACCGGGACTCCGCAGTCGACGAATACCTGCTCGACCCCTGCGGGGCTGATCGTGCTCAGCATGCGCGCGCTCTCGGAACAGATGATGGAGGCGTGGGCGATACCACGGGGGGCGAAGCAGTAGTCCCCGGGATGCAGGTCGATCCGCTCGTCACCGACGAACAGCGTGACCTCGCCCTCGAGGATGTAAAACGTCTCGTCCTCGTTGTGATGGAGGTGGCGGGGGGTCGCGTCGCCGCGCGGGCCCTCGACCTCGATCTGCGCGAACGCGTGGCCGGTCTCGGCGCCGCTTGCCTTGACGGTCATCCGGCCGCTCTTCCACCACACGTCGGCGAGACCCTCGCCGGAAGCGACGCGGTAGGGCTTGGTGATTGGCTCGATGGACATGGCACTCCTTTGGTTGAGAATCGCTGTCTCGCCACCGTAGGCGTGCCGGCCCAGCGTGTCTCCTATGAGTCCGCTACGCCAACCTGATGATTTGCTTACTGGTACGACCTCACGCAATTACGTCCGGTCCAGTCGGCGGACTTGCGCTCGGCCGTACTAGTCGCCGGAGGGCTCGTGAGCGGCCCGCATTGGACCCGCCGTCGGCACCTCGCTGAGGGTAAGCGGAGCGCCGAGGCGCAGCGCCAGCCGGCCGCGGTCTATGCGGTCGAGCCCGATCCCACACTCGAGCACTGCCAGACGCTTGCGGAGCACGAGCAGACGCGCTTCGAGGTTGTCGTTTCCCGCCGGCAACCCGAGTCCCTCGTCGAGTCGAAGCTCGCGGTTGGTGAACGAGACACGACCCTCGGCGTCGTGCTCTCGCAGTAGCTTCCACAAGATCCGGCCCGGAACACCCTTGACCACATAGACGCCGTCGACGAAGACGCTGTCATCCGCCTGGTAGTAGCTGACCGCGAGCGGCTCTCCACCCGGCGACTCTGCGGGGGCCAGCTCGATCGAGGCCGGCTCGCCGCGGTCCGCCTGCAGCACCGCCAGCGCCCCCGCGAGGTGCCCGCCGAGGATCCGGAGCAGACGCTCGTTGCCAGCGCTGAAGTCGCCCGCGCGCTCGCTCTCGAGGTACAGCACCCCCGTCAGTTCGCCGTGCGCGAGCAGCGGCACGGCGGCAGCACTGTCAACGCGTTCCAGACCCGGCAACTCGATCTCGACGGGGGAAGGCTCGCCGCCGCTTCGGCGGATGCTGTCCTGGATCGCGGCATTCATCGAGCGGCTGCGCGTCACGCTTGGGAGGCAGACGACCCTGCGCCGCTGTGCCGCGATTCCAATCGGGCCGTAGCCGATCGGAACCTCCGCTCCCACCCCGGAGGGCACATAACCGTTGCTCGCGACGGCAAACAGTCGATCGCCGCGTTCGTCAGTGGTCAGAAGCACCGAAAAGCCGAAGCTGAACAGGTCATCAAGGGCCTCGAGCCCCACGCGTACCGCCTCGGCGTACTCGACGCAGAGCGACAACCGGCGGACGAACTCGTCAAGCAACGAGAGCATGTCGCGCCCGGCGCGACGGTCCCTCTCGACCGGGGCACTGGCGCCGAAGGGCTCGCACGCGAGCACGCCGTGGATATCGACACCGCGCAGACGGAATACACCGGTCATCCCGGTCATCGAGGCGATCGCATCGAGGTTCGCCTCGACCGCGTCGAAGATCGGTCCCTCGCTCTCGGTGCGTAGGTAGTGCAGATCGAGCGCGAACTGATCGCCGTTGGCAGGGCTGACCACGATCACGTGCGCCTGCGGGTTCTCGTCAAGGTTGATTCGGGACTTGTTCATGAACTGGCGCGTCAAGGCCACACGTTCTGAGTCGACGTAGTGCACGATCGACACGATCGATGCGTTCGGGACTCCATCTGCCGAACAGGTCGTCACCCATGACGGGATCACTCCCTGAAAGCAGGGCATGATCGACTCGAGCGGGACCGATAACTCGCTCACAGGCGACGGCCCGCAGTCGGCCCCGGGGTCTGGTCGAAGCCCTCATCGATCGAGGCGCTGATCAGGACCAAGCTCGCGCCCTCGAACATACGATGGGACACCTCGGGCGGAACACCGATACGCCCGCACTCGGCCCTAAAAGCGCCGACATGCCGCTCCACCCGCTCCAGATCCTCAGGCCGTGGCTCCCCCAGAACGACCGCGACACCCTTCACCTGCACGGCCTTGGCGATCGTTGGCGGACAGAACCCGAGCGCGATCGCCCCATTCCGCTCCAGATTCGCCCGTGTCGCCGAACCCTCCGCCGCCGAGACGCAAAGAGTCAACGACCGTCGGTCGGCCGAGACGAGCGGCCCCCACGCGCGGGCGAACGTGGGCCGCATGCTCTCGTCACGGCTCGCGAGCCCAACCGCCACACCGCTGTGAACGAACTCGACGACCTCTGGGGTAAGAACCGGCGCTGACTCCGAGAGCTCCACGACCAAGAAGCTACACCCCCCGATGTCCTGATCAATGGTCAGTCAAGTCGCCCAGCACGCCTGTCGAGATCGTCGCCGAGAAGTGAAGCCGACAAAGGGGTGTCTACGAAGCCGGGCTCGATCGTGCTGCCGGTGCTCCAAGCCCCGAGCGACGCATCGGCGGTGCTGTCGGTCGTGGTGGTCTGCGTGCGGCTACGTTCCGGGTCTGCTGAGTTCCCCGGGGTCGCCACTGCTAGCCTGAAGCCGGGGTGTTTTGGCGGGCTCGATGAAAGGAATCACTTCATACTGTTGAGAAGGACTCTGCCGGTCGCCGCAGTGCTGATCGCAACTGGCTCGATCGCCTGGACCGCGGCCGCGGCGAGCCACGGGACCGACCACAAGATCACCGAGACGGAGCGCATTGCTCACGTCGTGGTCCGGCACGGGCCGACGCCCGGCGAGGTGCACTATGAATACGCCGGCACTATCGACGGCCACATCGGCAGCCTGATAACTCACGGCGCGCTCCGGGGTACCGGCGCACTGAACACCCACAGCGGGACCCACAGCGGGATCGAGATACTCCGGGTGACCGAATTCGATGAGCTCGGGTCGCGGTCCGCCCTGATCCACGAGTTCTTCAAGACGTCAGACGGCCGGTCGACATTCACCGGCGAGGGGAAGTGGACCGAAGGAACGGACCATTGGTCCGGCGCGCACGGCAGCTTTGAAGTCACTGGAGGGCGGCCTGTCGACGGCGTCGCGTTCGTCCGCGTAGACGGCAACATCAATTACTGAAATGTCACTGCGAGGGACAATCCGGGAACGCGACGAAGGTTATCCGCTCACACACGGTGACCCATAGTGGTAGGTAGCCTGCCGCTGTACTCCTGAGTGCCGCTCGTTGCATGAATGGGAAGCGGCGGACGCCTACGGCTCCTGGCATATTCTTCCGGCCCCGATGCGAGGAGAGATATGACAGAAAAGGATCCCCGATTCGCGCGTTTGGAGATGGTTCTTACTCCAGGGCTTTACGACGAGATCCGTGACCTCTGGCTCGAGCACGTCACCCACGAGGAGAAGCTGTTCGTGCCCGTGTCCGATGAGGAGTGGAACCGGTATCTAGGCACAATTCTCGACACGCTGACCGAGGACTGCGCGATGGAGGTCAGATCGGCCGGGATCCGCTTCGAGGGACGGAACGGTGCTCGCGAGTTCTACGAGACCTTCATCCCGTCGTTCGAGGGCATGCAGTGGGAGCCGCAGGCGCTGGTGATCGGGCCACAGGGTGTGCTCGACGTCGCCGACATGACCGCCAAGCTCGTGAGGCCGTTCGCTGGCCTCGATGCCGTGGGGGAAGAGCTGTCCAGTGAATGGGTCATCTACTTCCCGTGGGATCACGAGCGGCGCAAATTCCGCGGCGAAATCATTTACTCGATTCGGCGCACGGGCTGACGGTACGACGGACCCGTCACCGGCGCGCTCGCCCCACAAGGTGCCGAGTGAGTAGCCTTGCCGCGTGCCCACGCCCTATCCGTTTCGTCTCGGAGCCTTCGGGCGCAGTACGTCGACATCCTCGGCCGAGGCCCAGGCATGGTTCGACCGCGGGCTGGTGTGGAGCTACGCGTTCAATCACGAGGAGGCGATTCATTGCTTCGAGCAGGCGATCGCCGCGGACGGCGGGTTTGCGCTCGCGTACTGGGGCTTGGCCTACGCCGCCGGTCCGAACTACAACAAGCAATGGGACGCGTTCGACGACGTCGATCTGCGCGCCTCGCTCGCTCGCGCTTACGAGGCGACTGGGCGGGCTGCGGCGCTGGCAGAAGCGGCGCCGGCCGTCGAGCGCGACCTGATCGGCGCACTGGCGGCGCGGTACCCGCGCCCTGAACCGGCCGACGACCTCAGCCTGTGGACGGCGGCCTACGCAGAGGCAATGCGCGAGGTCCAGGCCGCGCATCCCGACGACCTCGACGTGGCGGCGTTGTGCGCGGACGCCTTGATGAACGTGACGGCGTGGTCGCTTTGGGACCTCGCCAGTGGCGAGCCCGCCGACGGCGCCCACACGCTGGAAGCGAAAGAGGTGCTCGAGGCGGCGCTGGCGCGGCCGGGCGGGATGGAGCACCCCGGTCTCCTCCACTTCTACGTCCATCTGATGGAGATGTCCTCCACGCCGGAGGCGGCGCTCGAGGCGGCCAACGCCCTGCGCAGCCTCATCCCCGACGCCGGCCATCTGGTCCACATGCCGACTCACATCGATGTTTTGCTGGGCGACTACGAGCGGGTGATCGCGGACAACGAGCGAGCCATCGCTGCCGATGAGCGCCATGCGGAGCATGCCGGCCGGGTCAACTTCTATGCGCTCTACCGGTCCCACGACCACCACTTCAGGATCTACGGCGCCATGTTCGCGGGTCGCCGCGCCACCGCGCTGGCGGCGGCGGACGCACTCGCCGCGTCGCTGCCCGAGGATCTCCTCCGTGTGGAGGTCCCGCCAATGGCCGACTGGCTCGAGAGCTTCGTGCCGATGCGCGTGCACGTGCGGGTGCGCTTCGGCCTATGGGAGGACATCATCGCCGACCCGCTTCCCGCCGACCCCGAGCTGTACTGCGTGACGACGGCCATGGGCCACTACGCCAGAGGCGTGGCCTTCGCTGCGCTGTCGCAGATCCGCGAGGCCGAGCTCGAGCGCGAACGCTTCATCGCGGCGGTGGCACGCGTGCCCGACAGTCGCTACCTGTTCAACAACACGGCGCTGGACATCCTGACCATTGCGGGCGCCATGCTGGACGGCGAGATCGCCTACCGGAAAGCCGACCACCACGCCGCCTGGGCACACCTGCGGCGCGCGATCGAGCTCGATGACACGCTGCCCTACGACGAGCCATGGGGGTGGATGCAGCCGACGCGCCACGCCTACGGGGCGCTGCTGCTCGAGCAGGGCGAGGTCGAACGCGCGCTCGAGGTGTACGCGGCTGACCTCGGCATCGACGAGACGCTGCCTCGCGCCTGCCGGCACCCGAACAACGTCTGGAGCCTGCATGGCTATCACGAGTGTCTGACACGTCTGGGCCGGACCGACGAGGCCCGGCAGGTCAAGCCCCAGCTCGACCGGACGCTGGCGCAGGCGGACGTCCAGATCCAGTCGTCGTGCTTCTGCCGAGTCCAGCCTGCCCTGACGAGCTGACGCCGACCACACCCGGCAGGTCGATGTAACTCGGGCGGCTGATCGCCTAGCATCGGTTGGCGTGGCTGAGCCTTCGACGCCAAGCGCTGAGCGAGCTGATGACCAGCCGGGTCGTCGGCCGGCGATCCTCGCGGTGGACGACGAGCCGGCGGTGCTCGCCGCCGTCTCCCGGGATCTGCGACGCGGGTTCGGCGAGCGCTACCGGATCCTCCGCGCGGGGTCTGGGGAGCAGGGCATAGACCTTCTGCGCCAGGTGCGCGCGCGGGGCGAGCAGGTCGCCCTGCTCGTGGCCGACCAGCGGATGCCCGGTCTGTCCGGAACCGACTACCTCGTCCAGGCGCGCGAGCTGGTTCCCGACGCCAAGCGGGTCCTGCTGACCGCGTACGCGGACACCGAGGCGGCGATCCAGGCGATCAACGAGGTCGCGCTCGACTATTACCTGCTCAAACCATGGGATCCGCCCGAGGAGCAGCTGTTTCCGGTCCTCGAGGACCTGCTGACCGTGTGGGAAGCGGGCGCCGCGTTCGAGTCGGGTGGAATCCGTTTGATCGGTCACCGGTTCTCGAAGGAGACTCACGAGCTTCGCGACTTCCTCGCTCGCAACCGCGTGCCGGCGCGATGGCTGGACGTCGAACGCGACGCTGAGGCTCGTGAACTGCTGGCCGTCGCCGGCGTCGACGCCGAACGTGTCCCGGTTGCCCTGCTCGAGGACGGGTCGTTGCTCGAGCGCCCGACCATTTTCGAGCTCGCCGAGCGGCTGGGGATCTCCGCCCAGCCTGCCGGCGATCACTACGACCTGGTGATCGTCGGCGGGGGCCCGGCGGGGCTGGCGGCCGCGGTGTACGGTGCGTCAGAGGGTCTGCGCACGGTGATGGTTGAGCGCGAGGCACCAGGTGGGCAGGCTGGTCAGTCGAGCCGAATCGAGAACTACCTGGGGTTTCCGAGCGGCTTGAGCGGATCTGACCTGGCGCGCCGAGCCACCGACCAGGCGCGGCGGCTCGGGGCCGAACTGGTGACCGTGCAGGAGGCCGTCGGGCTGCGGGTCGAAGGCGCGGGCCGCCTGGTTGAGCTGACCGGTGGCGGAACGCTCAGCGCCAGCACGGTGCTGGTCGCCTCGGGGGTTTCGTATCGGCAGTTGGACGCTCCCGGCTTCGCCGAGCTCACCGGGGCGGGGATCTACTACGGAGCAGCGCTCAGCGAGGCGCGGTCGTGCGCCGAGCAGCACGTGGTCGTCATCGGCGGCGCCAACTCGGCCGGTCAGGCCGCGGTCTACTTCAGCGGGTACGCGTCCCGGGTGACGATGCTGGTGCGAGCCGATTCACTGGCCAAGTCGATGTCTCACTACCTGATCGAGCAAATCGCAGGGCTGCCGAACGTCGAGGTGAGGACCGGCGCCCAGGCGGTCGCGGCCGAGGGCGAGGACGGCCATCTGCGCGCCCTGCGGGTCCGGGCCACCGACGGCACGGAAACAGTCGAGGAGGCCGATGCCTGCTTCGTGTTCATCGGTGCCGCGCCACGGACCGATTGGCTCGATGGCATCATCGCGCGGGACGAACGCGGCTTCATCCTGGCTGGAGCCGAGGTCCACGATCAGGGCTGGCCGCTACCTCGCGAGCCCTACGTGCTCGAGACGAACGTCCCCGGGGTGTTCGTCGCCGGCGACGTCCGCACCCGATCGATCAAACGCGTCGCCAGCGCGGTCGGCGAGGGGTCCATGGCCGTGTCGTTGATCCACGAATACCTGGCGAGCGCATGACCGATCGCGAGCCGGAGCGGCCGACGCTCGAGGAGCTTCGCCGGATCGACCTGTTCGACGACCTCGACGAGGAACAGCTCGCGCTGTGGCGAGCGGTCGCGGAGATCAGGCGCCTGCCCCCCGAGGCCCTGGTGGCCGAAGCCCGGGATGCTCAGGCGGGGGTCTTCCTGCTCCTCGAAGGGGTCGTACAGGGGCTCATATTCGAGTCGGGGCGGCTCGAGCCGGTCACGCGGCAGGTCGCGCCGACATGGATGGGAGCCATCACGGCGATGACGGAGACGGGATACGCCGGCGAAATGAGAACCGTGACCGACGTCCGGCTGGCAGTGATTACGCCCGAGGACTTCACGCAGCTGGCCCTCACCCAGCGCCTGGTGCACCGCCGGGTGATGCGCGCGGTCCGGACGGTGTCGGCCACCTGGGCTGCCCGGGACCAGAATCGCGAGCGCCTCGCGGCCTTGGGCACGATGGCGGCCGGGCTGGCGCACGAGCTGAACAACCCTGCCGCGGCCGCGCGTCGCGCCGCGGCCGATCTGGCCGAAGCGCTCGAGGTGCTCGCCTCGACGATCGGTCTGTTCGTCGAGTCCGGTATCGAACGCGACCAGGCCAAGGACCTCGTGGCGCTGCAACGAGAGGCGGTCGAGCGCATGCGCTCAGAGGACAGCGCGCTGTCGGCGCTCGACGCCGCCGACGCCGAGGACGCATTGCTCGATGAGCTCGAGCGCCTCGGTATTCCGGAGCCGTGGCGGCTGACCGAGCCACTGGCTGCCGCTGGCGTCGACGCCGCCTGGCTCGATCGACTCGCCGACGTGGCGGGTCCCGCCTCGGGCGCGGCCGTCGCCTGGATCGCCGCCTCATTGACCGCCCGTGAACTGGCGGCCGAGATCGCCGAGTCCACTGACCGGATGGGCAAGCTCGTGAAGGCGGTCAAGGCGTACGCGTTCATGGATCGCGGAGAGATCGTCGAGACAGACATCCACGAGGGCCTCGAGACCACACTCGTGGTTCTCGGGCACAAGCTGAAGCACACCTCGATCGAGGTCCGTCGCGACTACGATCGCTCGCTCCCGAAGCTGACGCTTCGGGGCTCTGAGCTCAACCAGGTTTGGACGAATCTTCTCGCCAATGCGATCGAAGCTCTCGGCGAGTCGGGAACGATCGAGGTGACAACGACCCGCGATGGCGCCTGCATCCGCGTCGACATCATCGACAACGGGCCCGGGATTCCCGACGCGATTCGACACCATGTGTTCGATCCGTTCTTCACCACCAAGAACGTGGGTGAGGGGACCGGCCTCGGTCTCGACACGGCCCGGCGGATAGTCATCGATCGGATCGGCGGGTCGCTCGAGTTCGACTCGGTTCCTGGTCGGACCGCGTTTCACGTCTGGCTGCCGCTCAACGGCTCCGCCACGAGCCCGCGAGACTGAGCTGCTCAGGTGTCGCTCGCGGCATAACGTCAACGGCACGTCGCGAACGGCAGCGGCCTGCGAAGATGCCCCAGTGCCGCTCGGCGAGGACATCGACCGCGTCACCAGAGTTGTCGGCAAGGTGGGCCATCGAGACGCCGAGGCGTGGATGGCGCGCTGGGCCGAGGACCTGGCACAGGCCGTCGACGACCGGGATGAGGAGCGGTGCGTCGACCGCCACATCGAGCTCCTGCTCTTCGAGCGGACGCTGCTGACCCCGCCGGCGCGCGCCGCCGAGCTCGAGGACCTCGTAACCGGGCTCGGCTTCGAGGTCAGCGCCGTCAGCTGCTCGCCGTGACCGTCGAGCCGCGTTTCGCGCGACGCCGCTTCCGCGTCTGAACCGGCCGGACATGACACACCGGCCGATGTCACAGGGACAGGGGCCATGTCGTCTCGTGGGTGTAGACGATTAAATCTTGACTCACGGAGAAAACGATGGACAAGAAATGGTGGACCCTGGTGACGGTGGCGATCGGGGTATTCATGCTGCTGCTCGACATCACGATCGTCAACGTCGCCCTTCCCGATATCCAGCGTCAGTTGCATGCCTCACTGTCTGACCTGCAGTGGGTGATCGACGCCTATGCGTTGAGCCTGGCGGCGCTGCTGCTGACAGCCGGGTCTCTAGCCGACCTACTGGGGCGCCGATTGCTCTTCGCGAGTGGGATCGCGATCTTCACCGCCGGCTCCTTGCTGTGCGGATTGGCCCAGAGCGCTCTGTTTCTCTCGCTGGCTCGAGCCGGCCAGGGCGTCGGCGGAGCCATCATGTTCGCGACCTCGCTGGCCCTGGTGGCCGAGGCGTTTCGCGGCGAGGACCGCGGTGTGGCGTTTGGGGTAATTGGCGCGATCACCGGGATCGCGGTGGCCGTCGGACCGGTCCTCGGGGGCGCGATCACCAGCGGACTGTCGTGGCGCTGGATCTTCTTCGTCAACATCCCCATCGGGCTGGTGGCGGTCGCCCTGACGTTGCGCGAGGTCGACGAGTCGCGCGATCCGGAAGCCGGCCGCCCGGATTGGCGTGGTTTCCTCACCTTCAGCACCGGACTCGCGGCCATCGTGTACGGCCTGATCGAGTCGAACTCGCATTCGTGGGATTCGGGGCGAGTGGTTGGCTCGCTGATCACCGGCGTGGGGCTGTTGGCGGTGTTCGTGATCGTCGAGCTCAGGCAACGGAGGCCCATGTTCGACCTCGGGCTCCTGCGCAATCCGACCTTCATCGGTGGCCTTGGCTCAGCCTTCGCAATCTCGGCGTCAGTGTTCTCGGTGTTGACGTTCATAGTCCTGTATTTCCAGAACGTCCTGCACTACTCGGCGATCGGCACTGGGTTGCGCCTCCTTGCCCTGACCGGCGCGATCTTCCTCACCGCGGGCATCGCGGGGCGGCTGACCTCGAAGGTCCCGGCCCGACTGCTCATCGGCCCAGGCTTCGTCCTCATCGGGTTGGGGCTCCTGCTGATGCGGGGCATCTCCAGCACATCGGGGTGGACTCATCTGCTGCCCGGGCTGATCGTCGCCGGCGTCGGCTCCGGCCTCGTCAACGTGCCGCTCGCCTCGACCGCGGTCGGGGTCGTGAGGCCGAGCCGGGCCGGCATGGCCTCGGGCATCAACTCGACGTTCCGGCAGGTCGGTATCGCCGCGGGCGTCGCCGTGCTGGGCTCGATCTTCGCCGCGCGCGTCCGCGACGGTGTCGTCACGCACCTGGCCGGGACTCCGCTTGCCCACGAGGCGCACTCGCTCGCGGTCGCCGTGAGCAGCGGCCATGCTGCACAGGCGATAGCCAGCGCCCCGCCCGCGGCCCGGGGGCAGCTGGCCGCGGCCTCGGTCGCCTCGCTGGTGGGCGGTCTCGATGACATCCTGCTCATCAGCGCGATCGTCGCGTTCTGCGGAAGCGTCGCGGCGCTGGTCCTGATCCGCCAGAAGGACTTCATCGACGCGGGGGAGACCCCTGTCACCGAGTTGCCGCATGCGGTGCCGGCGGAGTCCGAGCCGCGGCTCGCCGCGTGATCCGAATGTGACATCCCGGCGACCTGCGTCGTCGTAACGACGACTGAGCAATACAGGAGGAAGAATATGCAAGCAGCGGCAGACGAACATCTCACGGCGGAGTTTGAGCAACTGCGGCCCTATCTCCTTCGCGTGGCCTACAGCCATCTGGGCACCATCAGCGAGGCCGAGGACGTCGTCCAGGAGGCGTGGTTGCGGCTCGTTGGCGTTGACCGAGCGGAGATCCGGAACCTGCGGGCCTGGCTGACCACCGTGGTCAGCCGGCTCGCTCTTGACGCCCTGACCTCGGCGCGGGCCCGGCGCGAGCGCTACGTCGGCCCATGGCTGCCCGAGCCCGTCGTCGACGCCGACCGACCCAACGCCGATCCTGCAAGCCGGGTCGATCTCGACGAGTCGGTGAGCATGGCGATGCTGATCGTCCTCGAGGCTCTCTCGCCGGCCGAGCGCAGCGCCTTCCTTCTTCACGATGTCTTCGGCTATTCGTTCGCCGAGGTTGCGGACATCGTTGGGCGCACGCCGCAGGCCACCCGGCAGCTCGCGACGCGAGCCCGGCACGCGGTCGAGGCCCGCCGGCCGCGGTACCCGGCCGGCGCGGAGGAGCAGCGCGAGGTGGTGAGTGCGTTTCACGAGGCGACCGAGAACGGTGATCTGGCGGCGTTGGTCGAGCTCCTCGACCCCGCGGTCACGTTCCGCAGCGACGGCGGCGGTGTCGTCAATGCGGCGCGCAAGGTATTCACGGGCGCGGAGCGCGTGGCCCGTATATTCACCGGTCTGGTGGGGCACTTTGGCGATCAGCTGAAGATGTCTCCGATACTCGTCAACGGGGCGCCGGGCCTGTTGATGGAGTCGCACGGATCGCCGAGCGTCGTCGCCTTCACCCTCAACGAGGGCCGGATCAGCGAAATCGACGTGATCCGCAATCCGGAGAAACTCAGGACTCTGGCCGGGATGTAGCCAGCTCAGCTCGCGACGTCGCCTAGCAGCATCCAGCGGCCCCCGGACGGCGGCGTGCGACACGGCTGGAGAAATCCGCCAAGCTACGGCGATGCGCCGGCGACCCGTTCCATGGCGGCGCGTCTTGGTCGCCTCCGTCGCTCTGGCGGTGTTCGCCGCCCTGACCGTCGCCGTCACGAGCCAGCAGAGCCTGGGATTCGACTCCTGGGCGTTTCGGATCGCGAACGATCTTCGCGCGCCCTGGCTCGACACCGTGGCCCGCGTCGTCACGACCATGGGACTGATCGCGATCGTCGGCGTCGCGGTGGTCATCGGCGGGGCCTTCCTTGCCCGCCGCGGGCACCGCGCCCGCGGCGCGGTGCTGATCGTCAGCGCGGCGCTGGTCTGGGCCAGCGTGTGGATCGTCAAATGGCTCGTCGATCGGCCTCGCCCGCCCGGGGCTCTGGTGCACACCGCAGGTCAGAGCTATCCCTCGGGGCACGCCGCCAACGCCGTTGGGTGGCTCGCACTGGCGCTCGCGCTATCGATCGTGATCCCGACGCGCCGCGCCCGGATCGCGGCGATCGTGGCCGGTGCGCTGCTAACCGTGCTCGTCGGCCTGAGCCGGATCTATCTGCGCGCCCACTACGCCAGCGACGTCCTCGCTGGTGAGGCGCTCGCCGTCGCGATCTACGCGCTTGCCGGTGTTACGATCGCGTCTCCCGAACGCGAGAGGGTACGTGATGGCGATTGACACGCTGATGGCCTATGTCGGGGTGTATGACAGCGTCGCTGGAGCCGAGGCTGACTACGACCTGGTCAAGGACCTGCACCGGCAGGCGGGCTTGATTGACGGCTACGACGCCGCCGTCGTCGAGCGGCGCGCCGATGGCAAGACCCACATCGTCAAGAAGCACGAGACGCCGACCCGGGTGGGTGGCGTGCTCGGTGGCGGCGTGGGCCTGGCCACCGGTCTGGTCGTGGCGCTCTTCCCGTTTGCCGCCATCGGTGGCGGTCTGCTGGCGGCGACGACGGCGGGGGGTGCGATCCTCGGCGCCGTGGCCGGTCACGCCGCCGCGGGCATGAGCCGGGACGACCTCAAGCAACTGGGAGAGGCACTCGACGCCGGTCAGGCCGGTCTCGTCGTCGTCGCGGTCGCCGACATGGGGGCGAAGGTCGAGCGGGCCATGAAGCGCGCGGAGAAGTTGCAGCAGAAGGAGCTCAAGGCCGACACGGCCGAGATCGAGCGCGACGCCGCTGCGGGCCAGGGCAAGTAAGCAGCGGCGGGCGGCAGCTCAGAGCAGCAGCTCGCCTCCGTCCACAACCAGGGCGTGACCCGTCATGAAGCTGAACTCGTCGCTGAGCAGCCGGCAGGCGATGCGCGCCATCTCGGTCCCCGTCGCGATCCGGGTCAGGGGAACGAGGCTGGGCACCTCCTGGAGGAACTTCTCGCGGCCGCCGAATTTCTCCCAGATCGGCGAGTTGAAGGGCGTGTCCACCCAGCCGGGGCATAGGGCGTTGACGCGGATGCCGTCGCCGGCATGGTCGAGGGCCAGCAGCTTGGCCAACGCCACCGTCGCGGCCTTGGTCGCCGAGTAGGTGACAAAGCCGGTATCGGGCGTCAGCCCGGCGTTCGAGGCGGTGAGCAGGAGAGCGCCGCCACCGTCGGCACGGAGCGCGGGAACGGCTCGCTGGGAGACGACGAAGTGCGAGCGGACGTTGAGGGCGTAGCAGCGGTCGAGGTCGGCCACGCTGGCCTGCTCGACCGTGCCCGCTGTCTGCACGCCGACGTTGGACCACACGGCATCGACCCCCCCGAGCGCCGCGATCGCCTCGTCGAGCGCCTGGCGCAGCTGTTCGGGATCGGCGGCGTCGACGACGAAATGCTCAGCGTCGAGCGCGCCGGAGAGCTCGGCCAGCGCGTCGGCGGCCACGTCGAGGAGGGCGAGCCGCCAACCCTCCTGCGCCAGGATCCGCGCGCCCTCGGCCCCGATGCCAGTGGCGCAGCCCAGGATCACCGCACGTCGGGAATCAGCGCTCATACGACGGACCCTACTTCGCCGGCGACGCGATGCCGCGCTCGAACTCGAGCAGCCATCGTTTGGCATCGATACCCGCGCTGTAGCCAGTCAGCGAGCCGTTGGCTCCGACGACGCGGTGGCAGGGAACGACGATGCAGATCGGGTTGCGTCCGTTGGCCCCGCCGACGGCGCGCTGTGAGTTGGGGCGACCGACCCGCTGAGCGAGCTCGCTGTAGGAGATCGTCGTCCCGAAGTCGATGTCGACGAGCTCGTTCCAGACCTGCTGTTGGAATGCCGTGCCCGGGGCGGCCAGGGGCAGGTCGAAGGTGTCGCGCTGGCCCGCAAAGTACTCCTCGAGCTGGCGGCGGCATTCGCCGAAACGGTCGGGATCGCGCTCCCAATCTCGTTCCGGTGCGAGTCCCTCGCCGGGTAGATAAACGCCGGTCAGTCCGTCGGGCGAGGCGGTCAGGAGCAGCTCGCCAACGGGGCTGGACATGGTGTCGTAGAAGGTGCTGGTCATACGGGCTCCCGGTTTGGGTCGTCGACAGAACGCATCATGCCAGGGCAGCGTGGACCCTGATGAGCAAATAAACGACACAAGTTCTCGCGCCGTGATATCGCGAGACGCGATACGTTTCGCCCGTGCCCACCGCGGTCTGCGAACTGCTCGGGATAGAGCAGCCGATCGTCCAGGCGCCGATGGGATCGGCTGCGAGTCCGGAACTCGCGGCGGCGGTGTCCAATGCGGGTGCGCTCGGCACCGTGGCGCTGACGTGGGTCGCCGACGTCGCCGGGATCGTCCGCGACACGGCCGCGCTCACGAACCGGCCCTTCGGTGGCAATCTCGTCCTCCAGTGGGATCAGCACCGTCGCCTCGACCAGGCGCTCGGAGCCGGTCTGCGGATCGTGTCGCTCACGTGGGGCGACCCCAGCCCGTACGTGGACCAGGTGCACGAGGCCGGGGCGCTCCTCCTCCACACCGTCGGCAACGCGGAGGAGGCGCGGCGAGCGGCCACCTCCGGCGTCGATGTGATCGTGGCTCAGGGTTGGGAGGCGGGCGGCCACGTGTGGGGCACGGTGGCCACACTGCCGTTGGTCCCAGCCGTGGTCGACGCCGTTGCGCCGGTGCCGGTGATCGCCGCCGGCGGGATTGGCGACGCCCGGGGGGTCGCGGCGGTCTTCGCCCTCGGCGCGCAGGCGGCATGGGTGGGCACTCGGTTCCTGCTCGCCGACGAAGCGCCGGTCCACCAGGCCTACCGGGACCGCTTGATCGCGGCAGCGGAAACCGAGCCCGAGTGGTACCCGAACCTTTACGAGGTCGGATGGCCGGACGCTCCTCACCGGGCGCTGCACAACTCGACGGCCGAGACGTGGGAGCGATCGGGACGGCCCGAGCCGGGCGCTCGACCGGGCGAGGGCGACGCGGTGGCCCAGGAGGCCTCGGGCGAGCCGCTGATTCGTTATTCGTCGGCGTTGCCCCTCGAAGGCGCCACCGGCGATATCGAAGCTCTGTCGCTGTGGGCCGGACAGGCGGTGGCCCTGGTTAAGCGCCGGCAGCCGGCGGCGGAAATCGTCGCCGAGCTGACCTCGGCCGTGTAGGCGGCCGGCGGTCGCAATCTGGGCAATATCATGGGATTCCCGTGAGTATCGAAACCGGCAGTCGGGGCGGTGAGCGCGTCCAGGTAGAGGGCGTCAGCGTTCCCCTCGATCACTACATCGACGGGCGTCGGGTCGCGTCGGCCGCGCGGTTCGAGGTCCGCAGTCCGATCGACTGGGACGGCTGGGAATTGGCCCAGGTGGCGGCCGGCGGCAGAGCCGAGATCGACAGCGCGGTGGCGGCGGCTCGGCGTGCGTTTCCCGCCTGGGCGGCCCTCGGGCCGCAGCGCCGTCATGAGGTCCTCACGCGCCTGGCCGACGCGATCGACGCCGCCGTCCCCGAACTCGCCCAGGTCGAGTGCGTCGACAACGGATCGCTCTACGAGGCGATGCACCTGCGCGTGCTGCCTCGAGCGGCCAACAACATTCGCTTCTTCGCCGACTTCGCGCGCGACCGGCTGGCCGAGCCGCCACGCCGGCTTCACGGCGGCGAGCGAAACCGCGTCCGCTACGACCCGTGCGGCGTCGTGGCGGTGTCGACGCCGTGGAACGCTCCATTCATGCTCGCCACCTGGCGCGTCGGTCCCGCCCTGGCGGCGGGGAACACGGT
Source organism: uncultured Solirubrobacterales bacterium (assembly GCA_963734775.1). Lineage (GTDB taxonomy): Bacteria > Actinomycetota > Thermoleophilia > Solirubrobacterales > Solirubrobacteraceae > Palsa-465. The sequence goes on from CAVTJE010000007.1 coordinate 23,911, forward strand.
CGTGCTCAAGCCGCCGGAGTGGGCGCCGCTGACGTGTTCGATCCTCGGCGATCTCGCCGACGATGCGGGGCTTCCACCCGGGGTGCTCAACATCGTCCACGGCACCGGTGCCGGTGCCGGGGCGCCGCTGACCGGCCATCCCGGCGTCGATCGGGTCGCGTTCACGGGGTCTCCGGCCACCGCCCGCACGGTGTACGGGGACGCGGCCGCCAACCTCACGCCGGTGTCGTTCGAGCTCGGGGGAAAGTCGCCGTTCATCGTGTTCGAGGACGCCGATCTCGACGCGGCCGCCGCCACCGCCGCCTACCAATTCGACAACTCAGGACAGGTTTGCCTGGCGGGCACGCGGCTGCTCGTGCAGGCCTCGATCCTCGACGAGTTCCTTCAGCGCTTCACGGCCCGGTCCGAGGAGATCAAGGTCGGCGATCCGCGCGACGAAGCGACGACGTACGGGCCGCTGATCCATCCCGTCGCGCTCGAGCGGGTGACCGGACATGTCGAGCGCGCCCTGGCCGACGGCGCGCGGCTGGTGTTCGGCGGCCGGTCACTCGGGGGGCTGTACTACGCCCCGACGCTCTTCACCGACATCCCTCCGGCGGGCGAGATCCTGACTCACGAGGTCTTCGGCCCGGTGCTGACGCTGCAGACGTTCACCACCGAGGCCGAGGCCATCAAGATGGCCAACGCCACGCCGTACGGTCTGGCGGCCACCATTTACACGGGGTCGGAGAGTCGCTCTGACCGGGTTGGCGCCGCGGTCGTGGCCGGCACGGTGTGGGTCAACTGCTTCTACGTCCGCGACCTCGAGACGCCGTTCGGCGGGGCCCGCGACTCGGGCATCGGCCGCGAGGGCGGTCACCACTCTTTCGACTTCTACTGCGACGTGAAGACCGTGTGCGAGCGCACGGCGGCCTTCATCGAGAGCTGAGCGAGACCAGGCGGCGACACAGTTCGCCGACCTCGGCGGGGTCGTCGGTGAACTGCGAGGGCTTGAAGCAGATCGTCGTGTAGCCGGCCTCGAGCTGGGCCGGGATGGCCTCGGCGGCGCGATCCAGGTCGGCCACGCCGTCCGCCGCCAGCTCGCCGCGAATGCCACCCACGACCTCGAGCTCTGACATGTCGCGCCCGGCTCCCCTCATCGCCTCCACCAGCGGCTGCATGTCGGCCTGGGTGGGCTGGCCGAAGGGATGGAAGCCGTGACCGTAAGCCACGAGCCGCCGCACGATCCAAGGTCCGACCGAGCGCCCGCCGAACCACAGCCGCGGCCCATCGGGCCGGAACGGCTTGGGCTCGAGGTAGACGTCATGGAAGCTGTAGTAACGCCCGTCGAAGCTCGCAGGGGTCGAGCGCCACAGCTCCGACCACGCGGACAGGTGCTCGTCGAGGAGTTCGCCGCGGTGCTCGAACGAGACGCCCAGCGCCTCGTACTCGTCGCGATGCCAGCTGACCGTCGGCTGGACGACGAGCCGGCCCTCGGACAGGACGTCGAGCGTCGCCAGCTGGTGGGCCAGCAGCAATGGGTGACGCAGTGGCGCGATGATCGCGGCGCCGATGAGCCGCAGCCGCGTGGTGACGGCGGCGATGGCGCTCATCAGGACGATCGAGTCGGGCCATGGGGTGGCGGGGTCCTGATTACCGGGGGCCGCGTAGTCACGCGGGTTGGCGGGACGGCCGAGCTCGCCGGCGCTTGGGCCGAGCACGATGTGCTCGCTCAGCATGACGCCGTCGATCCCGGCTTCCTCGGCTTCCTGAGCCATGCGCACGAGCGCCCGGAGATCGCGCGGCGAGGTCATCGTCCAGTTCTCCGACAGGACGAGCACAAGCCGGGTCGGGGTCGCCACTGGCTACGCGAAGTTCATCCGCACGGGCAACCGCTTGAGCCCGTTGGTGAAGTTGGAGCGATGGCGCACCGGGGGGCCGGTGAGCTCGATCCTGGTGACGCGGCGGACCAGTTCCTCGAGGTAGACGCGCACCTCCAGGCGCGCGAGGTGCACGCCGAGGCAGTGGTGGGGCCCGCCGCGGCCAAAGGTCAGCTGGTCGGTGGGGTTGCGGGTCACGTCGAAGCGGTGGGGATCGGGATAGTGGTCGGGGTCGCGGTTGGCCGCCGCGAACCAGATGAGCACCTTGTCGCCGGCGGCGATCTCCTGGTCGCGGATCGTCGTCGCCTTCGCCGCCGTCCGGCGGAACCACCACACCGGTGAGGCGTAGCGAAGCACCTCCTCGACCGCCGAGCCGATCAGGTCGGGGTCCGAGCGCACGAGCTCGTACTGATCCTGATGCTGGGCGAGGGCCAGCGTGCCGAGCGCGAGGGCCTGGCGGGTGGTCTCGTTGCCGGCCACGATCAGCAGGGCGAACATGTTGTCGAGCTCCCGCTCGGACAGCCGCTGGCCATCGACCTCGGCGTTGGCGAGCAGCGTGAGCACGTCCTCGCGCGGGCAGGCGCGGCGGTCGGCGTAGTACGCGCGCCCGATCGTGGACAGCTCCTCGGCCCACGGTGAGCCGAACGGCTTGTAGCGATCCTCGGCGCGTTCCTCCGCGAAGGCCAACTCGCCGACGTACTCGGGATCGGTGTCGACCAGCAGGCGGTCGCCGAGCTCGATCAGCTTGGGCAGGTCCTCGTTGGGCAGGCCCAGGATGTGGGCCAACACGCGGATGGGGACCGGCGCGGCGAGCTCCTCGACGAAGTCGAAGTCGAGGTCGGCGCCCGACTCGATCCGGTCGAGCATCTCCCGGACCAGGCTGCGCAGCCATACCTCGTAGACCGCGACCGCGCCGGGAGTGAAGTTGGTCGAGATGAGCCGGCGGTAGCGGCCGTGCTTGGGCGGGTCGAACTCGAGAAAGTTCCGCCGCACGTCGAGCACGTCGTCGGGCAGATCCTCGATCGTCGCCGATCCACCGATCTCAGACGAGAACGTCTTGGCGTCGCGGATCACGGCGAGCACGTCGTCGTACTTGGTCAGCGCCCAGAAGCCACGCCCGCCAGGTTCGGGGTGGAAGTACACGGGCGCATCGCGCTGCAGGAGGTCGAACATCTCCCACGGCTCGTGGTCGGCGAACAGATCGTGGTCGAGCAGGTCGACGGAGAGGCTGTCGGCGGTGTTCGCTGACATGGCCCGGGCACCTTACCAGGTTCTGCGTAATGTATCCAAACGGCCCCGGAGCGTCGCGGTGAGTTTCACGTTGCCAGGCACGTAATCACCCGTCGATCCCGCCGCCGCCCCC
>CAVTJE010000008.1:0-51887 GCA_963734775.1 uncultured Solirubrobacterales bacterium
GTGACAGGCCGGTGATACCCGTGTGAAGCGCCGAAATCGCTGAAGATTCATACCACGATTAGCCTGTAAATACGGCAGTTAGAGGCCAGTTTCATGCCCAATGCGATGCCCAATCGAATGTGATGCCCAGGTGATGCCCAACCAGATCTAACCGCTATGATGCCTCTGATGCCACTGGATTCCAGCGTTCAGCAGGGGAGCCTCGTGATCAGGATCCGGAAGGGCGCTCAGGGGCGGTGCTATTGGGATGCACAGTGGCGATATCGCGTCGGGGGCGAACAGGCATGGCGGTTGAAGAAGCGCCGTCTGGGGCTCGCCTGGCAGGAGCCGGACGGGCATGGCGGTTGGCGAAAGCGCAGCGGGCGCTCTCCGGCTGGCTGGCTCGACGAGCGTGCGGCGACCGTTGCGGCTGTGGCGGCGATGCAGGAGCACGGGCTCGAATTGCTGGAGTCCGAGCAGCGCGCCCGCGAAGCTGCGGAGCACAGAGTCACCGTTCGAGAACTGGCCCACGAGTGGCTGTCATGGCTCGAGCAGGTCAAGGGCGCGAAGCCCTCGACGATCGCTGACTACCGCTTCCTGATCCGCGAGCCGGGCGTGCCGCATCGCCGCGGCGACGGCGTCAGCCACGGCCGGATCATGGGCGCGTTCGGCGACCTCGCCGCCGCCGACGTGACGACGGCCGACGTCAGCCGTTTTCTCCGCTCGCTCGACTCCACCGGGCTGACACCGCGGAGCATCAACAAGCACCGCCAGGTCTTGGCGGCGATGTACACGTACGGTGCGCGCTCCGACACTCACGCCTTGCCATTCAACCCTGTCGCCGGAACGGACAAGCGTCGCGAGAATCCGCCGGCGGCGCTCGACTACTACGAGGTTGACGAGGTGGAGGCGCTGGCGCTCGCCTGTCAGAGCGGCCAGCACCGGACGGGCGGGCCTTCGTCAGATGTATCTGAGGCCGCCGCGCGGCGGATGGAAGACAACCGTGATGCGGAGGCGTTCCGGTTGCTGTTCTACACGGGCCTTCGTCTCGGCGAGCTGCTCCCGCTTCGCTGGGAGGACGTCGACCTTCACGATCGGCTTCTCCTGGTCCGCCGTGGTCTCTCGGCCGGTCAGGAGACTCTCCCGAAGGGTCGTCAGCATCGCTTTGTGCCACTCTCGACGCCGGCGACTGCGACGCTCGCCCGGCTCGCCGATCGCGACGAGTTCACCGGTCCGGACGACTACGTGATCTGCAACCGACTCGGCCGCCGCCTTGATCCGTCAGCGCTCCGGCGGCGTTACAAGCGAGCGTGTGAGGCGGCCGGTCTGCGACCGGTGAAGCTGCACGGTCTGCGACACGCCGCCGGGAGCCTCGTCGCCCGCACGACCGACGCGGTGTTCGTCCGTGACTTCCTGGGCCACGCGAAGCTATCGACAACCGACCGCTACGTCAGTGCCAAGCTCCGTCCCGAAGAGTTCGAGCGACTCGACGCCGCATTTGCCGCGACCGGACTCGCGCCAGTGGAGTCGACGTGATGCGCCGGTCGGCAGGTGTTTCCCAATCTCGCGCGCGAGCGGCTGCACCGAGCATGAATGCGAGGTCGCTGCGGCTAATCCGCGCGCGTCAACCTTTCAGAGCGGCGCCGCGGATGGGCGCGCGCGTTCTCTCCGGCCGAGCACGGAAGCTCGGCACCTTCTCCGCGCGCGATCGCAGACGGCCGCTCACCGGCGCGGTTCCCCTTCGTTGCCCCGACGTTCGCGTACCGGTGAGGTTGAGCGAGGACATTTGCGGACGTCTCGTGGTCCGGGTGAGGACGTCTGCGGACATCTCCGGACATCTTGAGGGCCGAGAGCGGACGCCTGCGCACGTCCCGGGACGTCTTTGGGTCCGGCGAGGCGGATTTACCAACCGAAACGTCGCTCTCGGCGGACATCTTCGGACATCTTGGCCCTCAACACGCCAGTGCGTAGAGTGTGTTCCTGCCTTCGACGGTCGTGAAGAGCGGGCGCTGTGAGCCCGACGGTGTTCCGGGAGGGTCCGTTCCGGTTCTTCTTCTTTTCGCGGGAGGAGGAGCGGATGCACATCCACGTCCAGTCGGGGGACGGCGAGGCGAAGTTCTGGATCGAGCCGGAGATCGAGCTGGCGCGCAACTACGAGTTGAGCGATCAGGACTTGAAGCGCGCCCTAGAGTTGATCGTCGGCCACGAGCAGGAGATCAGGGATGCCTGGACCCGCCACTTCGGAAGCTGAAGTCACGAACATCTCCAAGCACGGCTTCTGGCTCCTCGTCGACGGCCGCGAGCTGTTCCTCCCCTTCGCCGAGTTCCCGTGGTTCAAGCGTGCTCCGGTTGAGGCGATCCTGCGCCTCGAACGCCCTACGGCCGGACACCTTCAGTGGCCGGAGCTCGACGTCGACCTCTCACTCGACTCGATCGAGCACCCCGAGCGCTACCCCCTCAAGTCACGGCTCTGAGCGGCGCTCCGACGCCGCGGTCGCTCGGTGCTCGCCGTGGTGATCACGTTCATGGCGGGGCGCTCCCGGTGGGCCGCGTAGGTCGCGAGCCGCGCCCACCGGAAGACGGAAGAGCGATCGTGCCGGAGTCGTCCTCGAACTCCTCGCCGGCTGGCGCGGCGCCGACTATCGGGTTCACGCGACAGGGATCGTCACTTGGGGATGCTGGCGCGCCCTTTCGTGGCGAAGCGATCGCGCCGCTCGGGGCGCCCCGTGTGATCGGTGCGTCGCCCAAGCGAAAGCAGGGGCCGAGGCGACCGGAGTGATCAAAGCGATCCCGGACCGGCGCAACCCGGAGCCCAGACACTTCGTTTGGAGGCGGCGACCCGGAATTGGCTCGGAACTACTTGATCGTCAGGGCTGTGTAGCGGAAGTCGGTCCAGCCTGACTCTGGTCGTGGTCGGGTGGGTAGGGACGGCAGAACCTGGAGCTCGATCGAGAGTCGGTTGGTATGGGCGGTGACCGAGGCGGGAAGGAAAAAGTCGCTGTCGGCCCAGCGCTTGCTGGTGTTGGCGCCTGGGGTGAGCCAGATCCCGACTCTCGCTCCGTTGGCGGTAACGACGGCGCGTTGCCCGAACACGGCTTGGTCAAGCTGCCGGCGGAGGATGACTCCGTGGTTGTTGGGATCGATCTTGAGGCGGAAGGTGATCACGACTCCGGGCGGATGTCGGCGACCGGCGCTGGTGATCAACTCATGCATCGGGTCTGTCCGATCGGGCGGTGGCTGAGAGCCGAGGCCCGGCACAGGGTCGCCGTTGCTGCGGACGATGAACCCGAGGTCGTATTTGGGCGATGACAGGTCGCCGTCGTGGTCACCCTCGTAGAAGGCAGTCAGCGGGTATTCCGGGTCGCGTCCCGTCGCGTGATAGGAGTGTTTCCGCTCGGACGCTCGGCTACCGACGTTGATGGTGTCCGTTGTACGAAGGCCGGAGTGTTGGTTGCCGTACCAGAAGACGACGCCGCGGATCGCGGTGGGGATGCCATCTCCAGCGCCGTGTTCGAGACCTAAGCGGACGCCGGCACGGAACGGCCAAGGGTCGTTGACCAGCAGCCGATACTGCGAGGTGAGGCCGTCGCCACGGGCGGTCGTCTCCTTCGTGGTTGCACCGTGGGTGGGCAGGCTGAAGGCGCCCCTCTCGTAGTAGAAGCCGCCGTCGAACATGTCCTCGGTGCCGGTTCCGTAGATCGAGGGTGATCGCGAGCTATCGAAGTACACCCGCTCATCGCCCTCCATGAAGATTGGTAGCGCGCCGTCGTGTGGTCCTTCCTCCGTGAACGAGACGCCGACGATCTTCCCTTCGCCGTCAGCGTTGAGCAGGTCGACGTCGCTGCCAGTTCGGCTCGATCGGTCGTGCGTAAAGGTGGCGTGGAACTCGCCGACCGCCGAGCCAACACCGTGATAGACGACCGGCGAGGTCTGCAGCACCCACCGCGCGGTAATCGTGCGCGGACCGTGGTTGACAAGTGCGACCTGGGCACGGTCCGCGAACGGCATTGGGAAGTACAGGTAGCCGAGATGTTGACCGGGCAGGTATCCCGCCAGCAGTCCTCTGGCGGCTCCGCGCGCGCCGGCGCCGGTCAAGAAGGCGTCTGCGAGCGGCGCGGCGACGGCAGGTGTGCGCTGCCCGTCCCACTGCGCCTGCAGCCAGACGTTCTGTAATGAGACGTCGTCGGCGGGGGTGAGTCTGACTTTGAGCGCCCGGATCGTCCCGGGATGCCGAATGTCGGCCACCAGCCGTCGTTGTCCCGGAGCGATCGTCGCGCGTCCGCCATAGGTGCGTCCACCGGCGGGCGCGATCATCGGATCCGCGCCAGCGTGCGAGAATAGTCGCGCTTGGTCTGAGGCGCGCCGGCGTGTCGACGACTGATAGGGCCGAAATGTTCTGACCGGAGTGCCCGCCGGATAGGTTTCGTAGCCGATGTCGAAGTACGGCGGCTGCCCAGTGACCGCGACACGCACACCCGTACGAAAAGGCATCGGTAGCTCGCAATAGTTCCCACCGCTTGACACGCTCTCGTCGCCGCAGAGCGGCGCGAGAAACGGTGCTATGCGCCCGCTGAACAAATCGCGTGCGGGCAGGTCAACTCGGGGCTTTGTCTCTCCATCGATGAAGATCTCAACACGCCCGATCTCGCTGACATCTGCATGGAAATCCTGCTGCGCCATCCAGATCCGTGTGATCGCGCCAGAACCAGCCGCCTCCATTAGCACGTACCGCCCCTGGGAATCCCGGTACAGATAGTTGCCCCAGTCGCGATTGGAGCCATCGAGTGCATGGCTCGATGCCTCGCGCACCTGCACGGCCGGATCAAGGATCGGAAGAAGGCGGAGGTCCGACCGTCCGCCCGACAGACCGGGGTCGCGGCTGGCCGCATGCGAGGCAGACCGCCCGCCGTCGGGCCGGGCCGATCCAGTCGCAGGGCCGGCCCTGAGAATCGCAATCAGCATGGCCGCGCACAGCAGCGTCACGGTTCTCTCTGCGGCGCGCATCGTTCGCGGAGACATCGTGTGTCTGTGACGAGGCCGGAGACGATATTCACCGGCCTCGTCGGCCGCCTTTGAGGAAACAAAGCGGATTTTGGAATGAATAGTGCTCGGTCCTGGAAGTAGAAGAGGTAGGAGGCCGGGTACCCGCTCAGTCACCCATTCTCGCGACCCGCCAACGAGATGCGCACCTCGGCGATCCGGCGCGATACGTGACCTGCGTTCGCGATGAAGCGGAGGCGAGCTCCGGCCCCCGCCGAGTTCGCCCGTCAGGACAGGCCGAAGCTCCCCGCCTGCCGCGGAATGAGCAGGGTCGCGATATCGGTCCGTTTGCACAAGGTCGACTGAGCGACGCCGCTCCGCCGCCTGAGCGATCACGCTCTGGACCAAGACCGCCGACCAGATCCTCGACTCCATCAAACGCTACTGCCAACGAATCAACCAGACAGGACGCTAGCGGGGATTTGTCAGGGGAGGTCGGCGGAGGTCGACCGCTTCCAGCTGGTTGGATCCGAAATTGCCTACGAGCAGGGTTGGACGACTGGGTTCCAGCGCCATCTCGCGCGGGAACGTGCCGGTGGAGATCGTGCCGCGGAGCGCCGGGTGGTGGGCCAGTGCGGCCGCGGCGCTGACCAGCGTCAGCTGGGCTACGGCCCCGGGTGTCTCGAACCGGTTGGAGTCCGCGACAACCAGTTCGCGACCGCTCTTGATCAGCGCCAGACCCACGGGTGCTTCACCGACCTGGACGGCGGCCAGCTGGGAATGAGCGGGATCAGTGCGGAGCTTCGCGGCGGAGAACGCGAGCAGTTGGTCGCCGCCGCGATCCGCGACCCAGACCGTGGTCCCATCGGGCGAAGACGCCACACGGGTGGGATTACAGCCGGAAGGAACGGTGCTGATCACGGACTGGGAGGGCCGACGCTCGGCCGTGGCAACCCTGATCACGCTGAGCGAGCCGACCTCGCTCGTCGCATAAAGCGAGCGGCCGTCCGGCGACACGGCCAGACCATCGACCAGTTGACCTACCGGGATCGAGCCGACATAGCTCGACCTGCTGACGTGCTTGGGGCGTTCAGGTGATACACGGCGATCCGCGCCTCGTACTCAACCGAGACGAACGCATAACGCGCCGTCCTGCGAGCTCACGACCTCGATCGCGCCGCCCTGTCCGGTGTCCGGCTGCGAGAGCCTGCCCAGCACCGCGCGACCGACACCCGTCGTTCGCCCGGCTGACGCTCACCACGGTCGCTCCGTCGCCGCCGTCAGCCACGAGCAGATAGCGCCCATCCCGCGTGAGCGAATCGCCCTGTGCACCAGTGGGCACTCCGATCGTCCGCACCACGTGTGGGCGAAACCCAGTATTCGAAAGCACCGCCATGCGGCCGTTACCCGACTCGGCGACAAACGACCACCGACCGTCAGGCGTAACAGCGATACCGAACGGCGGCCCGGCGAGCGAGACAAACGCCGTGCGCGGCGCCAGACGCGGGGCGGACACGAACGCAGTGGTACACCCCGTCGCCGCCGTGCGCCCAAACGGTGACGGCAGCCCTGCCGAAGGGGTAGGCCCGCCGCCGGAAGGACCGCAACAACCAAGCTGACAACGAGCGCTCCACCGAACGCCGCGGCCGCCAGCCTGCCAACCCGCTGCCGAAACACGCTCATTCCCGTCCTCCTTGGTTGCGGTCAGTAGACGATGTACCCCTTGAGCCGGTCGATGCCTGGCTGGGCTGGCGGCAATGCCTTCGCGGTGATGTGGACGTGGGAGTCGTGGCCGCTTTCATCGGAGTAGCCGGAGCCGCATGAGTCACGCCCGCGAGTCTTCGCGGTTGGTCTTGCCCAGGGCCTTGCCGGCAGCATCGGGCTGTGAGATTTCCAGTGCGGCGATCAGCTCGAGCCAGCCGCTGAAGCGCCGCGGTGACCAGCCTTGTTCGCGAATCACACCGCTGACCGGTCGGCCAGTGGCCTCAAGCTCGATGACGACGCGGCGATGGGCTGGTGTTGTGGCGGCCATGAGGTCTGAGGATCGTCTCGTGGCCGCTCGATGCGCGCATCGGTACACCCTCCGGATCTTTTGTCGGCGTCGTCCGCGGTTGGGTTACGATCGGCCGCGTGGCTCGAGCCGTCGTGAGCCGGGGCTTGCTCGAACGTGAGGGCGAGACCAGCATTCTCCGGGAGTGCGTGGAGGAGGCGAGTGCGGGCCGCGGTTCGTTGCTGTTGATTGAGGCGCCGGCGGGGCTTGGGAAGACCCGGTTGGCGGAGTTGGCGGTCGAGCTGGCCGAGGCCGAGCAGCTACGACCGCTTCGAGGGCGTGGGGGTGAGCTTGAGCGCAACTTTCGCTTCGGGGTGGTCCGGCAGCTGTTCGACTCCGTGGTTGCTGCGCTGGAGCCGCGAGAGCGTGATGAGGTGCTGGCGGGCGCGGCGGGGTTTGCGGCGCCGGCTCTCGGGTTACCGGACGCTGGGGTGGCGGGAGACACCGCGGCCGTGCTCCACGGCTTGTACTGGTTGACCTCGAACGTCGCGGCCGCTGATCCGCTCGCTGTGATCGTCGACGATGCGCACTGGAGCGACCGGGCGTCACTCGAGTGGCTGGTGTACCTGGCTCGGCGCGTAAACGATCTCCCGGTGGTGCTCGTGGTGTGCTACCGCCCCAGCGAGCCGGGAGCGGAGAGCGATTTGCTCTGGCAGCTGGCTGGTGAGCCGCGTGGTCGTGTCTTGAGACCATCGCCTCTGAGCCGGCACGCGGTGGCCCAGCTGATCGATGGCATGCTCGCGGGGGAGCGGAGCGAGGAGTTCGCCACCGTTTGTCATGAGACGACGGGCGGGAATCCATTTCTGCTGGTCGAGTTACTCGCCGCCGCGCAGGAGCAGGGAATAGGGAGGGCTGGGGATCAGGCCGCCGAGATCCGACGTCTCGGGCCGGAGTCGATCACGCGCGCGGTGCTGCTGCGGCTGAGACGAACGTCCGACACCGCGGTTGAGATCGCGCGTGCGGTCGCGTTGCTCGGCGCGGCTGCCGAGCTGCGATATGTCGCGGCGTTAGCTGACATCTCGGTCGAGCAGGCGGCCGAGGCGGTGGATGTGCTCGTGCGGGTGGGGATACTGGACTACGGGCGCAGGCTTGACTTCGCTCACCCGATCCTGCGTGAGGCGGTGTATGGCGATCTCGCCCCGGGGGCGCGATCCTTCGGTCACAAACGCGCCGCGACGCTATTGCGCGAACGGCACGCGGCGCCGGAGCTCGTCGCCGCTCAGCTGGTGGCGAGCGACCCTGACCGTGATCCCAATGTCGTCATGTGGCTGGTGGAGATCGCCGATGAGATGTTCGCGCGCGGCTCCCCGGGTTCGGCGATCGCATATCTTGAGCGCGCACTGGTGGAGCCACCGGGGCCGGAGGCGCTACCGGAAGTCCTGCACTCGCTGGGCTACGCGCTGCACCTCGTCGAGCCGCCGACGGCCAGGGTGGGCCAGCTGCTGAGGTCAGCGCTGGAGTACACCACCGACACCCGACGTCGTGCCGTGATCATGCACCTGCTCGGACGGGCGCTGGCCGCGGAAGGTCGCAGCGATGTGGCGTTCGGTGTCTGGGACGATGCGATCGAGGAGGTCGGCGAGGTCGACCCGGAGTTCGCGTTCGAGCTCGAGGTCGAGCGCATCGGCGGGGGCATCATGTGGCCGGAGTATTGCGAGGAATCCGAAGCCCGGCTGCGCGAGTTACGCCGACCGCTTGAGGGCGGCAATACCGCGGAGTGCACGGTGCTTGGAGCGCTTGCGGTCCTCGCGATCGGGCGCGGCGAGCCGGCGGACACGGTCGGCCAGCTAGCCGATCGTGCCCTGCGAAGCGGCGCGCTGGTCGATTCGTTGGGCAGCGTCGGATCGATGGGCGGGGTCCGGCACGGCTTTACCGCCTACATCCAGGCGCTGTTCGCGCTCCTGTATGCGGACAGATTCGAGGCGGCAGCGCAATACGCAGAGCACGGAGCCGAGGTCGCACGCCGGCAAGCGTCGGTGGTCGAGTTCGTAACTTTTGGGGCCGTGAGGTCGATCATTGTGCTGAGGACCGGAGCCGTGCTCGAGGCCGAGACTCACGGGAGGGCGGCGATCGCCGCGACGGAGCGCTTCGACGTTCCGTTGACCAAGCCCTTGTACGTCGGCGCGCTCGTCGATGTGCTCGTGGAGCAGAACGCGTTGGAGGAGGCCGAGTCATTGCTGGAATCGCGCGACCTGCTCGGGGAAGCTCTCGGCTACTCGGCGTTCAACCTGCCGTTCCTGATGCGGGCAAACCTGCGATTCGCGCAGGGGCGAGCCCGTGAGGGACTCGAGGATGTGCTCGTGGCTCGAGATCGCGAAATCTCGAGCCCGCTCGCCGGGCCAGGATGCGCTCGTCTCCCATGGCGCTCGATGGCCGCGACGGCATACGTGGCATTGGACCAGCGTGACGAGGCGCTGGCGCTCGCGCGCGAAGAGGTCGCAATCTCGCGCGGCTATGGTGCGCCCCGACAGCTCGGGATCGCCCTCCGGGCAGTCGGAGTCGTCGAAGGGGGCGCGACCGGGATGGAGCTGCTGCGCGAGTCGATCGACGTTCTCTCCGAATCGCCCGCGCGACTGGAGCTCGCGCGTTCCCTGACCGCCTACGGCGCGGCGCTTCGGCGCGCTCGCAGCCCGATCGAAGCGCGTGATCCGCTACGGCGCGGACTCGAGCTCGCTCGTCGCTGCAGTAGCGAAGGCGTCGCCGAACGCGCGCGGGCGGAGTTGCTCGCCGCGGGCGGCCGACCCCGCCGGGTCGAGCTATCAGGGACAGGCTCCCTGACCGCGAGCGAGCGCAGGATCGCCGAAATGGCGGCGCGGGGCATGACGAACCGCGAGATCGCGCAAGCCCAGTTCGTGTCGATGCGAACCGTCGAGACCCACCTCGGGCACATCTACCAGAAGCTCGACCTCAGCTCTCGCAAACAACTCGCGCGCGCGTTGTCGGAATGATCCGCGCAAAAGCTACGTATGGGTCACCGATGCATAAGGGCGTCATCTGATCAACCATTGGCTCGTGATGCAGTCGCGACGCAAAGGGAGCGCCCCATGAGCGAGCGCCACACACACTTCGCACTCTCGCTCGCCACGGCGACGTTGCTTCTCGCAGCGTCCTCGCTGGCAGAGTCTTCGCCGGCGATCGCCAACAGCGCGTCCGCCAAACCGATCCGCTTCCAGTCGCCGCAGGCGATCTCCAAGACGCCGGTGCTCCCGAGGACGAGTGCTTGCATGGATCGCCATGACGGACCACCTAGCACTGACGTGGAGCCGACGATCGCGGTTAACCCACGCAATCCCGAGAATCTAATCGCGGGGTGGTGGATCGGTCAGGCGGGCTTCAAGCGCCTGGCCGTGGCGGGGCGCTACGCCGTCACGCATGATGGCGGCCGCTCATGGCAGATAGGTGTCCCGCAGCATGTCGATAGTTGCTCCGGCAGGCCGAGCTACCGGGTCGCGGGATCGCACAACGAGTGGGTGGCATTCGCGCCCAACGGGCGCGCGTACCTGGTGGTGGAGTCAGGCAGACATCTCGCGGTGCCGATCAAGCACCCCATCGAAGCCGGTAACACAAACACGATCTGGCTTTACACGTCTAACGACGAAGGCAGGACCTGGAGTCGGCCAGTCGCTGTCGCCGAGGCCAGCGTCGGGACAGGGAGCCCCGATCAGCCGCGACTGGCCGTGGATCCAACCGATCAGAAAAGGCTCTATGTCTTCTGGCGGCAGATCCCTCCAAGCGCCTTCAAGATCGGCGAGATAGGGAACGCGCCCGGGTACTTTTCCTCCTCGACCGACAGCGGACGAAAATGGTCAAAGCCGCGACAGATCATCACCCCGCTCACCAGCATTCCCCAGGGTCCGCAGGTACAGCACCCATACGTGCTCGCCAACGGGACGGTCGTCGACATCTTCGACGAGCAGAACTTCCTGGACATCGACAACCTGGAATTCCCGGCCCAGGTGATGGCGATCCGATCCACGAACCACGGCGCCACATGGTCAAAGCCGGTAGTGATCGCCAGCCATGCGTCGATGCAATTCTTCACCGACCCCGATGGCGGCGGTGTTCGCGCGATCGGGATGGCGGCTTCCTCGGCGATCGGACCGCACGGAGCGCTGTACGCGGCCTGGACGGACCGCCGTGGCGGTCAGCCGCTGCTTCGCGTTCTCCTCTCCAAGTCGACTGATGGAGGCCGAACGTGGTCCAAACCCATTCAGGTCGGGCGCAGCGACAGCGTAAGCGTCGGGCCGACCATCGCCGTCGCCGGTGACGGCACCGTGGGAGTCCTGTACTACGACAACCGTAATGACAAACCCCACGACGGTTACTGGACCACCGACGTGTACCTCGCGTACGCGCGACCCGGTAGCCATCGCTGGCGCGAGCAGCACCTAGCCGGGCCGTTCAACCTGGCCACCGCCCCGGTCGAGGGCCAACGGTCGGTCGTGCATAGACCCCAGCCCTACTACTTCCTTGGCGACTACGTCGGGCTCGCCGGGCTACCACACGGCTTCGCCGCCGCGTTCACAATGGCCAAACCCAGATCACGACACGGCCGCACCGACATCTGCTTCGCGAGCACCCACCTTCCACCAACACCGTAATTCAGCAGATCGCGTCCGCTCCCGCTTCAGGCTCCAGGCAGTCGTCTCGACCGAACTCGTCGGACTCTCCAACGCCGCGGCTTCGGAACGCGACCAGCACTCCCGGATCGGCTCTCGGCACACCACTGCGTCGCCAGGCAATGCGGAACTCATCGCACTCGCGCGAAGACCCCGGGCCGGGCGCAGGGTGCCCTACCAGGAGACCCCCTACTGTGTGCTGGCACGGGTATCTCGACGCTGACGCACGGCGTCCCTGCTTTGCGCGGAAGCCGGGTTCGGAGCTCCCGACCGAACCGCTCAATTCTGGTGGATGCAATCGTTCCAGTTCAACGCTCTGGACGATTGGGTTGCGCGAGAAGGGACCGCGAGACTTGGAGCGCGCGACGCGCCGGTGACCGAACGGAAGGCTCGCCGGGGACGATCGCTTCCGCGTCTTGGCTCGAGTCGATCGAGGGGCGGTGGGTACCAGCGCGAACGGCCCTGTTGAGGAGGAGCGCCGTGCGATGTGATGCCCAGCCGTGATGCCCAATCGCTTCACGGCCTCGCGAACCGATCCGTTGTTGATTCAAAACCTACCGATTAGCAGGCACTTCGAGAAGCGGGAGCGACGGGACTCGAACCCGCGACCTCCGGCGTGACAGGCCGGCGCTCTAACCAACTGAGCTACGCCCCCTTGGGGGGCCCCGAAGTATGGCAAGACAGTTTTCGACTCGTCGGCCGCAACTTTCGGGACGCCCACGAGTTTAGGAGGTCGATAAAGCTCCCGGAGGACGCACTCAACCCGGCCGTGAGTGCGTTTGGGATCAGCGACGGGGACCTTCGGGTCCCCGTCGTGGTTAAGGACGTTTCTCGCCCGCTCCGGCGCGTTATCGGCCGGCTGCGGCGCCCGGCGCCGACGGGGGCGTGGGCGAGAGTCGGAACGCCTTGCGGACTCCCTCGGGCAGGTACCAGTTCCAGCGGCCGAGGAGCTTCATCGTCGCGGGTACGAGCAGCGCACGGACGATCGTGGCGTCGAGCAGGATTGCCGCCGACAGGCCGATGCCGAACTCCTGTAGACCGACGAAGCTGCCCGCCGTGAAGCCGGCGAAGGCGGCGATCATGATGATCGCCGCGGCGGTGATGATCCGGCCGGTGTGCTCGAGTCCGTAGGCCACCGCGTGCTCGTTGTCGTGCGTCGCGTCCCACTCTTCGCGCATCCGCGTTAGGAGGAACACTTCATAGTCCATCGAGAGGCCGAACAGCACCGCGAACAGGAAGATCGGGATCCAGCCCTCGATTTGCGGCGAGCTCTTGAGGCCGAGCAGCGTATGTCCCCACCCATGCTGGAAGAACATCACCAGCACTCCGTAGGTGGCCGCGACCGATAGCAGGTTCATGAACACGGCCTTGATCGGGAGCACCACGGAGCGAAATGCCCGCAACAGCAGGAAGTAGCTGATTACGAGCACGGCCACCACGAGCCACGGGAAGGCTCCGTATGCCTTGGACAGGAAGTCGACCCCGAACTCGGGCGCTCCGGTCACAACCACGTGGACGCTGCTTGGGAAGTGCGCGTCCGGGCACGTAGTCGTTGCGTATCCGGTCAACAAGTGACATGGCCGTGTGCGTCCCCGAATCGCTGTAGCCCGCTGCGCGCACCTGGGCAATCTGATCGGTCGGGTCGAGCAGGCTGGCCTGGTGGGCACGCGCCGCGGGGAGAAGCGCCGGCGCCACCACGGAGCTGGGATCAATGTCGTGGTCTGAGCGCAGCGAGTGGGCTAGTCGCACCTCAGCGGCGCGTACGTTCGGCGCCTGCGCGCCGCCAGCACGGCCGGTATCGACGACGACCTGGTGCGGCGCCAAGGCACCGGGCCCGAGCGTTTTCTCGAGCACGATCAACCCGTCGGTGGCGTTGGTGCCGCTGGGAATCCCCCGGTTATCACCGCCGGTCAGCTTCAGCTGGAGGGCCGGGAAGGCGATCACGAGCATGACCGCGGCCGAACCCACGAGGACCGGGATCGGGTGGCGCATGATCATGTGCGCGAGCCGCGTCCAGAAGCCGCTATCGCTCGCCGCTCGCCGGGCGAGAACCGACTTTGGGACGATTCGCAGCGAGTTGACGCGCCGGCCGAGCAGCGACAGCAGCGCCGGCAGCAGGGTGGCGGACGCCAGCACGCTGACGACCGGGACGAGCAGGCCCCCGATCCCCATCGAACGGATGAACGGCAGCGGCATGAAGGCCAGCAGCGCGAGGCCGACCGCGACGGTGAGCCCGGAGAACACGGTGGCGCGGCCGGCGGTCGCCATCGTCGTGATCAGCGCCTTGTCGGGATCGTCCTGGCGTTCGAGCTCCTCGCGGAAGCGGAACACCACGAGCATCGAATAGTCGATTGCGATCGCGATCCCGATCAACGTCACGATGTTCGTCACGTAGGTGGCCATTTCGAGTACGTGGGCCACGATCCACACGCCGCCGAGGGTCGTCGGGATGGTGATCGCCGCGAAGACCAGCGGGACGGCGATCCCCCCAACGGTCGCGAACATGAACCCGAGCACGATCAGCGCGATCGGGAGGGCGATCGACTCACCGTGGGCCAGATCCTGGTTGTAGAGCGGCTGGGTGTCGTGGTTGATGGCCGGGAAACCGGTGACGTACACCGTCGCGCCGGGGATTTGCCCCACCGCCTTGCGCACCGCCGGCGTCTTGTCGGACGCGGGCGCGTTCTCGAGCGACGTGTTGACCTGGACGTAATAGACCCCGTTACCTGCAGGCAGAACTGGCCCGGGCTTGCCGTTGGCCAGCACCCCAGCTGCTCGGCCGGCTGCGGCTTCCACGGCGGCGCGGTTGACCGATCCGCCGTTGGGCCGCACGACGAGCGTGAAGGCACCATCGCTCCGCTCATGGAACTGCGTGCGCAGGATGTTCAACCCCCGCTCGGCGTCTGAGCCCGGGACGCTGAAACGGTTCGACAGCAACGAGCCAAGGCCCGATGCCGCCACCGCGCCGAGCACGCCCAGCACGACCCACGTCAGCAACACGACGCGGCGGTGGCGTACGACGACCTCGCGTCCACTCCGCCATTGGCGCCGATATTACGGACAACTACTTATCGGCTGTCGATACCCATCCGCCGAAGACACGCTCGAGCTCCAGCGCCACCGCTATGGCCACGTGATCCTGGTCGCGGCCGGCCGCCACCTGCACGCCCAGAGGCAGGCCGCGAGGGGAGAGGCCCAGAGGAACCTCGGTCACCGGCACCCCGGCCAGGTTGAACACGGCCGCGGGAGTAAGCAGCCATGAGCGACCAACGGTATGCCCGTGGAGCGGCGCGACGCGCGGATGAGCGGGGTGCAGGAGGACGCCGTCGCCGATCGTCTCGGTGAGCTCCGCCCCCACATCGCGGGCAGCCTGCAGCAGCCGCCGCCGGCGCGAGCCCTTCACCTGGGGCAGAAGCTCGGCCGCCAGCGTAAGTCGGGTCTGGACCGTGTGCGTGCCGCCGCGCCCAAGTAGGCCCCGCCACGTCGGAACCTCCGCGCCGGCTCCGAGCAGCAGGTCAGCCGTGGACTGGGGGGCTCCGTCCTGGAGCGTCACCAGGTACGGCAGTGCGGCGTGGCGCCACGACTTCAGCGACACCCGCCGTACATGTGCCCCGCCCGCGGCGAGCGCTCCCACAGCACGCTCGCGCGCGTCGCGAAGCTCGCGGCTCATCGGAGGGCGCGAGCTGTCCTCCACCGTGACCACCTTCAGTCCCTCGATCGACACGCCAGTCGGATCGCCCAGCTCCACGCTCCGCGCCTGCGGATCGCCGCCATCCGGCCCGGCCATGATCCGCAGCAGCGGCATCAGATCCTCCCCGCGTCGGGTCAGGGGTCCGGTCTGGAGCATCGCCGCCGCCTCGCCGCCGCTGGGCGGAAACATGCCCCTATTGGGGACGACGCCGGGAGACGGCTTGTGGCCAAACACGCCGCAGAAGAGGGCAGGCACGCGAATCGATCCCGCGATGTCCGCCCCGATCCCGAACGGCGAGCCGCCGCACCCGACGGCGGCACCCTCGCCTCCCGACGACCCGCCCGCGGTGCGGCGGGCATCGTAGGGGTTGGATGTACGCCCGTAGAGGCGGTTTTCCGTCTCGATCCACAGCGTCAGCTCCGACGTGTTGGTGACGCCCAGCGGGATCGCGCCGGCGTCGATCAGTCGCTCCACCGCCGGAGCGCTTTCCGAGCTACGGAAGTCACGGCGCGCGACCAGACCCGCCGACTGCGGCATGCCTTCGACGGCGATCGACTCCTTTACCGTGAAGGGCACGCCCAGCAAGGGCGGGAGCTCGGTGGCGCCGGCGTCGGCTACGCGCACGTCCGCCGCCGCAGCCTCGCGACGCGCGGCCTCGAAGCGCTCAGCGATGACGGCATTGACCCGCGCAGCGCACGCCTCGTGGCGCTCGATGTGTACATCCACCACCTTTCGAGCCGTTACCTCGCGCTGGCGAATCGCCCGCGCGAGCTCCAGCGCCGATGCCTCAGTCAGCGGCCTCATTGCGAGGACCGAGCAGGGCCATGAGCGTTCGCACGAACCGCTCGTAGCGCTCGGGCGGATACCGATCCGGGTCGGTAAGCACCATCCGTCCCCATTCCTCCGCGAGGTCCTGGATTGCCCGAGCCGTGAGCTCCACGTCGAGGTCGTTGGGAAGATCGAGGCGAACCATGGCCCAGCGGACCATCGACTCGATCCGCTCGAGCACGTGCATCCGGTTCGCCTCCACGTGCTGGCGCACCATCGAAGGCGTGCCCGACGGCGGCAGCAGGATGATCCGCCACGTCGTCGGCCGGCTCGCCACGCCGTCGAGGAACTTGTGCACGCCGCGGGCCAGGAGTGCGTCGGGCTGCAGGTCGCCAGGCTCGTCCGACATCACCCGTTCAACCTGCTCGAGGGCGTAGCGCTCCTCGCGCTCGACGAGCGCGTAGAGAAGCCGCCCGAGGTTTGGGAAGTGGTCGTACACGACGGGTCGGGTGACGCCCGCCTCGCGGGCGATGGCTTCGATCGACACGCCGCTGTAGCCGCGCTCGACGATCACCTCGAGCGCGGCGTCGAGCAGTTGCTCGCGGCGTAGCTCGGGGGGCATCCGGGGGGCGTAGCGCCGCCGAGGCTTCGCTTCGATCTCTGGCGGCGGGGCTGCCGGGCGTGGCGTCATCCGGCGCGCAGGGTATCTAAACGCAGTGCCGCCGGGGCGGTCGGGGATCAGCGTCCACGCTTCCGCCGGCCGTGGACCACGCGGTCAAGGACGTCGTCGTCCCACCGATGCGTGCGCAGCAGCCGGTAGCGCTCGACGGCGACTCGCATGTAGGCCTCGGCGTCGGTGCCGTCGCCGATCAGATCGGCCTCACGCAGCATGGTCACGACCGGTCGGTATTCCTCCTCGAGCCACGCCCGGGCGGCCTGTGAGCGATCGAGCATCTCATCCCTGTCCTGCATGGCCCGGAAGCCCCATGCCTCGATGCCCTCAGCCAGTTCCGCGTAGTCCCACGGATCAGACAGCACGATCTCACGCCGCGCATCTTCAGGCAGTGGCACCCGTTCGAAGAAAACGCGCTCGTGGCTCTTGAGCGGCAGGTCGCTGAGCTCGATGGCCCGATCCGCGCTGACGCGCGTGACCACCTCCGTTACGTACGCATCGATGTCGGCGCGTCCGAGCGCGCGGGCCACCGACACGCGGTGATGGCCATCGCGGACGAAGTGGATCTCGCCGATCCGCATGAGATCGATGGGCGGCATGGCCTCGCCGCGGCGCATTGCGGCGGCGATGCGCTCCCATCGGCTTCGCACCCGCCGGGAGGTCGGACGGAAGCGGCGATCGAAGTCACGTCCCCGGTCGACCGTGCCGAGGATCGTGTCCAGCGCCACGACCTGCAGCCCGAGCGTACGCTCGCTCACGAAGCCGAGCGCCTGCAGCACTTCCTCGTAGGGGAGGACCAGCCCGACGTCGTCGGGCTCGCCACGGAGCCGGGCGATCAGCCGCGCCGTGGCGGCGCGGCGGCGTGCGCGTAGGAAATCGTGCTGCGCATCCACCCCTGGCATGCCGGTGGAGCGCGAGAGCGGCACGTGGCTCAGGTCACGCCGTGCTGGTCTCTGGTTGGGCGGGGCCGGCCTGCGTCTGGCCGGGCCCGCTGCCGTTCCCCGAAGCGAGCAGGCTTTCGGACGATTCGAGATCGAACAGCTGCAGGTGCTGCGAGTCGAACCACAGTTCGGCCTCCTGTCCCTGCTTGACCCGGCTCTCGGCATCGAGCCGCGCCACGACCTGGCTGCCTTCGTGCGAGTGGGGCAGGTCGGCGGCGCCGGCATCCTGGGCCAGTTCCTCCAGCTCGGAGGCCGAGACTCGCTCGGACTCGACGACGAAGTAGGCGTAGAACTCGCTCCCCATCGATTCGAGCACGTCGATCTTGGCCTTGAACGGATGACCGCGGGAGGGATCGTGGACCAGGCTGGCGTCCTCGAAGTGCTCGGGCCGCAGACCGGCGATGACGCCGGTACGGCCGCCGCCCTTGCCGGACTCGAGGCTCCGGCGCAGCTCGTCGGGGATCTTGACCGGGCCGATCGGCAGGTTGATCGTGTCACCATCGATCTCGCCGGGCAAAAAATTCATCGAGGGGGAGCCGATGAACCCGGCCACGAACAGGTTGTTGGGGTGGTTGTAGAGCTCGCCCGGCGTGCCGACCTGCTGGAGCACGCCCGCCCGCATCACCGAGATCCGGTCACCGAGGGTCATGGCCTCGGTCTGGTCGTGAGTGACGTAGATCGTCGTGGTGCCCAAATGCTGTTGGATCCGCGCGATCTCGGTCCGCATCTGCACCCGCAGCTTGGCATCGAGGTTCGACAGCGGCTCGTCCATCAGGAACGCGCTCGGGTTGCGCACGATCGCTCGACCCATGGCGACGCGCTGGCGCTGACCGCCGGACAGATTCGCCGGCTTGCGATCGAGATGCTGCTCGAGATCGAGAATCCGGGCGGCCTCGCTGACCTTCTGGTTGATCTCCTCGTCGGGCGCCTTGGCCAGCTTGAGCGCGAAGCCCATGTTCTCGCGCACGGTCATGTGCGGGTAGAGCGCGTAGTTCTGGAACACCATTGCGATGTTCCGGTCCTTCGGCGCCTTGTCGTTGACCACCGCGCCACCGATCTTTAGCTCGCCGCCGGAAATGTCCTCGAGTCCCGCAACCATTCGCAGCGCCGTCGACTTGCCACAGCCCGACGGGCCGACCAGGATCATGAGTTCGCCATCCGGGACGTCGAGGTCCAGGTGCTTGACGGCTTCGAAGCCGTCTGGATAGCGCTTGGTGATGTCCTGAAACTCGATCTCAGCCATAACAGCGAAGCTCCTTTGCTAACCCTTGACGGCGCCGGCGGTCAGGCCGGACACGATCCGGCGCTGGAAGACAAGTACGAGGATCAACACCGGCACAGTGACCACCATGGCCGCGGCGGCGATGTCTCCATACGGCACGGTGAACTGGGAGACCCCGGGGAACGACGAGATGGCCGCCGGAACCGTCTGGGCGGCTGACGTCGAGGTCAGCGAGATCGCGAACACGAAGTCGTTCCAGCAGATGATGAACACGAGAATGAAGGTGGTTACCAATCCCGGTGTGGCCAGCGGCACGATGATTCGCCGGAAGGCCTGGAAGGGGGTGGCGCCGTCGACCTGCGCCGCCTGCTCGAGCTCCCACGGAATCTCTCTGAAGAACGCCGACAGGATGTAGATCGACAGCGGTAGGGCAAACGTCATGTAGGGGATGATCAGTCCCGGCCACGTGTCGTAGAGCCCGATCTGGCGCCACAGGTTGTACAGCGGGCCGACGAGGGAGATCTGTGGAAACATCGCCACGGCGAGCGCTATCGCGAGGATGGCCCGCTTGCCCGGGAAGTCCAGGCGCGCGATCGCGTAAGCCGCGGCCGACGCGAGCATCACGGCCAGGACGGTGGCGATCAGCGCGATCCCAATCGAGTTCCGCAGCGCGCTGGTGAACGTCCCCAGCTTGAAGATGTCGGAGTAGTTGGACAGGGTCCAGTGGTGCGGGATGAAGCTGCCGTCGGTGGCCGACGCCGAGGTCTTCAGCGACAGGAATAGGATCCAGAGGACGGGAATGAGCGAGATGACGACGACGACGAAGATCGCCACCGACCATCCGCTGTATTGACGCGTGCGGTGACTCATGCCTCATTTCCTCCCGGGGCGGCCGCTGCTCCAAACACCTTGAGGAACACGAACGCGATCAGCGCCACGAGCACGAACAGGAGCACCGAGACCGCCGAGCCGAGGCCCAAGTTGAGCCGGTTGAGCAGCGTCGAGTAGTTGAGCATCGAGATCGATTCGGTGCCCTGTGCGCCCTGACCGAAGATGTAGATCGTGTCGAAGATTCGGAATGCGTCGAGCGTGCGGAACAGCAGCGCGACGAGAATCGCCGGCTTCATCAGCGGCAACGTGATTCGGACGAAGCGCTGCCAGGTGGTCGCGCCATCCACTCGCGCGGCCTCGTGCAGCTCGTCGGGCACCAGGGCAAGTCCCGCCAGCAGAAGCAGCGCCATGAAGGGCGTGTTCTTCCAGACCTCGGCGACGATGATCGCCACGTAGAGGCCGAACGTGTGGCTCAGCGGGTCGCCGGTCAGCCCGAGCAGCTTGGGGATCCAGCCGCTGTTGAGCGAGAACGCGAGCTGCCACGAGTAGGCCGCGACGACCGCGACGATCGCGTAAGGAACCAGCGCGATGCCTCGGACCAGGCCGCGGGCGAAGATCACACGGTGCATGATCAGGGCGAGGCCCATCCCCAGCACGAACTGAATCGAGACCGAGATCACGGTGATGATCACCGTGTGCAGGACGTCCTGCCACCACACGGGCGCGCTCAGGACATGGCCGTAGTTGGCCAGGCCGATGAATTTGTTCTGGCTCGGGAAGCGGAGGTCGGCGCGCTGGAGCGAGAGGATGACGGCGTCGATGATCGGATACGCCGTGACCGCCAACATCACGATGAGCGCCGGCGCGACCAGGATCGCGGCCAGGCGGCGCTCGCCACGCGCGCGCTCGGTCAGGTGCCGGCGCCGTGGTGAGGTAGCCCGTGCGGGTGCGGCGACAGCGCCGGTGCTCATAGCAGGGCTCCTGAGGACAGGGACAGCTTGATCTCGTTACGCAAGGTGTTCACCACGTTGCTCGGGTCGATATTCGAGGTCGGCGACAGCGCCTTCTGGATGGCGAGCGTGACGTCGGCGTAGGCCGCGGTCTGCGGACGCAGACCGTAGGTCTCTAGCTGATCCTTGATCAGCTGGTGGAACGGATACGCCTTGTCGAACGCCGCGTCGCTGTAGATGTTCGCGTTGACCGGGGCCAGCCCGCCCTTGATGGCGTCGGTCTTCTGGTTGCCCGGTTGTGTCAGGCACTTGATCGCGTCGAACGCAAGGTCGGGGTGAGTCGAATGCGACGAGACGGCGAGGTTGTAACCGCCGATCGAGACGTGCGGCTTGATGCCCGGGACGACCTGCGGGAATGGCGCGTAGGCCATCTCCTTGGCCACCTTCGGGTTGGTGGCCTTGGCCGAGTCCCACACGAAGGGATAGTTGATCTCGAACGCTGCCTTGCCCGCGTCGAACGCGACGTCGGACGGCCCCTCCTGGGCGACGTTGAGCGACGGATCGGCAGCCGGCGAGTTAGCCAGGTCATGCATGATCGCGGCCGCCGTCTCGGTCGTCTTGCCGATCTCAACCTGATTGTTGGCGCCGATGATCTGGCCGCCCGCCGAGTCGACGAGTGAGTTGAACCACACCGTCAGACCTTCGTACTCAGCGCCCTGCTCCTCGATGTAGTGCGGCTTGCCCTGCTTGGCCAGCGCCGTCGCCTCCGAGATCATCTGGCTCCACGTCTTGGGTGGCGTCTTGACGAGGTCCTTGCGGTACCACAGCAACTCGGTGTTCGAGTTGATCGGCACCGCCCACATCGTGTTGCCCACCGTCGCGGTCTTGACCGGTCCGGCCAGGTCTTGGCTGCGGATCGACGACGCCAGCGAATCAGGCACCGGGAGGATCCACTTCGCGCCGGCGAACTCGGCCGTCCAGTCGACGTCCATGGCCAGGATGTCGATTGACGAGTCGTTGGCCGCCAGCCTCCGGACCAGTGACACACGCTGTTGGTCCGAGGCGGTGGAGAGGAAGTTGATCTTGATGTTGTACTTGCCGCCCGAGGCCTTGCTGCAGTCACTAGCAGCCTTGGCGAACGAGCCCGATGGCTCTGGGAACACGTACCAGTTGAGTGTCACCGGCCCTTTACCGGACGATCCGCATGCCGCCAGCAACACCGCGATCGGGATCGCCAGCAGTGCTGTTCGTACCCTTCCCACAGCGCTCAAGTCTCTCCTCCTCTCGGGCCCGGTCGTGACCCGAGCCACTACGCGTTCTTTCCGCTCGTGACAGCGGCTAAACGCAACCTGAATTGCCCCGCTCTCGACGTGAAAAGTGAACATCTGTTCGTAGCGGTACCCTCGGCCAGCGGATGACATCAGCCACGGAAAGCGCAGCTATGGTCAAACTCCTGCGGAGCGGTAAGCGTCCGTGGCGCATGTATGCGGAACTGGTCGAGGAGGCCGGGAGCGCCGTCGCGGTGCTCGACGAGGAGCAGGCCGGGCAGACGAGCTTGTTTGCCGCCGGCGATCTGGCCGAGACCGCTGCCCAGGTCGATGGTTGGCGGGATTCCGGGCTCCAGTTGCTCACGATCCTCGATCCCGAGTACCCGGAGAACCTGCGTGGCGTCCACGACCGTCCGCCGTTGATCTTCGTGTCGGGTCGCCTCGAGCCGAGCGATGCCCGAGCCGTCGCCGTCGTAGGCGCGCGCGCCGCGTCGCCGGCCGCCGCCAACGCCGCCGGCGTGATCGCCACGCATCTGGTCCAGGCAGGCTTCACGGTGTTCTCCGGACTGGCCGCCGGGATCGACACAGCCGCCCACACCGCCGCGCTTGCTCAGCGAGGTCGGACCGTGGCGGTGATCGGGACCGGGATCAACCGCGTCTATCCGCCCCAGAACGCCCAGCTCCAACGCCAGATCGCGGCGCAGTGCGCCGTCGTTTCGCAGTTCTGGCCCGACGCACCGCCGACGCGTCGGAGCTTCCCGATGCGCAACGCGGTGATGTCGGGAATGACCCTGGCCACCGTCGTAGTCGAGGCCTCCGACACCAGCGGCGCTCGGCTCCAGGCGCGCCTCGCGCTCGCCCAGGGGCGCCCGGTCTTCCTCCTCGAGTCAGTGCTCAGGGAGCAATGGGGCAGGCAGTGTGCGGCGCGTCCCGGGGCGCACGTCGTTCGCAGCCCGCGCGAGATCACCACGATCATCGAGCGGCTCACGTCCCCGGACTCGCTGGTGGGCTAGGCCGTGCCGAAGGTGGCCGAGCTGACCGAGCTGTACAGCAACTTCATGCTCGGGCCTAGGCGCGGACCCGACGTCTGCGATGTCTGCTTCAACTTCACCAACGGCTATGCGCGGTGCTATGCCTGCGGCCACGGGGAACTCTGGCTGGACGCCGTCGCCCCGATCTCCTACAGCGTGGCCCGCGAGCAGCTTCACCACGCGCTGGGCGGATACAAGCGGCTGGGCGGCGAGGTCGCCCGACGCTTCACCGTCGAGCTCGCGGCCGTCCTCTGGCGCCACCTCGCCCACCACGAACCCTGCGTAGCCCGCGCCGCGGGCGCGTGCGTCGACCCCCGGCGCGTCCGCCGGGCCCTTTGAGCTCGTCACCACGGTACCGTCAAGCGATCCGAACCGGGATGCGTGTCATCCGCTGCACCGCATCGTCGGAGAGCTGGTCGCCCCGACCCGGGGCCGCTACGAGCGACTGCTGGAGCCGGCCGCGGTCGACGCGCCGACGCACGAGTTTCACCCGCACCGCTTCGAGCCGGTGCGCGCAGCTCGACGGCCGCTCGGTGCTCCTGATCGACGACACGTGGACCACCGGCGCCAACGCCCAGAGCGCCGCCGCCGCACTCAAGTCGGCCGGCGCAGGACGCGTCGCGGCCGTCGTGATCGGACGTCACCTCAACCGCGAGTGGCACGAGAACGACCGTCGCCTGCGCGGCATCACCCGCCCGTTCGACTGGAGTCACTGCGCGTTGTGCGCGCGGCCAGCAACGCCGCCGGATCCCGGCGGGCGCTCTGCCGTGAACGAGCCCGAACTAGCTCGCGCGCTCGGCTGAATCAGATGCGGCAGCCGCCCCGGCCCGTGCGGGCTGGGGGGTTGCTGCAACTGGCTCAGGCTCGGCGTGCTGAGACGAAAGTCCGGCAAACGGGGACGTCGGAACAGCATCGTGCTGCTCCGCGGCGTCATGCACGTCGTCGTGCACCGCTTCTGTCGTTGCGTCGTACGCAGTCGACACCGGTTCGTGAGTCTCAGCCGACGGCTCGTACGTTGGCTCCGGGGCGAACGCCGGCTCCGGATCCGAGGTCATCGTCGACGAGGAAACCTCGTCGTGATGATCGGGCTCGTCGCCACCGAGCGCGCCCTTGAAGTCGCGCAGGCCCTTGCCCAGCGAGCGCCCAACCTCAGGCAGCCGCTTGGGTCCGAGGACCAGTAGCGCGATCACAAGGATGAAGATGAGATGTGTTGGTTGAAGAATGTCGCCGACCACGTCTGAAACTTTACTCGGTAAAGGGGCTACCGGTTAGGGAACTCATATGGCCTTCTTACGCGCGACCAGGCGGAATGGATCACTGGCCGGTCTCGGTGCGCGCGTCTGGGTCCGCGCCGCCACCGCGTTTTCGCTGGGTTTCGCTGACCTCTGGGCGCCGGCGCCCCCCGCCACCTATTGATGCACCGTAACTTGGACCGACGGGCTCCGCGCCGGAGCGAACGGGTAGTCGCTCTCCCTCGCTGTCGCCGCCCACAGGTGATAGGTCTCGGTCCCATTGCCGCGCAGGAACGTGTACGTGCTGGCAAAAGAGCCGTCCCGCGCCGTGTAGAGGTGGCCGATCTCGGTCGAGCCGCCCTTCCAGCCGATCCGCAGCACCACGACCTCGCCCGAGGGCGGGATGTGCCCGCCCCGCACCCGTCCCGTGATCTTGATCGTGTGGCCCCACCGCGTCCGCGCGGGACTGAGGCTCATGCGCACCGAGGCTGGCACGACCAGATGGGCAATCGTCGACGCCGACGGCTCGACGGTCGCGTTGCCGCCATAAAAAGCCCGGACCAGCCGCGACGGGCCGCGCGGAAGGCGAGCGCTCCAGCTTCCATCGCCATGAGTCCTCGCCACCGTCGCGAGGCGGAACTTCTTCTGCCCATTGTCGGGCGCGGTCAGCACCGCGACCCTCTGGTGGGCCAAGGCAGTGCCCCGCGCCGTGCCAAGCCATCCGCTGACCTTCACGGTGGCGCCGAAGCGGATTCGCTTCGTTCGCTCTCGGACGCGACGGGGGAGCAGAACAACCCGCTCCGTCACCCAGTCGCCCGTGTCGCCTGACGCGCACCTTGACGACCCGAGGGTGACATCGCGTCACGGAAATCGTCCGCGTCTGAGCCGGAACGTGGACGCGTACGCGCGTGCCCGTGCATGTGCTCGAACGATCCATTGAGCAGGGACGTGCACTCGCTCGTGCTTCTTCTCGCAGCGCAGCCGGTTCACGATCCGGACGAACGACACTGTGCTTACGTCGGCTGACGAATGCTGAGAGTCCAGCTCAGCCGGCGCCGACCTGGCTGCTCCTGCCAGCGCTGTCCTTGGCGCGGTTCATCGCGACGCAGCGTAACTTGATGGGCGCCGATACCTCTGACCGCCAGTCGAGCCGAGCGGCGACGGCATACCAGTGGCGGCGGGGCTGAGTCGAGCGAGCACAAGATGCCCGGCGACACCAGACGGGCCCGCGGTTGCCGTGGCCTGATGTATTGAGTCCCGTGCGGTCGAAGGTGCGTCCGTCGAGCCCCGACAGTCTCACCGTTGGTGGAGATGTCGTCGACGAGGATCTGCTTCGTCCAGGCCCGACCGGACGTCCAGACGCCGGCGGCGTTCATGGCCCTGAGCGTCATTGGAAACGCGCCGTGTCCGTTCGTGACGTAGTCCGCTGTGTTGACCCAATGGTGAAACACCTGTCCGGGCATTGGTGCCACGACCGTCGATTCGGAGCCGCAGATGGACCGTTCAGCGTCTGCCCATCAACGAGCGCCTGAGTGCTGCAGACTCCTGACGGATCGGTGGCTCGGAACGTGATGGGCCAATCACCCCGTACCCAACCGTGCTGGGACCAGAGACTCTGGACGGGTGTCGGGTCGATTAAGCGGAGCACGGGTCTCTAGCGCTCTGAGTTGGAGCTCATACGAGCACGACGTGCGCGAACTCCTTCCGGCCGTGAGCACGACCGTCGGCGACAGATGATCTGCCAGCCGAAATAGGGAGATCTGAAGTTTGGCGCCCGTCCAGCTCCGCCAAATCTACAGATCGTGACGTTGCCGCCCTTCCAATAGAACCCGCCACCGTGGCCGGTGCCGTTGTTGATCACCCGACTCCGAGAAGTTGAACGGCGGGACCCATGCGCCGACCAAGCGTCATCCCGCGCGGGGCGTTTGTGTTGCCACGCCGCCTGTGCCCCGACGTTCGCTGCCATGGGAACTTGTGCTAGTCCCGTCGTGGCCAGCAGCTCAGTCCGCCTTGTAACCAGGGCCAACTGTGGCTGCATTACGCCTGCCTGGCTGTCCACGTAGCCGCAGACCCAGACCATAAGGTCCCTGCATGAGCTGTACGGTATGGCGAAAAGGCCAACAGCGGGCCAGCCAGATCCGACAACCGGAGAGGTCTCAGTTTGTGCGACTTGCGGCATCGGATTGCGCCGACGTACAGCTGTCGATCGAAGCGCCAGCCGTCGTGTAGCGCTCACGAGCACTCCAAGATCATGTTCGACTCCGGAACGACCGAGGGATCCGCAAGGGCCGGCCATGAGTCGCGGCTCGGAGCGTCCGGATCTTTGGACGTGATGAGCGGCGCGCATTGTCGTTCAAAGTTGACCCTCCGTCGACCGGTCTCCGCTGACGCTGCTCGAGAGCACTAGCGTGCGGGCTCGAGGCGATGATTTGCCGCGCTCATCGACGCTGGCCCAGGCACGGATGGACTGCGCGATGTACTTGGGGTTGAGCTTTACGGGGTCAAGCACGTGGTTCTCGATCTGACGACCTGAGATGCCCCCGGCGGGGATCCTCCAGGCGGCATATGAGGTGCCGCCCAGGGCGACGAACAGCGCGATGTAGGCGATGGCGTTCGCGCGAACGTGCTGGAAGATGCGATTCACTCCTGCCTACCTCCTGTCGGACCAGGATGAGATCACACGCGGGCCCGGAGGAGAAGAGGGTTGGATCGAAACTTGACACTTACCTGACAGGTCGGGACGGTTTGGTCACAATCGGCCCCTTATCCGAGCTTTCCAGGTCCGAACGGTGCTCCCGGACCCACGGGGCCGCTCCCGCTGCCGCCGCCACCACTACTGCTCCCGCCGCCGCTGCTGCCGCCACCGGACCCACCGCCGCTGCCGCCAGCAGCTGAGCTGCCACCGCCCCCGCTGTCGTTGCTCACCGAGCTGGACTGAGTCGTGTCTGACGGAGACGCGGTCGTCCCGGCTGGGCTCGACGTGGCTGAGGTCGAACTGCCCGTAGTCGCCGTCGCTGCGCCGGTCGACCCACCCGAGCCAGCCGCTCGCCGTGACGTACGAGGTCGTCGGTGAACCCGAGGCGTGCGACGATTTCCGCGGCTTGTGCTGATGTCGCGGTGGAGGCTGACGAGGACGCGGATGGGCTGGGGTCCGAACGTGAGAAGCGATCTCTTGGCTCGCGTGTGGAACGGCCCCTCCGACGGAG
This sequence comes from uncultured Solirubrobacterales bacterium, assembly GCA_963734775.1. Classification (GTDB taxonomy): domain Bacteria; phylum Actinomycetota; class Thermoleophilia; order Solirubrobacterales; family Solirubrobacteraceae; genus Palsa-465. The sequence goes on from CAVTJE010000008.1 coordinate 27,442, forward strand.
TGCCCCAGCCCGGCGAACAACAGCCCGTAGTCGCGCGACGTTCGATGTGGCCGTGGTTGCGGCGCCCCGGTTGTGCTGATCGGTGATCAGAAGGCCGATCACGAGAGCGACGCCGGCTGCGATGCCGACGACGACCTAGCAGCGTCCGGGCATGGTGGCGTCGCGGTGAGGCCGATTCCGAACTGTCGCTCGATGCGGACCCCGAGACGCGGCGGGGGAACCGGGGCGCCCACGACGCCGGCCTGCCCGCGTCATGCTGCGCTCCTCGAACGCGCTCGGGCTGATCGAGCGCGTCGCTCTCGCCGAGCTCGATTCGATCCGGCGCTTGGAGGGCGTCTTGCACGGCGGCGGAGCCCTCGCCCCAGAAGTCGTCTGCGCTCGGGGGTAGGCCGAAGGGTGCGGTTGTCTGGCGCGGCGGGCCGGCGGCCGGCCCGAAGGGAACTAGTTGCTCACGGGGCCCGATCCAATCGCGCGGGAAGCGCACGACGTTGCTCTCGGCCTCGGTGCGGTTGCTGCCGTCTCCTGAATGCGGGCCCTCCGTTTGCACGGATTTGCAGACCTTCTCTCCCTGGCCGCGACTCGATGACGTCCTCCAGGGGCTGTACTATAGCTGTTGAATTGGTTCCAGTTTGTCTCAATTAGACAAAATGAGTATCGAGGGCACTGATATGGAGGAGTCGTTCCTGACCGTGGCCGATGTGGCCGCGTTGCTGAAGCTGAACCAGCAGACGGTCCGGAACTGGATCGATCAGGGATCGCTGCCGGCGTTGAAGGTCGGGCGACGGGTGAGGATTAGGCGCTCGGATTTTGAGCGTGTGCTGGCGGAAAGCTCGTTGGGCGCGCCGGTCGGCCAGCCAGACAGCGGCCCCAGCGCCGAGGACTTCTGGGGTGGTGAGCCGGTTGGGCTGGCTGAGCCCGGGCCGGGGACTCGAGGGTCGACCGACCTGCGATGAGCTTCAGCGAGGACCTCGATCGGCAGCGAGCGCAGATCATGCGCCGAGTCAGGGAGGCGAGCAACGCATGGGCCGGCGCCATGCGTAACCACAAGCTCGCTCCGCCGGATGCCGGATTCGCCTCCCGGTTGCGAGCGCTCGCAGACGCGGCGTCCACCGAGCACATGGCGTGGGAGCATGCCCACACGGCCGGGCTCCTGTGGCGACCCGTCCCGGGGGCCGAGAACGCCGAGCCTCCGTATGAGCTTCGGCCTGGTACGGGACGACGTGGCCCGGCCGACGTCTGGGCGCGGTTCGACGTCGCGGTCAAAGCGCTGAACCAAGCCATCACCCAATCCGACGCGTCCAAGGTCGCCGATGCGTTCGGCGACGTGGCCGAAATTGCCGGCGAGCTGGCCGATGCTGTCGGGAAGGAAGACGAAGCGGCGATTCGGGCAGCCGCCCGCGGGGCCGCCTAACCCGAGGGTGGTCAGAAAACCGCACCCATATTTCGTTTAGCTGACCACCCCTGTGGACCGCCCCGTAGCTGACCACCCCCGCGGACCAACGCGGCGGACCACCCCCGCGGACCAACGGGGCGACGGCCAACGAGGAGTCCTCACAGACCCAGGTATGCCAACCGCGGACGCAATCCAGAGCCGCAGATGCACCTGGCGCGCACGTCCCGGGTAGGCTCGCCCGCCTATGCCGCCCGTTCCGCGCCGCTCGATCCATCTCCCCGCCCCCGGGACCAAGCGCGCGATCGTGATTGGCGCGGGCTCGTTCGGGACCGCGGTGGCGGTTGTGCTTGCCAGAGGCGGTCTTAGAACGACGCTCCAGGCGCGCACGAATGAGCAGGCCGAGCGGCTGACTGAGCACCGTGAGAATCGGGTCTACCTGCCCGGGGTGGACCTGCCGCGGGAGCTGCGGATCGAATCGCTTGAGGCGGGCCTGGCGCGGGCCGACTACGTATTCCTGGCCGTGCCGGCGACACAGCTCGGCGCCGCCGTCGAGCGACTCGAGAAGAGCGGGCTGCCGCAGCGGGCGGCCGTGGTTAGTCTGGCCAAGGGCCTTGTCCCACCCGCTGGGACGCCTCCGACGGCGGTACTCAGGGGGCGGATTGGGGCCGGGCGCACCGGCTGCGTCGGCGGGCCCGCGCACGCGCGCGAGATGGTGAGCGAGGGGGCCGCGCTGGTGGCCGCCTCGACCGAGGAGTCGCTGGCCACGGCGCTGGCCGGAGTCTTCATCCGCGCCGGAGTGGTGTGCGAGGAGTCAAACGACCCGGTCGGTGTGGAGCTGGCCGGCGCGGCCAAGAACGCGGCGGCGCTCGCGTCGGGCGCCACCGAGGCCCAGGGTCTGAACGCCGCCGGCGCCGCGGCGGGCCACATCTTCGCCGAGGTGTGGCGGTGGGCCGAGGCGCAGGGCGCCCGGCCCGAGTCGCTCATCGGCCTCGCCGGCACCGGGGACCTGGTGGCCACGGCGCTCGCGCCCGAGAGCCGCAACCGAAGAGCCGGCGAACTGCTCTCACAGGGCGTACTGGCGACCGAGATCCCGGGTCGGGTCGGGCAGGCGGTTGAGGCGCTCGATTCGGTGCCGCTGCTGTCCAAGGCCCTGACCGATGCCGGCATCGAGGCGCCGGTGACAGGTGCGTTGGCCAAGCTGATCAAGAACGAACTCCCGCTCGATCAGTGGATGGAGATCGTGCGCGCGACGGTTCCGCCTCCCGCCCGCTGGCGCCCCGCCGTGCGCCCGGGCTTCTGGCGACGGCTGCGTGAACGCCTCCGTTCCTGGTTCGCCCGCGGACCGCGAGACTGAGCCAACACCTGGCTCGCGAGACTAAGGCAACGGCCACGAAATGTTTACGATCGCCGAAGCCGGGGATGCAAACCTGAGCGCGAAAACGATGCGGAAGGAGAGAGCCGATGCCGCAGATCATCGTGACTGCGGATCAGGTGGGCGACAGGCAGGAGCCCCCTGTGATGTTTCGCGAGCGCGTGAATCTCTCTGATTTTGAGAGTGAGCATTTCGCCGCGCAACTTGTTGAGCGACTCGGTTGGGCGGTGAGCGACGCCGACGAGATCGATCGGGAATCTGCGAAGCGGAACTGAGCGCCGCTGCAGAGCAAGGGGTGGGGTGTCCGCCTCCGGCGGTACCCCCGCTCCTTAATAACCCTCACGACCCTCGGCCAGGGTCGTGACCACGGCTTCGTACACACCGGCGCCGTAGGGCTCGGTGGCGATGCGCGCGCGGCGCCGTCCCGATACCTCATCGAGAATCGTCGGGTCGCGCTCGCCGGCGTTGGCCACCAGCCAGAAGGCTCCGACGACCTCGGCGCTGTCGAGATCCTCACGCGAGTCGCCGACGGCGATGCACTCGGCCGGGTCGAGCGCCCGCGCCTGCATGTGTCGAGCCACGGCGCGTGCTTTCGACGCTTGCCTGGGGACGAGGTGGTAGGCGTGGAGTCCGGGCCGCTCGGGGATGACCCCGTTGTCGACGAGACGGAGGGAGTCGAGGCCGGCGTCGGCCAGCGTGACCGCGGCCTCGCCGAGGTCGACGTCGCCGCGAAACAGATGTGACACCTCGCGGTCCGCGGACCACGGCGTGTGGTATTCGAGCCGTCCCGGGAAGCGCGACATCAGCAGCTCGGGGGCACCCGAGGCAGAGATCTGGTCGTAGATCGTTCCCGCCGAATCCGAAGGCACCAGCCCGCCGGTGAGCCACTCGCGCTCGCCGTCGAGGACAAGGCCGGCGCCGAGCTCGAAGATGTACGAGGTCGCGCCGATCAGCCGTGAGGCGTGAAACACGCTGTCGTGCTTGCGGCCCGAATACGGAACGACCTCGACATTCGCGCGCCAGCACGCCTCGAGCGCGCGCACGCCGCGGGTCGAAAACCGATCGTCGGCTCCGCGCAACAGCGACGCGCCCGGCCCCAGCAGGGTCCCGTCGAGATCGACGTACAGGCATCGCAGCATGGCGCGCGACCATACTGGGACCCAATGTCAACCGTCCGAGACAGCGAGCCGTGGACCGAGTTGCTCGAGACTGGCCGGAGCGATGAGCGGCTCGTGCATGATGATTTTTATGGGGCGCGCTCCGCGCGCCTTGTGGGGTTGCCCGACGATCTGAGTGGCCCGGTGAGAGCGGCCCTGGAGCGCGTTGGCATCGACCGGCTCTACGGGCACCAGGAGGAGGCCCTGTACGACGCCTTCGAGGCTCCGACGATCGTCACCACGGGGACGGCGTCGGGCAAATCGCTGTGCTTTCAACTCCCCACCCTTCAGGTTCTGAGCACGGATCGGGCCGCGCGGGCTCTCTACCTGTACCCGACCAAGGCGCTGGCCCAGGACCAGGCGCGTGCGCTGCATGCCTTCGGCATGAACAAGGTGATCCGCCCGGCGATCTACGACGGCGACACCCCGCGCCAGGAACGCGCCGCGATCCGCAAGCGGAGCAACCTGATTCTCACCAATCCGGACATGCTCCACATCGGGATCCTGCCCCACCATCACGCGTGGGGCGACGTGTTCGCCAATCTGGCCTTCGTCGTCGTCGACGAGGCGCATGTGTATCGCGGCGTCTTCGGCTCGCATGTCGGCAACGTGTTGCGGCGCCTGCGCCGCGCCGCGGAGATCCATGGCGCGCAGCCGCGATTCCTGCTCGCGAGTGCGACGATCGCCAATCCGGTGCAGCTGGCACAGGGCCTGACGGGCCTCGACGAGTTCCGGCTGGTCGACAACGACACCGGACCGCAGGCGTCGCGCCGGATCGCCATGTGGAATCCACCGCTGCTCGACGAGGAGCTCGGCGTCCGGGGCTCGGCCCTGTACGAGGCGGCCGAGCTCTTCTCCGAGCTCGTCACCGCGGGCGCTCGCACGATCTGCTTCATGAAGTCGCGCAAGGGGGTCGAGCTCATCCTGCGGCATTCGCTCGATCGGATCGATCCGGAGCTGGGCGAGCGGATCGCGCCCTATCGCGGCGGCTACACGCCGGCGCAGCGCCAGGACATCCAGCGCCGCCTGACCTCGGGCGAGTTGCTCGGCGTCGTGGCGACCGACGCGCTCGAGCTGGGCATCGACATCGGCGAACTCGACGCGGCGATCTGCGTCACCTTCCCGGGCACGGTGGCGAGTCTCAAGCAGATGTGGGGCCGGGCGGGGCGGCGGGGCCGTGGTCTGGCCGTGTACGTGGCCGGCGAGGACGCACTCGATCAGTTCTTCTGCCGCCACCCGGATGAGTTCCTACGTCGACCCGTGGAGGCGGCGATTCTCGATCCCTTCAGCCGCGAGATCTACGCCGAGCACCTGCTCTGCGCGGCCCACGAGGCACCGCTCACCGACTCTGACGCGGCGATCCTCGGCCAGGGGTGGCGCGCCGGGGCCGAGGAGCTCGCCGAGGCCGGGCTGCTGCGCGAGCGCGCCACCGGCTTCGTGCCCGCGCGCGCCGACGACTACCCCGCGGCGCGGGTGGCGCTCCGTTCCGCCTCGGCCGACAGCTTCGTCCTCATCGACGTCAGCTCGGGGGAGGTGATCGGCTCGGTCGAGGCCGGGCGCGCCTACGGGACGATCCACGAGGGCGCGATCTACCTGCACCTGGGGCGCTCCTACAAGGTGCTCGAGCTCGACCTGAGTGGGCGGCGCGCGCTGCTCGAGCCGTTCACGGGCGACTACTTCACGCAGACCAAGCGCGAGATCATGACCTACATCGAACGCCTGCACGAGCGGCGCGAGGTGCTCGGCGTGACGCTGTCGTTCGGCTCCGTGGTCTACTCGGAAACCGTCCTCGGCTATCAGCGCAAGGGTCTCCAGGATCACGCCGTGATCGATTTCCAGGCCCTCGACCTACCGACGGTCGAGTTTCCGACCCGAGCGCTGTGGTACGAGCTCGATGACCTCATCGCCGCCGAGCCATTTCCGTTCGACCAGCTGCTCGGGGCCCTGCACGCGCTCGAACACGGGCAGATCGCCGTCCTGCCCCTGATCGCGATGTGCGACCGCTGGGACATCGGTGGACTCTCGACCAATGCCCACCCTCAGACCGGCGGGCCGACGATCTTCATCTATGACGGACATCCCGGAGGCGTCGGGATCACGCGTCGCGGCTATGACGAGTTTGAGCGGTTGGTCGAGGACGCGCAGCGGCTGATCGGCGAGTGCCAGTGCCGTTCGGGCTGCCCGTCGTGCGTCCAGTCGCCCAAGTGCGGCAACCTGAACGAGCCGTTGTCGAAGCGCGGTGCCCTCGAGCTGCTGAGGCGCCTCAGCGAACGGCGATCGTAGCGCTGCCGTTGATCCCCGAGGTGCTCGCCGACACCCAGCCGGTGATGTCGCCGAGCTGGCTGAGGATCGACTGGGCAACCTGCGGCGGCGCCTGCTTGACGGCGATGTGGAGCAGGGTCGCGAGCCCGACCCGGAAGGCCACGCTGCCCTGGGCGCCGGTGGCCGGGTTGGTCGGAGCCGCGGCGAACGCGCGCAGGCGCGCGGGTGAGGCCTTGCCCACGACGATCTGATTGCCCACGACGCCGAGGGTCACCGCCCCGCTGGGCTGGTTGATGACGTAGAAGCCGTTCCCGATTTTGGACACGCTGGTGGCGTGGCTGAACACGAGCTTGGGTGCGGTGACCAGCTTGGCCAGCGTGCTCGAGGCCTCGCTCGCGTCGGTCACCTGGGCGCGAGCCATCGTCGTGCGGGTGTCGCTCGAGACGATCAGGTTCCCGCTCAGCAGCCCGATCAGCGTGTTGATATCGGCGCCGGTCTTCTTGCGGACCGCGGCCTCCCGGGCCAGGAACTTCGTGTAGGCCAATGGACTGGTGGCCCGCTCGACCGACTCGACCCACTGCACGATGTGGGCGGGGTTCTGGATGCCGGCGACCACCGGCAGCACGCCGGCCAGGGCGGGCGTGGCCGTGCCGCTGGCGAACGGCACCTCGGCAGCCGTGAGCGTGGACCCCGTGGTGTCGAGGTGATAGCTGAACGTGAGCCCGGTGGCGGAGGCGCTGACCGACGCTCCGTAGCCCCGGAAGGCCGCGACCCACGGGACCCGGCGGGCCTTGGCCGCGGCCGGCTGATTCAGCACCGTGGTCAGATCGCCGAAGGTCTCGATCAGGCTGTTCTGCGGCAGCCCGGAGATCAGCCGCGAGTAGTTGGACTGGGCGAAGCCCGACGTCTGGGCGTGACGGTCGAGCGCCTGATCGACCGCGGCCGTGGAGGGGCCGAAGACCAGCGTGGCGTCGTCGACCGCGGCGGCCGGACCACCGTTGGAGTACACCTTCGCGCCGTCATGCGATGTGGACTGGGCGCTGGGGTACACCTTCTTGATGAGGTCGGCGAGCTTGGACGAGTCCTTGGTCACCCACACGATCAGGTAGTTGCTGGTCTGGCTGCCGGTGAGAGTCCCCCCGTTGGCGCCGATCATGACCGGATTGCCGAACAGCGGCTTGATGTCGCTCTGGTAGTCGAGGCCGAGTTGGTCGATCTTCGACATCAGCGCGGTCTCGCCGAACGAGGCGAGCGGGAAGCGCGCAACCAGCTGCTGAGCGCCCTTCACCGCGGCGGATTGAGGATCCGTCTGGACGCTGAGGATGAACGGCGAATTGGAGGGGAAGTACGACAGCTCGGTGGTGACCGGATTGGCAGCAGGAGCAGAACTCGAGCCGCATGCCGCCAGCAGGACGGTCACGCCCACAGCAATCAGTGCCCCGACAAACGCGCGCCGCATCCGGGTAAAGACTAGCGATCCTCGCGGACCACTTTCTAGGACATTAATCACTCGAGATCGCGGGGACGGATGAGAGAGACGAGGTCAGCCGCGCCGGGAGCCAGCTCGCTCCACGAGCAGTCGAAGACCAGCGTGGCCAAGGCGCCGGTGGGGAACTTCTGCTGCGCCGCGGCCAGATCCGCGCTTCCGGATGCCGCGGCGAGGGCGAGAACCAGCATCTGGACGGCCGGGTTGTGGCCGACGAGCATCACCGAGGTGATGTCGGCCGGGGTGCGGCGCAGCCGCTCGAGCAGCTCGTCACCGCTGGCCCCGTACAGCCCGCTTTCGATCGAGAGCTCGCCCGAGGGCTGGACGCCCTCGTAGGTCTCGATCGTGCGGCGCGCCGACGAGCACAGCACCTGGGCGGGCCGGATCTTCTCGGCGGCGACGTAGTCGGCCAGCAGCTTGGTCGCGCGGCGGCCGCGCGGTGCGAGCGGACGATCGTGGTCGGAGAGCTGCGGGTCATCCCAGCTCGACTTGGCGTGGCGGAGGACGAACACCTGTCGCGACACTGCCATGGCTCAATTTTCCACCATGCCCCGAATCGCTAGCATCGCCGCACCACGGCGAGATAGCTCAGTTGGTAGAGCACACGACTGAAAATCGTGGTGTCGTCGGTTCGATTCCGACTCTCGCCATCGTCGCGCAGGCGGAGCGCGCGGCAGAGGGTCGAGCCGGGGTGCGGATGCCGCACGCCCGGCCCGACGCTCGCCCTACTCAGCCCGCGCGCTTGACGGCCACGGCCTGGACGATCTCGATCCGCTGTTCGGCGATGTTCTTGGCCACCGCGGCCATGCGTGGCTCGAAGTCGGGCATGAGAACGTGCAGCCCGAGCGATGGGTGTGCCGCCACGGGTTCCTCGGCGGCCGCGATTGACTCGAGCACCGCTTGCATCCGGTTATAGGTGACGAGTTGGAGCGGGCCCGAGTCGAGTAGGTCGCGCAGCTCGGCCGCCGTGATGAGCCAGCTCTGGTCGGGTCGATCCGCCCAGGGGACGGGAAAGTGGATCGGCCCGCCGGGTCCGGCCACGACCTCGAACATCGCCACGCGTCCGCCGGGTGCCACGAACCCGTGCCAGCTCGGCCACGAAGCGTTCCTTGGCCTCGATGTTCTGCGCCACGGCCTGGACCCAGGCCAGGTCGAAGCTCCCATCGGTGAACGGCAGCGCCAGCGCGTCCCCGCAGACGGTGTCGACGCGGTCGGTCAGCCCAACGCTTCGCGTCAGCCGTTCGCAGGCGGCCGCGAAGCGCGGGGTGGCGTCGAGCGCGGTGACGCGGGCGCCGTAACGGGTGGCTAGAAACCGCGCCGGGCCGCCGATGCCGGCACCGACGTCGAGCACGCGCTCGTCCCGTCGCACACCCGCGAGCGCGGCCAAGGCGACCGTGGCCGCGCGGCCACGGGCATGAAATTCGTCGACGGCCGCGAGGTCGTCGGGATCGAGCGCGTCGGGGTCGAGCCCGGCCTGCCGCAGCGCATCGTCCAGGTCACCGAGAATCTCCGGGCCGTCGTAGTAGTCAAGGCTGGTCGTGGCCATCATAATCACTCCATGTTTGGTGTATTCATTACAGGTAGTCTGTAGCTAATGTCGCGAAATGTCAACCCAAGACGGTCGTACGACGCGTCGGGGCGGCGAGCCCGCGCCGAGCAGACCCGCGGTGAGATCGTGAGCACGGCGCGCCGGCTGTTTGAGGAGCGCGGCTACTCGCGCACGACCATCGCCGAGGTCGCCCGGGCGGCGAACGTCTCGCCCGAGACGATCTACAAGGCGTTCTCCTCCAAGGGAGCGCTGCTCGGCGCCGTCGTCCGAGCGGCGATCCGGGGCGACGCTGCCGAGACCCCGTTCCGCGAAGGCCCCGAGATCGAGGCCATCCGCCGCGAGCCTGATCCCGGACGGCAGCTCGAGATGTACGGCGCGATCGTGGCCGCCATCAACCTGCGCCTGGCCTCACTTGACCGCATGATGCGCGAAGCGGCGCCGGCCGAGCCCGATATCGCCCACGAGCTCGAGCGCTTGCGCACCGACCGTCTGGACGGAATGACCGAGTTCGCCGCGCTGCTGGCCGGCCGCGGCCACCTGCGCGCCGGCGTCTCCAGGCAGGAGGCGCGAGACGTTCTGTGGTCGCTGAACTCACCCGAGCTCTACGACCTCATGGTGCTCGAGCGTGGCTGGAGCCCCCGGCGCTATGGGCGATGGATCGGCTCCGTCCTGCGCGCGATGCTGCTCTAGCCCGACCTCGCGGCCGGCGACAGTACTCTCGCCCGGTGCGCCGTCTCGGGCCGATCCTCTCCGATCCCAAGGTGCTGCTGGCGATCATCGTGCTCGCCGGTCTCGGCCTGCGGCTTGTCGACGCCGGCACGCGAATCAACACGGACGAGGGCTACTCCTGGCTCGTCGCCTCGGCTCCCAGCGCGGGCTCGTTCCTCAACCGGCTGGCCCGGTTTGAGAACACGCCGCCGCTGTTCTACCTCCTGCTCGCGCCGTTGCCGCTGAACAGCGAATTCTGGCTGCGCCTCCCCTCGATCGTGGCGGGAACGCTATCGATCCCGGTCCTTTACGTGCTCGTTCGCCCGTTGCTCGGCCTCCGCGCCGCGCTGCTATCGGCGCTCGGCCTTGCGGTGGCGCCGTTCGCGGTCTCGTTCGCCGACTTCTCACGCGGGTTCATGGTGGCCGGCCTGGGGATCCTGGTCGCCCTGGTCGGGGGCGCAGCGGATCATCTCGGGGGCCCGTCGCCGCTGGTGGTGGTGCTACGTGATCGGCGGGACGCTGGCGATGTACTCCGAGTACTACTCGGCCGTGTACGTGGTCGCAATTATCGTCGCGCTCGTCGTGCTCGCCGACCCGCGACGGCTGTCGCGACGCGACGCGGTTCTGTTCGGCGTGCTGCCCTTCGTCCTCTTCCTGCCCTGGATTCCGGAGCTGGTTCGCTCACTCAATGACGTGAGCAAGACCAAGCTGCCCCTCCCGCAGGGCGGCTTGTCGCTCGGGCTGGTCAGAGACGCGCTGGTACCACTGTTCTACGGCGCGCACGGGGCCGCGGCCTCGGCGGCGGCGCGCAGCCTGCAGGCGCTCGTGCTCGTGGGCGTCTTCGGGTGGGCGTGCGCTCGCGTCTGTGGCGCCACGCATCCCGGCAGGCATTCTGGCTGCTGGCCGCGGTCATGCTCATGGTGCTCGTCGGGTACTTCGTGGTCAGCGTCGTGCACACCGACATCTTCAAGTCGAGGTACATGACCACGGTGATCCCGCTCGCCGTCGCCGTGGTGGCCGGCGCGGTGGCGGGTCTGCGCTGGCGGCCCGCCGTACCGCTGGCCACGGCCGCGCTGGCGGCGCTGGGGGTGGCGATCGTCGTCACGCGCGCGTCGCGGGAGTACGAACCCGACACTCCCGCCGCGGTGGCCATTGCCCAGCACGCCGGCTATCGGGTGATCTTGACCAACAGCTCGCAGGTCGCCTTCTACGGGCGCAAACTCGATGTCATCGTCGACCGCCCGTTCGGCCTCACCCGCGGCGAGCAGACGCCGTGCGCAACTCCGTGCGCGATCATCGACGACGCTCGATTTGGTGGCGTGCGGCTGGGACCCGGTCAGAGGGTCACGGTCGGGCCGATCGTCATTCGCTTTCCTCCCGGCCCTCGTCCCTGATGCTGCGGGCGAGGTCGGGTCGACGGCCCGCAGCGAGAGAAGCCGCCGGGATAGAAGTGCTCTCTGGGCACCTCATGGAACTCGAAGTACGCCAGGGTGCGGTCGCGGCAGACATCGGCGAGCGCGTGGGTGACCTGGGCGTCGTCGCTGAGGAGGATGCCGTCGCGGTAACGTGGTCGGCGGCGAGCTCGAGGTCTGCGCGTTCGGCTTCGTAGGAGTGCCAGCCGTCGTAGATGAACATGTCGATGGTGGCGCCCTGCGCCGATGAGCGCCGGTAAGCCTGACTGCGACGATTCGGTTCGCAGGTCCCAAAGGGGATGATGTCCGACCAGCCAGCCCGCCTTGGGGTTGACGTCAAACGACACCAGGCGGCCTGGATAGCCTTCCTCGCCATTGCGCTCGAGCGAGCGCAGGAGCAGGAACGCGCCCAGACCGTCGTGGGCGCCCACCTCGATGATCAGCTTCGGACGCGCGCGCGCGCGAGCGCGTACCAGCCAAGCCGCTTGCCGAACGGCGGCCGGGATTTGGTCCACAGCCAGCGGCCCGTGGTGGCGTCCTGCAGGCGGCGCGTCACCAGCTGGTCGACCTCGGGCTCGACCAGATAGCGCTGGGCCTGCTCCGCGTCGCAGGACGCGACGGCGGCGACCCACTCGGCCAGCTCGCGCGTGGTTGACGATGTCGTAGGTGAAGTTGTCGGGCTCGGGGCTCCAGAGCACGAAGCCCAGGTTGCGGCGGATGCCGGCCTGGCTACGGCGGACGGCCATTGCTTTGTGCAGCCAGCGCAGCCGTCTGGCGGGACGGAGATCGAGCCCGACTCGGTTGGCGACTGCGCGCACGCGGGTCTGCCACGGAACTTTCGTCGAAGCGGTGGCCTGATCGCCACGAATGCGCCCCGACACGTCAGGTCGGTCCTTCACCGCGGGGATTCTTCCAGTCGGCGGGCGATGTGACAGCAGGGGATCGCGCGACCACCCGGCGACCGGGCCCTAGCGCCACCGCCGTGCCAACATCCGCGCGTGCCCACCCGAAATCTGAACCCGCCCCTCGCGGCCGGCTGGGCAGTCCGACGTCTGCGCGAGCTGAGCGACAAGCTCAAGGCCGACCGCGCGCCCGGCGCGGCGGTGCCTCCGCTCCGCCTCCGTACGCGCGTCGGCACGCCCGGAGCGAGCGACTTCATCGTCAGCGGACGCGAGTCCGCGGAGGATCTCACGGGCGCACTGCTCGAGGTCGACCTCGACCTCACAGCCTTCGACAGCGTGCTCGATTTCGGTTGCGGACCCGCTCGCGTGCTGCCCCACATCGCCTCCCTGTCACCCACGGCCGCATGCGCCGGCTGTGACGTCGACGAAGCGTCGATCGCATGGGCCCGGCGCCGGCATCCGCATATCGGATGGGCGGTGAGCAATTACGCGCCGCCGCTGCCGTGGCCCGACGACCACTTTGCCCTCGTCTACTCGGTGTCGGTGTTCAGCCATCTCGGGGAGGCGCTTCAGGACCGGTGGCTGGCCGAGGTCCAGCGGGTCCTGCGGCCGGGCGGGGTGGCGCTGCTCTCGACCCACGGCGCCCACGCGTTCGAGCAGTTCAGGAGCGGAAGCGTGACGACGCGATGGTGCCCACCCGCCGCCTTCGCCCGGGCGCCACTGCAGCCAGAAGAGTTCGTCTTCGTGCCGTACCGCCGTTCGATCTGGAATCGCACCGACCTTCCGGGGATCGGCGCCGAGTATGGCCTGACCTTCCATGGGGACGACTATATACGCGAACGGTGGGCGGACGGCCTCAACATCGTCGCCATCGTCCCCCACGCGATGACCCGGTGGCAGGACATCGTCGTGGCGAAAAAGATCAGCGTGCTCGCGCCACCACACTCATGATGTCGCCGGGGTTCAGGTAGACGCTTCGGTCCGCCAGTCCGATGCGCGCGAGCAGATCGGGCAGCGGCGCGGTCAGCGGAACGCCGGTTCGGCGGAGCCGGTCGGCGACGAAGCGCAGGCTCGCCCGACGCCCCACCTTCTCGTGGCCGATCGGCTCAAAGCCGCACTCGCTGAGCAGCCGCTCGAGTGTCTGGCGCGAGAAGAAGAAGTAGTGATCGGGAATCAGCTGGCGCCATCGCGGCCGCGCAAAGCGCAACCGGAACCACGGGCAATCGACGGTGGGCGTCTCGATCAGCACGATCCCGCCGGGACGGATCAGCCTCCGCACGCGCTGGGCCGCCTCGCGCGGCGAATCGAGATGCTCGATCACGTGGAACATGGTGACGGCGTCGAACCCACCCGAGGGCGGGCTCACCTCCTCGAGCGTCGCCGCTATCACGTCGAGACCTTTCGCCTGTGCCTGGGCGCTCGTCGAGGCATCGGGCTCGACCCCACTGACGTCGAAGGACGAACGTGCGACGCTCAGGAACGTGCCTGTCGAGCACCCGACGTCGAGCAGGGTGCCCGCGGGCAGGACCGCGCGAAGGCGGGCCAGGCGCGCCCGCTCGGCCTCCACCCGCCACGCGTGTTCAGCCTCGTCGACCTGGGGCTGGACGATCTGGAGCTCGGCCACGCGCGTGGCCAGGGCGTGCGAGCGCTCGGCGTTCGAGCCCCGAAACGTGAAGTCGGACTCTCGTCGACCCACGTACACGAGCTCGCACACGCGGCAACGCACCAGCGGGCCGTCGAGTCTCGGCGACCTGAGCAGCAGCTCGGGATCTCCGGCCCCGCAGAGGTCGCAGGCCCGCACGACGCCCTAGAAGTGGCCGTGCACGCCGTTGACCGAGATGCGCCGCTTGTCGTCGGGGGCGGGGCGGAGGATCATCACCTCGGCCGGGACGCGGTCGAGCAGCCACTCGAGATCGTCGGGGCTGAGTCCGCTGGCGGAGCTCTCCGTGGCCGAGACGATCACCCTGTCGAATTGTTCCTGCTCGAGCAGCCGGCGCAGCGCATCGCGATAGGTGCGGCCGCGGGCGATGCGTGCGTCGACCGAGATCCCCTCGGCGTTGGCCCGTTGCTCGAGGGCCTCCATCAGGACCATGGCGTTGTTGCACTGGGCGGGTAGAGGCGAGTCGAGCGGCAACGTCCTCGGCACGCGCGCGAGGAAGGCGGGGATGATCATCGCGTTCTCGGCCTTGGCCAGGCGCGCGGCCGCCTCGAAGGCGCGGCGCGAGATCGCCTGGCCGGTGAACGGCAGGAGGATGCGCTTCACGGGCACACGGTTGTCCCGGGCCGGGCGCCGGCCGTGAGGTGGCAGCCAGTATCCGATGGCAGCCCCGGCCGCGAGGGCGGCGAGCGCGACGACGATCACGATCACCACCGTCATGTCCGATCGCCGTTCTGTCGCAGGGAACGGTCGGCCACGATCCGCACGTCCACCCCGGGCAGGAGCTCCATCAGTCGCTGCGGCAGCGGCGTGCGAAGCCGGCCCAGACCGCGAGCTGTCCGGCTGCGTCCCATCAGCACGTAGGTGGTTCGCTGCCGGCGGGCCACGTCGGCGATGGCCTCGGGAACCGTGTCCGACTCCTCGGTGAGGAAGTGGGCGCCGAGCGTGGACGCCAGTTGCTGCAGTGCGGTCAACGCTCGCTCCTGCTCATCGGACAGATTGCCTCCCGGCGGACGTATCCACAGCAGGTCGATCTCTGCGCCGAGCCGCTGCGCGGAGCGCCAGGCGCGGCGGACGAGGCGCTGGGCCCCCGGATACGGCTCGACGAGCGCGAGCAGCCGCTCGCCGACGGCCTGCTGGGCCTCGGCGGCCACCAGCTCATCGCGCGAACCGAGTGGCCCGACCGTGGTCAATCGCTTCTGTTCGACCTCCTCGGCCACCTGACGCAACGCGACCTCGCGCAGTGCCGACAGATTCTCGATGCGGAAGAAGTTGTTGAGCGCGGCATCGATGCGGTTGGGGGGGTAGATCTTGCCCGCCCGCAGGCGTTCGAGCAGAGCCTCGGGGGGGAGGTCGATGAGGACGATCTCGTCGGCGTGGCCGAGGACGTTGTCGGGAATCGTCTCGCGCACCCGGATGCCGCTCAGCTCGGCGACCTGATCGTTGAGCGACTCGAGGTGCTGCACGTTCACCGTGGACAGCACGTCGATCCCGGCCTTCAGGACGTCCTCGACATCCTCGTAGCGCTTCTCGTGCTCGACACCGGGCGCGTTGGTGTGGGCGAGCTCATCGATCAAGCACAGCTCGGGCGCACGCGCCAGGATGGCGGGCAGGTCCATCTCCTCGAGCTCGGTGCCGCGATACGCGACCCGGCGGCGCGGAATGGTCGCGAGTCCCCCGGCGAGTCTCGCCGTATCCTGGCGGCCGTGGGCCTCCATCAGGCCGATCACCACGTCGCGCCCGGCCTCGTGTTCGGCATGGCCTTCCAGCAGCATCCGATACGTCTTGCCCACCCCCGCCGCCATCCCGAGGAATACGCGGTGGTGTCCCCGTCGCGCCGGTTCGTTCACCGACGTGTCATGCCCCCAGCAGGTTGTGGACGATGAGATCGATGAGCTTGATCCCGATGAACGGAGCGATGAGGCCTCCCAGGCCGTAGATCAAAAGATTGCGTCGCAGCAGCAAGCTGGCGCCGATCGGACGGTAGCGGACACCCCTGAGCGAAATCGGGATCAGCGCCGGGATAACGAGCGCGTTGAAGATGATGGCCGAGATCACGGCCGATTCAGGTGTACCCAGGTTCATGATGTTGAGCACGTGCAGCGGACTCTGACCACCCGTCGTGGCCGCGAAGGTGGTGACGAAGATCGCGGGCAGGATGGCGAAGTACTTGGCCACATCGTTGGCGATCGAGAACGTCGTGAGCGCGCCGCGGGTGATCAGCAGCTGCTTGCCGACCTCGACGATCTCGATGAGCTTCGTCGGGTTCGAGTCCAGATCGACCATGTTCCCCGCCTCACGCGCCGCCTGGGTGCCGGTGTTCATCGCCACCCCGACGTCGGCCTGCGCCAGCGCTGGGGCGTCGTTGGTCCCATCACCGGTCATCGCCACCATCCGGCCATCCTTCTGCTGATCCTTGATCAGCTCGAGCTTGGCCTCCGGGGTGGCCTCGGCGAGGAAGTCGTCGACCCCCGACTCCTGAGCGATCTTGGCCGCCGTGAGGCGGTTATCGCCGGTGATCATGATCGTGCGGATCCCCATCGAGCGCAGGTGGTCAAAGCGCTCCTGCATCCCCTCCTTGATCGTGTCCTTCAGGTGGATAACGCCGAGTACCTGTGCGTCCCTGGCCACGGCGAGGGCGTCCCGCCCTCGCGGCCGATCCGGTCGAGCGCCGGGTGGAGTCGGCCGGCGGACGGCCGCCCTCTTTTTTGACGAAGTCGATGACGGCATCGCCGGCGCCCTTGCGCAACTGTCGGCCGTCGAGGTCGACGCCGCTCATGCGGGTCTGGGCGGTGAAAGGGACAAAGGTCGCCTTCAGCTCGCTCATGCCGTGCTCGCGGATGCCGTACTGCTTGGCCAGGCGACGACGATCGAGCGTCCCTCCGGCGTCTCATCGGCAAGCGATGAGAGCTGCGCCACCTCGGCGAGCTCGGCCTCCTCGACCCCGGGCATGGGAATGAACTCCGAGGCGAGCCGGTTGCCGATCGTGATCGTGCCCGTCTTGTCGAGGAGCAATACGTCGACGTCGCCCGAGGCCTCGACGGCGCGGCCCGACAGGGCGAGGACGTTGCGGCGCACGAGTCGGTCCATGCCGGCGATCCCGATGGCCGAGAGCGAGCGCGCCGATCGTGGTCGGGATCAGCGCGACGAGGAGGGAGATGAGCGTCGTCTCCGAGATCGAGGTGTCGGCAACAGCCCGAACGGTCGCAGGGTCGCTACCACGACCATGAACACGAGGGTGAGGCCGGCGAGCAGGATGTTGAGCGCGATCTCGTTGGGCGTCTTGCGCCGCGCCGCGCCCTCGACGAGCGAGATCATCCGATCGAGGAACGAGTGTCCGGGCTCCTGGGTGATCTCGACGACGATCCGGTCGGACAGCACGCGCGTGCCCCCGGTGACGGCGCTGCGATCGCCGCCCGATTCGCGGATCACCGGGGCGGACTCGCCGGTGATCGCCGATTCATCGACCGATGCGATGCCTTCGATGACGGTGCCGTCGCCGGGAATCAGCTCTCCGGCCTGCACCACGACGACATCGCCGCGGACAAGGTCAGAGGCCGGTTTGGTGCCCCCGTCCCGCAGGTTGGCCACGGTCTCCTCACGCAGTGCGCGCAGCGTATCGGCCTGCGCGCGCCCGCGGCCCTCGGCGAACGCCTCGGCCATGTTGGCGAAGACGACGGTCAGCCACAGCCACACCGAGATCACGAACGTATACCAGGCCGGATCGCCGGCGCCGCCGAGCAGGTTGTCGCCGGCGGCGTGGAAGACCCACGTGACGGTGGTGATCACCGCGCCGATCTCGACCACGAACATGACCGGGTTGCGGATCTGCACGCGCGGATCGAGCTTGATCAGGCTGTCGATCAACGCCCGCTTGACGATGTCGCCGCGGAACAGCGAGATCGCGCGGCGCTCGGAGGGGTGCTGGCCAGGTGCCGTATCGACCGACATCAGCCTGTCCTTTTGAGCTGGTCGAGGGCGAGATTGAGCTGGAGCACGTTGACTCCCGGCTCGCCCGAGAAGCCCAGACCACGGCCGTGCGTGTACTTGGAGACGGTCGACATCACCTGCGAGAGGCTGAGATGGCGCACCGCGGCCACGCGATGGGCCTGGATGTCGGCGTTGGCCACCGAGATGTCGGGATCGATCCCCGACGCCGACGTGTTGGCCGCGTCGACGGGAATCTGCCCATCGGTCAGGCTCGGGTCGTACGGCTTCTCCAGCGCCAGGAAGGCCTTCATGTTGGCGGCGATCGCCTGTTCGGTGGCGATGTTGTTTGGGCCGGCGTTGGAGAACGCCGTGGCGGCCGCGTTGTACGGAGGAACGGTGGCCGACGGGCGGCTCTGGAAGTACCGCGGATCCGGAGTGGTTACCGGGTTACCGTTCTCGTCGACCTGGACCTTGCCGTTCTTGACCACCTGATCGGTGAACTGCTGGCCGATGATCTTCGAGCCGACGAGCCTTCCGCCGGTGTAGACCTTTTCTGCCGTTGGCGTTGCCCGGGAAGGCGACCTGGCTGACGCCGGTGACGATCAGGGGATACCCGATTCCGAGAAGCAGGGTGAGGAACGATCCCGATCGCTGATGTGATGATGTCTTTGCGCATCGTCGAGCTAGTAGAGGTGTCCGGTCAGTCCCTGCACGATCGGTCCGAGGAGCAGGGCGGGGAAGAACGTCAGGGCGCCGACGAGGATGATCACGCCGATGAGGAGGACGATGAACGTCGCGTTGTCGGTGCGCATCGTCCCGAGGCCGGCGGGGCTGACCCGCTTGCCCACCAGCGAGCCGGCGATGGCGAGGGCAAAGAGAATCGGGATGAAGCGGGCGAACATCATGGCGAAGCCCCCGACGAGGTTGGCGAAGGTGATGCCATGAGAGCCCAGGTTTCCCGCGTTGGGCTGGACGAACCCGGTGTATCCCGCGAACGCCGAGCCGTTGTTGTTGGCCTGTGACAGGTACGCGTAGAAGGTCTCGGAGAAGGCCTGCGGTTTGCCGGGGCTGAAAATCGACGCCCTGCCCGCCGAGCTGGCCACCGCCAGCGCTGTGCAGAACAGCGCGGCCAGCGGCGTTATCAACAGTCCCAGCACCGTCAGCTTCACCTCGCGTGCCTCGATCTTCTTGCCCAGGTACTCCGGGGTGCGACCCACCATGAGCCCGCCAATGAACACGGCCAGGATCACGTAGAGCAGGATCGAATACAGGCCGGTTCCGACGCCGCCGAAGATCGTTTCGCTGGCCGACAGGTTGGCCATCGGGATCGCGCCACCGATGCCGGTGAACGATTCGAGTGCACTGTTCACCGCGCCGCACGAGGTGACGGTGGTGACGACATCGAACAGGGCCGAGCCCGCGATGCCGAAGCGCTGCTCCTTGCCCTCCATGTTGCCGCCGGTGGAACCGTGGATCACGCCCGTGTGCAGGCCCGCCGCATGCTGCGCCGGAGACCCGTGTGCCTCGGCGATATAGGCCACGACGCAGGCGCCGAGGAACATGAACATCACGCCCGCGTAGAGCGCGTACCCCTGGCGGCGCCGCCCGGCCATCCGCCCGTACATGAAGAGCAGGGCCGCCGGGATGATCAGCACCGCCAGCATCTCCACAAGGTTGGTGAACCCCGATGGGTCTCGAACGGATGGGCGGAATTGACGTTGAAGAAGCCGCCGCCGTTAGTGCCGAGTTCCTTGATCGCCTCCTGCGAGGCCACCGGTCCCTTGCGCGATCGTCTGTCCTCCCCCGCTGGTCAGGCCGTGGGCGATCAGATAGTGCGAGAAGTTTTGAATCGAGCCCTGAAACACGAGGACGAGCGCGACCACGAAGGAGATGGGCACCAGCACGTAGAGAACCGTGCGCACGAGGTCCTGCCAGAAGTTGCCGATGCTCGTCCCGCTGCGCGAGATGATGCCGCGAATCAGCGCCACGGCCACCGCGATCCCCACTCCCGCCGAGAGGAAGTTCTGCACGGTCAGACCGGCCATCTGGCTGAAATAGGTCATCGTCGTCTCGCCGCCGTAGTACTGCCAGTTCGTGTTGGTGACGAATGACGACGTGGTGTTGAAGGTCACATTCCACGGCGCGGAGTGAAAGTGCTGAGGGTTGAGGCCGGTCCAGTTCCACAGCGTCTGCGTCCGGAGAATGAAGTAGAGGAGCAGCCAGCCGGCGAGCGACAAGATGATCAGGCTCTTCGCGTACGCCTTCGCAATCCTGACCCTGCTGCGGGTTGACGCCCATGACCTTGTAGAGGAGGCGTTCGGGACCGCCATACCCGATCCAGGAACGTACGCTCGCCCGTGTAAACGGCCGTCATGTAGCGGGCCAGCGGGAACGCCAGAGCGGTGAGGATCGCGGCGAAGCCGAAGATCGTCAGCCAGCCGAGGAAGGTCATCGTTCGGTCTCGGTGCCGCATTAAAGCGTTCTCTCGCAGCAGCGCGTAGAGCAGGTACGCGCAGATGAGGACCGACACGATCAGGCCGAAGAGATGAGCGCCGCTCATATCCGATCGATTCCGAAGATCAGGACGATACAGGCCAGGACGAAGGTGACGAGGCCAGGAGGATGGAGACGATGTCCATGCCGGAATCTTCGGTCACAAAGACGTCAAGGACCTGGTACAGAATCCTGCGCGGGCTATACAGATTATGTAAAGGCCGTGGGCTGGTCGCGGGCTCTAGACGGCGAACCGGTAACCGACGCGGGGGTCCGTCTTGACGTACCGCGGACCCTCGGCCGGCTCGATCTTGCGACGTAGGTTCGCGACGTGGGCGCGGAGACCTGCGTGTCCTCGGCGTGCGCACGCACCGCGACCAGCAGCTCGCGATACGTGACCAGTCGACCGCGGTCGGGCCAGCACCCGCAACAGGTCGAACTCGGTGGGGGTGAGGTGAACCTCGCGACCGTCGCGGCGAACCGTGCGGCTGGCCAGGTCAACCTCCAAGCCGTCGGCGGTGATCACGGGCTTCGGGTTCGGCCGCACTGCGACGCAAGACGGCTTGGAGCCGTGCGACCAGTTCGACGCGGCCCGAACGGCTTGGTCACGTAGTCGTCGGCGCCGGCCGCCAGCGCTCGCACTTTGGCGTCCTCCTCTCCGACGGCGGAGAGACAATGATCGGAAGCTGGCTCCACTCGCGCAGGCGCTTGCACACCTCCACGCCGTCGATGTCGGGAAGCACGAGATCGATGATCGCGGCGTCCGGGTGGTTGACCGCGGCGGCGTCGAGCGCCTCTTCGCCGGTCTCAGCCGGGAGCACGTCATAGCCTGCGTCGCGGAGGATGACCCGCAACCCGCGCAAGATCTGCGCCTCGTCGTCACAGATCAGGACGGCGGGCCGAGTGCTCAAACGGTCACCCGGGCACCCTCGGAGAGCGGGAACGAGACAACGAAGCTCGTCCCCTGCCCGGGGAGCGACTCGACCGCGATCGTCCCGTCGTTCGCCTGAACGAACCCCGGCAATCGCGAGGCCGAGACCGGCGCCGGGCGAGCCGGCGCCGTCCGAGGGACGCCCGCGGTAGAACGGTTCGAAGATCCGGTCCTGTTCGCTGGCGGCAATCCCCGGGCCCTGATCGACGACCAGCACGACGACTCGCGCGCCCGAGCGGCGGACGTGCACGGATACGGGGAGGTCGTTTAAGTAGCGCACGGCGTTCTCGAGCAGGTTCGCGAGCACCCGCTCCAGCTGGCGTCAGCCAGGAGCGGGGGCACATCGGGGTCGATCAGTCGACACGCACGGTCGCCCCCGACGCCGGCAGCGAATCCTGCACCGCGAGAATGACCTCCTCGAGCGAGATCCAATCGCGTCGAGGCTCGGCGCGGCCGTGCAGGCCGCGAGAGATCGAGAAGCTTGTCGATCAGGGCCGACAGTCGCTCGCCCTCCTCGACGACGGCACCGCTCAGCTGACCGCGCTCGTCGGGCGTCAGCGACCCCGATCCGAGCGCATGCCCGGCGGTGACGATGGCGGTCAGCGGAGTGCGCAGGTCGTGGGAGACGGCCCGGCAGCAGGGCCGTCTGGAGCTCGTCACTGCGTCGCAGGGCCGCGGTCTCGACCGCCTCCGTCTGGGCGGCATCGCGGTGCAGGGCAATCGTGATGAGCGCGGCGAGCGCGGGGACGACCTGATCTCGCAGACGCTCGACCGTCTCCCCGGGGAGGCCACGCGGCACGAGCAGCGTGGCGATCTGCTCACCGTCGGGGCGCAGCAGCGGCAGTGCGGCCCGACGGTCGGTGGCCGAGGCGGCGCGGAGCTCAATGGCCGCGGAGGGAATGTCCAGTGCCTGCGCGACGCGACGGGCGGCGTTGCCGAGGGCGGGCTGAAGCTCCCGGCCGGCGGAGCAGTTCGCGCCCGAGCGCGGCGGCGAGGTCGGCCTCCTGGCCGCCGCCGCTCGGCCCGGCCGTGCGGCTGCGCGCCACCTCCGCCACGGCGCTGACTACGGCGGCGATGAGCATGAAGGCGACCAGGGCGACCCAGTTCCGGCTGTCGGAAATCGTGAAGCGACCCACGGGCGGCAGGTGAAAGAAGTTGAACGCGGCAGCACTGGCGAGCGACGTGACCAAGCCTAGCCACAGTCCCCGAGTAGACCGAGACGAGCAGCACCGCGGGGAGATAGACGACGCTGAGCGACACGGCCGGAGCGGCGGCCTTGAGCGGATAGATCGCGGCCTGGCGACGGCCACCGCCAGTACAGAGACGACAATGCCCAGGCCGAGGCGCGGACGCTCGGAGCTGAAGGCACGGGCTCGGATCTGGTCCAGCACTGCGAACAGCGTACGCCGGTGAGCATGTAATCTCGACCGCGAGAGCGCGCGCGGGGCGGGCATTAGTGACGTCGGTCGTACTGGTGCTGACACTTCCGGCCGAGCGGCTCGACCCTACTGGTCCTCCCTGGTGGCGGGACGTGTGAGGTTGTGACGAGTTCATGCTGCGAGGCGGGCGCGGTGTGGGTGTTGTCGTTGACGGCGTGTTCGAGGGTTGAGAGCGTGGTGGATGTTGGTGTTGGCCCGGGGGGTTGTCGGCGTTGAGCTGCGTCGCAGGAGTCGGTGTCTGTGGGGTCTGTGTACAGACAGCGACGGGATCGCGTCGGGGGTGAACACGTATTTGTTGCTGTGCGGGAGGCGTTTGATTAGGCCGTGGAGGCGTAGGCGCCGGAGACCCCCACTCGGGGTCCAGGACATAGAGAAGCAAGTAGTAGACGCCGACGCGTCGCTGCTGCGAAAGAAATCGAAGTGCACGGCCTTCCCGAGGGGCGCTTGGTTGCGGCCGGAGATGACCCACTGGAACTCCTGGCAGGCGACGATCGCGACGACCCGAGGCTGTCGCGCAAGGATCCGAGACGGCGGTTCGTTGCGGCATCGGCTCACAACGGGCCCACTGCGCTCTGGGAGGGTGCGGCGGGGGTGGTCAGCAAACCGCACCTTCGCTTTTCTGACCAGCTCCCGTCGTGGCGCGATCTCCCCCAGGGCTCGAGTCCGAGGGTCCTCCGTCCGGTTGTTGGTTGCTCACATGTCGCTAGTTGTTGGCGCCGTCTCACCGAAGCGGCCGTCACGCTCGGCTACCGCCAAGAGACGGGCGGGCGGACGTGGTCGAGCTTGCGGTCATCCCAGGGCGACCGATCGGGCTTCTTCAGGGCAAGGATCGGGATCTCGTGCTCGGCCGCGAACTGCTTGACCTCCCGGCGGAAGCGGTTCCGATCGGCGCCAGCAGCGCCGGCGAGGGATCTCATACCCCAGGTGCCATGCTCGCCATAACCGCATCGTGAACGCCGACGGCGGGCTTCGCCTCCGGCCATCGGAACCGCGAACAGAAGGAGGCCGGCGGGAGGGCCCATCCCTCCCGCGAATACACCCCACGACTAGCCGGGCGCCCCACCTGGGGGCGTGCGGTCCCCGGGTCGTCAGGCGTTGCGCCCGTCTGCACCACTGCTGGCTCCTAGACCTTGCCCCGCGGCATGGCGACCAGGGCCGCTACGAAGGCGACGGCCATCGCGCCGGCGATGCCCCAGATCACGGTACGGGTCGCGTGGGCGAAGTCGACCTGGACCGCGCGTGTGATCGCCTTGTTCACCGCCCCGCCGTCGCCCCTGCTCGTGGTCGCACTGCCGGACGCTCCCGAGACGGCATGCGCCACGCTGTGAGCGGTGGCGCTCGGGACGCCGAGTCCGGTCAGTGTCTTCACCACCTTCGATGTCACCTGTGTGATGAGGATCGAGACCGAGCACGGCTATGCCGAGGCTACCATCGAAGTTGCGCGACGGTCTGGGTCAGACCGGTAACGGCGCCGTAGGCCGTGCGCGAGGCGCGATTGAGGGCGTCGGTGCTCACCGGGCCGAGGACGAGCCGAATACCGACTCCGGATAGGGCGAGGTCGAACGACTGTGAGTTGAACGACAGATCGGTGAGCCGATTGCCCCACAGGTAGAAACGGCCACCGCGGCAATCGCGCAGCCAGCGACGACGGTGGGACGCGCACCCCGGTTGTCGAGCACCCGCCCGCCGACCTGCGCGCCGATCACGCAGCCGATGAGAACAGCGAGGAGAACGAATCCCGCGTTCTCGGCGCTC
>CAVTJE010000009.1:0-11602 GCA_963734775.1 uncultured Solirubrobacterales bacterium
CTTCTTCGGCCGGCACCTGTGAGCCCTGCAGGAGGGAGTTGCCATCGTCGCCACCAGCTGCGACGGGATTCCTGAGGATGTGACGCACGATGACTCCGCGCTCGTGGTGGCGCCGGGCGATGAGCGGGCGCTGGCCGGCGCCGTGGCGACGCTCTTTCGTGACTCGTCACTACGCCGGCGACTCGGTGCGCGTGCCCGCGAGGTGTTCGAGGAGCGCTTCTCAGCCGACGGCTTCACCGCCTCGCTCGCGGGGCTCTACGCCGAGCTCGTCGACCCGGGCCACCGCACCCGTTCCAACCCGACCGCTGAGCCCGAGCGCGGGTCGCGCTCGGGCTCAGAGATGCGTGCAATCAGCGGGGGGTCAGCCGACCTGCGCCGACGGTGGCCTAACCCTTGACGATGTGCCAGATCGAGCCGAACGTCTTCAGCTCATCGCCGGTGGCGAGCTTCTTGTTGCCCGACTGGATGTCGGGCGTGAAGTTGTAGAGCGGCTTCCCGCCGAGGGTCAGCTGACGCACGCCGTGATTGCGGAAGGTTCCGAGCTTGCCCTTGATGCCCATCTGCTTGCTGAGCCCCTTCGCGGACTTGACGGCGACCGGTGGCCAGAACGCCCAGCAGTTGGTTGCCGCCTGCTTGGTCTTCTTGCAGATCAGGTGGTGCGTGGTCTCGCCCTGGAAGGTGTAGACCGGGAAGCCGTTCGAGGCGACGGCGACGGATTCGTGCACGTTGACGGCCTTCACCCGGAACGCCTTCGTCGGCGTGTTCGTCACGTGGACGTGCTTTGAGACCCTCAGCGTGAACGACTTTGCCACCGCGATCGCCGCGAACGCTGCCAGGCCAGTGACGGCCAGGGCGGCGATGAGCAATGCGGCTCGCCGCGGCAGGCGGCGACTTGGGTCTTGACTCAGAGGACGAGGCATCAGGCTCCCTTCAGGCGTGGACACTCCTCTACCTGAGGACGCAAAAACAACGCCATTACTTCCCGTTGTGCTCACGTGGCTACCTGATCCGGAAGAATTTCTTGAACGACTCGCCCCAGGTGGTCTTAGAGCCACTGGGCGGGTTGGCGGCACCCGGGTCGGTCAGGCCGGCGAGCGTGCGCGAGTTCGCGGTGGGGGAGCCCCATCCGATCTCGATGCCGGTGCCACTGGATGCGAACGTCGCCACGACCTGCTTGGTCCCGAAGCGTGAGCCGATCCGGGTGCTCACCGGGTTGATCTGCTCGGCCACATACCAGTAGCCGGAGAGCGCGCCGCGGGGGCGGTGGTTGAACTTGAACAGCAGCAGCGGCTCGCCCGCGTACCAGTCATGCATGACCTGCACGAGCTTGGAGGCCAGCGGCGCATAGATCGGCGCGCCGGTGCGGGCGGAGGCGTCTACGCCCATGTCGTCGCGGCCGAGCGTGAATCCGGGGATCGGGTCGACCGCGTGGCTGCTGCCGCCCGTATTGCCCATGTTGCGGACCGCAGCTGCGACGGCGGCCGCGGTGCGGGACCCGACCGATCCACTGGCCGGGCTCAGCCCATGGTCCTCTTGAAACTGCTTGACCGCGGCCTTGGTGGCCCAACCGAAATGGCCCGTGACGGAGACGTTGTAGCCGAGCTCGGCGAGCCAGCGCTGAAGCTTCTTGACATCGGCACCCGATTGGCCTCGACGCAGGGTGCGCTTGAACACGGCCGACCGGTTGGATCCGTTCTTCGGCGGCGGCTGGCCACCGAGTCCACCTCCGCCTGAGTCGGCGAGAGCGTTCGAGCAGCAGAAGAGGAGCGTGAGCAGCGCTACCCCGCAGAGCGCACGGGTGCACCGGGCCGTCACGCCGCCCTCCGGCGGTCGCGGACGCTGGCCGTGTACGCGCACGGCAACATGAAGAGAGCTGTGTTCAGCGAACCGATACCCGTAGCTCCGCAGGTCTTATTGCGGATATGCGCCTTGGCCTGCGGAGTTAGCTGACGGGCTAGCGCTCTCCTCTGAGCGCCTCTCGCGGACCACCGCGAGACTCGCCCCAACGAATTGGGTTCCCCGCTCCCCGGGATGGCTCCCCGAGGATTCGGCGCGCGCCAAACTATCAGACACGACGCCAACGTGCAGCAGGAACGTGCCCAGACGCCCCGCAGCGTGCAGTGGCGCGGCCGGCGTCATGGCCCGGCCGCGCCGCCCACGCTGCTCAGATCCATGATCTCGTCCGGCGGCGGGGTCGCCGGCAGGGACTGGCGACCGTAGTGGCTCAGGTCCATCGTCACGGTCTCCTGGAGCGAAGGTCCGTTCGCGACCGCGAGGTCGAGCGCCATCACCACGCGACGCACGTGGTTACGGGCGTCAACCCAGACGTCGACGGGAAGCTCTCCTGCGCCCCCGGACTGCTGAATACGCGAGAAGGCCTGCTGAACTGCGCCTCGCTCGGGTTCGGGAAGGCTGTCCGCGAGGTGATCCAGGCTCAGCTCGGTCCGGTA
The DNA here is from genome assembly GCA_963734775.1 of uncultured Solirubrobacterales bacterium. Classification (GTDB taxonomy): domain Bacteria; phylum Actinomycetota; class Thermoleophilia; order Solirubrobacterales; family Solirubrobacteraceae; genus Palsa-465. The sequence goes on from CAVTJE010000009.1 coordinate 2,451, forward strand.
ATGCGTCGTCTCCTCGCCATCGATTCGCTGTCGCCCTTCAGCGACGACGCCGCCGGACGCGGAACGCAGGAACTCCAACATGCTCCCGGGGTCGCTCGTGGTCGGGTTGCTGCCCAGCGACGACAGTCCCGGAAGGGCGGCCAGTTTGCCGAGATCAACCTTGACCCATGGGCGCCCGGACGAGGGGAGGGATGCGGTCAGGGCGGACGGGAGCTTCACGTATACGGCCGACCCAACGGTGACGGTCTCCATGTGCACGATGGAGCTGCCGAGCTGCTGGACAGCCTGGGCCTGGGCGCCAACGTTCATCGTCACGGACATCGAACTCGCGCGATCACGCACATCAACGACCCCGTGTCCGCTGGCTGTGATCGGAGTGCCCAGCGCCGAGGATGACATCTGGAGTGTCACGTGCATCCGGTATCCGGGCGAACTCGATGACAGCGTTGCGGCCTGCGCCACGGGGCCGCCGATCTGAGTGCCGGAGGACCCGAGCAGCAGGAACCCTGCCGCCGCCAGGACCACCAGTCCGGCCAGGCCCGCGAGGAGCTTCGGCCGACTGCGGCCGGCCGGAGGGGGCTCCGAGGACGGCTCACTCGCCGGCGCGGCGGCGAACCCGGGTGGCGGCACCGATGTCTCCATGATGCCTAAATCGGCATCGGTGGGCCTGATGTGAAATCAGCAGCAGATTGCGCAGCTACGCGGCGCCCACACGACGCAGAAGCGCCCGCAGGTCATCGATCGTGTCGGCCTCCTCGGCGTCCTTGTCGGGGCGATAGCGCTTGACGCGGGCGAAGCGCAGCGCCACGCCGCCGGCGTAGCGAGTTGACGACTGGACGCCGTCGATGGCGATCTCGACGACCAGTTCAGGACGCACGAGCACGGCGATGCCCCGCCGCTCCGTCTCACGCTCCAGCAGCGCGCTCGTCTGCCATCGGAGGAGTTCGTCGGTCAATCCCTTGAAGCACTTGCCGACCATCACGAACCCTCCGCTAGCCGGGTCGCGAGCGCCGAGGTGCAGGTTCGACAGCCAGCCTCGGCGGCGTCCGTGACCCCACTCGGCTCCCAGCACGACGAGGTCGTAGGTACGTACCGGCTTGACCTTGCGCCACGCCTTTCCGCGTCTCCCGGCGGCGTACGGCGAGCCGGCATCCTTCACCACGACGCCTTCGTGGCCGGCGCCCAGCGACTCCTCGAGCACGTGCTGGGCCTCGCGCGGGTCGATCGTGATCACGCCCGGGATCTTGAGCTGTGGAGCGATGGCCTCAAGCCGCGCAGAGCGCTCGGACAGGGGCGCGTCGAGCAGGTCGTGGCCGTCGAGGTGCAGCAGGTCGAACAGGGAGGTCACGATCCCCTCCGGGGGCGCGTCGCGATCGATCCGCGACACCGTGTCCTGGAAGGCGGCGGGGCCGTCGTCGCCCATCCAGATCGCCTCGCCGTCGAGAACCGCCTGCCTGACGGGCAGGTTGCGCACCGCATCGGCGATGCCGGGCAGGGCGGCGGTGATGTCGTTGAGATTGCGCGTGTAGATACGCACCTCCTCGCCGCGCCGATGAATCTGGATGCGGATTCCGTCGAGCTTGTACTCGACCGACGCGCGCTCGAAGCCCGATAGCGCCTCCTCGACCGTGGCGCCCGTCGAGGCCAGCATGGGCAGGATCGGTCGAAAGATCTCCAGGCCGATCTCGCTCAACCCGGGCGCCCCGCTGCCCATCGCGACCTCGGCCATGCGGGGGAGATCCCCGGAGAGCATCAGCGCCCGCCGAGCCAGTTCGCCGGCCACCCCGGCCGCCTTGGCGACCGCGTCGGCCATCAATCCGGCCAACGCGCCCTGCCGTAGCTGGCCGGTCACGAGCCGCCTGAGGAAGCTTCCTTCGGCCTCCGTGGCGCGACGGAACAGATCGCCCAGGAGCTGTTGCCGGAGGGTTGCCGACCCGGTTCCGGTGGTCATCTCGATTTCCGATATCGCGCGATCGACGTCGCTGACGGTCAGGGTTGGCACGTCAGCGGGCTCGACCTCGACGCCGTAGACGATCGAGTAGCCGATGCCGACGCGGCCCTGGCGCGGGAGTCCGGACAGCAAACCCACGCAGACCGGAACCTCATCGCCATCGAGTCGCCGCAACAGCTCGGCGAGGATGGCCACCTTGGCCGAGCGTGAGCTCGTTGCGGCGACATGCTCAGAGGCGGTGACGACGTCGGCGAATGGGGTCATCCGAGGCCAGCATCATCACGGACTTCGTTCGGCGCGCGGTCCGAGACTGCGCTGCGGTCACATCACGATCGCGTACGCGGCGAACGAGTGGGCCGACGGTACCGCACGCAAGTCGTTTTCCGAGTGTGATTTAGGATCGGGTTATCGAGACCCCGCCTGGACCGCTATGCCGATGAGGATTCACGCGCTGAGCACCGGCATGGTGCACCTCAAGCGCGCGTTTCTGTTCGCCAGTGACGGCTGGCGGCGGCGGCTCGATCTGTTCGCGCCCGGCCCGTGGTGTGATCCGCTTCCGATCCACTGCTGGGCCATCGAGCATCGGGGTTCTCTGTTCGTCGTCGATACCGGCGAGGTCGCCACTGTCCGTGACATAGCGTTCGCCCGCTTCGAGGTCCGGCCCGAGCAGGAGCTGCCCGATGCCCTGCGCGCGGCGGGACTGTCGCTGTCCGATGTGGACAGGGTGGTGCTGACCCACATGCACGGCGACCACATGGACGGGGCCCAGCACGTCGCGGGACCCGTGTGGGTCGACGATCGCGAGCTGGCGTCGACGCGCACCGCCGGAGCGCGGTTCTGGCAGCGCGTGCTCAGACAGCCGCTGCCGCCCGGCGATTTCCGTCCCCTGGTCCTCGATGGTGGCCCGTTCGGCGCCTTTGGGCGCAGCCGCGCGCTCAGCGACGACGGCCGGATCGTCGCGGTCGACACGGCCGGCCACACGGTCGGCCATGTCTCGGTCATCTGCATCGACGACGACGGCTACCACGTGCTGCTGGCCGGCGACGCGACCGACACGCTCGAGCAACTGCACGCCCTTCGAGCGGACCCCATCTCTCCGGACCCGGAGCTCGCGGTCGCGACGATGCGGACGATCATCGCCCACGCACGACAGCACCCGACGGTCTATCTCCCCGCGCACGACCCGGAGTCAACGGCCCGTCTGCGCGACAGGACGACGCTCTAGCCGCGCGACGCCGACTTTCCCTTGCGTCGCGGCGCCCGACCAGCGAAACTCGGCTCATGCCATGTCTGCTTGCCCTGTTCGCGCTGATCTCCCCACGGCTGGCCCTGTTCCTGCTGTGGATCTTCAGCAGTGTGCTGAGCCGCGCCTTCGACAGCTGGATCGTCCCGTTTCTCGGTTTCTTCCTGTTGCCGTGGACGACGCTCGCCTACGCCGCGTTCTGGGACTGGGGACCGGGGCATCATGTCACCGGGTTCGAGTGGTTTTTCGTTGGTCTCGCCTTCGTGATCGACCTAGGGTCCTACGCCGGCGGCCGTCGCGCCCGATCGGATAGAAGCTAGATTTGTCGGGGCGTGGGCCGGTAGGTCTCGAGCCGTTGCGGCGTGCCATCGCTGGCGATGTCGTGACTGCTGCCGACGAGCGCTGGGACGAAGCACGGCAGGCCTGGAATCTCGCCGCCGACCAACATCCGGCCCTGGTCGTGCTGGCTGGCGAGCCGCGCGACGTCACCACGACGGTCCGGTTCGCGGCGGCCAACGGCCTGCGGGTGGCCGCCCAATCCACCGGTCACGGCGCCACGGCCCTTGGCGATCTGACGGGCACCATCCTGTTGCGGACGGCCAGGCTAAGCGAGGTGACGGTCGACCCACAGTCGGGCACCGCCCGCGTTCAGGCTGGGGCCCGGTGGCGCGAGGTGATCGGGCCGGCCGCCGAGCACGGGCTCGTGTGCCTGCACGGGATGTCGGGCGGCGTCGGCGTGGCGGGGTACACGCTCGGTGGCGGGATCGGTTGGCTGGCCCGTCGCGAGGGTTTCGCGTCCAGCCACGTGCGCTCGTTCGAGGTCGTGACCGCCGACGGCGCCGAGCGTCATGTCGATGCCGAGCACGACCCGGACCTGTTCTGGGCGCTGCGGGGCGGGGGCGGCACTGCGGCGATCGTCACGTCGCTCGAGTTCAGCCTGTTCCCGTTGCGCGAGGCCTTCGGCGGCGCGATGCTGTGGCCGATGGAGCAGGCCGGCGACATCGTCGACGCGTACCGGACATGGATCGCCGGCGCCCCGGCCACGGTCACCTCGACGCTCAAGCTCGTCCGCTTCCCGCCGCTCCCCGAACTCCCGGATGCGCTCCGTGGCCGCGCCCTGGTTGTGATCACGCTCGCGTTTACCGGCACCGAGGCCCAGGGCAACGAACTCGTGGCCCCGCTGCGTGCGGTCGCGCACCCCTATATGGACACGCTCGCCAGCGTACCGGCCGCCGCGCTCGGCGAGATCTCGGGAGACCCGCAGGACCCGATGCCGGGGACGGGTCGCGCCGCGCTTCTGGACTCGTTCACGGCCGACGTGGCCGAGGCCTATCTCGATTTGGCCGGACCGGAGACCGAGACGCCGCTCACGGTGCTCGAGGTCCGCCATCTCGGCGGCGCCCTGCACTCGGCCAGCCCCGATCCGGGAGCGGCGGGGCCGCTGCACTCAGAAGCCCTCATGTACGCCATCGGCACCCCGATCACTCCTGACGTCGATGCCGCGATCCGCGTCGCTCTGGACGCCATGGGTGAGCGCCTGGCTCCGTGGGTCGGCGAGCGTCGAACGCTGATCACGTTCGACGAGGAACCCAACCTGCGCCACACGTTTACGGTGGCGGAGGGCGACCGTCTGGCCGCCGTCACCGCGGACTACGACCCCGACGGGCTCCTACTCGCCAACCACACCATCTCCTGAGACGGCCTGAACCCCCGTGCTCGGCCATCAGGCGGCCGAGCTCGACGCGCCCGCCGGGATCGTCGAGATGGTCGAGTATTAGCCGATATCGCCGGTCAGGACCTCGAAGCCGTCGGCGGTTACGAGCACGTTGTTCTCGATGCGAATACCGCCGAAGTCGAGCAGCTGGTCGACCCGATCCCAATTGATCTCGTCGTGCAGACGCGCGCGAGTCTCAGCCTCGCCGAGGAGAGCGGGAATGAAATACACCCCTGGCTCGACGGTGACGACGTGGCCTGGCTCGAGCGGAAGGTCGATGCGCAGGCTGGGGTAGGACCGTGGGTCGGGATGGCGGTCCGGCAGGACCTCGCCGGCATCGCGGACCCCGAGGCCGACCATGTGGCCGACCCCGTGAGGGAAGAACACTGCCACCGCGCCGGTTTCGAACAGCGTGTCCGGGTGCCCCCGCAGGAGCCCGAAGTCGATCAGGCCCTCCGCGACGACGGCGGCCGCCGTGCGGTGTACCTCGCGCCACTCCGCGCCCGCGGTGCACCGTTGCGTTGCGGCCCGTCCCGCCGCCTGCACCACAGCGTGAAGGGCGGCCTGGTCGGGCGTGAACGCGCCGCCGACCGGATAGGTGCGTGTGACGTCACTCGCGTAGCCGCGAAACTCGGCGCCGGCGTCGATCAGGACCAGATCCCCCTGGCGGAGCACGCGCGAGGAGGGGGGAAAATGGAGCACGGCCGAGTTGGTCCCGCTCCCCACGATCGTGTCGTAGGCGGGGCGGTCAGCCCCGTGGCGCAGGAACTCGGCTTCCAACTCGATCTGGACCCCGCGCTCGGTGAGGCCTGGCGAGAGCCACGGCTCGATCGCTCGAAACCCCGCTCGGGTGGCGCGCTCGGCCCTCCGCATGCGCTCGAGTTCCACCGCGTCCTTGGCGCGGCGCACGTGGTTGAGACCGCGGCGCAGCTCCCCTGTCAACTCGCCGGAGGCGGTGGCTGCGGTCAGTGGCGCGCCGAGGCCCGCCAGCGGACGCCCGGCGCGCGCCGCGAGCCACCCGTCGAACTCGGAGGCGGGGACGCCCCCGGGCTCCCGGCTGGCTCCGGTCCACACCAACTCCTCGCGCGACAGGGGAACGACGAAGTCGACCCAGCCCTCGGAGGGGTCGAAGGCCAGCACGCCACCGGGCCGTTCGCGATCGGTCAAGTAGAAGTACTCGGAGTGGGAGCGAAACGGATATGTCAGGTCCGCTCGACCGGGGATGGCAACCGGCTCGCCGGCGCCGATCACCACCACCTCCGGGCCGAGATTCCAGCGCTCGGCCACTGCCTGGCGGCGCCGCTCCAGGGCTGCGGTGAGGTCTCGATCCGGTGGGCTGTTCATGACGGGCGCGAGCAACCTAGCAGCGGGACGGAGCGCGCGGCCCGCTAGCCTCACCGCGCCTGCATCCGATGTTCTCGCCCTTCCATCGCGGTGGCAGCGGGCCGCCGCTCGTCTGCCTGCACGGTTTCCTCGACACCTGGCGGACGTGGGAGCTCGTCCTCCCGGCGCTGGAGGCTCACCACGACACGCTCGCGCTGACGTTGGCCGGCCACGCCGGCGGGCCGCCGATCGGCAATCAGGTCGATGGCCGATCCCTCGTCGACGCCGTCGAACAGGCCATGGAGGACGTCGGGTGGCCCACCGCACACGTGGTGGGAAACTCGCTGGGGGGATACGTCGCCCTCCAGCTCGCCGCCCGCGGCCGGGCCATGAGCGTCGTTGCGCTGGCGCCCGCCGGCGGCTGGGCTCCGGACGACGATTCGTTCCGTGGCCTGCTCGCGTTCCAGCGGACGCTGCCCGCGCAGGCCCTAGCTGCCGCGCCCCATATCGACGCGATCCTCGCGACGCCCGAGGGGCGGCGCCGCGCCACCGAGCTGCTGACGGTGAACTCCGAGCACATCCCGTCCGAGCTGCTGGCTCACCAGGTACTCGCGATTGCCAGCTGCCCCGCCGCCGACCAGCTGATCGAGGCCGGACTCCGCGACGATTGGGCGCTTGACCCGGCGGATATCGCGTGCCGGGTGCGAATCGTGTGGGGAGCGCGGGACCGGCTCCTTCCGTGGCCATGGGCCGCCGTGCGGTATCGGCGCGACCTGCTACCGCATGCCGACTGGATCGTGCTCGACGACGTCGGCCACTGTCCCCAGCTGGACGTCCCGCTCGAGGCCTCCCAGCTGGTTCTCGGCCTCACCTCCCCGTAGCCGTCTCAGCGCTCCCGGTCGAGGGCGGCTCTCAACGCGTTCAGGTCCGGCGAGCCGAACACCACCCGGTTACGGGTCGCGACGTAGACGAGATCGAGATTGACTCCCGCCCGCGCCACCTTGCGGGTCAGGTCGGCCAGTACGCCCGGCCGGTCCTCGACCTCGATCACGACCACCTCACGCTCGCGGCTGACGGCGAGGTGGGAAATGGCCAGCAGATGCTTCGCGGCCTCCCCGTGCCGCACGAGGATGTGCAGCTCGGCTCGCTCACCCGGACCTATACACGTGGCGGCGGCGATGTTCACCCCCGCGTCGCTGATCGCGGCAGCGACGTCCGCCAACGCCCCGGGCGTGTTCTCAATGTCAATGACCAGGTCGACTGGCATGCGCGACGCAGCACCTTGCCCATTGGCTGGTGTCCGGGGATCCTAACTGCAGCACCGCCGCCACGGGCGGTCAGGCCCGATCCGATGCTAGATTCAGGACCCCCGCGGTGGGCGTAGCTCAGCTGGTAGAGCTCCTGGTTGTGGTCCAGGCGGTCGGGGGTTCGAGTCCCCTCGCTCACCCTCTCGAAACTCCCTGCTAACGCGCCGTTTCCGTATCTGCCGGAGCCGAATCGATCGCTTCGGCGTCCACCAATCTTCCACCAAATGCGAGGTTGACGAGGTCGACTTCACCGGCGCTCGGGGCGTAGTCGGCATAGATCAGCGTCGTCTTGAAGTCCCGGTGCCCCATCCACTCCTGCAGGGTGCGCATCGGCACGCCCGCGGCGGCCATCCTGGTCCCGAACGTGTGCCTCAGATCGTGGAAGCGGACCGGTCGAACGCCAGCCCGCTTCAGCGCCGCCTTGAACCGCTTGAGCAGCCTCGAGCGGTCGATCGGCTTGCCGGTGTGGGGGTGGGCGAACACGAGGTCGTCGTCCTGCTTCCAGCGCGTGTCTTGGTAGAGCCGATCTAGCGCACCGCCGAGCACGTCGGCGAGCGGGATGCTGCGCGTGGAGCGCTTCGACTTCGGGGTGCCGAACTCGCCTCGAACGTAGTTGCGGCGGACCCGGATGCGGCGAGCGATCCAGTCGACGTCCATCCACCGCAGCGCGATCAGTTCGCCTTGCCTCATCCCGGTCATCGCGGCGGCGAGATACATCACCCGCTCGACTCGGCCGAGGTCATCGTCGGGGACGGCGTGCGAGCAGCGCGTCGAGCTCGGTCTGATCCAGAAACCGGACGTCGGCATCGGCATCGACATGCTCGGGCTTGTCGACCAGCTTGCACGGGTTCGTGGTGATCCAGCCGCGGCGGATCGCGAAGTCGAAGATGCCGTGCATCAACCCGATGTAGTTCAGCGTGCTCTTGACCGACTGCCCGTTGTCGCGGCATGCGGCCATGAACGCCTCGACGTCCGAAGCGGTGATCGTGGCCAGCGCACGGTCGCCGAAGAACGGGGTCAGGTGAACCGCCAGATAGGACTCGTACGCCATCGTGGTCGAGCGCTTGCGTCCGAGCGCCTTCAGGTGCGCGATCAGTCTGATGCCGGCGTCTTGCACGGTCGTCCGCTCGGTCACGGGCGGCTCGGTCACGGCGGCCATCAGTGTGCGGAGCTTCGCCTCGGCCTGTGTTTTGGTGAGGCCATCCGTCGTGCCCGGTTTGCGGACGGGTCCGAGCTTGCGCATCACCTGACGACGGCCGACGCGCCACTGTCCGAAGTAGACGCCGCGTTTCTCGATGATGCTGCCGGTGCCGTATTTACGGCGCGTAGCCTGTGCCATGTCATCACGTTCCAATCGTGGTGGCCATGCCCTCGGCCGTCGCAAGCGGTGCGGGGGCGCTTTTGGTAACGGGGCCATCCTACGCCGCGCCGTTCGCCGCGTCTAGTCCGTGGTTCGTCGCGGTCCCCGCTGGCGAGCTTGGCACCACTCGAGCAGTTCGTCTTCGGAGAACCGGACATAGCGGCCGAGTCTCATGTGCGGGATCCGGTCTGCCCTAGCTTCGCCCAGCACCCACGACGGCGGGACGTTCAGGAGCTCGGCGGCGCCCTTCGCAT
>CAVTJE010000010.1:0-346206 GCA_963734775.1 uncultured Solirubrobacterales bacterium
GAGCAGAAGTCGTGGGCACAGTTGGCCGGCATTCAGTCAGCTACGGAATTCGATATCGCCCTGAGAAACCGATCGTGAACGACTGCAGGACGCGATGCTGTGGTGCCCGAGGAGGCGCCTGGTTCCTTCAGTAGGTTCGGACTTGGCCGTGTCGCGGGACGCGTGGTTGGATGGACTTCGGCAGCGCTGCTCGCCGGTGTTAGGGACGAGCCGGTGGCGGCTCCGACCGGACGCCGAGCAGCGACGCCGTGAGCTGGTCGTTTGCGTCATGGAGCTCATCGATGGCCGTGGTAAGAAGCTCGTCGTGGATCCGCTGATCTCCTCGTTCGGCGGCCTGCAGAGCGGCTCGGCGGAGAACCTCACGGATGAACGCAGGGGTAGCGCCTTCGGTAGCTGTGACAAACCGAGTCAGGTCCCGAACGTCGAGGTGCAGCCCTTGGCCATAGAGCTCGAGCAAGCGCCGGCGCCCGTCTGCGTCAGGAAGCGGCATCGTCACAGCGAGGTCCACCCGACCGGGCCGGGACGCCAGCGCTGACTCGATCGCCCCAGGCCGGTTTGTGGTGAGGACGAACACAATGTCGGTGTCCTCCCCGAGCCCGTCCATCTCGTTGAGCAACTCGAACAACAGCGACGTGGAGTGACCATATTCGCGGTCCTCTGCCACGAGGTCGACGTCCTCGAGCACGAGCATTGACGGTGCGAGCTCCCGCGCCATCTCACACGCCGGGCCGACCGCATGAAGCGCCTCGCCAGTGAGCAGCAACACGGTGCGGTCAGGCATCAGATGAGAGAGATACATCGCGGTCAGCGTCTTACCCGTCCCGGGCGGTCCGTGCAGCAGAAGACCCCGCTTCAGGTGCCTCCCGGATGCAAGCAACGTCTCGGAATGTTCCGCAAAAGTCTTCGTGTGCCGCTCGATCCGCTCCAAGACACCGTCAGGAAACACAATTTGCTCACGCCGTACCGGCGGGAGTCGCCTCACCTCCACACCGAGGCCGCCAAACGGCGAGACCGACAGTGCCAGGATCCTCCCGCGGTAAACGTTCAGGTCGGTCATCAGACGCTCGAGTTCGCCAAGCAGACTCTCCGCGCTAGTCCTGTCTTGGGCCATGATTTCAATCCCCAGCTCGGCGTGCCCCGGACCGTGATCATCGCGACGGAGCATCAGCAGCATTCCCTCCGTGCGATCGGTGACCAGCCACAGCCCGGCCGCGACACACATGATCTGCCGCTCGCCGATCTCCACCGGCTCGTACTCGATTGGTCCCGCGTCAGCCGCGGCTGACCACGGTCCGCGCGACCGATCATTAACGAGCTCAGCGAGTCCGACGCGATAGCCGCGCATCATCGGCAACCCGATCAGCTCAGCCTGTCGGCCCTCTTCACTCAGGTACGCCTCGATCGCCACCTGGAAGTTCGCACGCTGAAAGCCCTCCAGCGGCCGTGAAACTACCGGCAGCCCACGAGTTTCGCCGCCGAGATGCTCAACCAGCCGCTTCGCAAGCCCGTCAGACTCCTGCTCAGAAGCATGCTCATGCGCCCACTGCAGCAGCTCGACGATCGCACGCGCGAGTTCTGAAGGCTCGAGATCAGCCACGCCACGCAACGTACCGCAACCACGCCCGCACAGACCCGCGTCTCGCTGCGCAAACGATGTGCACCGGAGCGATCGCTCTGGTTGGTTCGACGTCTCGGAGTGCACGAGCGGATCGGCGACTTCTCGGGTTGCGTTCCACCGGTCCCGTGATCCACAGACGCGACTAGTTCCTCTGCGTTGCTCGCGCCTGGCAGCGGCGACAATTGGGGTCGGCGCGCCGGGCGGAACGATGGTCGCGTCAACCATCGTTCACCGGAGGACGCTATGGAATCCATTCTGCTGCTCGATCGCGCCGGGCGGCGCCGATCACCGGCGACGACGTCGACCTTCCACCAAGGTGTGACGCCGGGCAACAAAGGCCTTCGATATCCGCCCGATCCGCCAACAGTCGAGGAGATCATCGCCGTGATGCGCGCCGCGGGAGACGATCCCGACGGCGTCAGACTACGCGGCGTGATTGTTGTCCTCTGGCGAGCCGGGCTGCGGATCAGCGAGGCACTTGGGCTCAATGAATCGGACCCCGATGCTGGCCGTGGCTCGCTGCTCGTTCGTCACGGCAAGGGCGATAAGCGTCGCCAGGTCGGGATGGACCGTTGGGCGTGGTCGCGCGGCCGGAGTTCGTCGGCGGTTCGCGCCGCATCAGCTGCGGCACGCGCATGCGGTCGAGATGTCGCGCGAGGGGATCTCGCTAGTCGTGATTCAGCGTCAACTCGGGCACGCTGACCTCGCGATCACTTCGCGATACCTACGTGGCATCGACAGCACCGAGATCATCCAGGCCGTCCATCAGCGGCCAGAACCGATGATCCCCGTTAGTCGACAACTCCTACCCGCTGATCGCTGACTGCTTGTAGCGACAGCAATCGTGGGGCCGCGATCGGGCGCGGCCCCACCCACGTCGACGACAGCAGGAGCGGGAGCGGACCCACCACATTGCCTCCAGTGCGAGGTCGCCGATCGAATCGCCAGCTCCACGGCCGCTGGATGCCGAAAGCGATCGCCCGTGAGATGCACCCTTCCGCGGACCCTTGGCGCCGCCGCCAAGACGCCCGTACGTCAGCGGATGCAGGTCCGGTCGGCTGATCGAGAGAAAGTTGAAGCGCCGTGCTACTTGGGGTCGCCGACGGTGGGGAGGATGTCCAGCCAGCCGGCGCGTGGTTGCGTGCTGGTTACGACGTCCGCGATGACGGCGGTGATGTTGTCCCGGCTGCCATGAGCAAGTGCCGAGTCGATGAGCCGGGTTCATGATGATCTCGTGTCGGTCCGCGCGAATACGAAGGATGGGGCCGTGGTCCGGAAACGTCAGCGGGCCAGCGTGCGCCACGTGATCGTCGCGGTAATCCTTGATCGGCGTTACCTCGTCCATCGCGGAGAACAGCGATCCTGATGCATGGGGAGCCGTTCCCTCGCCGATTCTCTCCTCTAGCACCCGGCGCATTGTGCGGTGCCTACCAAGATCCGTCGCGCCACGCGGACGGCTGTGACGAGGCGATGGAACGGTATCCGCTGCCGAGACGACGCCGTCGAGGAGTCGCTGAGCAATGAAGTACATGGTGTCGATCCTGAGATTCAGTACATGCGCGAGTCGATTCCGCTCGTTGAGGAGTGCGACCTCCGCGGGTGTCAGTTCCCGAGTGCCCGGCTGAAACTCATTACGCCAAAACGCCTCATGCTTCTCTTAGCACATCCGTCGCCGCACGCTCATAGTCGGCGGCAGTGATTTCGAGGTACCTCAGGTCTCGCTTGACACGCTCGAAGGCGAACGCGACCTTGTTTGCCTCGACGGTGTCGTAGCTGGCTGTGGCGATCTTGAATACGAACGCATCGATACGTGTTTGTGTGTCCTCCACGCGAAGCGGTGTAGGTGGGCGCCGCAGTCGGCCGCACCGTGTGGGCTTTGGGTACCTGCGGCGGGCGGTGCGGGGCGTGATCGGCCCCCCGCGTTTGCATCCAGCACGCGCGAACCGACCACGTCCGAGCGAACGCTCGCGCTCTTGTGCTGAAGGCGCCCGTCGCGGTGCCGCGAACCCCGCCGCCGCTCACGGAGAAGACCAGCCACGACGGCGTGCGTCTGACGCCCGGCGCAAGAAACCAAGCGATTCTCGACTCGCGCGTGGCCGTGCTCGTCCTGTGCGCGCCAATCTCACGGCGCGGCGTAGGCCGCAGCTGGCTCATCGGGCCGGCTGCGGCGCCAGCAGCGCAGCCAGCGCTCGGTGTAGGGCGTCGTTCTCGGCTGCTGCTGCGCCTCGATCGCAGACGCCGAAGTGATTGCCCGAACCGTTCTCGGCCTGCCCCAGAGGAGATCGGGGACCGGCCACGTTCACATACTTTGTGAGCGTCGTCGTGAACCAGTTGGCGGTCGGCGTCGAGACCTCGAACCCGCATCGCCCCTAGCCGAAGTGGCCGCGCCAGCACGCCCAACGGGTGAAGCCGCTGGCGAGATCGACCAATGGGGTGGGAAACCGCGCGGAATGCAAACCGGCCGACCCGCACGCGAGCCGGTCGCTCAGCAAGCCGCCTCCAGGTTGGAGCGGGTCCGGTCACCGCAACCGCGGGGATGCGTGGCATGGCCGCCGAAAGCGGTTTGCACGACTGGGTGACTGTGGTCAAAACTCAAGGACCGGCCGTTCCACGGGATGAAGACGCTCTCGTCGTCGTGGCCGGGTTCTTGGTCGAGGTGGTCACCGACCTGATCGTCGCCTACGACGGCGCCTCGTTAGGGCAGCCGGGGCGCTGAGATCCGCGCCCCGCGGGCGGTTGGTCCCCGCCGGTCGACGATGGCTTGGTGGCGCGGCGACCCAAAGCCGCATAGGCTTCGGAGCGAAATGAGGAAATGAGCTCGGTTTCCAGCCTATTCGCTCCTTCTCGATACGAATGAACCGGAGATTTCGCCTAGCTCGGCGTTGGCTGGCTTTGGCGTTTGTGAGCGTAGCTGTGAGCGGCTGGGTCGCCGTGGACGCCCGCACCCTGGACAGCGATATTTCGCCCGCCGTGGCCAAAACCGGCGCCCGCGATCCAGCCCGGCACGGACCCCGAGCGATTGTCGTCGAGGTGACTTCACGCTCAAAGCCGGTGCCGTCCTCTTTCTTCGGGCTCTCCATCGAGTACGACGAGCTTCCCAGGTACGAGGAGGCTGGCAAGCTATTTGACCGGGTCATCTCGCTGATTCGCCCGGGCGATGGCTCGCCGCTCATTCTCCGCCTGGGCGGCAAGTCAGCCGATGATGCCTACTGGAACACGACTCCGGTGAATGAGCCTTACTGGGTGTTCGAGCTCCCCGGCGACTGGTTGCGGCCACTGGGCCAAATGGTCCGGCGCGACCGCCTCCAGGTCATGCTCGACGCCAACCTGGCGGTGCATTCGCCGAGCATGGCGGCCTCGCTCTGGGCGGCCGCCAAGAAGGCCCTGCCTCGCGGCGCACTGATTGGCATGGCCGTGGGAGACGAGCCGGATCTGTTCAACAACCAGCTCGGGCTGAATCTCGAGCGCACGCCGAGCACCCTGCCCTCCACACCCTTCAACTGGGTGGCCACTTACGCCCCTCCGGCTTACGGCCGAGACTTCCGCCGCTATGCGCGGGCGCTCAGGTCGGTCGATCCGGGAGCCCCGCTAGACGCTCCGGAAACCAGCTCGTCCACGCCGACCTGGATTCGTCCGGTGGCCAATCTGCACCGGCTCGCGCCGCAGCTGATTACCATGCACCGCTATCCGTTCTCGCTCTGCTGGCCGCCGGGCACGCCGTTCTACCCCACGATTGCCCGCTTGCTGGGCCAAGGCGCAAGCGCAGGGCTCGCGACCCGGCTCAAGGCCGTGCTGAAGCTGACGCGGGCCCACCACGTCTCACTACGAATCACCGAGATGAACTCGATCAGCTGCGGGGGCCAGTTAGGGGTGGCGAACTCCTTTGCCACGGCGCTGTGGGCACCTGACAGCCTGTTCGAGTTGATGCGGGCTGGCGTGATCGGCGTCAACTGGCACCTCCGGCGGGACCTGAACAATGCTCCGTTTCACTTGGTGAAGTCGGGGATCAAGCCTGAACCCGAGCTGTACGGCCTGGCCCTGTTTGCGCAGATGCTGGGACCCGATGCTCGGCTCATGAGCGTGAGGCCGGGGGCGCTGCCCAGCAGGCACCTGAAGGTGTGGGCCGTACGCTCCAGCCGCGGGCTGCGCGTGCTGTTGATCAACAAGGGTGCATCCGCGCTCGACGCAGTACTCCGCAGCGGCCATCACACCGCCCCATGCGGTCCGATGATTCGGCTGACCGCGCCGGCCATGAACGCGGTCAGAGGGGTCCGCCTGGCCGGACAGCGGATCGAAGCCGATGGGCGTCTCCACGGCCGCAAGCGGACGTGGTGGGTCTGCCAGAGCAGTGGCGCGTTCAATCTCCGCGTGCCCGGCCACACCGCCGAGCTGCTCGCATTGCCCAACACCTGGCGTGGGTCCGAGCATTCCAAATAAGCCGCGCCCCGCGTGAGCCCGGCATTCCGATCCCGCCCCACGACCTCCTCCTGCGGGGCACCTCGTCGCTTCCGCCCATCGTCGACTACGCCTTCCTCTCCAGAGCGGGGGTTCGCTCGTTCTTCACGATCTGGGCGTCGGCGGAGAGCAGGAGTCCTTGTCGCCGGCGTTGATAAGCAGAATCAGGCTTGTGTCGTTCAGCGCGTCATAGACGGTGTGTACGACGCGCATGACGGAGTGCAGCTGCTGGCGCGCCAGGTGGTCGACGAGCCACCCCACCGGCCCCGGCTCCACGCCGGCGGGCGGCGTCGCCACGGCGACGCCGCAGCCGCTCGGGGACAGCGGCGTCGAGCGGTGCGAGGTGCAGCATCCAGAACTCGTCCGGGTGGTGCGGCGCCTTGATGATGTCGGGCCGCTGGCGTTGCGTAGGCGCCCGAGCACCCGCACCTGGATGCCGGGAATGATGTCCTCGAGGCCCGTTGGCGTCCCGGCGCTGACGTACAGCCGCGCGTCGCGCCAGCAAGATTATCGAGACATTGGAGACCGTGTGGAAGCGCTGCCGCTCGGTGCTCATCTGCGATGGCGGCGGCCACGTGCCCGACGACCCAGACCCCCCACACCTGGCCGACGCACACGCGCCGTGTGCTGAGCGTGATCGACAACCAGGTCCATGATCTGCGCAAGCGACAGACGATCGCCAGCTATCGGATGGGTCTGCGCGCCGCGGTGCCTACTGGGTATCCGCTCGCACGTCGCCGACGACGGCCTCGCGGACGCGTTGAACTGCCCGCCCCACCAGACGCGCGCGCTCGCACAGACACCCACCCGCCTGAAGAAGCTCCACGACGACCTTCAGCAGCGCCTCATCAACTGGGGCTTTGCGATCTGCGACATCGCGCTGCGCCGGTGGGTTATGCCGGATCTCGAGCCGCCGCAGACGCTGCCGTAGCCGCGCGCTCGTCTTGGCTGAGCGGTCCCCAGCCAGTGATGGCGCGTCGCCACGAACGACGGGTCGGCGCCAGGACCGAACGCAGCATCCCTGCCGGCAGCCGTCCAGTCCAGAGCGGCAGGTGATCGAGTCCGAGCTCCTTCTACGCGACGCTGCTGACTTGCCTACCAGCAGAAGCTCGGCCCCCCATACCCATGCACTGCCGCTCGATTACGGGAGCAGTCACCGTCTCGACCCCGGGCGATGGTGCACGCCAATGCCGCTATCGGACACGAGCAGGCACGAAGCCGTGCCGACTCACCCCGGCTCGCACGGACATGAAAGCGGACGTCCTGTGTCATCACCCCCCGCGTGCGACTCCGGCCACCTGCTTGTCGCGCCAGTAGCCAGGGCGCCTGCTTCGCCTATCCGACCGCTAACCAGCGGCGCTGCTGAAGACGTGCCCGCTTCGAACGAGCAGTAGCACTGATGGCTCGACGCCGCGAGATGGCTGCCTTCCCGGAAAGCGAGCGCCAGGCTCGGCGCGTGCGCGGGCTTGATCTAATTAGACAGAATTGGAACCAAGCGCGTGCGACGCCCGTGCCTGGTCATGGCGGGCCCGGACCGGTCGTGTCACCTACGCCCCGTGACGGGCTCTGAAGAAGGTCCCGCTATTGGTGGCGGGTGGCTGTAAAAGCTTGACGCCCGCCTCTGGCAGTTCTGCCACGAACGAAAGCAGCCCGCTGCCCCTGGCCGTGAGAACGAGCAGTGGCGGTCGGCGCTGCCCGTGCCTCGACGCTCAGGAGCGGATCGTCGAGGAAGTGGCGAGCACGTGGTCCTTCCCATCGAGCGCCTGGACGGCGACGTACGACGCCGAGGAGATCCGGATCGACGTCTCGAAGCTGCTCCAGCGCACCGTCCGAACCCGATGGAGCGACTTCGAGCTAGAGCCAGCCAGCACCCGCCACCTGTGCACGCCGGTAGCGCCGTTCCAGCTCGCGTAGACCCGCGTCTTGCCGTGACGGTTGGAGGCGGACACCGCGGGGCGCGTTTGCGGATACCCGTTCCAGTGGTACCGATAGGCGCTGAAACTGGCGTTGTTGTCGACGAAGCGGGCGTCGAAGACCGTCCGCCGCGAGGAGTTGTACTCGCTGAAGTAGGGCTGGTGGCCCCATCCGACGAATACGTGACCACGCTCGAGCTCCTGGACGGTCCCCTCGTAGTTCGTGAGCAGGGGCGGCGAGTGGTCGATCTCCTTCCTCTCGGAGGCCGTGTGGTTGTGGAAGTTCAGCTTGATCCAGAGCGCCCGGGACTGACTATGGACGTTGTATAGGCCCGCGCCGTTGTCGAAGACCGACACGACGTTGTGGATGCGCGGGACGGCGTCATGCTGGAAGGCCGGCGAAGCGCCCGGGCCCATCCTGAAGCTCGAGTGCTTGCCGCCTAGCGTCCACAGCACGTGGCCGTTGCGTCGCGCCACCTCGTAGACGGAGGACACCGAGCGGCCCGACAGGACTATGTTCCCGTCGCGGGCTGGGAAGACGGAGTTCAGATGAAAGTAGTCAAACGGATGGCCCGACCGGGGGAAGTGCGTATAGCTCGCGCGCAGCGGGATGTGGTCGAGGGCATCCCACTGGAACAGGACAAGCCCGGTCTTGATATCGATCTCCTGCACGACCGAATCGAATACGACCGCGTTTTTCGACCTGCCGATCGACGACGCGCTGTAGTGGACAGGCTCCTCGATCGCGATGAGGGCGGTACCCTGCGGCGTGAGAACAAAGGCGTGCAGATCGGCGAAGAGCCCGTTGGCGGCCCTCACCACCGCGATCTGGCGGTAGTGATCGTCGTCGATCACGTCTTCGCCATCCCCGACCCCGGCCCCGAACCTCCCCTGCCACCAGGTCAGCACGGACTCGCGATGCAGCTTCTGCACCCTGACCACGGTGGCCATCCAATCGCGCGGCTCCGGCTTGAACCAGATCAGGTGACCGTAGGTGTCGAGGACCTCCGGGCCGTTCTGGAGCGGGCCAAACTCCGGAGCGAGAAAGATATACCCGTGGTCGGTGCCCAGCGGCCGCTTGGTGATCCGGACTGAGGCTGGGTGGAGATCGGGGCGCGAATGGAAGCCCCAGACATCGCCGCGAACGCGCGGCGGGGGCGCAAACGGCCGAGTTGGAATCGCGCCTGCGGGGATCGCGACAGTGAAGTGAAAGCGTCCTCGCTTCCCGCCAACGATGTTCAGGTGCGTTGAAACGGTGACCGTCTCGCCGGGGGTAAATCTCCTTCTAGGGATGAAGCTGCCGCCGCGACCGTCGGAGTCGGCTTCGATCCAGCCCGAATGCGACCCGCTCTTGGAGCCCGTCACCACGATCGTCCCAAGCTGGCTCGCCGGAACACCGCGGAAAGCGATCTGCGCGTGCGGCGGCGCCACCTGGCTGCCCGCGATCGGATAGACGTCGACAGGCGTGCTCGCGGCAGCGCTCTTACTCGACGAGTCGGTCGCGAGCAAGACGATCGCCGCCAGCATTGTCAGGAACATCGTGAAAGAGGCCAACCGGAGCGGCCGTGCGCATGTTGCCATCGTGGTTCTCATGAGCTGGTCGCGGCGTTCATCCCCCCCGGCCGCCGACGGGACTTACGATCAGGCTAGGGCAGCGGCGTCCACGCGAGTAGTCAGTAATTGACATAGCTTCCCGGTCGCGCGCGATGCGCTTGACTGTATCTGCCGCCCTAGACGGGCAAATACGATCGCCTAGCTGGATTATGCCTCGCCGGGCGGCTCGTAGAAGCGCAGCCGATTCGAAGCGGGATCGATCAGCTTTAACCCTAAGCCTCCTCCACCGGGGGCCAGGTTCGAGTCCGGGGTTCAGGAACGGATGGTTCTTGGCGGCAAGCTCCGCGTGCAGCTCAGCCACGCCCCAAGTGACCACCAGCACTGCTGTCCCAGGCGTCCCGTCATCGTGATGTGAGGACAGGTGTAGCCTCATCCCGCCACGCGAGACCTTCATGAAGATAGGTCGGTCTCCCTCGCCGTCCTGCCCGTCCGAGGTGCACCCCAGGTAATCCAGGTAGAAGCGCTTGGTCACGGCCACGTCGTGCATTCGCAGGATCGGGATGGCCGCGCGCAGTTCGATCGCCATCCGGGGATTCAACCAGCCGCACCCCACTGCTGCGTCCGGACATGAGCCGGCACCGAGTGCGCCGGCGCGACGAGTGCTTTTCTCGCTGCACGGTCGAGGTTGCTCACGATCGCGTTGGCGACATCTGGATGGCCCGGATTGCCTGCGCCCGGCGATTACTTCGCCACGGTTGCGATCGCCCGCGCAGCGGCGCGGACCCGTGGAATCACTGAAGCAGGACCCGCGTGCTCAAGCGGGTCGCGTCGTCAGTGCTGCTCCCACGAACGACCAGGTCGCGTCTAGCTCGGTCGTGCCCGCGATCTGACTTCCCCTTCAGGCTGGCGGACAGCGAGAGCAGCAGCGCCGCGATCAGACCTGTCTCGGCGACGAGCAGCAGTGTCGCTCTGGACCTTCGGGTCCGCTCCTCACGACGCTGATTGGAGCGGAGGCGACACTGCCCCTGTAAGCCCGATTCGACAGTCTGATCCCGACCTTACAGAGCGCGCTTCTGCGCGCCATGATCTAGTCGTGTTCTTGGGGCAAGGTCCCGGGCTAGCGCTGGTGTCATGCGCCCAGTTCGTCCGGATAGGGCGAGGAGCCGCTGCCACGTCGATCGGGGAGCATCGGTCGCGGCATCTGGGGTTATGCGGAGTCGGGTCAGGTTGAGTCGTTATCGGGACTCCCGGAAAGGATCGGGGCATCGCGCCTGAAACCCCAGATCGTGCAGTAGATCCCGAGGAAGAGTTCCCACGCGAACTCGGGGATGGTCACGATCGCTTGCAGCGAGTGCAGCGTGCTGCTCGGATGGTTGCCGGTGAACATCACGGCCGTCCCGGACACGATGATCAGCGGTCCGCCGATGAGGCCGAGCCACGTTGCACGTCGCGGCACCAGGCCCGAGCTGTACATCAGGTAGCCGAGGATCAGCCCGTTCCCCCAGCCGACGACCCAGCCTGGGCCGAGGAGGAACGTCCAGTCCTTGATCGCGGCGAGGGTGTAGGCGACCGTGCCTTCAGCCGCACCCGCAACCTGGTTCCGCAGCGTGATGATCCCGAGCATGGAGACGATGCCGACGAGGATGAACGTGCATTCGAGCAGGCGTGCGGTCACGTAGCCGAGCGCCAGCTCCTCATTCTGTCGTCTAACGATCGGGAAGATGACGACCGCGGTGCCGATGTTCGCGATGATCAGCAGCAGCTCAAGCAGAGCCCCGAGCAGGACCTGCTTGTCGTGCCCAGCACCCGCGATGTAGCGCTCCGGGTGTCGGAGCACGGTCTCGTAAAGAAGCAGCGCTGGGATCGACGCGACGAACGTGATGAGGAAGAGCACGCCGAACCAACGCGCCCTCTTCTGATCTCGAGACATCCGTTCGACCCCCTTCCCCCCGGTGATAGCGACCAGGCGAACTCCTACCCCGCGACCTCGACCAGGTAGAACGCGAACCTACGCCAGAGGACCCATCGTTTCAATCCAAATTCGGGGCGAGCGGCGATAACGTCAGAGCGCTGACGGCGCCCGGAGCGTCGCTGCCGCAATGATGGAGGACCGACAGCGCTCCATCTGAGCCCAAAGAGACAATCCGAGAGACGTACGTAGAGTGCAGTCGAGGTGGCTAGCATCGGCTCGTGACTGCGGAGGAGCGATGGCTGGCGGCGGTGTGGCCCAGCGTTCGGTCGTATCTGCCAGCTTCGCCGGGGAGGATTGTGGAGGTCGGGTGCGGGCGGTTTGGCGGCTTCGTACCGAGGTTGCGAGACGGCGGCTACGAGGCTATTGGAATTGATCCCGTGGCTCCCGAGGGTGATAGTTACCGCCGCATCGAGTTCGAGCGCAGCGACCTCGCTGGACAGCTGGACGGGGTCATCGCGTGCACCTCGCTGCACCACGTTGCTGACCCAGGCGAAGTGCTGGATGAGATCGCGAGCGCTTTGGCTCGTGACGGTCTAGTGATCGTCGTGGAATGGGATTGGGAGCATTTCGACGAGCCGACTGCGCGCTGGTGCTTTGAGCATCTGGGACCGTCCACAGCAGACAGTTGGCTGCACCGCCGGCGCGACGAATGGACAGCCTCGACGCAAACGTGGGAGCGCTATTTCCGCGGCTGGGCTGATCACCACGGTTTGCACGGCGCCGGGCAGCTGCTCCGGGACCTCGACCTGCACTTTCAGCGTCTTGTTTGTGTTCGTGGCCCGTACTTCTTCCCCGAGCTGTATCGAACAAGCGAGGCGGACGAACTGGACGCGATCAACGAGGGCCAGATTCGAGCCGTGCGCATCGACTATGTCGGCCGGCCTCGCTGACACCGAAGCCTGGCGCCGAACGAGCACAGCGTCGCTCTGATCGTCCCGCAGCGGTCTCGACCGCGCTTCTGCTTTGAGCAGTTCCGGCCACGCTCGAGCCACGGCGTCAGTGCTGCTCCCACGAACTACGGGCCGCGTCGCGAGCCGGCTGATCCCGCAGGCGAACTGCTGCTTTAGCTCGTCGGCCGCCGCCCTTGTTTCGGCTGGGCCGCGCCGGCCCAGGTGCGAGCGCTATCGCTTGGGCTGAGTTGCCTGGAGGGTGCGTTCGAGGTTGTCGAAGCACCTGTTCCAGCCGTATTCGTGGGAGCGCACGGCCTCCTCGTTCAATAGGCCGCTGTGGGTGAAGCGGACAGTGGTGGTGCCGTCGGTTTCCTCGAAGTCGAGCTCGATCAGCTGCCGCGTGGTGCCGCCGTCCCAGATCCAGGTGAACGCGAGGCGCGTCGGCGGGTCGATCTCGGTGTAGTGGCCGCCGCCGCCGTGCTCGACGTCCTTGTGTGGGTCGCGCATGACCACGCGCACGACGCCACCGACGCGCAGATCGACCTCGGCCTCGGTCGTCTCCCAGTCGTGCTCGGCGTGAAACCAGCGGCGGAGCACCTCCTCGCTGGTCCACGCGTCGAAGACGGCCTGGGCGGGCGCGTGATAGGCACGCTCAATTCGCAGCGTCGTGGCGTCGGTCATGTCCGGGGCGCCGCTATGCGGCCACGCGGTAGCCGCGCGCGGGGTTGGGGTTCCACCACCCGTAGGGCGGGGTCTGTGGGTAGCCCTCGGGCGAGTCCTCCCATTCCTCCTGCCGTCCGAGCGCGGTGAGGTCGAGGTAGCTCCACGTACTGCCCAGGGCCTCGTCGCCGCGGTTGTTGACGAAGTACGTGCGGAAGATCCGATCGCCGTCGCGGAAGAAGGCATTGGTGCCGTGCCACTCGTCCACGCCGAAGTCGGCGTCGAAGTCGTCGGTGATCGTGTACCACGGGATCTGCTGCCCAGCCCATCCCCGCCTTCCAGCGCTCGATGTCCACCTGTGGAGCGCGCGAGACGTAAGCCAGCGTGGTGTCGCGCGCGTTCAGGTGCACGAGATTTGAGAGCTGATCGGCCATCATCGAGCAGCCGTAGCAGCCGCGCTCCGGCCAGCCGGTCGCGCCGGGCTCGAAGAAGAACCGGTAGACGACCAGCTGACGGCGCCCGTCGAACAGGTCGTGCAGGCTCGCCGGGCCGTCCGGGCCCTCGAAGCGATAGTCCTTCTCGACGGCCATCCTCGGCATCCGGCGGCGCTCGGCCGCCAGCGCGTCGCGGGCGCGGGTGAGTTCCTTCTCCTTCACCAGCAGCTCCTGGCGAGCGGCCTCCCACTCCTGCGGCGAAACGATCGGTGGCATGTTCATTGCGGCGCTTCCTCCTTTAGGTACTCGTCGACGACATCGAACAGGCGCCCCCAGAGGGCGCGCTGGCGATCCATCCAGTCGGCCGCGACGCTGAGCACGTCGGGCTCGAGCGATAGCCGATGCGTCCGGCCCTCGACCACGCGACTCACGACCCCGGTGTCCTCGAGCACCCTCAGGTGCTTGGAGATCGCGGGCTTGGACACCCCGAAGCCGCCGGTGGCCTCACCGACGGTCGCCGGGCCGGCAGCGAGCCGCTCGACGATGCCACGTCGGATCGGGTGCGAGAGCGCTCTGAACGGATCGTTAACCATAGGGTTAACGATACCAGATGCCCGACGCAATACAGAGCGGGAGCCGGCACGAACAGTAGATCTGAGGCCCGGGGCACGTCGAGTCGGGTGTGACGGGGGTTGTGTGGCGGGTTATGATCGGGTTGCGCGCAGGACGCTGCCGGTCCGCGGAAAGGGCGAAGCCCACCTGCAGCTGACGATTGTGTTTGTGGTGTGTGTCTCCTTTCTGGCCTGTGATTGCGGACTCCGGGTCCTGGTGAAAGGAGGCCCTCGTGCCACCCCGCGGTCTTCCCGGCAACGCCAATCTCGAGCAGCTCAAGAAGGGCGCGAAGTCGTTTCAGCGCGCGGTCCGCGCCCATGATCGGGGTGCCGCCGAGGTCGTGCGCGAGTTTCACCCGCGCCTATCTGACGCCCAGCCCGGCTCACCGGAACTGAACGGGTTCTCGCGCACCGACGCGCAGCTGGTGATCGCCCGCATGTTCGGGTTTGCGAGCTGGCCGAAGCTCAAGGCTCACCTGGAACTGGTCGCGCGTTACGCCCGCTCCCCGCACGAGCAGCCGGTCGGCGAGCCGCTCGCCGACGAGCGCGCGGTGGTCAACGAGTATTTGCGGCTGGCGTGCCTGACCTACGGCGACGATGACGCTGACCGGTTCCGGCGCGCGGAGGCGATGCTCCGGGAGCATGATTGGCTTGAGCGCGCGAGCATCCACACGATCGCTGCGACCGGCGCGGTCGACGCCGCCCGTGAGCTGCTGGAGGCCAACCCGTCCCAGGCGTCGCTGGTGGGCGGCCCGCACGGATGGGAGCCGCTGCTCTATTTGGCCTACTCGCGCGTGCCTCTCGGTCCGGGTCGCTCGGCGGTCGTGGTCGCGCGGTTGCTGCTAGAGCACGGGGCGGATCCGAACGCCGGATATTTGTGGGAGGGGCTGGTCCCGCCGTTTACGGCCGTGACCGGTGCGCTGGGCGGCGGCGGCAGCATCCCGCGGCATCCACAGGAGCTTGAGCTCACCCGGCTGCTGTTGCAGGCCGGCGCTGACCCCAACGACGGGCAGGCGCTTTATAACCGTGGCTGGGGACCAGACCCGCAGGAGGACTGGCTTGAGCTGCTGTTCGAGTTCGGCCTCGGGGCCGGCGATGGCGGTCCTTGGCGTCAGCTGCTCGGCGAGCGCCAGGATTCGCCGCGGGCGATGGTCGAGGACCTTCTGATGGCTGCCGCGGGCCACGGGCTCACCGACCGGGTACGGAGGTTGCTCGGTCGGGGAGTGGATCCCGACGGGAGGGGGTCGCGGCATCCGATCTACCGTGGGCGCTCACCGGTGCAGGAAGCGGCGCTCTCGGGTCACATGGATGTGGTGTCGCTGTTGGTCGACGCGGGTGCGTCCTGGGAGCGCGATTTGGTCGATGAGCTGGTCGCGACCGCGATGGCCGGCGACCGCGACACGGTCGGCCGGCTGCTGACGGCCGACGCTGGCCTGCGCGAGCGTGCGATCGAGCGGTGCCCGGACCTGCTCGTCCGCGCAGCGGAGCAGGACAGCTACGAGGCGGTCGCGCTGCTGATCGAGCTGGGGTTCGATGTCAACGCCCGCCCGCGGACCGCGCCGCTGCACGAGGCGGCGATGCGCGGCAACCTGCCGGTCATCAGGCTGCTGCTCGACCACGGCGCGGACGCGAACATCCACGACAGCGGCTATGACGCCACCCCCGCCGGATGGGCCGAGCACCACGGCCAACGCGAAGCGCAACAGTTGCTCGACACAGTCGAGCAACCCGAACCATCCACCCGGTTGACCGACCAAGCCGACCGCGCAGCGGCCACGCAGCCGGGAGCTGCGATGCGCACCGTGACGGCCGCGTTCACGGCCGTGACCGAGGGACGGTTCGACGAGCTCGGATCGATGCTCGCGGCAGACATCGACTGGCGGGGCTTGCCCGACGAGGACGGCGAGATCCCCCGCTGCGCCGCACGCGATCAAGCGCTCGAACGAATGCGCATCGGCCTGCTCGCCAACAGTCAGGTGTCAGTCAGCGCGTTCGTCGAACACGGCGACCGCGTCCTCGCGCACGTGCACCCCCTCGATGACGACGAGCTCGGCCTGCCGGAGCGCTTCCTGGTCGCCGAGGTCCACGACGGCCAGATCACCAAGCTAAGCGCATACGCGACCGAACCCGAGGCACGCGACGCGCTGCACGTCGACTCGCCGCCAACCACCTCACTAGACCCCGAATAGCGTCCGGCCGTCGAGCGTCAATTGCGCCTTGACGATCGGCGCATTGACTTCTGGTCCGGGCCCCGCGCCATCGGAACCGGCAGCCCCGCGGCAGTGGCTGCTGCGGCGACGAACGAGAAGCGGCGCCGACCGTCTCGAGTCGCTCTAGGCGACCGCGGCGCCGCGGCTCAGTATCGGCGCAAGGGCGACTAGGCAGAAGCCACGCCGGGCTCGTTTGGCGCCAAGTGCCGCGCTCGGGTTTGGTGCGAATCTGATCGTGCGGTGTCGGCCCGAGCCGGATCTAATCGGATGCTTCCTCCGGCGCGCGACGGATCGACGAGTCGTGGTGTTGGCCTCGATATGGGAGGCACGGGAGGCCTCGGACCCCGAGTCCATCGATCGCGAACACTCGACCCGCGTCGGGCTGGTTGAGGAGGGCGATCTCATCAAGATCGGTGCGAGCGGTGGTCACAAACAGGGTGGCCAGCTCGGGTCCTCCGAACGCGCAGGAGGTCGGTCGTTCTGCGGGGATCGGCACGCTGGCGAGGAGCGATCCGTCGGGTCCGTATCTGTTGACGGCCGCGCCGCCCCATAGCGCGACCCAGATTCCGCCGTCTTGGTCTACGGTGAGCCCGTCGGGCGCAGCCCCTGGCTGGTCGATGTGTACGAGCGTGCGGCGTTGGGTGATTGCACCGGTCGAGTTGTTGTAGTGAAACGCGTCGACGTGGCCGGTGCCGCTGTCGTTGAGATACATGGTGCTGGCGTCTGGGCTCCACCCGATGCCGTTGGAGATCGTCAGGCCGGTGAGCACGGTTGTGCAGCTTCCGTCGAGTTCGAGGCGGTACAGCGAGCCGGCTCCGGGCGACTCGTCATAAGCCATCGTCCCGGCCCAGAAGCGTCCCTGCGGGTCGCACGCACCGTCGTTCATCCGGACGTCAGTGCGGCCGGCTTCCGGCTGGGCGAGTTCGTGGACGGACCCGGCGCCGTCGATGAACAGAAATCCTGGTCCGGCGGCGAGCACATACCCGCCTCCGATTGCAGGCGCGACAGCGCCGATGTGCCGGTCGATCGAGATTGTCTCCAAGTGCTCCAAGGTTCCGTTGGCCGCGAGCGTCCCGCGGTGCATCTGCCGGCCCAGGATGTCGATCCACAGCAGCTCCTGGCGCTCTTCGTGCCAGCGAGGGCCCTCGCTCAGCAGCCCCGGTGTTTTCGACCATGGCGTCGCTTCGGGCGCTGTCATGCCGTTAGGTCCACCACGACTCGACGACGACGTCCACGTCTACGTCGATGTCGGCGGGGTCGGCGGGGCTGGGTTCGACGGTCATCGCGCGCACATCTGCATTTTCGCGTCGCGTCGTCGTGGGCGCCTCATCCGATTCGGGGGATGACGATCGGGGCGGCGGTTTCGATGATGCGCACGATGGCTTCATCGCCGGCCAACATGTTTGACGTGGTGATCGTCGGTGCCGGGCCGGCTGGTGTGATCGCGTCGCTGCGGGCGGCTCGGCTCGGGGCGCGCACGGCGCTGATCACCCGCGACGAGTTCGGAGGCATGGCCGCGAACGACGGGCCCGTCCCGGTGCGCACGCTCGCTCAGGCCGCGCGGCTGATCCGCGAGGCAAGGCAGCTGCGACGCTACGGGATTGCTTCTGACGAGCCCTCGCTCGACTACGTTCGACTGCTGGCTCGCGTCGATGAGGTGACAGAGGACGTGCGCAGGCATTCGCTGCTGCACGACGATCTCGACACTGCCGGAGTCGCGATCCACGAGCGGGCCGGCACGGCACGGTTCGTCGACCCGCACACGCTCGAGAGTGACAACGCGCCGCGGCTTGTAGCGGACAAGATCATCCTCTGTACCGGTGGGACCTCGCGGCGGCTGGCGGTTTCGGGCTT
This sequence comes from uncultured Solirubrobacterales bacterium, assembly GCA_963734775.1. Lineage (GTDB taxonomy): Bacteria > Actinomycetota > Thermoleophilia > Solirubrobacterales > Solirubrobacteraceae > Palsa-465. The sequence goes on from CAVTJE010000010.1 coordinate 18,172, forward strand.
TGATCTGACTGCGACGCACAGCGATGCGTGGCACCTGTCCGCTGTTCCGGCGTCTCTGCTCGTGATCGGTGCCGGCGCGACTGGCGTGCAGGTAGCTTCGATCTTCAACGCGTTCGGCTCTGACGTTTGCATCGTCGAGGTGGCTCCGCGCATCTTGATCAGCGAAGACGAGGACGTCTCCACAGCGGTCAGCGCAGCCCTGCGCGCGTCAGGCGTCCGGATCGTCGAGGATGCCGGAGTGATCGACCGTTTTGAGCGTTCTCCCAGCGGGGTGAGACTCGTTCACTCGGCGAACGGTCGGGCGGATAGTGTCGACGCCACGGTCGCTGTGGTCGCGGTTGGATGGGTGGCAGCCACCGCCGGGCTCGAACCTCGACCGAGCCGGCGTCCAGACCGATCGGCGCGGGTACGTCGAGGTCAACAGCCAGTTGCGGACCACAGCGCCCCACATCTTCGCCGCCGGTGACGTCACCGGCCGCGCGATGGTCGTGCACGAGGCCGTCCGCGAGGCGGTAATCGCCGCGACCAACGCTGTGCTCGGAGCGAGGGACCACGCTGCCCGCGCAGGTGAGCCCGATCGGCAGCTTCACCGACCCCGAGTACGCGTCTGTCGGCCTCACCGAAGGCGCCGCCCGCCAGGGCCACGATGTGGTGGTGGCAACCGTGCCGTTTGGCTCGCTCCCGCGACCGATCATCGATGGCCGCGAGACGGGGTTCTGCAAGCTGATCGTCGATCGCCAGCTGCACGGCATCCTCGGCTGCCACATCGTCGGAGAACGAGCGGTCGAGCTCGCGCAGCTGGCCGCGACGGCGATGGCCGCGCAGATGCCCGTCGAGCAACTCGCGCTGGTCCCCTATTCGTTTCCAACCTACGCGAACGCGCTCGGCCGCGCTGCTGTCAGCGCCGCCGTCGAACTCGACCAAACCGGAAAGTGGGCCGTCGATCACGTCGCAGATAGAGACGAGGTCGTCCTCAGATCAAGCACGCCATAGGCGCACAATCAACCCCCGGCTACGGTCGTCCAGTCCAAACCGAGGAAGATCTTGGAAACAAAAGCAACACCAGCGTCGCGACCAGGCATCCGCGTCGAGCGGCACCGTGGCTTCTGGTTTGTGCCGACGGGACAGCTGGCGGTGTCAGGGTGACTGCGGCTTTGCCGCTATGCGAGTTGAGGCACTCGTGGTTCGCGCGTCAACGGGACGCCACATAGCGACTCGTGGCCACCGATCGAGCCCGAGCGCGACCTCTCGGGCGCGAAGCGCGCGAAGCCCAGCGGTCATCTCGCCCTCGGCGACGATCCGGAAGCCAAGTCTTTCGTAGTAGGGACGGTTCCATGGCACGTCCCGATAGGTCGTGAGAGTAAGCGTCTCAAGGCCTCGCTGCCTCGCCCAGCGGGCCGCCGTTTCGATCAGCATCGCGCCCACGCCTCGCCGCGCTGATTGAGGATGAACGGACACCTGCTCGATGTGGGCGGCTGCATCGATCGCCCCCACCAGCAGATAGGCCACGGGGCTGTCGAGGTCATCGACGAACACCCACACCCTGCCGGCGCTTTGAAAGGCGGCGAGCTCCCCGATCGGCAGTGGCTCGTCGCCGGCGACCGCATCCATCCCGAGGTCGCGAAACATCGCGCCGGCTGCCCGCTCGAGATCACGGAGCCTCGGCAAGTCCTCGGTGCGCGCGCTCCGGATCACCTGCTCGATGATCCCATCAAGGCGAGAGACACAGGCTGACACTCTCAGTAACCACCAGGCGCGTCATGGCCCGCAATGCATCGTTCGCGGCTTCTCCTTCGGGCAACCCGGGCACCCGAGCAGCATTCAGGCCAGCAGAACGCCTCGGCGACGATGCATCTTGCCTCCGTCACCGGCTGATCCGGGACGCGGCCTACGACGGCCTGCCGAAGGCGACGAGTGCCGAGCTGCACGAGCGGTTCGCCGACTGGCTCGAGGAGCACGCGGAGAACGTCATCGACGAGCTGCTCACGAGGGGCGAGCGCGATGCGGTCGTCGCTGATCTCGCGGCACTCGGCGACGAACTCGGATTCGCGAAGGCGCACCAGGCTCGGACGAGCAGCGCGGCGAGGGCTCGGGCCGCCGGCTGTGTGAGGACGTAACGAGCCCTCTGACGCCGGTGGAGCTTGCCGGCGAGCAACGTGGCGAAGCTCACGGCGGGTTGTAGTGCACGCCCGAGATGTGACCTCCCGCGAGCACCATCACCATCAGCGCCGACGCGATCGCGAGCGGGGCAAGATCACTAGCTCCCTTGCTCGACGTCGACAGGCCGACGGTGAGAACGAGGATGACGGTTCCGATGAATTCGACCGTGAGCTGGCGACCGAGCAGGGAACCAGCGATCGGCCGGAACGGCCGGTGTGCTGGATCTGTTGACTTGTTCGTGAGTGAGATTCGATCAACGAGCATGACGTCGACCTCCTTTGGGCGGGGCTGTCAGGCGGGGCGAACGCCGCCCCGCCTGACCGCAGAACCCTGCTGGAGAGGACTGGTCGTGGTTGCGCCGTCGTAGAGGACGGAGCGAATTACGCCATCGCCGGGGTTCTTTGGAGGGTTGCCGCGAGGTTGCGGATTGCGGTGAGAACGACGTCGGGCTGGGAGAGCATCGGCACGTGGCTGCTGTCGACCGCGTAGGTCGTGGCGCCCATGCGCTCGGCCGAGGCTCGCTCCAGATCTGGGTGAACGGCGTGGTCGTTATTGGCAACGATGTAGGCGCTTGGCTTCGTCCGCCACGCGGTGCCTTTGGGCTTCTCGTTGAACAGTTCGACGGCGGGGGGCGTCGCGGTCGCCCACACGACCTGCTGCTCCTCTTCAGGCAGGTCTCCGCAGAAGTACCCGATGCCGGAGGGGAGCATCCAGATCCGGCCGTCCGCGAGTTCGATCTGCCCAAACAACTCGGTGGTCGGGTACTTGGCCTGCTGGCTCGCTGCGGTCTCGTCCTCATCGGGCGCGACCGCGGCGACGTAGACGAGTCCGACGACGCGGTCGTCGATTCCGGCGCCGGTGATAACGGCGCCGCCGTAGGAATGGCCGACCAGGATGGACGGGCTCGAAACACGGTCGAGCGTGCGAATCACGGCGTCAATGTCGCTCTGGGCTGTGTCGAGGTTGTACTGGGCGGAGATCACCTCGTACCCCTCCGCCCGAAGCGGCGGGATCAGCTTGCTGAAGCACGAACCGTCGGCCCAGATTCCGTGGCAGAAGACGATGCTGGGTTTGTCTGACATGAGATCCCTCCTGTGTGGTTGACAACGACAGGCGGGACGCTACGAACGACGAGCGGCTGATCGCGTCTGTCGTTGACCAGTCAGCGCGACCTGTCTTCCGCAAAGCCATCTCCGAGCATGTCCTCACGGATCAGGGCTCGGTTGTTCACGCCGAGCTTCGCGAACACCTTCGCGAGGTGGTACCCGACGGTGCGGTGGCTGATGAACAGCTGCTGCCCGATCTCACGGTTCGACACCCCGGCTGACGCCAGCCGTGCGATCTGCGCCTCGCGGGCCGTAAGCTCGTTCTCGTTGTTGCGGACGTTTGCCCGCTTGCGGACCGTCTCGCCGGTCGCGGCGAGCTCTTTCGCCGCCCGTTCGGTGAGGCCGACGGCACCAAGAGCGTCGAAGATGGCGTGCGCGGTCCGAAGTTGATGTCGTCCGTCCACGCGCCGACCTTCCCGACGCAGCCACTCCCCATAGAGAAGGTGTGACCGCGCCAGGTGTTTCCGTATGCGTGTGTGCTGCAGATGCTCGATCGAGGTGCGGTACAAGCGCTCGGCATCCTGGCCGTTGCTGAAGAGGGCTTCACATCGGGCCTCGATGCCGCGGACCCAATGTGTATCCGCCATCGCAGCCCGCGCGCGGAGGTCGGCACGCGCCGCGGCCGCGCGCTCCGGGTGGCCGGACCGCAACGCCGCTTCGATTAGCTCGCCCAGTAGCCATGGGAAGAAGAGCAGTCGGTCGGAATACGCGGATAGGGAAGCTCGCAAGGCGTCGTCATAGCGACCGAGACCGTTACAAAGGATTGCCTCCGACGTGTCGCAGAACGTAACCAGAAGCCCCTCGCCTCGCTCCACTGCCGTCTGACGGGCTCCGAGTATGAGTGCAAGAGCGGGTTCAGGTGGTCCGTACGCGGCGAGAGCGACTGCCGCATATGGCATGACCGGCATGCCGGTGGCATCGCTGACTTCCTTGAGTTCGTGCACCATCAATGCGGTATTCGCGAAGTCGCCCTCCGCCACATACGTGCCCGCCCGGCTCGTCAACGCAATCGGGAGAGCTGAAAGACACCCAGCGTCGCGAGCGAGCTGCAGCGCACGCTCTGACAGCTCGACCCGCGCCTCGTCGTCCCAGACGACCGCGGCAAGGTGAGAGCACCAAGCGAGTAGCTCCACGTCGTCGGGCGTTGACATCTCCCGATCTCGAACAGCTTGAAAGAGCTGGAGGATCAGTGACGTAGCAGCAGCGTGTCCGTCGATGAGGAGCGTCGAGATAGCTTGGATCGACAGGTCCCTCAGGCTGAGTGGTCGATGGTTCGACGAGACGCGGGCGGCGGCGGCGACATCATCGACATCGGTCCCGGTAGACAACCGCCCGGCATATAGGGCGGCGAGCATCGCGTGGTGATACGTGTCGCGACTGCTCTCTCCGCCGAGGGCGTTCAGCCTCATCGCCGCGCTCAGCAGAAGCGGCGGGGCATCTCGCCCGCGACCGCGCATGTAGGCCACTCGTGCCTCCAACACTTCGCGCTGCGCGACCTCGAGCTCGCTCTGCGTGGCGAGCTTCGCGATCGAGAGCAGCTCCTCTGCGCGCTGCGGCTGGCCCGCGTCCAGCTTAGCTTCCGCTGCGGCCAGGGCTCGTCGGCCGCGGCTCTCGGCATCTTCGCTGAGCAACACGGCCCGCTCGAGAAACGCAGCGCTCGCACCAAGCCCTCCGCGTCGTGCTGCTCGTCCCGCCGACTGCTCCAACTCGGCCGCGATCTCGTCATCAGGGCCCTGGGCCGCGAGCGCACGATGCCAAGCGCGCCGGTCAGGATCGAAAGCCACGTTGATCGCCTCGGCCAGCGCCCGGTGGACACAGCGCCTAGCCTCCGCCTCAGCGTGCCGGTAAATCGCTGACCGAACCAGGGGATGCCGGAACACAATCCGCGCGTCCATCCGGAGCAGGCCGGCGTTCTCCAACTCATCGGAAGTAGCGCGCGGAATGTCCAGAAGCTCGGCAGCGCGCCACACGAGGATCGGGTCACCGAGGGGCTCGGCCGCAGCGATCAACGACAGCGATCGCGCCGCCGGACTGAGAGTCTCGAAACGACGCTCGAACGTCTCCTCGAGCCGAGCCCAGAGCCCACGTGAGTCGCGGAGCCCCGAAGCGCTTTCGAGATCAGTCAATGTGCGGCACAGCTCGAGAATGGCGAGCGGATTGCCCATCGTCTCCACGATGAACCGCTCCCGTACCCGCTCGTCGACAGGCGTCAGGAGCGCCGAGCGGAGCAGTTGGTGCGCGTCGGCGGTGGCCAGTCCCCACACGACCAGCTCGGGCAGTCCTTGTAGTTGCTCGCAGCGCTCCCGGACGGCGAACAGCAGCCCTACCGACTCCGTGTCGAGCCTTCGCGCGACGAACGCCAAGGTCTGCGCCGTGGCTCGGTCCAGCCACTGAGCGTCGTCAATCACCGCGATCACCGGCCGCTCTTCGGCAATATCCGCGAAGTAGTTCAGCATCGCCGTTCCAAGCAGCAACGGACTAGGGGCGCTGCCGCGGCTGTGGCCGAGAGCGACCCGGATCGCCTCCTTCTGCGGCTGGGGGAGCAGCTCAAGCTTGTCTTCCGGCATCTGGGAGCAAACCTGGTGAAGGCCTGCGAAGGCCAGCTCGGACTCTGATTCGATGCCGACCCCACGAATCACGAAGACATCGCGGGCTCGCCGGCAGAAATCGTTGAGCAATGCCGTCTTACCGATCCCGGGCTCACCCCGGACGACGAGGACGCGGCTTCGGCTCGCACGGACGTCGAGCCGCACCTGGTCCAGAGCCGCCCGTTCGCGCTGACGGCCCGACACAGACGTAAACGGAGCAGCGCCAGGCCAGCTGACGGGTGCGCTATCGGTGGCTACCGCGGTGATGCCTGGTCTCCCTCGCAAAGACTGTCTCGGAGTCGCAGCCGGGATCGTGACCAGAAGCCCCGGGATCCTCTTGAGTCATACGACTGAATCTCGGCTCCGCCGCACGACTTTTGACGTGGCTGCAGCGACGACGCTCGCTGAGCCTGGGACACAACCAGCTACGACGTCGTGGGCCTGACGCCCGGGCGAGAGCGAAAGCGAGTCTCGACCCATGCCTGGCCGCGCACCTCCTCCTCGCCGTTCGGAGGGCGCGGCTTCTCCTGCTTCCCCCTGACGGAGCACCAGCCGTCGTCGTAGCTGGTCGCGTGGCTGCTTGGATCGAGAACCAGCCCTCTCGGCGCCGGTCAGGCCAAACCTTTGGAGGAGGGACGGTCCCGCTAAGCGGGCTTTCACACCCGACGTAGATCCGCGGCAAGACGTCTCTGCAAACCGCCTCCTTTCGATGGTGCGACAGGGTGACGATCCCGGTAGCGGTACTAACGTGAAGCCCCGTGAATGCGTCCCTGGCGTTCTGGGGTGCGCGCGAGTTTGTGCGCGAGTCAGCGGAGCGCCGGCGCGGGCTGGGCTGCGAGCGGTTCGTCGCCTAGGTAGAGCATCGCGCCGTTCCAGGCATCGCCGTGATCGGTGAACTGGACCCAGCGGGATGCATCCCGAGCGTTGCGTTTCGCCCAGGCTATGACGTCCTCTGGGCGTAGGGACTTGCCGTAGAGACGCTGGATTTCCTTTATCGACCACGACTCAATGTCCTCCCCCACCGTGACCCTCGCGAGGTAAGGTCGGGACTCGGGCAGCGTGTCACCGGAGGTCTCCCACCTCGCGAGCCACTCTGCGTACTCGGGCCGGATCGTCCAGAACGTGAGATGCCCGAACTCGGGGGCCTCAACCGCGGCGTGTCGATAGACGTCTGTCTTAGAGGCGGCGTCCTGTGCGCGCGAGGCGATCCACTCGTGTCGCTGCTGCGCGTGCAGGCGCTCGACCACAGCACCCTCACGGTCCAAGCGCGCATGAGCCCGCGCCGACCTAGCCATGGAACGCTGACCCATGCCATCGAACAGCTCCGCCGCCTGCTCATGGTGAGCAGCGGCCCGATCGTGGGTAGCGGCCGCGCGTAAATGTGCCGCTTCAACGTGGGGCACCCCCGGAGCCTACGCCTGGGCAACCCCTTTGCCAAACGAACCCCTCAGCTACACCCCCATTCCCTGTATTTGCGCCCGGCCGCCGAGAGTAATTGCTCGGGCATTCCCCGCTCAGCTCCGGACCGTCATCAAACCACTGGCCATTCAGATCGTCGTGAGCCGTCCTCGAGCGAACTGCCCTGCGTCCGGCACGGGCACAGCGCGGGCGCGACGCGGGCGTGTCAGAGCCAAGCCCCCGCGGCCCCGGTGCGCGGAGCGGCTGCCGTCATCGTGCCCGTCGTTCCGCGGGGCGGGGAGCGCATACGCGGAGACCGTCTCAGCCGACCGGAGCCCGAGGTATCTGGTCAGGTCGCTCGGGGGCTCCTGGCCTCCAGCGTCAACGGTCCGATGCTCGCGGCCAACCACGATCCACGGCCGGTCGGGAGCGGCGCGCCCGCGTCCGGGAGCTATGCGCTCGTAGCGAGCGAACCGGCGCCGAGCGAGCTCAGGCCTCGAGCAGCGTCCGCACGCTAGCGCGACCCTCGCGTTTGCGCTGCCGATAAGGCCGCTGCGCCTCGGTGTTCAGGACCTCGTTCTCGTGGGGTTCCGCCCGCTCACCTCCCGCGTTGGATCGAGCCGCGAGGCCGTGCCGGCACAACCACCGCGTGATCGGCGGGGCGAGCGGTCACTTCGCCCTGACTAAGCTAAGGGGTCTCGGTCATTAGTTCGTGGGTGATCAGGCTGCGAGCGTGAGTCGGGGTTCGTATTGGGCGACGCGCACGATGAGGGCTTCGAGGTCGCGGCGCGTGAACCAGATCGCCACACCGTTCCAGTGGACCTTGTAATGGTGCTCGAACGGGTCGAGGCGGTCGACGATCGCTTGGAGGCTTGCGAAGTCGTTCAGGGTAAGCACCTTGCGTTGGATCACGGAGAACACGAGCTCGATCTGGTTCAGCCGCGAGGCGTGGAACGGGAGGTGCACGAGCACGAGGTTCGACCACTCGGTCTGGAGGCGCTCGATTGATGCCTGTCCGGCGTGCGAGCTGCTGTTGTCGACGATCCAGAACACGCGCTTGACGTTGCCGTACGGGTCGCGGGTCATCACCTGCTCGATCAGCCGTCCGAACGGAGCGATCCCGGTCTGTTGCTCGCAGCGTCCGGTCAGCCGAAGGCTGTTGCTGCCATTTTGCTGCCATTTGAGAAGAACAGCCTCGGCCCGCGTGCAAGATACCCACTCCAGGAAACCTGGTCGCTCGCAGGAACTTCAGCGAAGCGGAGAGGGCGGGATTCGAACCCGCGAAGGAGTGTGAACCCCTTACTCGCTTAGCAGGCGAGTGCCTTCAGCCACTCGGCCACCTCTCCAAGGAGCCTTCGCAGTTTAGTCGAGCGGTTGAGCACCCCTGGAGACGCCGCCATCCACAGCCACCCGGCCCCCGTGCACAGCTAGCATCGGACCCATTCCCCGGAGGGGTGGCAGAGTGGTCGAATGCGCTGGTCTTGAAAACCAGAGTCCGTGCAAGCGGACCGCGGGTTCGAATCCCGCCCCCTCCGCTCCGAGGATTGTTTATGCAGGCCCTGTATGACCCCGAGCGCCACGAGCCGCTCGATGGGCGGGAGTGGAGCGAGGCTCGCGCCCGCGACGCGATAGCGGCTCTGTGCCGCGACGCCGAGTCCGCCTTTGATCGCGAGGGGCTGTGGCCTCTGCACCCGGCCGACGACGAGCCAGGCACGCCGGCCGACGGCAGGCTGCGCGGGCTGTACCTGGGCGCCACCGGGATGCTGCACGCACTCATGCGTCTCGCCGACGCCGGCGTCCACGTTTCCACGCTTGACGGCACCGCGATCGTCGACGGCCTGCACGAGGCCGCGCTCGCGTCGCCCGACGAGGAGGGTGCCGGAGCGTCCCTGCTGGTCGGATCGAGCGGGATTCTCCTCGTCACCCACCGCCTGGCGCCCTCGGCCGCCGCCGCGGACGCCATCGCCGAGGTGATCGCCTCGAACATCGCGCACCCTTCGAACGAGCTGCTCCTCGGGGCGCCCGGCACGATGCTGGCCGCTCGTGCCATGCACGGCCGCACGGGCGAGGAGCGCTTCGCCGAGCTGTGGCGCCAGAGCGCGCGCACGCTGCTGGCGCGCCAGGAGGCCGACGGGCTCTGGACCCAGGACCTCTACGACCAGGAGTTGCGCTACGTGGGAGCCGGGCACGGCTTCGCTGGAAATGTGCTCGCGTTGCTCGAGGCTCCCGACTGGCTCGACGACACGCCCGCCGTCGAGGCTCGGGCGCTGGCCACGACGCGGGCGCTCGCAATCCTTGACGGGGACGCTGCCAACTGGCCTGTGCTGCCGACCGGATCCCGGACGGACGCGGCGCCCCGCGTGCAGTGGTGCCACGGCGCCCCCGGCATGATCACCTCGCTCGCCAACGTGGCCCCGGACAACGAGCTCCACACGGTGCTGCTGGCCGCGGGCGGCGAGCTGGTCTGGGACGCCGGTCCCCTGATCCACGGCGCGGGCTTGTGTCACGGCACGGCTGGCAACGGCTTCGCCTTCCTCGCCCTACTTCGGCGCACGGGGGACGAGCGCTGGCTCGACCGGGCCCGGGCCTTCGCGATGCACGCACTCGATCAGGTCGAGCTCATGCGTGCCCGCACGGGCCGCGGGCGCTACACGCTGTTCACGGGCGACATGGGCCCAGCGCTACTGGCGGCGGCCTGCTTCGACGGGGCCGCCGGCTTTCCTGGCATCGACGATTTGTAAAGGGTCACGCCCGCCCGAAGGAGAAAGTCGGATCACCCTGGGCGATGGCGTGCCCTGGTCGACGATGGAGCTTGCCATCCGCCGCCGCGCAACCTACGATTGGCGGCAGGCATGGCGACTGTCGCAGTACCACGGGCCGAGGGCGGCCCGCCACCGGGGGCAATCGAGCGACCCGACTTTGAGATCGTTCCCCGCAAGGGCCTGATCCTTGTCGCGGTGGCCCTCGTCTTCCTCGTCGTGGCCATCGCCGTCAACAAACTGTGGCCGCTGACCTTCTTGCACGTGGCTGGCGGCGCGGCCTGGACGATCATCGATCTGTTCCTCGGCCTTGTCCTCGGGCCGATCATGGGCAAGATGTCGATCCCCGCGCGCGTCGAGTTCACGACCCGGCTGATGCCGAAGATGGTCCTGATCATGCCGACCGTGGTGACGCTCACGCTCGCCGCCGGCTGGCAGCTGGCGACCAAGCTCGGGACGAACCTGACGGCGTACCCGCTGCACGGCTGGGTCGTGGCCAGCATGATCGTCGTCGGCGTGATGGCGGTCCTGGCCCTGGGGTTGCTCGAGCCGGCCAACATCGCGGTGCTCGATCGAGCTGAAGAAGCCCCGGCCCCGGCCCGACGTGATCGAGAAGCTCATGAAGCGCTTCATCTATTGCGCCGGCGTCCTCGGCCTCATGCAGGTGGCGACGCTGGTGATCATGACCAAGCTCGCGTCGGGATGACCGAGCGCCGCCTTCCGCCCGTTACCGAGCTCGGTATGGCCTCGCTGGCGCTGATCGTGATCGGCGGCATCTACCTTTCGGCCCACCTGCCCCAGCACGTCCCGCTCGGTCCCGCCGTGGCGTTGTTGATCGCGTCGATCGCCCTGCTCGCGCTCAACATGATCCTCTTGTCCCGGATTAAGGACTTCCCCTGGGCGCGCTTCTTGGAGGTGGCTAAGTGGGCGCTCCTCGCCTACGTCGTCATCGCCGCACTGATCCTGTACGCCTTCGTCAAGGACAGCTTGAGCGGCGGACCGCTGATCGTCCTCACCCTCTCGCTGGTCGTGTTCGCCGTCCACGTGCCGATGCTGATCGGCTTCACTGTCGCGCGGTTCTACCTGCCGGAAGACGCCCCCAGCCACGCGTAAGGCTGCAGGTCGCCCGCCGTCGCTGTAGCCTGCTCCGCATGCGCCGGCTCGCCGCGCTCCTCTTGATCCTGGGCCTGGTCGGATGGGCGGCGAGCGCCACGGGCAAGACCGGCCACGGGTTCCCCACCTGCAAGGCCTTTTCAACCACCAAGGTCAGCCACCTGCTCGGAGTGGGCAAGCTCTACGAGGTCAGCACGCTGGCCCACGGCCGCAACTGCACCTACTACGGGGTGAGCAAGAAGCGCGCGTCAGAGCTCGCCACCACCGGCGTGCCCTATCAGAAGATCAAGTACTACTCGTCGTTGAACATCTCCGTCCTGCAGACCACGCGACACCTGTTCGACCTCCAGGTGAGCCTGCTCAAGCGAAGCGCGCACGAACAGGGCCTCGAGTTCGACTCGGTGCACCCAAAGCTCCGGTTCACGCGGGACGAGGATTTCTATTCCGGCACGATCACATCGTCGGGCGAGGAGAGGTGCGACTCGAAGATCGAGTACGACAACTGGGTCGGCCCGCCGGAATGCGTCGGCGAGCCGGCCTTGAAGAAGATCGGCGTGATCGCCTTCGTCGCAACCGGCGGCGGCGCCGGGAGGATGGTCAGCGTCCTCGCGACGGAGGAGGCGCCGCCCGGCAAGCTGTCGCTCTCCCACGTGCTCAAGCTCGCAGCCGAGACCGACAGCGGGCACCTGCACTGAAACTGCTTGCCGTGCGCGCCGGATACTGAAGCGCGTTTAGAATCGAGCCCGCAGGCGCCCGTAGCTCAGCTGGATAGAGCGTCGGTCTACGGAACCGAAGGTCGGGAGTTCGAATCTCTCCGGGCGCGCTAACAAAAAGCCCCGCTAATCCGGGGCTTTATTGCTGTCTGGGGGCGGTGGGCTTTCGAGGCGTTTTGCACTCCGCCCTACGTATGCCCTACGCCGTGGCCCTCTAGCGCGGCGACTTCGGCCCGGCAGTGGCCCGGCCCTCGCCGAGCCTCTGCCGAGGCCACCCTACGCCTACTTCTCAACGACCAGCTTCGCCTGCATCCACGGATGAACGGCGCAGATGAAATACAGCGTGGTCCCCGGCTTCGCGGTGACCTTCAGCGTCACCTTGGCGTTTTGCTTCGGTGCAATGAAGGCCATGTCACCTGGCCCGTCGATATTCGGGGGCGTGTTGGTGCCCTTGCCGTTGTTGACGAACAGGAACTTCGGCGGCTTAGGCGAATTCGGGTTGGCCCCGAACTCCTTGGCGATCGTCCCACAGATCCTGCAGTTGAGGATCGCCTTGGTCGTCCGCGGCCGCTGGCTCTTCTTGACCACGCTGAACGTGTGCGGACCGTCGGAAGCGGCCAGGTTGGCGATCGTGATCCTCCCGCCTGACCTAATGAAATAGACGTCGTTGTCCCAACGAGTCCCATCCTGGACGTAGCGATTGATCTTGACCTTGGTCGACGTCACGGCATTGATCGTCGTGTGCCTTGGTGAACTCCCATCAGCCAGCGCCGAGGCGCTGGCCACCACAACGAGACCGAGCGTGGCGACGCCGGCAAGCAGCTTTCGCTGCGACATTGCGACTCCTTTCCCTAACCGATTACGAAATGAAGTGACGCGCCGGGCCAAACTCCGGCGTCAGTCGCCAGCACGCGCCGCAGGCGCGCCAAGGCAACGATGGTCACTGCATCCTCCTTATCTATGCCTCCAACGGCGCGACGACTCCAAGCGCGAGCCCCAATCCCCACCCACGACCCTAACCACCAGCGCAGTCGTTTGTCAACCCACCATCACACGAGCACGTACGCGCTAGGCCTACGCTGCTCATTCGGGCTGACAGGGAATCTTCGTGGCGTGGCGGCAAGCCACGCCTTTCGATCTCCCCAGAGAGCCAAGCGCCCTGGCACAGAAGCTAATAAGCGGAAGCGCCGAGGCGGGTGCTCAATGGACCGTTATTTCGTCCCCTGCACCGAATATCGCCGGAAGCGTGGCCGAGCCCGCCCGCGACGTCAGGACCGACATTCGTGGACGGGCAGCACGGAATCCGACAGTCAGCGCAGATGGTGATAGAGGACCGGCTCTGCCGGGTGCAGCTGATCGAGGGGCACGGTCCTGACCAGGTCAGGCTCCTGAACGCGTCGCTCGTCGGCGTCGCCCCGGACAACGCGGAGCGAGTCGGGGTCGGGGACCTCCTCGAGGTCGAGGGCGCCGCCGGTCTGTTCCGCGTCGCTCGCGTCGGAGCCGGCTTGATGGTGGACCCGGTACCACTGACCGGCGACTGAAGCCTGTCAGTCCTACTGCGGTTGGGACGCGCGAAACACAGACAGCGATGGCAGAGTCGATGGAAACACCGTCTGGGACCCAGGTGATTCCAGGGCCGAAATTAGCGTTTGAGTACGACACTGCCACGCCGAAGTACACGGTCATATCGGTAGAGATCGCTCGCGATGAAACCGCCATGCGGCCCAGGGATAAGCTGTTCCGTAGTCCTTCTGGAATAGTCCGCGATCGGTCCCGAGCCGCGGATACCGGGTCTACCTCGGTGCCGCATTACTCCTACGGCGCTCAGCGGGCTTTCTTAGAGCCGAACGCTTGCAGTGGGGCCGGCAAAACCTGTCACATTCCTGTCAATAGGACCCCTCAGAGACCGGATCGCCCGTGTTGAAGGGCGATAGTCGCTCTCGTCGTGCGGAATCATAATGTGATTCGGCAGGCGCGTTTCGTCCAGTGCGTCGCGCCAAACGGGTCTAAGTCGCAGTCCATTCGCATGTCCGCAGCTCTTCGCTGCGGACCATTATTTACCGCGACTGCGGGGCAACCTATGGCAGATTTGCCAGCGACCCAAGCCGATCTGAGTCTCTCGCAGGCCGCAATGCGGCGCCAACCCCGACTAAGCGCTCGCCCGGGTCGTGGCGCGCCCCACAAATGCCACAGCACGATCTGGTGCGCGGCCCGGCGTTGCGACGTGTATCCGGCGCTGCGGGAAGTTCTTAGCCTGAGCCAGTGCCGTTCGGCGCCGGCACTGGAGGGCCCTGGAAGATCCGCTGGTGCAATCGGTAGGACCCGTCTTTAGCGCGCTTGCAGACAAAGCCGTACTCGCCGTAGGCGTGGTTGTAGTTGGGCTTGCATCGCCTTCCGACGGCGAGGCACTCGATCCGCCCACCGATCCGTGCGCGCGTGCACCTGGCATGGGGCGGATCGGAGCGCGCGCTCGAGCGCGGAGCATTCGCCGCACACGCGCCAAGTGCCGTTGCTACCAGCGCCGCTGCCAGAAGCGAGGGGAGTCTGCGAGGGGTCCAGATCACGTATGTGCCTCCGCGAAAAATAATCCCCCGCCTGGGGTCGGGGTTGTTAGGGTACCAACCTAACTGTGGGGTCGTGGCGGCTCGCCGGGACCGAACATACTGGGGAGTGCTGGGGAGGTCTTGCGTATGCGTGGGCGCATTTTGCTCTGTGCTGTCATACTGCTGGGTGCGCTGGTGGCTGCCGGGACGGCGAGTGCCAAGCGGCACTACAAGTTCCAGGGGAAGCCCTCCGGCGTCTTCTTCAAGAAGGGGACGGCTCCGATTCCACCTGGACGTCCGGCTACGAAGGTGGGTCCGGGGCGGCTGGCGCCGCTCGCACCGGTGACCTGTCCGCAGCCTCAGCCCGATCCGGCCTGCAACATGACGTACCACAACGGGCCGGTCCAGCACACCAACACGACCCACATTATCTACTGGCTACCGACCGGGTTCTCGTTCCAAGGCAACTACCAAAACGTGACGGAGCGTTATCTGACCGACGTCGCGGCGGACAGCGGCCGCGTCAGCAACCCGTATGCCACTGACACCCAGTATTCGGACACGACCAACGGCAACATCCTCTACAGTTCGACGTCCACTGGGACGCTGACCGATACGAATGCCTTCCCGGCGCGGAACAGCAGTTGCGCGCTGCAGGGCACCGCGACCGCTTGTCTGACCCAGACGCAGGAGACCAACGAGCTCGACGCGTTCATCAAGGCAAACAGCCTGCCACGCTCGATCAACGATATCTACGCCCTCGTCCTGCCCCAGAAGGTACAGACGTGCTTCGACGACTTCTCCGATTGCGGCCCGTATGGAGGTATCACCGACAGCACGGGCAAGTTCAGCGAGTACTGCGCCTACCACTCCTCGTTCAACGCGGGCAATGGCCTGACCATCTGGGCGAATATGCCCGACGGGGCTGACGGCAACTGCAACATCGTGCCGACTGCTCCCAACAACAGCGCAGCCGACACGCTGATCAACGCGCTCAGCCACGAGCACAACGAGACGATCACCAATCCAAGTGGCGGAGGTTGGTTCGACGTCAACAACACCGGAGAGAACGGCGACAAGTGCAACCTCAACTTCGGGCCGAGTATAGGCACCAACACGAATGGCAGCTACGACGTTCTGATCAACCACAACCCGTACGAGATCCAGTCCGAGTGGGACAACTCGATCACCGGGTGCTCGATGACGTTTGGAGCCGTCGACCCAACGGCGGCGTTTAGCTCCTCGCCGGCGTCGCCGAAGGCGCTTGACACCGTCAGCTTTGATGGAAGCGGCTCGCAGTCCAACGACACCGGCGGCTACATCATCAAGTACAGCTGGGACTTCGGTGATGGCGGCACCAGCGAGAGCACGACGTCGTCGTCGGCGACCCATTCCTACGCGTCGTCCGGGACCTACGCGGTCACGCTGACGGTCACCGACGACGCGGGCAAGACCGCCTCGGTCAGCCATGGGGTGACGGTCGTGACGCGCCCGACCACCACCACGTACACGGGCGCGACGAAAGGCGACTACAACGACGCGGTGACGCTATCCGGGACCCTCATCGACAACGGCACCTCGACCGGAGTCCCCAACGAGCAGATCACGTTCACGGTCGGGGCCGAAAGCTGCACACATACGACCGACTCGAGCGGCACCGCGAGCTGCTCGGTGACACTCGGCGACACCGCCGGGTCCTACACGGCCAAGGCCGACTTCACCAGCGACTCCGTGTACTCGGCCAGCAGCGACAGCAAGTCGTTCACCGCCAATGCAGAAGAGACGACGATGACGTACACGGGGCCGGTGGTCATCCTCGCCAGCGGTTCGGGCGCGACCCTGACCGCGAAGATGGTCGAGGACGGAACCAACGACAACGACGGTGACGGCGGGTCGCCTGGGCCGGTTCCGTCCCAGATGGTCACGCTTTCCCTCGGGTCGCAGTCCTGCACCGGCTCGACCAACAGCTCGGGCAACGTGAGCTGCACGATCGCGCACGTGAACACAGCGCTCGGCTCGCAGACAGTGGGCGCCTCGTTCGCGGGTAATGGCTACTACAAGGCCTCCAGCGCCAGCACGACCGCAATCGTGTTCGCATTCCCGGCCCGGGGAGCGTTCACGCTCGGCGATAGGACAGTGGCGACGGCGACGCCAACCACGACCGTGACCTGGTGGGCGGATAACTGGTCCTCGCTGAACTCGCTCAGCGGCGGCAAGGCGCCACCGGCGGACAAGGGATTCGCGAAGACCGTAAGCCTCCCGACCTCGACGCCGCCGGCCGCGTGCGGCGGTAACTGGAGCACAAGCGGCGGCAACAGCCCGCCGCCGACCACCGGCGTCCCCTCCTATATGGGCACGCTCGTCACGAGCAAGGTCACCAAGAACGGCAGCACGATCGCAGGCAACACGATCCACATCGTCGTGGTCAAGACGAACCCAGGCTACGCGCCTGACCCGTCGCATCACGGCACGGGCGTGATCGTGGCGACCTACTGCTGATCGTCGACGTTGAGTGGGGGCGCTAGCGCAGCGCCCCCACTCTCGCCTTGGCCCTCGGAGGTACGCCGTGCGGAGCCTCAGAGAGCGGTGGCGCACAGGCGTGCGCTCCTGGTCCGATCGGACCAGGAGCACGCCTTGATCAAGAAGGAGCACTCTCGATTCGGGTCAGGCAGGGCTGAAATGTGGTTTCGTTACCGGTAGGGATGTCAGACCGATCACACCGGGGACGGTTGCTGGTTAGCCTTGGCACGTGAGCCGACGCCCGTTTCTGGTGCTTTTGGCGGCTGCGCCTCTCGCGTTGGGCGCGTGTGGTTCATCTTCCTCGGGGTCATCGGCATCGTCTAGCACAACGCGGAACTCCTCAGGAACGTCCGTGCCGGCGTTCGTTGCCAGCGCGGATCTCATGTGCAGGGCGGCCAACGCCGCGGTCGCCCCGATCAAAACGATCAACAGCTCGACTACGAACTCCGCCGCCCGGCAGATACTCCAGACTGCCTCAGGAGCCTTCGCGGTGGCCGGCAAGCAGCTGGCGGCGCTCACTCCGCCTCCTTCGCTCGCTACAGCCTGGGGGCAGTACGTCTCTGCAGTCAAGCAGGAGAAGATAGAGATCTCGGGTATGGCTGACGCGATCGGCGCGGGTGACACGGCCACCGTAACGCGCGACGCGACTCAGGCTCGCCAGCTCACTCAGCAGGCTAAGCAGGCCCTGGCGGGCAAGGGCTTCTCCCACTGCGGGCAGGGGCGCTAGCCGCGACTTGCCTCACCACCCTGTGCTAGCGCTTTCAGCTCGTCGCGAACTGACTCGACAGACACGGTCGCCGCCTGACGCTTCTCTTCATGGGCGAGGCCGGGGCGGGCGTCCCGCCGCGCTCCGCCCGGCGCTCGGCCGATCCCGCGGAGGAAAGCCGTTCGGTCCGGTCTAGGGTTCCCGATGCGGCGCCAACACTGCTCGTCCCGAGGATCACCGTCGCTGACGCGCGGTCGACCGCGGTAACCGGGTCGCGGACCTGAAGCCAGAGCACGTCCGCATCGCATATCCACACGTAGCACTCGGGCTCCGAGGCGGCCCAACGCGACCGCCGCCGCAGCGAGCGGCGGATGCGTGCTTTCCGTCGGACCCGGTCGTCCGCCGAGATCGGAGCGGACGCGTGCTCCTGGGCGAATCCTTGCGTCCGGTCCAACCGTCTCGTCATGGCTAATGAGAGCAGCCGTGCTGAGGCAGAGCTTGTACATCGGAGACCACGTGAGCGCTCGTGCTTGGACGCGGTGAAGTGAAGCGTTGTGAGGCTTGCGATCACCCTGTATCAGCGGTTGTGTTGCTGTGCTTCGCCCGACTGGAACACCGACACCCACGCGACGGCCGCTCACATCCGTTTCTGCAACGGGCCACACCGCGATGAACGTATCCTCACAGTCGAGCGTCGCCTTCTCATCGCGGCCTGACCATGAGGTTTTGGGGTCAAACCGTCCCCGGAGATCCACCAGGTCACGCGACCAAGCCTCACCCACTCGCAACGCCACCCTGTCGATCCGCGACTCGGCGGTGTGAGGCATCGCTCGTTAGGGCTTGTCCGCTCGCGCGG
This sequence comes from uncultured Solirubrobacterales bacterium, assembly GCA_963734775.1. Taxonomy (GTDB): domain Bacteria; phylum Actinomycetota; class Thermoleophilia; order Solirubrobacterales; family Solirubrobacteraceae; genus Palsa-465. Next base: position 36,634 of record CAVTJE010000010.1, read on the forward strand.
GATGTGGTAAGTAACGCGGGTCATGGCTGGATGCCGCCGAGGGCCGCTGTTATTTGCACTCGCTGCGATTGCGCTTTCGGTCGGGGCGGCGCTGACCGCTGGCGCGGCGTCTGCAAGCGCCAAGGCGGCGTCCGCGAGCGCAGCCGCTCGACCGACGGTGCTTACGCCCGGCTCGGGGCAGCAATTCGCCGTGAGGCCCGCGGAGGTCGACTACACGGGGGACGGTACCGGTGTCCTTGGCGGCTTCGACGGGAGCGGCAGGTACCCCAGCTACGGCCATCTGAAGTGGTCGAGCTGGACGGGCACCGAGGCGCTCGGCTCCGGAGCGGTGTGGATCGACAACTGCACCCCGAGCTGCGCAGGCGGGAAGTTCTCGCCGCACGCGGTTGCGGTGCGCGCGTTTGATCCTGCGGCGGGGCATTTCGCCCGGCTGCGGCTGCGCTACCGCTATCGCGGAGCGGAAGTCGTCGACACCCGTGGCGTGAGGAAGGGCACCGGTGGTGCGTACGAATACTTCATCGTCAGCGTCACCCGCAGGAAGCTGCATCACGGAAAGAAGTTCTACGTCTACCGCGTCTACCACACGTGCGCGAACGGTGGCTGCGGGTTGCACGTGCGCACCGGACCGGGCTATTCGCACTACGTCTCGGTGGGACTTCTGCACGACGGGGACCCGGTGAAGATCGTGTGCCAGGGCGTCGGGGAGCCGGTGTCGGGCCTCAACGGGACCTCGTCCGATGTGTGGGACAAGCTGACCGACGGTCGCTGGGTGGCCGACTACTACGTCGACACGCCCGGGATGGAGGGCGCGTTCAGTCCCCCGATCCCACGCTGCCTGACGGGGCCGGTCTACCTGACGACCGCATGCGATCCGACCTCCTACCGGCCCGGGCACCTGACGGTGGCGTGCTTCCCGAACCCGGAGCCCCAGCGCGAGTACGTCCGCGCGATCCACTGGTCGACCTTCGGCGGCGCAACGGCCCGCGGCAGCGGCACGCTGTACGTGCAGTCGTGTACACCGAGCTGCTCACAGAACCACCTCTATCGCTTTCGTGCGCACGTGTCACTTCGGAGTCCACGCTACTGCTCGGCGTTACGCGTCAACTCGTACAGCGAGGGGGTGGTGACCGCCGACTACACCGGATGGCGGCGCGGCGTCTCGCTTGACCCGTACTGCGGGGCCAGGCGGCTGCCGGCGCTCAACTACAAAGCGCAGAACGGGCATGCCGAGATGCTCACCCCCTGGCAGGGCGGCTCGGTGACCGTCCTGGTAGAGCCCGGCACGTCCCGCGACCCACGCGTGATGACGAGGTTGGTCGGGGCGCTCGACCGCGCCTGGAGCTACTACGCGGAGAGCACCCACCGCGTGCCCGCAACCAACGCATACACCCTCAACGGGCGCGACATGGTCGCCGAGGTGTCGAGCGTTTCGTGCCTCAGCGGCCACGCAGCTGCCTGCACGTACCCCGGCGCGGACGGCACCGAGATACTCAACCAGTACTTCGAGGACGGCTACAACGAGATCGCTCAGCACGACCTGTACGACCAGGCGCTCTACTACGAGCTCGGTCGGAGCTTCTGGTTCTGGAGCCCGCAACTGGCGTTCAAGCCCCCGGACCAGGGAGATACCGTTGTGACGGGATTCGCGGTGTGGATGCGGTTCCGCTCGATGGCCGCCGCCGGCCTAAGCGGAGCGCCGTTCAACCGAACAACGCCGTTCCCCACCTTCCAATCCGAAGTCGAAGGCCTGTCCGCCCGATACGAGTCGAATCCGTCGCTCACGTTCTCGGGGACGCTGGCCCAGGACAAGTCGCCCGACCCGAGCTTCGGCGGCGGAACCGATTTCTGGGCGTCGCTGATGATGCAGCTCGCCGCGAGACACGGCGGGGACACCTTCGTCAGTCGCTTCTGGAAGGCGGTGGACCGGGAGCCCGCAGCCAGCTCGACCGCGGGGGCTGTCACGAACTGGGAGCGCGCCGCAAGCTACGCGGCCTGCGCGGACCTCAGCACGGTCTTCTACACCCGCTGGGGATTCCCGCGCCCGGACGGCAGGGTCACTCCTCGACCCGCCGCAGCGACGGTCTCTGAGCCGACCGGCCACTGCGCAACCGGCTGAGACCATACCGACGGCTGGGCCGGACGATCGCAACCGCCCAGGGGCACGTGCAAGCGGCCGGCCGGCTCGCACGCCTCCAACGCGACGGCGGCAGGCGCCGCTCCGCCCGAGCCGTGATCGCGTCCGCCTCGAACCATGGCTGGCGACAGCCCCGCAATTGGCGAGTTGCGAGACAGACGTCATCAACGGTCGCGAGACCTGCGTTCGTGTCGGCGCGTGCACGCGGAGCCAGCGCGGGCGTCGTGACTCCCTTTGTCCGGGAGCGGTCACGCGGTGAGGACGGCCGAGATGGCTGCTCTGTGATCGAAAGGGCAGTCCGTGAACGTGGTCGGCGAGCTGATGCTGCTCGGCCGTAGCGACAGCGGGCGCTTGTTGGCAGCCGGCAGGTGCCAATAACGCTGGCCGCCGGTCGGCCGTGGTTCGCGCATGAAGGGGGAAGAGTGCCCGTCACCTCGCGACGACAGCTGCGGTTCGCCTGTCGCAGCAGTCACTTCGGGGTCACCGACTAACGCATCGACCCGATCGAGTCTGCAAGGACCCGGGGCCGAATCTGGGGACAGCCTGGCGGTTCTGCTCGGCGTCGGCGGATCGGGGGATCGCGCCTTGGGTCGCAGGTCGAGCAGACGGCGATGGACGTTCGCGGCGCGAAAATACCCCATCTGGCAGATGTATTGGTCCAGGTTTGCGGTCTACGGTGCTGGATCGAGATGGTGTGGAGAGTTCCTGTCAGCTGCGTTCTCAGCACGGACCGCGTGGGCGCGTCCGCTGTCTCGTCGACGTTGCCCTGCACGGCGGGGGCAGGGTAGTGACAGAATCGGAGCCCGGCGGCCGTAAAGGCCGGCCCCTGTGGTGGGGGGAGCCCCCCGTGGATGGATCGATCGTCAGCGAGCGCACGTTCCACGTCCCCGTAGGCGTGGTGACGTTCATGCTGACCGACATCGAGGGCTCGACACGCCTGTGGGAGTCTGCAGCCGATGCGATGGGCGCCGCTGTGGCCCGTCACTACGAGCTGCTTGACGCGGCGATTGCGTTGCACGGGGGCGTGCGGCCGGTCGAGCAGGGCGAGGGGGACAGCGTTGTGGCGGCGTTCACGCTGGCGTCGGACGCGCTTGCCGCTTCGCTTGACGTCCAGCGCGCATTTTGCGCCGAGACCTGGCCTGCGGGCGCGGCCTTGAAGCTCCGTGTCGCGCTGCATACTGGCGAGGCGCAGCTGCGCGATGAGGGCAACTATTTTGGCCGGGCGGTCAACCGTTGCGCGCGCCTGCGCGCGATCGCTCATGGCGGCCAGGTCGTCTTGTCGCGGGCGACCCACGATCTCGTGCTCGACCGTCTGCCCGACGGCGCGGGCTTGGAGGATCTGGGCGTACACCGGTTACGCGATCTTGGGCGGCCGGAGCACGTGTTCGGGCTGCTGCACCCGGATCTCCCTGGGGACTTCGGCGAGTTGCGTTCTCTCGATGCGCTGCCGAACAGCCTGCCTGGTGAGCTGACGAGTTTCGTCGGACGGCGCGCGGAGCTAGGACGGGTACGGGAGCTGCTTGGGAGCGCGCGACTGCTGACGCTCACGGGCGCGGGTGGTTGCGGCAAGACGCGCCTGGCGCTGCAGGCGGCGGCCGACGCGATCGACGACCATCCCGACGGGGTGTGGTGGGTTGAGCTGGCGCGGCTCGAGGATGCTGGGTTGCTGCCGGCGGCGGTAATCGTTGCAACTGGCGTGGCCGAGGTGCCGGGTCGGTCGCCACTCGACGTACTGGTTGATTATCTGCACGACCGCAGCGCGCTGCTCGTGCTCGACAACTGCGAGCACTTGCTCGCTGCTTGCGCGGAGCTTGCCGATCCGCTTTTGCGTGCCTGCCCGTCGCTGACGATGCTGGCGACGAGCCGAGCTCCGCTGGGGGTGCCCGGCGAGACGTCTTGGCGGGTGCCCTCGATGTCGTTGCCCGACGAGGCCCGCCGCGAGCCGATCGAGGCGCTCGGCCAGTCCGACGCGGTGCGGCTGTTCATCGACCGCGCTCTCCAGGTGCGCTCGAACTTCGCGATCACCGCGGCCAACGCGCCCGCCGTCGTGCAGATCTGCCACGACTTGGACGGGATTCCGCTGGCGATTGAGCTGGCCGCGGCGCGGGTACGGATGCTTGCCCCCGAGCAAATCGCGCGCGGTTTGGGTGATCGCTTCCATCTGCTGACCGGCGGCAGCCGCACGGTGATGCCACGCCATCAGACGCTGGAGGCTTCGATCGATTGGAGCCACGAGCTGCTCAACGAGGGCGAGCGGGTGTTGCTTAGACGCCTGTCCGTGTTCGTTGGCGGCTGGACGCTGGACGCGGCCGAGGAGGCGTGCGAGGGCGACGGGATCGACCGCTACACGGTGCTGGACCTGGTGACCGGCCTGATCGACAAGTCGTTGATCACCACGGACGAGCAGGGCGCCGGGGGGCGCTACGGGTTTCTCGAGACTGTACGCCAGTATGCCGCGGCGCGCTTGGCCGCGGCCGGCGAGGTCGAGGCGGTGCGCCGCCGTCACCTCGCTTATTTCCTCGCGCTGGCCGAGCAGGCCGAGCCGGAGGTCCTCGGGGCGGGGCGAGAAGATCCGGTCCTACAGCGGCTTGAGGCCGAGACGCCGAACCTACGCGCCGCGTTGGACTACGCTGCGGCGACAAATCCGCGATCGGCTATGCAGCTCACCGACGCGCTGACGCTCTTCTGGCTGTTCGCCGGCCGGTACCGGGAGGGGGACGCGGCATATGCCAGGGCGCTCGACGCGGCGGAGGAGGAACCGACCCGGTTGCGCGGGCGCGTCGTGTGGGGCCGGGCAAACCTTGCGCTCTATGGCGGCGCGTACGAGAGCGTGCCCGGCTGGGCGCAGGCCGCGATGCAGATCGGGGAGGCGTGCGGCGATCTAGGGGTACAGGCCCGCTGCTACGACACCCTCGGGCTGATGGTCGGCTTCGCGGATCCCGCCGCCGCACGCAAGCTGCTCGAGCGCAGCGTTGAGCTCGCGACACAGGCGGACGATGACTGGTGCCGGATAGACGCGCTGCAACTGCTCGCGACGTGCTGGATTTTCCAGGACGAGTTCGACGCCGCCCGCCCACTCCTCGATGAGGCCTACGCGGCCGCGACCCGCGTGGGCTACCGATGGGGGATCGCCTGGCATTGGTGGTCGCTCGGGCTTGAAGCCACGCTCAAGGGACGCCTGCCAGAGGCACGGGAGCTGCTCGAACGTACAGTCGCTGCGAGTGCCGAGGTCGGTGAGCCGGTGACGAGCAGCTTGGCCCGCGGCTTGATCGCCGGTATCCAGCTCATGTGCGGCGAAACGGAGAATGCGCGCGCGCTGGCCGAGGAGACGCTACGAAGCGCCGTTCGGACAGGCGCGGGAATGGCTATCGGCGGGGCCAACCAGTTCTTAGCGAGAGCCGAGCTGGCGGTCGGCGAGCTCGCCGCGGCGCGGGAGCACCTTGAGACCGCCGTCGAGATCGATCGACTCGGGGTCACCTACATCGTGCCCGAACACCTTTCGATCCTGGGCACACTCGAGCGGATCGACGGGAACCTCGACGCCGCCCGCGAGCACGGCCAAGAGGCGCTTGAGATCGCGAAGAAGGTCGGCAGCGGATTCATGCAGGCCTACGCCGAGCGGCTGCTTGGTCGTGTCGCGCTCGCCGCCGGGGACGTTACTCAGGCCGACCGATACCTCTACGACGCCCTCGGTCGCCTCGTGGCGAAAGACTTCGAGATCTACGTCCCAGAGTCCCTCGATGCGCTCGCCGCGATTGCCGCCGCGCTCGAAAGCTTCGAGGAGGCGGCTCGGCTGCTAGGCGCCGCGGCCGCCGGTCGAGAGCGGCTCGGCATCGTGCGCTTCCCGCGCGAGCCGGAGTTCTGGGCCACCGTCGAGCACAGCACGCGCAGGGCTTTGGGCGATGACGCCTACCAGGCCGCGGTCGCTGCTGGCGCTGCATTGGAAACCGACGAGGCCGTCGCCTACGCTCGCCGCGCCCGCGGCGAGCGAAAGCGTCCGGCACGCGGGTGGGAAAGCCTGACGCCGACCGAGCTCGAGGTGGTTCGCCACGTCACCGCGGGCCTGACCAACCCCCAGATCGGGGAGCGCATGTTCATCTCTCGCGGGACCGTTAAAACGCACCTCGCGCACATCTTCGCCAAGCTCACAATCTCATCGCGATCCGAGCTGGCAGCCGAGGCCACGCAGCGCGGACTCGGAGCGACCGCCGCGACCAGCGCAGCCAAGCGCTAACTGCTGCCCGCATCGTCGAGGGCACCGCGAGGCCGGGCGAAGCTGGCGAGCACCGTCAGTGCTCAGATCGTGGCCACCGCTGCCGTGGAAATACGCCACCTGGCAGATGTACCGCCCGCAGCGCACGCCTACGTTAGTCGCGTCCATACACCCACCGAAGGGAGTTTCTGATGACCATGACCATACGCGAGGCCTTCGAGAAGGGCACTGAGACCTACAACGCTCACGACATCGACGGGTTCGCAGAAGTGCTCGCGGACGGCGTCGTGTTCCGAGCCCCGGGCGGGTTAGGCGGTCAAGGAAAAGCGGCCTGCGTCGAGTTCTACCGCGGCTGGCTCGACACCTTCCCCGACGCACACGTCGAGGTGAACAAGCTGTACATCGTCGACGACGTGGCCGTCGAGGAGGGCACGTTCACCGGCACCCACAATGGTGTCTTGCACAGCCCGATGGGAGACATTCCGGCGACCGGCCGCTCCGTGGCTGTGGATTACATTCACGTGCTCCACTTCCGCGACGGCAAGCACGTCTCCTTCGACCTGATGTTCGACCGGCTCGAGATGCTCGAGCAGCTCGGACTCGCCCCGGCGCCAGTACCTACAGCGTGAACTCCACGCCCGGAGTGCTCGCCCATGAGGAATCCGGAGCATCAGCTCGCCGACCAGTTCACGGGCTGCTCCATCGATCACAGAGCAGCCATCTCGGCCTGGAGTGCCCCCGGTTTCGAGGACACCTGAGGGCTTTGGTCGAAAGACCAGGGTCAGGAGGTGAGAAGTGCCTCGAACCAGACTGCCGTATCCGGAGGAGTTCAAGCGTGAGGCGATCGAGCTCGTTCGTATCTCGAGCAAGTCGCAGCGTCAGATCGCGGAGGATCTCGGGATCTCGGATGTGACGTTGCGTAATTGGGTCAAGCAGGCCGAGCGCGACGAGGGCAAGCGCTCGGATGGCCTCTCGAGTGATGAGCGTGAGGAGTTGGCGCGGTTGCGTCGTGAGAATCAGACGCTGCGGATGGAGCGCGAGATCCTCAAGAAGGCAGCAGCTTTTTTCGCCCGGGAGACCGGCGAGCCGTAGGCGAGATCTTCTCGCTGATCGAGGTGGAGAAGGCGAACTTTCCGGTCTCTGTGATGTGCCGGGCGCTGGGCGTGAACCGCACCAGCTTTCACGATTGGTCGCGTCGCGCGCCCTCGGACAGGGCGCTGAGCGACGCGTGGCTGAGCGAGAAGATCGAGCAGATCCACGCCGCCTCGGATGGCACTTATGGCGCGCGGCGGATCCACGCCGAGCTGCGGATCGAGCACGGGATCCACGTCGGGCGCAAGCGCGTCGAGCGGCTGATGTGCGACGCGGGTATCTCTGGGCTTGTGGCGCGCAAGCGTCGGCGCACGACCGTCAAGCTGCCCGGGGTGAGGGTGGCTGCGGACCTGGTCGAGCGCGACTTTCGCCCCCACGGGCGTGACCAGACGTGGTCGGCGGACATCACCTATATCTCGACCTGGGAGGGATTCCTGTACCTCGCCCACGTCCAGGACCTGGCGCTCGAACTCGATCGGGGATAGATAAAGTCCCGCTTGACCAGATCACGCGCCCTCGTCGTCGACGCGCTCGAGATGGCGCTCTGGGAGGGAGTCGTCTACTTCAGCTTCGTGATCGACGTGTTCTCGCGGATGATCGTCGGCTGGCAGCTGGCCGGGAACATGCGGACCGATCTAGTGCTCGACGCGCTGCGGATGGCGCTCGGGCTCCGGGAGCCCGGCGCTGACTTCGAGCTGGTCGCACATTCGGACGCCGGGTCGCAATACACCAGCGAGGACTACACGCAGGTCCTCGACGACCACGAGGTGCTGGCGTCGATCGGGACGGTCGGAGCTGCATTGGACAACGCTCTGGCGGAATCGTTCGTGGACTCATACAAGACCGAGCTGATCGCCGACCGGGTGTGGCGCTCCCGCGCGCAGCTCGAGCTCGCGACCGTTCAATGGGTCGCGTGGTTCAACCACGATCGGCTGCACGAGACGCTCGGCGACGTCCCACCGGTCGAGTCCGAACGCAATCACGCCGCCAAGTTCGCGCTCAACGGCCCGTTTGCCGGCGACGGATCGGTCGCGGCGCCGTTCCACAAGCCCGCAGATCGGCTCACAACGCGCCGCTCGTCGACGGTCGGCGTCGACTTCGAGGTCAACCGCCCGATCTCTCCCGCGATCGCTCTCGCGCTCCCAACCGGGATCCGCTCAGGCCGCGAGAACGGCAGTCAAGGGACGAACGGCCGCGGGTGGCCTCTCCGCTCGGTAGTTTCAGATCACTCGCTCACAGATTGAAAGAGAAAACCTACAAACCCAGTCTCCGCGAAACCCGGTCCGGCTCAGCGAGCTATGGGGTCTAGCGAGCCTCCTGAGGGGGCCGTCAACGGAGGCCTGCGTGCTCGTGTGCTCCCTGGTCAGCTTGGTGCTTGGGCGGAGGGTCATCAAGAGGCTTTTGAGATTGAGGCGCGGCTGCAGGCCGACGCAGAAGCGAAGGCGAGCGCACAGATTCGGCAGCCGCCAGGATTTAGATAGAGCCGCCCGGCACCTGCCCCGTGGCCTTGAGCGCCTTGAGCACTTGATCGCGTGTGGCGTAGCGACCGATCACCACGCGCTTCTCAAGGATCCAACCGCCGCTCTCGCGGTCCTCGACAAGGTCGATGTCACCGACACGCCATATGTACGGCACATCGTCACCAACCATCTGGATTAGTCGTACGCCGTCCATGGTCTCACTCGGCCTGGCACGACTCTTGAGCAGTATCTCCCTGCCTCGGTTTGTTGCTGCGCTCATTCTCTCCTCCGTTCGGTCGCCGGTAGCTTACGCCGCGTCGGGCGCCGGTCAATGCGCGATCAGGCGGCTGCCCGCGGGGCGCTTAACGATGGCGCTGATGCCTGCGGCCACCTGCTTATCAGCGGCGCGCGTCAGATGGCCGTAAATATCGGCGGTGGTCGAGATGTTCTTGTGCCCCAGGCGGTGCATCACGGTCGTCAGGGCAGCCTCCACGTTGCCCGCCGCCTGTAGCGCAAAGGCAGCGTTGGTGTGCCGCAGGTCGTGCACGCGGAAGGCCACCCGGTCGGGGCGCTGGCGCTTGCCGGGTTGCGCTGGCTTCGCTGGGACGATGAACTTGTCGTTGGACAACGCACCCGCCGCTACAGCCGCCCGTATCGCCGGGTGGAAGTCCCTCCGGAGGAAGTTGCCCTCGGACACCGGGTGCCCCTGCGGCGTCGTAAACAGCAGGCGGCGGGCATCGTGGGCATCGGGCACCCAACCAAGCTCCGGGCCGTCTTTGCCGTCAGCGACCGCCGCATAGCCCCGCGAAGCGGCCTTGCCGACGCGGCGCACGCGCCGTCCGGGTGCCGCCAGCGCGGCCTTCAACTCGGGCAAACACTCGGCGGGGATCCCGAGCTTGCGCGCAGCGTGCGTCTTGGTTGGCCCTACGTGCAGCGTGCCCGCTATGTCCTTGATGGCGCGCCGTACGTGTAGCTCGTTGTGGAGCAGGTCCACGTCGGCGCGGGTCAAGCCCCAAAGCTCGCCAGCCCGCAGGCCGGTCAGCGCGTCCACCCAAATGGGCGTGCGCCAATGCTCGGGCAGCGCGTCGATGATGGCGTGGAGCTCCTCGGGCTCGAGGAATAGCTGCTTGCGCGGCGCGTTGCGGCCCTTGGTCTTCGAGGGCAGCTTGATGCCGTCCGGCGTGCACGGGTTGGCGGTGATGTAGCCCCGCGCCTTGGCAAGCCGCATTAGCCCGCGCAGCACGCCGTAAGCGTTGTGCACGCTCTGCGGCGCGCGGCGCTGGCCGAGCCCGTCAACCCACGCCTGTATGTCGGCGGCGTTCAGCGCGTCCACGCGCAGCTTGCCCCAGCGCGGAAGGATGTGGCTGGCAAGGATCGAGCGGTAGCTCACCTGCGTTTTGGGTGCGAGGTCGTGCGGCCAGGTTTGCATCCACTGTTCGACAACAGCGGTAACGAGCACCGCGCCGTCTGCCGGGTTACGCCACTTGCCCGCTTCGATGGCGCTCACGGTGTCGCGCCGCCACGTGTCCGCTGCCTTGCGCGCCTTGGCGATGCCGCCGTACCCCGGAGCCGAGAACACCTTCTCCATCCGTGCGTTGGGGTTGCCAGGCTTGCGGGGGTCGGGCACCTGCGCCCGGAACTCGACGTAGCTGCCGCCGTCCTTGCGCTCGCGCCTCCGGCGCGTCACTGATCCTTGCATCGTGGTCCTCCGTAGTTGGTTGCGCGCTCAATCATATGGCTCGCGTAGGGCAGCGCGTAGGTAGATGTCGCTGGGCGATGTGGAAAGTTGCGCGAGATGCAGCCTCTTCGCGTTGAGTGACGTGCGGTTGCGCACACCGTTGCCGACGCCTTGTGGGGTGCTGGCAGCGCATATCCTCAGGCCGTGTGAGGGCACGTGTTGCGCCTTGCGCTGCGTGCGCTGGTGGGGGTAGGCCGTATGCGGTGGTACCCGGCGCCGAGCGGGAGCGTGGTCGCCAGCGTTGGTGCCGCCGTTTCCCAGCCAACCGGGGGTATGTGCGCCCCCGAGTACTGACGCTTGACACCCGGCGAGTCTTTGCCGTCCTTCGCGAACCCCGTGTCATCAAGCACCCACGCCTCAACACCAATCACCGGCGCCACCCGCTCGGCGACCGCTTTGACCACGAGCGCCGGACCCCACGGGCTATCGGCCAAGAACTGCTGCATCGACTCATAGTCGGCCTCCTCGCCCAACCGGCCGACGAGCGGCTCGAGCGACTTGCGCGCCCCGTCCTCGATCAACCCCCGCAAATACAAGCCACCATTGACCCGCTGCACCGGCCGATTCATCGCCTCCGCCAACACCTCCACCGCGAACGCCTCCAGCCGCTCGCGCACCACCGACGGCCGATCAACATCCCGCTCGAGATGCGAACCCGCAACAGTCACAACCACCATCATGACCTCCTCGCGTTCGACGGCAACCGCGAACAGGATTCGCCGCAAACAGCGAGAACTCCTACCCCGAACCTAACAAAGCACTACTAAATCGCGTTCTGGTTTAGCATCGCCACCCCACCGGCTCGCTCGCCTCGGCGTCGGGTGCATAGCGCCGAGCGTCGCCAAGCTGGCGCAGGCGGTGGGCAGCGGCCCAACCTTCGGTTCCCTGAACCGAAGCAGCCGCCGCCCTACGGGGCACAGCCGCCCTACGCCGTGCCCTACGCACTAGGGGTGGTTTTTCCATATGACGTGTGCGGGTTTGCTCAGGCGATTCTGGGCGAGAGCAGCTTTTTTTGCATACGTCATATGGAGCCAGCATTTTCCCGGAGTTTTCTACGGAACCGAAGGTCGGGAGTTCGAATCTCTCCGGGCGCGCTACGAAAGCCCCGCACAGCATGGCTTTGCGCGTTCTCGGGACGTGTACTAAATGTGCGACATGTCCCGAATATGTCCCAGGCGAGGCGTAGATCACGTCTGTGAGTGATCTGTTGGGCCCTCCGAGCGGGCACGTTTTCCGCGTCGACCGGGTCCGTGGGCCTCTCTGGTATGCGAAGTACCGAGTTCCTGCGTTACTGCAAACAGGATCGGGGGTGCAAGCCGTCGACGCTGCGCGACTACCACTCGAACCTCGATGCCCGCCCCTCCCCGCATTCGGGGGTCTCCCGCTTGAAGAGATCACGGCTACCTCGATCGATTCATGGCGGTCCTCGCTGTCCGGCCTCTCGCCGCGCACCAAGAACAAGCTGCTGGTCGTCATGCACGGCGTGATGCGCCGCGCGGCGCACGTCTGGGGGTGAGCGCGAACCCGGTCGCCGCGGTGGAGAAGCAGCGTCATCGGGCGACCGACGACCTGGAGGTGTTCTCCGCCGAGGAGGTGATGGCGCTCGTGTGCGCAGCCGCTTCCGAGCAGGACGCCACGATCTACCTCACGGCAGCGTTCACCGGCCTGCGTCGCGGCGAGTTGATCGCCCTCCGCTGGCGGGACATTGACTTCGCCGGATCGGTGATCCGGGTGCGCGCGAGCTACGCCGCGGTCAGCTGACTTCGCCGAAGTCCGGCAAGGTCCGTTCGGTCCCGATGGCACCAGCCGTCGCCTCCGCGCTCGTCGCGCTCGGTCAGCGGGAGGACTGGGTGGGCGATGACGACCTTGTGTTCGTCGCCGAGACCGGGAGCTATCTGGACGGCTCCGCGCTGCGGCGCCGCTACGCCGCAGCGCTGCGGAGGGCTGGCCTCAGGTCTCTCCGCTTTCACGACCTCAGGCACGTCTTCGGCACGCGGATGATCGCCAAGGCCGACATCCGCAGGGTGCAGGAGTGGATGGGCCACGCGGACATCCAGACGACGATGCGCTATCTCCACTACGCGCCCCGCGGCGACGACGCTCAGCTCGTCGCCGATGCGTTCGACTTCGCCGTCCACGCAACGCTCGAGGACCGCGAACCAGCATCCTGATGCCCAGGATCAGCTCGTTCTTCGGGATCACGATTGCGATGTTCTGGAACGAGCGCGACCATCCCATCCCCCACTTCCACGCCGAGTACGCCGGCGAGATCGCGTCGATCGGCATCGATGGGACAGTGATCGCGGGCTCGCTTCCGCGCGGCAGCTCCAGCTCGTGAAGCATTGGGCGGAGCTCCACCGCCAGGAGCTCCTCGCGAACTGGGAGCGGGCGCGGCGGGACGAATCCCTCGAACGGATCGAACCCCTCTCCTAACATTGGGTTCGATGACCGAGATTCCGCCACTTGTGCATGTCACCGGCGTCGCCGTCATCGGCGACTACAGGCTCCGCCTCCTGTTCGAGGACGGGACCGTCGGCGACGTCTCATTTGAGAACCGTGAGTGGAAAGGCGTGTTCGAGCCGTTCCGAGATCCCGCGGTCTTCGCCGAGGTCTACGTCGACACGCAGTTCGACACGCTCGCGTGGCCTAACGGGCTCGACATGGCACCGGAGCCCCTCTACGACGAGGCTCGCCGGAACTCGATCGCCGAGCCGCTCTGGCACATATAGACGCCGCATGGGTCGTCCTCATGGACGTCGAGCACCGTCAGGCGGCAGCCCCATGGACTCGCGCCACGCGTCGGCGTGCAGCCGACAGAAAGTGCCAATTTGCAGGCAGAAGTCCGAAGAAATGCCAAGACGTCCGCAAGATGCCCCTTTCCGTCGCGGCATCACGGACCCGCGATTGCTTGAATCGCCCGTGGTTACAGGGCTTACGGGTTACCGGGACGTCTTGCGGGAGTTCTTGAAGCACCCAGTGCGTAGAGTGTGTTCCTCCTTGAGGGGCATCTCGTGGGACGTCTTGGTCGGCACCTGGCAGCGCGTCGGTCAGGCTTTCGATGTTCGCGCGCGAGGACTCGTCATCGCACACGGATGTGCGATCACTGCGATCGTGTCCGCGCGCGTGTGACTCAGCCTTTTCGAATCACTGGGCGTCGGCCTTTCGAATCACTGGGCGGGTCGAACTTCAAAGACGGTGGCCGCGTGCGACGTCCAGCCGAGCAAGGATGCTCGGCCTCGTTTCCGCGCGCGACGGCTGCGATGGCACGTCGTCCACGGTCCACCTCTTCGTTGCCCGTATTGAGCTCGCCGCTGCTTCGCGGCCGCCCTCCTTCTTAGGCACACGAGACTTCCCGACGTTCCTGGAAGGAGAACTGAGTGTGGTCCGCGAGGTGCCCAACGGACGTCGTGTTGGATCTGTGCGGTCCGCACGACCCGGTTCTCGAAGAGTGCAGGATCGGTAACTAGCCCGTGAGGACGCCGCGATGCGTCGCGTCCGAGGACGGCCGGCCTTCAGGGCACGATGATCGCCTGCTCGAGGCTGGTCCCGGTCGGCAGGTTGTCTCGCAGTGCTATCTCAGCGAAACCGTTGCCTCTCGGCTTGAGGATCCAGAAGAGGGCGCGGGGGGACTCGGTGCCGACGATCACATCGCCCGCGTATCTCGCGAGCGAGGCCGCCGGCGCCATGTAGGTATAGCCCGTCTTGTCGTCGTTGAGGTACAGGCCCGGAGAAGGAGCGCGACTTCTCCCGGTCCTCCTCGGGAACTTCGGGATCGGGGCGATCGGACTGGGACCTGAGGGGAAGGTCGCGAGCGTTCGCGTCCTCCCGCTGGGGTCGACCGCGACGACGGCGCCGTCGCTCTTGCCGGCGTCGACCGTGAGGAGCGCGTTCCCGGCGACCGAACCGAATCGACGTGGTGCGACCACGAGCTCGTCGGCGCCCCCCGGCCCGGCATAGCCGCCGACCTGGTGCACGTCGCCGTGAGCGCCGATCGTGTACACCAGGCCGCCGGCAGGTTTAGCGCCGCCGGAGCGTCCGGTTGCCGCGACCAGCCGGTAACCGAAGCGGCCGACGCTATCGAACGCCAGGGCCCCGTCCGCCGCAGGTGGGTAGGGCGCGGGGAGGGTCGCGAACACGGTCTGTCTTTGAGCCGTCTGGGCTGATCTCATAGATTTTGTTGTCCGGCGAGTGGCAGAAGATCACGCCGGGCGGGAACCCGTGCCTGCCGGGCGAGAGGATGCAGCGGGTCTCCTCCACCAGTTTTGGCATCGTCGCGAACCGCCGAAGCGGGTGTCCTGCCGGCGGCGCGGCCCAGACCGTGTTTTTGGTGTTCTGGACGTAGAGGAACCGCCTGCCAGTCCAGACGATGCTGTCCAACTTCTGCGTCGTCTTCGTGATCACGAGGAACCTCAGGGTCGGCCTCAGGGAGACTCGACCCGGCGCCTCATTTACGGCGGTCGGGCTCGGCGTCGAGCTCGAGTGGCTCGTTGAGCTGGCACCGCAACCCGCGATCAACAACGACGCGCCGACCCACACGAGTAACACGCGCAAGGAGCGAGCCGAATGCATCAACAACAAGCTAGCGCCACCCGCGACAGACAACCGCCGCTCTTCTCTCGGACATCCGATGCGTTCTGGCCGAGTTTGGCTAACCGCCTGAAGCAGCAGTGACGACCGGGAGGGGATGGTCACGCTGATGTGTCGCTGTAGTCAGCGGTGGTGCTCGGGGTCGTATGGGGGTGTGGTTGCGCCAGCATTGCCACACGACTCGGCACCAGGCGCGACCGACGGTCCGGATCGCGCGCGACTTCAGACTCCAAGCGCCCGCCTCGGGTCCTGCTCCGTCGACAGTACATCAGCCGCGGCCGTTCGTGAGCCAGCGCCCGTCCTAGGGGACCGTTCGTCTGGTTTCGACACCGGCGAAGCACTCCCATGTCGCAGATGCGATCGCGCGCTTCATTGCAGTCGAAATGACGAAAGCGATCGCTGACAGATGCGAGCTTTCCGCGCGTTGCAGGGAAGTCGGCATCACGCCTGACATGCCCGTCGCGGAATCAGAGCAGGGCTCGCGCCCGATCCGATCACAGGCTCGAGAGCAACGGGTGGCGCCGCCGGATTACGCCTCAAGCGGTAGCGCTGCTACCGATCCGGCCGTGACCGCTTTCGTGCTTGCGGCTGGCCGCGCTCGAGTTAGCGCTCCCGAGCAACGGTGCGTTTAAGCCAGGCGGCCTCGGAGCCAGCGCAGGAACGAGACTGGCTCGGCGGCGGCGGCGTGGCGGGGTGCGGGGACGGCGTGGCTGCTGGTGGCGCTGCTGGCGGTGTGCACGAGGCGGTTGTGGTCGGCGGCTCGGTGCAGGTCGGCGATGTGCTGTTGGGCGGCGATGAGGATGAGTTGAGGATGCATGGCTGACCTCGTGTTGGGTTGTGGTGCGGGCACTGTGATCCGCACGGGTTGCAGCCGGCTTGTAGTCCGGTAAACGCCCCGGCCCGGGCATTGCAACCCCGGGTGGGGTGCCGTCGGCGGTGTTCGGTCGGCGGCCAGCGACCGGGATCGGTACGGTCGCGAGGGGCGTATGCGTTTCGGGATCCTGGGTCCTTTGCAGGCAGTCGGTGACGATGGGCGTGAGCTCGCCCTGGGCGGGCGGATGCCGCGAGCCGTGCTTGCTTTGCTGCTGCTGCGGGCGAACGAGGTCGTGTCGAGCGATCAGCTGGTTGAGGGGCTGTGGGCGGGTGCGCCGCCGGCGAGCGGAGCGAAGGGGCTGCACGTGCACGTATCGCGGCTGCGCAAGGCCCTTGCCGCCGGCCACTCAGACCCAGACAGGGAGCGGCTGGTCAGTACTGCCGGTGGCTACGTCTTGAGAGTCGGGCCCGAGGAGCTCGATGTGCAGCGATGCGAGCGGCTGATCGGAGAGGGCCGATCGCTGCTGGCGGCGGGACGACCAGATCAGGCACTCGCTGCGCTGAGCGGCGCAGTCGAGCTGTGGCGCGGCGACGTCTTGGCCGACTTTCAATACGACGCGTTCGCGCAGGGGGAGATCGCCCGGCTTGGCGAGCTGCGCGCCGCGGTGCTGGAGGAGCGGATCGCGGTCGAAATGCTGCTGGGCCGGGAGGCGCAGGTGCTGGGCGAGCTCGAGCGTCTCGTGCGCGACTACCCGTACCGCGAGCGTCTGCGGGGCCAGCTGATGCTGGCTCTGTATCGGACCGGACGGCAGGCGGAAGCGCTGGCCGCCTTCCGTGCCGCACGGTCGGCGCTGGTCGACGAACTGGGGATCGAGCCTTCGGTCGAGCTTCGGCAACTGCACGAAGCGATCCTCGCTCAGGACCGGGCGCTGCTCCAAACCGACCCAAGCCAGCCGGCCGCGCCCGCCGGCGCCGGCGCCACGACGGACGGGCGAGCGCCGGGCCATGTCCATCTGCCCGTGCAGGCGACACCCCTCATCGGCCGCGAGCGCGAACTTGCCGAGCTGATGACGCTCGCTGATTCGCGCCGGTTGATCACCCTGACCGGAACCGGTGGGACGGGAAAGACCCGGCTCGGGCTGGCCTTCGCGGCGGGTCTCGCCGACCGCTATCCGGACGGCGTGTGGTGGGTTCCGCTGGCCATGGTCAGCGAGGCGCGGCAGGTACCAGCCGCGATCGCGGGGGTGCTCGGCGACATCGCGGATCTGCCGATGTATATGCGCGGGCGAGCCCTGTTGCTCGTGCTTGACAACTTCGAGCAGGTGATCGAGGCAGCTCGCGCGGTCGCCGAGCTGCTCTCCGGCGCTCCGGGTTGCGGGGTGATCGTGACGAGCCGGGAGCGGCTCGGGGTGGCTGCCGAGCAGGAGTACCCGGTGGCGCCGTTGTCGCCCCACGCCGCCGTCGAGCTGTTCACCGCGCGGGCGCGGCAGGTGGAGCCGGGGTACGAGCCGGGCGCTGAGATCGACGCGATCTGCGAGCGACTCGATCGGCTTCCGCTCGCGCTGGAGCTCGCGGCGACGCGGGTCAAACTCCTCTCCGAGCAGCAACTGCTCGCCCGGCTGGAGCAGCGACTCCCGCTCCTCGCCGGCGGGCGCCGCGACCTCCCCAAGCGCCACAGCACGATGCGGGCGACGATCGCGTGGAGCTACGACCTGCTAAGCGAGCCCGAGCAGCGGCTGTTCACCCGGCTCGCCGTGTTCGTCGGCGGCTTCGAGCTCGAGGCAGCCGAACAGATCTGCGACGCCGATCTCGACGCCATGCGGTCACTGATCGACAAGAGCCTTGTGCGCCACGCCGACAACGGCCGGCTCTTCCTGTTGCAGACTACGCGCGAATACGCACTCGAGCAGTTCGACTCAAGCGACGAGCAGGACGAGATGCGCGCCCGCCACGCGCGCTGGTACTTCGCGCTCGGCGTCGCTGACGATGGCCACGCCCGGGAGGGCACCGATGACCTGATTCGGCTGCGCCAGGACGCCGCCAATGTCGGACTCGCGCTCGCTTGGGCGCTTGACCACGATATCGCCGCCGCTCTCCCACTCGCCGATGCCGTCTTCACGCCTTGGCTAGGGGCCGGACGCATCCGTGAATTAGAGCGGTGGTACGAGCGGGCGCTGGCCGATCCGACCTCACTGTCGCCGGGAGACCGCGCCAAGGCCCTCGCCGGGCTCGGCTACGCGCTGGTGTATCTCGAGCGCCTCGAGCAGGCGCGGCCGGCGCTGCTAGAGGCGCTTACGCTCTACAGGGACGCCGGCGATGAACGCGGCGAGACCCTCGTGCTGCTTCGCCTCGGCGCCGCCGAGTTCATCGCCGGCGCGCCGGAGAGCGCCCTCGCATGGGCGGAGCAGGCGCTTTCGATCTACGAGCGCCGCGATGACACGCTGGGGATCGCCCGCACCTTGCACTACATCGCTGAGGCTCTCCGGGACCTCGGGGATTTCGAGCGGTCCGCCGAGCTGTTCGCCCGTTCCCTCGAGATTCGGCGCGCAAACGGACTTGGCACTAGTGCGGCCACGCTGCACAGCCTCGGCGACCTCTATCTCGACGCGGGCGATGTGCCCACCGCCGAGCGCTACTACCGTGAGGCGCTCGCACTCGGCCTGCAAGAGGGAGACGCGCGGTTGGGGGCGTACTGCCTCGCGGGTCTCGCCTGCGTCGCCGCGCGAAACGAGGACGCAACTGCGGCCGGCCGCCTGTGGACTCTCGCCGAGCGGCTCGAGCACGAGATCGGCTTCCGGATGATCGCCGCCGAGCGAGTCCGCTACGAGCGGAACCTGACCCCACCACTCACCAACACCGACGAGTACCGCGCCGGCATCGCGGACGCAGCAAACATCGACCCGCTCACCGCAGCCGCCGAGATCGTCAACCCGTAGCGCGACAGACGCAGTCGAGAAAACACGTCGATCGCGGCGGGACCGCCACCAACCTGCTATCGGTCCCACTCGCGCCCGTCACCGCCGGTGCGCACGCACCCGCTCAACGCGGGACGCTACAAGGCGCCCGCGAGCACGCCATCGGCGAGTTCGATGCGCCCGGGCCAGCCGGGCAACCGAATCCTGCAAGCAGCAGAGCAGCAGTGGTGCCGCCAGCACGCTCGTTGTCGGTATCGGACAAAGGCAGCCAGCCGAGTCCCGGCCGCGATGCCCGCGCGACGACGAATGCAGGTCTCGACTGGAAGGACGTCGCCGGTCTCGCAAATCGCCACGAGCGAGACCAGCGGCGCCCGGCGCCTGCTCGATCGGGCGACCGCCCTGCTGCCCCGCAAACGAGGGGCGCGTCCTTGGGATTGGGGACGTCGCCGCGGCGCGATGGCGGTGCGCAAGAGCAGTCGCGATGCCGTGTCGGCGAGTTAGTGCTCTGTGTGGCGACTCTCTGGGTGGCGCGGCAGTCCGTCGTCCGGGATCGGTTCCCACGGCGCGGCGTAGGCAACGAACTGGCGCACGCTCGGGCGTATCCCGGGATCGTCGTCGAACGCCCCCATGCGAACGCCAATCGGATCGGCGTGGGAGGGATTGCGGCCAAATAGCGACGAGCCACAGTCGCCACAGAACCATTTCTCGCCACCGCCCTCGCGGCTTCCACACACGGAGCCGGTCCTCGCCGGCGACGATCCGAAAGGCGTCGGGCGCGGGGTGGGCATTAGCTGACGCCGCGGTTCCGCTCCGACGCTGGCAGCGCTTGCAGTGGCAGTAACTCGCGAGCGCGAGCGGCGCTCTCACCTCGAACCGGACGGCCCCGCAGTTGCAGCCGCCGGTGAGCGGGAAATCGGTCATCGTCCGCGGTACCTCCTGAGTCGGGGCGGGAGCGAGAACATAACGGCCAATCGTCGGCGACCCGACGGGTAGGTCGCGCCCCGCGACCGCACGCACGCCTCGACGCCCGACGAGCCGCACCGCCCTTCTTGCCGCGTGTGGAGTAGGTCCTTCGTCGGCTGCGCCCAGGCGTGGCCGGGGCGGACGTTTGGGACCCGCCTACACAGTTAGTCGGGCACCGTCGGTCACCTCGCCGAGGCAGCTACGGCGCGTTGAGTGCAAGGTCCTGAACCCCGCTTTGCCTCCCCCAGTGCTTCAAGCCGCTTCGCATCGAGACCTCTCAGCTCCACCCCCGACGTG
Source organism: uncultured Solirubrobacterales bacterium (assembly GCA_963734775.1). Classification (GTDB taxonomy): domain Bacteria; phylum Actinomycetota; class Thermoleophilia; order Solirubrobacterales; family Solirubrobacteraceae; genus Palsa-465. Next base: position 56,846 of record CAVTJE010000010.1, read on the forward strand.
AGCCTGCTCTGCATGCGAGTGCCTAAGCAAACGGCGACCCGGCGCACGAGCGCGGCGTCGAGCAGCACCCCGACGCCTAAGATCACGCCCATCTCCTTCGCTGCATCGTCGCCTCACCGGGCACGAGGATCCGGCTCCTGCGGCGGTCAACCTCCAGCTCAGAGCAGAAGTAGCCCCTCGGCGCTGAGCTGGCCTCCACCTGCCCGGCGCAAGCGGACTGAGTACCCGCTCGTGTAGTGGTCGCGAACCTCCCACTCGACGGCACGCACGTCCGACGGGTCGTCGCCGGCGCTTAAGCGCACAGACCACACAAAACTATGTGGCTTGGTGTTTTGGTCGGTTCGGCCGCCCGCGCCTGGTTCGACCCTGTGGCGCGAGTGCGGCTAGGCGGTTGTCGACGGCGCGGCGTACGCGGTCAAGGGCCGACGGATCGGCGGTGGCGACGAACTGCATGTTGCCGAGGACCATGTAGGCATTGAGCTCGAAAGCGATCTGCGGCGAGTCGGCGCCGGGATCGAGCTCTCCGGCCGACTGTCCAGTCGCCACCTCCTCGGCAAGGAGCCCGAGCCAGCGCTGGCTGAAAGCCAGCGCGCCGTCGCGGACGGGGCCTGGATGGGAGTCGAGCTCGCTGACGGCGGCGACGAAGAAGCACCCCCCGGGGAAGACGCCCTCCTCGACATGGCCGAGGAACCGCTCGACGTAGGCCCTCAGCCGAGCGACGCCGGGCCGCGCCGCGCCCGCTGGCTCGATCACCTGCTCGTCGAAGATCGCGCTGGCCGCTTCGACCGTGGCCAGCTGCAGTTCTTGCTTGGAGCGGAAGTGCGCGAATAGCCCGCTTTTGCTCATGCCGACCGCGTCCGCCAGGTGGGCGAGCGAGAGCCCATCGAGTCCATCGATGGTCGCCAGTCTGGCCGCCTCGTGCAGGATCGCCGCACGGGTGCGCTCGCCGTCTGACCGCGCGCGGCGCGGCGGGGCGGTTGATGTGCTCGTGGTCTTCGCAGTCATCCCTTGACAAGATAGCACGACCGGTCGTATTCTAGCCAAAGCTGACCGACCGGTCGTGCTGACTACCCACCCGGAAGGAGCCCCCGCCATGACCCCCACCGACACGAACTCGACACACGTCTCCCCCAGCCCCGAGCCCCGGACCGCTACAAGTCGTGTCGGGGCCGTAGGTGCGTGGCGCGGTGAGCGCATGAAGAAGACGGGCACTACTACGGTTCGATACGAGGCGCGCACGACGATCGACCGACCCATCGGCGACGTGTTTGCGCGATTGGCGGACCTCGATGGTTACGGAACATGGATGCACCGTACGGGCTTGTTCCGCCGGTCCGGCCAAACCTCTGACGGTCCTCTAGGCCCAGGAACGATGTACTACGACGCCACGAGGATGGGCACCTTCCACGGCCAAATAACCGACTACCAGCCGCCGTCGCGGATCGGGTTCCGCGAGACTCTGCGGTGGTTCGGCTCCGACCTAACCCAGGCCCGACCCGAGTACTACCTCGAAGCAGACCGGGACAGGACGATCGTTCATCACGTCGCGGAGGGTGAACTCTTCGGCTTGATGCGATTGATGAAGCCCGTTGCGGCGCTGTTGGCGAGAAGCGAGCGGACGCGAACCGTCGAGTCGTTGAGGCGTTCGCTGGAGTCGCGGTAGACCCCAACAGCCTGGCAACATCCTCTCGATCCGTCCGCGCCGGACTCGGAAGGGCCGCTGACGCCGGACCGCACCGAGAAGTACGCTGGTGTGTTCACAGGGATAGATAACAGGCGGGCGGGACCGGCGCGAAAGAGAGACAGAATGAAACGAAGGTTCATAAACGTATGCGTGCTTACGGCGCTTGTCGTCGGCTTGGTCGCCGCCCTCGCCGTCGCGAAGACGGCTACCAAGCAGCCCACCGTGGGCCCCAAGGGGCTCAAGTTCTATGACCCCCGACAAGCTGCCGAAGGGGGCGCACGGCAAGCTCATATGGGAGCGGCCGATGACCGGCGGTGAGTCGTTGAAGGGCGCGAAGAACTACCTCGTCGACTACAAACAGGTCGGCGTCAGGGGCACGATGGTCCCGGTATCTGGCATGGTCGCGATCCCGAAAGGGAAGGCCCCTAAGGGCGGCTGGCCGGTGATCACTTGGGCCCACGGCACTACGGGCATCGCGGATGTGTGTGCCCCCTCGCGGCTCCCCGCCGGGACCGAAGGGCTCAACAGCCCGATGCTCGAGAGCTGGATCAAGGCCGGTTACGCCGTCGTGCGGACCGACTACGAGGGGCTGGGCGGCCCTGGCCCGCACCCCTACCTGATCGGCGCCTCCGAGGGGCGCGGCGTGCTCGACATCGTCCGCGCTGCGCGCCAGCTCGATCGGCAGCTGAGCGATCGCGTCGTCATCAGCGGTCACTCGCAGGGAGGCCACGCTGCGCTGTGGGCGGCGTCGCTGGTCAAGAGCTACACGCCGGAGATCAGGCTGCGCGGCGTGCTCGCGTTCGCGCCCGCGTCGCACATCGCGACCGAGGTCGGGTACCTCAAGTCGGTGACGGCGACGTCGCTCACCGGCCTGGCAGCGACGATCTTGCGCGGGCTCGACGTCGGCTATCCATCGCTGCACATCAGCTCGCTGCTTACCTCGAAGGGCGCGGCGTTGTACCCGCAGACGCTGACCAAGTGCCTGGGTCAGCTCGACGAGCCCGGACTCGTTCGGCGGTCTGCCACTCGACCAGCTGGTCAAGCCGACGGCCGACATCTCGGCGGAGGTCAAAGACCTGCAAAAGAACGACCCCGGCGAGCTGAAGATCGGCGCGCCGGTGCTGCTCGAGCAGGGCAGCTCCGACACGACAGTGTTGCCGCCTTTCACCGCGGCCCTGGCCAAATCCCTGGCCGATGTCGGTGACACGGTCACCGAGCACACCTTCGCCGGCGCCACGCACAGCACAGTGCTGACCGCAGCCCAAGCCGACCAGGCCGCCTTCCTGAAGAAGCGCTTCCGCCGGTAGCAGAGACACGAGCCTGCGGGGCCCGCCTCGTTCGGCGGCCCCGCAGGCGCGATCGCCTTGGCGACGTTCCGGCTGCCCGCACAGGCAATCTCGGAACGCTCGTCCGGATGCACGTTCTGCGCTTTTCAGAATCGTTCGGCCCACGCGGAGCTCTAACGCGCAAGCGAGACTGGCTGATGCGCGTGACGACAGCGTTTATGCCAGTCAGGGCGAGGAATAGCACAGCCACGCTGACAGCCACAAGTGCGCTGAGCGCAAGCACGCCGATCTCGATGGCGCCCCGGAGCTTGGTCGTGGCGCCCGGAGCGCCGTCGGGTGTGGGCATGGTGTGATGCTGCGGGCGGTGCCAGCGTTGGTTGTTGGTCAGGCTGTGTTGCGGTTGCGGTGTTGGGACACGGCGAGCGCTCCGCCGAGGGCGATGAGCGAGAGCGCGAGGCCGCCGGCGGCGCCGATGCCTGCGTCGCCCCAGTCAAAGCCGTTGGCCGGCGCCTGGACGCGAACGACCGGCGGTGCAGCGCTTACCTTCGCGGTGCTCGCGGCGGTGGTCGACGGGGGGGTGGGGGGCACGATCGACTTGTCTTGCCGGCTGTAGACGGCGGCGGACGTCGGATTGGCAGCGGGCACGATCGATTTGTCTTGACGGCTGTAGGTGGCGGCCGAGGCTGCGGGAGCGCCGGCGGCGGCGAGCGACAGGATGAGCACCGCGGTTGTGCCGATGCGGTGGGTGGTGGTCATGGCGACTGCCTCCTCTTGGTTCTCGATCGCGATGAGCGATCCGATCTGCGAGAACAATCCGTGGTGACGGTCGAGAAGCGGTCGATGGTGGTCGACGATTGGTAAACGCCCCGTGAGACCGGAGCTTTGAGGGCAGGGGTGCGGTGGTAGCGTTGACCGCGGGAAACAGTCGGGTGATCGAGTTTCGAGTCTTGGGGTCGCTTGAGGCGGTCGAGCAAGACCGCCCGCTCGCGCTCGGCAGTCCCCAGCAACGGGCATTATTGGCGGTGCTGCTGGTGCATCGCGGCGAGCCGGTTTCCTCCGATCGCCTGGTCGATGCGCTGTGGGGGGAGCAGGCACCCGCGAGCGCGGTCAAGATCGTTCAGGGCTACGTGTCGAACCTGCGCAGGGTGCTCGGTGACGGGCTGCTGGTCACCCATGGGCGCGGCTATCTGCTGCAGGCCGAGCCTGGCCAGCTCGATCTGGGCCGCTTTGAATCGCTCGTCGCCGAAGGGCGCCGCGCGCTTCAAAAAGGTGATGCGCGAATTGCGGCCGCCCGGTTGCGGGAGGCCCTGGGGATGTGGCGTGGTCCCCCGCTGGCGGATTTTGCCCACGAGTCGTTTGCGCAACCGGAGATCGCGCGGTTGGAGGAATCACGGCTGGCCGCGCTGGAGGAGCGGATCGACGCCGAGCTAGCGCTGGGTGAGCACGCACGGCTGGTGGGGGAGCTCGAGGCGCTCGTTCGCGAGCATCCCTTGCGCGAGCGCTTCACCGGTCAGCTGATGCTCGCGCTGTACCGATCGGGGCGCCAGGCGGACGCGCTGGAGAGCTATCGCATCGCGCGGCGGCATCTGGTCGAGGAGCTTGGGCTCGAGCCCGGTCGGGAACTTCAGGAGCTCGAACGAGCGATCCTGGCCCAAGACCCGGCGCTCGAGCCCTCGGCGCGCGGTCCCACGCGACGGCAGCCCGCGATCGCCGCTCGCCGGCGACGGCGCGGCGGCGTGCTGATCGTCGCCGGGGGAGCGCTCTTGCTCGCCGCGCTCATCGCTGTCGCGGTAACACTGGCTGGCTCTGGCGCGAGCACCGTCCGTGTGGCGCCCAACTCGCTCGCCGCGATCGACACGCACAGCGACCGCGTCACCGGGGCGGTTCCGGTGGGTGCCCGCCCCGGCGCGGTCGCGTTCGGTTCAGGATCGGTGTGGGTGGCCAACCTCGATGACCAGACAGTCTCGCGAGTCGACCCAACGACGCTGCGCACGCTGCACACGATCACGGTCGTGGGCCCTCCCACGGGTATCGCAGCCAGTGCGGATGGTGTGTGGGTGGTCGAGTCGAATCTGGACCCGGGCCTGGCAACCAGCAGTGTCCTCGTCGGCCGCGTGGATCCCGAGTTCGACACGCTCGGCCCCCCTGTTCGGATCGGCAACGTCGTTCCGGACGGGCCGGGGGCGATCGCGGCGCAGGGCAACTCGGTCTGGGTCGCTCCGTCCACCGGCCTGCTGACGCGCCTCGACGCGACGACTGGAAAAGCTGCGCGGGCGATCGATCCGAATGCCAGCCCGGCCGGGATCGCGCTCGGCGTCGGGGCGATCTGGCTCACCGACACCGAGGCCAACAACGTGGTCCGGGTCGACCCGAGCGGACTGGCCACGCCGGTCCCGGTTGGCAATGCGCCGACCGGGATCGCGGTTGGCGGGGGCGGGGTGTGGGTCGTCGATTCGCTCGACGACGCGGTCGTTCGGGTCGACCCGGGTACGCGATCGGTGACGGCGACGATTCCGGTCGGGCGGTCGCCCGCCGGAGTTGCGTTCGGTGCTGGGTCGGTGTGGGTCGCCAACAGCGGCGACGGCACTGTCACCCGCATCAACCCGAGCAGCGCGAAGGCGATCGCGACGATCGCGGTGGGCGGCAGCCCGCAGGCGATCGCGATCGCGGGCGGGAAGGCGTGGGTGACCGTCGACGCGCAGTCGATCCCACCCACCCGTGGCGGGTCCGGTGGTGAGACGTTGCGGGTGGTTTCCTCGACCGACGCGGACTCCGTGGATCCGGCGCTCGCGTTCACGTCGGACCAGCTTCTCTACGCGACCTGCGCGCAGCTCTTGAACTACCCCGACAAGCCCGGTCCCGCGGGCTCGCAGCTGACGCCCGAGGTCGCCCAATCGTTGCCTGCCCGCTCTCCCGACGGCAGGACCTACACGTTCAAGATCCGCCCTGGATTTCGCTTCTCGCCACCTTCCAACCAGCCGGTCACCGCGCAGACGTTCAAGGACTCGATCGAGCGCACGCTGAACCCCGGGATGCACAGCCCGTTGGCCCACTTCCTGGCCGATGTCGTCGGCGCCCGCGCGTACATGGCCGGGAAGGCCAGCCACATCGCGGGCGTGGTCGCCAACGGAGACACGCTCACAATAAGGCTGCTCGCCCCGGCCCCGGACTTTCTCTCCCGCCTAGCGCTGCCGGCTTTCTGCGCGGTCCCGTCGAACACCCCGATCAACCGCAACGGGGTGCGGGTGATCCCGTCAGCGGGGCCTTACTACGTGACGTCGTACACGCCCGGCCAGGGCGTCGTGCTGATGCGCAACCCCAACTACCACGGCAGCCGTCCTCACCACTTCGCGCGGATCGAGCTTGCGGTCGGGATCTCCACTCAGCGGGCGGTCGCTGAGATCGAGGCCGGCACCGCCGATTACACCGCGATCGGACTGGAAGCGCCCGCCTCGACCACGATCACCGCCCTCGCCTCGCGACTCGCCGCCCGCTACGGCGCCTGGCAGCACAGCCGCCGCGCACGGCGGGCAGCAGTACTTCGTCAATCCGGGTCTCCAGCTCGACTACTTCGTCCTGAACACACACCGGGCGCTGTTCAGCGATGTGCGCATGCGCCAGGCGGTCAACTACGCGATCGACCGGCGTGCGCTCGCTCAGCTGGGAGATGCGTTCCAGCCGCTGCCCGAGCCACCAGCCGACCATTACCTGCCGCCGGGAATGCCCGGCTATCGCGACGTCCGCGTCTATCCCACGACTCCCGACGTAGCCAAGGCTCGGAAGCTAGCCCACGGCGGCGGCAGAACAGCCGTGCTCTACACGTGCAACGTATCTCCTTGCCTTGAGCAGGCGCGAGATCGTCAAGACGAATCTCGCCGCGATCGGCGTCCAGGTCCAGGTCAAACAGTTTCCGGGCAGCACGCTGTTCGCACGAGAGGGCACGACCCGGTGAACCGTTCGATCTCGCCTGGGGCGGCTGGATACCCGACTACCTCGACCCCCAGGCGATGCTGACCTCGATCATCGAGGACAGCTCGGCAGGCCCAACCTTCGACGACCGAACGTACAAGCGTCGGCTCGCGGCGGCCGCACGGCTTTCCGGCCCCAACCGCTACTTGACCTACGGCCGGCTTGACCTGGACCTCGCCCGCAACGCCGCACCACTGGCGGCGTTCGGAAACCTCCCCAGCGACGACTTCTTCTCCGCCCGGATCGGCTGCCAGACCTTCGGCGTCTACGGCATGGACCTCGCCGCGCTCTGCATCAAGCACACGCATAGATGACCCTCGCCTGACAGCAATGCGGGACCCTCGGTGTCCCGAAACGTCTCCCGAACTGAGCGATGGCCGAACTCCGCCGCCCACCCCTTCGTCGTCCCTAAGGGCAGCGGTGAATCCTCCTCTGAACTGCGTCTCGATCGGAGCCGCTCGTAGCCACCGTTTCCACCATTGACGACCAGTGCTGCGAGATCGTCAGCCCGGGCCGCCGATACGAAGTGCTTCGCGTCAAGCAATCTTCAGGTCCAGGTGCTCGGCCAGCCACGGGCCGGTCACGCTGCCTGGAGCGCGCGCGACCTCCTCCGGCGTGCCTGCCGCGACGATGTGCCCGCCGTCCGGACCGCCGCCCGGCCCCATGTCGATGAGGTGGTCCGCAGCGGCGAGCAGGTCCAAGTCGTGATCGATGACGATGATCGTGGCACCGGCGTCCAGCAGCCGGTCGAACACGCCAACGAGCGTGGCTACGTCGAGCGGGTGCAGGCCGGTGGACGGCTCGTCAAAGACGTAGAGCGCGCCGCGCTGGCTGCTGCGCAGCCGGGTGGCGATCCGCAGCCGCTGCGACTCGCCGCCGGACAGGGACGGCGTGGGCTCGCCGAGCCGCAGGTAACCCAGCCCGACCTCGCTCACGGGCCGCAGCGCCGCGATGACCGGGGCCCGGTGAGCGAACCGCTGCAAAGCGTCATCCACGCTCAGGGCGAGCACGTCGGCGATGGTCAGGCCGTCGACCCTCACCGCCAGAGTGGCGTCGTTGAAGCGGGCCCCGTGACAGGTCGGGCACTGGACGGTGATGTCGGGCAGGTACTGAACGTCGAGGTCGATGTCCCCGAGCCCACGGCAGGTCGGGCACTGGCCCTCGCGGGTGTTGAACGAGAAGTGACCGGGCTTCCAGCGCCGCCGCCGCGCGTACCCGGAGTCGGCGAATACGCGGCGGATCTGGTCGAACGCCCCGCTGTAGGTCGCTGGCGTTGAACGCGAGTTCTGGCCGATCGGCGAGGCGTCGACCTGGACGACCTGGCGGATGCCGTCCAGGTCCAGGCGGCGGACGTGCGGGGGCGGTGCCGACCCGCTCAGGGCGGCCCGGGCGGCCGGGATGAGGCTGTCCAGGACGAGTGCGGTCTTCCCCGCACCGGACGGCCCGGCGAGCGCGGTCAGCCGGCCCACCGGGAAGTCGGCGGTAACGTCGTGCAGGTTGTACAGGTCGCCGATGTGAAGGGTGATCTGGTCGCCGGGTCCGCGCCGCACCGCCCGGTCACCCGGCACGGCCGGAGCGCCAGCCAGGAACGGGCCCATGATCGAGCGCGGGTCCCTTTCCAGTTGGCCGGGAGGACCCTCGGCGATCACGCTGCCGCCTTTGGCTCCTGCGGCGGGACCCAGTTCGATGACCCAATCCGCGGTCCGGACGATCTCCCGCTCGTGCTCCACCACCACGACGGAGTTGCCGTTCGCGGCCAGGGCGGTGATCGTCTTGCGCAGTCCCTGAATGTTGGTCGGGTGGAGCCCGACAGACGGCTCGTCCAGCACATAGAGCATTCCCGTGGTGCTCGCGCGCACCGTCGAGGTGAGCTCGATCCGCTGCCGCTCCCCCGTCGAGAGCGAGGCGCCGGACCGGTCGAGTGTCAGGTAGCTGAGACCCACGTCGAGCAGCGGGGTGAGCGTGCCGTTCAGTTCCGCGAGCAAACCGGTGGTCATCCGGCTGAGCTCGGCCGGAAGCCCGGCGGGCAGCCCATCGGTGAATCCGCGCAGCTCGCCCAGGCCTAGGGCGCTGATCTCGGCGATGTTGCGGCCGCCGAGCTGCGAGCCCAGCGCCTCGGGCCGCAGCCGGGTGCCGTGGCATACCGAGCAGACGCGGGTGATAAGAAACCGCTGCACCAGGCGGCGGGTGCGCTCGTTGTCGCTGCGTAGCGAGCGTTCCACCGCGGCGACGGCGTTGTCGTAGTTGACTGACAGCTGCACGGACCGCCCGGTCCGCCCGGACTGAAGCGTCACCCGGCGCTGAACCGGTTCACCGTGCAGCACGATGTCGCGCTCGCGCTTGGTCAGCGACCGGTACGGGACATCGAGCCGAACCCCCTGCTCGCCCGCGGCGTACATTGACAGCCGCCGCCCGCCGGAATTCCACGGCAGCACGGCGCCTTCCTCGATCGTCTTGCCCGGATCGCCAACCAGGGTGCTGACGTCTACCTCGGAGCGCACGCCCAGGCCCTGGCAGGCTGGGCACGCGCCGTAGGAATTAAACGAGAAGGATTCGGCGCTGGGGTGCACGAAATGCGCGCCGCACACCGGGCAGATGATCTCCGTGCCCTGCGTAGCGATCGACGGATCGACGCGGTGGCCGTTCGGGCACAGATGCGAGCCCAGCCGCGACATCATCAGGCGGAGCACGTTGAGCACCTCGGACATGGTGCCGACCGTGCTGCGCGGCCCTGGTATCGGCGGGCGCTGCCGCAGCGCCAGCGCGGGCGGCAGGTAGTCGATCCGGTCCACGTCCGGTCGCTGCGCCTGGGTCAGCCGCCGTCGGCTGTACGTGCTCAGGCCTTCCAGGAACCGGTGCATGCCCTCGGCGTACAGCGTGCCGATGGCCAGCGACGTCTTGCCCGAACCGGACACTCCGACCACGGCGACCGTGCGCCACAGCGGCACATCGACGTTGATGTCCTGAAGGTTGTTGTGCCGTGCGCCGCGCACGCCGATGACCCGGGGCAGCGTTCCCGGCACCCCCAGATCACCAGCAGCTGCGCTAGGAGCGCGCACTTCGTTTCGATCGATTGACACTTCGGGACACCTTTCTTGCCGGTTTAGCCGAAGTGCCAGGTTGCTGCAAGTACAAAGCGTCTCACGGCGCGGGGGACACGTTTGCGCCGGCGAAGCGAAGCGGTCACGAATCGACGTCGCCGGGCGCCTGCGGCGGACTTCTCCCTCAGGCGGCGGTTGGCAGGTCGTCGACGTACGTGGCTCCCCGATGCCTGTCTGGGCGCACCAGCGTGCGGGCCGGTTCGAACCCAAGGGAGCCACGCGGCTTGGGCGAATCTCGTGTCTGCGTTGCGCCGAGCGTCGCTGTCGCGACCATCGCCATCCCGGTGCCAGGTTGGCTGGTGGCGTAGAGTGGTCGGAGGCGTTTGTCGGGCTGCTCGATGGCGTGGGGTCGACAACCGGTGGGCTGCCGATTGCTGGGACGCGCGCGGCCTTTTGTGATGACCGACGACAACACGGTACCTACCCCCGCCTATCGGGTGAAGCATTTGGGCGGCGCGATGGTGCGGGAATGCGCTGGTTGTCACTTCGCCGGCGTCGGTCCCGCGGGGCTGCGCCGGCTTGTGAGTCGGCTGCTTGTGGTGCCGTTGCTGTTCGGCGTGCTCGTTGCTCCCTCGGCTGCGCGGGCGGCACTGCGGGTGCCGGTGCTCAGGTGGGTCTCCTGTCATCACGGCTTGAGTGCGCGACCGCGCGGGTGCCGCTCGACTATCGCCATCCGGCCCGGTCAATGATCCGTTTGGCTGTGATCAGGCACCGAGCGGGTAATCCGGCTCGTCGCCTGGGGTCGCTGTTTTTTAACCCTGGGGGGCCGGGCGGAAGCGGGACTGCACTGCTACCGCTGGTTTACCGTTCGTTTCCTGCCGCGCTGCGCGCGCGCTTTGACATGGTCAGCTGGGACCCGCGCGGCGTGGGTAGGAGCACAGCGGTGCAGTGCTTTGCCTCGCAACGGGCCGAGACGCGTTTCTTCGGTGCGCTGCTTGCGCCCGACTCGTCGTTTCCGGTCGGCGAAGCGCAGATGCGCCGATGGATCGAACGCTCCCGTGAGTTCGGCCGTCGTTGCGCCCAGCGCAACGGCAGCCTCCTTGAGCACGTATCGACCGCGGATACCGCCCGTGATCTGGATCTGTTGCGGCGCGCGGTGGACGATCGGTGGATAAATTACGTGGGCGGTTCGTACGGGACCTTTTTGGGTGCCACATACGCAAATCTGTTTCCGAACAGGGTGCGTGCGATGGTGCTGGACGGGGCCGTAAACCCGTCCGCCTGGGTGAGCCGGCAGCTCAAGGTCCACGGCGGCCGGTTCCTGCCCACACATCTGCGGCAGCGCTCCGATCAGGGCGCGGCGAAGGCACTGCGAGCGTTTCTTGATCTGTGCGGCCAGGCTGGTGTCGCGCACTGCGCCTTCTCGGCCGGCAGCGCAGGGGCTACCCGCGCGAAATTCGCCGAGCTGCTGGCACGTCTGCCAAAACAGCCCGTCAAGGGGAGGATGAGCTACGCCCCGCTCGTGTCCGCGACGCTCGCCGCGCTCTACAACGTGTCGGGCTGGAGCAGCTGGGCGCAACAGCTTCAAAAGGTGTGGACGACGGGAGCCGCAAGCCCGACAACCCCCGGTCCGTCGGCGCTGACGGTCGACGATCCGGCGCCCGGTGCAACGCGAGCGCGGGCGGACGAGCGGTACGTGGGGTATGAGCAGCAGGCTGCGGTCCTCTGCTCGGAGAGCCCCAACCCACCGCCGGGGGCGTACGCAGCGCTCGACGCGTTCGCCTTCCGCCGCTCTGGCGTCGCGGGGCGCCCGTGGGCGTGGCTCGACGAGCCATGCGCCAGTTGGCCAGCACACGCCGCCGACCGCTATGCCGGACCGTGGAACCGCCGCACCGCCCACCCTGTCCTTGTGATCGGCACCACCTACGATCCCGCGACCCCATACCAAAGTGCTGTGGCTTTGTCCCACCAGCTCTCGCGAGGTCGACTACTCACCGTCGACGGTTACGGGCACACCTCGGGGGCGAGCACGTGCGCGCACCGGTACGAGACGCGCTACTTGATCAGCGGGGCGCTGCCACGCCGCGGAGCTAGATGCTCGCAGGACAAGCGTCCGTTCACCGGGTGACCGCCGCCACCGCCCAGTCCCGGTCTGCTCAGTTACATGGGTCGCAGCACTCCGGAACCGGGATCCTGATCAGCGACAGCAGTGCTCTCGCTGGGGCTATCAGACGATCGCTGGTCGCCCAACTGGGTTGGATGTGAGCGCGGGGGCGGGTCGGATCGCTGGTCGGGCTGGCTGATTGTTTGTTCTGTTGCCTGCGCGTAGACTCGCTCAGCCGGAGCGCTGGTGGTTCGTAGAGCTGGCCAGCGAGTGACCGTGTGGCCGTTTCGGTGTTGGCGAAGCGCTCCCTAGGACGCGAAAGGAAGCACGGGGCTGTGTCGCACATGGTGGTGGCGGTTCGAAGGACAGGCTCGAGGTTGCTTTGGGCTGGCGGAAGAGCGCGACGGGTGAGCTTGCTGTCCGCGGCGGTGATCACTGCATTGAGCTGTTTGTCGCTCGCGTCGACCGCGCTGGGCACGCCTGGGCCGTATTACCGCTGTGGCCGCGCGACCGTTCGGATTGGGGCAGGGAGGCTTGGTCTCTTTCAGCCCGTCTGGAAGGCTGCTTGCCACGGTGGCCGGCGAGGAGGCTTACCCAGGTTCAGTGGCGGTCCGGGGGGTCGGGAGCGATGGTCGTCTGCACAGGCTCCCGGCCGGAAGCACCGTGCGGCTCCCTTGGAGTGATCAGGCTGTGTTCAGCCCGTCCGGACGGTTTCTGGCTGTCGCGGCGTCGCAGGTCGGAGAAGTGTTCGTTTTCTCGGTTCAGAGGGATGGCCGGCTGGTGAGGGTGGCTGGTTCACCGTTCCGGCCCGGCGATCGCCGCTCCGGCCCCGGGTCGACTCCGGTATCGGTCGCTTACAGCCCGAATGGCAAGTTCCTGGCCACGGTCGATGCGGGCGCTGGTGTGGTCTCGATGTTTTCGGTGGCAGCTAACGGGTCGCTTCGCCACGTTTCAGGATCGCCGTTCAGCGCCGGGGGAGATGCACAGTGGGTGACGTTCAGCCCGAACTCTCGCTTGCTGGCCACGGCGAACGGCTTCAGTAACTCCATTTCTGTTATGTCGCTGGGGGACAACGGCGCCTTAAGCAGGGTTGCGGTTCGCAAGATCCCCGGCAGCATGTTCGCCGACTTCTACAACTCGAGCAATCCGGATGAGGTGGCTTTCAGCCCATCCGGTGGCCTGTTAGTCAGCGAGGACGCCAGCACTATCGCGGTATTCTCGGTCGCGTCCAACGGAAGCATCTCGCAGGCGCCAAATTCTCCTTACCCGGGACCCTTGGAGACCGCAGGAATCGCGTTCGATTCGGCCGGTGACGAGCTCATGCAGGCCGCCGCAGAGGGACCACTCACCGCGTGGAGGGTCACTTCAGACGGTCGGCTGCGTCAGCCAGTCCAGTATGCCTCGATCGTTCCGGAGTATGCGATCGCGGTTAGTTCCCAGGGCTTCATCGCCGCTGCGGACGACCGTCACGAGATCGAGATCCTCACTGACGTTCCCGCAAAGACAGCGGAGCTGCAGTCCGCGCTGAGGCGGGCGATCGCTGTCGAGAGGGAGCAACAGGGCCGGTGGCGGCTTTTGGCGAATGGTGGTTACAACGTCGCGGGCGAGTTGCCGGACATCGACGCCGAGCAGCTCGCAGCGACGGGCGGACTAGGACCGGGGGCTCTCACCATTGGCTGGTACATCAACCGTCGGTCGGCCGAGGGAGAGACGACCCTGGTGATGATCGCTCGAGGCGCAGCGCAGTTCACCTTTCAGAACCTCACTTTCAACGGGATCCCACTCACTCCACAGGGGCGCCGGATTCTCGAGAAGGACGAGCCACTCTCAGTCATCGCGAGGGGCGTGTTCACACCAGCGAACGGTCACGCGATCACCGCGAGCACCAGCCTCACGCTGCCGCCGTGTCGGGACAATGAGTGCCGCCGCTTGGTGGGACACTGACCCCGCCTTCCTCGCCGCTCCTCGGGCTCATTGCCAACGTTTGGGCGCGGCGCCTCGTTCGCTGCCAAGGCGCTCGTCCGGTTCCGGCGATCTCAGAGCAGAAGCGATCGCGGAATTTGGACCTCTGCGCGAGGAGCCCGCGCGAGTCATGAATGCCGAGGGGATTCCGTGTGAAGGGTTCGTCGGCGCGGACGAGGTGCAACGAGGGCGACGGTCCCCCCCACCGGAGCAGTTCAGTTCAAAGCGATGAGCTCAGGCGGCTTCGCCGAGTAGCTTCGCCTTGGCTACCGCGAACTCGGCGTCGGTCAGCGCGCCAGTCTCGTGAAGCTTTGCCAGCTGCTCGAGGTGCTCGATCTCATCGCCCGGCGTCGGCTGCGCCATGGTGAACGTGTCCGCCTCATCGGAGCCGCGGATCACGGTCTCAGCCGTGGCGGCGCCAGCGGCCTTGAACGCATCAATGCGGCTCTGCAGCCGCGCCTTGTCAGCCTCACGTTCTGCGTCGCGTTCGCGCTTGACCGACTCCGTGTCCATGCAGATCTTGTCGTGATCGTCGGGATCGAAGATCACCGGGATGGTCTCGCCCTCGCTGACATAGTGGTGCGCGAACGCGCGAAAGGAAGCTTCGAACGGTTCGACCTCGTCCGCCCTCACCGCGACCTTGAGCGCGAACCAGTAGCCGTAGGTCGTTCCGTGGAACCCCGAGCTCGTCTCGGTGCCGAGGCAGTGGGCGCGCTCGACCATCGCTGTCGTGGTCACACCACCGCCGGCTCTCAGCGTGTGCTGAAGGTGCTTGTGTTCGCCAAGCATCGCGCTGAGCTTACGCCCAGGGCGGCCGAACGTCGGTGGCGACTCGCGCCCAAGGCAGCCTCCGTGCCAAGCACAGGCATTCGCGGGACGCTACTGCGCCCACACAACTTTCTGCTCTCGGGAGCGCAAGATCATCGGGGCCACTCGAACCGTGGGCGGATCGCATGCACAGCAAGCCAACCGGGCGACCGCTACCGCAGAGGACCGCACCCATGCGAATGGGCCCCGCCGGGCGGACGACTTCAGCTCACGACGACACAGGTATGAGCGGGCCCGACTCACGATCCGCGATACGGACGAGCGGTCGGTCGCCGTAGGGATGGGGTCGGTCGCCGAGTCCGGACCGGAGAAGCGATCGTCCGCTTCAACGTTCGCTTTCCGTGGAGGCCGTCGCACGACCCGGCGACGTTGTGAGCAACCAGCAGCCGACTGAGGCGAGCGGGTCCCTGGTCGGTCGCCCATCCGCCGAGAATCGTGACAACGTCGCCGGCGGCGTCTGTCGCGGGGCACATTCCTCGGCCCGAGCCCGAGTTTCGGTCGTTCCGTTTCGCGGTCGCGGTGGTTTGTCACTTTCCTCGCCACCCCGGGCGTGTCTGACCGCCTGTAAACCGTGGCAAAGCTCCCGAAGCGCCCGTACCTTGGCCACAGAAGCAGGTGGGGCATGCTTATGTGGACGAGGTCGGCGCGCGGCGCGGACCTAGTCACCTTTTCCATCCGGTCCGTGCCGGCGCGCTCGACCCCTGGCTGGTCGTGCTGCCGCGGTGGGGGATTCGGGGTCGCGCGGCGGGGCTGTTGTGCGCCGATCACAACAAACCGCCGTCTCGGGATGCATGTGCGACAACCTCCACGCCAAGCAGAGCGCGGAGTCGCCGAGGTGATGCCCGTACGACAAAGAAGGTCTACGTCGGCCATCGCATGCCGGCCCGAGCGTCGCTGAGGAGAAGAAACATGAGACGCATGTTCGTAGTGACAGTCGCGGTCGCGGCAGCGATGGCCGGTTTCACCGGGTCAGCGATCGCGGCGGACGCCAGGGGCTGTATATCGGGTCAGCGAGTTCGGCGATCAAGCCGGCCTCCCATGGTGAGTGCCCGCACGGTGGGACGCTCGTCGAGGTCGCGACGCAGGGCGAGGTCTCGCAGCTTCGCGCCAAGGTGCTCGACTTGGAGAACACCAACTCGGGGCTCTCGGGGCGGGTCGCGACCCTGCGTGACAAGGTGACAGCGCTGGAGGCCAAGCTGTCCAAGGTCAGTTACCACGCCGACGGGCTAAACGGCCGGCCGACGCTCAAGATCTCGGGGGCCAATCTGCAGATTGTCAATGGCACGCCCGACACGACGCGGGTGAACGGTCTCGGCAATCTGATCGTCGGCTATGACTTCGACGCGGGTCGCTCGAACGGCTCGCACAACATCATCGTGGGCGACCAGCAGACCTTTACCTCCTACGGCGGAATCATGGCGGGTTCGCGGAACGAATTGTCCGCGCCGCGCTCGGTCGTGTTCGGCTTTGGCAACACCGCCGGTGGAGACTGGTCGTCGGTCACCGCTGGTGACTTCAACACCGCCGCCGGCATGGGGTCGTCGATCTCCGGTGGCGCCTATGGCACCGCCACTGGTGTGGTCTCGTCGATCACCGGCGGGTTCGGAAACGCGGTTGGAGGAGAGTGGGGTACGGTCAGCGGCGGGATTGCAAATGCTGTCGCCGGAAAATACGGCGCGGTTGGCGGTGGCCAGGACAACCGTGCGCGGGGCGAGAAGTCCTGGGTCGGCGGAGGTGAGAAAAACCATGCCATCGGTGATTGGTCCGCAATCCTCGGGGGCCAGAACATAACCCTCGACAACGCCCACGAGACGAGTCCGTAGATGAAGGCCGATAGGGCAGCGTCGCCGTGCTTCAGAGGCCGAGCCGGAGTTCGGCTCGGCCTCCGGGATCTACGGCCATGAATCGCTGCCGGCCAGGCTCGAGCTATGACGCCTGCGACATGACGCCGATCGTGTGGCCCTCGGGGTCGCTGAACAGGCCGATCACGATGCCGGCGCCCGGGACCTCGTCCGGTCCCATCATCCGCGTCCCACCGAGGCTCTCAGCCTTGGCCAGCGCCGCTTCGGCGTCCGGCACCTGGACGTAGAACGTCACATGACCCGGGTAGCCGTCCGGCCCCTTCCCGATCCCGCCCCCCGTTCCCTCCTGGTTCTCGAGGACTGTGTAGTCGGTCGGGCCCATCGGCGCGCCAAACTGCCACCCGAACAGCTCGCCGTAGTAGGCGCGCAGCCTGTCCGGGTCCTGGCCCACCACCTCGACGTGAACGACCTGGTCTCCCATCGCCTGACTCCCTTCTGCGCCGCCCAGCGGCCGCGTCGTTGATTACACCCCGGGCGTTATGACCCCAGGGGCAACCGAGAATCATCGCGCAGGCTTCCAGAGCGCGTCGTCGCCGAGGGCGCGCCACCCAGCCGGCCGGCGCCACACCCCCGGTCGATGCCTGACCGTTCCGGCTCGTGACGAGTCGTGTCCGGCTAGACCGTTACGCCTGACGTGTGTGAGGCGGGGGCGTGGACGCTGTCACCTGAGTACTGGGCCTGGATCGTCCACATTCCGGACGTGAGCAGAGACCCGGCGGGGGCGTTTAGCTGGTCGCTGAAGGTGCCGTCCTGGGCTGTGGTTGCCGTGTGGGCCGTGGCTGACCCGGACGGCGGCTCGTAGGTGAGCTTGATTTGAGTCTGGCCGAGTCCGGCGCCTTTGGAGGTCAGCCGGCCCGTGCAGGAGATGAATCTCTTGTTGGGGTCAGGGGTGCATTGGAGCGAGAGCGTGCTCGACGGCCGCGCGACGGTGAACTGGCAGATCGCGGCGGCGGGCGCGTGGTTGGCGTCGCCGTTGTAGTGCGCTTCCGCCTCCCAGGCGCCAGGCTGATTGGGGGCGAACGCGTCGGTGAACGCGCCGCCAGCGCCGGTGATCACGTCATCCATGGTCACGGCTCCCGACGGAGCGATGTGAAGCACGGCGAGTAGCGCATCCGCGGGGCCGCCGGAGAGCGCGCCGGAGAACTGGCTCGAAGCGCCGATCGCGGCGGCCGACGGGCACGTGACCATCACATGCGTTGGCGCCTTCTGGACCGTGCCGCCGCAGGGCTGCGCGGCGGCCGGTTGATGCGTTCTGTCACCACCCCAGCTCGCGACCACGATCCACCTGCCTGCCTCGCCGAGCCGATGATGGTCGCTGAAGCGCCCGGCGCCGTCAGTCAAAACGGTCCGCTGGACCGCAGGCAGGAACACGCCCGCGGTCGCCGGCGGGACGTACTCGATAGTGACCTTCTGGTGCGCCCGAGGTGGCGTCAGACTGCCGCTGATCGACGCGTCTCCGTCAACCGAGGGCGGGACGCTGCAGACGTCCGTGAGCGACGTGGGCTCGCGGAGCCGCGCTGCCTCGGTCGTCGTGTGGCCGTTCTTGAGCTTGCCGAAGATCTTGATCGCAACCCCGGGACGCTCGGCCAAAAGCGTGCGACCGCGCTTGTTCAGCCGCAAGCCCAGCGTCTTTTGGAGGCCCGGGTGGATGCGGAAGTGGCGCGGGAAACTGGCCACGCACCCTTTGCATACGGCGGAGGCGATCTTCAGTGACACAGTCCCTACGCAGAGCTTCACATGACAGCCGATCAAGACGGACGCCTTGCCGCCGCCCTTGGTGGCGAACTTCGCAAAGACTGTGATCCCCGGCCGGATCGAGGCGCGTTGCAGGAGCGGCGAACATGCCGACGGCGGCACATGGTCCTGGTTGACGTACTTCACGACAGCGCGAGCATTCGAGTTGGTCAGCACATAGAGATTAGAGTGACAGTCGAACCCCACGCTCAGCGGGGGGTTACCCGCGATCGTCGTGGCCTGCGGGTAGAACGGAAGCGGCAGATTCCCTTCAGTGCTCGGTGGCTGACCGCCGTACGCAGCGGGGTTGTTGAGGTTCGGATCCAGACGTTCGACGGCGAGGTGGGTCTCGGTCGTGGCGTACACACCCCCGCCGTTAGGATCGACCGCGACTCCCCCGGGGTTGTACCCATCATTCACCCAGCCGTGATAGCAATCGACATCGGACTCGCTCAGCCACCCGTGATCGACGACCGCCCCCGAAAAAGTGAAACGGACAGCCTCTCCGCTCACCAGTGGGTCAAAGTACGGATGGTGATCGACGCCGTACGGGTACGGCTCGTCGATCACGGAATGACAGTCCGGCTCAGGATTGGAAAGCGGTTGATCGGACTCGCCGACGACGATCGGGCGCCCTGATCCGTCCACCGCGATCTCCGTCGCGACCGTCTTGTCCGGCGGGTCATAGCCGGCGAAGCCAAAATATTGCCCAGTGAAGTTCGCGGCGAACCCGCCAATGCTCTTGCCGTTGGTGTTGTACTCGCCGACGGCGTTGAGGAACTTGGTCAACACGAACAGACGTCCAGCGCGGTCGGCCGCGATCGACTTCGCGAATGGAACCTTCCAGCTGGAAAGCAGCTTGAGGTTGGTTGTGAACTTCGCCACGGTGCCAGTCGCCTCGTAGACGAAAAACACGTCGCCGGACAGATCGGTCGTCACTCCCGTCGGCGCCGTCGGCTGCTTGAACCTGATTACGCGTTTGAGGGTCCCGTCAGAGGCATACTCCTCGATCGCGTTGGCGTATTTGTCCGCTACATAGATCAGGTTCCCGTCCGGGCTGGCCGCAATCGCCCCCTCCTGGTTGTTCGGGTTTCCAGGCAGCGCAGGCAGATTCCAGTAGAAGGCCGCGCTCGGCGTCAGAGAGGTCGCATCGGCCCGCGCGGCCACCACCAACACCCCGACTGCCACCAGTCCGGCCCAGCGCAACAGGTGTCGCGACCATACTCGCGCGCAGATCACGACCCTCAGCAACGACCGAAGCCCCAGCCCGAACGAAAAGCCAATCCCCACTGGTCCCAAACTCCCTCCCTCAAGGCGCCAACCCGCACACGCGCTTGTAGCACAACGCGCCTCAGGCGACAAGGACAAGGGGCCGATCCGCGCGGGCCAAGGGACCGGAGCCGCGCGCTTTCGGAGTGCCGGCGATCCAACCTTCTCGCGACTGCCGGGCTACGTAGTGCCCGTGGTGCTCAAATGCGCAAGGGGTCGTAAAGGCGCGCGCTGGCCTCGTAGGCTCTCATGCGGCGCTCGCGGTGCGGCGGATGTAGACCTGCCGGGCTCGCCAGGCGGGCGACTTCCGGACGACGGCAGTGGCTGTCTGCCAGCAGCTAAGGCGTGCCGCGAAGGCGGCGCGCACAGCCGCCGCGCGGGCGAGGGCGCGGCGCGACGGCCGCGGGAAGGCGCGCTCGTACCCCGAGGCCGCGAGGACGTCGCCCGCGACTCCCTCGAACTGCTCCACCTCTCTCGGCTCGAGCTCGTCGCGCCAGCGTGAGCGACCGGGGCCCGGAGGCTCAGCGAGCTTCGGATGGTCGAGGAGCCGCTCGGGATCGACGCCTCGGTGGTACTCGAGCATGGCGTGCTCGAACGGGAGCCCGAGAAACGCGCAGATCTCGCCGAGCTTCGCCTCGGGGTCGCCAACGAGGTCCTCGTAGCGGAGCTCCAGGTAGGGGCGCGCGGCCCCGAAGCGGCGCGCCGCCTCGACCTCCAAGCGCCACTGGGCGGCGAAGGAGAGTAGGGCGCGGGGGCGCGCCCAGTTGAAGCGCGGCCGCCGCTTCATGGCGAGGAACGAGAGCCCGGCATCGCGCCCGTCGCGGACCACGTGCACATACTTCGCGTGAGGGAACGCGCGCGCGACCGTCGCGAGGCTCTGCATGTAGAGCGGCGTCTTGTCGCCGTAGCGCTCCTTGCCGCGCGCGGCAGCGTAGGCAGCGTAAATCGCGGAGATCGCCTCGGCGAAGGACGGCTCCCCGGGGAGGCGGTCGCGCACGTCCGCCACGGAAACGCCCCACTCGCGCACGCGCGCGAGCCGCGAGACGTCCGCGAGGAAGGCCTCGCGAGCGGGCCGCGCTCCGTGCCGGTCCCAGAGCTGCGGGATGAAGTAAGACTCCGGGGGGATCGCGAGCCGCGAGTGGCGGCCGACCATCTCCTTCAGGAGCGTCGTACCGCTCCGCGAGACGCCGAGGATCACGACCGCGTGGTGCAGGTTGATCGACGTCGGAGCGACGGCCACACGACCAAGTTCGACGGTTCGCCTCTAGTTCCTACGGTTCCGCGCACTATCCGCCACACACGCGCGAACCCGAAGCTACCGTGAGGATTTGTCAGCTTCGGACGACCAGGCCAATGTGCATGGGTGCTCCGCTGGTTGAATTCGGCCGGCGCTGACGTTACGGTGGCGTTTGCGGTCGTCGGAGAAGTCGATCAATCAGTGCTGCAACACGGGTGGCGTTGCGCGTCTCGCTTCGAGCTTCTTGAGTCCGCAAAGGATCGGCTTTAGAGGGGTTCGCGCCCGATCGGGAAGTGTCGGGAGGGAGCGCAGAAAGAGAGGCGTCTGGTGGGTCTGGTTTGCAAACGCGAGCGGCGTGTTCAACGCGCCTTACTGCCATTTGCGGGTTCAAACCTGACCGCCGCCTCGCGCCGGCCGATGTCGAAGTGAGACCGAGCTTGAGACTTGCGGTCGTGGCCCTTGCGCTGAGCGCCGCCGCGCTGACGGCGCACCTCGTCTTGGCCGCACCCCGCGTCCGAACGGGCAGCGACCGGATCACGTCGCTACCGACTCTTGGACCCGTTTCGCAGCCTCAGTTTGCCGGCTACGCGTCTGTCACCTCCGCCAATTGCTCAGACCTGAAGTGCACCCGGCAGGCTGGCCTGTTCTACTGGCTTGTCGGTCAGACTGCGCACTTCCAGGCTAGGCCGACGCTGCTCTGGACCAACGGGGGCCCCGGCGCGAGCAGCATGTACGGGTTCTTCTCGGAGAACGGGCCGTACACCGTCGCTCCGTCGGGCAGCGTGGTCCCGAATGCCAACTCATGGAGCAGGGCGGCCAACTATCTCGTGTTCGATCATCCGCTTGGCGTGGGGATGTCCTTCCCGTTCCGCGGGCGTTACTCGCAAAATCTCCGTCAGGGAATCGGCCAACTGCGGGAGGCGCTTGGCCACGTGGTCAAGCGGCACGAATTGCAGCGCAGCCCGCTGTTCCTTGCCGGTGAGTCCTATGGAGGGACCTACATTCCGGTGCTCGCCCAGCAGATCCTGAACGCCAACAGGCACGCCCGCCAGAAGATCAACCTGCGCGGAATTATCATCGTCGACGGATGGGTCGACCCCGAGGTTCAGGTCTCCACGACGGCGACGTACGCCGTGACCCATGGCCTGATCAGTGAGGCCGACAAAGTCGTCCTCGATCGCGTCTACGCGCGGTGCCGGCGCGCTATGCGAGGAGGACCCCCGTCGTCTCCGCGCGCCGGGAGAATCTGTCAGTCGATCCAGGACAAGATCGCGGCGATCAGTGGACGCTGGCTGGGCAACATTGGCCAGACCGGCGACATCAATTACACACCGATTGAGAAATACCTGAACCGTCCCGATGTCCGCAGGGCGATCCACGCCAAACCTGGGCCTAGGTTCACGTTGGGCTCGGACCGGATCGGCCAACTCTACGAACGAGGAGTGATGGACCCATATGGGAACGTCGTGGCACAGCTCCTCGCCCGACATCTTCCCGTCATGGTCATCTCAGGACTCGACGATGCCAAAGACGCGAACTTCCTCGGGACGCGGAAATGGATGGCCACCCTCAGGTGGCCAGGCGCCGCTCAGTACCGCGCAGCGGGCAGAAAGAGATGGAAGAGCGGTGGGCTCGTTCTGGGCTACACCAGGACCGGCGGCGGACTGACCTCGGTCGAGGCTCTGAACGTCGGTCATCTCGCGCCACGCGATCAACCCAAGCTGATCGATCTGATCCGTAAGTTCATGGCCAGCCACCGCTAGGCCCCCGGGTCCTGTGGCGTCTGGGCAGGACCCAATCGCCCGCGCGTTTAATCGGGCTTGGCCGTCGGCTTGCGTTGGGCCTCGAGCTCGGCGGCTCGCTCCCGGATCCGCTCCTCGTCGGTGATCGCGTGCCAGCGCGTCGCGCGACGCTCGCCCTGCCTGCGGATCCTCCCGCTCGCCTCCATTTCCTGCAGCAAGGTGAGCACTTGATCGCGATCAGCGCCAGCTTGCTGGGCCAGCGCCGATGTCGTCAGACCCGCCGACTCTGCAAGCAACACCTCCAACTTCTCCGCCGGCACGACCCGAACCGCTCGAGCAGAGCTGGTGCGACGGCTGTGCTGACGTTGTCGACGAGATGGGGCAGACGCGCTCTTCTCGGCGGTCGAGCGTGACTCTCCCTGCGGCTCGGCCGCGACTCGCTGTACGGCGGCGGCCGTCACGTCGTCGCGCCCTTTGGTGCTGGGGCGACCGTTAAGTGCAGCTTGCGCGGCAGTCAGTGCCGCGATCTCCTGATTGGCATCTCGGATCCGACGCTCAATCGAGCCCACGATGTTCTCGGTCGTTGTCATGCGCTGATCGTAGGGCCCAGCGCGTCACTGGCGTCTGGAGTCTAGCCCGCAGCGAAGTAACGGCTCGTGGAGGTGGTTGCCTATTGCCTCATGACTGCTGAGCGTGCAGGTCGGCGATCCGGATGATCTCTTCCCAGCGGCCCTTGCTGAATCGACCTGCGCGCTCAAGCCCCTGCCCGGCGAGCTCGCGTACCTGCCGTTCGATCTCGGGGTCGTGTGTGTGGTAGGCGGCGTCGGTGAGAAGTCGCGCCGCCTCCTTGTCCTTGCCGGCCGCGAGATCGTCGCGCGCCTGCGTCATCAAGACCTGGACGTTAGGGTGATCGACCATGTCTGGTTCGGACATGTCGGCTCCTCTCAGTTGCTTGTCGTTCGAGTGTCACGGTCAGATATTCAGCTCGAGGGCTGAGCCGGCCGCGCGGAGTGCTGGCAGCAGATTGTGTGCGTTCGGATCGTGATAGACCGGGCTGCGCCCGTCGGTGAGCAGAAGGCGAATTTGCGCAACGCCACGCGCTGATACCGGCCGATCCTCGAGGAGGCGGTGCGCAGTCGCTTCGATCAGTTCCTGGGCCGTGATGATCTGGCGCCGACAGACTGGGACGGGTGGTGCGGGCCACGCCGGGGCTCTGGCCTGGGCGATCAGATCGCGCAGACCGCGCGAAAATGCGCGCCGGGCTCGCACGCCGATCAGCGCGTGGGCGCGAAGCGAGATCGCGGCGCCCGAGTCGGGCGAGACCCCAGCGGCGAGAGCCCGGTCGATGCGGCCGGCGTCAAGCCGCGCCTGGACCCGTTCGCGGAGGTGGTATTGGCGGATCGTGATCGCGCTTGGTTCTGAACTGACGGTCAGGAGCAGAGTTGCCATTGGGGTCAGACGTCGGTCAAGCAACCTCCGGGGCCTCCGAAAGCAAACCTCAACCGGCAGCGACGAACCATCGGTACTCCTACCCATCTTCAGGTGTCCGCTAGTCCCTCCGCGAGACGACCGTCGGGCGTAGCCCCAGCAGCCGCATATCCATCATGAGATCGGCCAACTGTTCGTTGGCCGTTGTGGTCGAGCCCGCCCCGGGCGCGACGCGCAGGAGCAGAGCCGGGCCATCGGCAAGGTGTCTGCGGGTCAGGATGAGCGCTGGCTGGCGGCTCGTGGCCTGTTTGCTGATCCACGCCTCGATCTCGGAGTCGGACATTGACGCCGGCCTCTTTACCGAAATCAGCACCTCGAGCACCGTTCGGACCGTGACACGACAGGCGCTTGGCGACCATAGGTGTAAGTCCCGATCTTGCCCGCCGTGGCTCCGGGCGGTGACATGCCCGCACCTCAGCAGGCTCGTGCCCGGTGCGGGGCTACGCCTCCTCAGGGTTCGACGAGGCCACGCCGGATCGCGTAACGCGTCAGCTCCGCCCCGTTGCGCATGCCGAGCTTGCCGAGGATATGGCAACGGTGATGATCAACCGTCTTTCTGCTGATGACCAACGCGTCGGCGATCTCGTCACTGGTGTGGCCCTCCGCGATCAGCTTTACGACCTCGAGCTCACGCGGCGTGAGCGGATCCTCGGGGGCGGTCTCCCCCGCCCGCGCCCGCTCGAGATAATCACGGACCAACACGGTGACCGCCCCTTGGTACAGAAACGGCTCCCCGCGCATGCTCGCTCGACACGCCGCGACGAGATCGCGATTGGCCGCTGTCTTGAGCACGTAACCCGACGCGCCCACCTTCAGAGCCTCGAAGAAGTAGCGCTCGCTGTCATGCACCGTAAGGATCAGAACCCGCAGTCCCGGACGACGCCGGCGCAACTCCGCTGCCGCCTGCAGCCCGGTCAAGCGCGGCATCGAGACGTCAAGGATCGCTAGATCGACATCGTTGGCGAGCGCCTGCTCGACCGCATCGCTTCCGTCCGCCGCCTCCGCCACGACCTCGATATCGGCCTCACCGTCCAAGACCGCCCGAAGCCCGCTGCGCACGACCGCGTGATCGTCGGCCAACAGCACACGTGTCTTCAACGGTGTCGTCATCGCATCTCCGGTGCTCGTGGAACGCTGAGGACGATCTCGGTCCCCTGCCCTGCCGCGGAATGGACCGCAAGCTGCGCACCGATCAGCAGCGCACGCTCACGCATACCGGCCAAGCCGCTCTCAACTCGCGGCTCAGCTAGACCCCGGCCATTATCGGCCACCACCAATACGACACCTCCAGCCGCGCCGGCGGCCAGGCGGACCGTCGCCTCCGTGCCCTGAGAGTGACGGAGCGCGTTCGTCAGCGCCTCCTGGGCGACCCGATAGATGACGAGCTCGACATCGGGGGACAACGTCGGAAGCCGCCAGTCCAAATCACGCCGGACGCGCAGGCCGCCCTGCCGGGCGACGCGCGAGCACAGCGCCAGCAGCGCGTTAACAAGCCCGAGATCGTCAAGCGCCTCTGGCCGCAGCTCGCGGCCGATTCTGTGCACGTCCTCGAGGCTGCGAAGAACAGTCTCGGCAATCTCGCTCAAGGCCTGGTCCTGTTGGGACGCCTCACCCGCGGCGCGCTCAGCCCGGAGCGCGACCGCAGTCAGCGTCTGGCCGACCTCGTCATGGAGTTCACGCGCGATCCGCGAACGCTCACCCTCCTGCGCAGCAAGGGCTCGCCTACCGGTCTCGCGGCGCTCGTCCTCCATACGATCAAGCATCGCGTTGAGCGCCTCAGCGAGCGCGACAACCTCGCGACCAGCTCGCCTCGACGTCTCGGCCCGCCGGCCCGGTTGGCCTGGATCGACATGACCCATGACAGCCACCAGCCGGCGAAGCGGCCCGAAAGCACGGCGCAGAAGCACAGCGTCAAAGGCCAACATCGCCGCCAGTCCGATGGACAGGACCAACAGCTCGTCCGGAGTCGCGACCCGCTTGACCGTCACCGGCGTCCAGGCCAACAGCGCCAACGCCACGACGAACACGACAACGTTCGCCGCGAACACCCGCCACAGCAGCGATGTGTCCTCCCAGCGTCGATGTACGCGCTCCGCTCGGAGCTCCCGCCTCCCCATCGGCAGCGTCGCCCGTTGCTCAGACATCGGCGCCAGCCCACCGCCGAGCTTGACTCGACGAGCGCATCACTCTCATGCCAGCGTCGGACATCAACAGGCCTTTCTTCTGAGCACACGTTACGACCCCGGACCGCGCCCGACAAGGCAACGTCCGCGGCGGGATAGTCCACCCGTGGACACCGGGCACCGAAATCCTTGCCTACACGGCCGCTCCCGAAGACGCGATCGCTGCGAGGCTGCGCCGGGTGCGGATTAATCGGCGACGTCGCGGATGGCGACGACGTGCTCGGCCCGCAGCCGCACGAGCAGCTCGCCCTCCACCGCGTTACGCCGCCCGAACGGCTCGGCAAGGTCCTCTCCCATATAGCGAGCGGCGATCCTGATCGAGAACGGCAACATTTCCTGGAGATCGGCGCTGATCGACACCGGCCCGCTGACGGTGACGAAGGAGTACGGCGGGCACTGGTCGTCGACACAAAGGCTGGCCCAGCCGGTCGTTGCCAACGTGCGACCCTTGACCGTCTTGGCCCCGGTCATAAATACGAGGTCGTCACCATCCAGCACGAACCAGATCGGCATCACATGCGGGCGACCATCACGCCGGGTCGTCGCGACCTTGCCCGTCCGCGTGCCGGCACCAACGAACTCCCTCCACTCCGACTCGGTCATCGCGGGCATCGGAACATCGTATTCAGCCCCCAGTCCCGATCTCCAACGCGATTCAGATCACCAAGATCGCCGGGGTCGTGGGCACCAGCCTTCCGCCGGCATGACGGACTCGCCGGCAGGATAATCGGCTGCGTGAGCGAGATGTCTGCTCAGCGGATCGCCGTCGCCGGCCAGGTGGCCGATATGTGCCCCGCCGTACGCTCCCACGCGCTGGAGCTTGGGCTGCTGGGATGGGTGCGTCTGGGCGAGCGAGGACGGGATGCTGCAGGTGCATGCTGAGGGTCCAGCGTCCGCGCTCGAGAAATTGGTGGGATGGCTCGCAGGGTTGGAGGCCGTCTCCACGGTCGACGGACACGCCGTGGATGTCGAGGGGCATGAGCAGTTCGCGGTGCGCGGAATGCCGGCGGGCGTTTTTGTCGTCCAGGAACACCAGGCAACTGCCCATCACTTCGACCTGCGACTCGAGGTCGACGGGGTCATGCGTTCGTGGGCGGTGCCCAAGGGCCCGTCGCTCGATCCGGCGATCAAGCGGTTCGCCGTCCAGGTCGAAGACCATGGGCTCGAGCACAACGCGTTCGAGGGTCGCACCGGTCGCGGCGGGGTGATTCTCTGGGATCGCGGTCCGTACGAACAGGGCGGGCGGGTGCCGTGGCCCGAAGCGCTTGACCGCGGACATGCGGTGTTCGTGCTGCACGGCGACAAGCTCCGCGGCGGGTTCGCGCTGCAGCGGACCCGGCGTGGCGAGAAGCCGCAATGGCTGCTCATCAAACGCCGCGACGAGCACGCCCGGCCGGGATCGGACATCGTCGCCGAGCGGCCCGACTCGGTCGCCAGTGACGTCACCCTTGCTCGGCTGCTCGATCGCCCGCGGTGACCCTCGTCACATCCGCCACGGCACCAACGAGGAGGACCTCGTCGTCTCTCTGCGAGACTGCCGATCCGTGTACCGGATCGCGGTGATCCCAGGCGACGGAATCGGCCCCGAGGTAACTCCGGCTGCGACTGCGGCGCTCGACGCGGCGGCGGCGCGAGCCGGTATTGGCTTCGCCTACGACGAGTTCGACTGGTCCTGCGCCCGGTTCCGGCGCGAGGGAGCGATGATGCCGCCCGATGGGATCGAGCAACTGAGCTCGTACGACGCCATCCTGCTCGGCGCGATCGGATTCCCCGGCGTCCCGGACCACGTCTCGTTGTGGGGATTGGTCATCCCGATTCGCCGCGCTTTTGATCTATACGTCAACCTGCGGCCCGTCCGATCGTTCCCGGGCGTCCCCGGTCCTCTCAAATCCGCCCATCCGATCGACCTCGTCGTCGTTCGTGAGAACGTCGAGGGCGAGTACTCAGAGCTCGGCGGCCGCGCGTACTCGGGAACGCCCTGGGAACAGGCGACCCAGGAGACGCTCTTCACCCGCCGGGGCGTCGAGCGGATCGTCGAGTATGCGTTTCGCCTGGCCAGTCAGCGCACCAGGCGGCTGACCTCGGCCACGAAGTCGAACGGGATCGTCCACACGATGACGTTCTGGGACCAGATCGTCAGCGAGCGCGCGGCCGACTGGCCGGCGGTCACGGTCAACCGCGAGCACATCGATGCGCTGGCCGCCAAGCTCGTGTTGCGCCCCGCCGAGTTCGATGTGGTCGTCGGCTCAAACCTGTTTGGCGACATCCTCAGCGATCTGACGGCGGCGCTCGCCGGCTCGATCGGGATCGCCCCGTCGGGCAACATCAACCCCGAGGGCTCGGGTCCGTCGATGTTCGAGCCCATCCACGGATCGGCTCCGGACATCGCCGGCCAGGGCATCGCCAATCCGCTCGGAGCAATATGGTCAGCGGCGATGATGCTCGAGCACCTGGGAGCTCCCAGGGCCGCCGGCGAGATCCACCACGCGATCGAGCACGTGCTGAGTCTGGGGCCGCAGTTCCGGACACCCGACCTCGGCGGCACGGGGCGGACGGACACCGTCACGGCGGCCATCGTCGCCGCGATCGAGGACGGGCCGGCGATCAGTGTCGAAGGGGCCGCTCGTGGATGACGGCGGCTGGCTCGACGCGGTCGCCCAGGCCGAGCTGGTCAGAACGCGCCAGGCCACCCCGACGGAACTCGTCGAGTCCGCGATCGCCAGGGCTGAAGCGACCGATCGCTCGCTCGGCTTTCTGATCGAGCGCACGTACGAACAGGCGGGTCGGCTCGCCACCGACGTCCGGGGAGACGGGCCTGTGGCCGGAGTTCCGATGCTGGTGAAGGACCATCTCGCCACCTGCGAAGGCGTGCGCCACACATCCGGATCGCGCTATCTCAGAGACCACGTGGCCAGCGAAGACAGTGAGCTCATCCGCCGCTACAGGAGTGCCGGCCTGATTCCGATCGGTACCACGGCAACCTGCGAGTTTGCCCTTATCTCCACGGCCGAATCCGAGCGCTACGGCCCGTGCCGTAATCCGTGGGACCTCGGACGCACGGCCGGCGGATCGAGTGGCGGCGCGGCGTCGGCGGTAGCCGCAGGCGTCGTCCCCATCGCGCACGGCAACGACGCGGGCGGCTCGATCCGGATCCCGTCGTCGTGCTGTGGGACATTCGGCCTGAAGCCAAGTCGAGCCAGGAACCCACTCGGCCCGGCATTCGGTGACGTCGGCGGTGGGATCTGGGCCGAGCACGTGCTCACGCGCTCGGTACGCGATAGCGCCGTGACACTCGATGCCACGTGCGGCCCGATGGCCGGCGACCCGTACTCGGCGCCGGCCAGGCGGGGCTCGTATCTAGAGGAGACCCGAACGGATCCGGGGCGGCTGCGCATCGCCTTCACCTCGAGCGCGCCCACCGGCGTGCCCGTCCACGAGGACTGCGTCGCCGCTGTCCAATCCGCAGCAGCTCTCTGCGAGGACCTCGGTCACAAGGTGGAGGAGGCACCGCTCCCCATCGACGGAGCCCGGCTCGAGGAGGCGTTCTTCGTCGTCTACGCGGCGGGCGCGGCGTGGACTCTCCAGCGATGGGAACGGGAGCTCGGCCGCTCTCCCGAGCCGGGCGAGCTCGAGCCGTTCACCGCGGCGATGGTCGAGCTCGGTCGCTCCTATACCGCCTCCGAGTTCCTCCTGGCGATGGAGAAGATCCAATCCGACGCGCGCCGGATCGCGGACTTTCACACGACCCATGACCTGACGCTATCCCCCACGCTGGGCGCGCCGCCCGTCCCGCTCGGGCATTTCGCGCCCCCGCCCGACGACCCGCTCCGCATCCTCCACATCGACGCCGCGTTCGCGGCCTTCACGTGGATCGCCAACGCGACCGGTCAGCCGGCGATGTCCGTTCCGCTCCACTGGAGCGAGTCGAACCTGCCGATCGGTGTCCACTTCGCGGCGGCCCGCGGCGAGGAGGCGACTCTGTTCAGATTGGCCGCCCAGCTCGAGACCGCCCGACCCTGGGCAACCCGCCGGCCACCAGATGTCGAATAGGCCGACAGGCGCAATGCCAAACAGCTTTGACCCTGCCGGCGCCGGCGAGCTGCCGGCACGGGAGCGCGGCCTCATCGAGCGCCGGCGAGCGCTGCTCGGCCCGGGCTACAGGCTGTTCTACGAGCGGCCGCTGGAGATCGTCCGCGGCGAGGGGGTCCACCTGTACGACAGGGACGGGGTCGAATACCTCGACGCCTACAACAACGTCCCCTGCGTCGGTCACTGCAATCCGACGGTCGTCGAGGCGACGGTCAGCCAGGTCCGGACCCTCAACACCAACACCCGCTACCTGGCCGAGCCGATCCTCGACTACGCCGAGCGGCTTCTGGCGACCCATCACGACGGCCTTGAGCACGTGATGTTCACATGTACTGGAAGCGAGGCCACGGATCTGGCCCTCCGTATCGCCCACCACGCCACCTCCGCCACCGGTGTGATTGTGACCTCGAACGCCTACCACGGGGTCACGGCCGCAGCCGCCGAGGTCTCGCCGAGTCTCGGGCGCAACGTCGCCCTCGGGCCCCACGTGCGCACCGTCACGCCGCCCCAGCCGGGTGAAGAACCGGGACACGCGGGCCCGGCGTTCGCGGCCCGTGTCGCCGACGCCATCGATGATCTGGCGCGCCACAACATGCGCACCGCCGCCGTTCTCATGGACACGATCTTCTCCAGCGACGGCGTGATCCCCGATCCAGCCGGGTTCCTCGGCCCCGTCGTCGAGGTGGCTCGGGCGGCCAAGGCGCTGTTCATCGCCGACGAGGTGCAGCCGGGCTTCGGCCGCACCGGCGATGCGATGTGGGGCTACCAGCGTCATGGCGTGGAGCCTGACCTCGCCACGATGGGCAAGCCCATGGGCAACGGGATGCCGATCGCGGGCGTTGCCGGTCGTGCCGAGCTCCTCGAGCGGTTCGGGAGCGACATCCGCTACTTCAATACGTTCGGCGCGAACTCGGTGACCGTCGCGGCCGCCGCCGCTGTCCTCGAGGTGATCGAGCGCGACGGGCTGCTGGCCAACGCGCGCGACGTGGGGGGCTATCTCCGCGCCCGGCTCGGCGAGATCGCCGAGCGCTATCCGGCCATGCGCGAGGTACGCGGAGCCGGGCTGTTCCTCGCCGCCGATTTCGTCGATCCGGACACGGGAGATCGCGACGCGGCGCTGACCGGGCAGATCGTCAACGGCCTGCGCGAGCGTCGCGTCCTGATCAGCGCCACCGGTCCCGCCGCCGCTTCTCTGAAGGTCCGCCCACCGCTCCCGTTCGGCCGGAGCGACGCCGATCGCCTGACGGCCGCCCTCGCTGACGTACTCGAGCAGATCCACGATCGCTGAACCCTCACAGCCCCCGGTCCCGGGCACGAGTAGTCCGGTGCCGTTCGAGATCCTGCGCTGAGGCCCGGGGTATAGGGTCACACCTATGCCCGAATCAAATCGTCGTTTTCTCCTTTCTCAGCGCCCCGACGGCCGCATCACCGCCGACACCTTCGAGCTCGTCGAGGAGGCGGTTCCCACGATCGCCGACGGCGAGGCGCTCGTACGGACACAATGGATTTCGCTCGACCCCACCAATCGCGCCTGGATCAGGGAAACGCCGACCTACCTCCCGCCCGTGGCCATCGGCGAGGTCATGCGGGCCGTGGGGCTCGGCCAGGTCGTGGCGTCCAAGCACGATGGCTACCGGGAGGGCCAGCTCGTCCAGGGCCTGATCGGCTGGCAGGACTGGACGGTGGCCTCGGATTCGGCTCCACTGCTCCCGGTCCCGGAGGTTCCCGGGGTCTCGCCCAGCGCCTATCTGGGCGTCCTCGGCGCGACGGGGCTGACGGCGTGGGTGGGACTCACCGACATCGGGCGTCCGCAGCCAGGCGACACAGTCGTCGTATCCGCCGCGGCCGGGGCCGTCGGCTCGGTGGCCGCGCAGATGGCCAAGATCAAGGGCGCGCGAGTCGTCGGAGTAGCCGGCGGTAGCGAGAAGTGCTCGCTCCTGACCGACCGGCTCGGGCTCGACGCCGCCGTCGATCATCGGGCGGCCGACTGGCATGACCAGCTCGTCGCCGCCACGCCGAACGGCATCGACGTCGACTTCGAGAACGTGGGGGGCAAGATCATGGACGCCGTCTTCGCCCGCCTCAACCTGCGTGCGCGCGTCGCCCTGTGCGGACTCATCTCGGGGTACAACGACGCCACTCCGCCTGCGGGACCGCGGGCGTTCTCAAACCTCCTCGTTCAGCGCGCCCACCTCGAGGGCTTCATCGTGCTCGATCACCTCGGTCGCATCACCGAGGCCGCCACCGAGCTGGCGGGCTGGATTCGCGAGGGCAAGCTCCAGCCACTCGAGACGGTCGTCGAGGGCTTCGAACGGCTTCCAGAGGCGGTCAACATGCTGTTCGACGGCGCGAACACGGGCAAGCTCGTGCTGCACGTGGCCGACTGACTCGAGCATTCGCTCGAGGGGAGACTCCGTGCGCGCGGCCGACCTCGACGTTCCGCGCGTCGGCCGCGGGCCGGCCATCGTGTTCGTCCACGGCAGCATCGTCGGACCGGAACGCGCATGGCGCAAACAGCTCGACCTCGCCCGGAACTGGGAGCTGTGGTTGCCCAACCGGCCAGGGTTCGGGTCGAGCCCGCCGCTGGCGCGTGGAGACTTCGAGCTCGAGGCGCCGCTGATCGCCGAGCTTCTCGGCGACGGCGCCCATCTGG
Organism: uncultured Solirubrobacterales bacterium; assembly: GCA_963734775.1. Classification (GTDB taxonomy): domain Bacteria; phylum Actinomycetota; class Thermoleophilia; order Solirubrobacterales; family Solirubrobacteraceae; genus Palsa-465. The sequence goes on from CAVTJE010000010.1 coordinate 89,977, forward strand.
TGGGGCACTCCTACGGCGCCGTGATCGCGCTGCTGGCCGCGGCCCGGCGTCCGCAGGCGACCCACTCGCTCGTGGTCTCCGAGCCGGGGCTGCTGAACCTGGCCGCGGGCGAGCCGACCGCCGATGCGATGATCGAGCGAGGCGAGCGTCTGTATCGCATGGGCGCCGGCCTCCCGCCCGGTGACTTCCTGCGGCATTTCCGCGCCGGCGTTCATTCCACCCGCGTGACCCCGGACGAGCTCCCCGAGTGGCTCGAGCGAGGAGCGCGGCACGCCGCCCGGGAGCGGCCGTCGTGGCACGCCGAGATCCCCTTCACAGAGCTGGCCGCGATGACCTTTCCCAAGCTCGTGATCTCGGGCGGGCATTCGACCGTATTCGAGGCCGTGTGCGACACCGTGGCTGAGGAAATCGGGGGCGAGCGGGCGGTCCTGCCCGGCCGCGATCACACGATCCCGGGGCTCGGCGAGGTCTACAACTGTCTCGTCGAGGACTTTCTGCGGCGGACCGAGGCCTCAGGAACCTGACGCCGCCCGGGCGGCATCGATCGTCGCCACCAACGTGTCCGAGAGCAACTGCATGACTTCCTGCGGACGCGCGCCCTGGATCCTGGCCTGCTCGAGCGCCGTCTCGGCGAAGGCGATGAAGCCGATGAGGGCCAGCCGGATCAGGGGCGGAGGGTCGCTCGTCCCGAGGTGGTTGAGGGACACGCTCGCGATTACGACGTCGAGGTAGCGCGCGACGATCTCGTCGAGCTCGGGACGGTCTGCCGCTCGTGCGCGACGGTGGATACGCCACGCGTCGGTGGGCTCGAAGGCGTGCGCCGACATGCGGGCGAAGTTGGCCGCCAGACGCTCGGGGAGCGGAAGTTCGTCGTCCAGGACCCAGTCGTCTGTCAGCTCGTGTCCGGCGCGCTCGACCACGGCGAGCGCGACATCGGGCCGCCCACGCGGAAAGTAGTGATAGAGCAGGTTGCGGGTCACGTCAGCGCGTTGCGCGACCTCCTCGAGCGAGAACTCGCCGAACCCCTGGTCGGCCACGACGGGCATCGCGGCGGCGACGAGCTGCTCTCGGCGCGCCTCCTTGGCGAGGCGCCGGGGAGGCCGCACGCTGGTCACGGTCCTGAGTCTAACCAATAATGTCGACGTACCGTCAACTTGACAATTTGTAAACAGTGCCTACAATCACGCCCTGGCCATCGGCGCGTGGTAGGGGACGTAGGTGCCGGCACGCGTCGAGCCGACCACGAATTGCCCAATCGAAAAAGGACCCTCATGCCATCCCCAGTCCGCCGGCTGCTCATCTGCCTGGTCAGCTTGAGCGCCGCCATCGTCCTCCCCGCCGCCGCCTCGGCATCCGCCGCCGGCGCCGCCCCGCTCACCGAGGCTCAGGCCCAGCAGATCGGCACCGATGCCTACGTCTACGGCATTCCCCTCCTGGACTTCGTGCGGCAGCAGAAGACCCAGACCAGCGTCACCGTGCCCAACGACCTGTCCGATGCCCCGGTCAACGAGCTCGGCAATCAGCGGCACTTCGCCAGCGCCGCGCACCAGGTGATCGTTGCCCCCAACAACGACACGCTGTACAGCATGGCGCACCTCGACCTGAGCAAGGGTGCGCTGCTGCTACACGTGCCGGCCGTGCGCCATCACCACTACTACGTATTCGAGTTCCTCGACCCGTACACGAACGTCTTCCACTACGTGGGAACGCGGACCACGGGCGACGGCGCAGGGAACTACGCGATCGTCGGCCCCAACTTCCACGGCAAGCTCCCCGGCGGCGTGCATCGCGTCCGCTCCAACTACGAGCACGTCTGGATCGTCGGACGCACGCTCGTGTACGGCCCGTCCGGCCTTGTCGGCGGCGCACAAGGTCCAGAATGGCTACAAGCTGATCCCGCTCACGGCCTTTGAGCGTGTCGGCCTTGGCTACAAGGCGCCGCGCCCGCACAAGGTCGTCAAGCGCCACAAGACCGCCGAGCTCCCGACCGGGCTGGCCTTCTTCGACGCGCTGGGCACAGCGCTGGCTCAGAATCCCCCGCCCGCCCGCGACCACGCGATCCTCCGCGAGCTCGCCAAGGCTGGGATCGGTCCCGGCCTGCACCCCTCGCGCGAGCATCTCTCGGCGTCGACGATCGCCGGGCTGAAGGCCGCGGCCGCGGGGGGGTCGGCCAAGATCTTCGCGCTGCGCACGGGGATCGTGCTGCCCTCCGAAGCCAAGCACAACGGCTGGTACGTGGCTCCCCGAGACATCGGGCACTTCGGCAACGACTACGACCTCCGCGCCGTCGTCGCCGTCTACGGGATCGCCGCCAACATCCCGGCCGAAGCGATGTATCCGGTCGGCAGCTTCGACAACGACGGCGCTCTGCTCAGCGGCACCAACAAGTACGTCATCCACATCGCGCGCGGCGACTTCCCGCCCGTGAACTACTACTGGTCGTTCACGGCCTACAACCAGAATTTGTTCCTGGTCTCCAACCCCATCAACCGATATGCCATCAACCAGTTCACGCCGGGTGTGAAGTACAACGCTGACGGGTCACTGGACATCTACGTGCAGTCCACCCCACCGGCCGGCCATGAGTCCAACTGGCTGCCGAGCCCGTCGTCTGGTCAGTTCGAGGTCATCCTGCGCATGTACGGTCCGAAGCGGCCGGCGCTCGACGACACCTATCACTATCCGCCGATCACGAAGGTCGGCTAGTTCAACTGGGCAAGCGAAGCGTCACGTGAGCGGCTAGGGCCACGTGACGCTTCGGGAGCCTCAACCGTGGTAGACGCGCGAGAGCGATTCGGCCACGCAGACGGGCTTGTCGCCGCCCTCGCGCTCGAAGGTCAACTCGGTCACAAGCTGCGCGCCACCGGGGACCTCGTCGACCGAGGCCAGCTTGGCCCGCATGCGCACACTCCCTCCGACGGGCATCGGCGCGGGGAAGCGCACCCGGTTGAGTCCGTAGTTGATACCGAACGCGAAACCCTCGAGTTTGAACATGTCGTAGGTGAAGCGCGGCGCCAACGACAGCGTGTAATAACCGTGGGCGATCGTCCCGCCAAACGGGGTCTCCTTGGCGCGCTCCTCGTCGATGTGGATCCACTGGTCATCGCCGGTCACCTCGGCGAACTGGTCGATCTTCTCCTGGGTGACGAGCTGCCAATCGCTGACCCCCAGCTCCTTGCCGACGTAGGACTTGAGCTCGTCCATTCCCGTGAGTGTGAGCATTCTGCGAACTCCTCCTGATTCTGGTTTGAAGGGACCCAGCCGGGCGCCCGTGCGTCCGCTAAGCCTATGGGGGCCGAGCTAAACGGCTTGTCCCGCCCCGCGCGTGTAGGTGTCGAAGCGGAACCTCGCGGTCATCCCGCACCGCTCGTAGAGCCGGAGCGCTTTCGGGTTATCCGCCGCGACACCGAGCTGGGCCTCGCCGAGATCGGCGGCGGCGAAGCCCGCAAATGCGGCTTGCAGCATCGCCTGACCCAGACCGCGGCCTCGATGGTCCGGGTGCACGGCGAGGAGGTCCACCAAGCCGGCGCCCTCGTCCTGCCATCGGCGTGAGAGGAGGAAGCCGATGGCGACCCCGTTCCGCTCGGCCACGGAGCTGAGCTCGAGGTCGACGTCGTGGCCCTCGAGATGCTGTTCGCTGAACACCGCGAACGATTGGGGCCGGTGGTCGGGGTTGTTGGCGAAGCTGGCTTCGCTGAGCTCGTGCAGGGTGACCGCGTCACGGTCGCGGCGCGGCGCTCGCAGCGTCACCCCCGGCGGGGGAGGCAGGGCTGCGGAGAGGTCATCGAGCCGGCGGGCCATCCTCCAGTAGCTGCGCTCCGAGCGATAGCCGGCGGCGAGGAGCAGGGCCCGGCCCGCGGCGTTGTGCTCGGCGACCCACTGGCGATGTCGCTCACGCCCGAGTTCGCGGTCGCGCCGCTCGGACCACTGAAGCAGGCGCGTGCCGATTCCCCGACCCTCGTAGTCGGGGGCGACGACGACGTCGGTCCCCATGCGAAGCACCGCGGCATATCCCATCAGCGATCCGTCGTCGGCCTCCGCCACCAGCGCGTCGGTGCTCAGGTCGAATTCGCTCCGGCGCCAGTCGTCGAGGATGTCCTCGACGGTGTAATCGGGCTGACCGAGATCGGCGATGTCCCGCGCCTCGAGCAGCGCGTACACCGCCGGCGCATCGTCGAGCACGGGCGCGCGGAAGCTCATCGCGACCAGTTCTACCAGCCGGGTGCGCGCCTCAGGCGTCGGTGGTCGCCACCGCGGCCTCGGGCGCGTCGAGCGCGCCGGCAAGCCGGGAGCGGCTCCGCACCCCGAGCTTGCGAAAGCTGGCCGCGAGGTGGGTCTCGACCGTCTTGACGCTGAGGAAGAGTTCGTTGGCGATGGCCCGGTTGGTCTTGCCGGCCCTGGCCAGCTCACAGATCTGGCGCTCGCGCGGGGTGAGGGCGGCCGCCCCCTCGAGGGCCGCGCGACGAGGCCGCAGCCCCGTGGCCACCAGCTCGCGGCGGGCGTCCTGGGCCAGCGGGGAGGCGCCCGCGGCCTCCGCGTCGACAAAGGCCGGCCGCAGGGCACGACGAGCCTCGATCCTCCGACCGGTGTGCGAGAGCGTGGCCCCCAGTTCGAGCCGCAGGCGCACCGATTCCAGGGGCGCGGGCACGCCGTCGAGGATCGTCAGCCCGTGCTCGCACAGCTTGATGCGCAGAGCAGCGTCGACATCGGCCACGGCGCGCGCGTGCAGGCCACGGGCGATCGCGACGGGCGCGCCGAAGCGCCGCGCCAGCGCCAACTCGGCGTCGGCCGCCTCGGCGGCTTCGCGGCGGCGACCGAGGTGAGCGAGGGCGAGCGACGCGGTCGAGCGCCACGGGGTGAGGCTCGGGTTCGTTCGTCCCTGGCGTTCATGCAGCGCGCCCGCCTCGCCGGCGTCAGCGTAGGCACGCTCGAAATCGCCTTCGGCCAGCCGCAGGCGCGCGCGAGCGTGCACGACGCCGGGGCTGTGGCGTAACGACGCGTGCCGTCCCAGGAGCTCGTGCGCCTCGGCGAACGCGCCGCGCTCCGCCAGCGCCACCACGAGCACGCTGACCGCACCCGCGGACAAGATGTTGGCGGCGCCGGACAGTCCCGCGAGCGCCTGCCGTGCATGCTGCTCGGCCGCTGTGACGGTGCCGGTGCGCAGCGCCAGCGCGGACGCGTACACCTCGGCGGCGGCGGCCAGTGGGACCGACCCGCGGTCGCGGGCACGCTCGCGCAGGGCGGCGATCGCCAGGCCAGCCCAGGCCGACCGGTCGGCCAAAATGAGAACGCCGACGGCCAGGTGATAGGCCGAGCGCGTCGTCGCCTCGTCGAGCAGGATGTCGTCGGCGAGGGCCTGGCGGGCCATCGCAGCGCTGAGCCCGGCGTCCGAGGTCCCCGATTCGACCCCCAACCACGCCTGATGGGCCAGCGCGACCGCCCGCATGAGTGGATCACCGCTAGCCGCGGAGGCGAGGCCGGCAGCCGCGCGTGCCCGGTCGGGGTGGCGCTCCGGAGCGCTCAGCAGAGCGTCAAGCCCGGCGGCATCGAGGGCCGAGCGTAGGCCGCGACGGTGGCACGACGCCGCCTCCTGCTCGAGCCGAGCGGACAGCTGATCATCGCCTCCGTCGAGCACGGCGAGGGCGGCGAGCTTGGTCAGCGCCTCGACGCGCGTGCCGGCGCCGGTCGCCTCAACGACGGCGGTACTCAGTCGCTCGCGGGCGCCGGGGAGCCCGGCGTCGTGCCTGGCCGACGCGAGCAGGATGTGAATGTGGCCTCGGTCGGCGTCGGGGGCGCGCTCCTCAAGCGCTCGCTCGAGCAGGGCGGCGGCCGAGGTCGGCTCACCGCGACGCGTCGCGTTGGCGGCGGCGCGTAGGAGCACCTCGCCAGCCCAACCCTCGCCGCGGGGACGGCAGCGCGCGAGATGGCCGGCCACGACGTCGTCGTCGGCACCGTCGGCCTCAAGAGCCCACGCCGCCGCGCGATGCAGCCGCTCGAGCTGTGCCGATGGAACGTCCGCGGCGATCGCCGCGGCGATCGCGCGATGAGCGAAGGTCCAACCGTCGGGATCGACGAGCCCCGCCGCGGCGAGACCTTCCTGGGCCGCGGCCAGGCGCTCCAAGGCGACCCCGGCCACACGAGCGATAACGCGGTCCTGAGCCTCGTCGCCGAGGACGGCCAGCGCGGCCGCGACCGCCCGCCGCTCGGGCCCGAGCTCGGCCACTCGCCGGCGGACAACCTGCTGCCCGGCGGCCGTGATCGCCGCGGTGCCGTCGGCGACCTCCTCTGTGGCGCCATGAGCCACGACCTGCCGGCGCAACTCGGCCAGCAGCCACGGCGCGCCGGCGGCGGCGCCATGGAGCCGGCGGCAGATCCCAACTGGCGACTCGGGGGCCAGTTGATGGATCAGCCGCACGGCTCCTGTTGGCGTCAGAGGCTGCGGGCGCACCACAGTGGCCGAGCGCACGTTGCCAAGGAGGCTGAGAAGATCGATGGCGGCCGACGGATGCTGGCCCCGGACCGCCAGCACGAGCAGCACGGGCAGATCCTCGATCCGCCCGGCGAGGTAGGCAAGGACCTCGAGCGAAGCGCGGTCAGCCCAGTGCGCGTCGTCGACCAGCAACACCAGCGGGCGCTCGGCGGCCAGGGCGTCGCAGAGCCACAGAATGCCGTGGGCGAACCGAGTCGTCTCGCTCTCACGGGGGACGATTCCTTCGACGAGCAGCTCGGCGGCGGTGGCGGCGACGCCGTGGCGCAGCCGTGACCGCACGGGGCCGGGAGCATCGCGCACCGAGGCCTCGAGCAGGGTGCGGATGGCGCCGAAGCGGAAGTGCCGCTCGAGCGGACCCGGGCTGGCGCGGCGGACGAGAGATCCGGCGAGCGTTGCCCGAGCGGCGGCGAACTCGACGAGCGACGTCTTGCCGAGGCCGGCCGGCGCATCCAGTACGACGACGCCACCCCGTCCTCGTTTGAGGCCGTCGACGGCGCGACGGAGCACGTCGAGCTCGACCTCGCGTTCGACCAGCCCCGCCTCGCCCGTCGAGACGGGCACCAGGCCGAGGACGCCGGGCCGCCGGTTCGGGCGGCGGTCGCGCAGCTCGAACGCGAGACTAGACATTCGCGGTTAGACGTCTGATGACTCTCACACTGGGCAAGACGCGGCGTGCGCCGCGTTTATTCCCAGTCGGCCGTCAACTCCTCGGCCCCGACGCTCGGGCGCCCTCGGCGATCCGCGTAACCCGGCTGAGGGCCAACGGCCCGCGACAACGCGCGGTCACGGGGGATGCCAAATGTTCATTTGGCCAAGAGAGCGCAACAGATGAACATTTGGCCTCGCCCCGAGGAGCGTGGCGTCCGCGAGAAGCATCGGTAGCGAGACCGGGCGGCCCGGCCGGCCGCGCCCGCGGCGGGCGGGGCAGATGCCGCCACGGGCGCGACCGTGCGGGGTGTCCGGTCTCCTCCATCAGCCCCGGACGCGCGGGAGGGTGAGCGTGGGGCGCGGGCTCACCCCTCCACGACTGTGAATTTGATCCGCCTGGCCCGCGAGCGGTTGCCCGAGGCGTCGATGGCGGTCACGGTGGCCGCGTAGCGACCGCCGGCCAGCGGCTTGCGTCCGATGCGACCGCTGAAGGGCACCGTGGCCGCCCCGGGGCCGACGCTCCCCCGTACAAGGGTTCCTCGCACGCTCCGCCCGTGGCGGATCACGATGGCGATCGTCGATCGCTCGCTCAGCGTGAGCTTCACCGCCGTGCCAACAGCCGCGCCGCGCCTCCTCGCCGCGATCGTGGCGGTACCCCGCGCCCCGACGCGGAAGCGCGCATGCGAGAGGCGCAGCGCGGTGATCTTCGGTGGCACGTGATCGCCGGTCCCCGTCGCCGGCCCGACGGAGATCGTCCGCATCTGGGTCGAGCTGTTGCCGGCGCCGTCGGTGGCGGTGATCGTCACGGTCATCCGCCCTGGTGTCCCATAGACGTGGCTGGCACGAGCGCCGGCGGCCTGCGAGCCGTCTCCGAAGTCCCATCGGATCGTGGCTCCGGACAGGACGTCGGTGGCCGCCGCTGACAGCGCGACGCGCTGGCCGACCGCTGCGCGCCCGGGAAGCCGAGACCGCTCCGAAGACCGGGGGCGTCGCGTCGCGTTCGCTGAGGTGGACTCGCTGGTTGGCCACGCTCGAGCCCTCCGAACCGATCCAGGCGATCACGGCCCGCCCGCCCGGTGCGACGGCCGGCGCGGCCAGCGGGGGGTCGACCTCGTCAACATCCTGAATTCCGGACACGTCCTCGGGTGCTCCAAAGGGACGGCCAGGGGCGCGAAAGGAGGCGATCGCCTGCGTGGTGTGGTCGAAGTCCTCGGGCAGTCGGTCGGGAAGCAGCAGCGCCGTGCCGTCAGAGGCGACGGCCAGGCCCTCGAGCTTGCGCCCGATCCCCACCGGCGTGATCCGGGTTGCCGGCGCGGCCATCGCGCCCGGGGCCACGATCGCTGCCGCGACGGCGGCGTTCTCGGTCGTGATCCCCGGCGGGATTCCTTCGCCACCGACGAACAGGTTGCCCGATCCGTCGACCGCGGCGGCGACGTCGTCGAACTCGGGGTCGGTTGGAATCGTGCGGATCGGTCCACCCCCCGAGACATCCTCGTAGGCGACCTGGGGGTTGGTTATGACGCGATTCCAGACCACATATGTGTGACCGCCGCCGGCGGCGATTCGGGGGCGTACCGTCACCGTGCTCGTGTTGCCAGCGGTGATCGTGTCGAGTGGCGTCGGCGTCGACATCTGGCCGTCGGTCCCCCCGGGCATGCGCTTGGACAGGTTCACGGTCGTCGTCCCGTGCCCCCCGGCGACGGCGCCCTTTTGCCGTTCCCATGACACGAATACCTGCCCGCCCTGCGCGGCGACGCCGGGTGTGAAGACAAACTCGATCGGACCTGTGGCCGGGAAGGTGGCCTGGTCCACGCGGCCCTGCGAACCGGCCCCCGGCACGATCACGGGGTCGGTACCGTCGGCGGGCAGGCGCGCGGCCCAGATGCTCGAGGAGAACTCGGCCGCGCTGTCGAAGGCGATGAACACGTCGCCGCCGCTGACGGCGATGTGAAGATCGTCGGGGGTTTCGACCGGTACCCCCAGCGCACTCGACTCCACGAAGCTCGACTGTCCGGGCTTGCGGCGAGCCAGCTGGATCTTGCCCAGATCGCGGTTGATCCACGCCAGCGCGACGGTGCCGTCGGTCCCAACGGCGAGCTGGAGATCCCCGTCGGTGCCGGCGAAGGTCTGGGCGGGCCCGAACGCCCCATGGGGCGGAGCCACGCGCACGGAGACGTCGCCGGGGATGGTGGCCCCTTGGCCCGCCTCGATCCAGGCGACGATTCGCTCGCCGTCGGGGGCGATGGCCACGGCTGGCCCAACCGCGATCCGGTCCGCCGGCGAGAGGGGACCCGAAGCCACCCAGCCCGTTGCCGACGCCGCCGAGGCGCCTGCCAGCGCGGCGCTGGCCGTGGCCATCACCACTGCCGCTCTCAGCCGTCTCATCGTCCCACCACCGTGAAGCCCGCCGCGTGGAGGCGGGAGGACGCGCCCCCGGGAATGATCCCCGTCACCGAGGCGACGTACGATCCCGGCGCCAGCCGGGTGTTGCCGACCAGGCCGCTGAACGGGATCGACACCTCGCCGGGACCGCGCCCGGCGCGGATGAGCGTGCCGATCGTCGCGGCGGGGCGATGTCCCGAGCGCTGGCGAGAGATCGCGACGACCACGGTGACGCGCTGGTTGACGCGGAGCTTGAACACGGTGCCCACAGCAGCACGCCTGCTCGCCGCGAGCACGGCAGTCCCGCGCTTTCCGACGCGAAAGCGCGTGCGGGTCAGTCTGAACTGGCTGACGAGGACCGGCGCGGGCATGATGACGATCGTCTGGTGCCGCGTCGTGGTGTTGCCGGCGCCATCGCGCACGGTCACCGCCACCGCGTAGCGTCCCGGTGCGCCGTAGACCCGCTGCACCGAGGCTCCCGAGGCGCCCGACTGATCGCCGAAGTCCCAGCTCACCTGGGTGGGCGACAGCGTATCGGTGGCGCTCACCGCCATCCGAACTCGAGCTCCCACGGCGGCCCGGAGCGGCACGCTCACGGAGTGGATCACCGGCGGGGTGGCGTCGCGCTGGCTCACGTAGATGCGCTCGTTCGTCGTTCCCGAGCCGTCGTCGGCGGACCATGCCGCCACCGCGCGGCCGCCCGAGCCGACCGCGGCGGCGGCGAGATCGAAGATTGCCTTGCCCGTGCGGTCGCGCACGCCGGAGACGTTCTCGAGCTGACCGAACGCAGCGCCCGGCCGTCGATACGCCGCCTGGACGTTTTCGTCGGCGTTGTCGAAGCCGTCGTCGTTGCCACGGTCAACCAGGACGAGCGCGCTGCCGTCCGGGGCCACGGCCATGTCGTCGAACTGACGCTCGGCGTTTGATCCGGTCAGCTGAGTCGTGCTCCCCGTCACGTCTCCGTCGCCGACGACCGCACCGAACACGGCGATATCGCCATTGGGGGGCGCGAAATCCTCGCCGGCGAGCAGCAGCGTGCCGTCCGGGCCAAGTCCGGCCTGAACCGAGCCTTCGAAGTCGGTGATGGGAACGGTCCGCGGCGGGCCGCTGCCGGTCAGGCTCAGGTCGACGAACTCGCGGGGGTTCTGGCGCGTCCAAACCGCGTCGACGCGAGCACCGGAGCTGACAAGTCGTGGCGCGACGAGCGGCGCGGATGGACTCCGTGACCCAACGGCGTCGATCAGCCCGCGCGTGAAGGCTCCGCCGCTGACGAGTCGCGTGGCGTTGAACACACTCGTCACGCCGTTGGCATTTCCGGCCCCGTCGAGCAGGTGCTCCCACATGACCCAGATCCGGCCTCCCTGGACCGCGATCCGTGCCCCCTCCACCACTCTGCCGCCCGCCTTGGTGAAATCGAAGCTGTCGTGGTCAAGCCCGTTGGCGCCCCCGTCGAGGGCCTCCGGCGTGGTCGAGTCCGCGGTGAGTTCGATCACACGGACGGCGCTGGTATCGATCGTCCCGACCTCGTCGGCGGTGCCCTCGGCGACGTATACGGCGCCGTTTTCGATCGCCAGGGCCGGGTCCTGGTCCCCCTGCATGCCGAGTGCAAACGGCGTCGCCTCGACGAAGCTCGACTGGCCGGGCAGGCGCCGGGCGATGTGCAGCGCATCCTCGTGGGCCGAGACCCGCTCCGTCCACGCGAGCACCGCCGTGCCATCACTCCCCACCCTGAGCGTCGGTAGCTCGACTCCGCCGGCGATCAGCTGCGTCGCTCCGAAGCCACCGCCTGGCGGAGCCTCGCGGATCGCGATCCCTTCGACGTTCGACGTGGCGCCCTGGAGCGGAACCCATGCCGCGATGCGCTCGCCCGACGGCGTAAGCGCGATCATCGGCGTCGTGGCCACGACGCCCGGAGGCGACACGGGCGACCCCGTGACCCAGCCGATCGCCGACGCTGAGGCGGCGTGGAGGACCGACACCGCCAGGGTGATCAGGAGACCGATAAGCGAGCGATGTAGCACCATGGCCGCGCCACTATCGGCCAGCGCGGTTGCCCTGACAATCGGTGAACGACCCTGAATTTTGGCCGGCTCGACCCGTGGGCAAGGGGTCGGGGCCCCGTCAGTGCTCGTCGTCGGCGGAGGCCCGGCGATTGACGATCAGCTCAAAGGCATCGGCAACGTGCCACTCGTGGGAGAGCATGACCGGCCGGCCGCGGCCGTCGTAGTCGATCTGGTCGATGTGCAGCAGGGGGGTGCCTCGCGTGACTGTCAGCAGTCGGGCCAGGCGCGCGGTGGCCAGGGTCGGGATCAGCTGCGCACTCGCGCGTTCGACGCGATGGCCGGCCCACTCGAGGATCACGTGCAGGGAGCTGTCGAGCGCGTCGTCGGAGATGCCGACGAGCAGCGACTCGGGAATCCGGTCACGCGAGTAGATCACCGGACGGCGGCCGGCGAGACGGACACGCTCCACCTCCATCACCTGCTCCCCGTCGGGGAGATCGAGCTGTTCGCGCTCGACCTCGGTCGGCTCGCGCAGGCCCTTGCTCAGCACCGTCTCGCCCGGCTTCTGCCCGGCCTCGCGGATCATCGCCGTGTAGCTCACCGTCGTCTCGAGCGGATGGCGCGCACGCGGGAGCGCCGTGACGTAGGTGCCCGAGCCGTGACGGCGAGCCAAATAGCCGGCGTCCATGAGCCCGAGCACGGCCTCGCGCACGGTGGCGCGGCTGACCGCGAAGCGCTCGGCCAGCTCGTTCTCGTTGGGTAGCTTGGCGCCGGGGGCGAACCTGCCCCGAGTGAGATCCTCGAGCAGTCCCTCGCGGACCTGCTCGACGAGAGACGGTCGTTTCCGTTTGTTCATGACAGCGCCAGACCCTCGTGCATGACGCGGCAGTTTGGCAGCGCTCGGGGGTGCATGGCTCCGTACGCCATAGCATTGGGCCCGATGGGCACCGGAACCGTGGGTGAGAACGATCACCACGTCGTGATCATCGGCGCTGGGTTCGCCGGAATCGGCGTGGCTATCAGGCTGAGCCGGGCCGGCCTGACCGACTATCTGATCGTCGAGGAGGGCGACGGTTTCGGCGGCACCTGGTACTGGAATCGCTACCCGGGCGTCGCCGTCGACATCCCATCCTTCAGCTACCAGTTCTCGTTCGCCAAGCACACCGACTGGACGCGTGTGTACGCCCCTGGCGAGGAGCTGCGCAGCTACGCCGACGACTGTGCTGAGCGCTTCGGGTTGCGCGACAAGGTTCGGTTCGGCGCCCGCATCACGGCGGCGCGGTTCGACGCTTCCCGCGAAGCGTGGGAACTGCGAACCCGGGATGGGGACACGCTCACCGCGCGCCACGTGATCGACGCCACCGGTGTCCTCACCCAGCCGAAGCTGCCCGACATCGAAGGTGTCGAGACGTTCGCCGGGATCACGATGCACACCGCGCGATGGGATCCACACCACAGCCTCCGCAATCAGCGCGTGGCCGTGATCGGCACCGGCGCGTCCGCCGTTCAGGTGATCCCGACGGTGGCGCCCGAGGTGCGCCACCTGACCGTGTTTCAGCGCACGCCGATCTGGTGCCTGCCGAAGCCCGACGGCCCCCTGTCGGCGACGTTCAGATCGTGGCTCGCCCGGATCCCCGGGGCCGCGCTGGCCGCCCGCGTGGCCAGCCAGACGCTGGTCGAGCTGACCTTCCCGTTCCCCGCGCACTACCACGGCACGGTACCGCTGGCGACGCTGTTCGAGGCGCGCGCGCGGGCGTATCTGCGTCAGCAGGTCGACGACCCCGAGCTCCAGGCCAAGCTCACGCCACGCTACGCGATGGGATGCAAGCGCCCGAGCTTCCACAACGAGTATCTGTCGACGTTCAATCGCTCGAACGTCACCCTCGAGACCGACCCCATCCAGCGGATCACCGCCGATGCGATCGTCACTCGCGAGGGCAACGAGCACGTAGTCGACGTTCTCGTCCTGGCCACCGGCTTCAAGGTGTTCGACCCGGGCAACTTCCCCAAGTACCGGGTGCTCGGACGCGACGGGGTCGATCTCGAAGCGTGGTGGGGCGAGAACCGCTACCAGGCCTATGAGGGCGTCAGCGTGCCCGGCTTCCCGAACTACTTCACGATGTTCGGGCCCTACGGCTACAACGGCTCGTCCTACTTCAACCTGATCGAGACGCAGTCCCGCCACATCGTGCGCTGCCTCCAGCACGCCCGCGCGCGAGGCGCCAGCACCATCGAGGTCCGGCGTGAGGCCAACCAGCGTTACTTCGCCGAGATGCTGCGCCGCCGCGGTCGTCAGGTCTTCTGGCAGCCGACGTGCTCGCTGGCCAACAGCTACTACTTCGACCCGCGCGGCGATGTGCCGCTGCGCCCCAGCCCAACGATCGAGACGATGTGGCGCAGCCGTCGCTTTCCACTGGCCGACTACCGGTTCGAGCCGGCGAGGCCGTGAGCGCGGCCGCGGAGCAGGCAAGCGAGCTGGCCGGCCAGGGCGTCGTCGGCGTCGCCATGTCGTATGTCGACAACAGCGGCATCGCACGCGTGAAGGCGGTTCCACTCGGACGGCTGGAGCATGCCGTTTGCGATGGCGTCGGCATGTCGCCCGTCTTCGACCTGTTCATGGTCGACGACGCGATCGCAGCCAGCCCCACGTCTCCGGTCGGCGATCTGCGCCTGTTCCCCGACCTCGATCGGTTGACCATCCTGGCCGCGCAGCCGGGCTGGGCGTGGGCTCCCGTCGATCGCCGCACGCAGGAGGGGGACGAGCATCCGGTATGCCAGCGCTCGTTCGCCCGACGCATGGTCACGCACGCGGCCGCGCGCGGACTCGAGGCGCTGATGGGCTTCGAATCCGAATGGGTGCTCGACGCGGGCACCGGCGAGGAGCACGTTCCCGCCACCGCGGGCCCGGGCTATGGGATGAACCGGCTGATCGAAATGTCGGATTACTGTCGCGAGATCCTTGTCGCGCTCGAGCACGAGGGGATCGAGGTCCTCCAGGTCCATCCCGAATACTCGCCCGGGCAGTTCGAGGTCGCCGTGGCGCCGAGTGATCCCGTCGGCGCGGCCGATGACGTTCTTCTCGTGCGCCACACGATCGAGGCCATCACCCACCGGGCCGGTCTGCGCTGTTCGTTCGCGCCCACCGTCGTCGTCGGCGGCGTGGGCAGCGGCTGCCACCTCCACACCAGCCTGCAGCGCGGAACCGAGAGCCTGATGAGCGGTGGCGAAGGTCCTTACGGCCTCACCGACGAGGGCCAAGCGTTCATGGCCGGCGTTCTCGAGGGGCTGCCCGCGCTGCTCGCCGTCGGCGCTCCCAGCGTGATCAGCTATCTGCGGCTGATCCCGGAGCGGTGGTCGGCACCGTTTCAGTGCTGGGGCTATGAGAACCGCGAGGCCGCGGTTCGACTGGCGGCGCGCGGCGCCGGGGCCAACTTCGAGGTCAAGTGCATCGACGCGAGCGCCAACCCCTACCTGCTCGTGGGCGCCGTACTGGCGCTCGGCCTCTCCGGCATCGACCGGGGCCTCGAGTTGCCACGCGAGATCAGCGTCGATCCGGCGACGATGTCGGAGGCCGAGCTGGCCGCGACCGGCGTGCAGCGCCTCCCCCAGAGCCTCGCCGAGGCGCTCGACCACCTCCGTGATTCTCAAACGCTCGCCGAGGCCATGGGTCGATCGCTGTTTGACACCTTCCTGGCTGTGCGCGAGAGCGAACTGGCGCATTTCGCCGGCGCGGATGACACAGACGTCGTCGCCGCCACCCGCTTTCGGTACTGAGCGATGGACATCGCGCTCGTCGACCACCACTGCCACGGGATCGCTGGGGGCCAACTCGATCGCTCCGCGTTCGAGTCGTTTCTGACCGAGAGCGACAGTCCCCCGCCCGCCGGTTGCTCGGCCTTTGATTCGTTGCTGGGGCTCTCCGTGCGACGACGGTGTGCCCCGCTCCTCGACCTCCCGGCGGATCCCGATCCCGAGGACTACCTGAACCGCCGCGCCGAGCTGGGCGCCACCGAGGCCAACCGGCGGCTCCTCGCCGGCGCTGGACTCGCGGCGTTGCTCGTCGACACCGGCCTCGGCGGCGGCACGCTGCTGGCGCCCGAGGACCTCGCGCGGCTGAGTGGAGCAGATGCGCGTGAGGTCGTGCGTCTGGAGTCGGTGGCCGAGCACGTGGCCGGCGCCGGGGTTGGGGCAGGCGGTTTCGCCGACGCGTTCGCGCGTGAGCTGCGTGAGCGCGTGTCCGGGGCAGTGGCTGTCAAGTCGGTGGTCGCCTACCGCCACGGCCTCGACTTCGACCCTCGGCGACCGTCACCAACCGAGGTGGAGCGCGCGGCCGCCGCATGGCTGGGCGCGGGCGGCGGGCGCCTGGACGACGCCGTGCTGTTGCGCCACGTCATCTGGGAGGGCCTCGACACCGGCCTTCCCCTCCAGCTCCATACGGGCTTCGGCGACCCCGATGAAGATCTGCGCCGGACCGATCCCGCGTTGCTCACCGACTTTCTGCGCGCGACCGCCGACCGCGATCAACCCGTCATGCTCCTGCACTGCTACCCCTACCACCGCCACGCCGCGTACCTGGCCAGCGTGTTACCGCACGTGTACCTCGACGTTGGCCTGGCCATCCCGCACGTCGGCCACCGGGCGCCGTGCGTGCTGGCCGAGACGGTCGAGCTCGCGCCCTTTCACAAACTCCTGTACTCGTCCGATGCCTACGGTCTCGGCGAGCTGTACTTCCTCGCCGCGGTCGGGTTCCGCGACGCCCTGACTCAGTTGTTCGACGTCCTCGATCTGGGCGGCCGCGACCGCTCGAGGATCGCCACGATGATCGGGGCGGGCAACGCACGTAGGGTGTATGGCCTGTAATAGGGACAAGGAGTCTCCCGGGCGACGGATCGGCCTGGCATGCTTTGGCCATGGCTCGCGTGTATGAGGAGATCGACCAGCGGCTGAGCGACTGGATCGCTCGCCAGCCGATGTTCTTCGTGGCCACGGCGCCGCTGGCTCGCGACGGTCACGTCAATGTTTCGCCCAAGGGCCCGATCGGCATGCTCCAGGTGCTCGGTCCACGCTCGGTCGCCTACCTGGATCTGGTCGGCTCGGGCGCCGAGACGATCGCCCACGTGCGCGAGAACGGCCGCATCGTCGTGATGCTGTGTGCGTTCGAGGGACCGCCGCGGATCGTCCGCCTCCACGGTTCTGGCGCGGTGCTGACCCCGGAGGATTCCCGCTTCGGCGAACTGGTCGATCGCTTTGATCAGCCTGCGCATCTCCAGACGCGCCGAGCGATCGTCGATATCGACGTGACACGGGTGGGAGACTCGTGTGGCTACGGAGTCCCTCTGATGAGCTACGAGGGCCGGCGACCGCACATGGACGCGTGGGCGGGGAAGAAGCTACGTGTCGGTGGGGAGGACGCTCTCGAGGAGTACCGCCACGACCACAACTCCGCCAGCATCGACCGGCTCCCCGCGCTCGAGACCTCATCTCGCGTGGCTCGGTGAACGCCTGCGTCCAGGTCTCATGCGATCGGTCGCGGACGCCGAGGTTTGCAAGCAGCTGACCGCAAGTCCTTGGAAGCTCTAGATTCCGCGCATGGAGAGGCGATATGAAGTGCTGGGGGACGTCGCCGAGATCGCTCGGGAATTTCTCGACGACCTGCCGTCCCGCCCTGTCCACGCCCGGGCCGATCTCGAGCAGCTGCGCTCGCGCCTGGGGCGCCCGCTGCCGGTCGAGGGCGAGGACCCGCGGACGGTGATCTCTGAGCTGGCGCGGGACGCCGACCCGGGCGTGGTCGCCTCGGCCGGCCCACGCTACTTCGGGTTCGTTGTCGGCGGGGCGCTGCCGGCGGCGGTTGCCGCGGACTGGCTCACCTCGATCTGGGATCAGAACGCGGCTGGATACGACGTCGCCCCCGCCGTTTCGGTGGCCGAGGAGGTGGCCGCCGGCTGGGTGCGCGAGTTGCTGGGCCTGCCTCAATCGTGCGGCATCGGGTTTGTCACCGGCTGCCAGATGGCCCACTTCACCTGTCTGGCCGCCGCTCGCCACGCCGTGTTGCGCGAAGTCGGTTGGGACGTCGAGGCCCAGGGCCTTCACCGGGCTCCCGAGGTGCGGGTGCTGGCGTCGGAGGCCGCCCACGTGACGGTCACGGTCGCCTGCCGGATGCTCGGGCTCGGCGCCGATCGCATCGGGTGGATCCCGACCGACGAGCAGGGGAGGATGCGGCCGGCGGCTCTGGACGACGCCCTCGGGAGCCGGATCCGGGCCGACGATCGTCTGCGCGCAGGCCGGGGACGTCAACACAGGCGCGTTCGACCCGATCGCCGAGGTCGTCGAGCTGAGCCGCAAGCACGGCGCGTGGTGCCATCTCGATGGAGCGTTCGGTCTGTGGGCCGCGGTGAGCCCATCACGACGGCGGCTGCTGACCGGGTTCGAGCGGGCGCACTCGTGGGCCACCGACGCCCACAAGTGGCTGAACGTGCCCTACGACTGCGGAATCGCCGCCGTGGCCGACGCATCCGCCCAGCGGGCTGCAATGACCTCCAGTTCCGATTACATTCCCACCCATGCGGACGACGTTCCGTGGGGCCTGGACTGGGTGCCGGAGTTCTCGCGTCGCGGGCGAGGAGTCTCGGTTTATGCGGCATTACGCTCGCTCGGTCGTGACGGACTCACGCGCCTCGTAGACGATTGTTGTGACCACGCAGTACGAATCAGCCAGACGCTGGAGAGAGAACAAGGGGTAGAAGTGCTCAACGAGGTTGACCTCAACCAGGTCCTGCTTCGGTTCGATGGTGACGACGAGGTCACCGACGCCGTCATCGACCGCGTGCAGCACGGCGGCACGTGCTGGATGAGCGGCAGCACTTTCGGTGGCCGCAAGGTCATGCGAGTGTCGGTAGTCAATTGGCAGACAACAGCGGAAGACATCGACGCGTCGGCGCGGTCGATCGTCAGGGCGTTGCACGAAGTACGTACACGCTGATCGGCGGCCACGGGGCAAGAGATGCAAGACGTGAAGCGGGCAGTCCTCATCGCGATCGCAGTTCTCGCCCTCGGAGCAGCGGCGGCGAGCGCGCGGCCTCACCGCGTGCACGGCCCCGCGATGTCACTCACCGTTCACCTGACCCGCTGGTGCCACCGGCACATGAGGTGCGCACGCCGGCAGTACGAGGCCGAGAGGCACCCCGGACCGTCCAGGCCGCCGGTGGCCCAATCGAGCTCACCCCCGCCGGCGACGACGAACCCGGTGCTGGAGATCGGAAACGTGCCCGGGTGCCAGGCGGGCGCCGATCCCGTCCCCTATCTGCAGCACTACCAGGCGGTACTACGTGTGATCGTCGACCCAGTCAACTATCAGCTCGGAGTGATCGCCTGCGCGCGTGCGGCCGTGGCCGCGGGCTACCGGCTCCATCTGGTCATCCAGTGGTGGAATCCGTGGACGACCGCCCAGGCACAGAGCTTCTTCGCCGACGTTCTCAGTCAGCTCGCGCCGTACGCTTGGGCGATCAGCATCGGCAACGAGCAGGAGCTGAATAGCGGCGGGCCGGGGATCAGCGGGCAGGCCTACTCGGCCGTGTGGAAGGCCGTCGAGCCGCTGGTGGCCGCCGCGGCGCCCAATGCCATCCGGGTCGGTGGCGAGATCTCGCCGTGGGGCCTGCATCACCTGGAGGTCGCGTACGCCAACGGGCTGCCCGGTCTGCAGGCGGTCAGCGCCCATCCGTACAAGTTGAAGAACGCCTTCGCGGTGTCCGACTTCATCGCCTGGGCCCGGTCGGTGAACCTTCCGTACTGGTTCGACGAGGGCTATCTGATCGACGGAGCGTGGATGCCGAGCTGGGACCAGAACCTGAACGACCTCCCGGGTGCCTCGGTGGTGGGCGCGTGGCTTTCCGGCGACTCGGGGTGGAGGGCGCCGACGCAATAGAGTGACCGCGCCATGAGCTACGAAACGATCATCTGGGAGCAGACCGACGCGATCGGTCGCCTGACCCTCAACCGGCCCGAGACCCTCAATGCATGGACCGCGGCGTTCGGCCGGGAACTGAAGCACGTCATCGAGCACGAGGCGGCCGCCGAATCGGTGCGCGCGGTGCTCATCACCGGTGCCGGCCGTGGCTTTTCCTCCGGCGCCGATCTGCGGGCCGGATTCGAACCCGCCGACGACGGCATGCCCGACATCAGAACCGAGCTCCACGACATCTACCACCCGGTGATCGCCGGGATCCGCCGCCTGCCCAAACCGGTCGTCGCCGCCGTCAACGGGCCCGCTGTCGGCATCGGTTGCTCGCTCGCGCTCGCCTGTGATCTCATCCTCAGCGCCGAGTCCGCCTTCTTCGGCCTCGCCTTCGTCAACATCGGACTGATGCCAGACGGCGGCTCGACCGCCTTTGTGCCGCCCGCCGTGGGACGGGCCCGGGCGTTTCAGATGGCCCTGCTCGGCGAGCGCGTCTCGGCCCAGGAGGCGATCGAGTGGGGGCTGGTCAACTGGGTGTATCCGGACGACCGGTTGATCGAGGAAGCGGAGTCCCTGACCGCACGCTTGGCCGCCGGACCCACCAGCTCGTATGCCAGTTCCAAGCAGGCGCTGAATAACTTCATCTACGGAAACCTCGAGGCACAACTGCATCTCGAGGGTGAGCTCCAGCACCGGCTGGGGCGGACGAAGGACTTCCTCGAGGGCGTGGCTGCGTTCGCCGAGAAGCGCCCACCCGCGTTCACGGGGAGTTGAGCAGCTCGCCGCCGGCGGCGCCGGCCAGCAGGTCGCGCAGCTCCGCGGCGTTGCGGACGGCGTAGTCCCGATAGCAGTTGTTCATGAGCAGATGCGTCTCGTGGGCCGAGCTCGCGTGTTCGGCGATCGGGCGGGCAAGCTCCTCCAGCTCGTTGGGCTTGTACAGGTAGCGGAACCGCTCGGCGGCCGAGCGCGAGGTGTCAGACCACGTGCTGTCGGAGCGTCCGTGGAAGCGGACCACGAGCAGCTCGGGGTTGGTCACGGCAAGCAATCGGGGCAGCTTGGAGGCGTCGGGGGCATCCACGCACACGAACACCAGGCCCTGATCCTCGAGCATGGCGAGCGTCCGCTCGCGATCGCGCTCCTCGGCCAGCCATCTGGGGGAACGAAACTCGACGCAGATGCGGTAATCGGGCAGCCGCTCGCGCAGCGCCTCGAGCTCGGCCCGGTTCTCACGCCGCGGACCGAACCACGGCGGGTACTGGAACAGCACGCCACCCAGCTTGCCCGCGTCGTGCAAAGGACGCAGCGCCGTGTCGAAGCGCCGCCAGGCTTCGCCGAGCGCCTCGGGACCGAGGTGGTGGGCATACACATTGCGTTTGCCCGCCACGTCCTCGGGCAGCTGCTCGCGCAGGTCCTTCCACAGGCTCTTCGGGCGCGTGGGGTGACCGGTCAGCAACGAGTAGGCCTTGACGTCGAAGCGAAAACCGTCCGGCGTGCGCTGGGCCCACAGTCGCGTCTGCTGTTCGGCCGGTGGCGCATAGTAGGTCGAATCGACCTCCGTGATCGGGAACTGCGCGGCGTAGAACCGCAGCCGCTCCTCCGCCGACATCGTCTTCTTCGGATACCAATCCGCCTCGAGCAGGGTGCGGTCCGTCCACGAGCAACTGCCGGTAAGGACGAGATGACCGCCGAGACGCAGCCGCGGGCCAAGGTCGTTATCGGCCACTGCGCGATTATCGAGGCATGCGGGAGTACTGCGAAGCGCGGGCTGACGAGTACGACGGCCTCAGTCGCGATAGGACGCCGCCACATCTCGCAGGATCCGCATCATCGCCTTGGCCGCCGGGACGACGCCAGGGCCGGCCATGGTGGCGGCCACGATCTCGCGGGCTGGGCTCGACGGCGACAGCTCGCGCACGAGGATGCCGGGGTGCACGCGAGTGAGGGCAAGCCGCGGGATCAGCGCGACGCCGACGCCGGCGGCGACGAGTCCCTGCACGGTCTCGTAGTCGTCGCTCTCGAACGTCACGTGGGGCTCGAAACCGGCGGCCAGGCACGAGCGCACGACGTGGCGGGCGCACGGACTCGGGGCCGACGTCTGCACCCAGTCCTCGTCGCGAAGGTCGCCGAGCGTGAGGCGGGCCTTGGCCGCGAGCGCGTGGTCGACGGGCAGAGCGACGTGCATCTCGTCCTCGAGCAGGGTCAGGGTGCGCAAGCCCGCACCGGGCCGCTCGCGCGAGCCGGCGAACTCGAACAGCAGCGCGAGGTCGAACTCGCCGGCGTGGAGCCGGGGAGCCATCTCCTCGGGCTCGCCCTCGGCCAGCGTCAGCGCTACGTCGGGGTGGCGCTCGCGGAAGGTGGCCACGGCCAGCGGCATGAGCGTCGCCCCGGCCGAGGGGAACGAGGCCACGCGCAGGCGACCTCCGCGGATGCCGAGAACGGCAGCCAGCTCTGCCTCGGCCGCGTCGACCTGGGCAAAGATCGCCTCCGCGTGCTCGACCAGGGTGGCCCCCGCGGCGGTCGGCCGCGCGCCGCGCCGGTCGCGGACCAGCAGCGTGGCGCCGGTCTCCGCCTCGAGCCGGGCGATCGCCTGCGATACCGCCGACTGTGTGTAGGACAGGGATGCCGCGGCCCGGGAGAACGAGCCCTGAGCGACAACCTCGGTCAGCACGCGCAGGCGGCGCAGGTCCAGCATTAGTGTCGCTAATGCTATCGATGAATAACTTCATTGGCCCTGATGGGAGGCCGCTGCGATTCTCGCGCCGAAAAGCGCACCGACAATGCAGCCACAGCACTGGAGACACGCGGAATGACTCCCACGGCGATCGTTTCCTACGACGACACGCTCAATGACCACGACGCCCTGGCCCTGGCGCGCGTCCTCGCCACCGCCGGCGTCGAGCTCACGCTCGCATATGTCCGTCACACCGTGCTGCCCGAGCCGGGTCGCGAGCACCTCGAGGAGCACGACGCCGAGGCGCTGCTGGCCCGGGGCGCCCGCTGGCTCGGTGATCTCGATGTCCCGACCCGCGTCGTCGTCAGCGCATCGACCGGCGAGGGCCTCAAGTGGCTGGCCGACGAGGAGCTGGCCGACCTCGTCGTGTTCGGCTCCGATTACCGCACGGCGGCTGGCCACGTCGCTCCGCAGCACTCGACCCAGACCCTGCTCGAGGGCGGGACCGCCGCCGTGGGCATCGCACCGGCCAACTACCGCACCGAGCGCGATGCCGAGATCCAGATGGTCGGCGTGCTGGCCGAAACCGACGACAAGGCAGCCCTCCAGACGGCCTATGAACTCTCCGAAGCGCTCGAAGCTGGCCTGACCTTTGATGAGCACGGCGTGGACCTGCTCATCGTCGGCTCTCGCCGCGAGGCTCCCGACGGGCGCGTGATGATCACCTCCCGGGCCCAGAATGCGATCGAGAACTCGACCGCGCCGGTGCTGGTCGTGGCCCGGGGAGTTCCGATCCGCTTCGGCGCCGCCGTCGGCGTCTAACGAGGCCGCGCCAGGTTGCGCGGCTATCGTGGCGCCGCGTGCGCACCTTAGTCGTCTCTGATCTTCACCTCGGCGAGCGGCTCGAGCACGACGTTCTGCGACGCCCGGAACCGCTACAGCGACTGCTCGACGCGTTGCGACGGGATCGAGCGGCTCGTCCTCTTGGGTGATGTCGTCGAGCTCATGGAGGCGCGCCCCGAGAACGCGATGTCCGTGGCCGAACCGGTACTGCGGGCGATCGGGGCGCGCCTAACCAAGGACGTCGAGGTCGTCTACGTCCCGGGCAATCACGACAAACCGCTAGTCCGCGACTGGGTCCGAGCGCGGCGGTCCTCGCTGTCCGTCGACACCGTCGTTCCCCTGGACGCCAGCCCCGCGCTGGCCAGGCTGGCCTCCTGGCTGTGGCCGGCGACGGTGCAGGTTCGCTACCCGGGCGTGTGGCTTTCGGACCGAGTGTGGGCGACCCATGGCCACTATCTCGACGTGCATCTGCTCCCGGTGTCGGCCTACGGGATCGCCCGCGGGCTGCTTGGCCGAGCCCCGCGCGATCTCGCCTCGCCGATCGACTACGAGTCGGCCCGCCGCCCCTCGCTCATCAGGTTCACGCGCTGGCTGCCAAGACCGTTCGCAGCCCTGATCGACGACGCCGCCGAGCTCGCCCGCGCCTCGACGATGCCCCGAGTCCAGCGGCGGCTGCTCGTCCCTCGGATCGCGCCGCTGACGGCGAAGCTGCTCGGCGTCCAGATGCGGCGGGCGAGCATCCCCGCGCTGGCCCGTGTCGTTCATCGACTTGGCGTCGAGGCCGACTGGGTGGTGTTTGGTCACGTCCACCGACTTGGCCCGCTGGCCGTTGATGACCCGATGCGGTGGCGGGGTCCGGGCAGCCGGCCACGGATCCTCAATACCGGCGCGTGGCTGTACGAGCCACTGCTGGTTCACCGCGCCACGGTGCCGCATCCGTACTGGCCGGGTGGCGCGGTGCTTCTTGAAGACGGCTCCGAGCCTCGCGCGATCGGGCTGCTCGACGACGTGTCCGTGAGCGACCTGCACCCGAAGACGCGGAAGGGCCCGCACCCCATCCCGTGATGCGGGGATGAGGCGCGGGCCCGCTCCAGCAGGTCCTTAGTGGTGCTTCCTGAACGTGACGATCTGGGAGAGCGTCCTCAAGTGGCCCCCGCCGAGAACCTGGGTGACGTCGAGCGTCGCCTTCAGGGGGTGGTGGCTTTGAAGGAGCCGCTTGCCCGTGCGGTTCAGCGGGACGGTCGCTGTCGTCGACTGACCGGCCCTGAGCGTGATCGCCGGGGCCGAGCCGACCGTGACGATGACCTTGCGCGTCTTCTTACGGGCCGAAACCGCGATGATCTTGCTGCCGCGCTTCTTCTCGGTGACCGTCATGCGGAAGGCAACCTTGCATGACTGTCCGGAAACGCCTGAACAGGACACGCGGACGTGGGCGCTGGTGCCAATCACGGTGGCATGGCCGACCGACACGTGGCCGGTGATGGGGGCCGTCGTCACCGTTTGATCGGCCCCGACAAGCGGCGGAGCGAAGTCGCTCGTGACCACGGCCCGGTAGTGGACGTGGGTCCCGGGCGCCAGCCCGGTGAGCGTTGCGCTGAATGCCGTCGGCGCGTTGCTCACGCCGATCTTCTGGGCCGCCGTGCTGTGTCCGTACAGTGGTGTCGGCCCGAACTGGAACGACACGCTGACCGCCGCACCCTCGGGATTGACCGAGCCGTTCAGCGTCGCCGCCGACGTGGTCACGCCCGATGCCGCCCGGGTTACCACGCCATCGGCCCGGTAGGCGTTGGCGAAAAGCCTCGCGATTCCCGAGCCGGTGTCGGTGAACAGGAAGAACGGCGTACCGAGCGCTCCAGCCTGGCAAGCCGCCCCATCCGAGGTGAACGGATCGGCGATGCACCCGGAGGAGATCGGTGCCCGAACGGTGTCGGGCGTGGTCTTCCCGACCGGAAGACCGTCCTTGACGAACGAGTCAGGGGTCGTGAAGTGCCCGGTCACGATGTGGTTGTCGTGGTGCCATGTGACGTACGGCGTGTTGCCCGAGAACGTGATGTCCGCCCGGTCGCCGGTGCCGATCGGCTGGCCGTTGTTGGCGATCACGAAGTTGGCGGTCGCGCCGTTGACGACGAGACGAGCCACGAACACGCTGTTGTCGCCTGGGGAGGCGGCGCTGCCCTCGTCCCACACGACCCACGGCACCGTCGGGTTGCCAGCTTTCATCGTCCCTGAAGCGACCCGCGGATCCTCGGCGTCGGCGTTGGGGTTCTTATTGATTGAGCAGTTCGCCTCGGCCGTCTGTGAGGTCGCACAGCTTCCCCAATGCTTGTTTCCGGACGGCGTCGTCCCGGTCGTGTCGAGCAATCCGGCGCCATTGATGCCGACCGCCGTCCACTGGAACCCGCCGTCCGCCGTGGTGGTGTTGCTGGTCGCCTTTGCGGCGAACACCATCTCGTTTCCCTTGAGGCCGACGCCGCTCGAGTGCTGTTCGTACCACACGACCCATGGCACCGTGTCGTTCGGCCCGGTGAAGGCCATGTCGGGCTCGATGCCGTCACGCGACGGGTCGACGTTCATCGACGGATCGCTAATCGTTGGCGGGAAAGCCCCCGCGTTCGGAGCGAGGCGATCGATGCCGGTTTGCTGGAAGCAGAATCCGTTGTTTGACCCCGTGGCAGTGGACGGCTTGATCGGGTTCGCGCCATCGTTCGGGCAGGTCGGGGCGCTTGCGGGCTTCACGGCCCTGCTCGTGAAGATCTGGTTCGGCTCGGTGCTGCCGCCGTCGAGCTCCTGCCAGGTCACCCACGGCACGGGATCGTTGCCGGCCTTGGCCGAGCCACCCTGGACGACTGGATTGACCGCGTCGCGGTTGGTGTGGATATTGAGCGACGGGACATCCGGACCGCTGCCGCCGTTGCCGCGGCCCTGCCCGGCGAAGATCCACTTGCCCTGGTTGGGGTCACCGCTGATGTTGTCGAACCTGCTGGCGAAGATGTTGTCCGCGCCGAAGTTCGGTCCCGGTCGTGTGCTCGTACCAGCTCGCCCACGGGACGGTCCGGCCGGCACCGGCGAAGTCGATCGAGGGCGCCTCGCCGTTCTGACCCTGGTCGAAGTTCAACGAGCCGCTGAACGTTGGGCTGGTGCTCGAACGGCCGAAGACCGTGCCGTTGCCACGAGTCGTCCAGGCACCGGCCGCGAATGAGCGGCTGAAGATCTGGTCCTTGCCCGAAGACTCGGTCTGACGGAAGATCGCCCACGGCACCAGCGGCTTGGTCGCGACGAGCGAGCCACCGACGACGTCTGAGTTCGCGGGATCGTCCGCCGTGTTGACCGGCTGATTCGGATTGATACCCGCCGCTGGGTCGTTGTTCACCTGTTGGCCCGGCGGCAGCCCCTGAAACGCCGCCGTCGCCGATCCCGCCGCCGCCAACGCGACGACGATCGCGCCCAGCCCTACACGCTTGCGCCAAAACTTGCGCATCTCCATCCCCTTTCGGTCCCAGTTGTCGAGCCGATGTTCGGCCTCGATGGGAACTACGGTAAAGGCGCGCGAACGGTTCGCGGGAATTTTTCAGCCCGCAGGCGTGATGGTTCCCATCAGGACGACTCGCCCGGACGAGGCGGGGTTCCCGCTGGCCCGCTGCTCGGTCACGGTGAGCGTGCGGAACTTAGTCACCGGCACGCCCGACCAGAGCGTGACCTGGCGGGCGTCGTTGAACGTCCCAACCGTGACCAGAAGCCCCGCCGCATCCTTCAACCACGCCTGGTAGTAGCGTCCGTTCTGCAGGTGGGGCAGCCCCGCGGCGCTCAGCTCGATCCTCCAGCCCGAGGCGGTCTTCGTCAGGCTCGCCTTTCCGTGAACGCCGGGAGCCAGCTGCGTACCGTTGACGACCATCGCGAAGTGCAGGGGCGCCGGGCCTGAGCTTCCGGAGGCCAGTACGACGACGACCGCGATCGCGGCCACCGCGGCGCCGAGCGAGGCGAAGGCAACCGTCGGTCGCCGGAAGAGTGAACGCCAGCGGCTGGACGCCATCTGAGGCGCCTGGTCGACCGTCTCCGCGGATCCGCCGACCGCCGGCGCCGTGTCTTGGCCGGCGGCCGTCGTCACGGCGTTAACGATCCGATCCTCGAGTCCCGCGGCCGGCTCCACCCATGTGGCGGGCGACTCGAGGAGGGCTCGAAGCTGATCGAGTTCTGCACGCTCGTCCGCGGGCAACGGACCGGAGGACTCACCGGCGAGGAAAGCGATCCGTTCGTCATCGCTGGGCGTCACTGAACCTCCTCTGTCGTCTCGTACGGTAGATCACGGTCAATCGGTTCATTCCCGCAGGTGCCCAAGTTCGCTGGCCAGCCTTCGGTGGGCCCTGAACGACCGGGACTTGACCGTCCCCACGGCCAGCTTCAGCTTTTCCGCGATTTCGGTGTGCGTCAGCCCCTCGAAGTGCTGCAGACGGACCACTTCCCGCTCGTCCTCGGGAAGTCCATCGACTGCCTCACGTACGGCCCAGGCGTCGTACATCGCCTCCGCTGACTCCGGGTTCGACGCCAGCGCCGGGTCCCCCGGAGCGACCGAGTCGAGCGGGTCGGCCGCGCGCACCGCCTCGCGCCGGTAAACGTCGATCGCGGCCCGTTTGGCGATCATCGCGAGCCAGGGACCGAGCTCGCGCGTCTCGTCGAGCGTTGCCGATGCGCGCCACGCCTTGAGGAAGGCCTGCTGGGTCGCCTCCTCCGCTAGGCCCCGATCGCCGAGGATCCTGTACGCAACGGCGTGCACGAGCCGCCCGTAGTCGCGATAGACGGCGCGCACGGCCGCCGCGTCGCCGTCGCGAAAGCGCGTCCTCACCTCCCGGTCGAGCACCGGGCGGACGCTATCAGCGACTAGCCTGGACTAGGGCGGCGGGGGCCGACCGCGGCTCACCCAAGGATCAGGTGGCTGTCGCCGAACTCGTGCCAGAGATAGCCGGCGGCGAGCGCCGCCTCGTAGGACGTCCGCAGTAGCGGTCGCCCGGCGATCGCCTCGAGCATCTGCAGGTGCGATGCCTCGGGCTCGTGCCAGCCCGTTATGAGACCGTCGACGGCTCGCACGCCCCGCTCCGGTGTGATCACGACGCCGGTCCATCCGGAGCCCGCCATAGCGTGTCCATCGCTGCCGGTCGTCGCCTCCAGCGCCCGCACCACGGTGGTGCCGACGGCGATCACGCGGCCGCCCCACTCGCGCGTCGCGCGCACGAGCCGCGCCGTCGGCTCGGGAACCTCGAAGTACTCGGGAAACGGCGGCTCATGGACCTCGGGCGAGGACACGCCCGCGTGCAGCGTGATCGGCGCAAGCAGGATCCCGGCGGCGAGCAGGCGCGTTATGAGCTCCGGTGTAAAAGGCCGGCCGGCGCTGGGCATCTCCGCGCTCCCAGGCACGGTCGCGTACACGTTCTGATACGCGTCGAGCGGCCACCCTTGCCTGACGTAGCCGTAGCGGATCGGTTCGCCGTGAACGGCCAGGTAGTCCTCGACGGGCTCGTCGAGCGCAAAGTGACCGAGCATCAGTCGCCGGCCCGACGCATATGGGGCGACGAGCTCGAGCGCGCCGCCATCGCTCAGGGTGATGCGTTCGCGCGCCTGCCCCGCCCCCGGGCGGGCGCCGTCGGCGCTGCGAAGCTCGACCACGCGCCAGGACTCATCGAGCTCGGGAGCTCGCGTGGCCACGTGGACGCGAACCATCGAGCGGTCGGTCCGACGGCCGGCGATCGCCGCCGGCAGCGTCCTCGAGATGTTCACGACGACCAGGTCGCCCGACGCCAGCAGCTCCGGCAGCTCGTCGAAGCGGCGGTGCTCGATCGACTCGTCCGCGTGGCGGGCCACCAGCAGCCTGCCGTGGTCGCGGGCAACGCCTCGGGCCTCCGGCGGCTCGCGCGCCTCCAGCGCTCCCGGTAGCTCGAAGGCGAGCGCGTTCACGCGCCCACCTGAGTATGGATCTCGCGCGCGCGGTAACGACCGCTCGGCAGCGCCCCTTCGATCAGGTCCAGCAGCCCGGGGACGCTCTCCTCGGGAGGGGGACGGTCCGAGATGTCCTCATCGGGAAACGCCTCCTGGTGCATGCGCGTGCGCATGTCTCCCGGATCGACGGCGTAGACCCGCACCGCCGGTTGCTCGGCGGCCAGGATCGCCGTCAGCTGATCGAGCGCCGCCTTCGAGGAGCCGTAGCCGCCCCAACCCTCGTAGGGCTCGACGGCGGCGTCGGAGGTGATGTTGATGATGCGGCCACCGTCGCGCAGCCGCGGCAGGGCCAGCTGCGCCAAGGCGAGCGGCGCCAGGACGTTGACGCGATACACGCGTTCGAGCTCGTCGAGGACGTAGTCGGCCAGCGCCGGCTGCGGGCTCGGGCCCAGCACGCTGGCGTTGTTGACCAGCAGGTCGATTTCGCTCCCGGCGGCGGCGATGAGCGCGCGGCGGTGCCACGGATCGGCGACGTCGCCGGCGACCGCGACGACCTCGGTCTTGCGGCCAAGCTCGCGGGCGACCTGCTCGAGTTCTGACGCGCCTCGGGCGTCGAGCACGAGGGCCCAGCCCCGGGCGGCCAGTTCGCGGGCCAGGGCCAGGCCGAGCCCGCGCGATGCTCCGGTGATGATGGCAAGTGACATGCGGCCAAGCTAGGGCCTGCCGGGTACGAGTTACCAGGGGTAATTGGTCCTAGGACCTCGCGTCGACGAGGCCGTGGCGCACGGCCAGCAGCGCGGCCTGTGTGCGATCGGCCACCCCGAGCTTGGCCAGCACATGACCCACGTGGGTCTTGACCGTCTTCTCGGCGATCCCCAGCTCGAGCGCGATGCGCTTGTTCGAGCGTCCGCGCGCGATCAGCTCGAGCACCTCGCGCTCGCGTCGGGTCAGCGACTCATAGCGACCCGACTCGCCCCCCGGCACTTCGGACATCGCGCTGACCAGACGCGCGGCCACGGTGGGATCAATGACGGCCTCGCCCTCATGCGCGGCCCGGATGGCCCGGGCGAGCTCGGACGGCTCGGCGTTCTTGAGCAGGTAGCCGGCCGCCCCGGCCTGGATCGCGGGCAGGAGCCGCTGGTCTTCGAGAAAGCTCGTCAGCACGACCACGCGCGAGTCGGGGGCCTGATCGCGCAGCACGCGCATCGCGCCGACGCCGTCGAGCGTCGGCATGACCAGGTCCATCAGGATGACGTCGGGACGCAGTCGCTCGGCCTCGCGTATCGCCTCACGCCCGTCGGCGGCCTCGCCGACAACCTCGAGCCCGTCCTGCAGCTCGAGGAACGCCCGGAGACCTTCCCGCACGACCGCGTGGTCATCGACGATCAGGATCGTGATCATCGACTGAGCTGGAGCTCGACGGTGGTCCCCGTGCCCGGCGCCGAGCGGACCTCGATGCGGCCACCGAGCTCGGCCGCCCGCTCCTCCATCGAGGTCAGCCCCAGATGCCGCGAACGCAGATCGGCGGACTGGGGCTCGAAGCCGACACCGTCGTCGCTCACCTCGATGCCGCCATGGCGAAGCCTGACCACGATGTGTGTCGCCCGCGCGTGGCGCAAGGCATTGTGGAGCGCCTCCTCGACGATCCGCAGGACGGCGAGATCGCTGCCGGCATCCGTGCCGTTGTGAGGCCCGTCCGTGATCACCTCGATCTCGACGCCGTGGATCCGGCGCAGCATCTCGACTTCCTTGCGCAGCGTCATTTCGAGCCCGTCGCGCTCGAGCTCGGCCGGCCGCAGCCCGAAGATCAGCGACCGGAGCTCCTCCAGCGCCTCGCGGGCCAGCTCGCCCAGCCGCCCGACCTGGCGCGTCGCCCCCGCTGGGTCCCGCTCGAGCTGGGTCGCCGCGGCCTCGGCGCTGAGGACCAGGCTGAACAGCTTCTGGCTGACCACATCGTGGAGCTCGAGGGCGAGGCGGTTGCGCTCGGACAGGATGGATAGTTCGCGGCTGCGCTCGAACAGCCGCGCATTGGTGATGGCGATCGCCGCGTGAGCGGCGAGCAGCTCGATCAGCGCCTGATCCTCCGCGCTGAAGCTGGGGCCATCGGCCTTCTCGGTCAGGTAGAAGGACCCGATGACCTCTCCACCCGCGACGATCGGGACGCCGAGGAACGAGCGCATGTCGGGATGCTGTCCGGGCCACCAGCCACGGAACCGGGGATCGTCGTGGATGTCCTCGGTCCGGTAGGGCCCCGGGGCCTGAAGCATCGCCCCGAGCATCCCATGCGTTCGAGGCAGCGGGCCCATCGCGGCGATCAGCTCGTCGCTCATCCCCGAGACCAGAAAGCGCCGGAACCCGCCGGCACCATCCGGGATCCCCAGCGCGGCGTAGCGCGCCCCGGCCAGCTCGCGCGATGAGTCGACCAGGTGCTGGAGCACGTCGTCCACGGACAGCTGCGAGGCCACGGCCAGCACGGCGTCGCTGACCGCCTTCAGCGCGGGGCTCAGCGGCTCAGACATCGTGGTCACGATAGCTTTGGCTGCGATGCCGCGCTTCTGGATTTGGATGCAGATATTGATTGTCGTGTTCGTGCTCGCCGGGATGGTGATCGCGATCACCAAGCTGGCCTGATGTTCGCCTCGGTTCTCGTCGGCACCGACGGATCCGACACCGCCACCACTGCGGTCCGCTACGCGATCGACCTGGCGCGGTCCCTGCGGGCCAGGATGATGATCGTCAGTGCCTACGAGCCCGTGTCCGGCCAGCGACTCCGGGATGATCGGAGGGAGATACCCAAGGACCTCGAGTGGATGGTGAACCCCCGCGAGGACGTGCTGGCCCTGCTCAACACGGCCGAGCGGGAGGCAAGCCTCGCCGGCGTCGCGGAAGTCGAGACGTTCGCCCGCCAGGGGGACGCCGCCGACGCGATCCTCGATGTCGCCGAGGAGCAGGGCTCAGATCTGATCGTGGTCGGCAACAAGGGCATGACCGGCGCCAAGCGCTTCCTGCTCGGCTCGGTGCCGAACAAGGTCTCGCACCACGCGCCGTGCTCGGTGCTGATCGTGCGGACCAGCTAACGCGCGGTGGGAGCGGCAGCGTCCGGCAGCTAACGCGCGGTGGCGGCGGCCGCGTCGAGCAGCCCCCAGCCGTAATTCGAATTCGGACGGGGGCCCTTGCCGAGCGGGCGCGCCGTCTGCTCGAGGCGCCTGCGCACCTGATCGGGTGTGGGGTGGCGCCCGACGACGTTGCCGGCGATGATCATGGCCGCCGTAGCCGACACATCGGGCGCCGACATCGAGGTTCCGAAGATCCCGCCGGGGAAACCGAAATCATCCGGATTCGAGCCGTCGAAGAACGTCATCTGGTAGATCGGCGGTAGTCGCCGGCCGGGGTGGCAGTCGGGGTCCGAGTCCAGACTGGCGTCATCACCGCCGCCCGGGGCAACGAGCGAGAGTGAGGAGCCACCGTTGGAGTAATCGGCCACACAGCGATCGCGCGTCGTCGCGCCCACGGAGATGGCCGACGACTCTCGTGCGGGATAGGCGATCTGCCGGACGCCCTCGTTGCCCGACGCGGCCACCACGACGACGCGATGGCGGGTGGCGAACTTGATCGCATCGATGATGTCCGGAATGTCGCCGCCGGTCACGTCGGGAGTGAACTCGAGACTCATGTTGATCACCCGCGCGCCGTGCTTGACCGCGTAGCGGATCCCCCGCGAGATCGTCGCTGCATCGCCCGTGCCCTGGGCGTCGAGCACGCGGACGGGCATGATCGAGGCGCCGTAGGCGAGTCCGGTCAGCCCGATACCGTTGTTGGTCGACTCAGCCACGGTCCCGGCCACGAACGTGCCGTGACCCTCCCGATCGAGCGGGTACGCGTTGTGGTCGACGAAGTCGTACGGATGGACGAACCGCGTGCGATTGAAGTCGGGTGAGCGGCGGAAGTGGTGCCACTTGCGGTAGGCCACGCCGGTGTCGAGGATCGCCACAGTCACCCCCCGGCCGCCCGGATGATGCTCGGCAATCAGGTTGGCCCAGGCTTTGGGGGCGTTGATGCCGGCCTTGGAGAGGAAGTTCCACTGCAGCCGTTGCCAGCCCCCGCGCACGTGCCCGCGGCCAGGATCGTCGGGTATGTAGCCGGCGCCGTCGGCGTGAGCGATGAAGTTGGGAACCGCGAAGGCAACCCCGGGCTGGCGGCGAAGCCGCGCCAGCGCCCGGCTGACGGTCTCCCCGGGGGGCAGCTTGAGCAACCGGTCCTGGGGTGCGGGCGCCGGAGTGCCCACCTGCCTGATCCCCATGCGCTGCTGGACGCTAACGTCGGCCGCGGCCGCCGGCGCCGAGCGATAGCCGACGAGCACCTCGCTCGGAACGTAGCTGGCCGCCGCTGCGACCCCCGCCGATGCCGTCATGGCCAGGGCAAAGGCCCCGACAATGCGGGCGACGATTAGTGCCCAGCCGCGAAGAAAGGGAGAGATGGTCAAGTTTCGAACGGTTCCCGGTCCGTGGGTAACCCGTGCCTAACTGGTAAGACATCATCACATGCCCGAAAGTTGCCCTCAAAGGAAATTAGCGGTCATGATCCGCCCGAGTCTTGAGCTCACATTTCTTCCCCCGCGATGAGTACTTCATGCGCCTGGCCGTGCGCGAGGCCGAGCGTGCCCTCGATCACGACGACGTGCCGATCGGGGCGATCGTCGTCCACGAGGGCGAGGTCATCGGGCAGGGGCACAACGAGCGCGAGCTCCGCGCCGACCCTACCGCGCACGCCGAGATAATCGCGCTGCGCGAGGCCTCGAGGGCACTGCGGAGCTGGCGACTCCTCGATTGCGTCCTCTACATCACGCTCGAGCCGTGCGCGATGTGCGCCGGCGCGATCGTCCTGGCCCGCGTGCCGCGCGTGGTCTTCGGCACCCCCGACCCCAAGGCCGGCGCCGCCGGCAGCGTTCTCAACGTCCTCGACGTCCCCCGCCTCAACCACCGCCCCCAGGTTCAGTCAGGGCTGCTGGCAGACGAGTGTGCGGCGCTGTTGCGGGGCTTCTTCGCGCCGAGACGGTGAGCCCGATTGCCACCCCGGCGTCGGTGCCCGTCCTCTAACGTTCAGATCGCCTACACCTGGAGAGGTGGCAGAGCGGTTGAATGCGCCGGTCTCGAAAACCGGTATGGGCGGTTTCGTCCATCGAGGGTTCGAATCCCTCCCTCTCCGCTCAAATCCCGTTTTAGCGCGTGATGGGTCCGCTCGACATCGTCCGCGTACTCGGTCCAGCCCTCCGCAGCCACGACTGCGATCAGGCCGTCGAGCTGAGCTCGTGTGAACGGTTTGATCGAGACCTCGGTCATGCGGCTCGGGTAGGTCGTATGCAACCTGCCATCAGCCGATCCGCTCAGCCAGGGACACGATGATCCCCTCTGGCCCGCGCACGTAGGCCATGCGCCAGATGTTCTCGTGCTGACCGATGCCGCCGACGAGGCCGTAGCCGTCCGCCGCCAGCTGGTCGACCGTCGCCTGCACGTCGTCGACTTCGAATGCCACGTTGCGCAGCCCCAGTTCGTTGGCCATGGCGGCGGGCGACCCCGGCTTGTGGTCCGGCCGGACGAAGCTCGACAGCTCCAGCCCGGGACCTCCGTCGGGCGGCCGCAGCATGACGATGTGACTGCGGGAGCCGGGGATGCCGATGACGGTGTCGACAAACTCGCCCTCTACGAACGTCCGGCCCTCGACCTCGAGGCCCAGCCCGACGAAGAACGCCGTCGCCGTGTCGAGGTCCGCGACCGTGATACCGACATGGTCGAAACGTCGTATGTGCGACATGAGGTACATCCCTCCGGGTCTGTTGGTGCCGTGGGGCCGCGCCGGTCGAGGCCCTCACCTGGTGAGCGGAGCCGGCTGGCGGTTCTCGACATGGAATCACGCATTCAGCTCCTAAATCGTCCAGGAGGGACCGAGGCGCGACACACGCTGACGTTGCCGACCGCGTGGCGGCGGAGCCATCGGTCGAGTTCGATTGCGGGGTCGTCGAGAGCGGCGTAGATTTTCCCGCACAGCTTCCCGCGCTGACGCGCTTCTCCCAGAGCTGCGATGCTTGTCGCGTGGCTGGGCAACGGGCGAGGATCGTCGTACTCGGCGGACCTTCGATCCGCCGTGATGATATGAGCAGGCCGGCCTCGCTGCCGGGGATCAGAGCCGAGCTCGTGTTCGGTGTGTGCGTTGATGCGGGCACGGTGCTCTCTCGCCCAAAGCGACGAGAGGGATGAAGACATGTATCGATTGAAGCTGTGGGCCGTTGTGACAGCTGGGCTGGCATGTGCGACAGGGTTCTCAGCCGCGGAAGCGGTTGCGGCCAAGGCCCGGTCTGCGTCCGCTGCGCAGGCGACGGTCGCCGCGCATCAGGCCGCGGATGCTCGGATCGCGTGGAAGGGGTGCGGGAAGCGGTTGCAGTGCGCGCGGGTGCGGGTGCCGTTGGATTGGGCTCGGCCCGGGGTGGGCTCGATCTCGTTGGCGGTGATTCGTCATCGCGCGAGCGGTCCGGGGCGGCGGATCGGGTCGCTGTTCCTCAACTTCGGCGGCCCTGGCATACCGGGCGTTGCGATGGTGAAGGGTGCGTCACAATCGGACCTGGATACGCTGGGCGGTGGGCGGTTCGATCTGGTCAGCTGGGATCCCCGCGGTACCGGGGAGTCCACCCACGTGCGGTGTTTCGCTAACACCCGTGCCGAGGCGAGGTTCTGGGGGCGCGACTGGTCGGTCCCGACCACGAGGCGAGCGTCGCTGCGCTACCTGCCAAAGACGGTGGCGTTCGTGAAGCGCTGTGTATCTCTCAGCGGCCGGCTGCTGGCGCACGTGTCGACCGCTGATACGGTCCGCGATCTTGATTATTTGCGCCGGCTGGTCGGCGACCGGCGGTTGACCTACCGGGGCTTGTCGTACGGCACGTTTATCGGCGAGACGTACGCGAACATGTTCCCGCGGCGGGTGCGAGCGATGGTGATAAACGGCGTGATCAATCCGGTCCCGTTCACGACCTCCGCCCAGGCGAGTGTTGCCAGCACTGGCGCCGACTTCGATCTGGTGTTCGCGAAGTTGCAGTCGTTATGTCAGCGCGTGGGGCCGGCGCGTTGCGCGCTCGCGGGTCACGGCCCGGTCAGAGCGCGGGTGGGCCGGCTGTTGGCGCGGCTGCGGCGCGGGCCGATCCCGGCGCCGTCGGCGCCTGCGCCGCATCGGCTCAGCTATGGCGATCTGTTGATGTACATGTTCGGAAACCTCGGCAGGCCGGCGAGCTGGCCACGGATCGCGGCCGGGCTCGAGCGGGCCGCGGGTGGTGACGGATCAGCCATCGAGACCGAAATCCAACAGATAAGGCCCCTGTATCGCTCGGCGCTGAATTCAGCGACGGCGTTGCAGTGCGCGGACAAGCCGCCGCCGCGGCTGGGCCCGCAGGCGTGGCCGCGCATAATCGGCCCGCTGACGCGGATCAGCCAGTTCTCCGGACCGGTGAATGGCTGGTGGCTGGCGGTGCCGTGCGCTTCGTGGCCGGTGGTGAGCGCTGACCGCTACACGGGACCGTGGAACAGGTCGACCCCCAACCCGATCCTGGTGATCGGCAACCGGTATGACCCACAAACCGCGTACGCAGGCGCCCGCCGGGTTGCGCGCCTTCTCGGCAACGCCAGGCTGGTGACCCTCGACGGCTACGGCCACACCAGCGACGTAGACCCCAGCCGCTGCATCGATGACGCGGTCAGCGCGTATCTGGTCCGGCCCGCCACCGCACGACGGCAAACGTGCCACGCAGACCGACAGCCTTTTGACCCGAACTTCGGGAAACCACTAGCCAATCCACCGATCCCGTGACCACTGCGTCGGGCGAGGCCCAGCAGAGAGGCGAATAGCTATGACTACCGGAGCACAAACGCGTCGACCTACTGGGCTCGTCGCCCGTCGGACGCGGCATCGCGGGACGCGGGTCGCGATTCTCGTCACAGCGTTTTTCGCGATGGCCGGGATATCGACCTCGACGCAGGCGAGGACTGCGGCTGACCCCGGCCGCAGTGTGGCCGGCCAGCAATTCACTGGGCTGGCGGCGAGGGTGCTCAGTCGCCCAAGCGCTGTGCGGGCCACCGACGGGCGGTTTCACATCGTGTACGAGCTTGTGCTCACGAACATGACGCAAGTTCGCGGTGGATGTAAGGCGAGTCGACGTTCGCGATGGCAGAACCCATCGAGTGTTGCAATCGCTGTCCGGGCGGGCCCTGTCCTCGAGGATGAATCCGGTCGGCACACCCCAGGGAGTCAAGCCGGCCCATGCGAGGCGGCTCGCCTCCTCCGGTTCGGCGGTCGTCTGGTTCGACGTTCGCGTGCGAAACAAGGCGGACGTCCCCGGCGTGCTCGAGCATCTCGTGGTGAGCGCGACCCGCCCCTCAGCGCACCGGAAATCGATCCGGTTTTCCAGCTTGGTCGGTCGCGTCTCGCTTCGATCGCGGGCTCCGTTGGTGCTCGGTCCGCCCCTGCGCGGCGGGCTGTGGGTGGCCGATGAGGGGTGCTGTGACCTCGACACCCACCATCGCCGCGGTCTGCTTACCGTGGACGGCGACTTGGTCGTGCCTCAACGCTTCGCGATTGACTGGATCAGGATCGATCGGCGGCATCGGGGCTGGGTAGGAAACCCGGCCCGGTTGTCGAGTTACTTCAGCTACGGCCAGCCGGAGATCGCCGCGGCAGCTGGAACGGTCGTGGTCGCCCGTGATGGCATTGCGAACTCAAAGCCGCCGCACGATCCAAAGCCGCCGCCCCTCGCCGGGCTTCCCGGCAATCATGTGGTGCTGCGCGTCAGCCCGGGGATCTACCTGACCTATGCGCACATGAAACCGGGTTCCGTCCGTGTTCACGTTGGCGAACGCGTTCGCCGGGGCCAGCTGCTGGGGGAGCTGGGTAACAGCGGCAACTCCGCCACCCCACACCTGCATCTACAGGTCCAGATCACCTCGAGTTTCGTCAGCGACGGCCTCCCCTTCGTCTTCAACAGCTTCAAGCTCATCGGCCAGATCACCGAGCACTTCTCCGACGCCAACCTCGGCCTGCGCCCCAACGGCAAGCTCCGCTTCGCCCCCGCCCACCATCCGGGCACACGCCGCCTCGAGATGCCGCTCGACCGCAACGTCGTGCGATTTCCGGACGCGAGGTAGGGCACGCGTTCTTAGTGCGCCGTCAGCGCTCCACGAGCGAGCGGCTGGCTCGATGTGGCTGTGCCTAATGCGTCTGGGACGCGAGTTCGGCAGGCGTCGTTGGTAGCTGCTCAGGTGTGCTTGGTAGGAGGATCGCGGCCGCTAGGCCGATCAGGGCGAGCACGGCCAGGCTGACCATCGCGAGGACGTAGGACTTGTTGCCAGACGCGAGTTCGGAGACAAGGATGGTGCCTGCGATCGCGGTGCCCAGGGAAGAGCCGAGGTTGGAGACGCTTCGCGAGAGGCCCGAGATCTCACCTTGTTTATCTTCGGGGAAGCTGGATTGCACGATGTTGACCGAGGGGGTCAGCATTACTCCGAGTCCGAGCCCGATCACGAGCAGGCCGGGCACGAACGCCCACAGGTGCGACGAGGCGTTGACGAAGCCGAGCAGCAGCCCGATGCCGGCGATCGTGACGATGAAACCCCCGCGGATCAGCGTTCGTTGCGCGTACTTCTTGGCGAGCCGTTCCGCGGACAGTGAGGAGACAAGGATGCCGGCGGTTGCCGCGGTGAAGATGACTCCGGTCTTGATCGCATTGAACCCGCGCTCGGTTTGCAGGAAGACCGAGACGACGAACGTGATCCCCATCAGCAAAAGCCACTGGATGTTCTGGGTGACGAGACCGAGGTTTGAGGTGCGGTTGCGGAACAGACCCGTGGACAGCAGCGGTTCTTTGCCCGCGCGTTCGCTGGAGCGGATGTGGAGGAAGAACCAGAGCAGGAAGGCCGCTCCGAGTACGAGGAAGATGACGAGCAGCGTGTTGTTGTTGCCGGCCTGCAAGATTCCGATGACCAGGAACGACATACCAGCGGCCGACAGCGCGGCTCCGACGCCGTCGAACGGGCGCGTCGGGTCCGCCGGCAAGGGGTCGGTGATCTTGAGGCTGAGGTAGATGATCGTCGCCACGACGATCGCCTGAAGCAGGAACGACGCTCGCCAACTGATCGTCGTGGTGATCAGACCGCCGATCAGCGGTCCTGCGGCAGCCCCGATCCCGCCCATGCCGCTGATCACTCCGAACGCTTTGGCACGTGACTGCAGATCGCTGAACGCGAGCGTCGCGAGGATGTAGATGGGAGGGATCATCAGCGCCGAGCCGACGCCCTCAAAGCCCGAGTAGCCGACAATCAAGACCCCCAGGCCCGGCGCCAGCGCCGCGATCACCGCACCGATCCCGTACACGCTGAGCCCTCGGATTAGGCATCGCTTGCGGCCCCAGATGTCGGTGAGCTTGCTGCCGGGGATCATCAGCGCCGCCATACACAGCAGAAACAGCGTGATCGCCGTCTGCACGCCGTGCACGGTCGTGTCGAGATCCTTGCTGATGCTGCCGATCGCGACATTCATGTTCGAGCCGGCGAAACTCGCGATGAACTGCGTCAAGGCGAGCGGGACCAACATCTGACGCGGCGAAATCGCCGAAGCACCCGGTGGTGTCTTCTGACTCGCCATTGGTTGATCGCAGCCACCGCCCCCGGGTGGCCATCGACGTTTCTACTGCGTGGTCGCCGGCGGCTCGGTCTGAGTCGGCCGCGCCGGGTCGCCGGCCGCACTGGGCGCCTGGGCTGCGCCGGGCTCTTTGAGCGCCTCCGCGGCGCGCTTGGCCTTATCCGCGAACGTGCCCTCACCCTTGAGGATCCCCTCGACCTCACTGGCGTCGCCTTTGGCAGCCTCCGCTCCGCCGCGCTTGGTGTAGATCTGCTTGGCCTTACTGGCGAGTTTGCCGAAGTTCACGACGCTCCATCCTCCGTCCGATCGTCGGATTGTTGCGTTGAGCGTACTCGCACCGAGGCGCCGGGCCTGTCGGGCGCCTGGTTCCCGCTGACGCGTGCTGGTTCCCGCTCACGGGTATTTCCCAGTTCCGGAGGTGGGCTCGGTATGGACCACGACGTCGCCGAGATCGGGGCGATCGCGACGGATGTCTTCTTCGAGCTCGCTTGCGGCGCGGTGCGCTTCGGCAAGCCCGATCGTCTCGTCGACGGCGACGGTGAGAAAGACGACGCGCCCGGCGGCGGTTTCGAGGATCGAGAGCTCTCGCGGTGGGCGACCGGTGCGCCGCGAGACGAGCAGGCGGATCGCCGCCTCGTCCCCGACCGCGTCGGGTTGCTCGTCGGTTATCGGCAATGGTTCTTCGAGTGGCTCCAGGTGCGTCTGTACATCGCGGACGCCGGGCTGGGCGCGGAGGGCGGATTCGACGCGTTCGGCGGCCTCGTGCGCCGTTTCAAGCTCGGTTTCGGCTGGCAGTTTGAGGTGCAGCGAGATGCTGACGTCGCCGTTGTGCTGGTAGAGCACGATGTCGTGGACCTCGCGAACCAGGGGTTCGGCCAGCGCGATCGCGAGCGCGCGCTCGCGGAGGTCCAAGCCTTCCTGGCGAGGTTCGACGTGCACGACGACATCGCTGCCGGGGAGCGCGCCGCGGACGGCGTCCTCGACGACGTCGGCGGTCGCGTGCCCTTCGATCACGGCCGCGCCGGGGGGGACGGCGACGACGGCATCGGCGAAGTAGCGCCCACCCGATTCTCTGAGCCGCAGACGCCGCAACTCGAGGCCACCCCCGACCGCTTCGACCGCCTGGCGGGCCTGTTCGCGGGCGTCGGCCGGTGAGGTGTCCATCAGCACGCGCGCGTTCTCGAGCGTGAGCCGGGCCGCGGCGGCGAAGATGATCCCGGCCACCACCAGCGCGGCGACCGCGTCGCCCTGCGCGAACCCGGCGGAAACGGCGATCAACCCGCCCAGCACCGCCAGCGACCCGAGCATGTCCCCGGCAAAGTGAAACGCGTTGGATCGCAGCGCGGCCGAGTGATACTTGACCGACGTGTGCAGCGAGATCGAGACGCGGCTGACGTCTACCAGCAGCGCGACTGCGATCACCACGTACACATACCAGCGCGGGGTCAGCTCCGAGTGGCCGCCCGCGAGGGTGGAAACTGCCTCGATCACAACGAAGATGCCGCCGACGATGAGGATCGCGGCCTCGCCCAGCGCGGCCAGGTTCTCGGCGCGGCGGTGACCGTACGGATGCTCGACGTCCGCGGGGCGGACCCCGAGCCGAATCGCGAAAAACGTCAGCACCGCGGCGACCACGTCGCCGCTGGACTCGATCCCCGCCGAGACGAGCCCGAGGCTGCCGGAGATGATGCCCGTGCCCAGCTTCAGCGCAACGAGCACCGTTGCCGCGGCGATCGACACCAAAGCCGTACGCGCCTGGGCGTCACCGTCGGTCATCTCCGCCCCACCGACGGGCTTAGCGGATCCTTCCCCGGTCACCACGCGGGTAGACGGTTGCGGCATCCAACAACAATAGGCGCGTTGCTCGTGGATCTCGGCGTTCGTTGCTCGTGGATCTCGGCGTTCGTATCCCTCCGTCTCCGTACGCTCTCCCAAGGCCGAAGAGGACTGTGGTGAGGATGCGCGCCGCACGCGCAGGGCGGGGCCTTCTGTAGCTGCTAGATCGGCTCGCCCGGGAAGCGCAAGCCGAATCGCTCCACCAGCCCCGGGACGCTGTCGGGGTCCATCTCGAGCTCGTAGCGGCCGCAGAGGTCGCGAAGTACCTCGGGACCGGCAGCCGCCACGCCGCCCATGTCAACGAGCTCCTCGAAGAAGTGCTCAAAGCCGGCCGGCGAGATGATCTCGAGGATCCGTGCCGGCTCATCCCCAGCGTTCCAGAATGTGTGCCATTGGTTGCGGGGCTTGTGGACGAGATCGCCCGGGCCGGCGGTCAGCACCTCGTCGCCCAGCAGCGCGCCCATCCGTCCTTCGAGCACGTAGCTGTACTCGTCCTCGCGGTTGTGGCGGTGGAGCGGCGCCGCGAGGGCACGAGCTGACATCGGGTGCTCCACGAGCGCGAACCGCTGGGCCGCTTCGCTCCCGTCGATCATGAACCTGACGCCGATGCTGCCGAGGAAGCCCGCCTTGCCGTCCTGAGGTCCTACGACTTTCGCCGCGCTGGTTTGCATTTCCCGGTCCTCCTTTGGTGGGACAAGAATGTCGCACCAAGTTAGTAGCACAGCTGCACGGCACCCTGGGGTCGGCACGGACGTCGATAAGGCGCGATCGCCGAGCATGCCGGCGTGCGGCGTTCCACGCTGTACCGGCACAGGCGGTCGAGCTCATGTTCCGCCTCGTCGCCGCAGCGGGTCACAAGAACCACCTGCCTTCCGGACCCGCCGTCGAGCGTGGATAATCCAACGGAGAGGGCGAGTGGATAATTCCCTGGGTGAGGGTTGATTTTTGAGCACGGTGCGGTTATGACGTTGGCGGTGGGTGCGCAGGTCTTCCGGGTCGACACCGGCTCGTTCCTGGCCATCGTGGTGGTCTCAGCGCTGGCCGGAACCATCGTGGCGGTCGCGGGTGGGCGCAACCTGTTCATCCCGCTCGTCGTGCTCGAGCTCGTGCTTGGCGTGATCATCGGTCCGCAGGTCCTCGACATCGGGCACGTGAACGGCTTCACGAACTTCTTCGCCGACCTCGGGCTGGGCATGCTGTTCTTCTTCGCCGGCTACGAGATCGACCTCGAACGGATTCGGGGACGGCCATTGACGTTGGGGATCATCGGGTGGGCGATGTCGCTGGCCATCGCCTACTCGCTGGGCGGAATCCTGGCCGCGTTCGGCATCGTGCTGTCCCTCGTCTACACGGGCTCGGCGCTGGCCACGACGGCGATCGGCACCTTGCTGCCCGTGCTTTCGGACACCGGCGAGTTGAATACCGAGTTCGGCACCTACCTCCTCGCGGCCGGCGCCGTGGGCGAGTTTGGCCCCATCCTGCTGCTCACGCTCGTGCTCTCGGCCCAGGACGCGCTGCACAACGCGCTCATCCTGATCGCCTTTGTCGCACTCGCGGTGGGGGTGGCGATCGTTGCCGTCCGCTCCTCGGGCCACACGCTGCCGCTGTTTGAGTCGACGATCGAGAAGAGCTCACAGCTGGCGGTGCGGTGGATCGTCGTGCTCGTCTTCGCGCTGGCGCTGCTGGCCAATGACCTCGGGCTTGACCTGCTCCTTGGAGGCTTCGCCGCAGGCCTGATCACGCGCCAGGTTCTCCAGAAGCGCGAGGTTCCCGCGTTCGACTCCAAGCTCACGGCCGTGGCCTTCGGGGTCTTCATCCCCTTCTTCTTCGTCGTGAGCGGCATGAAGCTCGACGTCAACGCACTGTTCGCGAGCGTGTCCGGAGTCCTCAAGCTGTTCCTGTTCTTCGTGCTGTTCCTGGTCGTCCGCGGCATACCCGCGATGGTGCTCTACGTCAAAGAGTTGCCGCTCAGGGAGGACCGCATGGCCCTGGCGCTGTTCTCGGCCACGCAGCTGCCCCTCGTCGTCGCCATCACCACGATCGCCGTGAGCAAAGGCCACATGAAGGCGTCCACCGCCGCCGCCCTGGTCGGGGCGGGCGCGATGTCGACCTTCGCCGGCCCTCTCCACGGCCTGTACATGCGGCGCCGGGCCGCGCGAAAACGCTCGGCGGAGCACTTACCGGCGGAGCCCGTCCTGGCCGGGGACGAGTCGGCCATCACATGAGCCACGCCTGGGGCGAGGACCACCACCACCACGTCGAGGCCGCCGGTCGTCTCTTCCGCGTTCGCATCTGGCTCAGCTCGGCGATGTGGGTTCCGGTGCTGGCCGCCAACCTGATCGCCGTGGCGCTGGCCATCGGTCTGCCCATCCTCGATACGCACCTCGGCGATCAGCGGAGCCTGCCGATCACGAACGCGGCCGTGCAGTCGATCTTCGGCGCGCTCGCCGGGGGCATGATCACGTTCACGGGGATCGTCTTCTCGGCCGTGTTCGTCGCCGCCCAGATCCAGACTTCGTCCTACTCGCCCCGGCTCGCCGCTCGGCTCCGCCGTGATCCGGTCATCATCGCCGGCCTGGCGCTGCCGACGGCAACGGCCAGCTACGCGCTGTTCGGACTCGCGGCGATCGGTCGTCAGGCCGACAAGTTCGGCCACGACTTCGTGCCGGCGGCCACCGTGCTGTTCGGGCTGGTGCTCGCCTTCGTGACCCTCGCGACGTTCGTCGCACTGGTGCAGCGCACCTTCGAGCACACCCAGATCGGGGGCATTCTCCGTACCATCATGCGCCGCGCCTACGCCGTGATCGAGGAGGTTCATCCCCATCAGGAGGCAGCCACGAGGCAGGCTCCGGAGTGGGACGGGGCCCGGCGCACCGAGGTCGCCTGGCAGGGGCGCCCGGCCGTGATCGCTGCCGTCGACCGGGCCGCGCTGCTGCGCGTGGCCGAGCAGTCGGGCGGGTTCGTCGATGTAATCCCGCTGGTCGGCGAGTACCTCGCCCCTGGGTCCAAGCGTGCTCAGCATCGCGGGCGCGCGGACCGATCCCGATCCCGAACTCACCCGCCGCGTGTTCGTCACGGCTCGCCAGCGGACGATCGATCAGGACCCGGCCTTCGCGCTAAGGATGTTGGTTGATATCGCGATCCGCGCGCTGTCCTCGGCGATCAATGACCCCACCACCGCCGTGCAGTCGATCGACCGCATCGAGGGGCTGCTGGTCGAGCTGGCCGAGCGACACCCGGGCCCGGCTCTCGTTGTCGACGACGCCGGCACGCCGCGCGCTCGCGTGCGCGCAGCCAGCTGGGCGACCTATGTGGAGCTCGGCCTGACCGAGATCCGACGCTACGGGGGGAACTCTCCGCAGGTCGTGCGCAGGATGCAGGCGCTATACGAGCATCTGCTCGCAGTCGTCGACGAGAACGAGCGACCGCGAGTCGA
Source organism: uncultured Solirubrobacterales bacterium (assembly GCA_963734775.1). Classification (GTDB taxonomy): domain Bacteria; phylum Actinomycetota; class Thermoleophilia; order Solirubrobacterales; family Solirubrobacteraceae; genus Palsa-465. The sequence goes on from CAVTJE010000010.1 coordinate 134,839, forward strand.
GCTCGAGCAGCGGTTGCTGGCCGAGGCGGTCGAGCGCGCGTTCCCGGACCTGGAGGAACGCGCGATCGTCAGCCAGCCCGACCGATTGGGACTGGGCGGTACCTAGGGCGAGCGCTCGCGGTACTGCCAGGCCAGTTGCTCGACCGTCAGTCGCCGGCGCAGCGCGGCCAGCGCGTCATCCTGATCGGCCAGATCGAAGCGAAGACCGTCCGGGACGGCCTGCGCCGACGGCGAGACAGCGAGAACGTTGGGAATGACGTCAGCGGGCATCTTCACGAGGAGCTCGTCACGGTTCAGGTCGACCTGCCCGATGAGGCTCTCCCCCGCCCGCAGCTCGGCCCGGCCGTGGTGCTCGTCGACCACCGCCGAGATCAGGTCTTCCCGTGCGATCGCGTCCAGGAAGGCTTTTGCGCGTGGGGTCATGACGAGTCGCTTCGGGTCGCGGTCAGTGTAGCTCCGGGCACTTGATCCCGAGCGTCCGAGGTCTCCCACCACGGGTTGTCGATCAGGCGCGAGCTGCGTCCGTGCGTGAAGAAGCTCGACGACCACTGGATCATCACCAGCAGGCGATTCTGGAAGCCCATCAGATACCAGAGGTGCACGACCAGCCAGACCAGCCACGCAGGCAATCCGCTCAGCCGAACGAGGTGGAGGTCGGCGACGGCCCGCCCGCGGCCGATCGTCGCCAGATTGCCCTTGTCGCGGTAGCGGAAGGGGCGGGTCGGGTGGCCGGCCAACCTGCCCCGGATCAGCTTGGCCGCGTAGATGCCCTGCTGGATCGCCACCGGTGCCACGCCCGGCAGCTCGATCGGGGTACCGGCCGCGCTGCGGACGCGGACCATGTCGCCCAGGACGATCACCTCTGGATGACCGGGAAGCGTCAGGTCGGGCATGACGGTCAACCGCCCCGACCGGTCGCACTCGCCGCCGGCCAATTCGCCGAGGCGCCCGGCGAGCCCCGAGGCAGTGACCCCGGCAGCCCAGATCACGGTCCGCGTCGCGATGCGGTCGCGCTTTCCCGCAGGGTCCTGGAACGTTACCGAGCTCCCATCGACGTCGATGACCGTCCGATCGAGCATGACGGTCACCCCCAGCCGTTCTAGCGCCTGGGCCGCCTTGCGCGACAGCGACGGCGGAAATGTCTGAAGCACACGATCGCCGATATCCATCAGCAGCACGCGGGCCTGGCGCGAGTCGATCGAGCGAAAGTCGCCGTGCAGCGTGTCGCGGGCGAGCTCGCCGACCTGACCGGCCACCTCGACACCGGTGGGCCCGGCGCCCACGACCACGAACGTCAGCTCGGCGTCGCGGTCGGCCGGATCGGTGCTCATCTCGGCGCGCTCGAACGCGCGGAGTATGCGTGAGCGCGCGATGACCGCGCTCTCGAGCGACTTCACCTCGGCCGCATATTCGCGCCAGTCCTCGTGACCGAAGTACGAATAGCTAGAACCCGCGGCCACGATCAGCGTGTCGTATTCGACCGCCGGCGGCGGGTGAACCTCGGGCACGTCGCCGAGCAGCACGCGGCGCGAGGCGAGATCGAAGTCCGTGACGTCGGCCAGCATGACTCGCACGTTGGGCGCGGACTTGAAGATCCTCCGCAGCGGATAGGCGACCTGCCCGGCCGACAGTGACCCGGTGGCGATCTGGTAGGTCAGCGGCTGAAAGAGGTGGAAGTTCCGCCGGTCGATGAGGGTGACATCGACGGGAGCGCCGCGCAGGTGCTGGACCGCGCGCACACCTCCGAAGCCGCCGCCGACCACGACGACCCGGTGACGGCGCAGTGTGTTATCCGCAGATCCGATCACGACGTAAGAGGATGTGCCCCGAGAGGGCCAATTTCAAGCTGGCCGTGCTCAGCGCACGCCGGCGGAGTCGATCAGTGCCTCGGCCACGGGGGGGATCTCACACGCGAGCTCGTCGATGTCGCCGAGCAGGGTGGGATCGGCGAGGAGACCGAAGTTGAGCGTGTCGGCCAGTGAAACGACGGCCACGCGAAGGGCGTGGTCTTCGCGGATCTCGGCCAGGGAATACATGGCGGTGACCGGCACGCCGAGGATCTCGACCGGCTGTCGCGGGCCGGGGACGTTGGACACGTTCAGCGCGAACGAGCGCGGATGGGTGAGGACTCGATCGACGAAGTGCGCAAGACGAGGGGTGCGGCCCAGCTTGTGCATCATCGCGTCGAGGTGCTGGGCATCGTGTTCCTTCTTGCGAGCGCTCGTCGCGCGCCTGACCGCGGCCAGTCGGGTCAGCGGATCGTCCGGCGTGAGCGGCACGTCGACGCAGAAGAACGAGTCCCGGTTGCCAACATCGGCCTCCGCGTCGCCGTCGCTCAGAGGCAGGTGGTGAAGACTGACCGGCACCTTGATGCGGACGCGACCGAGGCGGCCGTGCCGTGCCTCGAGCCAGCGGTGTATCGCGCCCCCGACCACGGTGAGCACGGCATCGTTCACAGTCGCGCCATCGCTCGCCTTCGCCGCACGGCGCAGGGCACTGAACTCCACCGTGGCGAAGGCGACCGACCGCTCAGCGCCGATCTGCCCCCGGAACGGCGAGCGCGACCACGGCTGCGGCGTCTCGTGGACGGCCGTGCGCAGGCTTTCGAGTCGCGCACGCGGAACCGGGGCGCCATGGCTGGTCGGGGTGGCTTGTCCCGGCAACTCGCGCGTGGGCGTGGCCCCGTCGGAAACGTGCAGCGGCGCATCGAAGAGGCCCAGGTTGGCCATCCGCATCGCGGTCGAGCCGTCGGCCAGAGCGTGATGGATGCGCCAGACGAGCGCGCTCCCGCCGCCGACCAGGGCGGGGATGACGTCGATCCGCCACAGGGCTCGCGAGCGGTCCAACCGCTCCGCGAAGAGCCGCGCGACGGCGGCTCGCAACGCGACGTCGTCCAGTGGCTCCGATGTCGGCACCGCAACCACGTGCTCGTTTACGGCAACGCCCGGGTCGCGGCGCCAGCACGCGGCGCCGCTGTCGTCGTCGCACAGGCACGTGCAGAACTCGGGGTAGTGCTCCACGCGCGACGCGATCGATTCCCGCAGTCGTGCGAGATCAATCGGCGCCTCGAGGAAGATGACCTTGCACGTGTGCCCGGCGACGAGCTCGTTCTCGAGCGAGAGGATCGTCAGATCCTCGCGGGAGAGTGGTCGCAGCGCCCGTGGAGCGCCCTGTACCCCATTGCTCGCCGTAGCGGGCATCGAAGCGGCAAGATACCCGCCCACTGGGCGGATCGCAATCGCCGCGCCGTTTTCAGCGCGTCTCGACGATCACGGTCGTCGCCTTGACGACCGCGGTGGCCTGGGCGCCCGGTTTGAGACCAAGCTCGTCTGCCGCCTCGCGCGACATCAGCGAAACGATTCGATACGGCCCGCAGGCGAGGTCGATCTGCGCCATGACCTCGTCACGCTTGACCGCGATGACAATGCCCTGAAGGCGGTTGCGCGCGCTGGTCAGGCCCGCCGCGCCGCGCTCGCGCAGCAGGTTGGCCAGATCCGCGGAGGAGATGTACCGCCGGTTGTCGCGGCGCTCGAACCTGACCTTGCCCGCGCGCTCCCACCGCCGCAGCGTGTCGACGCTGACGCCAAGGGCGGCGGCAGCCGCACCGATCTTGACCAGATCCTCGATCGCGTGCTCGTCGGGTGACATTTCGGGGGCGCGGCAGTTATATCGCTCGCACCCGGCGTCCGTCAGGTGACGGTTCTGCTGGGATTTCCGCACGAACGCAGCCCATGGCGACGTGGTTCGCTTCCGGCTCGATGGCGGCGTACGCTTCCCACTTGCCGGGACGACGGTTCCGGTGACCGCCAGCTAATGACCCTCAGATCCCCCCTCTCCGGCTTCTCCGCCAACCCGTTCGGAGGGGAACTGCGCTATTGGACCGAGCTCGCGCGGCTTCTGGGCGACCCCTTGTTCCGCGGACCCAGCAGGCCCGGCGGCGACACGGAGCGGCGCCCGGTCATGCTGATCCCGGGCTTCCTGGCCGGCGACGCCTCCCTCACCGTGCTCGCCGGCTGGCTGCGCCGGCGTGGTCATGCCGTCACGGGAAGCGGGATGTGGATCAACACCGGCTGCTCGGGTCGCGAGCTCGAGCGGCTCGACGTCCTCCTGGCCACGCACGAGGCGCCGGTGATCCTGATTGGCCAGAGCCGGGGAGGGACGTACGCCCGCGCACTCGCCGCCCGTCATCCCGACGCCGTCGGCGCCGTGGTCATGCTCGGCTCACCAATCCTCGACCCACTCGCCGTGTCACCGGCGGTGCTGAACACCGTTCGCGCGGTGGCCCGCCTCGGAGACCTCGGCCTGCCCGGGCTGTTCTCGACCAACTGCCGCGATGGCGTCTGCTGTGCCGAGTTCCGCTCGCTGCTCACCGCGCCGCTGGACCCCCGGGTGGTCAGCCTGGCCATGTACTCGCGCAGCGATGGAATCGTCGACTGGCACGCCTGCCTCGATCCGTGGTCGCGGTGCGTCGAGGTCGAGGGCAGCCATTGCGGGATGAGCGTCAATGTCGGCGTGTATCGCGAGCTGGAGCGCCTGCTGGTGCTATCGGAGGCAGCCCCATGCAGTCGATGAGCGCACAGGACGCGATGTTCCTCCACGTCGAGAACGATGTGACGCCGATGCACATCGGCGGGGTGAGCATCTTCCAGGGACCGCCTCCACCCTTTCCAGAGCTGAGGGCGATGGTCGCGGGCAAGCTTCACCACACGCCGCGCTACCGGCAGAAGGTGCGCTTCGTGCCGCTCGGCCTGGGCGAGCCGGTCTGGGTCGACGACCCCTACTTCGACATCGACTACCACCTCCGCCACAGCGCGATTCCAGCGCCCGGGAGCGAGGCCCAGCTCCGCGCGACCGCCGCGCGCGTGTTCTCCCAGCACCTCGACCGGGCGCGGCCGCTGTGGGAGATCTGGATGATCGAGGGCCTCGAGGAGGGCCGGTGGGCGCTCCTCTCCAAGGTCCACCACTGCATGGTCGACGGCGTCGCCGCGACCGACCTGATGTCGATCATGTTCGACGACGACGCCGAACCCGGCGCGCCGGATCGGTGGACGCCGGGACCCGAGCCGTCGGGTCTGGAGCTCCTCGCGCGCAGCGTGGCGGGGAGGGCGTTCGATCCCGCGACCGAGCTGCGCTCCGCGCTGGCTCGCCGCTCGCAGCTCCTGGGGAGTGCCGCCTCGACGGCCCGGGCCATCGTCGCCGCCGCGCCCGCGCTGCGCCCCGCCACATCGTCGCTGACCGGCCCGATCGGCCCGCACCGCGTGTGGGCCTGGGCGAGCGCCGAGCTCAGCGATGTCAAGACCGTCCGCATGGCGCTCGGCGGGACGGTCAACGACGTCGTCCTGACCATCATCACGGGCGGGCTCCGCGAGCTGCTCGAGTCGCGCGGCGAGGCGATCGGGGCCGATCGCACGGTGCGGACCATGGTTCCGGTCTCGGTCCGTCGGCCGGGAGAACAGGGCGTCTACAACAATCGCGTATCGGCGGTATTCGCTCGCCTTCCCGTCGCCATCGATGATCCCGCTCGCCGCCTGTCCGACATCCGCGCGCAGATGGACGGGATCAAATCGTCAAAGCAGGCCGTGGCCGGCGACACGCTGGCCCAGCTGTCGGGCTTCGCGCCGCCCCTCCTGCTGGCTCTCGGCAGCCGGGTCATGACCCGCTCGCTCCGTTTCAACATGGACACCGCGACGACCAATGTCCCGGGGCCTCAACGCGCCGTCCACGCCCTCGGGCGCAGGCTGCTCGCGTCCTACCCGTACGTTCCGATCGTCGGCACGATACGTATCGTCGTGGCGATCTTCTCCTACGACGGGCGGCTGTACTTCGGGGTGACGGGCGATCGCGACCACGCCCCGGACATCGACGTGCTCACGACGGGTATCGAGACGGGGCTCAGTGAGCTGCTCGAGCGCGCGAGCGCACCGGTGCCAGCCGCCGGCTAACGCCCGCGTCTGGTCGGGAGATGACATTCGTCATAGGCGCCGTTGAGGGTCCGGGGCTACCATCGGCCGCGGAGCCGCCAGCAAAGGAGGAGCCGATGTCAGTCACCACCACAAGCGTTGCTCGCGCCCAAGACGTGACCCGGCGCTACGGCGAGGGCGCGACAGTCGTCGACGCGCTGCGGGGAGTGTCACTCGAGGTCGAGAAGGGCCAGCTGGTGGCGGTGATGGGGCCCTCCGGCTCGGGGAAGTCGACGCTGATGCACACGATGGCCGGGCTCGACAAGCCGACCAGCGGCTCCGTGGTCATCGCCGGCACAGAGATCACCGGGCTCGACGATGCCAAGCTGACGCTGTTGCGCCGCGATCACGTCGGCTTCGTCTTCCAGTTCTTCAACCTGCTGCCGATGCTGAGCGCCGAGGAGAACGTCGTGCTGCCGCTGACGATCGCGGGCAAGGACCCTGATCGTCAGTGGGTCGATGAGCTGTTCCGGGTTATGGGCCTGAGCGAGCGCCGCAAACATCGCCCCGCGGAGATGTCCGGAGGCGAGCAGCAGCGGGTGGCGATCTCCCGGGCGCTCGTCACCCATCCGACGATCCTCTTCGCCGATGAGCCAACCGGCAACCTCGACTCAAAGACCGGCGGGGAGATCCTCGATCTACTCAGAAGCTCGGTCGAGAACTACGGCCAGACGATCGTCATGGTCACCCACGAGCCGCGCGCGGCCTCGATCGCCGACCGGGTCCTGTTCCTCGCCGACGGTCTGATCGTCAAGGAGCTGACCGAGGCCACTGCCGGCGACGTGCTCGAGGTGATGAGCGAGCTGTCGGCGTGACTCGAGTCGCGATCAAGGGGCTGCTGGGCCGCAAGCTGCGGGCGGCGCTGACGGCGATCGCGATCGTCCTCGGCGTCGCGATGGTCAGCGGCACCTACATCCTCACCGACACGATCAAGGCCGCGTTCTCGACCGTGTTCACGCAGGCGTACAAGAACTCCGATGCCGTGATCACCGGCAAGAGCGCGGTCTCCAACAACCCGAACGGCAACGGAGCCGTCGTGCCCTCGCTGTCGGACTCGCTGCTCACCCGTGTCCAGCGGCTGCCCGAGGTCGCCCAGGCGTCTGGATCCATCTCCGATCAGGCCCAGCTGGTTGGCCACAACGGCAAGGTGATCTCGCGCGGCGGCGCACCGAGCCTGGCCTTCAGCTACACACCGGCAGGGCAGCGCTTCAGCCCCCTCTCCCTGACGAGCGGCAACTGGCCCAGCGGACCCGGCCAGGTCGACATCGACCAGGCGACGGCGAGCAAGCAGAACTTCGCCGTCGGTCAGCCGATCGGAGTGATCGCGCGCGGGCCGGTGCAGCGCTTCCGCATCGTCGGCACGGTCAAGTTTGCCGGTCTGTCCTCGCTGGGCGGGGCGACGATGGCCATCTTCACGCTGCCCACGGCGCAGCGGATCTTCAACAAGCCCGGACAGATCGATCAGATCAACATCGCCGCCAAGCACGGCGTGTCGTCGAACCAGCTCGTCGGGGCCATCAAGCCGCTGCTGCCCGCCAGCGCGCAGGTGCGCACCGGGCAGGCGCAGGCCCAACAGGCGACCAAGGACACCAGTGGCTTCCTCAACATCTTCCAGGACTTCCTGCTCGCCTTCGGCGGCGTGGCGCTGTTCGTGGGGAGCTTCGTGATCGCCAACACGCTGTCGATCACCGTCGCCCAGCGCACGCGCGAGCTGGCCACGCTGCGAACGCTCGGCGCCACGCGGCGCCAGGTGCGCGCCTCGGTCCTGCTCGAGGCCTTCGTGATCGGCGTGCTGGCCTCGATCGTCGGGTTGTTCGTCGGCTTCGGACTGGCCCGCGGCCTCAATGCCCTGTTCGTGTCCTTCGGCATCGACCTGCCCTCGACGAGCCCGGTGTTCAAAACGCGCACGATCGTGGTCTCGTTGCTCGTGGGCATCGTCATCACCGTGCTCGCCGCGCTGCGTCCCGCGCTGCGCTCGACGCGCGTGCCGCCGATCGCCGCCGTGCGTGAGGGCAGCGTGCTGCCGCCATCGCGGTTCGAGCGCTTCGGCGCCTATCCGGCCATCGGCACGATCGCCGGCGCGCTGGTCCTGATGTTGATCGGCCTGCTCGTCAGCAGCCTGTCCACTGGGGTGCGCCTCCTGGCCATCGGGCTTGGCGCGGTGGCGCTCTTCCTCGGGGTGGCGATGCTCGCACCGCGGCTGGTGCCGCCCCTCGTACGCGTGCTCGGCTGGCCGGCGACGAGGATCGGCGGCGGGGCCGGGACGCTCGCGCGCGGCAACTCCTCGCGCAACCCGGCGCGAACGGCGAGCACCGCCTCCGCGCTGATGATCGGCCTGGCCCTGGTCACGCTTGTCGCCGTGCTGGCGGCCGGACTGCGGGCGCGCTTCGAGGGCGCCGTCAACCAGCTGTTCGTCGCCGATTACGCGCTCACGGCGACGAACAATTTCTCGCCCATCGGCACCTCCTCGGCCGCTGCCCTGGCCAGGGTGCCCGGCGTGAGCGTGGTCTCCTCCGTCCGCGCAGGCGACGGCGAGGCCTTCGGCTCGCACATCAACGTCACCGGCGTGCAGCCCAACGTGAGCAGGGTGATCTCGATCAAATGGAAGGACGGAAGCCCCGCGACGCCGGCGCAGCTGGGGACCAACGGCGCGTTCGTGGCCGACGCCTACGCCAAGGCGCAGAACCTCCACATCGGCTCACCGCTCACGGTCGAGACGCCCACCGGGTCCAAGCTTCACCTCGTGCTCAAGGGCATCACCTCCCCGCCGAAGGGCGGCAATCCCTACGGCGACGTGACGATCTCGACGGCGCTGTTCGACCACGTGTACTCGAATCCGCAGAACCTGTTCTCGTTTCTCGATGTGGTCGGCGGCGCCACCCCGGCCAACACCCAGCGTCTCGACACCGCCCTGAACGGCTTCCCCGACGCCAAGCTGCAGACCAAGTCCCAGTTCAGGAGCAATCAGGAGCAGGGCCTGAACACCTTGCTCAACCTGCTCTATGTGCTGCTCTCGCTGTCGATTCTGATCAGCCTGTTCGGGATCGTGAACACGCTGGTGCTGACGGTGTTCGAGCGCACCCGCGAGCTGGGGATGCTGCGGGCCGTGGGGATGAGCCGACGCCAGGTCCGGCGCATGATCCGGCACGAGAGCGTGATCACCGCCCTGCTCGGAGCCACCTTCGGCATCCCGCTCGGCGTGATCCTGGCTCTGATGATCGGCGCGGCGATCAACTTCGCCGCCTTCACCGTGCCGTGGGGAACGCTCATCGTGTTCGTGATCGCGGCGATCGTCGCCGGCCTTGTTGCCGCCGTGTTCCCGGCGCGCCGCGCCGCGCGGCTCAACGTGCTCCGGGCACTCCAATACGAGTAGCGCAGCGTAAACGCCGCTTTAGGTGCCCCGCTCTACTATGCGCCGCTCGGGGCAACTACGTGGCGGAGAGCCATAGAAAGGACCTGTGATGAACCGTATTGTGGGGAAGCGCGGCCTTGGTGTGCTGTCGATTTCCATCCTCGCGGGCGCCGCGGTCGCGGCCGGCACATCGAGCGCCGACCAAGGAAGCGTGAAGCTTCCCCCGGGCCCAGGGACGGCGAAGATCACGCGCGCGTCGACGGCTGGCGCGGGCCCGGTGACCAAGACGTTCTCGTTCATCGGCAAGCCCGGTGGCAAGACCCAGGGGATCGTCAACATCGACAACTTCCAGATGAACGCGCGCTGCAGCAAGCAGGGCAGCCCGATCATCTACGCGTTCTCGACCGCCCCTGCGGCGGACCTGTTCGGCCGCATCTTTGACGGCCTCGGGCGGCTGCACATCATCAAGAACAGCTCGTTCAACAAGGGGACGAAGGGCATGGCCGTCGCCACGAGCAGCGGCGACTTCGATGCCACCGGCGTCCTGCTGTTCGAGACATCGAAGGGCAAGACCGTGACCGTCAATTACGCGTTCGACAACAGCACCACGCTGTCGAAGCAGAAGGTCTGCACGGTCTACGGATCGCTGATCGCTTCCTGACGCGCGTCCTGGCCCCTGGCTCCCCGCGGTCGCGGGGAGCCGGGCGCCGGCCTTCACTCGAGCTCGTCGACGATCGTGTCAGGGCTCGACCATCCAGGCGAGTACGCCGTCGCGGTTGGTAAACAATCCGCATGCCTTCTCAGGAGCGCGTCGGCCGCCCGCTCATCGCCGTGAGCACATCGGAGATTCGCCGGGCCCAAGTCATCCATCCGACGCCGCAGGGCGAGCCGCCGCAGCACGAGATGGCGCTGGGCCTGCGGTACCTGCACGTGATCGAGGCGGCCGGCGGCCTCCCGGTGGTGGTGCCGCCATTGCGGGAGAGCGCCATCGCGCCGCTGCTCGATCACGTGGCCGGGGTCTGCCTGTCGGGTGGACCCGACCTCGATCCGGAGAGCTATGGCGAGCGTCGCCACTCCCTGACGGGCCCGACCGAGCGCAGTCTCGACACCTTCGAGGTGGCCCTCGCGCTGGCCGCCGACGCGCGCGGCCTGCCGATCCTGGCCATCTGCCGCGGAATGCAGGTCCTGAACGTGGCCCGCGGCGGCACCCTTCACCAGCATCTGCCCGATGTCGTGGGCGACGCCATCTGCCACCGCCAGTCTGAGCCCGGCAGCGTCGTCACCCATTGGGTCACGCTCGAGCGCGCGAGTCGACTGGGCCAGATCCTTGGCCGCGGCCGCGCCAAGGTCAACTCGTTTCACCACCAGGCGGTCGCCGAGCTCGGCGCTGATCTGACGATCACCGGCCGGGCCTCCGACGGCACGGTCGAGAGCCTCGAGGCCACGAATCGCGAGTTCGTCCTCGGAGTGCAGTGGCACGCCGAGTGCCTGAGCGACCGCGACACCCATCTGGCCGTCTTCGAGGCGTTCGTAAATTCCGCTCTTTGGGGAAACCGATTGGCCCCGCCGGTGGCTCGTGCGGCGTAGTGTTTGGAGATGGTGCAGGACCACCAGGCGATCGCCACATCACTCCATCCCGCTTGGTCTGAGTGGAATCCGTCCGAGCCCTACACGGTGGGGATCGAGGAAGAGGTGATGCTGGTCGATCCCAGCGATTGGTCGCTGGCCCAACGGATCGACGATGTCCTGCCCTCGCTGTCCGAAGAGCTCGCTCCGCGCGTGACGGCAGAGACGCACGGCTCGGCAATCGAGCTCACGACCACGCCGCACCTGAGCGCCGAGGCGGCCGCGGACGAGGCCGCCGACCTGCGCGTCGCGCTGGCCGGCGAACTGGCCGGCTTCGGGCTGAGGGCAGCCAGCGCCGGCACCCACCCCTGCGCGGTGTGGACTGAGACCGAGATCTCCAGCGGCGCCCGCTACCAGCTGGTCTACGGCTCGATGCGCGAGCTGGCCCGGCGCGAGCCGACGTTCGCCCTCCACGTACACGTCGGCGTCGCCGCTCCCGACGCCGCCATTGAGCTTCACGACCGCCTCCGCGCCCACCTGCCTCTCCTGCTGGCGATATCGGTCAATTCGCCGTTCTGGCAGGGACGCGACACGGGGCTCGCCTCGGCGCGAACGCCCGTCTTCGGCGCCTTTCCCCGCGTCGGCATTCCGCGCGTGTTCTCGTCCTATGACCATTACGTCGAGGTCGTCGATCAGCTGTTGCGCTGTGGCGCCTTCCCCGAGCCGACATTTCTCTGGTGGGACGTGCGTCCGCAGCCTCGCCTCGGCACCGTCGAGGTCCGCGTCATGGACGCGCAGAGCACTCCGGGCGAGACCGGTGCGCTCGCCGGTCTGGTCCAGGCCATCGCGCACCTCGAGCTGGAGGAGGGCTACCAGCCGCGGGCGCTGATCGACGCCCCCGAGATCCTCGAGGAGAATCGTTTTCTCGCCGCGCGTGATGGCATGGACGCCCAGCTGATCGATCCCGTACTCGAGACCCGCGTGTCGGCACGCCGAATGCTCGAGCGGCTCATCGACGCCGCCCGGCCCCATGCCGCCGACCTGGGCTGCGAGGGTGCGCTGAACTCACTGGCCGAGGTGGCGAGTGAAAACGGCGCCCCACGCCAGCGCAGACTTGCCGAGCGCCTGCCACGTCTCTCGTCGCTCGTCGAGCGTCTGTCCGACGTCTTTTCGCCCCCGCGTGGCGCACGCGAGCAATTGCGGCAAGAATAGGCGCCGCGCCGGATCCGCGGCGCCGCGCTGAGAAGCGCTCAAGACATTCAAGACTCGCGACAGGAGCGATCATGGCGACTGATAAGCCGATGCAACTCGGAATGGTCGGATTGGGCCGAATGGGCGCGGGGATCGTCCGCCGCTTGATGCGCGATGGTCACAGCTGCGTCGGCTACGACGTCAACCCGGAGGCCGTTCAGGCCGTGGCGGCCGACGGGGCGGTCGGATCGGACTCACTGGCGGATTTCGCCGCCAAACTGTCCAAGCCCCGCGCGGTGTGGGTCATGGTCCCTGCCGGCGATATCACGGACAAGACGATCCAGGCCGTGGCCGACGTGCTCGAGGAAGGCGATGTCATCATCGACGGGGGCAACACCCACTACCGCGACGACATCCGCCATGCCGAGTCGCTCCGTCCGCGGGGGATCCATCACGTTGACTGCGGCACGAGCGGCGGCGTGTGGGGATTCGAGCGCGGTTTCTGCCTCATGATCGGCGGCGAGACCGACGTCGTGGAGCGACTCTCCCCCTGTTCCAGTCGATCGCCCCGGGCGTCGACAGCGCCCCCCGGACGCCGGGTCGGGGTGGCGAGCCGAGCCACGCCGAACAGGGGTTCCTGCACTGCGGCCCCAACGGTGCCGGGCACTTCGTGAAGATGGTTCACAACGGCATCGAGTACGGAATCATGGCCGCCTATGCCGAAGGCCTGAACGTAATTCGCAACGCCGACATCGGCAAGCGCCAGCAGGAGATGGACGCCGAGACGGCCCCGCTCGAGCACCCCGAGTACTACCAGTACGACATCGACACAACCGCGGTGGCCGAGGTATGGCGACGGGGCAGCGTGATCGGATCCTGGCTGCTCGACCTGACCGCCGAGGCGCTCCTTCAGTCGCCCGACCTCGAGGCGTTCTCGGGTCGGGTGTCGGACTCGGGCGAGGGGCGCTGGACCTCGACCGCGGCGATCGAGGAGGGGATTCCCACGCCGGTCCTGACCGCCGCGCTGTACTCGCGCTTCAGCTCGCGCAAGCTCGACGAGTTCGCCAACCGCGCGCTATCGGCGATGCGCAAGGAGTTCGGTGGGCACGACGAGAAGGCGAGCTGACGAGCAGGCCCATCGCCGACGCGATGGGCGCGCCTGGCAGTGACAGATAGGATCGCCGTATGGGGCAGCGAGTGGCCGTGCTCAGGCGCGTCCTCGCCAACCGTGGATTGCGCCGGGCCGAGCTGGCCTTTGCCGGCTTCACCACCGCGGAGTTCGGCGTATGGGTGGCGATGCTGGTCTACGCCTTCGCGCGCGGCGGCGCGACGACGGCGGCCATCGTTGCGGTCATTCAGCTCGTGCCGGCGTCGCTCGTGGCCGCGCCCGCCGCCACCATCGCCGATCGCCGGGGCGCCGCCTTTTCGCTGCGCCTCGGCTACATCCTTCAGGCCGGGGCAATGGCGGGGACCGCGGTTGTCCTGCTCGCTGACGGGCCGGCCTCATTGGCCTACGCGCTGGCCGCGGTGGCCGCCTCGGCGGTGACGATCACGCGGCCGGCCCAGGCCGCCTTCGTCGCTGCGGTGGCCGAGCAGCCCGATGAGCTCACGGCGGCCACCGCGCTGTCGAGCTGGATCGAGAGCACGAGCGTGCTCGTGGGTCCGACGGTCGCCGGGCTCCTGATCAGTCTCAACGGGCCGGGGGCCGTGTTTGCCGTGTTCGCCGTGACGGTGGCGGCCGGAGCGGTGCTCGTCACGGGGGTCCATCCGGGGCGTGAGCCGGTCGCCGACCAGCGGGAGGAACCCGAGGAGGCGAGCGTGCTGGCCGGATTGGCGGCGTTGCGTTCGGAGCGCGACACGCGCTCGTTGCTCCTCATCCTCGTATCCGATTTCGTCGCCACCGGCGCTCTCGACGTGCTCGCCGTGTACCTCGCGGTGTCCGAACTCGGCCTGGGTCCGTCCGGCGCCGGCTACCTGACCGCGGCCTTCGGCGCCGGCGGGGTGCTGGGCGGCGTCGCCGCGCTGGGCCTGATCGGCGCTCGCTCGCTGGCCCGTCCGTTGCTTTGCGCGGCGCTGCTGTGGGGAGCCGCGTTCGGCCTCATGGCCGTGTGGAGGACGCCGTTGTCGGCCTTCGCGCTGCTGATCCTGAGCGGTGCGGCCCGCGGCGTGCTCGACGTGGCCGGGCGCACCCTGCTCACGCGCGTCACCGCCGCCCATGTCCTCGCCCGCGTGTTCGGCGTGCTCGAAGGGTTCGCGATGGCGGGCCTCGCGGTCGGCTCGCTGCTCGTCCCGCTACTGATCGCGGTGGGGGGCGTCGGCGCCGCGCTCGGCGGCATCGCGCTCGTGATCGTGGTGGCGGCGTTGGTGGCGCTGCCGCGCCTGTTGTCCGTGGACCGCCGCGGGGTGGCCCGTGCTCAGGTGATGCTGCTTCGTGCCAACAGGCTGTTCTCGGCGCTGCCGGGCGCGATGATCGAGGCACTGGCCGGCGAGCTATCACCGCTCGAGCTCCCAGCCGAGACAACCGTGATCCGGCAGGGCGACGTCGGCGACAACTTCTACCTCGTCTCTAGCGGCAGGCTCCGCGTGCTCGTCGACGGCGTGCGCGTGGGAACGCTGGAGCCGGGTAGCGGGTTTGGCGAGATCGCGCTGCTTCAGGATGTCCCCCGCACGGCGAGTGTGATCGCAGAGCGGGATTGCCTGCTCTACGCGCTTGCGCGCGAGCCGTTCCTCGACGCGCTGGCGCCGGCCGTGCCCCAGTGACCCACGGCTAAACTCGCGCTCGTGGCCAGTGGCGCGGGTGCACTCTCAGGGCCGGTGCAGAGGCCGCGATTCATCGGCTGGCTTCGCTCGCACGGGTGGCTGCCCAGCTGGTCGCCGGTCGCGGCGCAGCGCGCATTGCGGGCGACGCTCGTCGCGCCGAGCGTCTTCGCCTTCTGCGATCTCGTCATCGGCAATCACCAGACGGCCCTATTCGGCGCGTTCGGCTCGCTGGCCACGCTGGTCTTCGTCAGCTTCGCCGGCACGCGGCGAGAGAAGCTGATCGCCCACATCGTCCTCGCCCTGATCGCCACTCCCCTGATCGTCATCGGGACGGCAGTCAACTCGTCAGTCGTCCTCGCCGCGCTCGTTTCGGTGCCGGTGGCCTTCGTCGTGTTCTTCGCCGGCGTCCTCGGCGCCAACGCCGCCGGGGGGGTCACCGGCGCGTTGCTCGCCTATGTTTTGCCGGCCGCGTCGCCCGGCACGATGTCGATGGTTCCCGATCGGCTCGCAGGCTGGTGGATCGCCTCGGTCGTCGGGACCGCTGCGGTGCTGATCATCTACACCCCCCCGGGCGGCGACGCGCTGCGCGGCGCCGCGTCGAAGGTCGCCGCCGGGCTGGCCGACGTGATCAACGCGGTGCTGGCCGGCGGGGCCAGCGACGAGCAGCTCCAGGCCGCAATCACCACCAAGCACGAGCTCCTCAGCGCGTTCAACGAGACCCCGTTCCGACCCACGGGGCTTACCGGTCCCGACCAGGCCCTGTCCAACGCAGTCGAGCTGCTCGAGTGGTGCACCTCGCTGATCGTCGACACGGTGCACGAACGTCGCGATATCAACGCCGCGGTACCGGCCGATCGCGAGTTGCTCGAGGTCGCCGCCCGGTGCTTGCGGGAGTGCGGCGAGCTCCTTGCCGGCCGTCGCACGCGGCCGGATCTGGACACGCTCGAAGACTTCCGGCGCCAGAGCACGGCGCGGCTCAAGCACCTCACCCCCGGGACTCCCGATCTGCAGGAGCAGGCGCAGATCTCCTTCCACGTCCACCAGATCGCCGTCAGCGTGCTGGCCTTGGGGGCCGAGGTCATGGTTGCCTCGCGTATGGCCACGGCGGAATGGGTCGCCCGAGCCCGTACCCGCTGGTTCGGGATGGCCACCGGCGGCCCCGGTGACGAGCGGCGGCTGACGGGAGCGGCCAAGTACGCCGGCATCGCCTTCCGCCACGCCAGCCTGCGCTCGGTTTGGTTCGTCAACAGCCTCCGCGGCGCGCTGTCGATCGCCGCGGCCGTCGCGGCGGCCGACCTACTCAACGTCCAGCACGGTTTCTGGGTCGTGCTCGGCACGGTGTCCGTGCTGCGGACCAACGCCGGCGCGACAGGGGCGACGGCGGTGCGGGCGCTGGCCGGCACGGTGGCCGGCTTCGTCATCGGTGCCGCCCTCATGTTGCTCATCGGCGACACGTCGGCCGTGCTGTGGGTCGTGCTGCCGTTCGCCGTGCTGATCTCCGCCTACGCACCGGGCACGGCGCCGTTCGCGGTGGGCCAGGCCGCCTTCACCGTGACCGTGGTCATCCTCTTCAACTTGCTCATCCCCACAGGCTGGAAGGTCGGAGAGCTCCGGATCGTCGACGTCGCCCTGGGCTGCGGGGTCAGCGTGCTCGTGGGGCTGTTCTTCTGGCCCCGCGGTGTGTCTTCGGTAGTCGGGGACGACCTCGCAGACGCCTACCGCTCGGGCGCCCGCTACCTGTCCCGTGCCGTCGAGTGCCTGTGCGTCATCGTGGACGGGCCGCCGGACGGTGCCGTTCCGGCGGTAACCGCGGGCCTGCGCCTCGACGCCGCCCTGCGCGGATACCTTGCCGAGCAGGGTTCCAAGCGCCTGGCCAAGGTTGAGCTATGGCGGCTCGTGGGTGGTGCCCTGCGCCTACGACTGACCGCGCACGCGCTCGCCGGCCTGCCCAAACACGACAGCCAGGACATCATCGCCGCCCAGCAGGCGGTCGGTCCACGCGCGGAGATTCTCGGCGCGTTCTACGAACAGCTCGCCGAGGAGGTCAGCAAGCCGCGCGGCAGTCCCGTTCGGGCGCTGCGCGCGCCGACGTTTGACGACGTCGTCGCCGAGCCCCGGACGTGGCACGCGATCTGGCTCTGCGAGCACCTCCAACACCTGGCCGAGCACCTGGAAGAGCTCGTCGTCCCAGCCACGCACCTGGCCGAGGTCAGACGCCGGCCGTGGTGGCGCTAGTCCGCTGTCGCCGGCGTATGTGCGGAGGCGGCCACTAGTGCAGAAGGATCCGGAGCACGATCAACAGCACTCCGAGCACGGCGCCGAGAGTCGTCTGCACCAGTAGCTCCGAACCCGAGAGGCCGCTCCGGACCCCGGCGATGAGTTCGTAGATGACGATCATCGCTGCGGAGGCCCACACGGCAGCCTTGATCCCGCTGGCCAGCGGGACGCCGGCCGCCCAGCAGATCAGCACGACGACGAGCGGCACCCCCGCGCCCAGTACGACCGTTATCTCGCCGGCGAGCGCGTTGAAGAAACCGGACGGACTGAACGACTCAGATTTCTTGAGCCGCGCTCCGACGAACTCGGCGTACGTATAGGCCAGCCAGTAGAGCGCGAGCGCGACACAGACGCCGGCGACCGTGGCGCCATATGTCTGGCCCTCAGTGCTTTCGGATGCCAGCAATGCACCCACGGCAATCGTGCCGTAGATCAAGCCCGCCGGATTGGCAACCCTGAGCAGATGGTGCTTCAAGTCCGGGGAAAATAGTCACTGAAGGCCATACTTGGCGTATGACCGGTAGCCGGCGGGCGCGCATCGATGGCTGGCTGGCCGTCCTGCGGCGGCCCGGGCCGGGGGCGGTGGCGATCGCTGCCGCTGTCCTCCTCGCCGCCGATTGGGGCGCGGAACTGGCAGGGGGCTCGACGTTCCCTGGCGGCCCGCTCGATGAGACCGCGCACCTTCTCACCACGCTGTTGGTGCTGTGGGCGGTCGGCGGGCGGGCGTGCGAGCGCTTTCTCGTTCCCGCGCTGATCGCCTCGGTGGCCATCGATCTGGATCACATCCCGCAGCGGCTGGGCAGCGACTGGCTGAGCGCGGGGACGCCACGGCCGTATACCCACTCGTTGCTCACGCTTGCCGTCGTCCTGCTTCTCTCCGTGGTCTGGCGTCGGCGGCGGGACGTGATGCTGGGGATTGCCATCGGGCTCGCGCTCCACCTGTGGCGCGACATGGCCGAGCCGAAGGGCGGCGTGTCGCTGTTCTGGCCGTTTTCGGACCGCTCGGTGACGATGCCCCACGCGAGCTACCTGATCGTGATGGCGGCCGTGGTCGCCACCGCGGCGTACCGTTCGTGGCCGCGGCGGGCGGAGGCGCGAGGGTTGCCCGTTGGGCAGGAATAGCTGAAGAACCTCTAAGGAAAGTCTCACTGCAAGCGGAGGGGCATCGGCCCGGCGCGCCGTCGCAGGTCCCTCAGATACGGCACAATGCCGGAGCTTGGACTGCAAGTGGGTCTCCTCGTTGGCGCCCGTCGGGCGAGCGCAACTCATCCCGGTGCGCCGTGTTGAGCATGCTGACGGGCGCAACGCGTTTTGGAAAGTTCCTGCAGGCATGGCCGATTGATGGACTCAAGCCCCAACGTGACATGGCAGGACGGTCGGCTCTCCCGCGAACAACGCTGGCGAGCACTGGGCACGTCCGGTGCGACGGTTTGGCTGACCGGGCTACCCGCGTCGGGAAAGTCGACGATCGGAGCCGCGCTGGAGGAACGTCTGGTCGCGTGTGGGCGCCCCGCCTACCTGCTCGATGGCGACAATCTTCGACACGGCATCTGCGGGGACCTTGGCTTTGAGGCCGCCGATCGCGAACGCAACGTGAATCGTGTGGGCGAGCTGGCGAGACTATTCGCTGACTCTGGGGCGATCGCCATCGTGGCCGCGGTATCGCCGTTCGCCGCCGCCCGCCGGACCGTGCGCCGGCGTCACGCGCAATGCGGGTTGCGCTTCTTCGAGGTTCACGTCGACACGCCGCTCGCGGTTTGCGTCGCCCGTGACCCCAAAGGCCTGTATGCCCGCGCGCAGGCGGGGGAGCTCAAGGGCCTGACCGGGATCGACGACCCATACGAGGTGCCCCGTCGGCCCGACCTACGCGTGAGCGATGCCGTGGCCGTTCCGGCTGCGGTCGACGCATTACTTGATCTGCTGGCGGAAACCGACGAGCCTGCCGCCAGCAACGGAGCACGTCTGAGGCCACACGCCCAGGCCGCCGGCTCGACCCTTATCTAGAGAAACAACAAGGAGCGAATAGATGAAGCTGATTGGAGCCGGATTGCCGCGCACCGGCACGCTTTCGCAGAAGGTGGCGCTCGAGATGCTCGGCTTTCAGCCCTGCTATCACATGGTCAACGTCCTCATGGACCTCGATCTCGCCCCCCGGTGGCGCGAGGCGCTCGACGGCGACGCCGACTGGGACCAGATCTTCGGCGGGTTTGAGGCCACCGTCGACTGGCCCGGGTCGTTCTTCACCAACGAGTTGATCGAGGTCTACCCGGATGCCAAGGTACTCCTCAGCGTTCGCGACGGCCACGCCTGGGCCAAGAGCATGCGCGACACGATCTGGGGTCTGTTCTACGACAACGTCCTGATCCGTCACCTCTCCGACGCGCGGGCGACGATCGATCCCAAGTGGGATGGCTACCTCGAGATGATGCGCGATTTCTGGCGTCAGAGCGGGCTCATCCAGGGCGAGGACACCACCGCGGAGTACATGGCCACCGCGATGGACCGCTACCACGAGGAGGTCAAGGAGACCGTCCCGGCCGATCGCCTGCTCGTGTGGTCGGTCGCCGAGGGCTGGGAGCCGCTGTGCGAATTCCTCGAGGTTCCGGTCCCGGACACGCCGTTCCCGCACCTGAACGACAGCAAGGAGTTCGGCAAGCGGATCATCGAAGGCTCGATGCTCGCCGTGCAGAACTACCTGGCCGAGACCAGCGAAGACCCGGTCAAGTCGGCCTCATAGCCAGCTGATCCCCCCGCGCCGCCGTTTGCCGACGGCGCGGGGTCCGGTTGGTCGACGGGAGCCACAGGCGGCGTCAAGCGCTGGTTTTACGTCGGGTTCTCGTCGGGGGCGCTAACCCCACGATGCTGGCCCAGACGCGGTCCGAGCCTGGGGCGCGCTGCTTTTTTACGCCTGCCTGCCGGCATCTGAGGTCGGCGCCCCGTGGGCCGAGCGCGTCCCGCTTCAAACGGGCTAGCTCGCCGAGGAGGTGAAACCCCGCGCACGGGCGGTGTGCCCGCGCGCGGGTCTGACCGGGTTCTAGTAGCCCTGGTTGCCGATGGTGCCGCCGCCACCGCCGCCGCCGCCCGAGCCGCCGCCACCGCCGCCGCTGCCACCACCACCGCCGCCGGAGCCGCCGCCACCGCCGGAACTCGGCGCGGGCGTACCACCGCCGCTTGAGGACGAGGGAGCCGGCGAGCCGCCGCCCGAGGACGGAGCTACCGAGGACGATGAGGGCTGCGTGACAGCGGGAGCCGCCTGCGTCGTCACCGGCGCCGCCGTCTGCGTGGTCACCGACGCCACCGCCGTGCTGCTGGTCGTCGAAGTCTTCTTGTGGTGCTTCTTCTTGTGCTGGATCTGCTTCTTCTTGTGATGGACCTTCTTCTTGACCGTTTGGGTGGTCGGGTCCTTCACCGTGGTCGTATTGGCCGCGTTGGTCGTCGTGCTGCTACTTCCACCGCCACCACAGCCTGCCACGGCCAGAGCGGCCGCCAGACTCGCCAGCATCGCTTTTCTCATCGGGCCCTACTCCTTTGTAGCTGGACGGGGCTTGGTCGCGAGATTACAAAACGTTCGCGAACGTCGGGCAATGAGTGAACGCATCATTTCCTCTCCACCCTCACGCACCCGCGACGACCGCGAGCAGCTAAGGTTAGCGCCGCCGACGGAGCCACCTGGTACCACTTCTGACACCAGGCCGGCCTGACAAGCTGCCTCGGCGACGACCAAGACTGCACATGGAGCGTACAGGGGACCTTCAAGGAATGGAAGCTGACGGCGAAACAACGGCCGCCCGCGAAGGTGGCGACGTGAGCAAGAAGGCAGCCGCGGTCGGCGATCCGGCCACGGGCGCGACGGCGGTGGCGCCCGGTAACGGTGCCGACGGCGCCCCGGGCGGCGAGCGCCCCAAGGGTCCCGCTCCGGAAGCGCCGGCCGCGGGCGACGGTGGCCCCACCACGCCGTGGCTGCTGATCGTGTGCTGCGTCGCGCAGTTCATGGTCATCCTCGACCTGAGCATCGTCAACGTCGCGCTCCCGTCGATCCAGTCGAGCCTCGGTTTCAACGCCCCCAACCTGCAGTGGGTGGTCGACGCCTATGCGATCACGTTCGCGGGCTTCCTCATGCTCGGCGGCCGTGCGGCCGATCACTGGGGCCAGCGACGTACGTTCGTCCTCGCGCTCCTGCTGTTCGGCCTCGCCTCGCTGCTTGGCGGTGTCGCGCCCACCCAGGGGATGCTGATCGGCGCACGCGCCTTCCAGGGCCTGGCCGGCGCGCTGATGGCCGCGTCCTCGCTGGCCATCGTCACATCGTCGTTCCCGCCCGGCCCCAAGCTGCATCGCGCGATCGGCATCTGGGCGGCGATGAACGGCCTCGGCGGCGCCGCCGGCACCCTATTCGGCGGGATCATCACCCAGGCCATCAGCTGGCGCTGGGTTCTGCTCATCAACCCCCCGATCGCGGTTGCTACCGCGATCGTGGGCTATGCGGTCGTGGTCGACCGTCGCCGCGGCCGCGACGCGCCGCCCTTCGACATCGCCGGCGCGCTGACGCTGACGATCGGCCAGATGATCCTCGTCTACGGCGTGGTCAAGGCCGGCACGAACGGCTGGAGCTCGCCCGAGGCGATCATCCCGATCCTCATTGGCGTGGTCCTGCTGGCCGGGTTCGGATTCATCGAGACCCGCGTCGCCAGCGGCACCACTCATCCCCTTCAAGGAGCTGACCAAGCCGCTGAAGACGGCCAACGGGATCGTGGTGCTGTTCAGCGCCGCGCTGTTCCCGATGTGGTTCCTGAGCTCCCTGTACCTCCAGCAGGTCCTCGGTCTCTCGCCACTCGACGCGGGGCTGTGTTTCCTGCCCATGGCCCTGACGATCATGGTCGTCGCCCGCAGCGCCGGCGGGCTCGTGAGCCGCTTCGGCGTGCGTGCTGTGCTCGGCAGCGGGCTGACCATGATGACCATTGGGCTGCTCCTGTTCACGCGGATCGCCGCCAGCGGCAGCCCGATCGTGTACGTGGTCGTGCCGGGCATCCTCACCGCGGCCGGGATCGGCTTCTCGATCGTGCCCTCTACGATCGCCGCCACCCAAGGGGCCAAGCAGGGACAGGCCGGACTCGCCTCCGGTCTGGTCAACACGTCGCGCCAGGTCGGCGGTGGCCTGGGGCTGGCGCTGCTGATCACGCTGGCCACGCAGTACACGACGCAGCAGATCGGGCAGGGCCACGGCGTGCCCCAGGCGCTGACCGACGGCTTCCGGCTCGGCTACATCATCGCCGCCGCGTTCACCGCAGTCGCTCTGGTGGTGACGCTGATCGCGGTCCCGAGGATGGCCGTGAAGGGCGAGCCCGTGCGGCGCGTGCCGGCGATCATCGCGCTCGGGTTGGTGATCGCGGCCTTCCTCGGCGTCGAGATAGCGACGGCTGGCAACCACGGCGCTCCGATCGGCGCGTATGTGAAGGACAACACCGATGTGTTCGTCACCCAGCCGAACCTGCACCCGCCGATCGTGCGGACCGGGAACGTCGCCACCAGCCGCCTGGCGCCCGGCTACATCTTCATGACCAGCTTCTATGACCTCACCCAGCCGCCGATGACCGGTCAGAGCGGGCCGCTGATCCTCGACAATCATGCGCAGCCGGTGTGGTTCCATCCGGTGCCCGAGGACATGGTCGCCGCCAACCTGAGCCGGCAGATCTACCACGGCCAGCCCGCCATCGCGTGGTGGCAGGGCAACATCACGAGTGCCGGCCAGACGCTGAGCGGCGAGGACGTGATCGTCGACAAGCACTACCACACGATCGCCACGCTGAAGGGCAAGGACGGGTGGATCCTCACCCTCCACGAGCTGGTCGTCGATGGCAACCACGCATGGGTGACGGCCAACAAGAACGTCCCCCTGGACCTGTCCAAGTACGGCGGCGCCTACAACGGCGTCGTGATCGATTCGGCCGTCCAGGAATACGACATCAACACCGGCAAGCTTCTGTTCACCTGGGATGCGCTCAAGCACGTCTCACCGAGCGACTCCGAGGCCTCGCTGCCCACCAACGGCTTCCCGTGGGATGCCTACCACGTCAACTCGATCCAGGTGCTCGGCAACGGCACCTTCCTGGCCTCGATGCGCAACACCTGGGCCGCCTACCTGGTCAACGCCAAGACCGGGGCCATCGAGTGGACGATGGGCGGCCGGCACTCGAGCTACACGTTCAACCAGGGCGCCGGCTTCCAATGGCAGCACGACGTCGGGCTGCATCCGGGCAACATCGTCACGATGTTCGACGACCACTGCTGCCAGATCACCGGCGGTGGCACGTATGTCTCGCCCACCGGGCCCTCGCGCGGCCTCGTCATCAAGCTCAACCCGCAGAGCCCACCAGGCCAGCCTGGTCACTCAGTACGCCCGCGGGAACTTCGACGCCGAATACATGGGCAACACCCAGCCCCTGCCCAACGGCAACGTGATGGTCGGATGGGGTTCCCAGCCCTACCTCTCCGAGTACAGCCATTCCGGCCAACTCCTCCTCGACGCCGTGCTGCCCCACCCCGACCAGAGCTACCGCGCCACACTCCAGCACTGGGTCGGCAAGCCGCTCTACCCGCCTGTCGGCGCGGTCCGCAAGGTGGGGGGCAAGACAGTCGTGTACGCGAGCTGGAACGGCGCCACCCAGGTCCACGCGTGGAAGGTCCTGGCCAGCAACGGAAGCGGCCCCATGCAGCCCGTGGCCGCGGCTCTGCGCAACGGCTTCGAGACCTCGATCGTTGTGCCGGCCGGGTCCACCACGTACAAGGTCGTGGCCCTGAACGCCCACGACCGGGCGATCGGGACGACCGCGGTTATCAAGTAGCCGGCGCCGTCGCGTTCAGTCCAGATCGACGGACGGCTTTGGGAACGGCCTGCCGAGAAGGGGTGGGTGGGGTGCCGACGCGGGCCGCTCAGCAACGAAAACGTTGCTCAGCGACCGTGCGTGCGGTCGCTACGTAACGAAACCGGCATATAACAGCGGAAACGTTGCACAGCGCCAGCGCCACCGAAGCCGCAGCGCAACGTTTTCGTCCCTGCCGCACACGTGGAAAGCCGACCAGACCCGCCTGCGCTCCTCGACGTTACGCGGGTGTGCAAACGAACCACACGCGAACGCGCCAGAACCCACCCGATCCCCAGCCGCCGTTCCCAACGCCCTACGCCCCACCGAGCACTGCCGAACGGCAACGCAAACGCGAGCGAGCCCTACGCCCTCACCGGAATACTCTGCTCGTCCCGGAACAGGTCGTGCCGGTCGTACCTTGCCTTGACCCGCACCAGCCGGGCGAAGTTCTCGGCGTAGTACTGCTTCTGCCAGTCCTCGATGCCGCGGTTGGGGAAGTTCTGATAGCTCTCGTTGGGAGTGTGGGGTGCGATCAGGCGGATCATGTCGTCGGTCCAGCCGACCAGCCCGTCGACGACGCGCTTGGAGGAGTCGATCTTCCACACCGGGGTGGCGCGGAGCAGGGTCAGCATGTCGCGGTGAACGTAGGCGGTCTCGCGGCGCCCGACCGAGCCCACAACCGGACCCCCGACCCACCCGAGCGACCACATCGAGCCGTTCTCGTCGGCGTTCCGGCTGGGGCAGTTGGCGAGCAGATCGGCCACCTTGGCCATAACGTGGTCGGGGAGCGGCTTGCGCGAGTAGCGCGAGATGTCACCCCAGCCGTGGCGCGGCCCCTCGGTGCTGGCGAACACCCCCTGCATGTCCCAGTAAGACATGGTCTTGAGCGTCGATCTGCGCCGGCTTGCCGGCGGCGTCGATAAGCGGCTGCACGAGGTCGCGCAGCTCCGACAGCGGCCCGATGTACTGCCCGCGGGAAAACACGTCGATCGCCTCGCGCGGTCCGCCCGAGCCGATCTCGGTCGCCGCGGCCATGGCGACGGCATTGAACGCAGCCGGCGCCCGCTCGAGGATCTTGTCGAAGGTGCCAAGCACTGCGCCGGCCGCGTCCGCGCCGCGCCAGTCGAAGCGATAGAAGGCCACGTCGCGCGGCGGGATCCTGTGCAGCTGGAACCTCCACTGCGTGTTGATCCCGAAGCTGCCGCCCGCCCCGCCCTGGCAGGCCCAGAACAGATCGGAGTGATTGTGCGCGTCGATTTCGCGCACGCGACCGTCGGCGGTGACGATCCGCGAGGCCAGCAGGTGGTCGCTGGTCAACCCCGCCCAGTGGGTGTTGTACCCGATGCCGCCGCCGAGCGTGAGGCCGCCGATGCCGACGCCGAGACACGTCCCACCCGGGAGTACATAGTCGCCGAACACGGTGGCGTTGAGGACGTTCGAGTTCCGGGCGGCACCGCCCATGACGGCCTCACCGGTGTGCTGGTTGACGATCACCTGGTTGAGATTGGCGACATCGATGATCAGTCCTTCGGTGGTGCAGAAGCCGGCGTAGCTGTGAGCCCCGCCGCGAGCCACCGGGGGCACACCATGGGCGCGTGACCAGTTGACACAGGTGACAACGTCGGCCTCGTCGACGCACTTGGCCACGGCGAGCGGCTTGATGTCGTCAAAGCGCGCGTTGGCCGCCTGGCTGGAGACGACGTAGCCGGGATCTCCCGGGAGCAGGAGGATCCCGCGCAGCGCGCGCCGCAGGTTCCGCAGCGCACGTCGCGCTCACGCGCTCGTTGGCCAGCCGCGCGTGCCAGGTGGCCGAGCGGGCATCGGCGGCGAACGGCAGCCACAGTCCCACCGCCCCGATGGCCCCCGAGCGGAGCAGATCGCGCCTCGTCAGGTCGGTCATCGGACCACCTCCACTGAGCCCATCATGCCGAGGTCCTCGTGCGCGATGACGTGACAGTGTTCGACGAACTTACCGGTGAAATCGTCGAAGTTCGACACGAACGTGAGCGAGTCACCCGAGCGTTTGGTGAGCACGAAGGTGTCACGCCACAGGGGCTTCTCGAGCTTGCGGCCGTTGATTTTTATGATCTTGAATGGATTCACGTGGATGTGGTACACGTGCGCGTGGTCCATCAGCTTGTTGTCGCAGTCATTGGTGAGTGTCCACTCCTCGGCCGTGTCGAGCTTTACGCGATAGGGTGGCTCCTCGGGCTTGAACTGCTTGCCGTCGATGCCGAAGGACAGGAACTCGTTCATGCCATCGCGCGCCACCGTGAAGCGGAAGTGACGCTCGCGGACGATCGGCCGCATCGGCGGGTCGAACGCCGGCAGCGAGGTGGGCAGATGCATCTCGGGGCCGCTTCCGCGGACATGGAGTGTGGCGATCGATCGCGGTTGCAACTCGGGTGGCTGGTCCTGCAGACCCCGGACGGGCATGGTGGCGGCGAGGTTGCAGAAGAGATCGGACTCGTGCTGCGAGATCGACTCGGGCATCCCGGGGATGTTGGGCTTCTGACTCGAGCCGGGCGTGAGCATCAGCTCGTAGGTTCCGGGCTTGCCCGCCTTGACCAGGAACTCGACCCGGTTGCCGGCGGACAGCATGACCAGGTTCTCGCGCTCGACCTCGCCCAGTGTCAGACCATCCCAGGCCAGCACGTGCAGATGGTGGTCCTTGAGGTCGAGTGACAGGAACTTGCCCTCGGCGGCGTTGACGAGGCGCCAGCGCTGGACCTCACCCGGGTACATGGTGATCTTCGGCCGAAGGTTGCCGTTGACCGTGTAGAGGACGTTCTTACGCGGGAAGAAGGCCTGCTCCTTGGTGGGGTCGGGGATGGGATCGAGGAGCTCGTAGTCCTCTCCCAGCTCGATCGATTGGAGCACCATCACCTTCTCCTTGGCCTTGCGCACCTCGTGAACCCGGTCGAGATCCCCGCGTACGATGATGAGCCCGGCCATCCCGGCGCGAACCTGCTGGGTGACGGCGCCGTGATGGTGCGGGTGATACCAGTAGATCCCGGCCGGGTGGTCCTCGGGGATGTGGATCCGGTAGTGCTGCCGGTGGCCGGGCGGGATCTGGAGGAAGATGTTGTCCGCGTTGCCGCTGGGCGACACGTGGAGACCGTGCGTATGGAGGTTGGTCGTCGTCCACGCGTGGGGACGATCCATCGTCATCGGCGGCTGGTGGGGAAGCTCGGGCAGGTGGTTGCGCAGATCGACGAGCAGCTCATCGCCGCCCTTCAGCTCCCACGTGTATCCGGGAACGACGCCGTTGTACGTGTACGTCCGCACCGGCTTGGGCGCGCCCATGTGCACCACGCCGGGGATGCAGATGAGCTTGAGCTTCAGCCGCCCGTGGTGGCTCCGCAACACGTGGGGCTGCCGCAGCTCGTGCTGGGTCGCCCGTGTCGGCCAGCGCGATCGGTGGTCCCCCGCCCGGCCACAGCGCCTGGGCCACCTCGGGCACAACGGCGGCCCCGGCGGCGCCGAGGCCATACTGCAGCATCCGACGCCGCGTCAATCGCTCTGTCAAGGTTCCCTCCTATTCGAATGAGGCCGGTCCCGTTCCCCGCGCGGCAGAGTACGGGCGGTGGGAGGGCCTGTCAAACGAGAGTCAGGGCGACGACACCACTTGCGGCCAGTGGTCTTCGGACCACTAGGGTGAGACAGCGGTGAATCAGCCGACAGAAACACGCGCCATCGACGCCACGGCCGGGGAGATGCCCGATGAGCTCGATTCGCGACACCTCATGCGGCGCCTCGTCGCCCTCGCCATCCTCCTCGTGCTCATCGCCGCACTCGTGGCCACGCTGCCGGGGTTGGGCACGCTGCGGGCCCGGTTCGCCCGCGCCGACCCGCTCCTCCTGGCTCTGATCGGCGTGTCCAAGCTGTGCTCCTGCCTGTCGAACGTCGTCGCCTTTCGCGACGTGTTCTGCCGGAGAATGGGGTGGCGGTTCAGCTACCGCCTGTCGATGGCCGAGCAGGCCACCAACGTGCTGCTCCCGACGGGCGGCGCGGGCGGGCTGGCGCTCGGGGCCTGGGCGCTGCACGAGAGCGGAATGTCGACCGAGCACATCGGCCGCCGCAGCGTGAACTTCTTCGTCCTCACCAGCCTGCCGAACTTCGTCTGTGCGGCGGTGCTCGGCCCGCTGCTGCTGGCCGGAGTGTTTGCCGGCGAGGACCCCACCCTGGTGACGGCGATCTTCACGTCTCTGGCCTGGATCATGATGGCCGTAATCGTCGCGCTCCCATTCCTGCTCGAGCGAATTGATCGCGAGAAGCCGGGCGGAAAGATCGCGTCCAAGCTCCGCGCCGGCGC
Source organism: uncultured Solirubrobacterales bacterium (assembly GCA_963734775.1). Taxonomy (GTDB): domain Bacteria; phylum Actinomycetota; class Thermoleophilia; order Solirubrobacterales; family Solirubrobacteraceae; genus Palsa-465. The sequence continues at coordinate 163,120 of CAVTJE010000010.1, forward strand.
CTGGCTGCTCGGCGAGGGCATCCACGACACCGGTCGCCTGCTCGCCGCCCGCCGCTGGCCGGCCATCCTCGGCGCGGTCGGATATCTCGCCTTCGACATCACCGCGCTGATCATCGCCTTCGCCGCGTTCGGGGGCGCGCCGCCGCTGGGGCCACTGATCTTCGCCTACGTCATCGGCCAGCTGGGAGGGCTGATCCCGCTGCCCGCCGGCATCGGAGGCACCGACGGCGGGATGATCGGCGCCATGGTTCTGTACGGCAGCTCCCTGTCACAGGCCACCGCGGCGGTGCTCGCCTACCGCGCCTTCCAGGTCGGGGTTCCCGCGATCCTGGGGACGATCGCCTTCGCGCGACTTCGCAGCACGTTCCACCGTTCAGATGAGCGCGGGGAGGCAAGTGCAGCCCTGGCAGAGGCATAGCTCACACGGGAGTGGCAAGGCGCTGATGGATCAGCTTGACGGCCATCGAGCCTTCGCCGACAGCTGAGGCCACACGCTTGATCGAGCCGGAGTGGACGTCGCCGACGCCGAAGACGCCGGACTGACTGGTCTCCAGGAAGAGCGGGCGGTCCGCGCCGTAGCCGGCCAGGTCGTCGCCCATCACGTCGCGCCCGGTGAGCAGGAAGCCGTCTTCATCCAAGGCCACGTTGCCCTCCAGCCAGCTCGTGTGCGGCGAGGCTCCGATGAACACGAACAGGGCCTTGGCGGGCAGCTCAGAGCGCTCGTGCGTGTCGCGGTTCGCGATCGTGACCGACTCGAGGGAGTGCTCGCCGTGGAGCTCGACGACCTCGCAGCAGGTCATGAGCTCAGCCCGGGGGTGACGGTCGAGCTCATCGATCAGGTAGCGCGACATCGACTTGGCGAGATCCTCGCCGCGAATCAGCAGCTTGCAGCTCGCGCTGAACTCCGACAGGAACAGGGCGGCCTGACCGGCGGAGTTGCCGCCGCCGACAATCAGCACGGGATCGTTCTCGCATAGCTGGGCCTCGACTCGCGTGGCGGCGTAGTACACGCCGTTGCCCTCGTAACGCTCGAGCTCGGGGATGTCGAGCCGCCGATACTGGGCGCCGGTGGCCACGATGATCGTGCGGCCGCGGACCTCACCGCCGCCGGCCAGGTTGACGACGAAGTGACTGTTCTCGCGCTCGAGGCCGGTGGCCTGGGCCGGAACGACCAGGCGGGCACCGAACTTGCCGAGCCTGCAGGGTGGCGCGCTCGGCCAGCTCGAGTCCGGACACGCCGGCTGGGAACCCGAGGTAGTTCTCGATCCGCGACGAAGTGCTCGCCTGTCCGCCGAAGGCGACGGCATCGATGGCCTGCGTGTCGAGGCCCTCCGAGGCGCCGTACACGGGCGGCGGCGAGCCCGGCCGGGCCGCCGCCAACGATGACCAGGTCGCACAGGGCCGGCGGCGCGCCCCGGGCTCCGATCCCCAGCATCTTGGCCACCGTCGAGTTGGACGGGTTGCGCAGTACGTTATCGCCCCCGATGACGACCGGCGTCTCGGCGGCCTGCACCCCGAGGTTCCGCAGCACGAGCTCGGCTTCTTCGTCGCTCTCCAGATCCTCGAATTGGTAGGGCACGCGATTGCGTGCGAGGAACTCCCGCAGACGCAGCGTGTCGCGCGAGTAACGGGATCCGACGAGTCGAACGCCGCCCCCGATCTCGATCAGGATCGAGCGGCGCGACAGGAACGCGCGCAGGATGATGTTGGCGAAGTCCTCGTCGTCGCGCAGCAGCCCGAGGAGTTTGGCCATGGGGACGCGGATGACCTCGCCCGGGTCGCGGACGACCGCGCGTCAGATACACGCGCGCGCCAGTGAGAAGGTTGAGCTCGCCGAGGAAACGATGTCGCCCGTGGATGGCGATGATGCGGTTCTCATCGCCGTAGCCCCGGACGATCGCCACGTCTCCCGACTCGATGACGAAGAAGTCATAGGTCAGATCGCCTTCGCGGAACAGGACGTCACCTGGCGCGATCGTCTCGACCGTACCCAGCTCGCGCAGCCGGGCGCGCTGCTCGTCATCGAGGCGAGGAAACGCGCCGTGACGGTCTGGCGGCTCCTCGATGCCCACCCCCAGAGGCTCGTTCATGACCCGTCGGCGAGGCGAAAGGCCACGTCATCGACGTAGCAGTACGACCAATCCTCGCCCGGCTGCATCGACGTCACGATCGGGTGACCGCTGGCGTGGACGTGGGCCGTGGCATGGCGGTTCGGCGACGAGTCGCAGCAGCCGATGTGTCCGCAGGTGCGGCAGACCCGCAGATGCACCCACTGCCCGCCGATCTTCAGGCAGTCCTCACAACCTTCGACCGTTTCTGGCCGCGCAACCACGACCTGGTCGAGATGCGAACAAGTAGGCATCAACCTTCTCCTTCTCGGGACACGAGGGAAACGCTAAACACTCGCTATCTAGGGTGACGAACGCGTCAAGTCCGGAGCCGGTGGGCGATGACCGACGTGCGACTCGAACTCGAACCCGCGCAACTTCGCGATCGCCTGCGAGGCGATCGCCGGCCGGGCCCGCGAGCCCATATCCTGCGACATCGTGCTCAACCACGACGGTCAGATCTCGGTGAATTCCGAGCCCGGAAGGTTCACCGAGTTCGTCGTCGCGCTTCCACGGCCCCCGCCCCGGGATCGCCTCGGGGTAATTCGCAGTGCCTACGACCGACTTACTGCGCAGCGTTCCAATCCTGGCTGGGCTTTCGGACGAGCTGCTCGAGCGCCTGGCCGCCCAGGCCGACCAGGTGCGCGTCGGTGCCGGGGAGTGGCTGATGCGCGAGGGCGACGAGGCCGACAGCCTGTTCCTCGTCCAGACCGGCCGGCTCGAGGTGGTCGACGAGGGTCCGCCGGAGAAGGTGATCAGGGTGCTGCGCCGGGGCGACGTGCTCGGCGAGCTCGCGCTGCTGCGCGAGGACCGGCGCTCGGCCTCGGTCCGGGCGATCCGCGACGCCGGCCTGCTCGAGATCAGCCGCAGCGCGTTCGCCGAGCTGATCCGCCAGGCGCCGAGCTTCGCCCTCGAGCTGACGCGCGAGATGGGCGCACGGCTCGCCGCGAGCCGCACCCCGCTCGTGGCGGCGATCCCGCCGCGGACGATCGCTGGTGATCGGTCTGGAGCCCGCCGTGCCGGTGGCCGACGTCGCCGACCGGCTCGCCGACGAACTGGCACGGCATGGGCCGCTGGCCCGACTCAGAGCCGGCGAGCTCGAGACGATCGATCAGGCCGAGCGGGATGGTGACTACGTCGTGCTCACCGGATCGAGCTCGCCGACCGACCAGTGGACGGCACTGTGTCTGCGCGAGGCCGATCTCGTGGTGGCGGTGAGCGCGGGCGGGCTGGACCGCGAGTGGCATCGGCACGGGCCGGCGCTACAAGGCTGTGAGTTGCTCGTGTTCGGCCCGAAGGCCCCGGATTCCATGCTCACGGCCACTCAGCCCCGAGAGGTACAGGTGATCGCCGATCCGGCGCGCCGCGCGGCCGCGCTCGAGGCCACGGGACGACGGATCGCCGGCCGTGCTCTCGGCGTGGTGTTCTCCGGCGGCGGCGCCCGGGCCCTCGCGCACTTCGGCGTACTCCAGGAGCTGCGCGACGCCGGCCTGCGGATCGATCGCTTCGCCGGGGTCAGCCTCGGGTCGATCATCGCGGCAGCGGCAGCGGCAGAGTTCCCCACCGAGTACCTCCGCCACGGATTGCACCGAACCTTCGTGGCCCAGAACCCCAGTCGCGATTTCGTGCTCCCCGCGTACTCGTTGATCCGCGGGGCCAAGACCCGCAAGCTCCTGGCCGAAGAGTTCGGGGAGGCGCGAATCGAGGAACTGCCGCACCGCTTCTTCTGCCTGAGCTGCGACCTCATTGGCCGCGAGGCGGTCGTGCACCGGCTGGGCCGCCTCGTCGACGCGATCTATCCCAGCCTCGCCGTCCCCGGAGTGTTTCCGCCCCGAGCCGTCGACGGGCGGGTGCTCGTCGACGGCGGCGTGCTCGACAACCTCCCCGTCGCCACCATGGCTCGCACCGGCGAGGGGCCCGTGATCGCCGTCGACGTCACCGGGCAGATGGGCGGCTCGGGCCGCCAACGCCGGGCCACGGGGAGGCTGCGCAGTCCGATCCGGCGCCTGCTCACCGGCAGCGATGCCGAGATCCCGCGACTCAGTGAGACGATCGTCAGGACGGTGACGGTCGGGAGCATCGACACCGTCACCGCGGCACGGCTCCATGCCGATGTGGTGATCACACCGCGTGTGGACGGGGTGGGGCTCCTGGAGTGGAAGGCGTTTGACCGGATGGTCGAACTCGGTCGCCAGGCGGCGCGGGACGCGCTGGCGGCCCAGCCGGAACTGTCGACTCGATGGGGGAGCTCGCGATGACCAGGATCCAGACGCCGGAGCCCGCCGTCGAGCCGGGCCTCCGGCCGGCGAGCCGGCGAGCGAGGAGACCGCCCCGGGCGCGCCGACGCGGGCCATCACCGGTCACCGTCCTCGCGATCGCGTCGCTCGGCGCCGCGGTGGCCTTCGTCGACGCGACGATCGTCAATATCGCCTTCCCCAACATCGCCAAGTCGTTCCCCGGCACGTCGATCTCGTCGCTGTCGTGGATTCTCAACGCGTACAACATCGTCTTCGCCGCGTTTCTCGTCGCCGCGGGGCGGATCGCCGACCTGCTGGGCCGGCGACGCATGTTCATCTTTCGGGCTCGAGCTGTTCACCGCGGCGTCGGTGCTCTGCGCGGTTGCGCCGTCGGTCGGCCTGCTCGTGGCCTTCCGGGTGATCCAGGCCCTCGGCGCCGCCTTCCTCGTGCCCGCGTCGCTGGCCCTGGTGCTCAACGCGTTCCCGCCCGAGCGGCGCTCGCACGGCGTCGCCCTGCTGTCGGCCGTGGCGGCCGCCGCAGCGGGTCTCGGACCGTCGCTGGGTGGCGTGCTCGTGGCCGCCGCCGACTGGCGGCTCGTGTTCCTCGTCAACCTGCCCATCGGCGTGGCCGCCGTCATGCTGGCACGACGGCGTCTGGTCGAGAGCCGCACGCCAGGCCGCCGGCGCATGCCCGACGTCCTCGGCGCGCTCCTGTTCGCGCTCGCCATCGCCTCGCTCGTGCTCGGCGTCGTGAAGGGACAGGAGTGGGGCTGGGGAAGCCCGCGGATCGTGGCCGCGTTCGCCGTCGCGGTCGTGCTCGGGGCGATCTTCCTGCGCCGCTGCTCCCGCCATCGCTCGCCGATCGTCGACCTGTCACTGCTGCGAAGCCGCACCTTCACCGCGGCCAACGCGTCGACGATCGTCGTGGCCGCCGGTTTCTACGGCTACACGCTGACCAATGTCCTGTTCCTGACCGGAGTGTGGCGCTACTCGGTGCTGCAGGCCGGGCTCGCCCTCACGCCGGGGCCGTTCGTCGCCGCCGCCGTCGCGGGGCCCACCAGTCGGCTGGTTGCGCGCATCGGGCCCCGGCCGGTGCTCGTCGTCGGGGGACTGTTCTGGGGCGCGGCCGTGCTGTGGTACGTCAACCGGGCGGGCCTCACCCCGGAGTTCCTCAGCGTCTGGCTACCGGGCTCGGTGCTGCTCGGCATCGGGGCCGGGACCGTGTTCCCCAACCTCAGCGCGGTGGCGGTGGCGTCGGCGCCGGGGACAGCTTCGCCACCGCGACCGGGCTCAACTCGGTCGCCCGGCAGCTCGGAGCGGCGCTCGGGGTGGCCATCGTCGTGGCCATCATCGGCATGCCCTCGCCGCTCGAGGCGGAGTCCGCGCTCAAGGATGCCTGGACGTTCGGCGCCATCTGCCTCATGGCCGGCGGGCTTGGCTGCCTGCTGGTCAGCCGCCTGCGCAGCTCCCTGGCGCCCCCGGTGGGGGTCGCCGCGCGGGTGGTTCTGGGTGAGGACGGGCTCGGCGAGGCGGCAGCCGTGCCGACGCCAAGAGCGCGCCGGGCGGTGGCGGTGGATTTCACCCCTCGGGCTGCGCCCCGGGCCGAGTCCGCGGCCGAGTTCCTCGCCCGGACTCCGATCTTCGCCGGCCTCGAGCCGCCCCTCCGCGAGGCGGTGGCAGCGCAGGCGCGGACGGTTCGCGTCCCGGCCGGCAGCTACCTGTTCCACGAAGGCGACCCCGGCGACGCCATGTACGTCGTTCGCGCCGGTCGTCTCGAGGTGCTCGACGAGACGACCGGCGCCGTGATCCGGCAGCTCGGCCGTGGGGACGGTTTCGGCGAACTCGCGGTGCTGACCGCGTCACCGCGCTCCGCCGCCGTGCGAGCAGCACGCGCAAGCGATGTCCTGGCCGTCGCCCGTTCCGATTTCGAGGAGCTGCTGCACACCTCGCCGGCGCTGTCGCTGGGGCTGACCCGAGCGCTCGGCGAGCAGCTCCGCGAGACGCGGGCGCCGGTAGACGCACGACGGCCCCGGCCGACGACGGTCGCCCTCGTCGCGCTCGATGGGCCACCGCGGCTCGACGAGCTCGCCGGGGGACTCGCCGGCGCGCTGGGGGCGTACCTCTCGCCCGCGCTGCTCAGTGGACGCGAGGTACAGGCACCGGCGACGGGCGCAGAGCCCGCGACGGTCTACGGCCCGCTCCTCGACCGCGCCGAGGCCACCCACGATCTCGTCCTGCTCCAGGCCGGCTCGGTGCTCGATGGCGAGCCCTGGACCGAGTTCTGCCTCCAGCAGGCCGATCGGATCCTCGCCGTGACTGCGGGCGGGTCCGTCCCCGACCGGCTCGGCCAGCGTCCCGAGCTGCGCGGCTGCGATCTCGTCGTCCACGACCTTGCCCCGGGCTCAGGTGCCCTCGAGAGCTGGGCCGATGCCCTCGATCCGATCGAGTCGCACGTGGTCCGCGCCTCGCATCTCGATCAGGACCTGGAACGAGCGGCGCGGCGGTTGAGCGGTCGCTCGCTGGGCGTCGTTCTCTCGGGGGGTGGGGCGCGCGCGTTCTCCCACATCGGGGTCCTCGAGGAGCTGACGGCGGCCGGGGTGACGATCGACCGCGTCGCCGGCGTGAGCATGGGTGCGCTGATCGGCGCGCTGTTCGCCATGGGTCTCGACGCCGACGAGATCGACGGACGCTGCTTCGAGGAGTGGGTCCAGCGCCGCCCGCTCGGCGATTACACGGTGCCCCGCCACGCGCTGATCCGCGGCGAGCGCGTTCGCGCCATGCTCCAGCGGCAATTCGGCAGCCTGCGGGTCGAGGAGCTGCCGCGCAGCTTCCTATCCGGGTACACCGAGCTGCGCAGCGGGGGCTTCGGGCTCACGCGGCACGGCGAGCTGTGGGAGGCGGTGGGCCTCAGCATGGCGCTGCCGATCCTCGCGCCCGTGCAGGTGCGGGGACGTGACCTGTTCGTCGACGGCTCCCTGGTCGACAACCTTCCGGTCAAGGCCATGGCCGACCTGGCCGAGGGGCCGATCATCGCCGTCGACGTCAAGGCGACCTTCGAGCGCTCGGAGGACTCGGCGCGGTCGCACGAGCGCGACGGCCTGGCGCCCCGGGTGCCCAGCGTCGGCGAAACGCTCATGCGCGTGGTGCTGCTCGGCTCGAGCAACACCTCGGAGGCGGCGCGCCGTCACGCCGACCTGGTGATCAAGCCGCGGGCCGAGGGCGTTGGCCTGCTCGAGTTCCACCAGCTCGACGCCGCGCGCGAGGCGGGTCGGATCGCCGCGCGCGAAGCGCTCGAGAAGGCCGCTTCCGGAAAAGAGTGACTGGTCATAGCGTCGGTGTCGCCGCGCGGATTTCTATCGCCCAGCGACGATGCTGGCCAGCCGCGCCAGCGAGTCGGTGTGCGGAGCGCCGGATGCCGCCTCGCGCCGGTCGGCGGCGCGATACAGGCCATAGACGAGCTGCGCCCCCAGCCACCGCAACGGTTCCGGCTCCCAGCGGCGGGCGGTGTGACCGACCCAGGGCAGCCGCGTGAGCTCGGTGTCGCGGCCAAGGACAAGATCGCGCAGGGTGCGCGCGGCCAGGTTGGTCGTCGAGACGCCGCTGCCCACGTAGCCGCCCGCCATGCCGAGGCCGGTGATCGGATCGAGCCGGACCATCGGCGACCAGTCCCGCGGGACACCCAGCACGCCGCACCAGGCATGCTCGATCGGCGTCCCGGCCACGGCCGGGAACATCGCGTGCAGCACGCCGATCAGCTGGCGGATCGTGCGCTCCTGCGTCTGGCCGTCACGGTCGGTCCGCGAGCCGAAGCGGTACGGCACGCCTCGGCCGCCCAGCGCGATGCGCCCGTCCCGAGTCCGTTGGGAGTACATGTACGCGTGGGCCATGTCGCCGAGCAGCTCAGCCCCCTCCCAGCCGATCGCCTCCCACGTCGAGCTCGGACAGCGGCTCGGTGACGATCATGGCCGAGTTGAGCGGAAGCAAGGTGCGGTGCTGGCCGCGCACACCGGCGGTGAAGCCCTCGAGGCAGCTGAGGACGAAGCGCGCGTGGACCGGCGCCGCGATCGGTCTGCGCGGTTCCGGGCGTGATCTCCCGCACGGCCGTCCCCTCGTAGATCGGCACTCCGAGACGCTCCACGGCGGCGGCCAACCCCTGGACTAGCTTGGCCGGCTGCACGCGCGCGGCGTACGGCGTCCACGTGGCGCCGAGCCCACCGGCGACACGGATGCGCTCCGCCAGACTCGCCTCGTCGAGCTCGAGGAGATCCTCGGGCCCCATCCCCCAGTTCCGCGCAGCGACCACATCGCGACGCTGGCGCGCGAGCTGCGCGGGATTGCGCGCGACCCGGATCATGCCGTGCTTGACGATGTCGGCGTCGATCGTGCTCGCGCTCGCAGATCGAGATGACCTCGTCGACCGTCGCGCGCATCGCCCGCTGGAGGGCGAGGACACCGTCGCGCCCGTCCGGGCTGGCCATCGCCGCCCGCGGCGTGGCGAAGTCCGACGAAAGCCAGCCGCCGTTGCGCCCAGAAGCGCCGAAGCCCGCGAACTCGCGCTCGACCACGACGATGTCCATCTCCGGCACCGCGCGTTTGAGGTAGTAGGCGGTCCACAGTCCGGTGAAGCCGCCGCCGACCACGCACACCTCGGCGCTCCGCTCGCCGGGGAGCGGCGCCCGGCGCCGAGGCCTCGATGTCTCGGCGTACCAGAACGAGATCTCGCCATTGTGGCGGGCGAGTTCAGTCACGGGCCCTCTTATATCTGGCTTTGCCCTCGGGACGCCGGGACCGTGCGTGGTCAGGGCGCCCGGAACGACACGGGGGCAACGCTCGGCGACAGCTGCCAGCCACCTGCCGGGTCGAGCCATTGGAAGCGCACGGCGCTGGCCGCCACGGCGGGCAACGCGACCCGCACGTCGAAGATTCCGTTCCTGTCGGTAGTGGCATCACGAACGAGCCCGAAGGCCGGCGGACCCGGCCCGCTGGACTGCACTTGCACGAGCGTCGGCGCGGTGATCGGGCGGGTCCGTCCCCACACCTCTATCAGATCTGCCGGGGCCGGGAACGGTGACAGCGACAGCGGGGCCGCCACCGGACGGGGAAACCTGCGGCTGATGATCCGGGCCACGACCGGCGAGCGGAACATCGACAGAGCCGGCTTGGGCGAGCCGTTCTGGCGCTCGAGTCCGGTCGTCCACGTGCCGCCCAACTGGGCGCTGGCGTTGCCCGTGCGGGCACGGAGGGCCAACGTCTCCGCGGTCCGGGTGTCGCGGAGCAGGAACTGCGAGAACGAGACGACGTGGTCATCGCGCCAGGCAAGGTACTCCGAGATGGCGTTGAAGTCGGCCTGTTGGCGCTCGGTCCACGGCCGGTCGGTCAGCTGCGCACCCGACTCGTAGCCCTGCTCGGTCAGCCACAGGTTCTCCGCCCCGGGTGCCAACCGGTGCAGTGCCACCAGGCGATCGAGCAGCGCTTGCAGCGCCGGCACATCGCCCATCTGCGCCCACCCGGCCTCCGCCGGCGTCGACGTTGCCCACGGCGGCGCGTCGCGCTCGTAGGGATGGTGGGCGAAACCGTCGGCGGGGACGGTGTGGAAGTGGGCGCACGCCCCGCTCGTGATCGGCGCCATGCGCGCGTCGACGCAGGCGAGGCGGCGGACGAAGTCCAGCGGCGGGACGCCCGCGGCCGCCTCCGGGCCCGCCCCGACATCGCTGGTATTGCCGATGAGCACGGTCGCCCGCGGCTGGATTCGCTTGATCGCCGGGTAGGCCGCGTCGACCACGCGCCGTTCCCAGTCGGCGCTGGCGGCGACGCCGTCCTGCCACTGCGGTTGCAGAAAGGACGGACCGTTGGGCTCGTTCCACAGCGTGAAGATCCGGACCCTGGGCAGCGGCCTGGTGCTGCCGGTGGGGACGAAATGGCCGCTGTAGCGCCGGGCCAGCATCGCCTCCCACGTGGCCAGCTCGCCCACGTCGATGTTTCGCCGGTACCACCCCGTCGTGAACGGAAGCGGACGACCGCCGGCCGAGGTCGCCCAGCGCGGGGCCGAGAAGGCCGGATCGATCATGACCTCGAGCCCCGCTGCCGCCGCCGCCCGCACGGCGCGGTCGAGCAGGCGCATCCCCGGCGAGGTGTACGCCGCCGGATCTCCGAACGGAAACCCCGGCGGCGGCACCGACGAGTCCGGATCCGGCGCCTCGAGCTTCCATTCGGCCGAGACGCGCAGGACGTCGACCCCGAGCCAGCGCAGCGTGGCGGTGAATCTGGGCAGCTGCTGAGGATTGAACAGGGCCAGCGCATCGTCCTCGAGCACGGTTGGCATGACGCGCGCGCCGGCCTCGCCTGTTCCCAGCGCGATGCCTCCGGCGGTCACCGCGGCGACCGCCACCACGATCGCGCCGACGAGCCGGGCGTGACTCGTACTAAGCACCGACGGCCGTGTCCAGCACCCGCTCGGCCGCCTCACGGGCCGTCGCGCCGGCCCGTCGCAGCATTTCGGCCTGACGCTCCAGGCGCGAGACGACCTCGGTCCCCGCCGGCAGCCGGATGCCGTACACGAACGGCGACGACATCTCGGGCCGGTCGGTCGCGGCGCTGATCTCCGCCACCGCCCGTTCGTAGTCGGCCGGCCGGCGCTGATAGAGCGTGAGCAGGCGCGGGTTGAGCGCCCGTAGCCGGCGCGTGATCACGCGATCGGCGAGCGGAGCCGTGGGCTCGACGCCGACGCCGTGGGGCCGCGTCTGGAGCACGAGCACGTGCGTGGCTCCGAGCTCGATCGCCGTCCGGTAGGGGATCGACTCGGCCAGGCCGCCGTCGAGAAACCGCCGACCCCGGAAGACCACGGGCTCTCCACCCACCCACGGCATCCGGCTCGACGCCAGCAGGGCGCCGCGCAGGTCATCGACCGAGCGGAGGTTCGACAGCACGACCCCGGTCGCCGTCTCGACGTCCACGGCGACGCAGTGCAGCGGGATCCGGTTGCTCGCCGTCCGCTCGTGGCGCTCGGCGTCGAGGTGGGCGTCGGAGTGATCGAGCGTGTAGGCGACGTCGACCGCGGCACGGCGAATCAACAGCCGGTAGGGGTTGATGAACCGCCGGTTGGTGAAGGCCCCGTGGTAGGCGTTGCAGCAGGCATCGGCGACTCCCCCCAGCATCGCCGCGCCGTTCAGCGCCCCGGCCGACGTGCCGACGATCAAGTCGAAGCACCGGGTCAACCCGCGTCGCTCGATGGCCGCGGCCATGCCGGCGGAGACGACGCCGCGCATCCCCCCTCCCTCGATCGCCAGCGCCAGCGTCTCGCCGTCGGCGTGCTCGTCCGGGTTGGCCGCGCGGCGGCGCAGCAGCGCGAGCACGGGGTGCTGGTGTGGATCCGGGCGTGGTGGAGTCGCCTCTTCCATGGCGTGCGAGGAGACGATACGGATCGTGCCTCGCCGCCGGCACCGGGCAGGCGGCGCCTGAAATCGCCCTTGCGCTCGGGCCGGGTCGCGCATTGTCCCTGCATACTGAGGACATGAGCGTCGCTCCTCCGGCTCGCGGGCAGTTTGCCTCCTTGTACGGCCACGGCTTCGTGCGTGTGGCGGCAGCCGTCCCGCACGTGCGCGTTGCCGACCCGGCGTTCAACGCCGAGCACACGGTGGCGCTGGCCCGAACGGCGGCCGACGGCGGGGCGGCGCTCGTCGTCTTCCCGGAGCTCGGGCTCTCGGCGTACTCGATCGAGGACCTCTTCCATCAGTCGGCGCTGCTCGACGCGTCCTCGCAGGCGCTGGCCGAGGTGATCGGCGCCAGCCGTGAGCTGGCCCCGGTCATCGTCGTCGGACTGCCGGTCGAGGTCGATCAGGGGCTGTTCAACGTGGCCGCCGTGATCCATCGGGGCCAGCTGCTCGGCGCCGTTCCCAAGAGCTACCTGCCCGAGTACCGCGAGTACTACGAGAAGCGCCAGTTCCGCGCCGCGCGAGACCTCGCCGTGGATCACATCGAGCTCCTCGGACACAGGGTCCCCTGCGGCTGCGATCTCCTCTTCGCCGCGCGGGACCTGCCGAGCTTCAAGCTTCACGTGGAGATCTGCGAGGACCTCTGGGTGCCGATCCCACCCAGCACCTACGGCGCGATGGCCGGCGCCACCGTGCTCGCCAACCTGTCGGCCAGCAACATCACGATCGGCAAGTCCGACTACCGGCATCAGCTGTGCGGCGCCCACTCGGCGCGCACCATCTCGGCCTACGTGTACACGGCGGCCGGACTCGGCGAGTCGACCACCGATGTCGCCTGGGATGGCCAGGCCATGATCCACGAGAACGGCGACCGGCTGGTCGAGGCAGATCGCTTTGCCGGTGAGGAGGAGCTGATCTTCGCCGACGTGGACCTGGACCGGATCATCGCCGATCGCTCCACCACGAGCAGCTACGGCGACTCGATCCACGACCACCGTGATCGTCTGACGGCGATCCGCCGGGTCGAGTTCGAGCTCGGCTCGCCGGCGGGCGAGCCCGGGCTGCGCCGTCGCGTGGACCGCTTTCCCTACGTCCCCTCCGACCCCGCGAGCCGCAACGAGCGCTGCGAGGAGGTCTACAACATCCAGGTGAGCGGACTGGAAACGCGGATGCGCGCCACCGGGATCGAGAAGGCGGTCATCGGCGTCTCGGGCGGCCTGGATTCCACCCACGCTCTGATCGTCGCCGCCCGGGCCATGGACCGGCTTGGCCTGCCCCGGGCCAACGTGCTCGGCTACACGATGCCTGGCTTCGCCACCAGCAGCCTCACGCTCGGCAACGCGTGGCGGCTGATGGAGGCCCTCGGGGTCAGCGCCGCCGAGATCGACATCCGCCCGGCGGCCACCCAAATGCTGCGTGACCTCGGCCACCCGGCGGCCGACGGCCAGCCGCAGTACGACGTCACCTATGAGAACGTGCAGGCGGGCGAGCGAACCTCGCATCTGTTCCGCCTCGCCAATTACCACGACGGACTCGTGATCGGCACCGGCGATCTGTCCGAGCTCGCTCTTGGTTGGAGCACGTATGGCGTCGGCGATCAGATGTCGCACTACAACGTCAACGCGTCGGTGCCCAAGAGCCTGATTCAGTTCCTCATCCGCTGGGCGATCGACACGGCCCTGTTCGAATCGGCGGCCGGCGAGGTGCTCGAATCGGTGCTCGAAACCAAGATCTCGCCCGAGCTGGTGCCCCACGAAGGCACCGACGTTCCCGGCCAGGACAGCGAGAGCACGGTCGGCCCCTACGAGCTACAGGATTTCTTCCTCTATTACACGCTCCGGTTCGGCTACCGCCCGAGCAAGGTGGCTTTCCTCGCGCACCATGCCTGGGGCGATGCCAGCGCGGGGAGCTGGCCCGACCTGATCCCGGTGGAGCGGCGCAACGAGTACTCGCTGGCCGAGATCAAGCACTGGCTCGGCGTTTTCCTTCACCGCTTCTTCCAGACCAGCCAGTTCAAACGCTCGGCGATTCCCAATGCACCCAAGGTCGGCTCGGGCGGATCGCTGTCGCCGCGCGGCGACTGGCGGGCGCCCAGCGACAGCTCGTCAGCCGTGTGGCTGGCCGAGCTGCGCGACAACGTGCCCGATTAGTCGTACTAGGCGCCTGGGACCGTCGCCGTCACGAACTGCTCGCGCAGGTCGGTCTTCTTGAACTTGCCCGTCGCGGTACGGGGGATCTCGTCGATGAACTCAAAGCGCTCGGGGAGCTGCCACTTGGCGAATTCCTGGCCCAGGTGCTCGCGCAGCTCCTCGGGTGTCGCCTGCTCGCCCTCGCGCAGGACCACCGCGGCCAGCGGGCGCTCGCCCCAGCGCTCGTCGGGAATGGCGATGACGGCCGCCTCGGCCACGGCGGGATGGGACATGAGCAGGTTCTCGAGGTCGACCGAAGAGATCCACTCGCCGCCCGACTTGACGAGATCCTTGGAGCGGTCGCAGATGCGGATGCAGCCGCGCGAGTTGATCTTGACCACATCGCCGGTCTGGAACCAGCCGTCGTCGGTGAACTTCTCGCCCCCCTGGGCGCGGTGGTAGGCGGCGGCCACCCAGGGCCCGCGTACCTCGAGCTCGCCCATCGCGGCGTCGTCCCACGGGATCAGCTCACCGTCGTCGCCGCGGGCCCGGATCTCCACGAAGGGCGCCGCGATTCCCTGGCGGCTGCGGAAGTCGTAGCGCTCGTGCTCGGGCGCCTGGTCGAGATCGACCGGCAGGCGGCACACGCTGCCCAGCGGCGATGTCTCGGTCATACCCCAGGCCTGGATGATCGTCAGGCCGTGGCGATCGAACCCTTCGAGCATGCTGCGCGGCACCGCCGATCCGCCGACGATCAGTCGCTGCAGCGCGCTCAGGTCCCAGCGGTCGGGCTCGGCGTCGAGCGCCTGGAGCACCGCCATCCACACGGTGGGCACGCCGGCCGTCATCGTGACGCGCTCGCCGGCGAGCAGATCGAGCACGCTGACCGGGTCGAGCTTGGGTCCGGGCAGCACCAGCGCCGCTCCCGCGAACGCCGCGGTGTAGGGCAGGCCCCACGCATTGGCATGGAACATGGGTACGACCGGAAGAACGGTGTCCCGGCTGGCCACGCCGAGCTGGTCGGGCAGGGCCGCCATCAGGGAGTGCAGGACGAGCGAGCGGTGGGAGTAGACCACGCCCTTGGGCCGCCCCGTGGTGCCCGACGTGTAACACATCGCCGCGGCGCGTCCCTCCTCCATTTGCGGCCAGTCGATGGCCTCGCCGTCCTCGATCAGCGACTCGTAGCCGACCATCCCATCGGCCACGTTGCCCGAGTGCGAGACGACGATTACGTGCTCGAACTCATGCGCCGAGCGGAACGACGCCAGAACCGGCAGCAGCGATTCGTCGACGACGATCGCGCGGTCGTCGGCATCGGAGGCGATGAAGCCAAGCTCGTCGGCGTGCAGGCGCGGATTGAGTGTGTGGATGACGGCGCCCATGAGCGGGACGGCGAAGTACAGCTCGAGATGCTCGGGCTGGTTCCACAGCAGCGTCGCCACCCGGTCCCCAGCGCCGATGCCGAGCCTGGCCAGCGATGAGGCCAGCCGCCGCGAACGCTCGGCGCAGGCTCCCAGGGTCGTGCGGAAGATCGCGCCGTCCGGCCGCCGGGCGACGACGGCGCGTCCCGTGCTGAAGCGCTCCGCGCGCTCGACCACCGCGGTCAGCGACAACGGAAAGTCATCCATCATCAAGCCGTTGCGCATCGTCTCGGTCATGCTCACCTCCGCTTCGCGGGTCGCGTCCGTAGCCAGCGAAGCATGATCGCCCGGCGCTCGCGGTGCAACCGGCGGGCGCTAGGCGGCCATAGCCGGCTCGGGCTCGGCCGCGGGCAGCCGCTCCGCCGCGCTCGGGGCCGTCTCGGCTGGCTCGCTGCCACCGGGAACGGCAAGGCGGAAGATCTTCTTCACCACCGAGCCGAACTGCTTGTGCAGCGGGCCGGTGTTGTATGGCAGCCCGTAGCGCTCGCAGATCTCGCGCACCTCGACGGCGATCTCGGCATAGCGATGCGCCGGGATGTCCGGGAACAGGTGGTGCTCGATCTGGTGCGAGAGGTTGCCCGACAGGATGTGGAAGAGCCGCGACCCGGTCAGGTTGGCCGACCCGAGCATCTGGCGCAGATACCACGCGCCGCGCGTCTCGTTCTCGACCTCCTCCTCAGAGAACTCCTCGACGCCGTCGGGAAAGTGCCCGCAGAAGATGATCATGAACGACCACAGGTTGCGGGTCAGGTTGGCCGTGAGATTGCCCGTGATCACGAACGGAGCGCCTGGGCCGGCCAGCAGCGGGAAGGCCACGTAGTCCTTGAGCACCTGGCGGCGTCCCTTCTTCCAGACCGCCCGCAGGATGTCGCGCTTGTCGTCCCACCCGATCTCACCGGCCTCGATCCGCTCGACCTCAAGGTCGTGGACGGCGACGCCCCACTGGAACAGCAGCGCCAGGAGCGTGGCGTAGACCGGGTTGGCCAGGTCACGGCGGCGCCACGGCTGATCCTCGGACATGCGCAGGATGCCGTAGCCGATGTCGCGGTCCTTGCCCAACACGTTGGTATGCGTGTGGTGCATGTAGTTGTGGGAGTAGCGCCACTGATCGCCGGGGCAGGCCGTATCCCACTCGAACCGCTTGGAGTCGAGCGCCGGGTCCTTCATCCAGTCGTACTGGCCATGCATCACGTTGTGGCCGATCTCCATGTTGTCGACGATCTTCGACAGCGCCAGAGCGGTGGTGCCGGCGAGCCATGCTGGAGGCAGGAAGCCGATCTCCAGCAGCACACGGCCGGCGACCTCGAGCCCGCGCTGCGTCGTGATGACGCGCCGGATGTAGTCGGCGTCACGCTGGCCGAGGTCGGCCGTCACGCGGCTGCGCAGCTCGTCGAGTTCGCTCCCGAGCTGCTCGATCTGTTCGGGGGTCAGTTGTGGGCGTGTCGTGGTCATATTCGCTCCTAGATCTCGAGGGTCACGTCTCCGGCGGGGACCGATATGCACAGCTGGATGTCCTCGTCCTCCTCATCGGAGACCTCTCCGGTCAAAACGTTTCGCACCGCCCCGGCGGCCTTTCGACATGTGCATGTGCGACAGATGCCCATGCGACACCCGAAGTCGGGCTGCAGGCCCGCGGCCTCGGCCTGCTCGAGCAGCGAGCCAGGCGCGATCGCGACTGTACGGCCCGTGCCGAGAAAGCGGAGCTGGCCGCAGGCGGCCGCTCCGCTTGTGTTGAGGCTCCGCGGGGTGAACGTTTCGGCGATGATCGGACCGGTGTGGTGCTCCTCGACGGCCTCGACCAGCGCCGGCGGTCCACACACGGCTGCGGTGGCGCGAGCGTGCCGCGCCATCGTTTCGGCGTTCAGTGCCCACCACCCTCGCGCGTGGCGACGTAATCGACGGTGATGTTGGAACGGCGACGGGCGAGGTCATCCACCTCGGCCCGGTAGAGCCAGTCCTCGGCCGTGCGCGCGTAGTGGATGAAGGTCACCTCGCCGTTGTGCTCCTCCTCGCACAGCGTCCGCAGCATCGACAGACAGGGCGTGATGCCGCTGCCACCGCTGACCAGGACGAGTCGCTCGGGGCGGTCGGCGGGCAGCGTGAACTCGCCCTGCGCCGGACCCAGGTGAAGGGTCGTCCCGGTCGTGATCTTCGAGCGCAGGAAGGGTGATACGAGACCGCCGGGATGCTCGGTGATGGTCAGCTCGAGCGTCCCGTCATGGCCGTGCTCCGAGCTGGCGGGCGAGTACGTCCGGGTTCGCCGCACGCCATCGATCTCCACGCCGACCTTCATGAACTGGCCGGCCTTGAACCCGGCCCAGACCCCGTTGGGACGGAGCCTGAGCGTGACGCTTCGGTCGGTCTGCCGGCGGACGGCCAGGACCCGGGCGCGCCCGTCGCGGACGGTGATCTCGGGCCGGATCAGCTCGAGGTAGCGATCGACACCGTGCGGCCCGACGAGCAGATCGACGAGGTTTGAACGGAGGAGGCGGCGGGGGGTAGTCAGGGTCGGCATGGGTTCCTCGCTCGGAACTTAGTGGACACTTGTTCACTGATGATGCTATTGATGTTCCCGTCCTGTCAACCCCTAAACTTCGAAAGTGTGAGCAGGTGCACACGATGACCGTGAACAGTCGTTCACACAAATCGCCCGCCGCGCGCGGTCGCCGGCGCACCCAGGCCGAGCGACGGCGCCATACCCGTCAGGCGCTGCTCGACGCCGCTCTGCTCCAGATCGAGGCGGGCGAGAGCTTCGACGCGCTCAGCCTGCGGAGCGTGGCCAAGGCCGCGGGCGTCGTGCCCACGGCCTTCTACCGCCACTTCGACAGCATGGACGAGCTGGGCCTGGCCCTGGTCGAGGAGTCGTTTCAGACCCTGCGCGCGATGCTCCGCGACGCGCGGGAGAACCCCTCGCCGCAGCACATCATCAAACGCTCGGTGGAGATCCTCGTCGAGCACGTGCGCCAGCACCGGCCGCACTTCCTCTTCGTCACCCGCGTCGGCTCGACCGGGAACGTCGTCCTGCGTCACGCCATCCGTAACGAGATCCGACTCTTCACCAGCGAGCTGGCCACCGATCTGGCCCGGCTACCCGCGCTGCGCGACTGGACGGTCGACGACCTCCACGTCCTCGCCGGGCTGTTTGTCAACACGATGATCTCCACCGTCGGGGCGATGGTCGATGCGCCGGTGGCGGCGCCCGAGGCCGAGGCCGAGATCGCCCGGACGGCCGAAAAGCAGCTGCGCATGATCAGCCTCGGCGTGCCGCACTGGCGAAGCGGTTAGCGTCTGCGCCGTGCCGCTGAGCCGCCCGTCACATCCCTATCCCGACCAGTCGTGGTCCGGCTGGGGCGACAAGGACCAGGTGCCGGTGCTCCCCGAGGCGATCCTCAACCTGCTGCGGGACGGTTTGGGGGTCTCGGGCCCACGCCCGGTGCCCGCGATGCCCGCACCCGCAGCGTCGCGCCTGTCGGCCTCCGATGTGCAGGCGCTGACTGGTGTGGTCGGCGGGCACGTGAGCGACGAGGCAGCGGTGCGGATTGGCCATACGCGTGGCAAGTCGACGCCCGACCTCGTTGCGGATCCGCGCCGGCGACGTCGGCGACGCCCCCGACCTCGTCGCCTACCCGGGCTCGCACGACGAGGTGACCGCGCTGCTGCGCGTGTGCTCGGAGCGGCGGATCGCGGTCGTGCCTTTCGGGGGCGGCACGTCGGTGGTGGGCGGGCTCGAGCCGGCGGCGGGCGCCTTCGCCGGCGTCGTGGCGCTGGACGTGCGTCGACTCAATGCTCTTCTGGCCCTCGACGAGGAGTCGCGCGTGGCCGAGCTCGAGCCGGGTCTGCGCGGCCCTGAGGCCGAGGCGCTCCTCGCCGAGCATGGGTACACGATCGGCCACTTCCCGCAGTCGTTCGAGTACGCCACGTTGGGCGGGTTCGCCGCCGCCCGCTCCAGCGGCCAGGCTTCGGCCGGCTACGGTCGCTTCGATGATCTCGTCGTCAGACTGCGTGTGGCCACGCCGGCGGGCACGCTCGAGCTCGGCCACGCCCCCAAGGCCGCCGACGGCCCCGACCTGCGCCAGCTGATCCTGGGTTCTGAGGGCGCCTTCGGGGTGATCACGAGCCTGGGTGTGGCCGTGCGACCGGTACCGGCGGTCCGGGTGTACGAGGGGTGGCGGTTCGAGTCGTTCGCCGCCGGCGCCGCGGCTCTGCGGCGCCTGGCCCAGGATGGGCCGCGACCCACCGTGCTGCGGCTGTCCGACGAGGCCGAGACGGCGCTCAACCTGGCTCGTCCGGGCGAGCTGGGCAGCGGCGGGGCGGGCGATTGCCTGGCCATCGTCGGCTACGAGGGGACGGCCGAGGTGGTGTCTGCCGTGAGGGACGCCGCGGCCTCGGTGCTGCGCGAGTGCGGCGGGCGCCCCGACGCCGCCGCCGGCGAGGGCTGGGCGCGCGATCGTTACCGGGGTCCGTACCTGCGCGACGCCCTGCTCGACGCCGGTGCGCTCGTCGAGACGCTCGAGACGGCCACCTTCTGGTCGCAGCTGACGGACCTGTACGCCGCCGTCTCGGGGGCGCTGCGGGATGCCCTGAGCCAGCAGAGCACGCCGCCGGTGATCCTCTGCCACATCTCACACGTATATCCCTCGGGCGCCTCCCTGTACTTCACCGTCGGCTGCGCCCAGCTGGCAGACCCCGTCGAGCAGTGGCGCCAGGCCAAGGCCGCGGCGGGCGAAGCGATCGTCGCCCGTGGCGCCGCGGTCAGCCACCATCACGGCGTGGGTCGAGATCACCTAGGGTCCTACGGGAAGGAGATCGGTCGGCTCGGCGTCGAAACGCTGCGTGCCGTCAAGGGGCAACTCGATCCTGCGGGCATCCTCAATCCTGGAATCCTGATACCGCTATGAACAACGATTACGTCCGTTCGCTCGCCGAGCTGATCGTCCGCTTCGGCGCCAACGTCCAGCCCGATCAGATCGTCGCCATCGGCTCCGAGCCGGGCAAGGAGACGCTGGCCCGCGCCGTCGCCGAGGTCGCCTACGAACGGGGTGCCAGGTACGTCGACCTCGCCGTCTTCGACCCGTACCTGAAGCGCGCCCGCGCGCTGCACGCGGCGCCCGAGACGCTCGACTTCGTCCCATCGTGGCTCGGCGACCGCGTGCTCGCGCTGGGTGACCAGCGGTGCGCTCGCATCGGCCTCTCGGGGCCGGTGGCCCCCCACGCGCTCGAGGGCATCGATCCCGGACTGCTCGGCCGCGACCGGCTCCCGTACGTCCGCGAGGGCGGCAAGGTGCTCAACGAGCGCACCACCAACTGGACCGCCGCGCCGTGCCCCACCGCCGGCTGGGCGGAGCTCGTGTTCCCCGACCTCGAGCGCGACGCCGCACTGGAACGGTTGTGGCACGAGATCGCCCACGTCTGCCGCCTCGATGAACCCGACCCCGTCGCCGCGTGGACGGTTCGCCTCGACCAGCTGCTGGCGGCGGCGGCCAAGCTCGACGCGCTCGACCTCGACAGCGTGCGCTTCGATGGGCCCGGCACGTCGCTGAGCATCGGGCTGTTGCCGAGCAGTCGCTGGCTGTGCGCACGCGTGGCCACCGTCGACGGCATCGAGCACGTGCCCAACATCCCCACCGAGGAGGTGTTCACGACGCCCGACCCCACGCGCGTCGAGGGCACCGTCCGCTCGACCAAGCCGTTGTTCGTCGGCGGCGTGCTGATCACTGGACTCGAGGTCCGCTTCGAGGGCGGCCGCGCCGTCCAGATCGACGCCGACCAGAGCGCCGACACCCTGCGCACCCTGTGCGAGACCGACCCCGACGCGGCGCGCCTGGGCGAGGTCGCTCTCGTCGACCGGGCCAGCCGTATCGGCCAGCTCGGCACCGTCTTTTACGACACGCTCCTCGACGAGAACGCCGCCAGCCACATCGCCCTCGGCCAGGGCCTCGAGTTCTCCATCGACGACGACGAGGACGTGGCGCGCATGAACGACAGCGTCATCCACATCGACTTCATGATCGGCAGCGATGACGTGGCCGTGAGCGGGACGCACCAAGCAGGGCGACGAGGTCGCCGCTCCTGCGCGGGGGCGAGTGGCAGATCTGACGTTGGGCGAGCGCCTCGGTGCGACGCTGGCCGTGCGCGACCCGGGTGGCAAGTCAACGGCGACGGTGAGGGTCAAGGTCGCCCGGTGAGAGTCTCGTCGCGACAGCCGGGCGAGACCCCACGCTACGCTTCTCCAACCCTGGAGAGGTGCCGGAGTGGTTGAACGGGCGCGACTGGAAATCGCGTAACGGGGGTCAACCTCGTTCGGGGGTTCGAATCCCCCCCTCTCCGCTTTGTACAACGGGCCTCCCAACCGCGTTCACGCCCCGCTGGACGAGCAATTGCCTATTCGTCCAGATCACCCGTCCGGGCGGTCTGGACAGGCAGGGCAGGCCGTGTTATCCAATCTGCACAAACGATCTGTGAAACGTGCGACAGATCTTCCGCGGCCCGACTGATTCTATTTGCGTGTCTCCAACAGAAGCGAGGCAGTAGCTAGGCAATGGGATTGAGGGATCTAGGGCAAAGACCAGCATTGAGGCTGGTGGAGTCGAGTGCGGAGCAGGCCGTCGAATGGGCGTGGTTCTGCGGGCACTGCGCTGCTCCATCGTCTTCGCAAGGGCCCCCGCCACCGCACGCCCGAGTTTGTGGCTCGTGCAGTCTCGGCCTGCTGCTCGAGACCCGCGCCGACGTGGCACCCAATCCCGACGACTCGTTCCTCGTCGTCGACTCGTCGCTGGCCGTCCAGGCCGTCTCGGTCAACGCCGAGCGACTCCTTGGCGTCAGCGAGGAGGAGGCGATCGACAAGCCGGTGGGCCAGTTGCTCGTTCCGGCCGACGCCGAGGCACGCGGCATGAGCTCGTTCGCCGCGGCGGTCGCCGACGCCATGTCGAGCGAGGAGCCCAGCCATACCTTCGTCCGGCCCTGGAACACCTTCGGTGTCCGCATGCGCGTGCGCGTCGGGGCCTGCGGGCCGCCCGCCGCCGCACTGATCGTCCTCGACGCGGCGCCGCCTCCCGGGCTTCGCCTCGTCCAGAGCTAGCTCTCCGCGGCCGGCAGCACCTCGGGCGCGCCGTACGGCACGAGCGCGCCGCGGCAGCGCCACCGTGCCGTCGTCGCGCTGGCCGTTCTCGAGCAGGGCGATGATCGTCCGCCCCACCGCGACCGCGGTCCCGTTGAGCGTGTTGACGTGGGCCGGCCGGCCCTCGCCGGCGCGGTAGCGGATGTCGAGCCGGCGCGCCTGGAAGTCGGTCGTGTTGGAGCACGAGGTCAGCTCGCGAAAGCGCGCCTGACCCGGCAGCCACCCCTCGAGGTCGTACTTCTTGGCCGCCGAGGCGCCGAGCTCGCCGACGGCGATGGCCACCACGCGGTAGGGGATCTCGAGCTCCTGGAGGATTGACTCCTCGATCGCCAGCAGCCGTTCGTGTTCTGCCTCGCTCTGGTCGGGCTCGACGAAGCTGAACATCTCGACCTTGTCGAACTGATGGACGCGGAAGATGCCCCGGGTGTCCTTGCCCGCGGCGCCGGCCTCGCGCCGGAAGCAGCTCGAGAACCCGGCGTAGCGCCGCGGCAGTGCGTCGCCGTCGAGGATCTCGTCGCGGTGCAGCGAGGCCAGCGCGACCTCCGAGGTCCCGATCAGGAACAGGTCGTCGTCGGCCAGCCGGTAGATCTGCTGCTCGGTGTCGGGGAGGAACCCCGTGCCGTACAGCGCCTCCTCGCGCACCAGCACGGGCGGAATGACCGGCTCGAAGCCCTCGGCGCGAACGCGCTCGAGGGCGAAGCGCACGAGGGCCAGCTCGAGCATGACCAGGTCGCCGAGCAGGAAGGCGAAGCGCGAGCCCGACATGCGCGCCGCCCGCTCCATGTCGATCCGCGGGCCCGCCAGCTCCAGGTGGTCGCGGCCGGTGGCGCCGGCCTGGCCCACCTCGCGCAGAACCGTGTCCTCATCGGGAGCATCGTCCGCGGGCAGGTTGGGCAGCCCGGCCAGCGCCGCGTCGAGCTCGGCGCGGACGGCGGTCTCGCGGTCGCTGAGCTCGCGCCCGCGCGCAGCCAGGGCAGCCAGCTGCTCGCGCTCCTCGGGCGTCGGCGGGCCCCGGCGCCCGCGGCTGGCGCGGTTCTGCTCGGCGCGCAGTTCCTCCGCCTCGGCGGTCAGCGCGCGCCACCGCCGGTCGAGCTCCAGCACGTGGTCGACCGCCGCCGCAGCCTCGGTGCCGCGTCGGGCCAGCGCGGCACGCACCGCGTCCGGGTCGCGACGGATCAGCCTGAGGTCGAGCACGGCCCCGCCCTGCCTACGAGCTCGACTTCTTTTTCTTCCCTGAGCCGGCGCTCGCGACGCTCGAGCTCGAAGACGTGGTGCTGGTGGTCGAGAGCGTCGGTGGCGGCGCCAGCGTGCCCAATGGTTCCTTGATGCACGGCGTCACCCCAGGGGCCAGGGACGCCCTACGCCCGGCGTAGGTCGCGACGAACATGGCCACATCGCGCGCATCCCGGCCGACCACGACGTTCTGGGGCATGATCGCCCCCGAGAAGCCGCCGTTCTGGATCGCATACAGGACGCGATCGACGGGGCGCTCGCAGCGCACGTTGAAGTTCGGCCCGTTGGTGATCTCGGCGCTGCGGACGTTCGACGCCGAGCCCTGGGTGGCCGCGTAGGACAGCGTGTGACATCCCGCGCACCGTTGCGAGAACAGGACGGCACCGCGGTGCAGCTGCGACTGCGACCGCGGAACGCTGATCTTCATCGTCCCGCAGGCAGCAGCAAATACTGCGACCGCGGTCGTTGCACTCGAGATGAGGAGGACCCTGAGCGGCCGGTTCATGCGAGGCCGAGATCATAATCGGGATCGAATGTCAGAGCTTCGCACCCCGATGCTTGTCCTCGCCACCGTGTGCGCGGCGCTCCTCGCCGGCTGCGCCCACACGCAGAGCGTGAGCGCCAGCCGCAAGCTCGATCTCTCCCTCACCGAGTATCGCCTGAACCCGCAGGATGTCCGGGCCACCACGGGCTACCTGCTCATCGTCGTGCGCAACAACGGCTCGCAGACTCACAACCTGTCGATCTCGCAGAACGGACAGTCGGTGGCGACCACACAGCCGATCCCGCCCGGGCACGCCGCCTCGCTGGCCGTCGATCTTGCCCCGGGCAGCTACTCGATGGCGTCGACGCTGTTCTCCGACGAGTCGCTGGGGGCGTACGGGACCCTGAAGGTCGGGAGCTGAACTCGCCGCGCGCGAGCCTGCGGGGCGTGAGGTCTGGCCGGGGCGTGAGGTCTGGCCGCGACAAACCGGCCCCGGCGCCGGCCCCCTCTGGTTGCCGCCGTGGGAGGACGATCGCGATTTACGTTTATGAGCGACGTCTCGTAGCCGGCGCCGGGGATAGAGCAGGGTTCGTCGCCGGCGGCCCGGATCCTCCCTGCGCCGGGCGCATTCGCCCGTATCCAGGCGCTATAACCACCCGGTCATGGGACCCGACCCAGATCCCGAGGTGTTCCGCGAGGTGTTCGGCCGGTTCGCCACCGGTGTCGCCGTGATCACCAGCGCCGGCCCGTCGGGGGCCGGCGGCATGACCGCCAACGCCATCTGCTCGCTGTCGCTCGACCCGCTGCTGGCGCTCGTCTGCTTCGCCAACCAGGCCCGCACGCTGCCGATCGTCCGCGAAGCGGGACGGTTCGCCGTCAGCATCCTCAGCGCCGGCCAGGAGCACCTGGCCGGCGTATTCGCCTCCAAGCTCCCCGAGGCGGAGAAGCTCGACATCGTCGAGCATCGCTTCGAGCACGGGCTGCCCGTCATCGCCGGCGCCGTCGCCTGGGCGGCGTGCGAACTGCGCGAGCTGATCGCCGGCGGCGATCACACCATCGCCATCGGCGAGGTCATCGACCTCGGCCTCGGCGGCGGGGACCCACTGCTCTGGTACGCCGGGCGCTACCACGCGGTCCCGCTGGCAGAGGACTAACGCCGCGGCGACCCGCGTAGTGGCCGTTCCGGCGAAGTGCCTACCCCGCCGTCCCCGCCGCCCGCACGAGCAATACGACGACGACGAGCGCCGCGATGGCCATCACGCCCATCTCGCGCTGGACGATGGCCGTCACGAGCGCCTTCTGATCCTCGGCCGGCAACTGCGCCACCTCGTCGGTCGATTCGTAACCCCGGGCATCGAGCACCATCTGAGCCGACGCCAGACGGAGCTGCTCGGCGATGAACGAGACGAGCAACGGCAGCAGGCCGTAGATGAGATGGAGGCTGGGCGGCTTGTGCCCAATCACCACGAGTACCCCGCCGAGCAGGACCTCGACCACGACGGCGACCTGGCCGGCGCGCAGCAGCGGCCAGAAGCCGGCGCTCGACTCCACGCGCCAGTAGCGCCAGGCGCCCCAGAGTCCCGCGGCAGCATTCAGGGCGATCGAGGCGATGCCGACAATGAGGTGGACGTCCTTCACCCTAAAAACCGCTGAAAAGCCTTGGTAGTGCGGGGCGCTGACGGGTAGGTTGCGACCGCCTGACTTTCCCGCCAAACATAGCCGCATTTCGCACTAAGTAACACGTTGTTACAAGCTACCCGGTCGCGGTGCTATAAGACTCCGTAAATGCTCCGTACGTATCTCCCAGCTCTCGTCTTCCTCATCCTCGGCGGTCTGATCGGAGCAA
The DNA here is from genome assembly GCA_963734775.1 of uncultured Solirubrobacterales bacterium. Classification (GTDB taxonomy): domain Bacteria; phylum Actinomycetota; class Thermoleophilia; order Solirubrobacterales; family Solirubrobacteraceae; genus Palsa-465. The sequence goes on from CAVTJE010000010.1 coordinate 189,125, forward strand.
CGTTCTCGGTGCTCAACCTTTTGCTCGGCCAGCGGCGCCCCAACCGCTCCAGGGCCCCGTATGAGTGCGGTCTCCCGTCGGAGATCCAGCGGAATTTCCGCTTCGGGATCAGCTTCTACCTGATCGCGATGCTGTTCATCCTCTTCGATATCGAGGTCATCTTCCTCTACCCGATCGCCGTCCAGCTGCGGTCCTTCGGCACCTTTGCCCTGAGCGAGACGATCGTGTTCGTCGCGCTGCTCATGATCGCCTTCGTGTACGTGTGGCGGCGCGGAGCGCTGGCATGGAAATAAAACGCGAGCCGCTGGGCGGCCCGGGCGCCACGACGGACTTTCGCGTGCGCCAGCTCCGCGCCCAGGACATGCTCCGCGGCGATCTCGACGAGGAGCACCTCAAGGCCTACGTCGAGGAGCGGGTGCTGACCACCAGGATGGATCGGGCGGTCGCCTGGGCCCAGGGCAACTCGATCTACCCGCTCACCTTCGGCCTTGCCTGTTGCGCGATCGAGATGATGTCGATCGTCGGCGCCCGCGTCGACCTGGCCCGCTTCGGGTTCGAGGCCCTGCGCGCCTCGCCCCGCCAGGCCGACCTCATCATCCTGTCGGGCCGGGTGTCGATCAAGATGGCGCCGATCATCCGCCGCCTCTACGACCAGATGCTCGAGCCCAAGTGGGCGATCTCGATGGGCGCATGCTGCTCCTCGACCGGCGTGTTCAACAACTACGCGCTCGTCGCCTCGGACAAGTTCATGCCGATCGATGTCCACGTGCCCGGGTGCCCGCCCCGTCCCGAGGCGCTGATGCACGGCATCCTCCGCCTGCGGGAGAAGATCCAGGGCACCGACCGCGAGGGCTGGCGCTTGCGCTACGACGCGGTCGGCACCGAGGAGCAGGTCGAGGGTGAGACGCCCACGGAGGGCGCCGCCGTCCAGATCGTCAAGCCCGGGGACACCGCAGGTGCCTGACGCGACCGGCCTGGAGCTGACCGCCCAGGAGCTGCGCGACACCGACAGCGAGTCGATCCTCGACACCCACTTTCAACGTGGTCGCGCCACGCTGATCATCAACCCGAGCCGGGTCCGCGTCGTGCTCGAGCACCTCCACGCCAAGGGCTACAACTTCCTCGCCAGCCTCCACGGCGTCGACTACTACCCCGATGAGCCCCGGCTCGCCGTGCTCTACGAGCTGCTCGACATGAAGCGGGTCGACCGCATCACGGTCAAGGCCCGCGTGCCCACCACAGCGCCCAACGTTCCCTCGGTGATCCAGCTCTTCCCGGGCGCCAACTTCCCCGAGCGCGAGGTCTACGACATGTTCGGCGTCGTGTTCCAGGGCCATCCTGATCTGCGCCGCATCCTCATGCCCGAGGATTACGAGGGCCATCCACAGCGGCGGGACTTCCCCACCGGCGGCGAACCGGTGCTGTTCACCTATAACGAGGAACACAACTACGGGAAGTGGATGTGAGCACCACCGAGGACTACCGGCGCCGCGAAGAGTCGATCACGCTGGCCAGTGAGCCCGCCGAGGGCGAGACCCACGAGCTGCTCACGCTCAACATCGGTCCCCACCACCCGGCCACCCACGGGGTCCTGCGTCTGCTCGCCACGCTCGAGGGCGAGGTGGTCCGCGATATCCGGCCGATCATCGGCTACGTCCACACCGGGATCGAGAAGACGGCCGAGGCCAAGTCCTACTGGAAGGTCATCCCCGTCATCGAGCGGATGGACTACCTCTCCTACTACTTCAACGCGATGGCGTTCTGCGGCGCCGTCGAGACCTTGCTCGACGTCGAGGTACCGCCCCGCGCCCAGTACCTGCGCGTCATCCACCTCGAACTCAACCGGATCATGTCCCACCTCGTGTGGCTGGGCACGAGCGCCCTGGACCTCGGCGCGATCTCGATGTTCTGGTACTGCTTCCGCGAGCGCGAGACGGTGCTCGACCTGTTCGAGATGTCCTCGGGGCAGCGGATGCACACGCGCTACTTCCAGGTCGGGGGCGTGTTCGAGGACATCCCCGTGGGCTTCGCCGAGAAGCTGCGGGCGTTCATCAAGGAGATGCCGGGGCGCGCCGACCAGTACGCCGACCTGCTCGAGAAGAACGAGATCGTGCTCGAGCGCCTCCGGGGCACGGGGATCGTCGATCAGGACACCATGCTGAAGCTCGGCGTCACCGGGCCGCTGCTGCGCGCCACCGGTTACCCCTGGGATCTGCGCAAGGCCGCGCCCTACTCGAGCTACGACCACTTCGACTTCAAGATCCCCGTCGGGACGGTGGGCGACAACTACGACCGCTATCGCGTCCGCCAGGCCGAGTTCTACGAGTCGGTCAAGATCATCGAGCAGGCTCTCGACGGCCTCCCCGAGGGGCCCTTCATCACGACCGACCGCAAGATCGCGCTGCCTCCGCGCCACGAGCTGGCCACGAGCATGGAGGCGCTGATCCACCACTTCAAGCTCGTCACCGAGGGCTTCCGCGTCCCGCCGGGCGAGGTCTATTACCCGATCGAGGGACCGCGGGGGGAGTACGGCTGCTTCGTGCTCGCCGACGGCTCGGCCAAGCCGGCTCGCGTGCACATGCGCGACCCGAGCTTCGTCAATCTCCAGGCCCTCTCGCACATGGTCAGAGACGGTTACATCGCCGACCTGATCGCGACCCTGGCCTGCCTTGATCCGATCCTCGGGGGGATTGACCGATGAGTGCCACCGTCCGTCCGCCTCGCTTCGGCCACGGGTCGCGCGTCCCCGGGTGGGACGAGGCGGCCGATCTGTCAAAGCCGCCGGCCGAAGTCCCCGATCCCGCCACGACGCCGGTCCCCGACGAGCTGCGCGAGATCATCGTCGCGGCGATGGCCAAATACCCCGACCGCCGGTCGGCTGCGATTCCCGCGCTGCACGCGGCGCAACGCCTCCATGGCTGGTGCTCGCCCGAGGCGATCGACCAGGTCGCGTCGGTGATGGCGGTGACCCCGGCCTACCTCACCTCGGTGGCGACCTTCTACGACATGTTCTCGACCGTGCCCAAGGCGCCCAACGACGTGTACGTGTGCACGAACATCTCGTGCTCGCTGCGCGGCGCCGACGAGTTCTTCGAGGCGATGAACGAGGCGGCCACCGACATCGTCAACGTCCGCTCCTTCGAGTGCCTGGGCGCGTGCGACATCGCGCCGATGGCCTCGGTCAACGGCGAGTACGTGGGTCCGCTCAACACCGACGACGCCCGCCAGATCGTCGAGGACCTCGAGGCGGGCCGCCCCGTGCTCGAGCACAAGCAGCTGCGCTATCGCCGGTGCGCCGACCCTCAGGTGGGCAGCGCCGCCGACCAGGAGGATGACAAATGACGTTGCTGCTGTTCGACCGCATCGACGAGCCCGGGTTGAACACGCTCGAGGTCTATCAGCGCCGGGGCGGCTACGAGGCGCTGCGCAAGGCGCTCGGCATGAGCCGCGAGGACGTCTTGCAGAACCTCATGGACTCGGAAATCCGCGGGCGCGGCGGCGCCGGTTTCCCGATGGGGCGCAAGGCGTCGTTCCTGCCCCACGGCGACATGGACAAATACCTGGTCTGCAACGCCGACGAGTCCGAGCCGGGGACGTTCAAGGACCGCGAGATCATGCAGAAGAGCCCGCACATGCTCATCGAGGGGATCATCATCGCCACGTGGGCGGCCGAGATCAGCCGTGCCTTCCTCTACATCCGCGGCGAGTATGCGCTTCAGGCCGACATCCTCGAGGCCGCGATGGCCGAGGCTCAGGACGCTGGTCTGCTCGGCGAGAACATCCTCGGCTCAGAACACTCGCTTAAGCTCGTGCTCCAGCGCGGAGCCGGCGCCTACATCTGCGGCGAGGAGACCGGACTGCTCGACTCGCTCGAGGGCAAGCGCGGCAACCCGCGGCTGAAGCCGCCTTTCCCGGCGATCGAGGGCCTCTACAACGGACCGACGCTGATCAACAACGTCGAGACGCTGGCCACCGTGCCGTCGATCATCCGGCTCGGGGGCCAGGACTACGCCAAGCTCGGCACCACGAACTCCACCGGCACCAAGCTCGTGTCGGTATCCGGCGACGTGCAGCGCCCGGGCAATTACGAGATCGAGCTCGGCATGTCCTCGCGCGAGCTGATCTACGGACTCGCCGGCGGCCCGCCCGAGGGCCGCGATGTCAAGTTCTGGTTCCCCGGCGGATCGAGCTCGCCGGTGCTGACCAAGGACGATCTCGACGTGCCCTACGACTTCGATTCGATGGCCAAGGCGGGCTCGATGCTCGGCTCCGGGGCGGTCATCGTCGTCGACGACTCGCACACCGTGCTCGAGGTCGCCCTGAAGCTGGCCAAGTTCTATGCCCATGAATCGTGCGGCAAGTGCGTGCCGTGCCGCGAGGGCACCAACTGGACCGTGAAGATGCTCGAGCGGATCCAGTCGGGCGAGGCCACCCCGATGGACCTCGACATCATGGCCTCGGTCCAGGAGCAGATCATCGGTCACTGTCTGTGCGTGCTCGGCGACGCGATGGCGATGCCGATCGGCTCGATGGTGGAGAAGTTCCGCGACGAGCTCGAGGCCGAAATCGAGGTGGCCCGCGCGCGCGCCGACACTGGCGCGCTGGAGGATGTGATCGCGCTGGGAGTCGCAGACGAGCACGCCGGCCCGATCCCCGTGCACTGACGCCAGAGCATGCCCCGACCTGAACAGAAGATCATCCAGTTGACCGTCGACGGCCGCGAGATCAAGGCCGTCGAGGGCTCGATGCTCGTCGACGCGGCCAAGTTCGGCGACGTCGAGATCCCCTACTTCTGCTACGAGCCCAAGCTCGGCAACCCGGTAGGCGCGTGCCGCATGTGCCTGGTCGAGATCGAGGGCATCCCCAAGCTGCAGACCTCGTGCTCGACGCCGGTCAAGGACGGCATGGTCGTTCACACCCAGACCGATCGCGTGCGTCACGCCCAGAACGCCGTGGTCGAGTTCCTGCTCGTCAACCACCCGCTCGATTGTCCGGTGTGCGACAAGGGCGGCGAGTGCCCGCTCCAGGACATCACCTTCGGGTGGGGTCTCGGTCGCTCGCGCTTCATCGACCCCAAGCGGCACTTCGAGAAGCCGCTGGCGCTGTCGCCGTTGATCGCGATCGACCGCGAGCGGTGCATCCTCTGCTACCGCTGCGTGCGGTTCTCCCAGGAGGTGGCCGAGGATTACCAGCTCATCTTCGCCGAGCGTGGCGCCGACACGTTCGTCACCACCTTCGACGGCCACCCTTATGTGGGGCCGTTCAGCGGCAACATTGTCGAGCTATGCCCGGTCGGGGCGCTGACCTCGCAGCCCTACCGCTTCCGCGCCCGCCCCTGGGACATCGAGAACGCCGGCGGCATCTGCACCCTGTGCCCGTCGCAGTGCAACGTCACCTTCACGGTGCGCGACGAGAAGGTCATGCGCGTGCTGGCCCGCGAGAACGATGAGGTCGACGACGGCTGGCTGTGCGACAAGGGCCGCTTCGCCTACCAGGCCATGCACGTCGACGAGCGCATCGTCGAGCCCCTGGCCCGCGAGGGCGACGAGCTGCGCCCCGTCTCGTGGGAGCGCGCGCTGGAGGTTGCCGGCGGACTGGCCAGGCACCGCGGCCGCGTCGGCACGCTGGTCGGCGGGCAGGCCACCAACGAGGAGGGCTTCCTGCTCCAGCGGCTCTCGCGGGAGGGACTCGACTCGCACGACATCGATTCGCGTGCGGCCGGACACCTGCCGGTCGATCTGGCCCGCGCATTGGCGCACCCCGCCGTCCAGGCCACCGTGCCCGATATCGAGTTCGCGCACACCGTTCTCGTCGTGGGCTGCGAGCCCCTCGACGACGCCCCTATCTTCGACCTGCGCATCCGCAAGGGCGTTCGCCGCCACGGTGCGAAGCTGGCCGTCGCCACGGCCCGCCCCAGCGCGCTTGACGTCAATGCCAAGATCGTGATCCGCTATGCGGCCCGGCGAGGACGCCGCGTTCCTGTCCGGCCTCGTCAGCGAGCTGCGCAGGGGCGGCGACGATGTCGGCGAGGCGGCCAAGCTCCTCCGCGACGGCGGCGAGGACATCGTGGTCGTGTGGGGCGAGCGGATCGGCGCCGACGCCGTACCGCACCTGCTCGCGCTGGCCGACGTCCTCGGGCTGCCCGGCCGCGTGGGCGCGGGTCTGCTCGAGGTGCCCGCGGGCGCCAACGGTCGCGGCCTGCGCGAGGCCGGCGCCGCGCCCGACTGCGGCCCCGGCTACACCGACCTCGGCACCGCCGCCGGCCGTTCCGCGGCCGAGATCGCCCGGGCTGCCGCCGAAGGATCGATCACCGCGCTTCACCTGTTCGGCACCGATCCCGTCCGCGACCACCCCGACCGTGCCCTTTGGGAGCGCGCCATGCACGCGGCCGGCCTGGTCGTTGCCCACGCCAGCGTGCTCACCGACGGCATCCGCGAGCACGCCAACGTCGTCTTCCCCGCCGAGTCCTACGCGGAGAAGGAAGGCACGGTGGTGCATCCCGACGGCCGGCTCCAGCGACTGCGGATGGCGATCGCCCACCCCGGCCAAGTCCGCGCCGGCTGGTCGGTGCTGGTCGACATCGCCAAGCGCTGCGGCCTCGACACCGGCGTCCTGACGAGCGGCATGGCGTTCACGCAGCTCGGCGCCGCCGTGCCGTTCTACGACGGCCTGACGCTCGATGAGATCGCCGGACGCGGCGTGCGCTGGCCCGCCCGTGACGCAGCCGCCAAGCTTCCGGAAGCAACTCTCAGCCCAAGCGCCACCCCGACCACCAACGGCACGCCCCCGCGGAACGGAGCCTTGCGACTCGGCACCTACCGCCCGATCTGGGCCGCGCCCGAGGTCGAGATCTCCCCCGCGCTCCATTTCGTCATCGTCCACCAGCAGCTCGAGCTCTCCCCCGAGGACGCCTCGCGCCTGGACATCGCCAACGGCGATGACGTCACGGTGGCGCAGAACGGCACCCGGCTCCACGCGCGCGCCGCGGTGCGGACCGGCGTCCCCGAGGGCACCGCCTTCCTGGCCGACGGCATCGAGACCGATTCCGCCAACGCCCTCACCGAGCCGACGATCGAGATCTCCAAGGCATGACGATCTTCGCCGACCCGTTCTACGTCGAGCCCTGGTGGATCCAGATCATCAAGGCACTCGTCATCTTCGCCGTGGCCTTCGCCATCCTGCCCATGCTGACCGTCTACGAGCGCAAGCTTCTCGGCCGCTTCCAGGCCCGCTACGGCCCCAACCGCGTCGGTCCGTTCGGGCTCGCCCAGCCGATGGCCGAGATCGTCAAGTTCGCCGTCAAGGAGCCCTTCCGACCCACGACCTCGGTCGGCTACCTGTACCGGATCGCGCCGGCGATCGCCATCACGACGGCGATCGGAGCGCTGGCGCTGGTCCCGTTCGGCGATGTCCAGAACATCTTCGGCACGCCCGTCGGGCTGTACGGGATCGACGTGTCGATCGGACCGCTGTACGTGTTCGCGCTCGCCGGGATCTCCTTCTACGGGATCATGCTCGGCGGGTGGGCGTCGGGCTCCAAGTACTCCTTCCTCGGGGCGATGCGCGGGGCCGCCCAGCTCATCTCCTACGAGGTCTCGCAGGGACTCTCGCTCGTCGGCGTCGTCATCACCGCCCAAACGCTGTCGCTCACGGGGATCGTCCACGCCCAGGCCGGCATGTGGTACTTCATCCCTCAGATCGTCGGCTTCCTGATCTTCATGGTGGCGTCGTTCGCCGAGACCAACCGCGCCCCATTCGACCTCGTCGAGGGCGACACCGAGCTCGTCGGCGGCTACTTCACCGAGTACGGTGGCACGCCCTTTGTCGCCTACCTGTTCTCGGAGTACATGAACATGTTCGTCGTCTCCGGCATCGCCGTCACGGTCTTCTTCGGCGGCTGGCTGCTCCCCTTCGGGATCCATCCCCCTGGGTGGGTGGACCCGTTCGTCGTCCTTATCAAGATGTTCTTCTTCATCACCTTCTTCATCTGGATCCGCGCCACCCTGCCGCGCCTGCGCTATGACCAGCTGATGTCACTGGGCTGGAAGGTCCTCCTGCCGCTGGCCACTCTCAATCTCCTCGTCACCGCGATCGTGGTGGTCGCGTGAGCCCCGACTACGACCCCGGCGCAGACGTAATCGAGGTCGTTCGCGGCCCCGCCCGCGGGCCCGTGGCCGGTGCCTACCGCGCTTTCGGCGAGACGCTGCGCGGGCTGAAGACGACGTTCGCGAGAATCGTCGAGGGACCGGTGACGATCCAATATCCCGAGGAGAAGACACCGGTCTATCCGCGCTTCCGCGGGCGCCACAAGCTCCACCGCTTCGAGGATTTGGATCCCGCCCACCCGGGACTTGAGAAGTGCGTCGGCTGCTCGCTGTGCGCCGCCGCCTGCCCGGCTGACTGCATCCGCGTGGTGGCGGCCGAGAACACGCCCGAGAATCGCGTCTCCGCCGGCGAGCGCTACGCCGCGGTGTACGAGATCAACCTCAGCCGCTGCATCTTCTGCGGCTACTGCGAGGTGGCGTGTCCGTTCGACGCCATCACGATGGGCCACGACTACGAGATGTCCGACTACACCCGCTCGGATCTGATCTTCACCAAGGAGATGCTCCTGGCCGAGCCGATCGAGCGCACACCGCTCCGCGCCGAGGGCGAATGACCCAGGTCATCTTCTTCATCGCCGCCATCGGCGCGCTGGCCGGGGCGATCGGCGTGGTAACGCTACGCAACCCGTTCTACAGCGTCCTGGCGCTGGTTTTCCACCTCGTCTCGCTCGCCGTGCTGTTCCTGCTCCTGCGGGCCGAGTTCGTGGCCGCCGCCCAGGTCGTCGTCTACGCCGGCGCGGTCATGGTGCTCTACGTGTTCGTGGTCGCCTACGTCGGGAGCAGCGAGGAGCTGGCCGGCGGCACGGCGCTGCGCATCCTCGGACCGCTGTTCGCCCTCGCCGTGGCCATCGAGCTGTCCATCGCGCTGCTCGGCTCGGCGCTCAAGGGCATCTCGGGAAACGGAGCGCCCTACGTCCTCGGCTTCGGCACCCCCAAGGAGATCGGCACGCAGTTCTTGACCAAGTACCTGTTCCCGTTCGAGGTCGCCTCGCTGCTGCTGCTCGTGGCCGCCATCGGCGCCGTCGTACTCGCGCGCCGGCGCCGCGGTCTCGAGCCGCCCGAGGAGCGCGACGAGTTCGCCCCCGCCATCCCGCGCCCGGCCTACACGGGCACGATGGCCGAGGGGGCCGGAACGCGGGTGATCGAGCCCGACGTCGACCCCCAGCCGACCCGGGGAGGCTGGTAGTGGCCATCGGCTGGTATCTCACCGTCTCGGCGCTGATCTTCTGCATCGGCGCCGCCGGTGTCCTCACGCGGCGCAACCCGCTCGTCATCCTGCTCTGCCTCGAGCTGATGCTCAACGCCGCCAACCTGGCCCTGATCGCCTTCTCGCGCATGTGGGGCCGCGAGGACGGGCAGGTCTTCGCGCTGATCGTGATGGTCGTGGCCGCGGCCGAGGTCACCATCGGCCTGGGCCTGATCGTGGCCCTCTACCGGCGCCGCCTGCCAATCGACGTCGATGAGCTGAACGAGCTGCAGGGGTGATAGCGCGATGAGTCCGACGACCTGGGGCTGGCTGGTCGTGCTCTGCCCGCTGGTCGGCACCACTGTGCTGAGCCTGAGCTGGCCGCGGCTCCCGGGCCGCGTGGCCGGCTGGATCGGCACGACGGCCATCGGGCTCGCCTTCGTGTGCGCATTGGGGATGTTCTTTACCCTGCGCAGCCACCCTCCGGTCGATCAGCACTTCACCTCGTCGCTGTGGAACTACGCCGTCACCGAAGGGCTCGACGCCAAGCTGAGCATTTACGTCGACCCCCTGTCGGTATTCATGGCCTTGGTCGTCTCGGGCGTCTCGACGTTGATCCACCTGTACTCGGTGACCTACCTGACCGCCGACAAGGGGTTCAACCGCTACTTCGCCTACCTGAACTATTTCGTCTTCTCGATGCTGCTCCTCGTCATGGCGGGCAACTTCGTCCTGCTGATCGTCGGGTGGGCCTTCGTCGGCGCGGCCTCCTATCTGCTCATCTCGTTCTGGTACCGCCGGACGACGGCCACGCGCGCCGGCCTCAAGGCGTTCGTGATCAACGTGGTAGGCGACGTCGGCCTCGTCCTGGGCACGTTCTTCCTCTTCAAGCACACGGGGACGGTCGATTTCCATAAGACCTTCCAGGAGATCCCGCAGGTGTTCAGCCACGATCAGCCCGACCTGGTGGCGGCGGGCCTGCTGCTGCTCGTGGGGGCGTTCGCCAAGTCGGCCCAGATCCCGCTCCACACCTGGCTCCCCGACGCCATGGAGGGTCCCACGCCGGTCTCCGCACTGATCCATGCCGCCACGATGGTGACGGCGGGCGTGTATCTGATCGCGCGGATGCATCCGATCATCGACCAGGCCCCGACGGTCGGCGACGTCGGCGCGATCGGAGGGTGTCTGACGCTGGTCATCGCCGCCACGATCGCCCTCGTCCAGACCGACCTCAAACGCGTCATCGCCTACTCGACGATGTCCCAGATCGGCTACATGATCATGGGCGTCTCCGCCGGCGCGTTCTCGGCCGGCCTGTTCCACCTCATGACGCACTCCTTCTTCAAGGCGCTGCTGTTCATGTCCGCCGGTTCGGTCATCGGCGCCATGGCCGGCGAGCAATCGCTCGACAAGATGGGCGGATTCCGCAAGGCGCTGCCGTTCACGTTCATCTGCTTCTTAGTGGGCGGCCTGGCCCTGTCGGGCCTGCCGCCCTTTTCGGGTTGGCTCTCGAAGGACGACATCCTCAGCTTCGTCGATCACCGCGGCGGCGCCTTCCTGATCCTCGGCGTCGCCGGCTATCTCGGCGCGCTGCTGACGGGGATCTACACGTTCCGGATGATCTTCCGGACGTTCTTCGGTCAGCCGGTCGACGAGGCGCGCGAACTCGAACAGGGCCACCTCCACCACGCCGCGGCGCCGTTCAACCCTCAGACCCACGAGGTGGAGGACACCGACGTGGGTTTCCCGGGCCCCGGCCACTACATCGCCGAGCGCGAGATGCCCATGAAGATCGCCATGTCGATTCTCGCCGTGCTGACGGTGATCAGCGGAGTGGTGCAGATCCCCGGCGTCGACTCCGGTATCGAGAAGTTCCTCGAGCCGACGTTTGCCGACTCATCGTATGCGCACGTCACCATCCACACGGGTGCGGAGTGGTTCGGGCTGCTGATCGGCGCCGCCATCGCGGTCACGGGCATTGCGATCGCCTACCGGCTGTACATCGTCAGCCCCGGCACCCCGCGCAAGCTGCGCGAGCGGTTCAGCGCCGTCTACACGCTCCTGTGGAACAAGTGGTACTTCGATGAGATCATCGACGTGCTCGTCGTCCGGCCGGCCCTGCTGGTGGGGCGGCTGGCCGACTCGGTGCTCGAGCGGATCGTCATCAGCGGTGGGGTGACCGGCGGCACCGTGGGACTGGTGCGCGCGGGCTCGGCCGCGGTCAGGCGCTGGCAGACCGGCTTCCTGCGCTACTACGCCGCCGGGATGGTCGTGTGCATCGCGGGCGTCGCCCTCTACTTCCTGATCTCCTCGTCATGACGCTCTCGATCCTCATCTGGCTGCCGCTGGTCATCTCGCTCCTCGCGGCGCTCGCCCCCCGTGCGCTGGTGGGACGCATCACCGCGGTCGGCAGCCTGATCACGCTTGGCATCGCGATCTCGTTCATCGCGCGCTTCGACAGCGGCCAGTCGGGACTGCAGTTCGTCACCGACCGGGTGTGGATCTCGGCCCTGGGGATTCACTACAAGCTCGGGCTCGACGGGCTCAACGTGGCCCTCGTCCTGATCACCACGATCCTCTTCAGCGTGTCGCTGGTCTGGGCCTCGTTCCGCGACTGGGATCGCCCTCAGGCGTTCTACTTCCTCTTCGGCCTGGCCGAGAGCGCCGTGCTCGGCGCCCTCTGCGCCCAGGACCTCGCGCTGTTCGTCGCCTTCTTCGACCTGATGCTGATCCCGTTCTACTTCCTCGTCGGGATGTGGGGCACCGGCGAGCGGGTGCGCGCCACGACCAAGCTGGTCGTCTACACGCTGGTCGGGTCATTCTTCATGCTGGTCGGGGCGATCGCCACCGGCGTGCTGGCCTCCAGCCAGCACGGCACGAACCTCACGTTCGTGATCTCGTCGCTCCAACACCTGCCTCTGTCGCACGCCTCGCAGGATTGGATCTTCCTGTGCTTCGCCGTCGCCTTCCTGGTCAAGATGCCGGTGGCGCCGTTCCACGGCTGGCTGGCGGATGGCTACAAGGCGATGCCGATCCCCGTCCTGGCCGTGTTCTCGGGCATCCTCTCGAAGGTCGCCGCGTACGGATTTCTACGCATCGTCCTGCCCGTCTTCCCGTATGCCTCGACTCATTTCCAGACGCTCATGCTGCTGATCGCCCTGGTCTCGATCCTGTGGGGAACCTCGATCGCCTACACGACCACGGACGCCCGGCTGGTCGTGGCCTACTCCAGCATCGCCCAACTCAGCTTCATCACGCTGGGGATCTTCTCGCTGCGACCGCAGGGAGCCCAGGGCGCGCTGCTCCAGATGGTCAACCACGCGATCGTCACCGCGCCGATGTTCTTCATCGTGGGCTTCCTGGCCGCCCGCGCCGGCGGCTCGGAGAACCTGCGTGACATGGGCGGGATCGCATTCCGCGCGCCCGTCCTCGCCTCGCTGTTCCTGATCGTCGCGTTGGCCACGCTGGCCATGCCGGGATCGTCCAACTTCGTCGGGGAATTCCTCATCCTGCTCGGGACCTTCCGGGCCAAGCTCGTCATCGCCATCATCGCCTTCCTCGGCGTTGTCGGTGCGGCCGTGTACGCGCTGCGAATGTTCATCGGCGCGATGCACAACCGCGTCGGCCCGGGCGTCACATCGCGCGAGATCGGATGGCGCGACGCCCTGGCCGTCGTACCGCTGGTCCTGGTCATTCTCGTGCTGGCCTTCTACCCGCAGTTCTTCCTCAAGCGCTCGCAGTCGACGGTCAACACCGATCCTGCGATCAACCTGACCCCGGTCGTCCAGGTGGCCTCGCGATGATCGCCCTGGCCCATATCAAGGGACCGCACATTGACTGGGCGTCGCTGTCGCCGCTGACGGCGCTGGCCGCCGGAGCGCTCGTGGTCCTGCTCGTCGGGCTCCTGCGACCCGAGGTCGTCCGCCATCGGGTGGTCCCGGCCCTCACGCTCGTGACCCTGGCCGTGGCCATCGGCCTCGAGATCTCGCAGTTCCACCATCACCGATCGATCATCTCGGCTGCCCTGCGGATGGACGATCTGGCCCTCATCCTGGACCTGTTGTTCGCCGTCTCGGCGTTCGCCGCGGTGATCCTGTCCTGGCGCGAGACGGCCGCCCACGACGCCGGCCACGGCGAGTATCACTCGCTGCTGCTGTTCAGCGTGATGGGCATGGGGGTGTTCGTCTCGGCCCAGAACCTCGTCACGCTGTTCGTCGGCATCGAGCTGCTGTCGATCCCGCTCTACGTGCTGTGCGCGAGTCACATGCGCCGCGAGGGCTCCCTCGAGTCGGGGCTCAAGTACCTGATCATCGGCTCCGTCGGCTCGGCCACGCTTGTGTACGGGCTGGCCCTCGTCTACGGCGCCACGGGGTCGACCGATTACGCGAAGATCGCCCAGGTTTCATCGGGCAGCCTGGGCAGCGATGTGCTCATGCTCACCGGCATCGGGCTCGTGATCGTCGGGTTCGCCTTCAAGGCCTCGATCGCCCCCTTCCATCAGTGGACGCCGGACGTCTACGAAGGAGCACCCACCCCGATCACCGGGTTTATGGCCACGGCCACCAAGGCGGCCGCGCTGGGCGCGTTTCTGCGCTTCTTCGACGTGGCCGTGATCGGCGCTCAGGAAAGCTGGGCTCCGATGCTCGCCGCGCTGGCGGCGATCACGATCATCGTCGGCAACGTCGGTGCTCTCGGCCAGTCGTCGATGAAGCGGATGCTCGGTTACTCGGGCGTGGCCCAGGCGGGCTACATGCTCGGGGGCGTGCTCGTCGGCACTCAGCTCGGCGTGGAGGCGACGGTCCTCTACCTGTGCGTGTACCTGGCCATGAACATGGCCGCGTTCGCGGTCATCGTCGCCCAGGAGCGCGACGGAAAGGGCGATGACATCGCCGGCCTGGCCGGGCTCGGCGCCTCGCGCCCGTGGCTCGCCGTGCCGCTCACGGTCGCCATGCTGGCCCTGGCCGGGATCCCGGGCACGGTCGGCTTCATCGGCAAGTTCCAGCTCATCCACGCGCTCGTCGACGGCGACTACACCTGGTTGGCCATCGTGCTCGTGATCGGCTCGATGATCTCGCTCGGCTACTACCTGCGCGTCGTGGCAGCGATGTGGATGACGCCCCGGGGTGCCCCGACGCCCGCGGGCGCCTCACTGGCCCCCATCGCCGGCGGCTCGCCCGAGGCCGACGAGCTCGAGCCCGCAGGCGCGCGCGCCCGGTTCGGCCAGCCCGAGGTCGTGTTCGTGGCCGGCCTGTTCGCCGCGGCCAGCATCTTCTTCGGGATCTTCCCCTCGCCGCTGTTCGACCTCGCGGCGCACGCGGGCAACGCCTTCACAGGGATCTTCTAGCCGGCTGACGATCCGCTTGGTTCCTGCTCCCGGGCGGCGCTCCGAGCCCTCCGCTCGCCCCGCTACGATCAGCCGTCCGTGCAATATCCGGTCGAGAGCTTCACCGACACCGAGCGGGAGCGCCTGAGGGCCCACTTCACCAACCTCGACCGCCCCGTGTTCGCCCTTGTGAACCTCCCCGAGACGGTCAAGGGTGCCATGTTCGCGCGGTATTCGCGCTATCAGGGAACGCTTCGGCGGCTCTTCCTGGACGAGTTCGCCGACGACGTCCCCGGCGCCGGCGTGGGCTGGGACGGAGGCGAGGGTGAGCGGGCCGCGTCGCTGTATGAGCGGATCTTCCTCGGCTACGGAGACGACTCCGTGGCGCAGCTCGGCGGCGCCCACATCGCCTGTGAATGGGTGTCGAACGTGCTCACCAAGATCCTCCAGCGCCCCCGGCTGGGCGCCTACCTGGAGCAGTCCACCCGCTACATCGCCTACGACGCGCCGATGCCCGACCCGCCCGGCGGTTTCCGCTACTACCGCGACCGGGACCTCGGGCCGGCCTACAGGCAGGCGATGGACGAGCTGTTCTCGATCTACTCCCGCGCGCTCCCGACCGTGATGGCGTGGGCGGCCGAGGAGTTCCCTTGCCGCCCCGACGAGGCCCCAGGTGCGCACACGCGCGCGATCAAGGCCAAGGCGCTCGATCTGCTCCGCGGCCTGCTCCCGGCCGCCTCGCTGTCACACATGGGCATCTACGCCACCGGCCAGACCTACGAACAGCTCGTGCTCCACCTGCTGGCCCATCCGCTCCCCGAGGCTCGCAGCTACGGGGACATGATCCTCCGCGAGGTCAAGGCGATCATGCCGAGCTTCGTCGCGCGGGTCGAGCGCCCGGATCGCGGCGGGGCCTGGATCGCCTATCTCGAGTCCCGGGCGGCGACGGGCGAGCGCTGGGCGCGGCGCCTCGGGCTGGACCGCGACGACGAGAGCAGCGGCGGTCCGTCGGTACGGCTGCTGTCGGTGCAGGGAGACGAGGACGACCTGCTGGTGGCGTCGGTGTTCGAGGCGACGGCAGCCCCCGAGGAGGCGATCCGCGAGTCGATCGCCGCGCTGTCGGACGAACAGCGGGCGCGACTGCTGGCCGACGTGGTCGGGGAGCGCGCCAATCGCCGCCACCGGCCCGGGCGCGGGTTTGAGGCGGTGCGCTACCGGTTCGAGATCGTCTCCGACTACGGCGCCTTCCGCGACCTCCAGCGACACCGGATGCTGACCGTCCAGTGGCAGGCGCTCACGCCCGACCTGGGGGCCGGCGTGCCCGAGCAGGTCGAGCTTTCGGGGTGCGGCGATGAGTATCGCCGCGCGCTCGAGCTCTCCCACCGGGAGTACGACCGTCTCGTCGCGGCCGGGATGGCAACCGCGGCCCCATACGCGTTGTGCCTCGGCTACCGGATCCGCTACGTCCTCGATCTCAACGCCCGCGAGGCCATGCAGCTGATCGAGCTCCGCTCGGGACGCGAGGGACATCCCAGCTACCGCGCGGTGGCGCACGAGATGCACGCCCAGATCGCCGCCGTGCATCCGGCGGTGGCCGAGGCTATGAACCACGTCGACACGGTGACCGAGCCGCGCTTGGAGCGGATCCTCTCCGAGATGCGCACGCAGGCTCGGGCCGGCGCGCAAAGCTGAGCACCACCGGAAAGCTCCGTGAAGATGGGGAAGGGACGGGCGTGGCAATACGCCGCATCACTCGTCGTGGCGCTGGCAAACGTGCGCAAGGTCAGCGTCAGGCTGTCAGCCGGCGGTTGGCCGGCTTTAGGCCACGTCGGGAAGCTCTCGACGCTATCCGGCGTCTGGAGGTAGAAATCGCAGCTACCGGAGGTGAGTTCATGAAGCGCATGATCGTGCTGGCGGGGGTCCTCGCTCTCAGCATGGCTGGGATAGCGTCCGCAGCCAGCGGCGGAGCCAAGATCGGCCTACGAAAAACCAACCTGGGCAAGCTCGTGGTCAACGCGAAGGGCCGCACGCTGTACACGTTTACCAGGGACAAGCCCAACAAGGACGTGTGCGTGAAGATCAAGACCTGTACCTCGATCTGGCCCCCGGTGACCACCAAGGGCAGGCCGGTCGCCGGCCCCGGGATCCAGAAGTCGAAGCTGGGGTCGATCAAGCTGCCGAACGGCAAGCATCAGGTCACCTACTTCGGCCACCCGCTGTACACCTACTCGGGCGATACCGGGCCGGGCCAGACCGACTACGTCGGCTTCCCGCTGTTCGGTGGCAAGTGGTTCGGCGAGACGGCCACCGGTAAGGCCGTGAAGTAGCTCGCCCGGTCGCCGGGCCTGGGCCCGCCCCTCGGGTGCGCTGGCCGGCGGGGCGCCTCACGACCGCGAGGACGGAGGCCCCCACACGACAACGCCCCCGGCCCGCAGCGCGGACCGGGGGCATGCCGTCTCGTCCTGCTGATGCGCTACTTGACGCGGAGCGCGACCTTCGTGGTCGTCTTCGCGGCCTGATGCGGCTGCGTCAACACGAGGGTCATCGTCCACCTGCCACGGGCTATGCGCCGGGTCTCGCGGAGGGTGAGCTGCGCCTTGCCGTGGCTGACCGAGCCGTGGCCGAGCGCCGCCACCTTGCCGCCGCGCGACAGGGCAACCCGCAGCCTGCCCTTCGTCGTGTTCGACATGAAGGTGATCGAGCACTTGATCTTGTGGTTCCTGACCAGCTTGCACGTCACCATGGCCCTCAGCGGCTTGGCCTTGTTGAGGCCAGGCTGCTCGATGAACCGTGTGGTCATCGTGCGCGTGTCGCCATTGGCATCAGAGAGCACCCAGGTCGCCTTGTAGGTCCCTGGTTTCACCCCCTTGACGCTGACGCCGTTGGCGGTGTCCACGTTCTTGGCGTGGAACACCACACCTCCGCCCGACGCCTTCCTGATCGTCAGCGCGATCTTGGAAGTGCTGTCGGTCGGAGTCACCGAGTTGTTCGGTCCGGGCAGGCCGGACTGGGCCAGCGCGGTGAACGTGCCGTACAGCGTCTCGGCGTCGAGGGGCGAGGTGTTCTCGATATCGGGCACCTCGGTCTGGGTGCTGCCGCCACTGCGCTCGTCCGTCTGGACGATCGGTGACGACGGCAGGCCGGCCGCGTGACCGCTCGGCGGGCAGATCACACCCGTGAGCGCGGGCCCCCCGACGAGATCGGACGGCGCTCCAGCGGAACCGCTGGTCTCTGCCGTGCCGATGGGCGGAGCGTAGTAGTTGTCGGCTTCGCAGCTGCCGCCCGACAGCACCGTCTGCTCGGCCTTGATGTCGACCCGCAGGCGGGCGACATGCAGGGTGGTGAGCGTCCGGCTGCCGTTCGATAGCGACACGGAGTTGCCGCGACGAACCATGATCGACACCGCGATGGCTCCCGTGTCGTCGGCCGAGGCCGAGCGATGGGTCCCGCCATCGGTGACCGTGTACGCGTGCCCCGGCACCAGGCCGGTGCACGACACGCTGCGGCCTTCGAGATCTGCGGAGCAGGTCGGGAAGCCGCCCGGCGTGAAGATCAGCGGGCTCTGGAACGTCGACACCGAGTCGGGCTCGCCGACCGGCACGGTCAGCTTGGCCAGACCGCCGACCACGTTCGGGACAGCCGTGAGGTTCGGGTCCTGGAACGCGCGGTTGTCATTCGAGCTGACGGTCAGGGCCTGGCCGGCCGTGACCGGGCTGCTCAGCGGGACCGTGGCCACGTCGGTCTGCGTGCTGCACGTATCGACGATCCCATCGTCGCCGTTGGGCGGCGGGATCATCGAGCCGTTGATCGTGGCTTGGAGCACACCGGTCTGGAAGCACGGAGCGATCTGCAACTGCGGGCCCCCGCCGTTCGTCACGGCGGTGCCGTTGTCCATCGCCGTCCATCCCGTCCAGCCGGACTCGGTGAACGGGTTGCCGCCGTTGCCGGTGAGAATCACCTGATGGCTGGGCGAGGGCGCTCCGGCGCCCGAATAGGTGACGTCGATCTCATCGCGGTCGTCGCCAACCGGACGCTGCAGGGCCAGCGACCACTGGCCGCCGGCGTTCGTCGTCCCGGTGCCCGAGGCCACCTGGACGGGATTGCCGCCCCCACCCATGCGCAGCACCGACACGCGCACGCCGACGCCGGCCGTGGTGCGTCCGATGTTCCCGCTCACCGAGGTGCTGAACTGCTTGAGGAACACCTGGGGCAGCGGTAATGGGCTCGAGGTCTTGGTTGTCGCCTGGACGCAACCGTTGTCGGCGTTTGACCACATCTCCTGAAGGAGCCACTTGTCGCTGTTTATGACCTGGTTGTACGGCGAGCCATTACTGGCGAAGCCGAGCGGAGTGCCGTGCTGGGGACCGAACTCGCACTTGTCGGCCACCTCGAATCCGTTCGGGTCCATGTAGCCGACGCCCTGCGGATCGGTCATCGCCTCGACCGTCTCGTGCCCGGCGATGTCCGCCGTCACCTCAGCGTCGGGGTTGCCCTGCGGGTCGGCCCCCTGGGAGATCGCACCGGCCTCGATGATCGGATCGATCGTCACGGCGTAGATCGTCGTGCCGTGGCCCACGTCGGACACCGAGTGGTAGCCGCCGAACGCGTTCGTCCCGCACACGCCCGGGAGGATGCACTCATCCACGTTGGGCGGCAGGAACACGTACCACAGGTTGTGCAGCCCACGCGGCTGGCCACCAGTTGCCTGCACGACCCGATCGACCTCCGCCTGTACCTGCGCGTCGGTCAGACACGCACCCGTGGCGTTGTTGGGCGACGCGCACTGGCCCGACGATGGGTAGGGCTGAGTGTCAGGGATCGAGTCTGTGGCCAAGTTGTAGTTGATCGTGTACTGGCCAGATGCCGGAGGCGTGCCATCCGTGGAGCCCTGTCGGAACTGCGGCAGCACCGTGAACATGTTGCAGGCACCCGGGGCGCACGCCGCCCCACTGGTGCCGGTGCTGTCAGCCGCGGCATCGGTGAAGAACTGCTGAATCATTCCCTTGTAGGTCGGGATCCCGACTCCAGGCGAACCCTGGAACGAGAACCCCGACGGGGCCCAGAAAATCGTATGGACGGTCACTCCGCCCGCCATCACGGCGCCGCCGTGATACGTCACCGGGGTGAGAGCGCCGGACGCAACGTCGTTGGCGCCAAACACACCCTGCTTGTTGACGGGTGGAATCAGACCGAGTGCCCCGCCGACGCGCGGATGGAAGTGCGTCTTGCCCAGTGCGGCCGGTGCCAGTGCACCGACAAGGACGCAGACCATCGCCGACAGCAGGACACGCTGCCTAGGAGTCATGGAAACCCTTACCTCCCTTTGAGTTGTGGTCCCCCTACGTGCGCGGGATCCTAACTCCGGGGCGGCGCTTGTCGAGGCGGCCTTAACGCATCCCTAGCGCGGGCGTCAGCCTGATGACAGCGGGCGCCTCCTCATCACTGATTCTCGAACTCTCGCTGGCGCAGCTCGATGCGGCGGATCTTTCCCGTCAGCGTCTTCGGGAGGTCGCCGACGAACTCGATCCGTCGCGGATAGGCGTAGGCGGAATGATGGTCGCGCACGTAGGCCTTGATCTCATCGGCCAGCGCGTCCGAGGGTTCGTGGCCCGAGGCCAGGACCACGAAGGCCTTGACCACGTTGCCGCGGCGCTCGTCCGGCGAGGCTACGACGGCCGCCTCGGCGACCGCTGGATGCTCCAGACACGCCGACTCGACCTCGAACGGACCGATCCGGTAGCCGGCCGAGATGATCACGTCGTCGGCCCGCCCCTCGTACCAGAAATAGCCGTCGTCGTCGGTCCGGGCGGCGTCCTTGCTGTGGAACCACTCCCCGCCGAAGACCTCGTCGGAATCCTCGGGGGGCCGGTTCCAGTACCCGAGCGGATAGTGGGGATTGGTCCGAGCCCTCAGGCATATCTCGCCGCGCTCGCCCGCGATCACGGGACGCTCGTCCTCGTCGAGGATCGCCACCTCCCACCCCGGCATCGGCTTGCCCATCGAACCCTCGCGCACCTCCATGAACGGATAGTTGGCGCACAGTGGATACGACTCGGTGAGCCCGTAGTAGTCGAGCACGGTGATGTCGTACTGCTGGCGAAACCACCGGATCGCCTCGGGGTTCAACGGCTCACCGGCCGAGCAGACGATGCGGAACCTCTGCGGGTACCGGGTGCCGGCATCGCCGATCGACATCATCGAGCGGATCGCCGTCGGGGTCCCGAACACGTTGGTGACCTCGTGGCGCGAGAGGAAGTCGAGCTGCTTGCCAGGGTCGAATCCGCCCTCGCGCTGGTAGACCGCCTGGATGGCGCCGTGGCGCCACGGCCCGAGCAGCGGACAGATCCCGGCCGCCCAGGCCCACTCGCCCATTCCGTGGAACACCTCTCCGTCCTGCACGTCGTGGCAGTAGAGGAACTCCTCGTGGCCGAGGATGTACCGGTGGGCGTGAAGGATCCCCTTGGCCAGCCCGGTCGTGCCCGATGAGTAGTACAGCTGGGCCGGGTCGTCCGCGGCCGTGTCGACGCAGGCAAACGTCGTCGAGCCCTGGGAGAGCAGCGCATCGTCGAGGATCAGCACCTGCTCGACGAGCGAGCGCTCGATCCGATCGGCGTTCTCGGCGTTGGTTACGAGGACCTTGGCCTGCGAGTCGGTCAGTCGGTGGCGGATGCCCTCATCGCCATACAGCACCGACATCGAGAGCAGGATCGCCCCCACCTTCCAGGTACCGAAGAACGCCGCCGCGGTCTCGGGCGTCGCCGGCAGCAACATCGCGACGCGATCGCCCCGCTCCACACCGTGAGCCGCCAGCACGTTGGCAAAGCGATTGGAGGCGTCCTGGAGTTCACCCCAGTTCACCCGCCGGACCTGGCCGCGGAAGTCCTCGTGGATCATCGCGGGCTTGTCGCGCGGATGACGGTCGCAGATATCGGCCGCGATGTTGTAGCGCGCGGGGACCTCCCAGCGATGCTCGGAACGGGCCTGTTCGTAGGAAGCTAGGGATGTAGGGCTCATAGGCACATCATCATCGCTGGCGCCTCACCAAGCAAGTCCACGGCGATCCGCCGGTAAGCTTTCCCATCAGACAACATGACTGTGCTGGTTGGTGTCCTGGTGGGGATCGGGATCACCGCCGCGGTATTCGCGGCCTGGAGGGTCTTACGCGCGCCACGGACGTCGCAGACCCCCAAAGCAGCGGGCATGCAGTCGGCCCTACACGCGGCGACGGCGACGCTGCCCCACCTCCGTCGCGGGCTCACCCCGCGCTCAGCCGCGGCGGCGGCGCCGCACCTGCGCGCCCTCACCGGCGCGGCGGCGATCGCCCTCGCCGACACTCGCGCGGTGCTGGCCATCGACGGCGAGGGCCGCGAGCAGGTGCGGCCCGGGGATCTGCTCTCCCGGCTGCTGGTTCGCACTCCCGACGACCACCTGCACGTGGTCCCGAAGCTGATCTCGTCCGACCCGACATGCCCGCTTCGCTCCGCCGTGCTCGCGCCGCTGACGGTGCAGGACCGGCGCGCCGGCAGCCTGATCGCGTTCTATCGCTCGACGGGTCGCCCCAGCCAGGCCGAGCTGCGCGTGGTCGCCGAGGCGGCCAGCCTGGTCTCGGCCCAGGTCGCGCTCTCGGTCCTGGCCGAGCAGGAGGAGCGCCTGGCCCACGCTGAACTGCGTGCGCTGCGGGCTCAGATCTCCCCGCACTTCATCTACAACGCGCTGGCCGCCGTGGCCGGCAACATCCACGCCCGGCCCGACGAAGCCCGCGAGCTGTTGATCGACTTCGCCGAGTTCACCCGCTACCTGTTCCGCGACGGCCGCTCGTACGTGACGCTGGGCGAGGAGCTCGACCACGTCGAGCGCTACCTCCGCCTCGAGCAGGCGCGGTTCCGGGACAGCCTCCACGTGCTGTTCGACATCCCACCGGAGACGCGGGACGTCGTCGTGCCGGCGATGTCGGTCCAGCCCCTGGTCGAGAATGCCGTGCGCCACGGGGTCGAGCGCCGCGCCGGTACCGGCCGGGTGGCGGTCAGGGCACGCACCGTTGGCAGTGACGTGGAGCTCCGCGTCACCGACGACGGCACGGGGATGGATCCCGAGCGCGTACCGGCGGTGCTGGCGGGCGCCGGCGGCGGGATCGGTCTCTCCAACGTCAACGCCCGCCTGCGGGCGACGTTCGGCGATCGTTACGCGTTGCAGGTTGAGTCCGTGGTCGGCGAGGGTACGACGGCGGTGATGACCGTCCCCAACCTGCGCGGCGAGCCGGCCGAGCCGGAACTGGCGAGGTCGGCGTGAGCGCCGACCGGCTGACCATCCTGGCCGTCGACGACGAACGCACCCAGCTCGACGATCTGGCGCGGCTGTTGCGCAGCTCGCCCGATCGTGGAGGAGGTCGAGTGCGCCCGCGACGGCCACGACGCGCTCGTCCTGGCCTCGGCTCAGGCCTACGATGCGATCTTCCTCGACGTCCGGATGCCCGACCTCGACGGCCTCGAGCTCGGACGCGTCCTGCGGCGCTTCGCCCAGCCACCCCAGATCGTGTTCGTCAGCGCGTACGAGAACGCCGCCGTCGACGCTTTCGAGCTCCACGCGCTCGACTATCTGCGCAAGCCGGTCAGCCGGGCCCGGATCGAGGAGACGCTGGACCGGATCTCGGCTGGCGGTGGAGAGCGAGGCCGGCAACGGGCACTCCCGCGCGCATCAGCCCTCGACAGCCGACGGAGAGCTCGTGGCCGTGGCCAATGTCCGCGGCGGCGCCACGCGGCTGCTGGCCCGCAACTCGATCCTCTACGTCCAGTCGCATGGCGACTACGTTCGCATCGTCACGGCTGACGGCCGCTACCTCCTGCGCGCCACGCTCGCCGATGTCGAGCGCCGGTGGGAGCCGTTCGGATTCGTGCGGGTCCACCGCCAGTACGTGGCCAACCTGTACAAGGCGGTCGAGCTGCGCCCGCAGCTGGGCGGGACGGCCGACCTCACGTTCGCCGACGGGCAGACGGTCCCCATTGCCCGCCGCCACGTGGCCGAGCTGGGTCGTCGATTGGCTTTGTGAAACAGGGCCGCCGGGGCGGCCCCTCTTTCTCCTACTCCTCCGCAGCCTGTTCTTCCTTGATCTTCCCCTCGAGCGCTGCCATCACGTCGGGGTCACGCAGCGTGGTCACATCGCCGAGCGCGCGGCCCTCGGCGATGTCGCGGAGCAGCCGGCGCATGATCTTCCCCGAGCGGGTCTTGGGCAGATCGTCGGCCCAGATGATCCGCTTGGGCCGGGCGAACTTGCCGATCCGGTCGGCCACATGGCCGCGAATGTCCTCGATCAGCTGGTCGGTGCCCTCCGTGTCACCCTGGAGCGTCACGAACGCGCAGATCGCCTGGCCGGTGTCCTCGTCGCTCTGCCCGATCACGGCCGCCTCGGCCACCATCTGGTAGGAGACGATCGACGACTCGACCTCGGCGGTCGAGAGCCGGTGGCCCGACACGTTGACCACGTCGTCGATCCGCCCGATGACCCAGAAGTAACCATCGCTGTCCTTGCGGGCGGCGTCGCCGACCAGGTAGGTCTCGCGGTCGAACTTGGAGAAGTACGTCTCGACGAAGCGGTCCTCCTCCTTGTAAAGCGTGCGGAGCATCGATGGCCACGGGCGGGTGAGGACGAGCAGGCCCTGGCCGTCGACCGGCTTGCCGTCGCGCTCGTCGACCACCTCGGCAGCGATCCCCGGGAACGGCTGCGTGGCCGACCCTGGCTTGGTCGCGGTGATCCCCGGCAGCGGGGAGATCATGATCGCCCCCGTCTCGGTCTGCCACCAGGTATCGACGATCGGGCAGCGCTCGCCGCCGACGACCTCGTAGTACCACAGCCACGCCTTGGGGTTGATCGGCTCGCCGACCGTGCCCAGCAGCCGCAGCTTGTCGAGGTTGAACTTGTCGACGTGCTCGGCGCCCCATTTGATGCACGCGCGGATCGCCGTGGGGGCCGTGTAGAAGATCGTCACGCCGTAGCGCTCGGCGATCTCCCACCAGATCCCCCTGTGGGGATAATCCGGCGCTCCCTCCCACATCACGCTGGTGGCGCCGTTGGCCATCGGGCCGTAGACGATGTACGAGTGGCCGGTGACCCAGCCGACGTCGGCCGCGCACCAGTAGACGTCGTGCTCGGGCTTGAGGTCGAAGATGTAGCGATGGGTCGCCTTGACGCCGGTGAGGTACCCCCCGGTGGTGTGGAGGACCCCCTTGGGCTTGGCCGTCGAGCCGCTGGTGTAGAGGACGTAGAGTGGGTGCTCGGCGTCGAGCTCCTCGGCCGGGCACTCGGGATCGGCCTTCTCCATGATCTCGTGGAACCAGACGTCGCGGCCGTCCTTCATCTCGCACTCCGCGGCCGTGTGCTTGACGACGATGATGTGCTCGAGCGTGCCGAGGCCCTCCATCACCGCGTCGACCTGCTGCTTGATCGGCGCCGTCTTGCCCTTCCGGCGCGCGCCGTCGATCGTGATCAGGGCCTTGGCCTGCGAGAATTCCATGCGCTCCTTGACCGACTCGGCCGAGAAGCCGCCGAACACGACGTTGTGAGGGGCGCCGATGCGCGCGCAGGCGAGCATCGAGATGATGACCTCGGGCACCATCGGCAGGTAGATGCCGACCACGTCGCCCTTCTCGACGCCGAGGTCCTTGAGCGCGTTGGCGAAGCGCTGGACGTCACGGTGCAGATCGGCATAGGTGAGATCGCGCTCCTCGCCCGCCTCGCCCCGCCAGTGAAAGGCGATCCGATCGCCGATCCCCGCCTCGACGTGGCGGTCGAGGCAGTTGTAGGAGGCGTTCAGCTTCCCGTCGGCGAACCACTTGTAGAAGGGTGGATTCGACTCATCGACGGTCTCGGTTGGCTCCTTGAACCAGTGGAGCTGCTTGGCCTGCTTCAGCCACCACCCCTTCCAGTCCCTCTCGGCCTCTTCATAGATCGCGGGGTCATTGAGCAAGGCGTTCGCGCGGAACTGCTCGGGCGGATCGAACTTCTCGATGTCGAGCATCCCCTCGAGTTTTGCCTCGAGTGACTCCCCGCCGGCCGGTGTCGTTGCCGTGTCTGCCATTGAAGCCTTCTCCTTCGAACGGTCTCGCGTCTCAGACCGCGAAGCCAGGGCGCCGGCAGGACTGCCGGCGCCCGAGCCACCGCGATGCTGCCGCGATTTCAATGTTCCTAGTTCTACCCGAGTAGCCCTTGGTTAGCCACGCTGACGGGCATCAGCCCCGGAGCGGGAACACCGGTGCGATCGTGCGGCCGAAGGTCGAGTTCACGACCGAGGCGAACGACGCGTACCAGGCCACGATCGCCGTGGCCAGACCGAACCAACCACCGAGCTTGATGGTCCCGTTCGTGGTGCTGAGCGTCCCCGACAGAGCCGAGTTGCCGATCCCCAGCAGGACGAACGTGATCGTCAGCAGCAGGAACACCGCCGCGACGGCGCCCGTGGTCCGCAACGACCCGATGAACATGTAGCCGGTGAAGATCGCCCACATCCACAGGTACAGACCGATGGCACTGTGGGCCGATTTCACGGGGAGCGCCGTGTGAACAAGGAAGTAGTACGAGATCCAGAACGCGCCGAACGAGCAGAACGCCACGGCACCGAACGTGTTGCCGGTGCGGAACTCCCACAGCCCCGCGGCGAACTGAGCGATGCCGCCGTAGGCCAGCGCGAGCCCGAACACCACGGGCAGCGAGCCGATGCCGACCAGGTTCGTGTTGATCATGCTCAGCACGAACGTCGTCCCGGCAAACCCGGCCAGGCCGAGCGGCCCTGGATCCGCGGGAGCCCACGTGGCCGACCGACCTCCGGTGGGGTCGGGTGCCGGCGCGACGTCGGCTTCCCGGGCACCAGGAGTAGTAGTTGCCATCTTCCCTCCTCTGGTTGACGAGTGCCCGCAAAGATGCCCGCCTACATGGGGTCGTACAACCGCCGATCGATGAACGGCATCGCCACCGGGATGAACGGTCGGGGCCGCGCGACCACCGGTTACCGAAGGGCCCCGCAGTCCTGGCCCCCGGCGTGGAACGGGGGCCAGGACAGTCTCGGCCGGGGCGTTGCCCGCCACTGCATCCCGGAGAGTCCGACAGAGGTGACGCCGGAACCGAGCGACTGTTGCAGCGAGCTAACGGTTGTCGCAACTGGGCCTGCGCCGAACCATCGGCACGCGCTGTGATGAGCGATAGCTGGGCGGACGGATGTCCGAACCGTGCTACTTGCGCCGGGCTACTTGCGGCGCTTGCGCTTGCGCTTGGGCGTGCCGGCTCGCGTGCGGCCGGCCGGACCCGCCGCAACCGGTTCTGGTGCCGGCGTCGGGGCGGGCTTGGCGCGCTTCCCTCGCGGCGGGGTGCCGCCGCGGGCGCGGATTCGCTCCTCTCGCATCTCCGCCGACGAGGGCCACTTTTCCGCCTTGCCGCTCGCCCACGCCGGCGGCAGGCCGCTGGGCCACCGGCCCGTGAACAGATAGGCGAGCGCCAGCAGCCAGTACGCCTCCACCACGGGGACCTGGACGAGCGGGAAGATGAGCAGGACGCCCGAGAAGATCCCCAGATAACCCATGAAGCGGGTCAGCAGGCCGACCCGCATCGCGCCCAGGCCGATGAGGACCAGCGACATCGCGACCAGCAGCGCGCCGAGCAGGTTGCCGTACTGGAACAGGGTGAGGACACTCGAGGTGGTCAGGTGGTTCGCCTGGACGTAGGTCTGGTCTCCCTGGGTGACGAACTGATGGGCCTTGATGGCGATCAGGACGGTGTTGGCCACGGAGCTCACGGCGGCCAGCACACCCCCGACGACGGCCAGCCATCGCATGTAGACCTGCACCCCGGGGCTGCGTGCGTTCGTAGCGTTGAACAGGAAGACGAGCGTGCCGGCCACGCAGAGGAGCGCCACACCGTTCAAGACCGCCGCGATGATGTCGGTCACGTGCCGCTTGTTGGCGTAGATCAGCCCGAGCGTCAGCTCGTTGACCGACGTGTGCGCACCGGTGAACTGCAGGATCGCCGAGAGGAGCAGCAGCACGCCCGCCGCCCCGGCGATGATCGCCTGGCGTGGCAGGACGCGGGATTCGTGGGCGAGGGTCTCGTCGGCCGTCATCGCGCTGACATGCTAGTGGGGCTGGGTGGGTGAGCGCGGCGCGTGCGGGGTCCTGGTTTCCAGCCCTTGAGGCGCCGAGTCGCCCTCGTGGGGCACGCGGGCCAGGCTGTAGCCGCGATCGCCGGGATGCAGGACCCGCGAGACCCCGTCCCCGACGAACAACATCAGGTCGAGAACGGGCGCGGCGACGCGGATGGCAAGCTCAATGCCGCCACGGAGCTTCGCATTCGGCGTCGACCCAAACACTCGGCGAGTGTACGGTCCGGCGCGTGAAAGCCGCAGCCACCTGCCCGGCATGCGGAGGGATCCTGCGCGACTGGCGCACCGTTCCCTCGGCCGAGCCCGATCACGGGCCGCCCGCGTTCCTGCTGCGCCGTTGCAACCGATGCCGGTCGGCCGTCACCGTGGGCGACAGCGAGGTTGACCTGCACGACAGCGGTGCCTACGCCTCGGGCGAGCCCCGGCTCTACCGGCTCGCGATGCCACTGCTGCGGGCCTTCGATCGCCAGCGCCTGGCGCTGCTGAGCCGGGTGGCAGCCCCACCGGCGCGCCTGCTTGACGTCGGTGCCGGCCGCGGTCGCTTCGTCGGCGCCGCGCGGCGGTCGGGCTACGACGCCGTGGGCATCGAGCCATCGCTGCGGGGCGTCCACGCGGCGGCCCTCATCGGCGCCCCGGTCACGGGGGCGAGCATCGCCGACGCCGAGGTCGAGGCCGCTTCGGTCGATGTCGTCTCGCTGTGGCACGTGCTCGAGCATCTCGATGATCCTGGCGCCGGGCTGGCCCGGATCCGGGAATGGCTCACGCCAGGAGGGTGGTTGCTCGTCGGCGTGCCCAACCTGGCCAGCATTCAGGCCGTCGTCGGTGCCGAACGCTGGTATCACCTCGACGTGCCCCGGCATCGGGTGCACTTCACCCCGCCGGGTCTGCGCGCCCTGCTCGCGACTCATGGGCTCATCGTGGCCTCAACACACCACCTGCTGCTCGAGCACAACCCGTTCGGCATGTGGCAGTCGCTGGTCAACCGCGTGACCAGCCACCCCTCCTACCTCTACAACGTGCTCAAGCGAAACGCCCCGCTGCGCTCGCGCGACGTGGCCGTCACGGTAGCCGCCGTGCCGCTGGCGCCCGTGGCGTTTCTCGCCGAGGGCGTCGCCGGCGCAGCCGGACGCGGCGGCACGATCGCCGTGCTGGCGAAACGCGCGAATTGACCCAATGCGGCGGGCAGCTACCATAGGCAACATGGAAGGAAGTGGCTTCGGCGGACTATTCGGCGACCCCGACGAGCTCCAGCGACGTCTGGGCGAGTTCGCCGAGCAGATGCAGGGCGCTCAGAAGCTGGCCTGGGCCGACAACGCGATCAAGCTTGCGGTCGACCTGACGGTGGCGGCGATGAACCGCGCCAATATCCAGGGCACGATCGACCAGCAGGCCGAGCAGCTCCGCTCGGTGATGGCCCGGGTGTTTCCCGAGGCCGTGACGCTCGTGCGCGAAGCGCGCGAAGGCCTGCAGTAGCGCTCAGCTCAGCGAGATAGCCGCGCTCAGACGGCGCCCAGGCTGGCCAGCACGAGGTCGTCGTGCTGAGCGGGCTTGACCTTGCGAATGATCTCCTTGACCACCCCGTCGGGGTCGATCACGAACGTCGAACGCTCCATCCCCATGTACTTGCGGCCGTACATCGACTTCTCCACCCACACGCCGTAGGCCTCGGCGACCGAGTGATCCTCGTCGGCCAGGAGGGGAAACCCGAGCGTGTACTTGCCGTCGAATCTGGCCAGACGGCGGACGGGGTCAGGAGACACGCCGAGGACGACGGCGCCGGCCCGCTCATAGTCGGCCCGGTGGTCGCGCACCCCACAGGCCTGGACCGTGCATCCGGGGGTGTCCGCCTTGGGATAGAAGTAGAGCACGACCGACTTGCCCCGCAGGCCGGACAGCGAGACCTCGTTGCCGTCCTGGTCGGCGAGAGTGAAATCAGGCGCTGGATCGCCGGGTTGGAGCACGATCAGAGTCTATTAGGCGAGTTGTCGAGCAGATCGCCGGGACCGGCCTCAGGCCAGCCACGCGCCGAGGACCGCCGCCCCGGCGAGCTTGTGCGCCGAGCGGGCGTATTTTGGCTGCCAGACGCCGCGGAGCTTGTAGCCCTCGTCGAACCAGTACGGAAGGTGGTGGCGACGAGCGAAGCTCGCGAACGCCTTCGGCGTCCAGGTGTGCGGGAACGCGTAGGGATGGCCGGCGATCGCCTGCACGCCACGGAGGTGATGGGAGAACGCCTGCTGGAACCAAGCCAGATGCCATGGGCTGATCTCACCCGCGACGCGGACGGCGTGCCGCGCGTGCGAGGCGACGATCGGTTCGACGTGGCGCCAGATCCTCGCGTAGGCGCTGGCCGTAATTCCGTGCTTGCCGCCGTGATTGCGGAGCTCCTGCTCGTTGCCGATGCTCACCGCCCAGGGCCGGGGCTGGCCGCGCCCCAGCACCGAGCGGAAGAAGCTCTCGACGCGGGAGTCCTTCCACTGGTCCCACCACTGGATCACTAGATGCAGCCGGTACCCGGCGGCCACGGCGCTACGGGCACATTTCATGACGCCGAGCTTGAAGGTCTCGGGCGTCACCACGGCGCGGAGCGCCCCGGCGTGGTAGTGCTTGAGGGTGCGGACCGGGCTGGCACCGCTACGGCAGCCGGGGATGTTGCCGACCTCAACGACCGGGTGGCGCGCCGAGGTCGCAACGGCGTGCACGACGCGCGGGCTGGAGTGGTTCGCGGCCACCGAGGCCGCAACGATCGCGACGGCCAGAATGCCGGCGACAGCAATCAGCCAGCGCAGCCGTGCACCGGCACGTGAGTGTTCCCCCATGGCGCCTACTTTACCCAAGCGGGCAGGAGCGCTACTTCAGTAGGCGAGAGAGACGTCGATCCTTAAGCAGCTTGCCCTCGGTCTGGCAGGTCGGGCAGTAACACATCACGTAGTCCTCGTAGAACACCGCCTCGAGCCGATCGCCACACCGCGGGCAGGGCTCGCCGTTGCGCCGATGGACGGTCAGGGGCATCGGCAGCTTGTCCGGGATCGGCACGGCCAGGGTCTGCTCGTAATGCGCGAGCGCCCCGCCAAGGCAGTCGACGATTGCCTCGCGCAGGCGCTCCGCCTCGTCGGTATCGAGATCCGACCCGCGCTTGAACGGCGAGAGCATGGCCCGATGCAGGATCTCGTCGACCCAGGAGCGTCCGATCCCCGCGATCACGTGCTGATCGCGCAGCAGCGCATAGAGCGGACGGGGCTCGTCGAGCAGCTCCTCGAGCGGTGGAGGGTCCGGCCAGGCTTCGGGCCCCAGCTCGGCCAGCACCTCGTCCTGCTCGAGGTCGCCCGAACGCAGGACCTTGACCCACGCCCGCTGCTTGGTCCCGAACTCGCGCAGGCGCAGCTCGCGCCCGTCCTCGAGCCTCACGAGCAGTCGCGAGGTCCGGTCGCGCAGCGACGCGCGTGTATCGAAGAGCTGGAGGCGACCGGCGGACATCAGGTGCACGAGTATCGTCAGGCCGTTGTCGGCTCCGATCGCGAACAGCTTGCCGTGACGCTCCACGCCGGTCAGCGTGCTCCCCACGATGGCGTCGAGCGGGGGGTCGAACGACTTCAGCGCGTTGATGCCGGGGGTGAGCGCCGATTCGACGCGCGCGCCGACAATCGCGTTGCCGATCAAACGCGCCGTGATTTCAACTTCAGGTAGCTCAGGCATGCCCTGAAGATGAGGGTAGTAAGACTACTGACTATGCCGCCGTGGGGAGGCTGAAGCGCACGCGCGTCCCGGCGGCGGTTTCGGGCAGCCAGATCTGCCCGCCGTGGGCCTCGACGATGGCCCGCGAAACCGCCAGGCCTAGTCCCGCCCCGGCGCTCGAGCGAGCGGCGTCGGCGCCACCGCGGTAGAACGCGGTGAATACGCGGTCGCGCTCGTTGGCCGCGATACCGTCGCCGTCGTCCGCGACCTCGATCTCGATCCGCCCGTCGACCGGCTCGGCTCGCACCACCACGCTGCCGTCGGCGGGCGTGTGGCGGATGGCATTCTGGATCAAGTTGAAGAGCACGCGCTGGAGCTTCTCGGGGTTGGCCCGGGCCGTGCTGAGCCCGTCGGAGACCTCGCTGAGCACGGCCACGCCCTTGCGGTCGGCCTGGACGCGCATGGCCTCCACCGTCTCGCCCACGAGCTCTCGCAGCGGCACCCGCTCGAGCGACCAGCGAATGTCGCCTGCCTCGAGTCGCGAGAGCTCGAACAGGTCGTCGATCAGCGAGCTGAGGATGTCGATGTGGGTACGCATCCGTTCGAGGTAGCCACGGCGCAGCTCGCCGTCGACGACCTCATCGTCGACGGCCTCGGCGAGCAGGCGCAGCGAGGTGATCGGCGTGCGGAGATCGTGCGAGACGGCGGCGACGAGATCGCGCCGAGCCTCCTCGGAGCGCTCGCGGGCGGCCTCCTCGTCGCGCAGCCGAGCGATCATCGCGTTGGCCGCCTGGGCCAGCTCGGCCAGCTCGTCACGCCCCGCCGTGTCTATCCGCACGTCACGCTGGCCGGCGCCGACGGCACCGAGCCCGTCGCGAATGGCCTGAACGTCGGCGAGAATCCCGCCGGCGAGCAGCTTGGCGGCCAGGACGGCCAGCGCGCCGGCGGCAATCACGATCGCCGCCACCAGGGCGATGTCGTGGCCGGAGAGCAGCATCAGCAGGCCGATCACCACCAGCGCCACCAGCACTGGCGCGATGCCGATGGCCACGGTCAGCGCGAGCTGCCGCGACAGGCTGCCGAGCCGGCGGCGGATCCCGGTCACGGCGGCGCGCGGGATGGCTCTCGGCCTCATGGCTGGAAGCGGTAGCCGACGCCCCACACGGTCTCGATGTGCAGCGGGCGCGCCGGATCGAGCTCGATCTTGGACCGCAGGCGGCGCACATGGACAGTAACCGTCGAGGTGTCACTGTAGAAGGAGTAATGCCACACGGCGTCCATCAACTGGTTGCGGGAGAACACCTGCCCGGGATGGCGGGCGAGGAACAACAGTACGTCGAACTCGCGCTGGGTCAACTGCGCCTCGTGACCGCGCACGACCACCCGCCGCGCACCCGGGTCGATGGTCATATCGGGGAGCTCGATCGGGGCTTCACGCGCGGTCGAGGTATCCACGCGCCGCAGCACCGCGTCGACCCGCGCGACCAGTTCGGCGGGTGAGAACGGCTTGACCACGTAGTCGTCGGCCCCCAGGCGCAGCCCGATCACGCGGTCGGACTCCTCGCCCTTGGCGGTGAGGAGGATCACGGCGATCCGTTCGCGCTCGGCCTCAGCACCGTCGCGTAGGCGGCGCATGACCTCGAGCCCGTCGACGCCGGGAAGCATGAGGTCGAGCACGACGAGATCGGGGCGCTGGCTCGCCGCCGCCTCCAGGGCGGCGCGACCATCACCGGCGATGCGGGTGCGGTAGCCGGCGCGCTGCAGATAGCGCGAGACCACCTCCGCGATGGTCGGCTCGTCGTCAACGACAAGCACCGAGCCCCGAACGTGATCGTCCATGCGGGCGATTGTCGCAGCGATCACGTTCGGGACGACGTCGGTGTCGGTTAGTTCACGGGTTGTTCAGGACTTCTCGC
The DNA here is from genome assembly GCA_963734775.1 of uncultured Solirubrobacterales bacterium. Taxonomy (GTDB): domain Bacteria; phylum Actinomycetota; class Thermoleophilia; order Solirubrobacterales; family Solirubrobacteraceae; genus Palsa-465. Next base: position 222,469 of record CAVTJE010000010.1, read on the forward strand.
CGCACGCTATGTCAATTGGCGACAATCCCGAACGCCGTGGCGCCGGACGGCAGCGACGTGGGCGAGGATGAGAGCTCGGCCAGTTCCCCGCCCCTCACGCGGAAGGCGCTGACCTGCGCTGTCCCGCTGTCGACGACGTACAGCGTCCGGCCATCGGGGCTCAGGCGGGCATCGAACGGCGACAGGCCGGTGGCCGTCGGGGCCCTGAACGGCGTGCTCCCGATCAGATGCAACGACCCATCGCGACCGATGGCGTAGCTCGAGACGCTCGGCGTAGCCGTGTTGACCGTGAACAGGAACCTGCCGTCGCTCGAGATCTCGACCCAGCACGGAGCGGTCTGGAAATCGGCGAACGGCGAGGAGTCGATCGAGTTCAACGTCCCGTTGGAGGAAACCTCGTAGGCCGACACGGTTCCGGCCAAGGTTCCGCCGTGGGCGTTTGACACGTAGAGCTGGTTGGGATCCGTGGGGCGGAATTCGCTTCCGAACGGACCGGGCCCCTGGGCCGCGAACGGGGACTGCGGCGCGGCCAGCAGGCGCCCATTATGCAGAACCCTGAAGCTGTCGATGAGCGAGGTGCCCACGCGCGTGCCGGCGAGCTTGGTGCCATCGCCGTTGAAGAGAACGTCGCCGGGCGAGGAGCCATCCGGCAGCGACACGGTCGAACCGGCAAGCGGGCGCAGCTGCCCGCGGGGCCCGAACCGGAAGCCCGTGTAATTGGCGCCACCGTCTCCGTTGTTGGCCACGTAGACGAGGCGATGGTGAACGGTGACACTCACGGGCTGGTTGCCACCAGACCCGACGAGATCGACCGGCCGCAGCGACCCGTCGGATTTGATCCGGAGCACCGAAACCTGGTCGCTGCCGGCATCGACCGCAATCAGGTAGTGGCCGTGGCGGGCGGTCTGAAGCGCGCCCTGAGCGCCGATGCTGGCTCCAGTTCCCGCACCACCGGCGGCAAACGGCGACCCCGGCAGCGGTGTCAGCGTTCCATCGGCGTGGCGGGCAAAGCCAGCGATGGTGTTCTGGCCCGCCGTATTGTCATTTACATACACGTGCCCCACCACGAAGTGGGACTGATCTGCACTTGCCCCGCTGGCCAGTAATCCACTGACCAGGCAGGCGGCAGCAACGACCAACGTCAGCCGGCGCACGGCGACTCCTTTGGCTCGTGTTCTCCCTCGCGGAGAGCTTCGGGTCCATTCGAGCACTCCAGGTGAGATAGATCAATACGAGCGCGCCATCCGAAAGTGAACGGTAAGACACTCGGAAGGGACCTGTAATTTCTTACCAGACGATGACGTCGCTGGCGAGGGGCGCTTGGCGAGACCGGCGCGGTACGCTCCTGCCCTCATGACCGTTGCCCTCGCCCCCGACGACATCGTCCGCACGCAGGCGGAGGGAGCCGCCAACTCCCGAGAGCCCCTGCTCGTGCTCGAGCCGTTGCGCGAGTTCCTGGCCGCCCACGGCCTGGCTGCGCCGGCCGACCTCGACGCCGCGCCGGTCGGCGAGGGGCATTCGTGCGTGACGTTCACGCTCTCGACTGGCGTGGTGCTACGACGGCCCCCGCGCGGGCCCCTGCCCCCCAGCGCCCACGACGTGCTGCGCGAGGCCCGCCTGCTGAAGGCACTCGAAGCCACACCGGTGAGGACGCCGCGGGTACTCGGGGTGTGCTCCGACCCGGCCGTGATCGGCGCCCCCTTCTACGTCATGGAGCAGATCTACGGCGAGGTGATCACGGGCTCGATCCCCGACGCGCTCGACACCCCCGAGCAGCGAGGCCGGATCGCCGATGAGCTGATCGACTCGCTCGTCGAGCTGCATGCCGTCGATTGGACCGCGCTCGACCTCGAGGGATTTGGCAAGCCAACCGGATACCTCGAGCGCCAGCTGCGCCGATTCACCGGCCTATGGGAGGTCAACCGCACGCGCGAGGTCCCCGAGGTCGAGGAGGTCGGCGCGTGGTTGGCGGCCAACCTGCCCGAGTCGCCGCCGGCCACCGTCGTGCACGGCGACTACCGGCTCGGCAACACGATGTTCGCCTCCGCTGCCCCAGCGCGCCTGATCGCGATCTTCGACTGGGAGATGGCGACCATCGGCGACCCTCTCGCCGACCTCGGCTACATGATGATCCACTGGACACAGCCGGGTGACCAGGTCGGTCGCTTCAACCTGCAATCGGTGACGGCGCTGCCCGGATTCCCGAGCCGACAGGGACTGATCGATCGCTACGAGCAGCGCTCGGGGCGCTCGATGCAGTCGCTCAGCTGGTACGTGACCCTGGCCTTGTGGAAGGCGGTGGTGTTCATGGAGGGCAACTACAAGCGCGCCGTCGCCGGCTCGACCGACGACCCGTATCTGAAGTCGTTCGGAGAGGGCGTGCTCGAGCTGGCCCGCCGCGCCCTCCAGGTCACGCGCGAGGGCTTCTGAGCCGTCGCATCCGGGACCGATGACCGCGTCTTCGTCCAACGGCCGCTACCGAGGCCTGCTCGTCGATTACGGAGGCGTGCTGACCACGGACCTGTTCGACTCGTTCCGCTCCTTCTGCGAGCGTGAGGGACTCGACCCGAGCGCCGTGCGCAGGGTGTTCAGGGAGGACCGCGGTGCCCGCGAGCTGCTCATCGGGCTCGAGACCGGCCGGCTGCCGGAGGAGGAGTTCGAGCCGCGGTTTGCCGCCGTGCTCGGGGTTCCGGCGGCGGGATTGATCGACCGGCTGTTCGCCGGCTCCCGGCCCGACGAGGTGATGCAGACCGCCGTGGCGCGGGCCCGCGCGGCGGGAGTCCGGACGGGTCTGATCTCGAACTCGTGGGGCACCCGCCGCTACGACCGCGCCCAGCTGGCCGAGTTGTTCGACGGCGTGGTCATCTCGGGCGAGGTCGGCATCCGCAAGCCGTCATCGGAGATCTATACCCTGGGCTCCGAGGCGATCGGCGTGGAGCCGTCGGCGTGTGTTTTTGTCGATGACCTCCCGTTTAATCTGGAGCCGGCGGCCGAGCTAGGGATGGCGACGATTCACCACACCAGCACCGAGGAGACCGTGAGCGAGCTGGAGCGACTGTTCGGCGTGGCGCTGCGATGAGCGACGGGCGGCGTTGGGCGGCGTGCTGGCCGCTGTGCTGCTCACCGGCTGTGGTGGCTCGGATCGACTCTCCGACAGCCAGCTGCGGAGCCAGGCGACGGCGATCTGCACGCAGGCGAGCCGCCAGACCGACCACATCCCGACCCCGACCTCGCCGGCCGGAGGGATGCGGTTCGTCAACCGAGGGATCGCGGTATTCACGCCGGAGCTGACCAAGCTGCGGCTTCTCAAGCCCCCCAAGGACGACGTGGCGGACGTGTATCAGACATCGCTGAAGGCGTTCTCGCAGAAACTGCACGCGCTCAGGGCGGCGCAGCGCGAGATGAGGACCGGCGCCAACCCGGTCACCGCCATGACGGCGCTGACGCAGCGGCTGGCGCCGATCGAGTCCTCCGAGGATGGGGCGTGGCATGCCCTCCAGGTGCCTGCTTGCTTGAATCGATGAGACCAGGTCTCAAAGTAGTGGCCGCCGGCTAACACGAGCTTCACGCCGGGCGAGAACCGCGCGTCGGCGTTCCGCGGGTAGTGGAGGGGGCTGTGGGGTGGTGGCGGTCGTGATCAGCACACAACAGGCCCGCTGCGCTCTGGGGGGTGGGGGGTGGTCAGTAAACCGCACCTATATTTCGCTCTTCTGACCAGGTCCCGTCGTGGCGCGGTTTCCCCCCAACCTCGAGCCCGAGAGTCGTCCGGCCCGGCTGTTTGTGCTCGTCGCAGCAGCAGCCCGCCGATCCCTTCCCCGCCGCCGTTCCCAAAGCCGCCGGTCAACCTGGGCACGCCCGAACTGAACGCCGGCGCCAGCTCGCGCACCCGGGCTGCGAAACCGCGACAACGTCACAGAGCTCCCCGGACCAACGTCGCTCAGTAACGAAACGGCTCTCAGCGCGACAACGTCACCTGGCGCCGGCCACCCACGGTCGCTATGTAACGTTGTCGGACAGCCCGCAGCAGCAGCCCACCCACCCCCTTCCCAGCCGCCGTTCCCAAGCGGCCCGTCACCCGGGCACGCGCGAACTGAACGCCACCGCCACCGCCACCGCCACCGCCACGCGTCGGCCGCGCTACTTGCCGTTACCCCACCAGTGGGCGGCGATGCGGTCGAACTGCTCGAAGGCCCGCTCGCGGGCCTCGGGGGCGAACTCGGCGATCTCGCGGTCGAGGCGCTCGGTGTCGACTCCGTGGCTGACCAGCTTGGTACGACCGCCGTCGATCCAGAAGTTGACCAGCTCGGCGTCGACCTCGGGGTGGTACTGCAGGCCGACGCTGCGTCCGGAGACGAAGGCGGAGGTTTGCGCCTCAGTGCCCGCGAGCAGCTCGGCGCCGGGCGGCAGGGTGAACTGGTCGACGTGCCACCAGAACCACGGTCCGGGTGTGATCAGCTCGGGCGCGTCGGTGGCCAGCTCGAACCAGCCCACCTCGACCTCCGGCGCGCGCTCGACCACGCCGCCGAGGGCCGCGGCGAGCGATTGACCCCCGAAGCAGATGCCGAGCGCGGGCACGTCGTGCTCGTGCGCACGACGCAGGAACTCGAGCTCGTCGGCCACCCACTCCGGCGGGGATGCGTGCACGGACGCGTCAGACCCAAGGCTGGCCACGGCGTCGTAGCCGCGTGGGTCGGGCCAGCCATTGAGCTCGGGGACCTTGGCGATCGCCAGCTCGTGCCCGCGCGCGCGGGCCCAGTCCGCCAGGAGGCTGTCGGGCGAACGGGCATCCGGCTGGTGCTCGATGATCAGGATTCGCATTGGCTTCTCACCGTCGCTTACGCGCGGCGGCTGAGAATCATCGTACGGCGGGAGTGCCCGCTGCGAGTTCAGCCAGTCCCTGCTCGACCGCATCCGCGATCATTGCGAAGTGCTCGGGCTCTGCCGTGAGCGGCGGTGAGGTGGCCACGCCCGTTCCGAGCGGGCGGAGAAGGACGCCGGCCTTGCGTGCGCCGGCCGCCACGCGCGCCACTGCGCCGGGGTCGGCCGCCCGCACATCCTCGGCCAGCTCCACCGCGGCCATCATGCCGACGCCACCGCGGACCTCGGCCACGGCCGGGTGAGTCGCGAGTGGCGCCAGCGCGTCGAGCAGCGCTTCCTCGTTCTCGGCCCCACGCGCAAGCAGCCCGTCGCGCTCGAGCAGCGCGATGTTGGCCAGACCGGCGGCGCAGCACGTCGCGTGACCCGAATACGTCGGACCATGACGGAACACCGAACCGCCACCCGCGCCCCAGAACGGCTCGGCGATCTTGTCCGAGATCATCACGCCACCCAGGGGCAGATAACCGCTCGTCACGCCCTTGGCGAACACGATCATGGACGGCTTGGCGTCCCAACGCTCGACCGCGAACCAGGTACCCAGACGACCAAACCCGCAGATCACCGCATCGATCACGAGCAGAATCCCCGTCCGCTCGCACAGCGCCGAGACGCCCTCGATGTAACCCGGCGCCGGCGGATGGACACCACCGGCACCGATCACCGGCTCGATGAAGAACGCGGCGATCCGATCGGCCCCGACTGACTCGATCGTCGCCTCAAGGTCGTCCACCGAGTCACGCGAGACCTGGATCGTCCCGTGCGAAGGCGGAAAGCCCGTCCGGTTGGCCGCGATGCCGGCCAGCGCCGTTCCGAGCCCGTTGGTGCCGTGATAGGCGCCCTCGCGGCTGACCAGAATCGTCCGCTCGGGCTGGCCGATCTCGAAGAAGTAACGCTGCGCCAGCTTGGCCGCCGTGTCGATCGCCTCGCCCCCGCCCGAGCCAAAGAACACCTTGGCCGGCATCGGCGCCCGGGCGGCCAACGCGTCGGCCAACTCCAACGCAGGCGGACTGGCGAAATCACCAAAGTTCGAGTACGCCTCCAACTTGGACAGCTGAGCGGCGATCGCGTCGGCGATCTCGCGCCGACCATGTCCAACCTGTGAATACCAGAGGCTCGCCGTGGCGTCGAGATAGCGATTGCCGTTCGCGTCCCAAACCCACACGTCCTCGCCGCGCTCGATCACGAACTCTGCGTGCTGCACAGCGCCCATGTCGGCAAATGGATGCCATTGCGATGTCATGACAGCAAGGTACCGCCAGATGCCTTGCGTTCATGGCACATCTCAACCCCACCGACTGGACGCGGCGGAGTGTTTGGCGCGCGCTACTGCGGGTCGAGCTCGATCGTTTCGATCTTTGGCGGGTCGAGCGGTCGGTCCTGGCCGCCCGTGGGCGTCGCCTCGATCGCGTCGACGGCATCCATCCCGGCCGTCACGCGCCCGAACACCGTGTGCTTGCCGTCGAGCCACGGCGCGCTGTCCGTGGTCACGATGAAGAACTGCGAGCCGTTGGTGTTGGGGCCCGCGTTCGCCATGGCCAGCGCACCGCGAACGACCTTGTTCTGGTTGATCTCGTCCTCGAACTTGTAGCCCGGGCCCCCCGTGCCCGTCCCCTCTGGGCAGCCGCCCTGGATCATGAAGTCGGGGATCACGCGATGGAAGATGAGGCCGTCGTAGAAGTTGTCGGCGGCGAGCTTGCGGAAGTTATCGACCGTCTTGGGCGCGTCGTCGTCGAAGAACTCGATGGCGATCGTGCCGTGGGTGGTGTTCATGTTGGCTGTGCTCATAGCTGCGAGCCTACGCGATTAGCTTCGTGTGGTCTCAAGCTGGAGCTCGTGGCCGCGGATCTCCGTTCCGCTCACTCGCTCGACGATGCGCTGTGCCTCGACCTCGGGCACCTCGGCAAAGCTGAACCGCTCGAGCACCCGGACGTTGCGTACGGCCTCGCCGTCGAGGCCGGTGGCGGTGGTGATCGCGTGGATGATGTCGGAGGGCTCGATCCCGGCCGCACGGCCGCCCGAGATGATCAGCTTGCGCGCCGGCCCACCGCCGTTGACCGACACGTGGGGCTTGGAGTGGCGCCGTGGCTTGGCCACGACCGGTGTCGGGGCGACGTGCGCGTGCTCGACCCACGGGGCGAGCTTGACCCCGGCGTGGCGCTCGATGGCCTGGATGTCGCGGTGCTGGCGGGGCTCGTAGAAGGTGATCGCGCGACCGCTGCGCCCCAAGCGGGCCGTCCTGCCGATCCTGTGTACGTAAACGTCGGGCGAGGTCGGAACGTCGAAGTTGATGATGTGCGAGACCCCGGCGATGTCGAGGCCGCGGGCGGCGACGTCGGTGGCCACGAGCAGCGGGAGGCGCCCCTCCTTGAACGAGATCATCACGCCGTCGCGCGCGCCTTGGGTCATGTCGCCGTGGAGCGCCTTGACGTTCATCCCGCGATCGCGCAGCGTGCGGAACAGCTGATCGCAGCGGATCTTCGTACGGACGAACACGATGGCCTGCTCGGGCCGCTCGGCGGCCAGCACCTCGACGAGCCGGTCGGCCTTGTCACGAGCCCGCACCTCGAGGGCGAACTGCTCCACCGTGTCGACGGTCAGCGTGGCCGTCTTGACCTTCACGGTGACGGGGTCGTAGAGGTACTGATCGGCCAGACGCCTGATCTCGGGCGGTATGGTGGCCGAGAACAGCGCCGTCTGTCGACTCGAAGGGGTCAGCGAAAGAATCCGTTCCACGTCTTCGAGAAAGCCCAGGTCGAGCATCTCGTCGGCCTCGTCAAGAACGACGAAGCGGCAGCCATGGAGCATCAGTGAGTGGCGCGAGATCAGATCCTTGACCCGCCCCACGGTGCCGACCACGATGTGGCCGCCGGCACGTAGCTGCGCCTGCTGGCTGCGGATGGGGGCGCCACCGAACACGGCCACGACATCGACTCCCTTGCGCTTCCCGTAGGTGCGCAGGGCCTGCGTCACCTGGATGCAAAGCTCGCGGGTCGGCGTGAGCACAAGGCCCTGAACCTCGTGCTCGGAGGGGTCGACGTACTGGAGCATGGGCAGCCCGAACGCAGCCGTCTTGCCCGAACCCGTCTGGGCCTGGCCGATCACGTCGGCCCCGCGCAGAAGCAGGGGGATCGCCTCCTCCTGGATCGGACTGGGTGCCTCGTAGCCGACGTCGTGAATCGCCTCGAGGAGGTCGGGAGCGAGACCGAGATCGGCAAATGCGGTCATGTGGGAAGGGACGATAGACGGCCTGGGGGTGGGTGATATGGTTCGGTACCGAACTATTCGGAGCCTAACTAATTTAGGCCGCCAATCGCGACGCCGAAAGTTACGTGAGCACGAGCAGCGACAAGATTGACGCATACGTCTGGCGCATCAGCGCCGTCGTGATCATCGGATCGATCATGTCGATCCTCGACACGACGATTGTCAACGTCGCCCTCGCCACGCTGGGGCACGACCTGCACTCGACGATCTCGGAGATCCAGTGGGTCGTCACGGGCTACATGCTGGCGCTCGCCGCCGTGATCCCGATCACCGGCTGGGCCGCGCGTCGGTTCGGCGCCAAGCGGGTCTACCTGGTCTCACTCGTTCTCTTCACCGCCGGGTCGGCCCTGTGCGGCCTGGCCACGAGCACGAGCGAGCTCGTCTTGTTCCGGGTCATCCAGGGCGTCGGCGGCGGCATGATCCTGCCGATCGGACAGCTGATGATGGCCGAGGCGGCAGGGCCTAAGCGGATGGGCCGCGTGATGAGCATCGTCGTCGTACCGGCGATGCTCGCGCCGATCCTCGGGCCAACGATCGGCGGGCTGATCCTCGACAACGCGAGCTGGCGGTGGATCTTCTTCGTCAACCTGCCCATCGGCATCATCGCCGTGATCGCGGCGCTGCGGATCCTTCCCTCCGGCCAGCATCGCGACGCCGGACCACTCGACGTGCGCGGCCTGCTGCTCATGTCGACCGGCTTGCCGCTGGTCACCTACGGCCTGGCGGAGATCGGAGTCACCGGGAGCTTCACCTCACCGAAGGTCATCGTGCCGATTGTCGTCGGGCTGGGGTTGGTCACCGCGTTTGCATTCCACGCGCTGCGGGTGCCCAGACCGCTACTCAACCTGCGCCTCTACAAGCGCGCCACGTTCGCGTCCGCCTCGTTCGCCATGTTCTGTCTCGGTGCCGCGCTGTTCGGTGGGATGATTCTGCTGCCCCTGTACTGGCAGGAGATCCGCCACGAGTCGGTCCTCTACACCGGCCTGCTGACCGCTCCGCAGGGACTCGGCATGGCCCTGATCATGCCCCTGGCCGGCAAGCTCACCGACCGCTTCGGTGGCGGTCCGCTCGCCCTGTTGGGCGTTATCGTGACCACGATCACGACGATCCCCTTTGGGCTCATCGGCGCCCATACGTCGGTGGCGGTGCTGTCGGTGGCGATGTTCCTGCGCGGCATGGGAATCGGCTTCGCCTTCATGCCGGCGATGACCGCCGCCTTCGCCTCGCTTGAACGCTCCGAACTACCCGACGCGACTCCGCAGCTAAACGTGCTGCAACGCGTCGGCGGCTCGATCGGCACGGCTGTACTCGCGGTCATCCTGCAGCGCGCGCTGTCCGACACCCATACGCTGGCGGGCGCGGCCTCGGCCTACGGGACGGCGTTCTGGGCTTCGGCCGGGCTGACCGCTCTGGCCATCATCCCCTGCATCGTCCTCGTGCGCGCCGAGCGCGCCGTCAGGCGAGCTAGCGGCGATCAGGACACATCCCCCGACGTGCTCGCGGCCGAGGCGGTGGCGGCATGAGCGCGCAGGCCCCAGCGACGGGCGGGCTCACCGAGGCGCAGACCGCCGTCGGTCACGCCTTCAAGGGCGCGACGGCCGCCGTGCGGCGCCTGCGGGGGCGCGAGACCCGGCACCCGGGATCGCTCAGCGACGCCCAATACAGCCTGCTCTTCGGGTTGTGCGACGGCATCGCCCGCTCGAGTGGGGAGCTCGCCTCGGCCGCCGACCTCAGCCCCGCCGCCACGACCGAGATGCTCGAGGGCCTCGAGACCTCTGGGCTGGTCGAGCGCCGGCGCTCGGAGCGCGATCGCCGTGTCGTCCTCACGTCGCTGACCAAGCGTGGTCTCGCGCTCGTCCAGGAGCGCCGGGCTCGCTACGAGCCACGGTGGCGCGAGGCGCTGTCGGAGTTCAGCGAGGCCGAGCTCCTCGCCGCTGCCGCCGTGCTCGACCGGCTGCGCTCGCTCTTCGACGACATCGCCGACGAGTAGGTCCGGCTTAGGCCGGCGCGACGCGGCCGTCGAGGTGCGGCGTCTGCCTGTTCGCCGTCGCGGACCCCGAAGCCTGTGCCGCCCTCGAGGAAGTCGACCTTGGCCGGGAGCACGATCGGGCGTCTGAACGCGACCTCGGCCGTGAACGCCTCGGGGAGCCGGTTCTCGAGCGCGGCGAGGCATCGCGCGTTCGTCCACATCCCGTGCGCGATCGCGGAGGAAAAGCCGAGCAGCCGCGCGCTCAGAGCGTGGAGGTGGATCGGGTTCATGTCGCCCGACACCGCGCCGTAGCGCCGCCCGAGATCGCCGCGCAGCGTCCACACGGCCGCCGGCGCGAGCTCGTCCGCCGAGGGCACCGACGGGGCGACGGCATCCTCGGCACCGTCCGCACCCCGGCGGAGGTTGGTCGAGACCTCCTCCCACACGAGCTCGTCCCCGACCCGCACCTCGGTGCGCAGAGAGAACTGCCGGCCGCGAGGGTGCGGCTCGATCGCCGTGCTCCACACTCGCAGCGATAGCAGCTCGCTGACGTCGACGGGGCGGTGCTGGGTGATCCGGTTATAGATGTGGACCAGGCCAACGGCCGCGAAGGGAAAACTTCCGTCGGTCAGAAGCGCCAGATGCAGCGGGAAGGCCAGAACGTGGGGATAGGTGGCCGGCAGCGCGTCGCGCAGGGTGAAACCACAGACCCGGTCATACGCCGCGAGCCGGGCGCGGTCCACCGCCACACCCGCTACGAACTAACGTTAGTGCGGGCGCCTGTCCACCGCCCCCGGGCACGAAGGGGAGCCGCGCGGCGCCGGGAACGAGCGCCGCGCCGGCCCGGACGAACATCGGCACCATCGCCGGAGTGAAAGCCAGCTCGCGCTCGGTCATCGCTCAGGCTCCGAGCAGGCTCTGACCGCACACGCGGACGACGTTGCCGTTCACCCCACCCGAGCCGGGACTGGCCAACCAGGCGATCGTCTCGGCGACATCGACAGGCAGGCCGCCCTGGGCCAGGCTGTTCATGCGCCTGCCCACCTCACGGGTGGCGATCGGCATGGCGGCCGTCATCCGCGTCTCGATGAACCCGGGCGCGACCGCGTTGATCGTCGCGCCTCGCTCGGCCACGGTCGGCGCCCACGCGCGGACGAAGCCGATGACACCGGCCTTTGAGGTGGCGTAGTTGGTCTGGCCCGCGTTGCCGGCGATCCCGCTGATCGAGGAGACGCACACGATGCGGCCCGGGTTGCGCAGGGCCCTGCGCCCGAACAGCTCTTGGTCGATCCGCTGCGGGGCGGTGAGGTTGACGTCGATGACCAGGTTCCACTGCTCCGCCGTCATGCGACCCAGCGTCTTGTCCGCGTCAAGCCGGCGTTGTGGACGACGACATCGACGCCGCGCGTGACGCTCGAGCACGTGCTCGGCGATCCGCGCCGGCGCATCATCGCTCGGTGATGTCGACAGCCAGCGAAGAGTCGTCCGCCCCGCGCGCGACGTCGGCCAGGTCGGCTTCCTGACCCGGTACGTCCAGTACGACCAATTGGGCGCCGTCCCGGGCCAGCACTTCGGCGACGGCAGCGCCGATGCCGCGCGAGGATCCGGTGACGAGCGCGACCTTGGCCGCCAGCGGCCGCTCCCAGTCCTCGGGCGTCGCCGCCTCCGGGCTGGCCCCGATCCGCACCACCTGACCCGACACGTAGGCCGAGCGGGGCGAGAGGAAGAAGCGCAGCGTCGATTCGATCGCCGCCTCGGCGCCCGGCTCGACGTAGATCAGCTGAGCCGTGGCGCCGCGGCGGATCTCCTTGCCGATCGAGCGCACGAGCCCGTCGAGGGCCTGCTGGGCGATCGCCTCGGCGGCGCAGCACATGACTCGGGCGGCGTGCCGAGCACGACCACGCGGCCCGAACGGCAGCACCCGCCGGATGACCGGATGGAAGAACGCCCAGGCCTGCTCGAGCTCATCGCTCGAGGTGATCCCGCTGGCGTCGAGGATCAGCGCCTTGAAGCGCTGGTCGGCCGGCGACGCACCGGGCTCGAAGACCTCGGCGCCGATCGCCGCCAGGACCTCCGCGACCGCCCGGGCAACGCGCGCGTCGGATGTGGCGCCGAGCAGCACCGGCCCGTCGAGGCCGACTGCCCCGGCTCGTAGCGGTCCAGCTTGACCGGTGCGGGGAGGCCGATCTGCTTGGCGACGAGCTTGCCCACCGGCGTGTCGATGAGTTGTTGGTATCGGTCGGTCATCGCGGGGCCTCCATGATCGCCACGACGCCGAGTCCGCCCGCGGCGCAGATCGAGATCATGCCGCGGCCCGAACCCCTGTCCTCGAGCATCTTCGCCAGGCCGGCGACGATGCGCCCGCCGGTGGCACCGAACGGATGACCGGCGGCGAGCGAGCCGCCGCGCACGTTGAGCTTGGCGGTGTCGATCGATCCCCAGCGGTGCGCCGAGTCCGAGGCGATCGCGGCAGAACGCGGATCCTGCCACGCCTTGAGCGTGCACAGCACCTGGGCCGCGAAGGCCTCGTGGATCTCGTAGAAGTCGAAGTCCTGGAGGCTGACGCCGCGGCGAGCCAGCAGTCGCGCCGTCGCGTAGGCCGGCGCCATCAGCAGGCCCTCGCGCTTGTGGACATGGTCGACGGCGGCCGTCTGCGGCGTCGACGAGGTACGCCTGGACCGGGATGTCGTGGGCAGCGGCCCAATCCTCGCTGGCCAGGAGTACCGCCGAGGCACCGTCGCTGAGCGGGGTCGAGTTGCCGGCCGTCATCGTCCCGTCCGGACCACCGAATACCGGCTTCAGCTTGCCAGCTTGCCGAGGCTCGAGTCGGGCCGCAGGTTCTGGTCGCGCTCGAGGCCGAGGTACGGGAACGACGAGATCGTCGAGGAAGCCGTCGTCGTAGGCCTCGGCGAGGTTGCGATGGCTGCTCGACCGCCAGCTCGTCCTGCTCCTCGCGCGCGATGCGCCACTCCTCGGCCATGATCGCGGCGTGCTCGCCCATCGACAGGCCGGTGCGCGGCTCGACGTTGCGCGGGATCTCGGGCACGATCTGCTGCGGGCGCAGTCCGCGTCAGCGCCTTCAGCCGCTGGCCGTTGCTCCGGGCCCGGTTGAGCTCGAGCAGCACGCCGCGCAGGTCCTCGTTGATGACGATCGGCGCATCGGAGGTGGTGTCGACGCCGCCTGCGATGGCCGAGTCGATCTGCCCCAGCGCGATCTTGTTGGCCACGAGGATCGCTGCCTCGAGTCCCGTGCCGCAGGCCTGCTGGACGTCGTAGGCGGGCGTCTCGGGGGCGAGCCGCGATCCGAGGACAGACTCGCGCGTGAGGTTGAAGTCACGGCTGTGCTTGAGCACGGCGCCGGCCGCCACCTCCCCGAGCACCTCGCCCTCGAGGCCGAAGCGGCCGGCCAGCGGCGTCGAGCGTGGCCGTCAGCATGTCCTGGTTTGACGCCGGGCGTACGGCCCGTCCTGCCGGGCGAAGGGAGTCCGCGTGCCGCCGAGCACAGCGACGCGACGGCCGTTCGTGTTCATCTCCGGAACTACTCCTCTTGTCCGTTTGTTACAGAGGTGTAGGTTAGTCGTCGTCCTGGGCCGCGGTCGCGGTGGTGAACGCACCACCGGCCGTCGCCCGCCGGACCAGCGCCGGGGCCAGGACGCGAAGCACGGCCACGAGCCCGTAGACCCGCGGGACGTAGCGCTCGGGTTTGCCGCCCGGCCCGGCGTCGATGATCGCCTGCGCGACCCGCTCCGGGGTGGAAACGATCCGCCGGGTGATCGGGCTGGCCAGCAACTCGGTGGCCGGGAAGCCCTCGGTCTTGATGAAGCCAGGCAGCACCAGACCGACGTGGACCCCGTGCGAGCGCTCCTCGGCGTACAGCGCGTCACTCCAGCCGATGAGGGCGAACTTGCTCGCCGAGTAGGCCCCAGCCCCGGGGCGCGACACGCGGCCCGCCGTGCTGGCGATGTTGACGATCGAGACCCGCCGGCCCGAGGGGGCGGCGGCCTGCGGCGGCGCTCCGCTGGCGGCGGCCGCGGTCCGCCGCAGCAGCGGCAGCAGCGCCTCGGTCAGCCGCACCGGCGCCTCGAAGTTGAGCTTCATGTGGCGCTCGACGTTGGCCCAGCCGGTTTCGCGGAACCGTCCGCGCCACGAGGCCCCCGCGTTGTTGACCAGCAGGTGCAGCTCACCGTGCTCGCGCTGGACGTGGTTGCGGATCCGGCTCGGCGCGTCCGGATCGGTGAGGTCCTCGGCGATCACGGTGGCGCCGCCGAGCTCGGCAGCGAGCTGCGCCAGGCGTTCCTCGCGCCGCGCGACGAGGATCAACCTCGCATCGGGCTCGCGCGCCAGGCGCCGCGCGGTCGCCTCACCGATGCCGGCCGAGGCACCGGTGATCAGCGCGACGAATGACGGTCCCGAACCCGAGCTCAGGCCTTGATCCTAAGCGACTTGGCCCTCGTCGTGCCGCCGCTACCGAAAGGCATAGGCTTCCCCCATGAGCGCTGCACAGCCAAGCATGAGTCGTTGGGCGCGGGCACTGACCTCGTTCGCCTCCTCGCGCCCGGGAAGCTGGTTCTTTCTCAACGTGGCCAACCCGATCGATCGGCGGCTGCTACCGGCCACCAACGGGCGCTTCAGTTTGTCGATCGGCCAGCCCGTGCTGTGTCTCGAGGTGGCCGGCGCCAAGACGGGAAAGATCCGTCGCACGCCGCTGCTGTTCTCCGAGCTCGACGGCAACCTCGTGGTGATCGCGTCGGCCACCGGCATCCCCAGGCACCCGGCGTGGTATCGCAACGTCTCGGCCAATCCGCGCGTGCGGATCTACGCTCCAGGAGGCCGGAGTGGCGAGTATTTGGCTCGCACCGCCGAGGGCGAGGAGCGCGCCCGCGGTTGGGCAGTGGCGCGCGAGCTCTACTCGGGCTTCGACGTCTACGAGGGTCGGACAGCGGGAATCCGCGAGATCCCGGTGGTGCTGCTCAGCCCGAGCGTCGTAGGCGTTCAAGGTCAGCCGATGCCTTCGGAGAACACCGAGTTGGGCTCGTAGCCGGCGAACTTGACGCTGGTGGCGAGGGGAAGCTGAGTGTTGACGATCACGCAGTACGTCCGGGCTCGACGATCGCTGGGCACGCACGTGCGGTAGATCCGTCCGGGCTCGATGGCCAACGTGCTCACGAATTCCACGTTGCGCCTGAACTCGGCCGGCGCCCGGTCGCCGATCCACGCCTGGGCGCGGGAGATCGCGTCCTGCATCGCGCGGCGGTGCTCGATGATCGTCGGCCGGTGGAGCAGACCCACCGTGAGGATTCCTACGGCGACGAGCAGGATCGCCGCCCTGCCCCCGTAGTCACGCGCCACCATCTTCGGCATGTCGGGGCGGTACCGGCGCACGAGCGCCCCCAGCGGCCTCGACAGGAGCAGGACAGCGATCAGGTTCAGGAAGATGGCGATCAGCAGCGCCCCGAAGAACGCCTGACTGTCTCCCGCGGGCGGGAGCGCGTGACCGACCACGGCATCCACGATGATGAGGACGACAAACGCGGGCCACAGCCAGGCGCCACGCCGTCGCCAGCGCAATCGCGCGAGCCAGGCACCGGACATCCATCAGAGGGTATTGCGCACCGTGGTTAGCCGCTTGACCGCATCCAGGTCCGGGCGTAGCCTCGGAGGCGCCATACATCGCCCGTGGGGGCAAGGAGCAGTTGAATATGAAACTTCGTTTGGCGGCCGGGACCGTGGCTGTGGTTTCCCTACTGTGCGCCGCCGCCGCGCTGGCCGCGCCCAAGGCGGGCAAGTGGCGCGGATCCAACTCACAGACCCCGTCCTACCCGCTCACCTTCCAGGTGACCAAGAACCGCAAGGCCGTGGTCGACTTCCAGCCCACCTTCACGGTCAACTGCACCAAGCGCAACGCGACGCCGGAGAAGATCAAGATCACCACCGATACGGGAACCAACATCACGATCCGTGGCGGCGCGTTCAAGCTGCGCTCCGATCACGCCCGCATCCACAATGGGGCCGCGCTGTACGCGATCGGCCGCGAGAAGGCCAACGGGACGTTCTTCTCCAAGACCAGCGCGGCGGGGACGTACTCGCTGAGCTTCACGTTCAACAAGTCGGCGCCCGGCGGCCTTCCGGGATTCCACTGCGAAACCGGCAAGGTGCACTGGACCGCTTCACACGGCTAGTGTCGAAATTCCGTCGAGCGCCGGGTGGGTGGGCTGCCGTCCCGCTCCGGGCTACCCGATACGTGGAGTAAAGTCGCAACTGCCCTCTCGAGGGGGCCGCACCGGAGATCCCGGGGCGGCTTCTACTAAGTGGGCCGGAGGAGATCCCGACCGGCCCTCGGACGAAAGGGAAGCGCATAGAAATGGCGACCCATATGGCTGAGCCGGCCGCGAGCGCAACCGACGCTTGCGCCGAGCATCTCACGCTCGAGGATCGGACGTGGCTTCTGCGCGCGATGCTGCTGATGCGGGGCATCGAGGAGCGCGCCATGACTCTCTACCGTCAGGGAAAGGTCCCGGGCTCGTTTTATGATGGCTTCGGACAGGAGGCGGTCTCCGCCGGCGCGGCGTTCGCGATGGCGCCGCAGGACCGCCTGTGCATCCTGCACCGCGACCTGGCCGCCCACATCATCCGCGGCGTCACGCCGGCCCGGATCCTGGCCCAATACCTCGGCCGCGAGGGCGGCGTGACGCGCGGTCGGGACGGCAACGTTCACTTCGGCGATCGCGAGCTCGGGTGCGTCGGGATGGTCTCGATGCTGCCCGACATGATGCTGGTGGCCACCGGCATGGCCATGGCATTCAAGCTCCGCGGCGAGCGGCGTTGCGCGATGACGTGGTTTGGTGACGGCTCGACCTCGCGGGGCGACTTCCACGAGGCGATGAACTGGGCCGGGGTTCAGAAGCTGCCGATCATCTTCATCCTCGAGAACAACCAGTACGCGTATTCGACCCCGCTCGACAAGCAGTTTGCCGTCGACCCGGTGGAGCGCGCGGCGGCCTACGGGTTTGTCGGCGTAACCGTCGATGGCAACGACGCTGAGGCAATGTTCGAGGCGGCCTTTGCGGCCCGCGCCCTCGCCCTGTCGGGCGGCGGCCCCACGTTGATCGAGGCCGTGACCATGCGGATGCACGGCCATGCCGCTCACGACGACATGAAGTACGTGCCCAAGGAGCAGGTCGAGGAGTGGCGCAAACGCGATCCGATCGAGCGCCAGGAGGCGCGGCTCCGCCAGCTCGGAGTGGCCGTCGACGACGTGCGCGCGGCGGTCCAGGCCGAGATCGATGCCGCCACCGAGGAGGCGCTGGCGTCGCCGATGCCCGAACCGGCCACCGCGACCGACGGCGTCTTCTGCGAGGGAGAGCCCGAGCTGCTCGGTGACGGAGTCCCGCGGTGGAGCGGGTTCCTGGGCCAAGCAGGAGGCGCGTGATGGCGACCCTCACGTACCTGCAGGCGATTTCCGCCGCCCTGCGCGACGAGTTGCGCGCCGATGAGCGCGTGCTCGTGATGGGCGAGGACGTCGGCGTGTTCGGCGGGGCCTTCAAGGTCACCGACGGCTTCATCGACGAGTTCGGTGCCGACCGCGTGATGGATACGCCGCTGGCCGAGTCGGCCATCATCGGCACCGCCGTCGGTGCCGCGGTCGTGGGCCTGCGCCCGGTGTGCGAGATGCAGTTCGCCGATTTCATCTCCTGCGGCTGGGACCAGCTCGTCAACGTGGCCGGCAAGATGCACTACCGCCAGGGCCTGGCCGTGCCGCTCGTCGTCCGGCTGCCCTCGGGGGGCGGCTTCTCGGGCGGGCCCTTCCACTCGCAGAACCCCGAGGCCTGTTCATGCACTCGCCCGGGATCAAGGTCGTCGCCCCCTCGACGGCCGAGGACGCCAAGGGCCTGTTGCACTCGGCCATCCACGACCCCAATCCGGTCTGTTACATGGAGCACAAGCACCTCTACCGCCGGATCAAGGGCGAGGTTCCCGAGGGTGTGTTCGAGACGCCGTTCGCCGCCCGCGTGGCGCGCGCCGGAACCGATCTGGTCGTGATCACCTACGGCGCCATGGTCCACGTCGCGCTCGAGGCCACCGCGGATCTCGACGGCGCCTCGGTCGAGGTGCTCGACCTGCGCTCGCTGGTCCCCCTCGACACCGAGGCGATCCTCGACTCGGTGCACCGTTGCTCGAAGGTCGTGATCGTCGACGAGGCGAACTCGACCTGCGCCGCGGGCGCCCAGGTGGCGGCGGTCATCGCCGAGCACGGGTTCGAGGATCTCGACGGACCGGTCGTCCGGGTGGCCACGCCCGATGTCCCGATTCCATTCTCTCCACCGCTGGAACAGGCCGTCCTGCCCGGCGTCGATCGCGTGAAGGAGGCGTGCCGTGGGCTCCTCGAATACTGACGTTCTCACCGATGTCACGATGCCCCAGATGGGCGTCTCGGTCGCCGAGGGCACGATCGTCGCCTGGCGGGTCGAGGTCGGCGATCGGATCGCCGCCGACGAAACCATCTGCGACATCTCGACCGACAAGATCGACACCGAGGTTCCCTCCCCGGTGAGCGGCGTCGTGGCCGAGCTGCTGGCCACGGTCGACGAGACCGTGGCCGTGGGGACCGTGATCGCGAGGATCGCGCAGACCGGCGCCGCCGACGGCGTCCTGGGCGTCCAACGGTGCCGCGAAGCGCCGGGACGGCGCCGCAGGAGAACGGCAGCCCGCCGTCGGCCGCGCCCGAGACGCCCGCCACCGGCCACCGCCGCTATTCCCCCGTGGTACAGCGGATCGCTGCCGAGCACGGCATCGACCTGTCAGAGGTGACGGGCACCGGCCGCGGCGGCCGCGTGCGCAAGCAGGACGTGCTCGCGTTCATCGAGTCGGCACCCGAGCCGGAGTCGGGACCCGAGCCGCCCTTGCACATCGAGAGCCCGTACCGGGCCGAGCCGGTAGCACGCGTCGACGGCGGGCTCTCGCGCATGCGCCGGCAGATCGGCGAGCACATGAAGCGCTCGCTCGAGACCGCGGCCCACTGCACCACGTGGATCGAGGTCGACATGAGCCGGGTGCGAAACGGCACGGGCGCGGCTCGGCGTGACCGCGCTGGCCTTCGTCTCCCGGGCGACCATCGACGCGCTGCGCGAGCACCCGCTCTCAACGCGACGCTCGAGGGCGAGCGGTACACCCGGCACGACGAGGTCAACCTCGGGATCGCGGTGTCGCTGGGTGACGATGGCCTCATCGTTCCCGTGATCCACCGCGCTCACGAGCTCTCGGTGGAGGGACTGGCGGCGCGCATCAAGGACGTGGCACGCCGCGCCCGCGCACGCGACCTGTCTCCCGACGAGGTTCGCGGCGGGACGTTCACGATCACCAACCCCGGCCAGTACGGTTCGATCATGGCCACGCCGATCATCAACCAGCCACAGGTGGCGATCCTCGATTTCGAGGCTGTGGTCAAGCGGCCGGTGGTGGTCACCGATGGCGAGGGCAACGACTCCATCGCCATCCGCCCGATGACGACCTTCGGACTGAGCTGGGACCATCGCGCGCTCGACGGCGCCCTGTCGGCCCAGTTTCTGGCCAGCCTCAAGCGGCACATCGAGGACTGGGCCGGCGGATGAGCGAGCTATGGGTGTGTCAGCTGGGAACGGTCGAGTACCGCGCGGCGTATGCGCTGCAGGAACGGATCCGTGCCGCACACCTGCAGGGCGAGGTGCCCGACGTGTTGCTCCTCCTCGAGCACCTGCCCGTGTATACGCGCGGCCGGCGATCGTCGCCCGGCGAGCTGCCGATGGGCGAGGAGTGGTACGCGATGCAGGGCATCGAGACTGTCGAGACCGACCGCGGCGGCAAGGTGACCTACCACGGTCCGGGGCAGCTCGTCGGCTATCCGATCGTCGGCGTCGACGACGTGCTGGCCTACGTCCGGCTGCTCGAGCAGACGCTGGTCGCCGCCCTGGCCGATGAGGGAATCGCCGCCCGCGCCCGTCCCGAGGACGGCCCCGACTACACGGGCGTGTCGGTGGGGGAACGCAAGATCGCGTCGATCGGCGTGCACGTCCAGCGCGGCGTGGCCACGCACGGCTTCGCCGTCAACGTCGAAAACGATCTGCAGCCCTTCGGCTGGATCGTCCCCTGCGGCCTCGACAACGTACAGATGACCTCGCTGATCAAGGAGACCGGACGCGCGGCCGGTCAGATGAAGTGCTTCCGCCGGCGCGCGGCCTGGCACCTCGCCCAGGCGCTGGGAGAGCGGCAGCGGCTGATCAGTCTCGCCCGGCTGGAGCAGGCCGCCGGCGCCCTACAGCTGACCTAGCCGTGTGATGAGCACCGCGGCCACCTCGTGGGGGCGGTACGCGAGTTTCCGCGAGGTAACGCGGACGACGCGCCGCCGTGCATGGTGAGACGCTGATCGCGTCGGCGGTCGCGCTCGAACGCCTGCCTTGTGCCGTGGAAGCTGTGCCCGTCGGTCTCGACGATCAGACGCTGCTCGCGCCATACGAAGTCGCCCTGGATGGCCCCTTCGTTGTCGGGGAGGACGATGCCGGCGTTGACCTCGGGCCGGGGTAGGTTGGCCGAGCGGGTCACGCTGAGCATCGCCTCCTCCAGCTCGGACCACGTCAGGGTCGAGCCGATGTAATGCTCGTCGAGCAGGGCGCGGATGATGCCGGCGCCCTTGCGCGCGCGGTTGCGATCGAGCTGGCTGCCGACGGCTCAGAACCTCGGCCAGATCGACGGCTCTTACCGCCAGCCCGAGCTCGACCAACTGGTCCAAATGGATCGCTCCCCGCTGGGCACTCGCGAGCGCGACCAACCCGGCCTCCAAGGGGGGCTGGTCGCTAAGCGCGGGTCTATGTTTCGCTTAGCTGACCACGCCGCCGACCCGCACCCAGCCATGGTCGCGCCAAAGCTGTGACGCACGGGTGTCGGGGCGTGCCAACTCTGTGCCAATCGCAGGACTAACCCGCGCATCTGCCCGCTGGCGCCAGCCGACACCCCTCCAGCGCTAGCCTTACCTCATGAGCACGCGTGAGCATTCGACCAGGTCGCGGGCAAACCCGGGTGGAATCGCGGACGTGCTCGACATCCTCGGGCCCGACGTGCAACCGCACCGCGGCCGCAAGCCGCCGTGGTTCAAGGTGCCGGCGCCCGGGGGTCCGCGCTACCGAGAGCTCCAGAAACTGATCGAGGTCGAGAACCTCCACACGGTGTGCCAGGAGGCGGCCTGCCCCAACATCGGAGAGTGCTGGCAGCGCGGCACGGCCACGTTCATGATCCTCGGCGACACGTGCACGCGCCGGTGCGGCTTCTGCAATGTCAAGACCGGCAAGCCGACGTGGAACGACCCGCTCGAGCCGGCGCGCGTGGCCAGATCGGTCGCCCGGATGGGGCTCAGGCACGCGGTGATCACGAGCGTCGATCGCGACGACCTCCCCGACTACGGCGCGTCGGCCTTCGTCGGCGTGATCCGGCAGATCCGCCGCCAGGCACCGCGGTGCAAGGTCGAGGTGCTTACTCCGGACTTCCGTGGCGAGGAGATGCCGCTGGCCAAGGTCATCGCCGAGCGGCCCGACGTGTTCAACCACAATGTCGAGGTCGTCCCGCGCCTCTACCCGGTGGCGCGGCGGGGCTCGAAGTTCGAGCGCTCATGCCGCGTGCTGCTGGGCGCCAAGGAACTGGCCGGAGATGAGGTCGTGACCAAGTCGGGGCTGATGGTCGGCCTCGGCGAGACGTTCGATGAGATGCTCGACGCGCTCGGCACGCTTCGCGATCACCGCGTCCAGGTGCTCACCATCGGCCAGTACCTCCGACCGACCGAGGATCATCTGCCGATCGTCCGCTACTGGCATCCAGACGAATTCAAGGCGCTCGAGAACGCGGCCTACGCGTTGGGGTTCGAGCACGTCGCCGCCGGACCGCTCGTCCGGAGCAGCTATCACGCCGACCAGCACGTTCCCCAGCATGAGGCCGGCACGGGGCCCCTCGCCGAGGTGATCGGGCAATGACGCGCAAGCGCGCGCTGCTGATCGCCCTGGCGGTCCTCGCCCTCGTGCTGATCGTCGCCCCGGCCGCGTTTGCCGGCGCCGGCAGCGGCTCCTCGGGTTTCAGCGGTGGCGGCGGTGAGGGTGGCGGGCGCGGCGCGGGCCTTTACATCCTCTTCCAGATCCTCATCCGCGTGGCCATCATCGGCCACGGCCTCGGCCTGCTGATCATCCTCGGCGTGGTGCTCCTGTGGTTTGTCCTCACCCGCGTCCACCCCGGCGCGCGCAACTTCTGGTCCGCCCGCACGAGCCAGGGTCACGCGGCGCGCCGACGGACGGCCGAGCGCGAGCGCCGCACCACCCTCGCCGCCGCCGAGGCGGCCGAGGACGATTCGAGCTTCGCCCCTGCCGTGGTCAAGCCCGCGGCTGCGCGGCTGTTCATGCAGATCCAGGCCGCGTGGGCCGCCGATGACCGCGCCCGGCTGGGCCAGCTGGTCGCGCCCGACCTGATGGCCGAGTGGGATCGGCGGCTGGACGACTACCGCCGCCGCGGCTGGCACAACCACGTCGAGCCGCTCGGCGAGCCCAAGGTCGAGTACGTGGGGCTGACCAACCGCGGGGACGAGGCGCAGGATCGCGTCGTCGTCCGGATCGAGGGCAAGCTGCGCGACTACGTGATCGACGGCGCCGGCAACCACATCAAGCGTCGCGGGCGGCTCAGCGAGACGGTCCCGGTGCGCGAGTTCTGGACGCTCGGCAAGCGGCGCGGCCGCTGGATCCTCGTTTCCATCGAGCAAGGTGCCGAGGGCACGCATGCGATGGAGCAGCAGCTGGTCGCGACGCCATGGAGCGACGAGCAGTCGATGCGCGACGAGGCGCTGGTCGAGGGCGCCGTCGCCGAGGCGCTGCCCGCCGACGTGAAGCCGGCGGAGGTGGCCGACCTGCAGTTCGAGGGCGACGCGCGTGCGGCGGCGCTCGATCTGAGCCTGGCTGACGGCCGCTTCGCCCCCGACGTGCTCGAGATCGCCGCGCGGCGCGCGGTGGCCGCCTGGGCCGAGGCCGTCGACGGTAACGACGCCGCCCTGCTCAAGCTGGCCGATCGTGAGGCGGCCCAGCACCTGCTCCACCCCGGCGACTCGAGCCAGCGTACGCGCCTAGTCGTGCGCGGGCCCACGGTGCGCCAGATCCGGATCGCCGGGCTCGACGCCGCGGCCGACCCGCCCACGATGTCGATCGACGTGGATTTGGAGGGCCGGCGCTACATCGAGGATCGGGCGACGGCGGCGGTGCTTTCGGGCAATCAGTCGAGAGCGACACGGTTCACCGAGCATTGGACGCTCGGGTTGAACGGCGATCCGCGACAGCCGTGGCGGATCATCCGGGTCGACGCGGCGCTCAGCCGGCAGTAGCACCCCTCACCACGGCGCGCCGTCTAGTGTCCTGCGCCCGTGATCCCGATCAAGGACAACATTCCGACCGACCGCTTCCCGGTGGTCACGTTCGTGCTGATCCTGATCAACGTCGTGGCCTATTTGCTGGCCATCAAGCACGGCGGATCGCTGTTCAGCGGTCCGGCGACGCCGGAGATCGTCAAGTACGGGGTGATTCCCCGGGCGTTGACCCATCCTGGCGTCCACTGCGCCGCGGTGGCGCCGGTGTCGGATCCGCAGCACTCCCAGATGGTGTGCAACAACGCCCTCCTGGCCGTGAACGGCATCGCGCCGGAGAACCCGCTGCCGGCGTGGGAGACGGTCTTCACCTCGATGTTCATGCACGCCTCGATCATCCACATCGCGGGCAACATGCTGTTCCTGTGGATCTTCGGCAACAACGTCGAGGACTCGATGGGACCGATCAAGTTCATCTGCTTCTACCTGCTCAGCGGGATCGCGGCGCTGGCCCTGCAGGTGGCCGTGGGTCCCAACTCGACGGCGCCCACCGTGGGCGCATCGGGCGCGATCGCAGGCGTGCTGGGCGGCTACATCCTGCTCTATCCGCGGGCGCGTGTGCTTACGCTCGTGATCATCATCTTCTTCTTCACCGTGATCGAACTGCCGGCCACGGTCATGCTGGGCATCTGGTTCGCCCTCCAGGCGATCTTCGGGGCGATTGGCCTCACCAACCCGACGGGCGGTGGCGGGGGCGTGGCCTACTTCGCCCACATCGGGGGGTTCGCCTTCGGATTGCTGGCCATCCGCCTCCTGGCCACCAAGCGCAAGGAGGTTCCTCCGCGCGTGCCGGTGTACTGAGCCCGTGCGTGCCGTGGTGCTCATCGTGGCGCTGGTGTTCATCGTGGCGCTGGCCGTCCTGACCGTCCTCGACATCGTCCACTACGGCCTCAGCGCGGTCGACGTGCTGGCGATTTTCATCCTCGTGCTGTTCACCACCGGCATCGTTGGCGCGCTGCGACAACCTCCGAACAAGTGACGGCTGGCTAGCTCTCGACGAAGTAGGACCCGCTGCCCTGGCCGCTGGAGAACCAGCGGCTGGTCACGGTCTTCTTCTGCGTGAAGAACTCGACCGCGTCGGTGCCGTGGGCGTGCAGATCACCGAGGAAGCTGTCCTTCCAGCCTGAGAAGGGGAAGAACGCCACCGGCGCGGCGACGCCGATGTTGACCCCGACCATCCCGGCCTGCACCTCGTGGCGGAACCGGCGAACCGACGCGCCGGACTCGGTGAAGATCGAGGTGCCGTTGCCGAACCGGCTGGCGTTGATGATGTCGATCGCTTCATCCAGCGAGCCGGCCCGGATCACGCTGAGCACGGGACCGAACACCTCCTCGCGGGCGATGTCCATCTCCGGCCCCACGTGGTCGAGGATCGTCGGACCGACGAATGACCCACCCGGCTCGGCGCCCGGATCGCGACCGTCCACGGTCAGCTCGGCGCCGTCATTCACGCCGCGGTCGATCCAACCCCGGATTCGATCACGCGCCGTGCCCGACACCACCGGACCGACATCGGTCGACTCCACCAGCCCATCACCGACACGCAACGCCCGCGTCGCCTGCGTCAAAGCCGGCATCAGCTGCTCATGCGCGTCACCCACGGTGACCACGACCGACCCCGCCATACACCGCTGCCCCGCCGCCCCGAACGCCGCCGCGATGATCCCGTCCACGGTCTGATCGATCACGGCGTCGGGCATGACCACGATGTGGTTCTTGGCGCCACCCAGCGCCTGCACACGCTTGCCGGCCTTGGCCGCGCGCTCATAGACGATCCGGGCCACCGGCGCCGAACCCACGAACGACACCGCGTCGATGCCCGGATGATCGAGGATCCCCTCGACGACATCACGGCTGCCGTTGACCAGATTCACCACGCCGGCCGGAAGACCCAGCGCATCGAGCTCCTCAAACGCGATCTGCTGCGTCATCGGCACCTGCTCAGAGGGCTTGAGCACAAATGCGTTCCCGCACGCGATCGCGAAGGGCAAGAACCAGAACGGAACCATCGCCGGGAAGTTGAATGGCACGATCGCCGCGCACACACCCACCGGCTGGCGAATCGTCTCAGCATCGATATTGCGTGAGACATCCTCCAAAATCCGTCCCTGCATCGTCGTCGGGACTGCGGTCGCAGCCTCGACCATCTCGACCATCCGCGCCACCTCGGCCCGCGCGTCAGCGATCGTCTTGCCCATCTCCATCGTCACCGAACGGGCCATATCCTCGCTACGCGCCAGCAACCGCTCGCGCAACTCAAACAGCTTCCGCGCCCTGGCGATCGTCGACACCGCACGCCACTCGGGCAATGCCTCACGAGCCGCGCGCACCGCCGCATCCAGATCACCCGAACCCGACAGCGGCACTCGGGCCAAAACCTCACCCGTGGCCGGGTTGGTCACATCAAGCTCGCCCGTCGCGTCACGGGCCGGCGTCCACTCACCGCGGACATAGTTATCAAGGACACGGGTAGCGGTAGCTGACATCGGATGCTCCTGGTCTTAGTTCGGTGTGCCCTGCGGGGTCAGGGTCCACTCATGGTCCGGATCGTTGCTCACCGCCCACTGCCGTGTTGGCCCAGCCATGACGTTGAGGTAGTACAACTCGTACCCCGGGGTGGCAGAGACGGTGTGATAGCCGCGTGGCACGAGCACGCAATCGCGATCCCCGAACGCGACGCTCTCGTCGAGCGAGCGGTCGTCGGTGTACACGCGCTCTAGGCCAAATCCACGGGCTGGGGAGATACGGTGATAGTACGTCTCCTCGAGCATGGTCTCACGCGGAGGATCGTCGCGGTCATGCTTGTGGGGCGGGTAGCTCGACCAGTGGCCGGCGGGCGTGATTACCTCGCAGACGAGCAACGACTCGGCCTGGCCGTCGCCCATCAGAATCGGACACACGTGGCGTTCCAGGGCTCCGTGGCCGCGGGTCTCGATCTCCGTTTGGGCTCCCGGCAGCAGGCGCGCGGCGACGCCACCGCGGGGCGCCCGAGCCCAGCACAGCGCGACCTCGGCCGCACCCCCAGTGGCCTCGATCTCGACGGCGGTCTCAGGCGGTAGATACGCGGCGTCGGGAGGCCCCGACCACGGGTCTGCCCGACCTCCAAGATCGCCCCACTCTCCATGCGGCGACAGCACGTTCACGGTGCCGCTGATGACCACGACGCACAGCTCGCGATCGCGGGTCGAGCGCGCCGCGGTGGCCCTGGTCCGCGAGGGTGAGGACCTCGAAGCCGACGTATTCCCAGCCGGCCGAGGCCGGAGTCACGCTGAGGATCGTGCCATCGGAGGCCGGCGCGGCGGGGTGGACGAGAAGGTCACTCACGGCCATACTCAAGGTACAACCGCTGGGCACGGTGTGCGCGCTCGTACTCCTCGCGCGCGGCGCGGACATCGGCCTCCTCGGAGACCTCGGCCACGGGCACGTCCCACCAGCTCTCATAGCCGGGCACGCCGTCGTAGCGATCGGCCTCGATGTAGATGACGACCCGCGCCTCGGTCCCCCGCGCCCCGGCCAGGGCCCGTCGCAGAGCGTCGATGCCGTCGGCCCGGATCACGCGCGCACCCAGACTCTCGGCGTTGGCGGCGAACCGATAGTGCGTGCCGAAGCCGCCCGAGCCGACCGATGCTGATCCGCCCGACCGTGAGGACCTCGAGACTCGATGGCACGTCCGCTGCGACCGTCCTGTATTGGATGGCTCGCAAGTACCTGAGACGCCATAGTTGTCACAATCGGGCCGATGCTCAGGAACCGCTCGATCCCGAACTCGACGGTCATCCCCGTGCTCGTCTACGAGGACGTCGCCGAGGCGGTCGAGTTTCTCTGCGACGCGTTTGGCTTCGTCGAGCAGGTCCGGATCGGCACCCATCGCGTCCAGCTCGGGGTCGGCGACGGCGCGGTGGTGGTGAGCGAGCGGCGCGTGGCCCCGGTACATGACTCGAGCGACGCGGTGGTCCTACGACCACCGCGACGTGGCGAGGTGAGCCACACGATCATGGTGCGCGTCGAGGACCTCGACGGCCATTACCGGCACGCTCGCCAGAACGGCGCCCGGATCCTCACGCCACCGGCCGACCACCCCTATGGCGAGCGCCAGTACACGGCCGAGGACCTGGCCGGTCACCGCTGGACGTTCTCGCAGTCGGTCGCCGATGTCGCCCCCGAGGAGTGGGGCGGCGAGACGATCTCCGAGCGTTAGTCACCCCAACCTCAAAGGAGCCTGCGATGGAGAAGACGGTGGTCGTACTGGGAGCCCGGAACCTGGGTGGAGCGATCATCGATCACTTCCTCGCCGACGGCTGGAAGGCCGCCGGCGTGGCGCGGAGCGACGACACGCTCGAGCGCGTGAGCGCCAGCGGAGCGCTGGCGCTGAAGGCCGACGCCTCCGACCTCGACGCGCTCTCGGGCGCGCTCGATCGCGCTCAATCCGAGCTTGGACCCGTGGGAGCCGTCGTCAACGCGGTCTCCGCCAGCCGCCCACCGCGGCAGGGCCCGTTCGGCGGTGGCAAGCTGGCCGACGCCGATGTGGCCGCCTTCCAGGGCTGGACGGTGGCCGTGGCCGAGCAAGCGTTCGTCTTCTTATCGGCGGGGGCGAGCGCGCTGATGGCCAGCGGTGGTGGCGCGCTGATCCAGATCACCGGCGGGTCGTCGCGGCGTGCGATGCCGGGCCGGGGACTGTGGGCCGCCGGGGCGCTTTGCCACGCGCGCGCTGGTCCAGGCGGCGGCGCTCGAGCTCCGCGAAGAGGGCATACACGCCGCGCTGCTGGCCGTCGACGCCACGATCGAGTCGCCCAAGACGGCCGACTTCACACGCGACTCGCCGCGCGAGGCGCTCGCCGATATGGGCGAGGTGGCCCGCGCCGTCGCCTTCCTGGTCGGACAGGGCGCGCGAGGAATGACTCACGAGCTCGTGGTCACGCCGGCCGGGGACCGCTGGGTCCCTTAGGACCCGGGCGCGTTCAGGTCGCGCTGGATCCGCTGCGCTGTCTCGAGCAACTCGCCGAGCAAATCGCGGCGGATGCCCTCGAGCGTGCGGCGGCTGGCGTGCGTGGACAGATTCACGGCGGCGACAACGTCACCCGAACGATCGCGGATCGGCGCGGCGATCGAGCGCAGGCCATCCTCGAGCTCCTGATCGACCAGGGCCCAGCCCTGGCGTCGCACACGCAGGACCTCGGCCCGCAGCGCGGCGGGTTCGACGACCGTGCTGTCGGTCAGCCGGCGCAGCTGTACCTCGCTCAGGTAGGCGTCGAGCTCGGGGTCGGCGAGGCCAGCCAGCAAGACCCGGCCCATAGAGGTCGCGTAGGCGGGAAATCGCGTCCCCACCGCGATCGCCATGGTCATGATCCGCCGGGTCGACTCGCGCGCCACGTAGGCGATCTCGAGCCCGTCGAGGATGGACACCGACGAGGACTCGCCCACCCGCTGCACGAGCTCGCGCAGATGGGGCTGGGCAATCTCCGGCAGGGTCAGGCTGGACAGAAACGAGTAACCAAGCTCGAGCACCCGGGGCGTGAGGCGGAAGCGGCGATCCTCGGCGCGCACGTAGCCCAGGTCCTGAAGAGTGAGCAGGAAGCGTCGCGCCGCGGCGCGGGTCAGCCCCGTCGCCCGCGCCACCTCGGCCAGCGTCAAGCCGGCTCCCGGAGCGCTCAGGGCGCGAATCACGCCCAGCCCCCGCTCGAGCGATTGCACGTAGTGCGGCGGCCGGCGCTCAGACGTCGAAGAAGACAGTCTCGTCGCGGTCCCTGTAGGTGAATGTCGAGCGCGTAACCGCCGGGCACCGGCTCGGCCAGCAGCGTGCTCCGGCGGGCCGGCGGCACCCGCGCGAGCACAGGATCGGCGGCGTTGGCCTCAGGCTCGTCGGCGAAGTAGATCCGGGTCACGCAGCGGTGGAGCATCCCGCGCGCGAACACCGAGACGTCGAGGTGCGGCGCCTGCGTCGTGTTACCCGGGCCCGGCAGCCGCCCCGGCTTCACGGTGACGATCTCGAAGCTCCCGTCGGCGTCCTCGTGTGCGCTGCGGGCAAAGCCGCGAAAGCCCGGGGTCTGTGACGCTCCGCCGTAGCCGTGGAGGTCGGCGAACCGCCCCTCGGGATCGGCTTGCCAGGTCTCGACCATGCTGTCCGGCACCGGGACCCCCGCCCCGTCGTAGACCGCTCCGCTGATGCGGATGGCTCCGCTGGAGCCCTCGGGCACGGCCATCGGCCCATCGCGCCCACGGCAGACCAATGGCGAAATACGGGCCGACGGTCTGCGACGGTGTGAGCCCGAAGATCACGACACCTCCTCGAACGGCGTGCCGCCCGGGCCGCGCAGATAGATGTCGAAGTGATACGCGGCCGCCCAGTCGGGCATCGTGTCGTGAATCGAGAAGCGCGCGATCATCCGCTCGCGGACCGCCGGCTCACGGACCGAGTTGAAGATCGGGTCGAACTCGAAGAACGGGTCGCCGGGGAAGTACATCTGCGTGACCAACCGCTGTGTGAACGCGCGGCCGAGCAGCGAGAAATGGACGTGCGCCGGCCGCCAGGCGTTGTAGTGGTTGCCCCACGGGTAGGGCCCGGGCTTGATCGTGGTGAAGCTGTAGCGACCTTCCTCATCGGTCAGGCAGCGGCCGGCGCCCGAGAAGTTGGGGTCAAGCGGAGCCGGCCAGCGATCCCAGCGGTGCCGGTACCGCCCGGCCGCGTTCGCCTGCCAGATTTCCACCAGCGTCCCGCGCAGCGGCTTGCCCTCGGTGTCGAACACCCGCCCCGAGACCACGATCCGCTCCCCGATCGGCATGTCCTCGTGCTGGCGGGTCAGGTCGTTGTCGCCCTCGGCGACCAGATCGGACCCGAGCCGCGGCCCAGTCACCTCGGTGATCGTGTGGGGGAGGTAGACGAGCGGCTGGTGGGGGTACCGCAGGGCGGTCGACTTGTAGTCCGCGTAGTCCATCGGCGGGTGCACGCCGGCGCGCTCGCGCCCATAGCTGGTCGGCGTTTGCGCCACCGGGTCGTAGATGCGCTTGCGCTCCCCGGTGCTCATCCGAGTCCCTCGAGCACGACGGCCAACCCCTGGCCGACGCCGATGCAGATCGCGGCCACGCCGAAGCCGCCGCCGCGGCGCGCCAGCTCGTGCGCCAGGCCGCCGAGAACGCGCACGCCCGAGGCCCCCAGCGGATG
The DNA here is from genome assembly GCA_963734775.1 of uncultured Solirubrobacterales bacterium. Classification (GTDB taxonomy): domain Bacteria; phylum Actinomycetota; class Thermoleophilia; order Solirubrobacterales; family Solirubrobacteraceae; genus Palsa-465. The sequence continues at coordinate 253,156 of CAVTJE010000010.1, forward strand.
CCCGATGGCGATCGCGCCCCCATTGGGATTCACCTTGTCGGGGTCGAGGCCGGCCCATTCGGCCAGGTCGGCCAGGCACTGCGACGCGAACGCTTCGTTGAGCTCGACGACCGATACGTCATCCCAGGTGATTCCCGCCCGCTTCAGCGCCTGGTTGGCCGCCTGGACCGGCGCGATGCCGAAGACGTCGGGGTCGACGCCGGCCGCGCCGCGTGCGACGACGCGCGCCAGCGGCGTGGCGCCGAGGGTCGTCGCACCGTCCTCGTCGGTCATGAGCAGGGCGCCGGCGCCGTCGTTGAGCGAGGAGGAATTGCCCGCGGTGACGGTGCCGTCCCTGACGAAGGCCGGCTTGAGTTTGGCCAGCTTCTCAAGCGATGTGTCGGAGCGGATGTTCTCGTCGCGTTCGAGTTCGAACCCCGGGACTGGAACGACCCAGTTGTCGTAGAAACCATCGTCCCAGGCTGCCGTGGCCCGCTGATGGCTGCGAAGCGCGAAGCGATCCTGGGCCTCGCGCGAGATCTCGTACATGCCCGCGAGCTTCTCGGCGCTGGCCCCGAGGGCGATCGTCCACTGTTCGGGCATGTCGGGATTGACCATCCGCCAGCCGAGCGTGGTCGAGTGGAGCTCCTCGGTCTGGCGCGGGAAGCCACGTTCGGGTTTGAGCAGGATCCACGGCGCGCGGCTCATCGACTCCACACCCCCGACGAGCACTCGTGACGCATCGCCGGTCTCGATTGAGCGGCTGGCCTGCATCGCGGCGTCGAGACTCGAGCCGCACAACCGGTTGACGGTGGCTCCGGGCACATCCGTGGGCAACCCGGCCAGGAGGACAGCCATCCGGGCCACGTTGCGGTTGTCCTCGCCGGCCTGGTTGGCGTCGCCGAAGATCACGTCGTCGATCTGGGCTGGATCGAGGTTGGGGTTGCGCTCGACGAGGGACCTGACGACGTGCGCGGCGAGATCATCGGGCCGTGCGCCGGATAGCGCTCCGGCATAACGCCCGAACGGCGACCGGACCGCATCGATGACATAGGCGGAGTTCATCGATTGACCAGCTCGCGCAGGGCCGCCAGCTCCTCGCGGGTCGGCGGGTCCGTCTGCCGGACGGCGCCGGCCACCCTGAGCTCCCACCCGGTCTGCTCGCGAACCTGCTCGACGTCGACCCCTCCGTGCACCTGCACGAGCACAAGCTCCTTGGTCTCCGTGTCGGGCTCGAGCACCCCGAGGTCGGTGATCACCGCCGTTGGCCCAGCGCCGCGGAAGCCGAGCCGCTCGCGCGCCCCGGCACCGTCTCCGTGCCCCACGGTGGTGACGAAGTCCAGCTTGGGCACGAACGTCCGCTTGCTGTGGGGAGCGATCACGATCACCTCGCCGCAACTCGAGGCGATCTCGGGGGCTCCGCCCGCACCCGGCAGCCGGGTCTTGGGGTGCTGGTAGTCGCCGATCACCGTCGAGTTCAGGTTGGCGTAGCGATCGACCTGCGCCGCACCGAGGAAGGCGACGTCGATCCGGCCGGGGCCGATCCAGTAGTTGAACATCTCGGGGACCGACACGACCACGTCGGCGGTCTCGGCCAGCTCGCCATCGCCGATCGACAGCGGGATGTGAAACGGCTTGGCGCCGATCGTCCCGGACTCGTAGACGAGGACCAAGTCGGGGTTGTGAACCATGCGGGCGAGCAGGGCGGCCGTGCTAGGTCGCCCCACGCCGATGAACACGTTCCGGGCGCTGGTCAGCCGGCGCGCGGCGACGACGGTCTGGACCTCGCCGGCCGTGGCCTGGGTGTCTGCGGTCGCGGTCACGGGACCGCCTGCGCCGTGTTCAGAACGTTCTCCTGCATCCATCGCGTGAACTCCCCTCTGTCACGACTGAGCTTGTCCCAGAAGCGGTAGAAGTCGTTGTCACGCTGGGTGATCCCGAGGCTGTAGGAAGGCGTCGAGCCGCCGGGAGCGAGTGCCACCGCAGTCACCACCCAGTTGGGAATAACCACTGCACCCGCTCTTGGCTCGAGTTCATCGACGAACCGCTCGACGGTGACCAGCGCGCGCTCGGCCGACAGCACCGCCTCCTTCTGAACCCCCGGTATTCCCCAGAGCTGGACGTTGCCGTGGGCGTCGGCCTCCTGCGCGTGGACGATCGCCACATCGGGGGCCAGCGCGGGCACGGCGACCAGCTGCTCCCCGGTGAACGGGCACGTGATCGGCGCCACCTGGGTGTGGTTCATCAGGTCGGTGCCGACATAGCCGCGCATCAGCGCGCAGGGCATCCGGGCTGCGCCGGCCGCGTAGCGATTGGCCATGCCCGCGTGGCTGTGTTCCTCGACCTCGATCGGCCGCGGCCATCCGTTCTCGATCGCGTCGCGGAAGCGGTGAAGCGAACCCACGCCCGGGTTTCCACCGTAGGAGAAGACGAGACGGCGAGCCGCCCCCATGCCGATCATCTGGTCGAAGAGAAGATCGGGCGTCATCCGGATCAACTCGAGCTCCCGCTTGCGCTGGCGCAGCAACTCGTGTCCGGCCGCGAACGGGATCAGGTGGGTGAACCCCTCCAGCGCGACGCTCTCCCCGTCATTGACGAGCTCGTCGACCGCCTCGGACAGCGAGACGATCTCAGCCACAATGTACGCTATACGTACAAGCGCTCACAGTGCGCACAGTATACGGGAACGCCTCTACTCGACGGGTTGGCCGTTCGCGGTCAGCGTGACCTCGATGTTCCCTCGCGTGGCATTGGAGTACGGGCAGACGCGATGCGCCGCCGCGACGAGGTCGCCGGCCTGCTTGGCATCGGGCACCTGCGGCAGGGTCACGTCGAGCCTGACCGCCAGGTAAAACGACCGGTCTTCCCCCGGTATCAGACTGACCTGGCTCTCGATCGAGACATCGCCCGCCTCCAGCCGCTCGCGGCGCGCGATTACCCCAAGGGCGCTCTCGAAGCACGACGCGAAGCCGACGGCGAACAGTTCCTCGGGATTCGTGCCGTCACCCTCCCCGCCGAGCTCGCGAGGGGCGCGCAGCTGGACGTCAAGAACTCCGTCGCTGGTAGCACCGTGGCCGTGCTGGCGGCCACCGGTCACGGTGGCACGCGCGGTGTAGATGGGTTCCCGCATGTGATCTCCTCATCGATGGGCTTGCGTTTCCAGATCGGGCCGGCGCGGTGATCACTACCGAGCAGACGCCGTCGCGACCTGGTCGTGAGCGTCCGCCGAGGCCCGCTCGGCACTCTGCACGGCCCGGGTCAGCAAGTGCCACAGGGTGGCGCGCTCATCGCTGCTGAGAGCCTGGAGAACCTCGTCCTCGACCTGCTCCTGCGCGCGTGCCGCGCGCTCGAGCGCCTCCTGGCCCGCGGCCGTGATGTGGACACGGTGGCGCCGGCGGTCATCGGGATCACGGCGACGGACGAGGAACCCCGAGTCCTCGAGGTCGTTGAGCAGCAGCACGACGTTGTTGGCGTCCATGCACAGCGCCTCCACGAGCTGGTGCTGAGGCGCGCCATCGTGGTCACCGAGATAACTCAACGCCATGAGGAGGCGGAGATCCATGCCGAGCAGGTCCGGACTGCTGCGCCGGATGACCTGCTTGGTCAGCCGCGGCAGCAGCAACATCGAGCTCGGCGGATGGGGCGTGCCGTCGGTAGTCATCAGGACGAGGATTATATCACTCAGAAAGGATCATGTATGCGCCGCCGATCATCCCTAGGACACAACTTATCCATGTGACAAGGATGATTAATGCTATCGTGGTTATTCCCCGAATCGGAAGGACCCCGATGAGCTCCACTGAAACCCCCTCCTCGACCCCCAACCGGTGGGCCGTGCTCGCCCTGCTCGGCGTGGCTCAGCTCATGGTCGTCCTCGACGCGACGATCGTGAACATCGCCCTCCCGTCGGCCCAACGGGCGCTGCACTTCTCCGCCGACAGCCGACAGTGGGTGGTGACGGCCTATGCCCTCGCCTTCGGCAGCCTGTTGCTGCTGGGCGGAAAGCTGGGTGACCTGTTCGGCCGCAAGTGGACGCTCATCGCTGGGCTCACGGGGTTCGCCGGCGCGTCGGCGATCGGCGGTCTGGCGCAATCGTTCGGAATGCTCGTCGCCTCGCGGGCTCTGCAGGGCGCGTTCGGCGCGCTGCTGGCGCCATCGGCGCTCGGACTGCTCACCGTGACCTTCCAGGGGTCTCCGGATCGGCCCAAGGCGTTCGGGATCTTCAGTGCCATCGCCGCCGGCGGCGCCTCCGTCGGGCTGTTGCTCGGTGGCGTCCTGACGCAGGCCATATCGTGGCGCTGGAGTCTCTACGTCAACCTCGTCATCGCGGTGCCCGCGGCCATCGTCGCCGTGCGCATGCTGCGCAACGAGCGCGCGCCGGCGCGCTCGCCCATCGACATCCCGGGCGTCGTGCTTGCCTCGTCGGGCCTGTTCGCCCTCGTCTACGGGTTCTCGAGCGCCGAGACGAACTCGTGGTCGGCTCCGATCACCATCGCGGCTCTCGCGGCCAGCGCTGTGCTGCTCGCCGGGTTCATCGTGCTCGAACGGCGGGTCGAGCATCCGCTGCTGCCCCTGCACATCGTGTGGGATCGGGCGCGCGGCGGCGCCTACGCCACGATCGCGCTGGCCGGCTCTGCCGTGTTCGCCGTGTTCCTGTTTCTCACCTACTTCATGCAGCAGAACCTTGGCTATTCGCCTGTCCAGACCGGCGTCGGCTTCCTGCCCATGACGATCATGATTGTCCTCACGGCGACGACAGTGCAGACGAAAGTCCTGGCCCGCACGGGCGCCAGGCCGCTCGTGGTGGCGGGCATGGCGTTGGGAGGGGTCGCCATGATCATCTTCGCGCAGCTGACGCCCGACGCGAGCTACGCAAGCCACATCCTGCCCGGGCTGCTGCTCACCGGAGTGGGCATGGGTTGCGTCTTCGCACCCGCGTTCTCAACCGCGACGCTTGGCGTGAAGAGCAGTGACGCCGGCATCGCCTCCGCGATGGTCAACACCTCCCAGCAGGTCGGAGGCTCGGTGGGCACCGCCCTGCTGAGCACGATCTTCGCCAGCGCCGCCGCCAGCTTCGCTTCGGCGCACGCCAAGACGTCGGGCCTGGTCGCCGCTTCGGCCCTCCATGGCTACACGACCGCGTTCTACTGGGCCGCGGGCGTGTTCGCCATCGGATTGCTCGTTGCCTTCTTCGTCCTCCCCTCGCGGCGCACGGTTCGCGCAGTCGAGACCGAGCCACGTGGCGAGCTGAACCTCAGTGTCGAAACCGCCTAATCAACCGGCAACCCCTGGAGTCACACCATGACCACAGAATTGATCCGAGCTGATCGCCTCGCCGACCCCCCTAGTCCGGAGGTCGACGGGCAGATCGCCGCGTCACCCACCCCCGCGCCGCCAGCCGGCGGCTCGCGACCCTTACGGCGCTGGTCGGTTGGCGAGCTGATCGCCCGCGCGCTGGCCGCTCGCCCCGCCGAGGGGCGCTGCTAGTAATCAGGGTTCCAGGCAGGCGACTGCGCGCCTTCCCGGGCGGGGACGGCGTGATCTAGGGCGCCGCGCGAGCGGATTACCTGCCGATGGGCGAGGGGGGCGATAATCGACCCCATGTCGGCCATCGCTGAGACGACCACCGAGGGCGGACGCACCGCCTGGGCGCGCAACCTGGCCGCGCCGGTTCGCAGCTTCCTTAGCACCGAGACCGGCGGGGCGTTCGTCATGGTGGGCGCGGCCGTCGCCGCGCTCGTGTGGGCCAACTCCCCCTGGTCGAGCACGTACGAGTCGGTGTGGACAACGACCCTCTCGATCCACATCGGCTCGGCCGGGATCAGCACCGACCTTCGTCATTGGGTCAACGAGGGTCTGATGACGTTCTTCTTCCTCGTCGTCGGTCTCGAAGCCAAGCGCGAGCTCGACCTCGGCGAGTTGCGCGAGCGCCGGCGCCTGGCCATCCCCGTGGTCGCGGCGATCGGAGGCGTGCTCGTCCCGGTGCTGATCTACCTCGCCTTCAACGCGGGCCGTGCCGGGGCCCATGGTTGGGGGGCGGCGATGTCCAGCGACACCGCGTTCGCTCTCGCCATCGCGGCCCTGCTCACGCCCCGTTCGGCGACGCGACTGCGCGTGTTTCTCCTCACCCTGGCCGTGGTCGACGATCTGGCCGCACTGCTCGTCATCACCACCGTCTACACGTCGCACGTGTCGGTCATGGCGCTGTCGATCGCGCTCCTGATCTGCGTTGGGCTGCTGGCGCTCCGCTACGTCCCGGTGGCGCGTCGCCAGGCCTCGGTCGTACTCGGCGTGGCGCTGTGGGTGGCCCTGTTCAAATCGGGGATCGATCCGGTCATCTCGGGGCTGATCATCGGGCTTACCACCAGTGCCTACCCGCCATCGCGCGACGATCTCGAGCGCGCGACCGCGATCACGCGCTCATTCCGCGAACAACCGACGCCCGAGCTCGCCCGCTCGGCACAGCAGAGTCTGCTCTCGGCCATCTCCCCCAACGAGCGACTCCAGTACAGCCTGCACCCGTGGACGAGCTACGTGATCGTCCCGCTGTTCGCGCTGGCCAACATCGGGATACACCTCACCAGCACCCTGCTCAGCAAGGCGATCTCGTCGCCGATCACGCTCGGGATCTTCTTCGGCTACCTGGTCGGCAAGCCACTCGGGATCGTCACGGGGACCTGGCTGGCGTCGCGGCCGGCGCTGCACGGCCCCCGCTCGCCGCTGAGCGGACCGCTGCAGATGGTGGCCGGAGCGTGCGCCGGCGCCGGGTTCACCGTCTCGCTGCTGATCGCCACGATCGCCTTCAGCGGGCAGCGGCTCGACGAGGCCCGACTGGGCACGCTGGGGTCGGTCATCGGCGCACCGATCGTGGCCTCGCTGATCCTGGTCGTGGTGAGACGGCTGCCGTCCAATCTCCGCGCCCGGCAGCTCAGACGCACCGCCGAGGACATCCTCGATCTCGTCGACGAAGTCGACCCCGAGCGCGACCACATCCGCGGCCCTGACAACGCTCCGGTGACGCTGCTCGAGTACGGCGATTTCCAGTGTCCGTACTGCGGCCAGGCCGAGCAGACGATCCGCGAGCTCCTCTCCGCCCACGGTGACGATGTCCGCTACGTGTGGCGACACCTCCCCCTCAACGACGTCCACCCCGACGCCCAGCTGGCCGCCGAGGCATCCGAGGCGGCCTCGGCGCAGGGCCGGTTCTGGGAGATGTACGACACCCTGCTGAACCATCAGGACGAGCTGTCACCGCGTGAGTTGTCCAACCACGCGCGCGATCTCGGCCTCGACGTCGAGCGCTTCCGGGATGAGCTCCGCCGACGCGAGTACGCCGCGCGCGTGAGCGAGGACGTCGCCACCGCGGACGAGAGCGGCGTCTCGGGCACCCCAACGTTCTTCATCAACGGGCGACGTCACTACGGCGTCTACGACATCGGCACGCTGACCGAAGAGGTCCGCGCGGCCAAGACCGTGCCCGGCTGGCGGCGCCGCCGCCCCGGATACGCTGTCGAGCGATGACCGTGCTGCCTGACTCGGCCCGCGCCGTACTGGAGTCAGGCGCCCTGGCCCACCTGGTCACGCTCGAGCCGGACGGCCGCCCTCAGGTGTCAATCGTGTGGGTCGGGCTGGACGGCGACGAGATCGTCGCCGCCACCTCCCGAGCATCGCAAGGTCCGCAACATCCGCCGCGACGGCCGCGTCGCCCTGTCGCTCGAGGCGGTTCGCCAACCAGCTCGGCCTCGACGAGTACCTGGTCGTCCATGGCCACGCGCGTGTGACCGAAGGTGGCGCGCCGGAGCTGCTCCAGAACTGGCCCACACGTACATGGGCCGGACGTCAAGTTCCCGCCTTGGACAATCCGCCGCCCGGTACATCACGCACATCACCGTCGACCGCGTCGGCGGCGTCGGTCCGTGGGCGCGCGAGGTCTAACCCAAGCTCGACAGCAGCCGCCGAGCGCCGGCGCGGGTCCGGGTCAGACGCGGGTCGGCGATCCCGATTCGCTGCACGATGCCGTGGCGAGCCTCGAGTACACCCGCCGCTTGTCGCCCGGGGGTGAGGTACCAGGTGGTCTGCCCGATCTGGATCGGAGGCTGCGCGTGAGCCTGGCGCACCGCCGCGCTCGCCGCCCAGCCGGCGATGACGCCGTCGAGTGAGTAGTAGTCATTGGCCGTCAGGGCCAGCACGTCGCGGTTGCTCGCATAGCCGGCGCTGATCGGACCCCCGGCGAAGCAGAAGGCATCGGTGGCGCCACGCACCCGACGCGAGACCGGGCCGAGCGCGGTCCGTGCGCGCCCGCGCCGCTGACCGAGGGCGAGCGGCCCGAGGCGCGAGCCGGCGAGCGCGCCCGTCGGTTCGGGGCATGAGGCCCGCGGGAGGCCGACGGGATCCGGCCAGAGGCTCTTGGCCAGGCGCAGGACGTAGAAGCCGCTGGCGCCGTCCGTGTACCAGATCTCGCGCCGGGCGTCGTCGAAAGCCGGCTTCGACATGGCGAAGTTGCTGCCGTCGAACAGGTTGACGTCGCGCGGTGTGGGCGGCGCGACGAAATACCCGATCTCACGCGGGTGTAGCGGATTGCGGATATCGAACACCCGAAGTCCCGAGGTGATGAACGAGCAGGCGGCGATCTCGGGATCGACCTCGCGCGGGATGTTGCAGTAGTGGGCGGCGTAGCCCTGGGCGGGATCGATAGCCCCGGGGTCATGGTCGGCGGCGTGATGGGCGGCGGGCTGGTCGACCTGGAGGCGCAGGTTCGAGACCACCCGAGGGTGCTGCTCGTTGGTGATGTCGATGATCCGTGCCGCGCCGACCGTGTCGGGCGGCGCCAACGAGTTGAAGCGGAAGGCGTACTCGTCGAACTCGAGCAGATAGCGCCGTCCCTTGATGGTCATCGGGATGGCGTTCTGCGGGATCGTGGCGGTCTTCCACGTCAGGCGGCTGATCTCGCGCGCCTGGGGGTGGGGCCGACGGGCCTGGATCTGGCTCGTGTCGAGAATCAACAGCTCGCCGTCGATGGGATCGGCCACGTAGGCGCGGTCGCCGTTGTCGCTGAGCGTAAGCCCGTGGGAATACTCGCTGCCCTGCCAGATCGCATGGGGGTGCTTGGGGTCGGTGACGTCGATCGCCGTGAGCGACTTGACCGCCGTGCCGGCCGCGTAGAACGTCTTGCCGTCGGCCGAGAAGTTGCCCTCGTGGCCAAACGGGGCCACCAGTGCAGTCGAGTCGAGCACAGGGTGACGGCAGTCCTGGCTGGCGTCATAGATCGAGACCAGACCCGGCGCCGTGGCCGGATTGCCGAGCACGGCCGCGAGCAGGCCCCGTTTCGTGTTTAGGCTCAACGACTCGTGCGGCGAGAGCATCGGCAAGGACTTGAGCGTGTCGGTCTGGACGGGATGGGCTGGGTCGGACATGTCGAGCACGGCAACCCCCAGCGACGAGCTCGACAGGTTGAAGGCGTTGGTCGGGAACAGCAGCGTGGTGTCGTAGAACGCACAAACGTGACCGTGTCGGTCGATGTAGCGAAGGACCTTGAAGCCACCCGTTTGGCCCTGGTGGCTGATCTCGGTCAGGTTGCACGTGTAGCCATGCTTGGCCGCCGGGGCCTTTAGTGCGGCGGCGGGGACGCGACCCTGGACGCCCGCCAGTGGATGCGAGCCCGGGCCACACACCGCCCGCGGGGAGGCCTGGAGCGGTGGCTCCGGGTTGTGCTGTACGGGCACCATCGCCACCTGCTGGCCGCCCACCGGGGGCAGCGTGATCAGATCGCCGTGGGGGAGCGTCAACACACGTGCGGCGGCGGCGCCGGCGCACACCACGACCAACCCCAATGCCAGCAACAGCTTGCGTTTGCGCGATGCTCTCAGAATCCGCACGTCAGCCTCCGCCTCGTTTTGCCGCCGGCATCGTACGGTCCGCGGCGCCGGCCATGCGCCGATTGGCCGGAATCGGGTGACCCGGCTCGCTAGTGGTCGTTCACTCGACGCGCCGGTCGTCGGTGCGGAGCGCGTCGGTAAACCGGCGGGGCACGGCGGCCGTGTCTCCCTCCTCCCACAGCGTGACCACGAGCAGCTCGCCGTCCTGCGGCAGGCATACGTAGACGAGGTCGCGCCGCTCGAGGTCACGGATCAGGACGGCGCCGCGCTCGCCGGGCTCGATCCGCCCGGCGGCATGAGCGCGGGCAACGCGCGAGGCGATCTCGGTCCTGGCCTCGAGCGTGCCCCGGACGCGCTGGCGAAAGCGCTCGGCGGCGTGATCGGTGACGGCTACGAGCATGCGTTGATCCGACGGTATCGACCGCAATCTCTCGTGCATACCCGACTTGCGGTGGCGGCCGAACAGGGATCTACACCACGGGAACGAACAGCCGGTCCATGAGCACTCTTAGACGACAGCCCGGGAGTGAGCGTCCGGCCAAACGCCGCTCACCGCGCACGCACCTCGCCGATCTCGGCGACCGCATCGCCCATGGCCGCAACCCCCGTCAGGACTACGAGGAAGAACTGCCGTTCGATCACGACGAGTATGGCCCCCGCTTCACGGTCGTGAAGCAGGGCTACGACTGCGCCGCCGTCGACGAGCACATCACCGAACTCGAGCGCGAGATGGCCGAGCTCGACCACGAGCTGGCCGATCTGCGGGGCCGCCCCTCGCAGAGTGACGTGCAGGCGGAGATCCAGCGCATCGGCGAGCAGACCTCGACGATCCTCATGGCGGCCCACGAGAAGGCGCAGGAGACGACCCGGACCGCCCAGTCGGAGGCCGACCGGTGCGTCGCCGACGCCGCCGCCAACGCCCTCGCCATCACCGAGGACGCCAACCGTCAACTCCGCGAGATCGAGGGCGAGAAGCAAGGACTGTCGCGCCAGCGCGAGTTCCTGATCCGCGACATCCGCGGAATCGCCAGTGCCTTGACCACACTGGCCGACGACGCCGCCGGCAGGTTCCCGGACGGCGACGGAGCCACCGAGGCGATCGGCGCAGTGGCGGTCGAGTCGCTCGACGGCGACGGTGGATCGAGCGAGGCCTGACTCGGAGGCTGAGCGCCATGGTGCTCTACACCTGCGAAGACGCGAAGAAGTTGGCCGGCCTTGGCCATCCGTGCGCAAAGGCAGCGCTCGCGCTCGACAAGGCCGGCCACTCCTACGAGCACAAGATGGTCAAGGGCGGCACCCTCAAGCTCTGGACGCTGCCCAACCGCGCGCGCGATCGCGCCGAGATCGAACAGCTCAGCGGTCAGAAGTCGGTCCCGATCCTCGTGCTCAACGATGGCGAGGTCATCGTTGGGTCGGGAACGATCATCCGCTGGGCGCGCGAGCACCAGCCGGCGGCGAACGCGTAGCGTCGCCGTCGGCGGTTTGCTGGGAAGGGGCCCGTGCCGTCAACGTGAAACTCGCCGCCCCCAGAACCTCGAGTTTCACTTTGACGGCGCCCCACGCCGTCGATGTGAATCTCGCCCTCTAGTCAGTGCCGAGTTTCACGTTGACCGGTGCCGCGAGCACGGCTCCCCCCACCCCATCGCCAGCAGAAGCTCGCGCCGCCTTCCCGAGCCAACCGTTCCCGCCCTTAGACAATTCTCACGTTCGATTGGCGTTCGTCCTACGGGGCACGCCTATCACTGGGACCATCAAATACCGACGAAAGGTTTGATGATCATGGTGATCCTGAACGTTGTCTTTATGGTCCTCATCGTCGCCGGCATCCTCGCCCTTCTGGGCTGGGGCATCGCCACCGACAGGCCGCTGGTGGCAGCACTTAGGCGCGGCAACGCACACCGTCCTTCGTGACAGCGGGGGGCCGTCAATCGACGGCGCGGTCCTCGGCCGTCGCCACGTCGAACAGCACGGCGATGTCCTCGTCGCCGCGGCCGGCGTCGACCGCCGACTGGAAGAACCCCTTGATCGCATCCATGATCGCGGAGTCGATCCCGGCCTCGCGACTCGAGCCGACGACGAGCAGGTCGATGCCTCCCAGGTGGGTGGCCATCGAGGACTGGGCGTCACCGTAGTTGCCGGCCACGATCCGCTCCCCAGTCTCCTTCACCGCGTCGGCGATGAAGCCGGCGAAGAAGGGCCGGGCGAGCTCGAGGTAGCGCTCGATCTCCGAGCCCTGGGCGCGGCTGAGGATGGCGCCGTGTAGGAAGCCCGACAGGGTGCCGTAGAAGAAGGCAATCAGGGCCGCGTCGATCACCGCGGGCTGACCGGCGTCCTCGCCGACGTACTCGGCCTTGCCCAGAGCCCCGAGCAGCGCCCGGTGTGACTCGAACGCCGGCCTCGGGCCCGGAGAACAGAAGGACGGCGTCGTCGGTGCCGATCGAACGCGGGTAGGCCAGCATCGCCCCGTCGAGGTAGGTGATTCCGTGCTCGGAGGCGAAGGTCGCGTTGCGCCGCCCGTCCTCGGCTGTCCCCGTGGTCATCTGCACGAGCGTTTTGCCGCGCAGGCGATCGAGCGCCTCGGGGTCGCGCACGAGCTCGTCCGCGGCGGCCTGGTCAGACACGCACATGAATGTCAGCTCACTGGCCGCGATCGCCTCGGGCAGGCTGCCGGCGATCGTCGCGCCGGCGTCCAGCAGCGGCTCGGCTCGGGCCGCCGTGCGGTTCCACACGGTGACCGCGTGGCCGGCGCGCAACAGCGCCCGGCTCAGCGCCGACCCCATGACGCCCGTGCCGACCATCGTCACCGCTCGGTCTGACTCAGCCATTTCGATTGCCTCCTATATGACGTCGCCGCCCAGCCGGCTCATCACCGTCGTCCCGCCGTCGAGCGACAGCACTGCGCCCGACGCGTAGGCGGCATCGGTGACCAGAAACAGAATCGCCGCAGCGATCTCCTGCGGCATCGCGATGCGCAGGAGCGGCACGCGCCGGATCGTCTCCTCGCGCGCCCCCTCGGGGTCGGCGCTCGATGCCAGCTCGCGGTCCATCATCGGCGTGTCGACGGGCCCCGGGGCGACGGCGTTGACGAGCACCTTCGGCGCGAGCTCGACGGCCAGGCCGCGGGTCAGGCCCAGGACGCCGGCCTTCGCGGCGGAGTAGTCGGTGTAGCCCGGCATGGCGGTGAAGGCGAGATCGGAGGCGATGTTGACGATGTGACCGCCTCGGCGGTCGCGCATCCGCAGCCCGGCCTCGCGCCCGACGTAGAACGCCCCCGAGAGGTTGATGGCGATCGTCGCGTCCCACACCGCGGCCGACATCTCGGCCAGCGGCGTCGGTCCGATTACGCCGGCCGCGCTGACGACGATGTCGACCGGGCCGAGCGCCTGCTCGGCTGCGTCGAGCGCCCGGACGACGGCGGCGTGATCGGATACGTCGGTGGGGAGGACGGCGGCTCGCTCGATCCCGCTGGCGACGCGCTCGAGCTCGTCGCGCCGGCGGGCCAGAAGCGCCACCGCCGCGCCCTCGGCCGCGAACCGTGCAGCCGTTGCCTCGCCGATGCCCGAGCTGGCCCCCGTGACGAGGGCGACGCGGCCGGACAGAGGACCGCCGTCAGTCATCTGAGCGCCGCCCACGGCGCACGAGCGAGGCGACGACCAACGCTCCCAGCACCGGCGCGGCGACCCGGGGGGCCACGAGCCGAGCGAAGCGCAGCCCGTCGGCCGGCCCGATCTCGACGCGAGCCGGCCACGCGCCCATGTGACCCTCGAGGGTCAGTCCGGTTCTACCGATCTGCACGCGCTCGGGCTCGAACGGGAAGTTCCCGACCGGGGACGAGACCTTCATACATTCACCTCGATTTTGGTTCCGAGAGGGGCGGCCGCGGCCAATCGCCGCGCTTGCTCGACGGTATCGGCCTCCGACAAACATTCGGCGACGGGTTGCACGAAGGTCACATCCTCGGACGCATCGAGGACCGCGCCGTCGACGTTGCGCAGGGGGCGTGCGCCGGCGGCCAGCACGACGGCGTCGCAGCTGAGACGGTAATCGACGCCGTCGCGCTGCAGCGCGAGCGTGTTGACGCGGCCGGTGCCCACCACCTTGGTCGGCGTCCAGCCCGAGACCAGCCGGTCGTGATGGAAGGTGGGGATGGTGTCGGCCACGACCGTGGTCCGGACCGGCTGATCTGCGATCGCGTGCGCGAATGACGCTGCCCAGTCCCCGGCGCCGATCACCACAACCCGATGTCCGAGGATCACCTCCGCCTCGGCGAAGTGGATCGCCACCGTGGCCGGGAGCACGCCGGCCAGCCGCGGGCCGGCGATCCTCAGTTCGGCCTGGGTACCCGGACGGCCCCCTCCCGCGTAGACGAGGTGATCGAAGTCATGCCAGACCACGCCGCTGGGTCCCACCGTCAGCAGGCGCCGGCCCGACCACCGGATCGCCGTGGTACCGAGCATGAAATCCACCCCGGATCGAGCGCAGCTCTCCTCGAGATCGCGGACCAGGTCGGCCTCGTAGCCGACCACCCCGCCGGCCACCGGCAGGCGGTCGAGCAGGGCCACACGGACCCGAGAGCTCAGCTCGGCCGCGGCGGCCAGGCCCGCGATCCCCGCCCCGACTACCGCGACACGATCAGCGGACACTGCCGACACCGATCGTCGCGCGGTCGGGCCCCTGGCGCAGCTCGGCCGGCGGCTGCCCGGTGTGCAAGGAGCAGAGGAAGGCAACGCCGGCCATGCACACCGACCCCTGGCACCGTCCCGCCGTGGCCCGCGTGCGTTTGCGCACGCCCTCGATCGATCGCGCCGGCACCCGCAGCGACAGCGAGCTCGCGATCTCTGCCGCGGTCACCTGCTCGCATACGCACACCACCTGCCGGTAGCGGGGATCGACATCGGGCAGGCTCTCGGGATCCTCGTCGAGCAGCAGGCGGCGAACCTTGGCTAGCGCGCGCACGGCGCCAGGCCGATCGGCGCCGTCGAGGCCGGCGTCGCGGAGCAGCGCGAGTACGCGGTCGGCCGTGCCGGGCGAGGCCGACACCCCCGTCGAGCGGTTGCCGACGTGGATCAGGTTTCGAACGCGGTCGTCGGGCCTGACCCTGACGGTCTCTTCGCACGCGGCGCGATTGGCCGCGTAGGTCTTGATGGCCGAGTCGACGGTGACCGTGGGAACGAGACGCTCGGTCTGCTCGAGGATCGCCGTGAGGCGGTCGAGATCCGTGCCCTTGTCGTCGGGATCGGTGATGTCCTCGGCATCGGGGCCGAGAAGGACCGATCCGTTGGTGGTCGGCACGGCCTGGACGCCGCGGGTGTGGGGCATCGGCACGGGCAGCACCATCATCCTCAGTCGCTCCCCCCAGGCGCGGTCGAGGATCCAGTACTGGCCCTTGCGCGGCCAGATCTTGATCTCCTCGCCGCCGGCCAGCGCGCTGACGCGGCCGGCGGCGACCCCGGCGGCATTGATCACGAAGCCTGCCTCCAAGCGCCCGGCCGGCGTGTCGACGGCGGTGAGCCGGTCGCCGGAGCGCGTGAAGCCGAGCGCCGGGCAGTCGAGGCGAACGTCGGCCCCGTTGGCGGCCGCCAGCTCGGCATAGGCGCAGGTTAGGCGCATCGGGTCGATCAGCCCCTCGTCGGGGAGATGCACAGCACCCGTGCACGCGGGCGTGATCATCGGCTCGAGCTGCCGCGCCTCCTCACCGGTCAGCAGCTCGGCGCGCGTGCCGGCCGCCACCGCCTCGTCGCGCAGGCGTGGCAGCTTCTCGGCCTGGTCCTCGTCAATGGCGATGGTCAACGCACCAGGGCGGCTGAAGGGAACGTCGAGGCGCTGGCAGATGTCCTCCCACCGCGGCCACGAGGCGGCGATCAGCTCGGCCTCGATCGTGCCCGGCGGCGCGTAGTACGAGGTGGCGATGCCAGCGTTGCCCTTGCTCGCTCCCTCGCCGACGTCGTCGGCCTCATCGAGCAAGCAGACCGAGGCCGAGGTCATGGCCACGCGGGCGGCGGCGGCGGTCCCGAGCACGCCGCCGCCGATCACGACGACGTCGTAGCGCGCGGCTGGGCTCACGCAGCGGGCACCGGGGTGAGGTGCTCGAGCGCGTCGTCGACCGAGGCTCCGTCGCGGATGATCGAGGCGAGCGCACGAACCATCCCCGGCGGGTCCGAGGACTGCCAGATCTTGCGGCCCATCGCAATCCCGGCCGCGCCGGCATCCATCGCGCCACGGACCATCTCGAGCACCTGGCGGTGGGTTTCGGCCTTGGGGCCGCCGGCGATGAGCACGGGAACGAGGCTGTAGTCGATGACCTGGCTGAATGACGAAGGATCGCCCGTGTACCAGGTCTTGATCAGATCGGCGCCTTCCTCGGAGGCCACTCGCACGGCGACGCGCATGTCGTCGATCGTGTAGGGCCCGTCGTACGGCGTGGCGTCAGGGCCGCCGAGGGGGAAGATCTCGGCCAGGAGCGGGATGGCCAGACGGTTGCACTCATCCGCGATGGCACCGAAGAGCGGCAGCTGCACGGCTTCAGTGGCGCGGCCGATGAAGAACGTCGGAACGACGGCATCGGCGCCGCTGTGAAGCGCCTGCTCGACTGAGGCCAGCACGATCTGCTCGTTCTCGAGTCCCGGTGATAGCCCCGTGCGAGCGGTGAGTCGCTGCACCCAGCCGGCGCGCCCGGCGAACGCCTCCACGGCGTACGCGGCCAGGCCGCGACGGGTGAGGAAGGCGTTGACGCCGGCCTGGGCGAGGCCACCGATCAGCTCGAGCGGGCTCTCGAGCTCGGAGTAGCCCGCCTCCTCGACCCCGTGGTCCATGGGCAGAATGATCGAGGTGTTGGTGTCCGGGTCAAGCAGTCGCCCGAGGCGAAGCGTCTTTCCCATACTGGTGGTCATTGAGGAGCTCCTTGTCGTTTCTGTCTGAGGTGATTTGCTCGAGCACTTGCTCCCGCGCGGCGCGCAGCTCTTGGTAGGCGGCGTGGCGCTGCGGATCGGGGTCGAACTGACGATCCCAGCGAACCAGCGCGCGGACCCCGTCCGCGGCGCTGGTGAAGGCTCCGGCGCACAGTCCGGCGAGCAGCGTCGAGCCGGCTGCGGCCAGCTCGATGACGCGAGGAGTCCGCAACGAGACGCCGAGCACGTCCGCCTTCAGCTGGTTCCAGAACGAGCTGCGAGCCTCGCCATCGCCGGTGGTGATCGGTCCGTGGATCTGACTGCCTCGGGCGACGATCTGCATCGTGGGCGGATACTGGTAGGCGACGCCCTCGAGCAGCGCGCGAACCATGTGTGCCAATGCGTGGCCGGAGACGATGCCCAACATCGATCCGGTGGCATCGTCGAGAAAGTGCGGCGCCCGCCCAGCGCCGTCGAGAAATGGATAGAAGATGAGTCCGTCGGCGCCCGGCGGCAGCTCGCTGGCCGCAGCGATCAGTTCGTCGAACGACCGGTCGGGAGCGAAGGCGTCGTGGAGCCAGCGCAGCGACGAGCCGGTGCTCTCGATCGCCACCTCGTAGATGTAGCGGTCGGGGACGACGTGCGGCGCGATATCGCCACGCCCGCTCGGATCGGCGCGGGGCCCGTCGACGACACGGCGCCAGTTGGTGGCCGTTCCGGTCCCGATGCACAGCTCGTCCGGCTCGGTCGCCCCGGCTCCGAGCGTGGCCGCGGCGTCGTCAGCTCCGCCCATGGCCACCGCGGTACCCGGCGCTAGCCCCAGTTCCTGCGCCGCGCTCGCGGTCAGCTCGCCGGCCTGCTCCCAGGGGGCCTTATCGATCTCGGGCAGCCGCTCGCGGTCGATGCCGAAGGCGTCGCAGATCTCCGTGGACCAGTCGCCCCGGCCGATGTCGAGCATCAGGCTGCGTCCGGGCGTCGAGACGTCGGTGGTCAGCTCCCCGATGAGGCGGCTGACCACGTAGTCCTTGGCCAGGAGGATCCTGTCCGCGCGCCGCCACTCGTCCGTGAGGTGACGCTTGAGCCAGAGCATCTGGGGCAGGCTGGCGCCCGCGACCGGCACCATCCCGGTCTTTTCGATCAGCCAGCTGCGCCCGAACCGATCCGCGACCTCGCGTGCCTCCGGCCCCGTGCGGCGATCGGTCCAGCTGATGGCCGGACACAGCGCCTGGCCGCGGCCGTCGATCAAAACCACCGGCTCTCGCTGGGCGACCACGCTGATCGCGCCCACGCGTTCAGGGGAGACCTCCGCATCGCGGAGGGCCCCCCGAACGGTGTACGCCACTCCCTGGTACCAGTCCTCGGGATTGTTCTCCGCCCACCCGGGCCGCGGATGGTGCATCGGATGCTCGGCGCTGCAACGTCCGAGCAACTCGCCGCCCGGGGTCATGAGGACGGTCTTCACAGCACTGGTGCCTACGTCACACCCGAGCAGGAGTCCGTCCTCGTACGCGCCGGCACGCGGATCGCTCACGCCGTGCTCTCGTGCTTTATCACCTCGGCTTCCGGTCGGACGTCGCGGAGGATGCCGCGCCGGCTCTTGGGAATGAGGACGAAGTACAGGAGCAGCCCGATGACAATCGTGCCGAGGAAGCCCCAGCCGACGTCCTTGGGGTTGGACTTGATCAGGATGTAGCAGATCACGACTGACCAGATCACCGCCACCCAGTCGATGATCCAGCCGAAGCGTCCGTTGGTGTAGGGACGTTCGGGCAGCATCTTGCGCCGCTTCCCGTAAATCAGTACGGCCACGAGGACCGCATAGCCCGCGGCCCACAGGATCGCGGTCATCGATAGCAGCACGGTGAGCAGGCCGGTCCACACGATGAAGAGGAAGCCGATACATGCAGCGACGATGACGGTCGTGATTGGCACGTGGTCCCGGGTGAGCCGGGTCATGGCCCTGGGGAATGGCATCTGCCCATCGCGAGCCTGTGACCACATCACGCGGGCGGCCGTCAGCTGAAGAATCATCATGTTGACGAACAGCGATAGGACGGCGCAGATCTCGAACGTCTTCGCTAGTCCGGTCCCCAGCACCGGCCCCATGATGGTCCGAATCGGGTCTCCTGAGTTAAGCGCGTCGTTCAGGTTGGTGATCGAGAGAACCGTAAACAGAATGATGATCGTGCCGATCGCGTACGCGGCGAAGTTGGCCCTCAGCAGCGCCTTGGGCACATTCCGCGCCGCATTCTCAGTCTCCTCACCGGCCGTCCCGTTGCAGTCGAAACCGGAGATCACGAACACCGGAACGAGCATCGCAAACAGGAACGGCCACAGCGCGGACTGGCCATGCGGAACGACGCCGTGAGATGAGGTGAGGTAGCTCAGCGAGTGAAAGGAGTGGCCGCCGAAGATCACGGCGATGAGCACCCCGACGATGATGATCGTGATTGCCACGAACTCGGCTGCAACGCCGATCGAGTTGTTGAAAGCGGCCGCAACCTTGACCGCGACCAAGTTGAGCACCGTCGAAGCCACCATCAGCACCGTGGCCCACAGGAGGAGCGCCCCGTGGCTGCTCACGTTGACACCGAACCAGCTGAAGATGAATGGGGTGATTCCATACGCCTCGGTGGCAAAGGCCGCAATGTGAGCGGCGATCAACCACCAGCCAACCTGCCAGCCGAGCGACGAGCGCGGGCCGAGGATTCGGTTGATGATCTGATAGGCGCCGCCCGCGACCGGATAAGCCGACACGCCCTCGGCGACCGACATCCCAACCACCATCTGGAAACCGGCGGCGATGAGCCAGGCGAAGAAGACCGCCGGGCCGACCCGAGTGAGGCCCGCCCCTAGGCTGAGCGCGAGGCCACCGGCAACCGCGATCAGGGTCCACTGAATGGCCCAACTTGAGAACAAACCAAGCGCTCGGCGCAGCTCTTGGCGGTAGCCGAGCTGGTGCAGATAGGTGCGGTCGTCGGCCTTTCTCGCGTCGAGTGAGGCGTCACCCGTCGCCGGGCCGGTCGCTGGCTCCGGGTCGACAGTGGTCGTGCTGTCGGTCATGTTGCTCTCCTCCTATCGCCGACGAGCACACTCGTCGACTGCATTACGCCGCGTTACGCGGCTGTGGTTCCGATCCTCTCGGCATTCCCCTGCACTGGCCCGCCCCGCCCAATTCGAGGCCGAAGCCTCAAACCGGAACGTACGGGAGCGGGGAGATGTGCGGCCCAAAACCAGTTCGCGTTTCCCGAACAGAACCGATGTTCTGTTCTCGGGTGCGGAACATACCAGCAGCGACTGACGATGACAAGACGCGTCGGCTAGGTCGCCGCGAGGAGTGTCACGCCGATGATCACGACGACGAGTCCGGCGAGCTGAACGCGGTTGAGTCGTTCGTGAAAAACGAAGTAGGCTCCGACGCTGGAGAGGGCGGCGAACTGCGTTGTGAGGACGGCCGCCACAGCCAACCCGTGGCGGGCACCGAGGGTGTAGCTGACGAAGCCGAGGACCTCGGCCACGCCGGCGACGGCGATCAGCGCGAGCACCCGGCCCGGCGTGTGGGCCAGCTTCGGAGCACCGACGGGCAGGATCAACGCAGTGCCGAACAACCGCGCCGCCACCACGACCCACAGCACCGAGACCTCGAGCCCGACCCGACCTGTCGTATACAGGCCGACCCCGAACACGGCCGCGGCCGGAATGGCAATGAAGGCCCCGCGGACCCCGCTGGCGTCGCGGTCGCCGGGGTCAGGATGCACCGCCGCCAGGACCACGCCGACCGTGATCATGAGCAGGAGCAGCGCGGTGTGGACGGCGAGGGGCAGGCCGGCTATCACGGCGATCACCGCGGCGATCGCCCCCTCGGTGGAGCAGATCGGAACCACCACGCCGACCTTGCCGCGCCGCAGCGCGGCGTACTCCATGCCGAGTCCGAGGACATTGGCGAGTCCCGAGATGACGAGCAGCACGACCGTGTGCGGGGTGAGCTGACCGGCGTCGGCGAAGAGAATCGTTGGCAGCGCGACGAGCGCCAGGCCGAACGCCATCACCCCGCCGAGGGTCGCGGCCGAACCGATCGAGCGGCTCGCCGCCGACGCGCACAGGGCCGAGATCGTGAAGGCCACCGCCGCGCCGAGACCACCGAGGACAGCGATCATGCCGGATGTCCACGCACGCTCGTCCTCGGGCGCCGGCAGGCGACGTCGATTACGATCTTGGCGTTCGGGCTCACTTGCTCAGCGTAGGTACCCGGAGTCGGATGGACGATTCGCTTCGAGAAAACCTCGGCCAGCGGTTGCGGCATCTCAGGGAAGAGACCGGTCGCGGTCTCCGCGAGCAGGCGCGCGAGATTGGCATCTCGGCGTCGTCGCTGTCGGCCCTCGAGAACAACGCCGGCGGTGTCTCGCTCCAGCGCCTGCAGCGCGTCGCCGATCACTTCGGGTTGCATATCACCGATCTTCTCGCCGGTCCCGATGAGGGCGAGGACAACGGCCGGCCCAGCAAGCCCGAGGTCATCCGTGGCTGGGCGACGAGCGTGGCCGGCGTCCAGCGCGGCGACGGCGTGCTCTATCAGTTGCTTGGGCACGGGCACAACCATCAAATCCAGCCCTATCTGATCTCGTTCCAACCCGGCGCGAGCTACCGCAACGACCCCATCGCGCACGCCGGCGAGGAGTTTGCCTTCGTCGTGTTCGGCGAGGTGGAGCTGCTGCTCGGCAAGGAGTCCTACGTGCTCGGTCAGGGCGATGCGATTCGCTTTCGCACCGAGACCCCGCATGCGTTTCGCAACGCGTCCGAACTCGGGGTGGCGGTCCTGCTCGGCGCCGCAACGCCACCCTGGTAGCCGGCGTTCACGTCCAACCGCGCGCCGCGACCGACCATACGTCGGCGACCGATCCGTCGTCGACGATGTATGCGGCGGCGTGGAGGTTGACCGTCGTGCAGGCATGGTTGGGGATCACCCGCACGCGCGTACCGACGTCGAGGCGGGTGCTCGCGTCCACCCGTGCGATGGCATGTTCCTCGTAGAGCCGCTCGACCGACACGCCCGGCATTCCGCAGACGATGCCGTAGCCGCCGGCACGCGCCGTCATCCGGTCGCTTGACAGCGCCTTGGAGCCAGCATCGAAGATCGCCCGATCGGGCGCAGGGCGCGAGATCACCGTGGTCAGGACCGTCAGGGCACAGGCGTCAATCGACGCGGTCCCCAGCGCGACCTGGGTGGCGTCGTTGAACACGTAGTTTCCGGGCCGCACGTACATGCCGGCGGCGCTGTCATCGAGGTACTGCGCCGTGGGCGTTGAGCCGATGCTGAGCACGGGCACCTCGACGCCGCGTCGCTCCAGCTCGGCCGCCGTCGAGCGAACGGCGCTGATCTCCTGTTCAGCGATCGCGCGGAGCTCGGGGTCGTCGCGGGCGCCGTAGGCGTGTCCGGCGAACGTCATCAGACCGCCGTACTCGATGTGACGGGTGCTGGCCAGGGCGGTGGCCACGAGCTCGGCACTGGGCACCCCGGGCGCGGATCCGCAGCGATGGTTGCCGCAGTCGATCTCCCATAGATAGGTGAGCGAGACGTCGGCCTCAGCGCAGGCTCGGTCCAGGCGCCCCAGCGTCTCGAGGTTGTCGAGTGTGATGAGAATCCGGGCGTGCGCCGCCAGCGCGGTGATCCGCTCGAGCCGCCAGGCGTCGACGGGGGGATAGGCGATGAGAATGTCGCTCATCCCGGCCGCCACCATCGCCTCGGCCTCGGCCACCGTCGCCACCGTGATCCCCTGGGCGCCGGCGGCCAGCTGGGCGCGAGCGATCTCGGTCGACTTGTGGGTCTTGGCGTGGGGCCACAGCACCGCCCCGACGGCCGACACGCGCTCGGCCATCGCGCGGATGTTGGCGTTGAGCGAGGGGCGATCGACGAGCAATGCCGGCGTGGCCAGCTCGCCCGAGGCGAGGTCAGGGAACTCGCCGATCGGCTCGACGGCCCGAGGCGCGGTGGTCACGCGGGGCCTCCGGCATGTGTCGGCGCGGTGGATTCGGATGCTGCTTTCCCGTTCGGGCTCCGGAATGCGTACGTCGGCCTGACCGCGTCGAGCACGGCTTCGTGGCTAGCGCGCAGCTCGGTGTAGCGCTCGTGGCAGTCGAGGTCGGGCTCGTAGGTGCGGTTAAAGCTGACGAGCTGCTCGGCGCCGTCGCGGGCGCTCGCGAAGATCCCCGCGGCCTGGCCACCCAGGATCGCGGCCCCGAGCGCAGCGCAGGCACTGCATTCGGTCGTGCGGATCGGGACCCCGAGCACGTCGGCCTTGATCTGGTTCCAGAGCTCGCTCCTCGCCTCGCCGTCCACCAGCGTGATCGGCTGTCGCGGATCGCGGCCGGGAGCCGCCAGCTCGAGCGTCGGGGGGTACTCAAACGCGATGCCCTCGAGAATCGCCCGCACGAAGTGGGCGCGCGTATGCCCCGAGACGATGCCGAGGAAGCCACCGGTGGCGCCCTCGATGAACCACGGAGCCCGGTTGCTGCCGTCGACGAAGGGCAGGAACACGAGACCATCAGCGCCCGGCGCGATCGGCCGAGCCTGCTCGATCAGGGACAGGAAGTCGCCGCCGCGATCGGCGAACTCATCGCGGAACCACCGCAGCGACGAGCCCGTGCTCTCGATGCAGACCTCGAAGATGAACTCGTCGGCGACCACGTGCCGGGCAAGGTCGCCGCGGGCCAGCTCGGCGTCGGGCTGGCACTCCCGGGTGACGATGCGCCAGTCACTGCTCGTGCCGGTCCCGGCACACAGGTCGCCTTCGGCGATCGCCCCAGAGCCGAGCGTGGCGCTGGGGTCGTCGCCGCCCCCGGCCGCGACCGGAATGCCGGCGCGCAATCCGAGCATTTCGGCCGCGCGAGGGGGAAGCTCGGCCACGGGCTCCCAGGAACGCCACCCGACGGCGGGCAGGAACTCGAGCGGGATCGAGGTGCCGCCGCAGATTTCCTGACACCAGTCGTCGCTGCGGACGTCGTTCATCACGCTCCGGGCCGGCATCGTGTTGTCGGTTCCATCGGCGCCGGTCAGCCGCTCGAGCACGAAGTCCTTCGGTGCTCGTAGCCGGCGCACGGCGCGCCACTGCTCGGCCCGGTGGCGCTGGGACCAGAGCAGCGTGGGCAGGCCCAGGCCGGGAATCGGCAGCACCCCGGTACGGTCGATCAGCCACGGACGCCCGAACTGCTCATCGAGCCGGGCGACCTCCCCGGCCGTGCGCCGGTCCGTCCAGCTGATCGCCGGGGCCAGGACGCTTCCCGATCCGTCGAGGAGCACCCACGGGTCGCGCTGGGAGACGATGCCCAGCCCGAGCACGGCGTCGGACTGGACGCCGTCGGTAGCGACGAGCTTCCTCACGGCCGCGCACACGCCGCGAACCCAATCCTCGGGGTCGTTCTCGGCCCAACCGGGGCGGGGTCGGTGCATCGGAAGCTCAACGCTGGCGGACGCCAACTGCCGGCCGTCGAGCCCCACGGCGAGGGCCTTCACGCTGCTCGTCCCGACATCGACGCCCAGCAGCCAGCCGTCACGGACAGAGGACGGGTCAGCGGTCAACGTTCACACCACAAGCCTGACACCCAATCCTCGTCCAATCTGCCCGAACGGAGCAACGGTCCTGTTCGCTGTGGAGAAACATAGACGCTGCGGGCTGTTCTTTCAAGCGGCCCGGGGGGTGGCCGCCGGGCCTGCTCGAGGGGATCAGTAGCCCTGTTCCAGATCGACGACGTTGTCGAGGTGCGTGCCTGCGATCCACCGCTCCAGATTGGCCGTGAACACCTCGAGCTCGCGCATGGCGGTCTGGGGCGTGGCGTCGGCGCGGTGGCCCGACATGATCAGGTTGGGTGCCGACCACAGCGGCGACTCCGGCGCCAGCGGTTCGGCGGAGAACACGTCGAGCGCGGCCCCATGCAGACGCCCCGCGCTCAGCGCGTCTGCCAGTGCCTCCTCGTCGAGAATCGGCCCGCGACCGACATTGACAAGGACCGCCTCGGGCCCGAGCAGCGACAGCTCGCGACGTCCGATCAGCCCCCGCGTGGCGTCGGTGAGCGGGGCGGCGATGACCAGCGCACTCAGGCGCGGCAACACGGCGAGAAGGTCGCTGGTCGCGTAGACCTCTTCGATCTCCGGAACGGCGGCGGCCGTCCGTCGCAATCCGATGAGCCGCGCCCCGAACGGAATCAGGAGCCTCGCGCAGGCACGGCCGAGCGAGCCCAGGCCAAGGATGCCCACGGTCTTGCCGCGCAGCTCATCGAGCCTCAGGTCCGAAGGCCAGGCTCCACGCTGCTGGCTTTCGAGCAGCTCGGGCACGCGCTTGTACAGGCAGAGCAGCGCGCAGATCACGTATTCGGCGATTGCGCTCCCGTGCGCGCCAGAGCCGTTGGTCAGGATCAGTCCACGGGCGCGGCACGCCTCGAGGAGCGTCGGGGTGACGCCGGCGGCCCGGGTGTGGACCCACTGAAGCGAGAGATGTTGCTCGATCGTCACCAGCGCCTCGTCGACGCCGCCGTAGGACACGAGCAGGCAGTCGCCCGCATTCGCCGACGCAACGCCCTGATCCAACCAACGCGCCTCTAGCCACGCGCGCTCCTGCCCATCGACTTCACCGGCGGTCAGCACATGCATATCGCGCGCGTCACTTGCGCCGGAGCGGCGGCGGAGCGGCAAGGCCACCCCACCGCGTCGTCGAGGGCACGGCTCATCGTTTACTCCTCACGTCGGCGGACAAACGGCGCGCCGATTCTAATTACGGATCGCAACCAGGAGGCATGCCCTGGGCCATCTGGACGGGCCACGCACCGCGCGCAACGCCGTCGCGCGCGGTGCGTGGGTGACGCCCAGCGAGGGGAGGGCTCAGGCGGCGCTCAGCTCCAGCGTGTCGGTGCGGCCGACGGCCAGCTCGGGCTGATCGCGCTCGATCTCGCCCTCGCGGACCAGCCACAGCGCCAGCGCCGCTCCGGTGATGGCGACCAGCGCACCGATGACGAGGATCGCGTTGAATCCGGTGAGGAAGCCCTGCCGAGTGGCGTCGACGACGGCCGCGCGGGCGCCGTGCGGCACGCCGCGGACGGCCTGGGCGAGGTGCCCGCTCGTGAGGGCCTCCACCAGCTGGCGCGGGTGACCGCCGGTGGCGGCCGGCGTGCCAGAGGCGACCGAGGCCACCTTGGCCGAGGCCCGGCCCAGGAAGATCGCTCCCCAGGCCGCCACGCCGACGGCCACACCGACCTGTCGGAACGTGTCGTTGATCCCCGCGGCCATGCCGCTGCGCTCTTTTGACACCACGCTCAGCGCCACGTCGGCGATCACCGGATTGAGCAGCCCCACGCCGACGCCGGCGAGGAGGAAGCCGGGCAGGAGCTCGGTCCACCCCGAGCCGGCCTGCACTCCGGACATCAGCAGCAGGCCGCTACCGGTGCCCAGCAGCCCGATTGTCATCAGCACCCGGGCCTGAACGCGGCCGAGCAACACACCGGCCAGCGGCGCGACGAAGAAGCTGGCCAGCGTGACCGGCAGATAGCGGAGCCCCGCCTGGAGCGGCGAGTAGCCGAGGTAATCCTGCAGGTACAGCGTCAGGTACAGGAACAGAGCAAACAGCGAGGCCGAAACTGCGAAGGCCGCGAACTGCACGCCGGTGAAGGCGCGATTGCGGAACAACTCAAGCGGGAGCATCGGCTCCGACACCCGCCGCTCGACGAGCACGAACGCCAACAGCAGCACGGCTGCCGCCGCGAACAGGCCCAGAATCAAGGGGCTTGACCAGCCCTGGTCGTTGCCGCGCAGGAGGGCGAAGACGAGCGCGAACAGTCCGCCGCTCAGCGTCGTCAGACCGGGCCAGTCGATGCGCGAGGCGTTCGGGTCGCGCGACTCGCGCACCTGGGTGCGGGTGATGGCGAGCGCGGCGATGCCGATCGGCACGTTGAGGAAGAACACCCACCGCCAGCCCAGGCCGCTCGTGATCACGCCTCCGACCAGCGGGCCGACGGCGACCGAGATCCCGATCGTCGCGCCGTAGATGCCCATCGCCGTCCCCCGCTCCCGGCCGGCCGGGAATTCCTGCGCCAGCAGCGCGAGTGAGACGGCGAACATCGCCGCGCCACCGATGCCCTGGATCGCTCGCGCGACGTTCAGGAAGGTCGCGTCGGGCGCCAGGCCTGCCGCCAACGAGGCCACGGCAAACGCGACCAGACCGCCGGCGAAAAGCAAGCGCCGGCCGAACCGGTCCGCCAACGACCCCGCCGTGAGGACGACCGCCGCCAGTGACAGCGTGTAGGCATCGACCACCCACTGCAGATCGTTGAAGCTCGCCCCCAGATCCTTGGCGATCGACGGGAGCGCGGTGTTCACCACCGTAATGTCGAGCAGGAGCATGAACGTCGCCACGCTCACCGCTGTGAGAGTCCACCACTTCCTAGCCATGAATTCCTCCATTCGCTGGGCTATAATGGTCAGGCGACCTTGTAAGGTGTCCTGATCGTTCGGTTACCTTATCAGTCTCCCTGACGATATGTCCAGCGAAAGTTCCACCGCCACCCGCGTCCCGATGATCGGGCTCCTGGGCACGGCCATGGACAAGTTCAGCGACGAGCTCTACGAGCGAGTGCGAAGCCGCGGGCCTGAAGGACATCCGCCCCGGTCACGGGTGTGTGTTCAGCAACATCGAGTCAGCTGGGTCGCGGCTCACTGACCTGGCGGAGCGCGCGTGCATGACCAAGCAAACGGTGGGCGAGGTCGCGAGCGACCTCGAGCGGCTGGGCTACGTCGAGCGCGTCCCCGATCCCGCCGACGGCCGCGCCAAGATCATCCGCCTGACCTCGCGAGGGCATGAAGCCCAGGCGATCGGCCGCGGCCTGATCGAGGCCCTCGAGCACGATTGGGGCGAGCGTTACGGCGAGGAGACCGTCGCCGCCCTGCGGCAGGCGCTCGAGGTCGTCACGGCCGAGCGCTTCGGCTCATGGACGTACCCGGGCTGAGGTAGCTCGGCGTCAGTCAGCTCGCCGCGCGAGACACAACCATGCGGTGGTGGGCACGGTGACCGTGCCGCCCTCGGCCTCGATCGCGCGTCCCACGGCGTCGAGCAGCGCCGTGCGCTGGGGCTCGTCCAGGATGCGCACGGGCGAATGGGTGCTGAGGAGCGCCACGTATCCCTCGGCCGAGTACTCGTGGCTCCAGTCGTAGTGGCGGGCGCCCGGGTCGGTCAGGCCGCTGGTGCCGGAGATCTGCTCGCTCCAGTGGCCATCGCGGGCGGAGAACGGATTGGCGGGATGGTTGGGGTCGTCGCTGGCCGGTGCCACGCCGGCCTCCTCGTATGCCCTGATCAGCGCGTCGCGGGCGTCCGCGTCTTGCCACATCGGCCGATTCCAGAAGGCTGCCAGCACCCCGCCGGGCTCGAGCACGGCCGCCGCCTTGGCGTAGCCGACCGACGGCGACACCCAGTGCCACGCCTGGGCTGAGAACACGAGCGGGAACGTCCTGCCGCAGGAGTCCCAGGTCTCGAAGTCGCCTCGTTCGATGACGACCTTGGGATAAGCCGCGAGGTTGCGCCGCGCCACGGCGGCCATGTCCGCGCTCGGCTCGACACCCACGACGGGAATCCCTCGCGCGGCGAACATTCGCGTCGCCTTGCCGGTGCCGGAGCCCACCTCGAGCGCTGCCTGGCGGCCGTCAAGGCCAGCGAGTTCGATCACGTCGTCGACCAGCCGATCGGGGTAGCTCGGGCGATACTCGTCGTAGGTCTCGGCCACCTCGCCGAAGACAAGCCGTTGCTCGCGGGGCATTGGCTCGCGGTCAGGCGCGCTCGGCGGCCCCGTTGCCGGGCCGCACGATGCAGCGAAAGCCGATGTGCGATGTGGAGGTGTCGATCGCTTCGGCCTGGCGGGCGGCCGGACGGTAGCGCAGGCAGTAGTTGGGCGCGCACAGGTGAGAGCCGCCCTTGATCACCTTGCGCGGGATGACCTCGCCGTCGCCGGCGCTCCGCTCGGCCGTCTCCACGCGGGGGTTGCGCGGGACGCAGCACGGCTTGTCGAGTTCGGCGGCGTGGCGCGGCGTGAACCAGTCCGAGGTCCACTCCCACACATTGCCGGTGATGTCATAGAGCCCGAAGCCGTTGGCGGGAAAGGTGCGAACCGGCGATGTGCGCTCGTGGCCATCGGCGAGGAGGTTCTGCCATGGGAACTCGCCCTGCCACGTGTTGGCCATCATGCGGCCCTTGGGCGCGAACTCGTCGCCCCAGGCGAACACCTTCTGCTCCAGCCCCCCGCGCGCGGCAAACTCCCATTCCGCCTCGGTGGGCAGATCCTTGCCCGCCCAGCGGGCATAGGCCAGCGCATCCTCGTGCGCGACATGCACCACCGGATGCAGCTCGCGCCCACCGACGTTCGATCCCGGACCCTCGGGCCGCCGCCAGAACGCGCCCGGGAGCCATTCCCACCAGTTGCGAAAGTCGCGCAGGTCGACCGGCCCGCGGCTGGGACGAAACACCAGCGAGCCAGGCACGAGCAGTTCCGGGTCCGCGCCCGGATAATCGGCCGGGTCTGGCGCGCGCTCGGCCAGCGTGACGTGGCCGGTGGCTTTGACGAAGCGGCGGAACTCAGCCACGGTGACGGGGTGGGCATCCATCCAGAAGCCGTCGACGGCGACGGGGTGAACCGGCGCCTCCTCGGGATAGAAGGTGTCGGACCCCATGAGGAACTCCCCGGCGGGTACCCAGTTCATGTTCCGTGCGACTGAGTCGGTCGAGGCTGCGTCCAACACGTGCCCATGCTAACGCGGGACAACGGGGCAATCGATGAGTGACGGCACGGCGGAGCGACTTCCTCGGGGGCACGACATCCCGTCACATCGGGACGATGCGCTTCATGTTCGCCTCCCAGCGCGGCTACGTGGGGCCTGCTCATCGGGCGGCTGCTCCCGACGCTTGCCTTCGTGATCGCACTGGGGGGTGCGACAAATGCCGCTCGGCCCGACCCGTGCCCATGTACCGGCGACGATCGTCGCGGCGCTGCTCGGCTTTGTCAGCATGTCCATGTATGCCTTCGCCACCAGGCACGGCCAGCTGGCCATCGTCTCGGTGCTGGCCTCGCTGTTCCCGGCCGTGACCATCCTGCTGGCCTACCTCGTCCTTGGCGAGCGCCTCGCGTCCACTCAGCGCACCGGCGTGGGCGCCGTGCTCGTCGGGGTGGTGCTGATGGCCGCGGGCTGAACATACAATCGGCGCCGTGCAAGCACGCGCGGCGCCGATCCTCGGGGGCCTGGCGGCGCGCGGAGACCGCGCCGCCGTCGTCTTCGGCGGCGAGACGGTCACCTATCGCGAGCTGGCCCGGATGGCCGGGGGCGTGGCCGCGGAGATCGCCGGCGCGCGTCGCGTCGCCGTGCTCGCCGATGCCTCCATCGACACGTGCATCGCGTGCGTGGGAGCCGTGGGCGCCGGCGTGGCGGCGATTCCGATCAGCCCCACCGCGGGCGAGCGCGAGCTCGCCCACATCGTGCAGGACAGCGAACCCGAGCTGTTGCTGACCGGCGAGGCATCCGAGATACCGGGCGCAGCTGTCCGGGCTGCGGCGCGTCTCTCCCCGGGCCGCCGGGACGGGCGAGCTGCCGGACTGCGCCGGCGGGGAGGAAACCGCGTTCATCCTCTACACCTCGGGAACCACCGGGCTGCCGAAGGGCGTCCTGATCCCGCGCCGCGCGATCACCTCGAACCTCGACGCCATCGCCGAGGCATGGGAGTGGACGGAACGTGACCGCGTCGTCCACGCCCTGCCTCTGTTTCACGTTCACGGTCTTGTCATCGGGGTGCTCGGGGTGCTCCGTCGCGGCGGGACGCTCGAGCACGTGATCCGCTTCTCGCCCGGCGCGATTGGCGCGGCGCTCGATCGTGGCGGGACGCTGATGTTCGGGGTCCCGACGATGTACCACCGCCTTGCCGAGGCGGCCGACACCGACCCCGGCCTGGTCGCCTCGCTCCGGCGAGCGCGGCTCCTCGTGTCGGGCTCGGCGCCGCTCCCCACGGTCGTGCACGAGCGGCTCGAGCGCCTCACCTCTCAGCGCATCGTCGAGCGCTATGGCATGACCGAAACGCTGATGAACTGCGCGATGCGTGCCGACGGCTCGCGGACGCCCGGGTACGTGGGGCCCGCCGTCGACGGAGTCGATGTCCGGCTGGTCGACGACGACGGCCACGAGATAGAAGTCGACGACGACGAGACGCTGGGCGAGCTACACGTCCGGGGCCAGAACCTGTTCACCGGCTACCTCAATCGCGCCGAGGCGACCGCCGAGGCGATGGATGGTGCCTGGTTCAAGACTGGCGACATCGCCACCAGTGCCGCGAACGGCGACTACAGGATCGTCGGGCGGCGCTCGACGGACCTGATCAAGAGCGGCGGCTACCGGATCGGCGCCGGCGAGATCGAGACGACACTGCTCGACCACCCTGCGGTAGCCGAAGCGGCCGTGGCGGGGCTCGCCGATCCCGATCTCGGCCAGCGGATCGTCGCGTGGGTGGTGCGCCGCGAAGGTGTCGAGACCGACGCCGACGCGCTCATCGGCTACGTCGCCGGCCAGCTCTCCTCTCACAAACGGCCGAGAGAGATCCGCTTCGTCGACGAGCTACCCCGCAACGCCATGGGCAAGGTCGTGAAGTCTCGACTGGCCGAGGAGGCCTAAGCGACTCGTCTGAGGCCAGCGCTACGGGTGCGAGTGGCCGTTGCCACCGCCGTTGCCACCGCCGCCGCCACCACCGCCACCGTTGCCGACGGGCGAGGCCCCACCCCCATTTCCGGCCGCGGGCGGCGTGCCACCGGTTGGCTGTGACTGGGGCGGCTGAGCGTAGAGGGTCGGGTTGTTGAACGAACCAGTTCCCGAGGTCCCGGTGCTGCTGGTGCCGCTGCTCACCTGGGATGCACGGCCGCTGGCCGAGTGAGGGCCGGAGAAGGCCGTGCCCTGGAAGGGGACAGCTGGTGGTGACCAGTCGCCGCAGTAGCCGCTGCTGGCGCTCTGCATGAAGTCGTGCCAGATCGGTGCCGCGAGGGCTCCGCCGAAGCCGTCGGGCATCGGGATGTTGCCCTGCGGATAGCCGACCCACACCGCGGTCGACAGCCTGGGCGTGAAACCTACGAACCAGGCGTTGTCCATGTTCTCCGCCGTCCCGGTCTTGCCCGCCGCGGGGCAGCCGTAGTCGGCGGACGTACCGGTGCCCTTCGTGATCACGCCCTTCATGACCTGAATCGCCGTGTAGGCCTCTCCATCGCTGAATACGCGGTGCTTGGGCGGGTTGCCGATGCTGCGATCGACCTTGCCATCGGGGAAGACGACGTGGTCGATGATCGTCGGCGCGATGTGGTAGCCGCCATTGGCGATCGTGGCATAGGCATCGGCCATTTCGAGCGGCGTTACGCCCACTCTCAGACCGCCGATCACCTCGGCCGGAAGGCCGTCGAGCGGCGAGTTGATGCCCATCGCATGCGCCATCGCGTCCATCTTCGAGGGCCCGAGATCCACGACCAGCTGGGCGAACACTGTGTTGTCGGAATCGACGGTCGCCTTGTTGATGTTGATCGTGCCCTGATAGCTCAGCTCGGCGGTGTGGACGGACCACGTCGGCTGCGAGGGCAGCCAACCGGCGGGCAGGAACTTGGACGTGTAGTAGGTCGAATTCGGATTACCGTGGAAATCGTGAATCAGCGTCATCAGGGCGAAGATCTTGAACGCGGACCCCGGCTGGCGGTGGGCCTGGACCGGATAGTCGTACTTCGTCTGGTCATACGTGGCCGACGAGCCGAGCGCGACGATGTGCCCGTTGGACGGGTCGACCGTGGCCAGGCCGGCGGCGGGTTGATCGTTGAGCACGGAGCCGCCGGGCTGATGGGCGGCGATCGCGTTGTGCGCGAGCGTCTGCATCCTCGGCTCGATCGTCGTGTACACCTTCAGCCCCCCGCCCTCGACCGTCTTGAGCCCGTAATGCTCGATCAGCTGCGAGAGCGCATAGTCGTAGAGGTAGGGCTGGTTGCGCTGTGTGTATAGCTTGCTGTTCCTGACGCCGAGCTTCGTTTTCGATGCCCTATTGGCTTGCTTCTGGGTTATGTAGTCGCTGTTCACCATCGCCTGGAGCACCTCGGCCCGGCGCGCCAGCGCCAGGTCCGGCCTCAGGAACGGGTTGTAGTTCGTCGGCGACTGCGGCAGGCCGGCGAGCAGTGCCTGCTGGGCGAGCGTCAGCTTCCACACCGGCTTGTCGAAGAACATCTGGGAGGCCGCGCCGACGCCCTGCGCGGTCTCACCATTGAGCGTGCCGTAGGGAACATCGTTGAGATAGGTGTCGAGCACCCATTGCTTGGAGTGATGGCCCTCGAGCTGCTCGGCCAGCTTGGCCTGGACGATCTTGTACTTGAGGTCGTGGTGAGACGCGAAGCGGCGCGGCATGTACATGTTGTCGACCAGCTGCATGGTCAGCGTCGAGGCGCCCTGCAGGTCCGACCCGCCGTTGAACACGTCCCTGATGCCGGCGCGGAGGATGCCCTGGTAGTCGAGCGGGCCGTGCTGCCAGAAGCGACGGTCCTCGATCGCCACCGTCGCACGCTTGAGGGTCAGCGGAATGCTGCCCGGGGCGACTCGGTTGAAGACGGTGTCCGAGTGGACGTAGCCGAGCAGTGTGCCGTCGGCGTTGTAGATACGGGACAGCTGATGCGGCGCGCGGGGCTTGAGCTCCTTCAGATTGGGCGCCGAATCGGCCGTCGCGACCACCCAGCCGACAGCCGTGAGCACGCCAATCGTCGCGCACAGAATGGCGATCATCACTGACATCAGCGCCACCCGTCTGAGGGGGTGGCCACGGTGGCGCACCCGGCGCCGGTATCGCTCGCGTCTTCGCATCCGAACTGAAAAGGTTAGTTGAGGCCGATCTTGTGATTCGCCAGAGGGTCGTAAACCCCCGCCTCGTGGGCAGGATGTTGCGCGCCGAGGCTGGGATTTCTATGAGAGGCGGACCACGTGACCCAGCGATTCCGGGCGGCGCGGTCTAGGTCGGCAGGGTGCGGGCGTGCCTGGCGATCCCCTTCCACGGGTCGCCCTCATCGCGTAGCCGCTTCGCCGCCGTGGCCACGGTCCATCGGTCGGGCTTGAGGCGGGGGTCCTCGAGCTCCTCCCAGTGGATCGGCATCGCCACCGGAGCGCCGGGACGAGGGCGGACTCCGTAGGGCGCCACCGCGTGCTGGGCGTAGTTGATCCGGTTGACGTCGAGATAGATCCGCGCGCCGCGCTCCTCGCGATGCCACTCGAGCGTCAGGCGCTCGGGGTCGTCTTCCACCATCCCCTCGGCGACGGCACGGGCGAACGCGTGCACGTCGCCGAATCCGGGGCCACGCCGCAGCGGACAGACCACGTGCACCCCACGCGATCCCGTGACCATCGCGTAAGGGAACAGCCCGGCCTCGCGCAGGCGGGCGCCGGCGTCTCGAGCCGCCGCGCGGACCGCGGCGAACCCGATGCCCGGCGAGGGGTCGAGGTCGATAATCAGACGGTCGGGTTTGCGCAGGTCGTCGGCGCGGGAGAGCCAGATGTGCGGCGTGACCACGTTCTGCCCGGCGAGATAAACCAGCGTGGCCGCATTGTCACCCAGCACCTGGGTCAGCGAGCCGCCCTTCTTCGGCACCTCGGTCGTATGTATCCAGTCGGGAAAGTACGAGGGCACCGCCTTCATGAAGAAGCCGCGCTGGTCGGTCCCCTGGGGGAAGGACTGCAGCGCCAGCGGCCGATCACGGATGAGCGGCAGCATCGCGGGCGCCACGTCCTCGTAATGGCGCACGAGGTCGAGCTTCGCGATCGACGGGTTCGTGAACATGACCTTGTCGGGATGTGTGATCTCGATCACGTGGCGGCCGCAGCGGATCTCCTCGGTCATTGCCCTGTAGCCCCGTTGTCGTTGGCCGCGATCTCCTCAAGCGTCTGGCCCGACTTGACCGACTCGGGCTGCGTGTTCTCGGGATTGCGCCGGGCATCCGCATGTTCGTCGCGTCGCTTGATGAGCAGCCACTGCGGCTTGGCGCCACCGCGCGTGCGCTGGAGCGTCCAGCCACCGGTCAGCTTCTCTCCGTGGAGCCAGAATTTGACGTGCCCGGCCTCGATCGCCTCGGCCATCGAGTGCTCATCGTCGAGGTTGCGGTAGCTGCCGGCGTCCCACACGATGACCGCGCCGGCGCCGTAGTTGCCGGTGCCGATCCGGCCCTCGAAGTCCGCGTAATCGAGCGGGTGATCCTCCACCTCGACAGCGAGGCGCTTCACCCGCGGGTCGGTCGACGGCCCCTTGGGTACCGCCCATGACCGGAGCGTGCCGTCGACCTCGAGGCGAAAGTCGTAGTGCAGACTCGACGCCGCGTGCTTCTGGATGACGAACCGCGGGCCCTTGGCTCGCCGGCGGCGACGGGGAGCCGTTTCGGAGACGCGCTCCAAGCCCGGCTCGGGCGTGCGCGACGGCTTGCGCTTGTCGCGATAGCGCTGCAGTCGATCGCTCATCGTCGAAACGCTACCCGCATCGGGGTCGGCCGGGACACAGTGGCGCATCGGGTGCTCTTGTAGGCTCGAACTGTTGTGAGGAGATATCGCTCAGTACTCGCCGTCCCGGGCTCATTCCGGCTGCTGTCCAGCGCGCTCATCGGGCGCCTGCCTCAGGGGATGGCTTCCCTGTCCATCCTGCTGCTGGTCCGCGAAACCACGCACTCCTACACGGCCGCCGGAGTCGCCGTCGGGGCCAATGCCTTCGCGACCGCCGCGTGTGCGCCGCTGCTCGGCCGGCTTATCGATCGGTTTGGCCGCGACCGAACACTCCCCGTGTTCGCGCTTGTGCAGGCGGCGATGTACGTGGGTCTGGCGGCCGCCGCCGGGGCCGGCGCCCACGCCGCAGTGCTGATCCTCCTGTCCGCGGCCGCCGGCGCGGTGCTGCCGCCGATCGCGCCCGCGGTGCGTGCGCTGCTCGGCGATGTCTTTGTCGATCGCACCGCCCGCGATACCGCGTACTCGCTCGATGCGGTCATCCAGGAAGCGATCTGGATCACGGGACCACTCGCGGTGGCGATCGTCGTGTCGCTGACATCGCCCGCGGCGTCGGTGGTGATACTCGGGGTGGTGTGCGTGATCGGCACCACGCTGTTCCTGCGTGCGCCGCTCCAGCGAGGCACGCCCCCGCGCCGACCCGATCACCCGCGCCGTTCAGCGCTGGCCAGCTCCGAGCTGCGGGCCCTCCTGGGCCCCGTGTTTCTCAGCGGTGCGGCTCTGGGCGCGACCGAGGTGGGCCTGCCCTCGCTGGCCCTCCATGCCGGCTCGAGACCGGCCGCTGGGCTCCTGCTCGCCCTGTGGAGCGTCGGCAGCCTGGCCGGCGGGCTGTGGTACGGAGCGCGCGTCTGGCACTCACCGCTGACCCGCCGCTACCGCCTGTTGCTGATCCTGGCCGTCATCTTCACCGCGCCGCTGATCGTCGCCCGGTCCATCCCCGAGGGCGTGATCGGCGCCCTGCTGGCCGGGCTCACCTGCGCTCCGGTGTTTTCGTGCATGTACGCGCTGGTTGGCCGCACAGTCACAGCGGGCACCGAAACCGAGTCCTTCACGTGGGTGTCATCGGCGCTGATCGGTGGGATCGCGGCTGGATCGGCGATCGGCGGCGCCGTGATTCCGCCCGGCGGGGTGAGCGCCCCGTTCATCGTTGCCTGCCTGGCCTCGCTGCTGGCGGCGAGCCTCGCCGTCGGGTTCAAGGCTCGAGTACGCCAGCTCGCATAGCGCTCACCGCTGTACGACCGCCCTCCGGGCGTGGCTGCTAGCCAGGTCCAACCACTGGCACGTGCCTTGGAGTGATAACGCGCGCCAGGGCCGTCCAGATCGCCGGCGCGGGTTGATCATCTGGGCGTCGCTGATGTCGGAGTTGGCGATGATCACGATCGTCGCCTTGCGCGAGGCATCATGTTGAGCTCCTCCATGCGGCCCAGGGCCGAATCAGATTTTCAGGATCGTCGTGAGCGCGGCGGCGAGATCGCGCTCAGGCGATTCACCCGCGCGGGACGCGCGCCAGCCGACAAACCCATCGGGCCGGACGAGCACCGCGCCGTCACGCTCTACGCCGTACAGCTTCTCGAAGCGTCCCTCCGCCGCCCGCAGGTCGCCAGCCGAGCTAACGCTGAGGACGTCAATCGGCACCTGACGCGGAGCGGCGGCGCTTTGCGCGGCGGCGGGCCACCCGCCGCCGTCGGCGCCTGTCAGCAGAACCAGGCCCCGGCCGAACAGGTCGAGGGTCGAGATCCGCGCTCCGTCGCGCTCGAGCCACATGTGTGGCGCGCGCCCGCCCGGGCAGGCGTTCTGGACGTAGTCGGCCATCGGGTTCTCGACCGACGGCGGGGCAGTTCCGTCTGGGGCCACCGCCCCGTCCTCGTAACGGAAGCCGAGATCCATGCCCTGCCGCCCACCCGACGGCCTAGCCGCCAGGCCCTGACGGACGGCGTCGAACTGTCCGGCGCGCACGGCCTCGATCATCTTGATGAGACCGCCACCGCGGCCGGCGCTGTACGCCACGTTGCGTTCGGCCACGGCCCGCCGCTCGGTGTCGTACGTGTCGAGCAGCTCGGGTTCGGCCCAACCGGAGACCACCGCCCCGACCTTCCAGGCCGCGTTGTGGGCGGAATGGATCCCGGTGTTCATCCCGACGCCGCCGTCGGGCGTGGTGCGGTGGGCCGCATCGCCGGTCAGCAGCACCCGCCGATCGCGAAACGTCGTGGAGAGCTCCGCACCCATGATCCATGACTTGACGCTGAGGAGCTCCACGTCGAGCTCGGGGATCCCGGCCGCGCTGCGAATCGCCTCGATGCAGCGCGCGTCGGTGAAGTCCTCAGGGGTTTCACCCGGCGCAAGGTTCACGTGGAGCAGCCAGAGGTCGTCGCCGTTGAGGGTTACGAAGCCGCCGGATAGCTCGGGCGTAATCACGTTGTACGACCAGGCCGGCCGCTCGCGGACCAGCGAGCCGAGGGCGACGCGGTGGTAGATGTTGACGAAATGCCCCATATCCGCGTCGCCGGTCCGACCGATGCCGCAGGCGCTGCGGATCGTGCTGTCGTTGCCGTCGGCGGCAATCAGGTATTGGGCCCGCACCGTGCTTGCTTCACGGCCTTCATGCCGGGCAATCGTCGCCGTCACGCCCTCGTCGTCCTGCTCGAAGCTCGTGAGCTCGTGGCCGAAATGCAGAGTGGCGATGTCATGGGACTCGGCGCACGCTCGC
Organism: uncultured Solirubrobacterales bacterium; assembly: GCA_963734775.1. Taxonomy (GTDB): domain Bacteria; phylum Actinomycetota; class Thermoleophilia; order Solirubrobacterales; family Solirubrobacteraceae; genus Palsa-465. Next base: position 291,160 of record CAVTJE010000010.1, read on the forward strand.
AGCGCCGACTCGGTGATGTCCTGCGGGCAGCGCAACCCCGTCGTGGGGCTCTGCGGCTCGGGCGCCGTGTCGTCGGGCTCGACCGAGTCAATGCGCGCGAGCTCCTCACCGACGAGCGATGTCGCCCACACCATCTGCCGACAGAACTCGCGTGGTACTCCGCGGCGCGCGACCTCGTCCTCTGCCCCCCACAATCTCAATAACTCAGCAGTTCGCTGCATGAGACCGACGGCCCGCGGGTGCTCGAGCGTATGCGGATACTTGCTGACGAGCGTTGACCGAACACCGAGGCGAGACAAGGTCAGCGACGCAGCCAGCCCGGCAGGGCCGCCACCGGCGATCAGTACGGGTACTTCGTGGGCAGTCATAAGCTCCAACCGCAGTCGACAGCGGTTCGGCGTGGTTGGCGTCTATGGATGCCGACAGCCGCCGCCCCCGCTGCAAAATCGCACGCGTACCGCATCTCGTCGTCCTCGTCTCGTCGTTCGAGCTGCGCGCCGAGGAGCCCCACCTCACACGGCCGCGCCGATCCCCGCACGGCGGGGAAGTTCCTCGGGCGATGGTAACGACACGGAGTGCGTTTGCAAGGACCGGAGCAGGGCTACGCTTTGAAGATGGCTTCGTTGCCGATGGTGCCCGCGGCCTGCACGCTCGACCAATCAGGTCTGCGGTCCCAACTTGCGAGGCATCGCGCGGTCGGCCATGGCGCGATCGTCCTGCACAGGTCGCTCGAGCGCCTCGTCGTGCGCGTCGAGGATGCCGTCACTCGCGATCAAGTCGCAGAGCTCGTTGCCGTCGAGCAGGAATGCTGCCCGTTCTTCACCTTGAACTGGAACGCAGAGGAACGCGTTCTGGCGATCTCGGTGTCGCGCGTTGATCAAGCGCCCGCGCTCGATGCGATCGCGTACGCGCTCGGCCTGGACCGGCCCTAGCCTCGGTGGAATTCATCGAGGACTTCTCGGCCGTCCCGAGCATCCGCTTCTCGGAGGCGCAGACCGCCGAACGGGACTTCTGGGATTCGCAGGACCGCGTGGTTCTGACGCTCCAGGCGAACTACTACTTCTACGCGGCTTACTACGAGTGGACCGAGCACCGCGCCCTCCTCAATCCGTTTCGGCGCGATCCGACCAGACCGGCAAACTTTCAGCTCTCGGCCGACGACATCGCGGGTGCGGCCGTCCTCGACATCGGCTGCGGTCCGACCAGCCAGGCTCTTTCACTCGTTCACTGCGCCACCGTTCATGCCGTTGATCCGCTCGTCGATCACTATCGCGAGCTGCAGCCCTTCGGATGGGATCACTTCCGGTCGGTCCTCGCCGCCGGGGCGGAGGAATTGCCCTTCGAGACCGCGAGCATCGACGTGGTCCATTCCCGCAACGTCCTCGACCACACCCGCCACGCGGACCAGATCCTCGACGAGGCCTGGCGCGTGTTGCGCCCCGGGGGCCAGCTGCTCCTGAAGTGCGACGTGCGTGGCGAGCGCGGAGGCGGACCGGCGCATCCCTACCGGTGGAGTCGGGAGGTCCTGGAGAAGCGGGTCTTCGCCCAGTTCGAACCGGTGACGAGCGTCAGCGTCACCGACGCGATCACGGGGATGGCAACCGAAGGACCGGACTCAGAACAGGCGCGCTGGGTCTGCCGGCTGCGGCGACGGGACCGGCCCAGTCGGCTCGGTTGACCCTGTCTCATTTCGGATTTGGGCGACCCCGAATGGCCACCCCCGGCCCCACGACCAGGACGCTATGACCAGCACATCAGACCTACGACACCGCGTCAGCGCGGACATGCCCAAGCTCCACGAAGACCTGGCGGCGCTCGTCGCCTGTAAGTCAGTTGCCGATCCGCGCCAGTACCCGGTCTCGGAATGCCTCAAGGCTGCCCAGCTGGTGATCGACCAGTTCAGCGGCGCCGGCCTGCAGGATCCGCGCCTGGCTGAGGCACTGTTTCTCAGTCGCTATCGAGCGGCCGGCTGAGCCGAACGGTGCCGGGAGCGCATGAGCGTCAGCCGCCCTCGCGCACGACCCGCGGATCACCGCGGCGCCCGACCACGAACCAGACCGCTTCCACGCGTTCCTCGCCGGCGTTGAACAGACGGTGGGGCATCGTGGACTCGAACGAGATCGAATCGCCGGGGCCGAGCTCGTAGGTCTGAAAGCCGACCGTAACCCGGAGGCGGCCGGTGAGGACGTGGCCGTATTCACTCCCCGAATGGCGCATCAGAGAGTCCTCCGGGCAGGACTCGCCGCCTACCTCGTAGACGGCCGACACGAAGTCGACGTCCTGTGGTGAGGGCGGGGTGAGGCGCTCCCAGATGACGCCCGAGGCGAGCTGGATCAGCTGGCCCTCGCCGCGCCGCACGACCGGGTCCGGGGGCCCGGTCTGGGTGTCGACGCCGGCCGGCGTCCCCCCCGTCTCCTCCAGGAGCAACTTGTCAAGGGACAACCCGAGGACGTTGACGATCCCGTAGAGCGTTCCCACGGACGGCGAGGCTCGCCCGAGCTCGACCTGTGAGATCAGGCTCGCCGAGACGCCGACGCGCCGGGCCAGCTCGCGCACGCCGATGTTCTGGCGCAGGCGCTCCTCTCTCACCCTGTTGCCGATCGCGCCGGCGCCCACCTCGGCGTGGCTGGGCGTGCCTGTCGATGCTCCGCGGCGAGTGGCCGTCAGGACTCCCGGGCGCCGCGCGCGTCGAGCTGGGCGGCCAGGTAGTCCCAGTCCCGGCTGAACCTGTAGGAGTAGTTGGACGGCGGCTGGGGCGACTGGGTCTCAAGGAACCGCACACGTCCCTCACCGCGGTGGTGGAAGGCATGGACGCAGCCCACGCCTGTCCAGAAGACGTCGCCCGGGCCGAGGCTGAACTCATCGCCGTCGGCGCTGGCGTCGACCTCGCCCTCGAGAACGTAATAGGCCTCCTCGAAGGGGTGATCATGGGGCTGAGCGACTCCACCCGGCTGGTACTCGACCATGAACATCTGGTGGAGCACCGCCCCGAGCCGCTGATCGACGAGCATCTTGACCGCGATGCCGCTGTAGGCGAGTAGTGCCGTGGCCATGCTCGCCGAGACGGTGGGGGCATCGACGGCCGCGCCGATCTTGAGGCTGTCCAGGTCCATATCGGTGGCGCCGAGACGAAACAGCGCCCGGGTCCGCGGATCGCGGATGTCGGGCTCGGATGCGTGGCTCGCGTCCGGCGCCGGCTCGCCGGTCCAGAAGGTGTCCGGCGGGCCGGTGAGTCGCGGCGTCGGTGAGCTCACCTCGAGCCATACGGCCTCGTCGCCGGCCGCATTGCGCCACGCGTGGGGCACGCCGACCGGGAGCAGGCCACATTCGTGAGCGGAGAGTCCGTGCGCGCGCCCTTCGACCGTCAGCTGGGGGCTGCCCGCGAGGACGTAGAAGCTCTGCTCGAACGAGTGCACATGCGTATCGACCCGACCCGACGGACCGAGCGTGCATAGATGCCACCCGGTGTGGACGGAACCCGCGTGCCGACCCACCAGTGTCGTCAGCGGCAAATCGCTCGACGTGGTCGGCCCACCCGCCCGGCGCGCCCGGTTCAGCCTCACCCGCTCGTTGGACGTGGAAGAGGCGGCGCTCGGTGCTCACACCCGCGCTCCGATCCCTTGGGCCGACTCGTCAAGCCACACTGCACACCGCACGAGGCGATCTCACATCAGTACCCAGCCAGCGTCAACGTCGAGATTGACCCCGTTGACCGAGCGGTTCTTGAGGAGGAACAGCGCGGCGTCGCTTATGTCTTCCATCGTCACCAAGCGCCGCGTGGGAGTCCGCGCCATGACGGCCTCCAGCATGCCGGCATTGTTGGCCCAGGCCGGGCTGTCACCGACGATCCCGGGGTGCAGCGCGTTGACACGCACAGGCGCGAGCTCGATCGCGAACGTCCGCACCATCGACGTGACCGCGCCATTCACGCTCGTGACCGTGGTCGAACCTGGGTACGGGCGGTCCTTCGCCAGCCCGCCGAAGAGCAGCACCGACGTGTCCGTGTGCATCCGCGGATGCAGGCAATGGAGCACCTCCGTGTATCCGACGAGCTTGAGGGTGGCGAGTTGCAGCGCCTGTCCAATGCTGTAGTCGCGGACGCTGTTGGCGTCGCGCTCGATGGCTGCGAGCACGACGTGATCGACTCGCTCGATCGGCTCCAGCGCGCTCGCGATGTCCGCCGGCCGCGTGAGGTCAACGCCGGCCGCCGACGCCCCGGCACCGATCTCTGCGGCCACCGACGCGGCGATGTCCGGATCGCGCCCGGTCAGCACGACCTCGTCGCCCCGCGCCACGAGCTGCTCGGCCAGGTGACGCCCAAGGCCTCGCGTGCCACCAATGATCAGCGTTGTCGCTGCGGCCATCGAATTCCGAGGCAGTGTATAACGCAGTTGTACACCGACGACGAGCTGTCCGGCAGCGAAATGCATTGGCGGAGCCCGAAGGGAGACAGTGATGGCTGAGCGGATCCTGACGACTCACGCGGGGAGCCTTCCGCGACCCAACGATCTCGCCGACATGATCTGGGCGCGCTTGGACGGCCAGGACGTCGACGAAACTGCGCTACAGGAGAGCATCGACTCCGCCGTGGCCGGGCTGATCGAAAGGCAGCGCGAGGCCGGGGTCGACATCGTCAGCGACGGCGAGATGAGCAAGACCGGCTTCAGCACCTACGTGGGTGATCGCTTCTCGGGCTTCGAGGGCCGCTCGGAGTTCCAGGCCGACGACGTGGCGGACTACCCCGACCTCGCCATGCGCCTGTTCAACACCCCATCGATGGCCCACATCGTCTTCTCGAACTGCGTCGGTCCGGTCGAACTCACCGACAAGGAGGCGGTACACGGCGACATCGAGCGGCTGGCGAACGCGCTCGGCGACCATCCGCGTTCAGGCGCCTTCATGGGCGCGATCAGCCCCGGTCAGATCGCCTTCAACTATCCAGACCAGCATTACGGCTCGCACGAGGCTTACCTCGGCGCGCTGGCCGACGCGCTCTCATACGAGTACAAGGCGATCACCGACGCCGGGTTCAACCTGCAGATCGACTCTCCCGACATGGCCATGGCCGCGCACTGTCGATCGGTCGGGAGCAGCGTCGGAGACTGGCACCGGCACCTGCCGCTGGCGGTCGACGCGCTCAACGCCGCGCTCGGCCAGATCCCCCCCGAACGGGTCCGCCTCCACGTCTGCTGGGGCAACTACGCGGGCCCGCACCACAAGGACGTCCCGCTCGAAGAGATCATCGGCGAGGCGCTCAGGGTCAACGCCGGGACGGTCTACGTCGAGGGCGCCAACCCGAGGCACGCCCACGAGTGGCGCGTTTTCGAGGATGTCAAGCTGCCCGACGACAAGTCCGTAATCCTCGGCGTGATCGATGTCAAGTCCAACTGCGTCGAGCATCCGCGACTGGTCGCCGATCGCCTCGTCCGCCTCGGCAAGATCGTCGGCAAGGAGCGACTGCTGGCCGGAACCGACTGCGGCTTTGACACGTTCATCCGCTTTTCGCAGGTCGACCCCGGCGTCGCCTGGCTCAAGCTGAAATCGCTCAGCGAGGGCGCCGAGATCGCGTCCGCCGAGCTCTGAGCCTCCACCGCGAACCACCGAACGAGCTGCCGGCTAGGCGGCAGCTCTCCGCGCAAGCTGTCGCGGCTACGCGAGCCGGGTTTTCAGACTCGCGTCAGTTCGTTTGCGTCCGGGTGTAGAGCGCCGTCCTCACCGTCGCGTGTTTGGGAAGGCGGATGCGGCGCGAGATCTCGATGCCCATCGCCAGTGGGAAACACAACAGCCAGATCACCGGCGCAACGAGAATTGGGTCTTCGGGGGCATCCCGAATCATGCAGCAGGTTCATCGCTTTACCTCCACGGTTCGGACGCCCGCGTGACGTCCATGACGTATCGACGAACCCCATCGTGCGAGGCCCTGGGCGTCTGGGACCAAATCACGTAAAGCTCTGCTTCACGAGTCGCCGGAGAACCGACGCCGCCACCGCGGCTCGATGCGCCCCACTGGTTCACCAATCGTGCAAATCCAGGCCCGCGCCGCAACGAAGGCAGTCGACAGCGATGCTGCTGGCTCGGCCGTGAGCGTCTGAGTACCGGGCTGCGCGTGCGCCCAAGGCGCGTTCGCGGCCACTCGGGCGTGTTGACGGGTTTTCAAGCGTCTGCTTGACTAGGCTGCCATGGAGTCAGCGAGGGTCGACCAGCGTCGCGAAACCGGTCTGCGGACGCGGACGCGACTGATGGACGCCGCGCTGGACCTGCTCGCTGAACGCGGCGAGGATGGCGTGACTCTCCGCGAGCTGACCGACGCTGCTCAGGCCAACGTCGCGGCGGTGAGCTATCACTTTGGCTCGCTGAAATCGCTGTGTGACGCGGCGGTCGAGTATGCGCTGGAGCGCTATCTGGACGCTCAGCAGGAGGCGGTGAGCTGCGCTAGGCGCCGAGGCCGTCGCTTGAGGCGCTGGCGGCGGCGTTCGCGCGACCGATGATGCGCGCCCTGGCTGTGGGTGGTCGTGACCTGGACGTGATGCGGATCGTCGCGCGGGCCGGCATCGACGCTCCTGAGGGGTGGGATCGGTTTGATGCCAGCTTCGATCGGATTCGTGCCGATGTCCTTCGGGTGCTGAAGGCCAACGTTCGTGGTGTCAGGGACCAGGAGCTGATCTTCCGCACGCGCTGCGCAGCCGGGTTGTTGAACTGGCTCGTCCTCGCGCCGGTCGGCGTCGAGCTCAGGAACAAATCCGAGAAGCAGATCGAGCGACGGCTGGTACCCGTACTCGCCGGCACCTTCCGCGGCACGAGCAGCGCTGATCGCGGTGCGGCGCATCCTAACAATTCAATCAACTGCTTGACAACAATCCTGCGCGTGAGTATTCTCAATCAAGTGCTTGATCTACTGCTCAGACGGACGACCCAAAGACAGGAGGCTCTCCAGTCATGAAAGTTGCACTCACCGGCGCAACCGGCTTCGTCGGATCCCACATACTCGCCGAGCTGCTGGGGCACGGCCACGAGGTGACGGCGCTCGTCCGCGACGACGCCCAAGCCGACATCGTCACGGCGCGAGGCGCGCAACCGGCGATTGTCGACCTCTATGATCGCCCCGCCGTCGTGAGCCTGCTAAGTCGAGCGGACGGGGCCATCCACACCGCCAGTCCAGGTGACGAGACCAGCGCGAACCTCGACTCCGCAGTGGTCGACGCGGCGATCGAGGCATTCGCCGGCACCGGCAAGCCCTACATCCACATCAGCGGCCTGTGGATCTACGGCGACAACACCTCGATCAGCGAGGAGTCGCCGTTCAAGCCACCCGCCCTAGTGGCATGGAAGGAGCCGATCGAACGCCGGATCCTCGACGCCCGAGACATGCGCGGAGTCGTGATCGTCTCCGGCGTCGCCTACGGCGACGGCGGCGGAGGGATTCCCGCGCTCCTTCTCAACTCACCCCGAGACGACGACGGCAACCTGGTCATGCTCGGCACTGGACGACAGCACTGGTCGACAGTCCACGTCGCGGACCTCGCGAGGTTCTTCCGGCGCGTGCTCGAGTCCGACTCGGCTCGCGGCCGCTACGTCGTTGGGGACGGACTGAACCCGACCGTCGCCGAACTGACCGAGGCGGCCGCTGTCGCAGCCGGCGCTGCGCGGAGCGGTCCCCGGTTCCGACGATGAGGCTCGGGCACGCCTCGGCGACTACTTCGCCGAGGTCCTACTGCTCGATCAGGGCACGTTCGCGGCGAAGGCTCGGGACCAGCTCGATTGGTCTCCGACCCATCCGGGACTAGTCGACGAGTTCCGCCACGGCAGTTACGCACGTGAGGTCGGGGCCGCCTGACCGCCGCTGGTCGCAGCCGGCGCACTACTCGGTGGCCGGAGGCAGCTGGTCGAGCTCGTATATCGCACCGAGGTCGTCGTCGGCGAAATGCTGAGCCGCTGTCGTGAAGCGCTCGAGAACCACGTCGAGCAGTGGCATCGTGACTCGCGAGCTCTGCTCAACCTCGCCTACGAGCTCGAGGTCCTTGAGGGCGAGCCGGACCGGGAACCCGGCCGGGTACTGGTGGCGTCGCATCTCGTCCAGCTTCTGCAGGCCATAGGCGGAGCCCAGCGGCCCGCCATCCAGCAACGCGATGAACTGCTGCTGGTCGAGCCCCATTGCCTGGCAGAGGTGCATCGACTCGGCCAGTGCCGCGGTCATCGTGATCATCCAATGATTAGCGGCCAATTTCAGGCGCGAGCCCATGCCGGCTTCTCCGACCCAGATCACCCGCGACGCCAGCGCGTCGAACATCGGGGCGACGGCGGTGCGGGCCGACTTGGGTCCGGAGGCAAGGATGGTCAGCTGTCCCTCCTCGGCGGGATGAGTGCTGCCGGACACGGGCGCGTCGACGAGCGTGACCGCATGTGCCGTGGCCGCGTGGGTCAGCTGGTCTGCTTCGCTGGCCCCGACGCTGCTCATCTGCAGCCAGATGGTGTCCTCGGGCCAGTCCTGGAGTAACGGTTCGACGACATCGAGGATGACCTCGGCGGTGGGCAGCATCGTGATCACGACGCCGGCGCCGCGCACCACCTGGCCGGGCGTTTCGGCTGGCTCGCCGCCCCGACCTTCGAGATCCCGAACGTGCTTGACGTCGCGGTCCCATGCGATGACGGCGATGCCCTGGTCGAGCAGTCGGTGGGCCATTGCGGATCCCATGAGGCCAATGCCCAGCAATCCGACGCGACCTTTCTGCTGTGGCGTTTCCTGGCTCATCGTGCGTTCCCTTCGATTTCGGCGATGTCTTGGTTGGTGAGTTCGAGGGTGGCGGCGTACATGGATGCTCCTCTCAGGCGGAGGTGGGGTGTGCTGACGAGGATGGGTGGCGGGCGTCGCGGCCGAGCAGCGCGGGGGTGGCAGCGAGGATCCCGAGTGCGAGCAGCCCGGCGAACACGAGCAGGCTGACGCGTGTGGAGGCGATCTCGGTTAGCGCGCCCAGCCCGATCACCGGTCCGGCGAGCCCGAGGTAGCAGGCGAGGTACAGGCCGGCGAGCGCTGCGGCGCGGTGCTCCCGGGTGGAGATCTCCGAGACTGTGGCGATCGCGCCCTTGAACATCAGACCAGAGCCGATGCCCACGACGAGGTCGCCGGCTAGGAAGACGCCAAAGCTCGGGGCCGGTAGCCAGACGGCGAGGGTAAGCAATCCAAGCCCGACGAGCAAGGTGGGGATCGCCGCGGCCAGCAGCTGCTGCGTGGCGCGCGTGGCGGTCAGCGTCTGCGCGAGCGCCGCGGTCGCGAACACCGCAAACGAGACAGCGCCGGCGAGCAGGTGGGAGGGCTGATGCAGGGTCCCGGCCAGGAAGCTCGGCGCCAGCGAAGTCAAGAGCCCGAAGACGGCAAATGCGATCCCCGCCCCGAGTGCCGCGGCGAGGAAACGGCCGTACGACGCTGCGGGCACCGAGACGCGCTGCGGCCGGTAGCGCGGCCGCGGCGACCGACGGCCGCGCGTCTCGGGTACAGCGAGAAGCGTCACCCACGCCACCACCAGCGCCACGGTGAAAATCACGAACGGCACGCGCAACGGGTCACCGACCCACTGGGCCAGCGCACCGGAGAGAAGCGCGCCGAGGCCGAGGCCCCCCAGGTTCGCGCCGATCGCGACAACCTGTCCGCGCCGGCTGCCCGCTCCACCCAGCTCCGAGAGCCAAGCCATGGCCGTCGCGGTCACCGCGCCCATGCCAAGGCCGCTTAAGACCCTGGCCAGCAGCAGTCCTGGCAATGATGGCCACACCACGAAGATCACGCCGGCGAGGACCTCCAGACCGAGCGCCGGCATCAATACGCGGCGACGTCCATGCCAGTCCGACAGATGGCCGACAAGAAACAGGCTGAGCGCAACCGCCAACGCATAGACGGCAAACGCGACCGTGACGGTCAGCGGCGAGAACCGATCGCGCTGCGCATACAGTGACCACAGCGGGGTGGGCACCGTCGTGAAGGCCATTACCGTCGTGAACGCGAGCGCCACCGCCCAAAATCCGAAGCCGTAGTTACGACGCAACTGCATTGGTGAGATCGTTGAGAAGTTCATCGTTGGGTGCCTCTGAGTATTGATGGGAGTCTTGGGTTTCATTGCGTAGCCAGGATCGCCCACGACCGGATCGCGATCAACGCAAAACGATGCTTACGGTTATCGCAGTTGGCGATAGAGTCCAGGTGTGGAGCTGCGGCAGCTCGCCACCGTCGTCGCGGTCGCCGAGGAGGGCAGCTTCACGCGCGCGGCCGACCGACTCCACGTCGTCCAGTCGGCTGTCTCGGCCGGTGTGCGCAACCTCGAGAGCGAGCTCGGGACAAGGCTGTTTGACCGTTCCACGCACACCGTCAAGTTGACCGACGCTGGACGCGCGCTGCTGCCCGAAGCGCGCGCGACGCTCGCCGCGGCGCAAGCGGCAAGAGACGCCGTCGACGAAGCCCGCGGTGGCCTACGCGGAACGGTCGTGCTGGGGCCGATGCAGGCGCAGGGGATGCGCGCGATCGACCTCGCCGGGCTCCTGGCCGCGTTCCGCGCCGAGCACCCTGGTGTCAAGGTCACGATTCGCCACTCGGGCGGCTCCAGCGAGATGGTCCGCGAGGTCCTGGAGGGACGCCTGGACCTCGCGTTCGTCGCTCTGCCGGGCGACGGCCCGCCCGGCCTGGAGCTCATCCCCTTGGCCCACGAGCCGATCATGCTCGCGGTGCCGACCGGACATCCGCTCGCTCAGAGCGCCGGCCTCGAGCTCCAGGCGCTCCGCGACGAGACCCTGGTCGATCTCCCGCCAGGATGGGGTATTCGGATGGCCGTCGACCGCTCGTTCGCCGCCGCGGGCGCGACCCGCACCATCACCTACGAAGTGAACGACACCGCGACAGTGGTCGAATTCATTCGCAACGGACTCGCCATCGGCCTGCTCCCCCGATCGCTGGTCGAGACGACGGGCGACGTCGCGTTCGTGCCGATTCGACATCACGCCCCGCAATTCCAAACGGCGCTCGCGATCCCAGCCAACCGGCGCCTGAGCGCTGCCACCCGAGCGATGCTCGAGACAGTCAAGCGCCACACCAGCACGAGTCTCTGAATATCACGGTTCCGTCGACCTCGGAACAGACGACCACCGCGCCGAACAACAACTGGCCGGCCGACGAGGGTGGTCGGCTCGAGAAAGAGATCTGCGCGATGTGCTGGTCGTCGGCTCGTCGATCGGCGGTTGGATCGCTTCCGAGATGGCGGTGCGCGAGCACGAGCGCATCAGCGGCACGGTGCTCCTCAACGCGGTTGGAATCGACGTCGAGGGGATCGAGCTTGCCGACTTCTTCTCCCTCACGCCCCAGGAGCTGATCGCGTACTCGTTCCACGTGCCCGGCGCCGCACCGGACCCGACGCAGCTTGCGCCGAAGGCGCGCGACATCCAGGCCGCCAACGCCGCGACGCTCGCGGTATGCGCCCGCGAGCCGTACATGCACGATCCGAAGCCGATCCGGGAAGCCGGACATCTCCCCCACCTCGAGCAGCCCGGGCGGGTCCTCGAGGCGATTCATCGCTTCGCGCACGAGACGACCTGCTCGGCCACCACCTAACCTCGGTAGGGCAGGGTCCGGTCGCGGCGGGCGCGTCGACCGCGGTCATGGCTGAGCGTTTGAGTCGTCGGTCACGACCTCGGTGAGTTGGTGGCGCGAGGCGATATGAAGCTTGGAGAACACGTTGCGCAGGTGGTAGGCGACAGTGCTCTGGCTGACGAACAGTCGTGCGCCGATTTCCGCGTTCGACAGGCCGTCGCCCGCCAGTCGCGCGATGTGCGCCTCCTGCGGAGTCAGGTCCTCGCGGGTCTCGACGCTGCGTTTGCGCGCGCGCTCGCCGGTCGCCAACAGCTCGCGCTGGCTTCGGTCCGCGAACCCCGCGGCACCCATGCTCGTGAACATCTCTAGCGCGGTGCGCAGCTGCTGGCGGGCCTCACGGCGGCGGCGCTCGCGCCGGAGCCACTCGCCGTAGAGTAGGTGGGCACGGGCGAGCTGCGCCCGGATGCTGGTGCGAGAAAGCCGTTCGATGGCCTCGCGATAGAGGGCCTCCGCGGCGTCTCCGTCGATGACCAGCGCCCGCGAACGCGCCTCGATCCCTAACGCCCAGTCGGTGCCGGCGGCGCTCGTCGTCTCCGCGAGCCGTTCAAGCGCGAGGCCTGCGAGCTCGCGTTCTCCAGACCGAACGGCCGCTTCAACAAGCTCCGCCATCGGCCTGGGGGAACGATCCCTGTACTTGGGATCGACAGTCTGGCGACGAAGCGCAGCGAGCGCAGCGCTGTAGTGGCCGAGGCCGTTATAGAGCACCGCTGTCACGTGTTCGGTGACGAAGATCACGTACCCCTCTCCTCGCGCCTCCGCCTCGTGGCGGGTGGCCCGGATGAGGTCCAGGGTCTCGGTCTCTCGGCCCCGCATGGCGGCGACCCACAGAGCAATGTAGGGGTGGGCCGCGGTGCCGATCGCCTCGCTGGCCGAGCGGATCTCGTCGAGCTGCGACTCGGCGGCAGCCAGGTCGCCGGAGGTCGCGTGGATGTAGCTGAGCATGCTGAGGGCGAGTGGGATGGCGGTCAGCGCTCCCGCGTCACGCGCACGCTTGAGTTCTCGGGTTGTGAGCCGCATGAAGGTGTCGTCGTCCCACAGATCTGCTGCGGCCCACAACGCCAGCGAGAGCCACCGCGCCTCCTCCGGTGGGAGAGCCGGTTCACGTTGGAAGGCGATCAGGGCGGACTTGAGTAGTGGCGCACCGGCTGCGTATCCCTTGGTGATCTGGACCGCCAGTCCCTGGAGGAGGAGATCAGATGGGCGCGGCGCCGGTGGCAGCGGGGGACCAGCGAGCGCGGCCTGGCTCACCTTGACCAGGTCCGCGCCGCGGGCCAGCGGGCCGGCGAATCGTGCTGCGCTAAGTGCGTCGAGGTACGTGGCGCGCGCGATCTTCGGATCAGTTCGTTCGAGCTCGCGGGCGGCCTCGAGCAGAAGCAGGGGGGCGTCGCTGCCGCGTCTGGATGCGAATGCGATCTGCGCATGCAGGAGGTCTACCCTCGCGCGCTGGCCCCGCCCGGTAGGCGCCGGTGTCAGCGATGTCCAGGAGTGCGAGGGCCTCATCGAGCGCGCCGGCTTCGTACTTCGTCTGCGCCGCACCGAGGGCGCGCTCTGCGCGGAGCGCTTGATCGGATGTGAGCTCGACGGCCCTCTCCTGGAATGCGGCGGCGGCCGCCAGGCCTCCACGTGCCTGGGCGCGGCTGGCGGCGTGTTCGAGCTCCGCGGCGACAGCCTCGTCAGGGCCAGCGGTCGCCGCGGCGAGGTGCCAGGCACGCCGATCTGGATCGATCTGCGCGTCGGTTGCCTGGGCCAACGCCCCATGTACCCGCCGCCTTTCCTGCGGCGCTGCCGCCCGGTAGAGCGCCGAGCGCACCAGCGGATGGCGAAACCGCACCCTGGCATCGACATCGATCAGCCCGGCCGACTCCGCCGGCTCGAGTGCCGGCGCGTCGATCGCGAGCAGGTGGGCCGCCCGCCAGAGAAGGGCAGGATCGCCAGTTGGCTCCGCTGCTGCCATGAGCAACAGCCGGCGGGTGTTCGTCTGGCAGCGCGTCGAGCCGCCTCAGGAAACTCTTCTCGATCCGTCCGGACAGCGACTGCGCGCCGGGCAACCCGAAGCCGCCCGCCAACTCCGCCGCGCTGAGCCCTCGAGGCAGCTCCAACAGCGCCAACGGGTTCCCCCGCGTCTCCGCGATTACCTGTTCGGCAATCAGCTTGTCCAGCCGACCCGGAACCACCGAGGCCAAGAGGGCGCGTGCATCAGCGTCTCCCAACCCCTCGAGTTGCAGCTTCGGCAAACCCGTGAGCGAGTCGCTCGGCTCGCGCGCAGCGAACAACAGCACCACCGGTTCCGCCAGCAGCCTTCGCGCCACGAACGCCAACGCGTCCGCAGACGCCCGATCCAACCACTGCGCGTCATCAATGACGCACAACAGCGGCCGCTCCTCCGCCACCTCGGACAAGAGGCTCAACACCGCCAAGCCAACCAAGAACCGGTCGGGCACCGCGCCCGCGCTCAGTCCGAACGTGGTCTCGAGCGCGTCGCGCTGCGGACCCGGAACTCGGTCGAGCCGATCGAGCATCGGCGCACACAACTGATGCAGCCCCGCGAACGCAAGCTCCATCTCCGACTCGATCCCCGCCACGCGGATCACCCGTAGGGTCGGCGCCGACTCGATCGCGTATTCGAGCAGCGCCGTCTTACCCACTCCGGCCTCCCCGCGCACCATCAGCACCCCGCCGCGACCTTCCAGCGCCCCCTCGCGCAGCCCATCGAGCTGAGCACATTCGTCTCCTCGACCGCGCAGCACCACCGCTCCGGAGCTCAGCGACCCAGCCATGCGAAGAGCCATCGTAGAGGCGACCTCCGGATGAGGGTCAGACGGGGCGCCAGGACTATCAGTCTGACGGTGCGAGTTGCGCCTCTACGACGTAGCGTGCACGGCAGCCTTATGACCGTGCCCGAGTTCGCCGACCACCTCGACCTTCGCCTGCGGGTCAACGGCATCGACAGACAGCTCGATGGCGTTGATGCACGCGTGACGCTGCTGGATCTGCTGCGCGAGCACCTAGATCTGACCGGCGCCAAGAAGGGCTGTAACCACGGCGAGTGCGGCGCGTGCACCGTCCTGCTCGACGGCCGCAGGGTGAACGGGTGCATGGTCCTGGCCGCGGCTGCGGACGGGCGCGAGGTGGTGACGGTCGAGGGCCTGTGCGAGCGGCGAGACGCTGCACGCCGTGCAGCGCGCGTTTATCGACCACGACGCATTCCAGTGCGGGTTCTGCACGCCCGGGCAGGTGATCTCCGCCGTCGCCTGCATCGAGGAGGGTCACACCGCCGACGAGCACGAGGTCCGCGAGTGGATGAGCGGCAACATCTGCCGCTGCAGCTCCTACCCGCAGATCGTCGAGGCGGTCAGGGCCGCGGCGGCCGCCGAGATCAACCCCGCGCCGAGCTGATGCGCCCGTTCGCCTACGCTCGCGCAGCAACGCTCGACGACGCGCTGGAGGCAGCGCGCGAGCCGGGCACCGCCGTGCTCGCCGGCGGCACCGAGCTGCTGAACTGGCTGCGCCTCGGCGTCGCCGCGCCCGACCGTGTGCTCGACATCACGCACATCGCCGGCCTCGACAGGATCGAGCAGCTCGCAGACGGCGGTCTGCGGATCGGAACGCTCGTGCGCCTGAACGACGTCGCCGCCGACGAGCGCGTCGCGCGTGACTGGCCGGTGCTGCGCGAGGCGATCCACAAGTCGGCGTCGGCCCAGCTTCGCAACCTCGCGACGATCGGCGCCAACCTGCTGCAGAAGCCTCGCTGCGCGTACTTTCGCTCCGAGGACCCGGTGCCGTGTAACCGCCGCGCGTTGGGATCAGGCTGTGCGGCCCGCAATGGCCACGATGACCGTCACGCGCTGTTCGGCTGGACCGATGAGTGCATCGCCACCCAGCCATCTGATCCCGCGGTCGCGCTCGCGGCGGTGGACGCGCACGTCGTGACGCGCAGCGCTGGCGGCGGCCGACGGATCGCGGTGACCGACTTCCACGTGCTGCCGGCCGACGGCGTCGAGCGCGACACCGTGCTCGCTCCCGGTGAGCTGATCGAGGCGATCGAGATTGGTACGCCGGCGCCGCATTCGGCGTACGTCAAGGTGCGGGAGCGCGAGTCATACGAGTACGCGCTCGTGTCCGCGGCCGCCACGGTGGAGCTGGGCGACGGAGGCCGGATCGAGAGCGCGCGCATAGCGCTGGGGTCGGTGGCGCTGCGCCCATGGCGGCTGATCGAGGCAGAGCACCGGGTCGCGGGCCTCGCGCCCGACGACCCGGCCGTGACCACGGCGCTCGACGCGGCTCTCGCTGGGGCGCGTCCCGTCCCGGGCAGCGCCTACAAGCTCGCGATCGCCCGCGGCGCCGCGCGGCGCGCGCTGACGACCGCCGCGGGGGTGCGCCCGTGAGCGCGCTGCTCGGGGCGTCGCTGCCGCGTCAGGACGGTCCCGCGAAGGTGACGGGCGCGGCGCGGTACGCGGCCGACCACCTCGCTGAGGGCATGCTGTACGGCGTGCTGGTCGGCGCGCCGGTCCCGGCCGGGCGGCTACGCGCGATCGACGCCCATGACGCTCGCGACGTCCCGGGCGTGACGCACGTGCTCACGCACGCCGAGATGCCGAAGCTCGCTGCACCGCCGGTGCCGCCGGCCGCCTCCGTGCGCGTCCCGATGGAGGCCGACGAGATCCAGTATGAGGGCGAGCCGATCGCGATCGTGCTGGCCGAGACCCTCGAAGCCGCCGAGCACGCCGCATCGCTGGTGCAGGCAGACGTCGAGCTGGCGCCGTTCACGGCGCACCCGCGCGGAGATCGCGCCGGCGCCGATGTGCCGCGGGAGAGCGGATACCTGTCCGGCCCAGCAGACGCCGAGTACGGCGACGTCGAGCGCGCGATCGCCGACGCGCAGCGTGCGCCACGAGGCGACCTACGTCCAGCCGTCGCGCCACCACAACCCGATGGAGCCCTCGGCGACGTTGGCGCAATGGCAGGACGGGGTCTTGACGATGGTCGACGCGACCCAGTGGGCCTACGGCGTGCGGATCGTGATGTGCGCGCTGTTCGGCATCGCGCCCGAGCAGGTGCGCGTGCGCTCGCCGCACACCGGCGGCGCGTTCGGCTGCAAGGGGCTCGTCTGGCCGCACCAGATCATCGCCGCGGCGGCGGCGCGGGTCACCGGGCGCCCGGTACGGATCGCTCTGTCGCGCGCCCAGATGTACAGCACCGTCGCCTACCAGCCCCAGATGGTCCAGACCGTGTCGCTGGCAGCCTCGGGCGATGGCCGGTTAGCCGCGATCGAGCACGAGTCGATCAACGTCACCTCGGTCAGCGAGGACTTCGTCGAATACGCCACGCTCGCGTCCCAGACGACCTATGCGGCGCCGGCGATTCGTGTACGCCAACGTGTTCAGCGCGCCAACGTCAACCTCGGCACCGCGATGCGCGCGCCCGTCGAGGGGTGCGGGCTGTGGGCGCTCGGAAGCGCGATCAACGAGCTTGCCGCCCAGCTGCAGATCGACCCGATCGAGCTCCGCCTCGCCAACCACGCTGACGTCCACCCGTTCACAGGGCAGCCGTGGTCGTCGAAGAAATTGCGCGAGTGCTACGAGCAGGGCGCGCGCGCGTTCGGATGGCGCCGGCGTCCCAGCGAGCCCGAGCGCGACGGCCCATGGCTGGTGGGCCAGGGAATGGCCGATTGTGCGATGGGCACGTTTCGGTTCCCGTCGAACGCGCACGTGCGCCTTCACGCCGACGGCCGGGCGGTGATCCTGTCAGGCACTCAGGACATCGGTCAGGGAATCGCCACGATCCTCACCCAGATCGCGTGTGACGTGCTGGGGCTCGAGCCCGGCCTGGTGAGCTGCGAGATCGGCGATACCGAGCTGCCTGAGGCCGGGCCGACGTTCGGGTCTTCGTCGACGATGGGCGTTGGCGCCGCCGTGATGGCCGCTGCCCAGGACGTGCTGGCGAAGCTACGCGAGCGCTCTGGGGAGGAGCTGGGCGCGGCCCCGGGTCCGGGGGTGCTGAGCGCGGCGATGAGATCGGCGGGTATCGAGGAGCTGGTCGGCGTCGGCTCGTTCTCGCCCGAGGACAGCCCCTACGCGCTGCAGACGTTCGGCGCGATCTTTGTGGAGCTTGGCTTCGACCCCGAGCTTGGGATTGTCCGCCTGCGCCGCGCCGTGGGCCGCTACAGCGTCGGTCGGATCGTCAATCCACGCACGGCGCGCGCGCAGATTCTCGGCGGCATCGTCTGGGGCTGGGGCAAGGCGACGATGGAGGCCAGCCGCCAGGACGAGCGACTCGGGCGCTGGTTGTCGAAGAACCTGGCGGGGGTCGCGCTGCCCGTCAACGCCGACATCCCCTCCGACATCGACGTCGCGTTCATCGAAGAGGTCGATGAGCACGCCAGCCCGATCGGCGGCAAGGGCATCGGCGAGATCGGCGCCACCGGGGTTGACGCGGCCGTCGCAGACGCGGTCTTCCACGCCACTGGCCGGCGGATCCGCGAGCTCCCGATCACCCCCGACAAGCTCGTGTAGCCCGTGGTTCAGACGTACGCATTCAGTTGGACCGCGACGATCGATCCGCACCCGACGAAGGACAGGAGACCATGACGACCATCGCCGAAATCACGCCATCCGAGCAGGCGGACCGCCTGGCGATCCGCGAGCTCGTCGACGCCTATGCGCATTGCGCCGATCGACGTCTCGCCGAAGAGCAGAAGTCGCTCTTCACCGAGGACACCCACTTCGTCGTCTACATGAGCGGCCAAGGCTCCGAGCCCACTCAAGTCCTCGATGGCCGCGAGGCGCTGACGCCGGTGTTCGAGGATCTGGGCCGCTACGAGGTCACACAGCACTTCAACGGTCAGAGCACGATCTCGCTTACCGGGGACCGGGCGACCGGCGAGAGCTATTGCATCGCCCACCACCTGTTCACCGACAACGGCGAGCGCAAGCTGATGCTCGCGCACCTTCGATACGGCGACACCTTCGTCAAGCTCGACGGTGCCTGGCTGTTCGCGGAGCGCAACCTCTACGTCGACTGGATCGAGACTAAGTCTTCGCACCCCTAGCGTCCGACCGCGTCTCGCAGATCACACGACACCGTGTGTCAAGATGCTCCAGATGACGAGCCGCGCAGCAGACCAGCACCCCGCGCGGTCCGATTCGCAACTCGGCATTCAGCTCGTCGGAGGGCCGACGGCCATCTTGGAGTACGGCGGTCTTCGCTGGCTGACTGATCCGGCGCTCTCACCCCCGGGCGAATACGCCGGTCTCACGAAGCTGACCGGCCCGGCGCTCGATGTCACCATGGAGGACCCGATCGATGTCGTGCTGCTCTCTCATCATCATCACAGCGACAACCTCGATCCGGCTGGGAGAACGTTCCTCCCCTCCGCTGGGCGCGTCCTATCCACCACCAAGGCCGCCGACGAGCTCGGCGGGAACGTCGTGGGCATGGAGCCCTGGTCAGAAATCGAGCTCGAGAGCCCCAGCGGCGCCACCGTGAAGGTGACCGCGGTGCACGCGCAACACGGCCCGGACGGCACCGACGCCATCCAAGGGCCAGTGCTCGGGTTCGTGCTTTCGGCCCCCGGCGCCGACACGATCTACTTCTCCGGCGACAACGCGTCTCGCGACGTGGTGCGCACGATCGTGCAGAAGACCGGCGACCTCGCCATCGCGATCCTCAACGCCGGCGCGGTGCAACTGTCGAAATTCGACGGCGCCTACCTCACGTTGTCGGCCGACCACGCAGCAGATGTTGCCCAGATCGTCGGAGCTCAAGTCGTAATCCCCTTGCACTTCGAAGGCTGGGCCCATTTCACCCAGGGCGCGGATGAGCTCAAGGCAGCCTTCTCGGGCAACGGGATCCGCCAGCAGCTGCTCATGCTCGAGCGTGGTCAACGGGCCGACGTCTGAACTGCAGAAACAGTCGTTCCGCAGAAGCGTCCGGCTGTTGGCGACGAATCCACAGTCCATCCCCAACAGCTGAGTATCGGACTGTGGACGGCTGAGCTACTTCTTGACCGTCAGAATCGTATTCATCGACTCCGGATGGATAGTGCACCGGAAGTGGTACTTCCCGGGCTTCAGGAACGTGCGCTCGAACTTGATCCCGAACACGCCGGTGGCCGAGGTGAACTTGCGATGAGTTACCCCCTTTGGGCCGGAGATCAGGGTGACGTTGTGCGAGTCGTAATTTTGCCTGCTCCACACCCACTTGATCTTCCGCCCTTCCTTGACCGTCAGCCTCGCGAGGGAGAAGTAATCATCCGCGACCCTGATCGTCTTGACCTTGGGCCTGGTCGCGTGGTTGCCAGCAGTGGCCGCGGCCGGGATCACACCGGCGCCCACTCCGAGCGCGAGCGCGCCGATCGCGACCACGATCCTAGGAGACTTCATCGCTCGTCCGTGGACGACTGCGCACGCTCTCGACTGGCCGATGTGCCATAGGTCCCACCCTAGTAGGAGTAGGGCGACCCGCCGTGCTGTTTGTTGTTCGAGCACCACTTGTTCTTTGGCACGCCCTTGCACGGATTCGGCATCGTGGGCAGCTTGCTCGTCGGTAGCGAATGCATGACTATCTTCGACGGGTCGCGTTTCGGATAGTGGTCGCCCGGCTGGCAGCCGAACGGCGGGAGCGAGTCGCCCGAGTCGCACAGCACCTCATCGAGGAACGGGACGTTGAGGTTCGGCGATACCTTGGTCTTAGTGCAGGTCGGGTACTTCGTCTCGAGGTTCTGCGAGTCCGAGTTCAGGGCGCCCGAGGTGTCCGTGTTACCCGAGAAGCAATCGCTCGGATGGGACTCTAGGTTCAGCTGTTCGAAGTCGCCGTTCGTCGGGTTCTTGAAACCGCCGTTGTGGGTGAAGGTATTGTCGAGCAGGCGGTTGCCCCAGTCGTCGTAGAGACAGCTTCCCTTGCCGAGCAACGGCGAGTTCAGCGTGCCCCCGGTGCACGGCTTGCCCGAATCAGGGTAGGAGACGAAGATCACGCCCCAAGCATTGTTGTTGACGAACCGATTGTGCATGATCGTGTCGTTCCGGCCGCCCGAAACCGACATGCCGGTGCCGTCTGGGCCCTGTGCGGCCGACCCCAGCGCAGGCACGTTCGCGTTGTTGTTGTCGTGCACGTAGTTGTGCTCGAACACCCAGCACGAGGTCGTGTGCGTGATCGGGCTCGTGCGACCGTGCGGGCATGCGCCGTTCTGTGGGGGCGGGTTGTCGCCGTTCTGGCTGTTGGTGGAGAACCCGTCGGTGTTTTTGTCGAACTCCGAATTCTTGATCAGCATGCTGCCGCCCGAATTCGAGCCCGAGTAACCGAGCGCGCTGTACTCGCCCCAGGCGTGGTTGACGACCTGGTCACAGGCCTGCTGGCACGCGCCGATGTAATAGCCCGAGTCATTGAAGTTGCTTGCGTACGTTTGGTTCCACGTGCCGCCGCTCCAGCGGCTCGAGAAGATTCCGTACGCGGCGGCGCTGTCTGGATGTTTCTGGTTGTAGTAGGTGCTCGTGGCATTCAGGTAGGAGCCCACGTACCCGTGACCGATCGACTTCGGGCCGAGCTTGGCAGCGTCCCACCAGATCTCGTTACCCGACTCGCCGGCGCCAGTGAGGAAGTTGCACACAGTCAGGTTTTGCACCCATACGTTGTTCGCGTTCCAGACGAGGATGCCGTTGAGGCCGAGGTGACTGCCAAGGCCCGCCGGGCCCCGGTTCTGCGCCGAAGCCTTGCTGCTGCACTTCGAGGTGCCCGGCTTCGTGCCGTCGACGATCACGGTGTTGCGGTTCATTCCTCGCAAATAGATGTTCGGCTTCGTGATCAGCACACCGGCTGCGAGCGCCGGCTGGCCCGGTACCTTGGATCCGGTCTTGGTCTTGTAGTCACCCGGGCCAACGAGGATCCAATCCCCCCGCTTGGCGGCGTTCACCGCGGCCTGGATCGTCTTGTATTGACCCGGGATCCCCTTATAGGAGCCCACGAGCAAGACCTTGGTATGTGCCTGTGCGTTTGCTGCTGGCGCAAGCACGGTGACGGCTGCAGCAACGAGGGCTACAGCAAAACCCGCTGGAACGATACGGCGCATCCGAACTCCTCTCTCTGTTCTGCCGCTACGGCCGCGCCGCTACGGACGCGCGATGCTACAGCCCCGCGATAATAAGCGGATTGCCAGATCGCCGGCCCGGGACGAGTCAAGCTCTGGGTCAGGTGGACAAGAGCGCCACGCCGCCGAGCACGGCAGCGATACCGAGTTGCTGTGTGCCGTGGACGCGTTCGCCGAGCACGCGGTAGGCGAGCAAGACGGTCACGGCGGGATACAGCGAGGCAAGCACGGACACGATCACCAGCTGTCCATGCAGCGTGGCGAACGCATAGAGCGCGATGCCGGAGAATCCGAGCAGCGCCGAGACAACGGTGACGCGCGCATTGCGCGACTCGAGGGCCGGGCGCAGCGACGCTCGTCGGAGGCTTACGGCTGCGACCAATATGAACGCGGGGATCGCGCGCGCGATGAGCAGCGCCCAGGGAACACCGTGACGGCTGGCCGGCGCCATCAACCACAGCATCAGACCGCTGCCCAGGGCGGCGAGCAACGCCAGCCCGAGACCCGATTCGACACGGGCAGACGCGCGTTCGCGAGGCGCGCGAGAGGCAAGCACGATGCCAACAACCGCCGCCACGATGCCGACGGCCTGAGCCGTACCCGGACGCTCACCACGGACGATCCCCGCGACGATCGGCACGACGACACCGACCGCACTGACCGGAGCCACGACGCTCATCGTTCCGACGACCATCGCCTGGAAAAACGCGGCGAGGCCGACCGTCATGCCAAGACCCGCGCCAGCCGCCGCCACGAACGTCGCTACCGGTGGAATCGGGTCCGCCGCGATCGCCACCCAGCCAGCGGCAAGCACCAGACCAATCAGCTGCGTGCAAAAAATGAACTGCAGCGTTCCTATCCGACGCGACGTCGTGCCGCCAAGAAAATCGGCGACCCCGAAACTCAACGACGACCCAAGCGCAAAAGCCGGCCCCAACACGCCCCCGAGTCTAGGTCAGCCGATCGTACCGGTTGGGGGACGAGAAGTGGCTGCTCCTGCGAAGATGGTCCGGTCGTGATCGTGGGCTTGATGGAGATGCTGTGAGCGTGATCGCGCTCGAGCCGGTGGACCGGGTCCGGGTAACGGTGCTGGTTGACAACCTCACCGACCCGCTGCTGGTCGATAGCGACGCGGTCCGGCGGATGAACTGGCCGAAGGCGCTCACCGGCGCGCTTCCGCGCGCGGCCGCAGTGACCGCGCCGGACTCTGGCGTGCCTGACTCGCTGATCGCCGAACCGGGATTCTCGGCGCTCGTGCGCATTGACAGCGGCGGTCGCGAGCGGACGCTCTTGTTCGACACGGGCGTTTCGGCGAACGGGATGGTCGAGAACATGCGCCGGCTTGGCCTATCGCCCGAAGACATCGAAGTGATCGTCCTCAGCCATGGTCACTGGGACCACGTCACAGGAATGGCCGGGCTCACCAGAGCGCTCGGCCGTACGCGCCTGCCGGTGACCATTCATCCCGAATTCTGGAGCCGGCGACGGATCACCTTCCCGAGTCTGGATCCATGCGAGCTTCCGGCGACCAGCCGGCCGGCGCTCGAGGACATGGGCTTTCAGATCATCGAGGAACGCCAGCCGTCGTTCCTGCTCGACAACGCGGCACTGATCACTGGCGAGGTCGACCGCACGACCGAATTCGAGACCGGCTTCAGAGGACACGAGGCGCTGCACGCTGGCAACTGGCGCCCCGACCCGCTGATCCTCGACGATCAGGCGCTCGTGGTCCGCGTGCGCGACCGCGGCCTGATGGTTCTGAGCGGCTGCGGTCATGCCGGCATCGTCAACACCGTCCGATACGCCCGGAAGCTAACCGGGGAACGCCGCGTCGCGGCGATCATCGGCGGATTTCATCTGAGCGGCCCGATGTTCGAGCCGATCATCGACCCCACCATCAACGCTCTCGTCGAGCTGTCACCCGCGCTCCTGGTGCCGGCGCACTGCACCGGCTGGAAGGCCATCCACCGGATCGCGAGCCAGTTCCCGGACACATTCGCGATCAGCACGGTCGGCACCACGATCGAGCTCTGAGCCGTGACCGTGATCTCGCATTCCACGCACCAGCCGGCCGTTTGAGGCAGGTCGGGAACGCCGGCGTCGGCTATCGCCGGCTGGCAATAACAGTGGTGGCGACGACCAGGGAGAGCGCGACGAGTGCCCCGACTGCGGCGAGCCAGCTGATGCCGGTGCTCTGGCGGATGTGGTTGACGTAGGCGACGAAGCCGATCGGAATGGCGACCGACAGGACGAGGAGCGCGGCGCGCAGGCTCGCCCGCTTGCCGTGGCCGCGGTCCTGGCGGTCCCGGGCGGCGGCAATCGCCGCCTCCGCTGTGTCAGCCTCGCCATCGTAGAACGCCAGCGCCCGCCGTCCGAGCTCACGCGTGTGCGTCTCGCAGCCCCACGCCATCGCAATCATGAACGTGAGCGGTAACACCCAGGTGATCGCCCAGATGGTCGCGCCGACCAGAAAGCCGAACGAGGCTTTCAACCACGGGTGGGCTGATTGATCGCGGGTGTCAGAGGGGGCCGAGAGGAACCCGCCGAAGATCAGGAGCACGTAGACGCTACGGACCCAGGTCCGCAGCGGACGCCGTGCCGCCGGCTTTTCCGGGAGCGGGCGGTCGCGTACCTTGAGCAGCGCCTCGCGGGCCGCGTCGACCGTCGGATGTACGCCGCGCAAGGCCAGCACCGCGGCTGAGGTCTCTAGCTCGCGTGGATCGTGTCCGTATAGCGCCGCGGTGCGTAGGACCATGCGGCCTTCCTGCCAGAGGTATCCGAGGTACCCGGGCGCGAGCGCGATCAGGAACGGCGTTCCGGCGATGGCCCCGTCGATCCGTGCGACCTGAGCGCTTTGTGTGCGCAGTTGGTCGGCGATCACCGCGCGCGGGACGCCCGGTCGGTCCTTGTCGACGCGGCGTGCCCAGTCAAGCGATGGCTCGCCGAGATGCTGCGCTCCGTAGAGCGTGATCCGCTCGGCGACGTGCTCCGGGTCGCGGTAGGCGATCCGGCCGAGCTGCCGCCATCCCGACAGCGTACGTCTGACCCGCCCCGGACCCGATCGGTGCGGCTCAACCCCCTCCTGTGAGGCCTCAGCGCCAGCGTCGCCAGCTCCCATCGGCGCAGCCTATCCGCCCGCGCCGAGCGCCGACAACCGCCCGTCACTTCTCGTTTCACGATGATCGGAGGCCGCAGCCTGGCGCGTGCTTCTCGCGCAAAGGCGAAAGTGCCGCAGCACCCGCACGATCACCGTGCGAGCGGAACGATCCCGCCGCCGGTCAGGGCTTGATGTAGTCGTGCACGGCGAACTCGGTGATCGTTGGCTGGGGACCACTTGTCGGATCCATGCCGGAGACCTTCTGAATCGCCGGGAAGAGTCGCTCGTCCCGGAAACGGTCATACGCCTCGCGATCGTCCCAGACATCGGTGACCGTCCATTTGCCGTCGACCTCGCCCGCCCAATGGAAGATCAGCCCCTTAGGCGGGTCGTTTGCGATGTCCATCGCGGCCTGGACACCGTCGTACATCTCAGTGCCGACCCCGACGGGGAAGTCGGTAGTCCTAATCGCAACTGCCATTGGTCCCTCCTGTGGGTCCTCACTGGGGGCTTTGCCCGGAATCGGTCGCGGCGCGGCCGATCCGCAGAGATCGTAATCCACCAGCCGACGGTGCTGGCCGATACGGGTTACTGGCACCCGCGACAGATGAAGAACACCGTCAGCGACGGAATCCAAGTGCTGGTCCCGCCCGATGCCGGGCTACGAGAGGGAGCCAGGCCGGATGGGACAAAGGTCCCTGCGCAAGCTGTTGGTTGGCGCAGGCTTCGATGAACCTGCGCAGACGCTCGCTGAAGCGCTCGAGCTCCGCGAGGTGCACGAAGTGGCCGGACCCGGGCCATTGCTCGATCTGGACAGCGGGGACCAGTGCGGCCATGTGCTCGCGCTCGGGTTGCTCGAGCCCGTGACCGAACACGGCAAGGTACGGGCAGGCGATCCCGCGTGCCACTTCGTCGATCCGTTGCTGCATGTCCTGGGGATCGGTTCGCAGCATCTCGTCCCAGTAGCCGAGGACGAGCTCCGGCCGGATACGCTGGCCGGCGAGCACCCGTAAGCGCAGCGGCTCTGGGACGCGGGCGAGACCCATGCTCTGCTGAAACGGTTGGAAGGCCTCGGCAAAGCCTGGTCCCCGAAGCGCCGGTTCGAGGCGCCGCACGAGCTGGGCGAACGGGCGAACATCCACGGGTTGGTCGATGTTGACCACGCCGAGCGTTGGATGGGAAGCCCCATAGATGGAAGCGATCGCAGCGGATATCGAATGGCCGACGACGATAGGGCGCTCAATCGCGAGCTCATCGGCCAGCTCGTGGACAAGCTCTGCGACGGCCCAGAGCGAGCGCGGATCACCGGGGCTGTCGCCGTGGCCGGGCAAATCGATGGCCACGGTGCGGACGCCGTCGCCGAGACGCTCGACGATCGGCGGCCAGGTAGCCCGGTTGAACGTGAGCCCATGAAGGAGGATCACCGGCACTCCCGACCCCTGGTCGTGATAGGCGAGCTCGGTGGTGCTGATGTTTGCGGGCATCCATCCTCCTCGGTTTTGATACGTCGTATCGTAACGACGTTACGCTATGGTGTCAACATGGGAAGGCCCCGCGAGCACGACGAACGAACCGCGGTCGCGTTGTTGGCGGCGGCCGAACGACTGGTTCAAGAGGGCGGCCCGGACGCCATCTCGATCCGTGCTGTGGCGACCGAGGTCGGAACGACGACTCGAGCGGTCTACAGCATCTATGGGTCCAAGCAGGGCCTGATGGACGCGCTGGCCGTCCACGCGTTCGACCTGCTCCAGGACGGCGTCGGACGGCTGCCGGCCACACAGGCGCCGGTCGACGATCTCGTCGAGGCCGGACTCGTCTTCCGGCGGTTTGCGATCGAGCACCCCTCTCTGTTCAGAATCGCTTTCGGGACCACGCGCGGCAGTCCCATGAGAGCCCGCGCCGCAGTCCGGGACGCGTCAATCGTCGCTCTGGGGGTCCTGAAAGCGAGGATTGCGAGGCTCGCGGACGCCGGGCTGATCGACAACGATCACATCGACGAAGTCACCCTCCACTTCGATGCCATGTGCGAAGGCCTCGCCGCGGTCGAACTACGCGGCACGTTCCCCCCCGAGGCCGGGCAGCGCTTGTGGACACAGGGGCTGGCCGCGATCGTACGAGGCCTGGCGACCCGAGAGATTCCTCAGCCACCACACGCTACCCCCGCGTTCGCGTGGACAGAGCAGGAGCGCTTCGCGCTCTGAGCCGCAGCGCAGACGCAGCTCAGCGTTTGGCCGACGGACGATCGAGCCCGAGAACACCGGCGACCGCGCGGACAGCCAATTGCTCGTCGTGCGGGGCGTGTCCGGCGAGAGTGATGACAGCGCCTTCCAGCGCGCCGATGAGTGCGAGCGCGACCGCCCTGGGGGGAGGCCCTGGTGGAATCAATCCGGCTTTGCGTCCCGCGTTGATCAGGCGGACTAGGCGCTTGACCAGGGCGGCTTGAACTCGATCGAGCTCGCGCCCAACCGGATGGTCCCGGCCACTGAACTCGACTCTGAGCGCCATGGCAACGCGAGCGATGTCTCGCCGGCAGAGGATGGCGTGGCCGCGTGCCATCGCGAGCAGCGCAGCGACTGGATCGGTTGCGTGGTCGGCCGATTCGCCGACCTCACGCTGCCAAGTTTCGTCGGCCCAGCCGAGTACCGCCAGTGCAAGATCCTCCTTGTCTTTGAACTGGTGATAGAGCGCGCCGCGCGTGTACCCCGCCTCACGTGCAACCTCTTCGAGCACGAGGTTCCCGTAGCCATAACGGGAGAGGCCCTTCGCTGCCGCCTCCAGCAGCGCGCTGCGCGTGCGCCCGCTCCGCTCAGCCTGGGTGGAAGGGCGTCGGCGCGCCGACCCTGCGTCCATGGACTCACTAACGTACATACATGTACGTATGATAGTCTCTTCCCTTCAACTAGCTAGAGGAGGCTCCACATGCATCCAGTCGGTGCCTCATCAGCGGCGTGGACGTGTGGCCCTGGGAAAAGTGCAGAATGAGGCTCCCTGAAACGGCACATACCTCTCGGCCCTGGCGGATCCACGAGCTCACCCCGGATTTCCGGCTCGAGGACGTGTGGCGACTACCGACGCCGGGCGACCGGCACGACTTCCCGTTGCTGGTACGCGGCCTCGCTGCGGGAGACCCGACGCAAGGCTCATCGCGCTTCGCTCACATCCTCTGGGCGTGCCGGTGGAAGCTCGGAGAGCTGCTCGGGTGGGATAGCGCCGACGCGGGCCTCGGGTCAAGGGTGCCGACTCTTCGCGACCGTCTGCCGGCTGATCTGCGCGCTGCACCGTCCGGCCCCGAGTTCGAGGCGCTCCCCTTCACCTCGCTTTACCTGCTCGAGGACGAGTGGGCGGCCGAGATCGCCAACCGGACCATGCACGGGGTCATGCACGTCGGCTGGGTCTCCGATCGGGACGGCGGCTACCAGGGACACATGGCCGTCTTGGTGAAGCCCAATGGTCTGTCCGGGAACATGTATATGGCCGCGATCAAGCCGTTCCGCCACCGCGTCGTTTACCCGGCCGCGATCAAGCAGATCGAGCGTACCTGGCAGGCGGTCAGTCGCTCAGGCGATCGCGAACCCCGCTCCGCGCGATAGGAGAGCGGCGGGCCGCCGCCGAATGCAACTCCGCGTGCTCCCCTGTGCGCATGTATGCACCGACGCCTTGATCGAACTCGAGCAGAGCAGAGCCGGCGCGCTCGATACCGCGTGAACCGGAGCGCCCGGAACGATCGATCGCCTTCAGCCGGTGGGCCGGTTCGGACGGAAGAGCGTTGCCGGCGCTGCCGAGCTTGTCAGGGGTGGTACGGTCGGCTCGAATCGGATGTCCACTGGGGCCACGCCGACTGTTGCTCGCTTGACGTCTCGCGTCGACCCGACCGCGGTGCTGGCGGTCGTCGCCGTCGCTCAGTTCATGATCATCCTCGATGCGAGCATCGTCAATATCGCCCTGCCGACGATCAGGAGCGCCCTGCGGATATCGGACCAGAACCTCTCGTGGATCCTGAACGCGTACACGCTGATGTTCGGTGGCTTCTTGCTGCTCGGTGGCCGCCTCGCGGACCGGCTCGGCCGCCGCCGGTTATTGATGGTCGGCATTGCGCTGTTCTCGGGAGCATCACTCCTCTGTGGGGTCTCGCAGTCCCAGGCCGCGTTGCTCGTGGGTCGGGGCCTTCAGGGATTGGGCGGGGCGCTGGTGTCTCCGGCCGCGCTGGCGATCATCCTGACGACTTTCGCCGAGGGGCATGAGCGCGACCGCGCGCTCGCGGTGTGGGGCGCGGTCGCGGGCGCAGGTGGCGCCGTCGGCATGCTCGTCGGCGGCACTCTCGTGCAGGAGCTCGGCTGGCGCTCGGTGTTCTTCGTCAATGTTCCGATCGGGCTGGCGATGCTGACGCTGACGCCGCGGATCGTTCCGGAGAGTCGGGCTGAGGCCGTCTTGAAGAGCGGGTATGACATCGAAGGCGCGGTCGTGATCACGCTCGGCATGATGGGTCTGGTGTACACGCTGACGAATGCCGGTAACTGGGAATGGACGTCGGCACGCACGATCGGGGGCCTGATCGTCTCAATCCTGCTGATCGCTCTATTCGTCCTGATCGAGCGCCGTCACAAGGATCCGCTGGTCCCGCTGCGTATCTTCTCGAACCGCAAACTCTCGGTCGGGGGCGCGTCGCTGCTAGTCGTGGCCGCCGCGCTGTTCGGGATCTTCTTCTTCGTCACGCTCTATCTGCAGCAGGTCCTCGGCTTCACCGCATTGCAGACCGGGGTCGCATACGTGCCGCTGAGCCTGACGATCATCGCGGCATCGGCGTTTGCGTCGCGTCTCGTCGACCGCTTCAGGCCCAAGCCCGTGCTTGTCGCGGGTCTCCTCATCACGATCGGTGGGTTCGTCCTACTCGCGACCCTGTCCGGTCATGCCGACTATGAAAGCCGCGTAGTGCCGGCGATGATCATGCTCGGGGTCGGCCCGGGACTATCGTTTGTCGCGATCATGATCGCCGGGACCGGAGGAGTGGCGCCGAAGGACTCGGGGCTCGCATCGGGGCTGCTCAATACGTCGCAGCAGGTCGGTGGTGCAATCGGCCTCGCGATCCTCTCAACGGTCGCGGCGGACCGTACGACGAACGCGCTGACCAAGGGCTTGCCGCTGCACTCGGCGCTGACATACGGATTCAGGGGCGCCTTCATTGTTTCCGCGGCTCTGTGCGCCGTGGGCGCGGTCATCGTGATCGCGCTGCTGCCGCGCCGCCAGCTCGAACGCCCCCACGAGCACGTCAAAGCCGTCACGCTATCGTTCGCGCGCTTCCCCAATGCGCCGCACTGGGGGTACCACGCCCGCGTGCTCGGCCTCGGCCGCCGTCTCCGTCAACGCCTTGCGCGCTCGTAACCGCGACCACCAGGGTTGTGTCCGCCGCCAAAGGCCGGCCAGCGCGACTAATCGGCAAGCGAAGCTCCGACGAGCTGCGACGGGTCACGTTACCCGGAGTGTGTCGCGCTCCGTCACGGTGCCGTCCGGTCGAGCACCAACCTCACGAGGTTAGTCCCTCGCTGCAGACCAGTCGCCCAACATTGGGGGTAGGATTGAACTCTTGGAACGCGGGGATCCGGAGCCGCTGCGCGAAGTCGCGCGAGTCCTCATGCCGACGTCTGCCGGCGAGTTCGAGGGCCGCGCATTCGAGAGCCGGTCCGGCGCCGTTCACCTTGCGCTCGTGAAGGGGGACCTCGGTGATGGCTGTGGGGTGCTCAGCCGTGTGCACTCCGAGTGCGTCACGGGAGACGCGCTCGGCTCGCTGCGGTGCGATTGTGGGGTGCAGCTCCGAACGGCGCTGCGGGCGATCTCCGCCGAGCGACGGGGGGTCCTCCTCTATGCGATTGGCCATGAGGGCCGCGGGATCGGTCTCGTCAACAAGCTGCGTGCATACGCCCTTCAGGAGCAGGGACTCGACACGCTGGAGGCGAATGTGCACCTCGGCTTCGCTCCGGATGCGCGCGAGTATGACGAGACGGCTGCCTGCTTCGCCGCTCTTGGCGTGCGGTCGTTACGCCTGCTCACGAACAACCCCAACAAGGTCGACGGGCTCCGACGCGCAGGCATCGTAATCGATGACGTCGTCCCTCTGTCGACATCAGCTCACGTACGCAACCTCGCCTACCTCCGCACGAAGGAGCTGCGGATGAATCACAACTCGCCGGCCGGCGAGGTGTTGACGGCAGGCGTGCCGGAGGTACTCGACGTGAGCGCGCTGCTTGGGCGCGTTACACCAACTCAGCGACGACCGTATGTGGTCCTCAAGTACGCGCAGACGCTTGACGGGCGCATCGCGACGCGCACGGGCGATTCGAAGTGGATCAGCTGCGATGCTGAGCGCCGGGCCTCGCACGCGCTACGCGCGGCCTGCGACGCGGTTCTCGTCGGCGTCGACACCGTGCTCGCCGACGATCCGCAGTTGACGGTCCGACTAGTGCCCGGAGCTTCGCCGCTTCGTGTGGTTCTCGACAGCACGCTGCGCCTTCTGCCCGACGCGCACGTCCTCGGCGATGCAGCGTCGACGCTGATCGTGACCACCGAGCGATCGGATCGCTCGCGTCGAAAGGAGCTGCAAGCCCAAGGAGTAGCGGTGCACCTCGTAGCGGCCGACCCGCCGTGGGGAGTCGACCTCGAGGCCACGCTCGAGCTGCTGCGAGAAATCGGCGTTCGCCTCCTGCTCGTCGAGGGCGGCGCCGCGGTGATCACGTCGTTCCTGCGCGAACGGCTCGTCAACCGCCTGATCGTGGGAGTCGCACCGACAATCTTGGGCAGCGGAACCGAGGCAGTCGGCGACCTCGACACAGCGCGCGTGAGCGATGGTCTGCGGCTGAGCGCCCGCGCTGTCCACACCGTCGGCGACGACGTCCTCGTCGCCGGCAACCTGGCCTGACGGCAAGGCGCCCAGACCCCCGCACGGGATATGAGGCTTCCATCGGGACCTCCACACATCCGCGACACGGAGCACTCGTGGGGCCGCCACGTGCCTGCGCTCCACTCCGCGCGCTTCAGCTAGGCCCTCAATTCTGCCTGTAGGGGACTATGCCTGGCGACGGATCGCACTCTGCGCAGACGGCGAGGCCACGAGAAGGTGGTGCAGGTGGCAATAGAAGGCAAATTGCTTCGGCGTGAGCATCGCTGGGATCGTCGTAGATCCGTACGCCGACGAAGCGACCTGGAAGCCACCCCCCTGGCTCACCGACGAGCGCGCCTGGGCAGCCGTCAGGTTTCGAACGACTTGAACGGCGGCCATCATCCCGTGGTCCTCGTGGAACGTGACGTGGCAGTGCATGACGAACTTGCCCGTGAAGTCAGTTGGCCGCATCAGAATCACAACCTTTGACTTCGGCGGCAGGGCGACGTTGTCCTCGTAGTCGACGTAGGGCACCCGCTTCCCGGCGACGCGGATGACCTGGAAGTCGTTGACGTGGATATGGAACGTGTGCCACTCGGTGTTAGTGTTGACGAGCGTCCACTGCTCGAGCGCGCCCAGCTTCATCGTCACGCGGATCTTGTTCGGGTCAAACATGTGACCGTTGAGCAGGTAGTTCGTGCTCTTCGGACCGGTCTGCATCTCCGAGAACACGATCGTCCGGCGGCGGTCGATGTGCTTGCCACGCAGGTCGGGGTAGGAGCTCGGAACTGGCAGCGGCGTGCTCGTCCGGAAACGATCGTCCTCCCGGGGACCCGTCGAGCGGACCGTGAGCAAGGTCTGGTTGGGCCTCCAGCCCCCCTTCTTGATGTTGTTGGCTCCCGGGAACTGCTCGAACGGGAGCGCCTTCAACGTGTATTTCCCAGGACGGCCCCCGCGCACGAGGACATCGCGCCGGGACCCCGGACCGATCAGGAGCTTGCGCACGGTGCGCGCGCGCCTGAGCGTGTTCGCGTCCTCGGCGAGGACCTGGAAAGGTTGACCGGCGAGCCGTAGCACCACGATACGGTCCGCGTTCGCGTTGAAGATCCGCCAGCGCTGGATCTGGCCGGGATGAATCTTCAGTGTCGGGTTCAGATCCCCGTTGACATAAATCGGTGACTTCGGACCCTCGGCTTTCGAGACCGGAACGGTCCTGCCGTTTTTGACCTGCGTTTGCTGCAAGAAGATCCATCGCTGCGGGAACTGGCGCAACGCCGGCATCTTGTCGAGGCCGCCCTCGACGACGATCGGCCCGGCCATACCCGCGAAGATCTGTCGCTCGACGAACATGTGCACGTGCGGGTGGTACCAGTACGAGCCGGGGTCATTGTCACTCGGGAGGTGGTAGGTGTAGGTGAAGCGGTGCCCGGGGTTGATCCGCACGAATATGTTGTCGCTGTGCCCCGACGGGGAGACATGAAATCCGTGCGTGTGCAGGTTGGTTGGCTGCTTCAGGTCGTTGATCAGGTGGACCACGAGCTTGTCCCCGTCGCACAGCACTAGCGCCGGCCCGGGGAAGCTCCCGTCGTAGTTCATCGTGACCACACGTTGGTGATTGATCCGAACGGCGCTGACCGAGGCGCGAAGCGTGGTGTTGAGGACCCCGTTTCGGCTGTAGCGCAACGGTGGCT
Organism: uncultured Solirubrobacterales bacterium; assembly: GCA_963734775.1. Lineage (GTDB taxonomy): Bacteria > Actinomycetota > Thermoleophilia > Solirubrobacterales > Solirubrobacteraceae > Palsa-465. The sequence continues at coordinate 324,526 of CAVTJE010000010.1, forward strand.
CGGGGAAGCCGTCGTGGATCAGCCGGGGGACATTCTTGTGGCAATGCGGGCGAGCCGACGCGCTCTTGGCAGTCAGCCTCGCCGGGCTGCCGGCGGCGCTCACGACCGCACCCGTTGCCACCAATCCGAATGCCGCAGCCAGCACGGCTACAACAACAACAACTTTGCGGTGTCGTCTCACACTTGGCCTCCGGGTGTCCCCAACTCTGCCTGCACTATTTCGCATCACTACGTCTCCGTCAAGCCTTCCGGCCCGATCGGCATCGCCGCAAGCTAGTGCGATGACCGGACGGACGCGACCTCCAAGGCATCCAAGACGAGACGAGGAAGCGGCCCTATGCACGACGTGTTTGCGCCCGAGGCCTCGAGCCTGGCAGTCACTCGTGCCGTGCTACGTGGTGCTGCCGGCGCGCCGTCGTCCCTCGCGGGCGGTTCTCTCGCGACCGGTTCGGCGGTTGCGCAGGCGGTCCGGGCGCTATCCCCCATAGCAATTGCTCCGTCGATCGGGAACGCTGGTTCGGAAGTCCGACCCGGAGCTACACGGCTGCTACGGACCCCAGCGTGCGCCGGTAGTCCCGCGCCGCGGACTCTTCGCGATCGAGCGCTGCGAGGTATCGGGTGAAGGCCAGCTCGCGTTCGCTTTCGGACGCGCGCTCCCAGGTTCGATACGACTCGACCACGCGGCGGCTCTGAGCGCGCCACCTCAGATAACTGTCCATCTGGGCGTCCAAGGCATCAATCCGGGTGACCGTCTGCCGCGTAGACCGCTTCAGCTTCATGGCGCTTCAACTCCTGGGTTTCGAGAGAATGATCACGATGGACTCCTACGGGCTGTAGTAGGCTTCCACTTCCCAGTTAGAGACCAGGGGCCCGCGAAACCTTCCCTCGAAGCGGCCAAATCGCGATAGAACGCCTTCGGTGGCGCGGAGGCGGCCGTGATCGGCCAAGGGTTGCCCACTACACCGCGGCATAGACCGCTCCCGGGCCGCGGGAAAGGTTTCGAGCACTGTTGCGTCTTTTGGACTAGATGCCTACTACCGTATGTCGTAATCCGTTCGAAGACATGGCGCGAACGGGAGCCCGCAGCTCCACCCAATCACGCGCCACCTACCAATCCACGCAAGCTGACCGGATCGGCCCTCGGCTCACCTCCTCGTCGGGGGGTTCCACCCAAGGAGAAATCATGCTCGGAGACATCCTTCAACCCACCCATCTGATTTTCGTCCTGATCGTCGCGCTGCTGTTCCTCGGTCCTAAGCGCCTGCCGTCCGCCGGCCGCGCGTTAGGCCAGGGACTCAGAGAGTTCAGGAGCTCCATCACCGGCGAGCGCGCCGACGACGCCCATCCCGAGGCGATCGCCGAGCGACCGGAGGCGCCTTCGCAGAGTCCCGAGGACACGCCAGTGCCGACGAACGCACAGGGCTGACGTGGTCGCACTCAGTTCGAGCGGCGGCTCCCGGGAGGGCGCACTCAGTCAGCTGGCCGTGGGAGAGCTATGCATGGTCGAGGTGGTCGGCAAGTCGCGGACCGGCAAATCGCGACTGCTTCGGCATTGGCGTCCAGGGCAGCTAGGCGCGACTATCTCGTGCTCGGCGGGCGAGCCGCCGAGTTCGAGCAGGACGTGCCGCTCGGCTGATCGTCAAAGCACTGAATGACTACCTCGTTCGCTCGAGTCGTCATTTCCGGATTACTCGCTATCGGCCAGGCGTCGTAGCTGCCTTCGCCGAGCGGGGTCGAGCTTCCCGATGCTCTTAGCGAACTGCGCCAACGCCACGTCGCCGAACTGATCGACCAACTCCTGCACCTCGGCGCCCGCGCGGCGCTGCTGATACTGCTCTCGCGTCAGCCGCGGTGAGTACGTGTCGGCCCGGCCATCACGTGTGCGCGAGAGTACCCCTTTGTCGTCGAGTCGCCGCATCACGGTCATGTAGGTCGTGTAGGCCCTGGGCGGCTTCGCCTTGCGGTTGAGCGCCTCCATCACCAGCTTGACATTGGTCTCACCCTGCCGCCAGACCTCCTCCATGATCTCGGCCTCGAGCTCGTGTAGCGCCGGAGGGACCGGTGGCGCTTTTGGCTTGCGGGGACTCATTCGGCGCGGCCTCGATGGACCACTGCGAAGTAACCGCCAAGTAGCGCGATCGAGGCGGCAGCGCGGCACAGCAAAGCCGGGAATCTCCAACTCGGCGGATCGCCGAGCCGGCAATCGACGCGCGCTTGATCGACGCCGACGCCCTCGTCTCGGTTACCCGAATCGCTGAATGCAAGCATCGCTCGGGCGAGCGCCGACCGATCGCCTGCTGCCGCGTCCACGGCATTTTCGTCAGCGCTCCGCTCTCCGTTGATCCCGACATTGGGATTCGCGTTCATCGCCTCGGCCATCTGCTAGCCCCAATCGTAGTTGGGCTAGCGGGATCCCGACCGAGATCATCACGCCGCAGGTGTCGAGCCTGGTCCTCGCACTGGTTCCCTTGTACGGGCGGATCGGCGGCGCGACCGGATGGTATGCCGCGGATTGCTTGAGCGCCTGGAGCGGGGACACAAACTGCTCTTCGCCGCCGAGATGAAGCTTCCCGGCCGGCTGTGGTTTGATCCGGCCGGGTTCATCGGGTCCTTTACTGGTACCTGCTCTATCCCCTGCATCACGGGATCTTTGGAGCAATGCTGGGCGGACTGGTGCGAGCGACTCGCGAACGGGTCAGCAGACAGCCGAGCCGCTACTCAACCTGAGCGGATGCCCTCTCAACCAACCCTGGCGAACGCGATGTGACCTTCCACGTGCGCAGCCGCAGGACCTTTGGCGACGAGCCGAACGCGACAGCCGACCATAGTGCAGTTCACGTCGTCCGTTAGCCCGCCCCCTTCGGTCGCCACCAGGAGGTCTCCCCCGTGCACGCCGGCGGCGGTTAGCGCCGCCGGCCTGATCGTGAGCACGAGGTCATCGCCCGGATGAGGGTTCCCAGGTGTTGCGCGGTCGGCCACCAGCGCGCTGTACCCCGAACCGGGCGGCACGAACGCCTCGCTCTCGACTCCCACGTCTGGCCCGTGCGGCAGCTCAGAGTCTGCGACCAGCGCGCTCACGCCCTTCGGCGTGATGGCATAGATCCGCCCCGATTTCTCATCTGGCGCGATCAGGTCGCCGGCGAACCGGCCGAATGTGCTGGGCGCCACCGCGATCCCCCCCTCGACCCGCGGAGCGCGGCGGGTGATCGTAGCCACGCGTCCTTGACAGTTGATCGCCTGAAGCGTGGTGCTCGTCCCGGCAGTAATGGTTACAAGGAGCCTGTGGCCGAAATGGCCCGTGCGGTCGAACGTGATCCCGTCGATCAGTCCGGGCGACACGAGCGAGGCAAATCGCCGGACCCCGTTCGATGCGCTGATCAGGACGATGCCCCGGCCGGAAACGAGCCTGATCGCGTAAACCGTGCCGGCGCCAAAGCACCCCCGCGCTGCAAGCGCGACGTAGGGTTCCTCGCCGCCGGGACTCAGGTAGACGCTGTGCGCGATCGGGAATGGACGCTCGCTGCCGGCACGGCTCAGCAGCCACAGCCGTGCGGTTGGCGGCGAGCACGAGAGAGCCGTCGCCTCGAGGGCCGACTACATCAAGCGGCCGCCGAGCGGCCGCGAACCTGTTCCAGTGAGCGATCTTCGGTGCCCGGGGCGCGGTGATTCTTCCAGTCGCCATTTCCCCACAGCCGGTGAGCGCGATCGCCGCCGTGATCGAGCCCGCGATCGCAGGCACTCGGCGACGGCTATTACCGCGCACTGCTCCTCTTCCTCTTCAGCCGTACGCACGACCATTCTCAGACAACCTACGAACGGAAGGATTGAGGTCATCATCACGCACGGCTGAGACGAGAGAATCGGGGGGTTGAGACTCGCGTGCGCGGACGCGGCACCGCTGGCCGTCCAGATCAGAAGACCGAGCGCCGTCAAGCTGCCAATCGAAGCCACCGAGGCGCCCAAGCGGCAGCCGCCATCTGATTGGTTGGCCCAGCAGCGAGTCGACACGTTCGGGTGAGATTCCGGTGACACCCGGAGGACCACTCTCGTCGAACGTCAGCAGCGCAGAGGCTAGCGGTGCCCCCTCGCCGCCACTGGCCTGGACAGCGGCGCGATCTGCGCTCAGCTCGGCCAGGTCGGCGTAGCGCTCGGACAGCCGCTTCAAGACGGGAACGAAGAACAGCGCGTCGCTGAGGATCCGTACGCACGCGAATCGCAGCGGGTCTCGGACGCGGCGGTGATGATGCTCATGAGCGAGGACCGCGCCCAGCTCAGGGTCCGAGAGCAGCTCGACCGTTTGCTGCGACACGTAGACAGTGGGACGGAGATAGCCGGCGCAGAATGCCTGCGGGCGGCCGATCTGCGATCACCTTCACGCGCGGATCTCGCTCGAGCGGCTTGAGCAGCCGCATCTGAGCGATCAGGCGCCGGTAGCGCCGGCGTTGACTCCAGCATGCGCGGCCGCCGATCGCGACCGTAACCGCTCCGAGCGTCGCGATCACGAGCAGCACGAATCCGGCGCCGTTGACGGCCGGATACGTGAAGTGAAGACCGGCGAGCGCCAGCTCGCCGGACCCACCGAGTCCCGGGGTGCACCGACCGATCGCAGTGGTGATCGCGGTGCCCGCTGTTAGTAGGCCGCCGCGCCGAGCGCCAGCGCCAGCGCGAACACCTGCGATCTCTGTTGTCAGGTTCTGCGGGCAAGGCGCTGGAGGGATCGACGACGTTGCGGGTCCAGCTGTGCCATCTGCCGAGCCAGGTGCGCCAGCGCGACATCACCGAATTGATCGACGAGAGAGTCGACCTCGGCCCGGGCGCGCAGATCGAGATACCGCTCCCGCGAGTACACCGGCCGGTAGAAGATCGGTCTTGCCGCTTCGCCTGCGCTCGAGCAGGCCCTTGCTGTTCAGCCGGGCCATGATCGTCATGTAGGTCGTGTACGCGCGCTTCCTCTCCGCACGGCTGTTCAGCATCTCGTTGATCTCTCTGACGGAGATCTCCTCATGGCGCCATATCTCCTCCATCACCTCCTCTTCGAGCTCATGGAGCGGGGGCGGAACGGGAATGTCGGTGCCGAGGTAGGACGGCTCCACGGCGCTACGCCGCCTTCCCCGTCTGCGGGCGCTGCCGAAACCGACCCAATGGAAGCTCGTGAGGTCGGTCGATCGGGCTCGGCTCCGCACTCCAGTACAGAGCACGGTCTCCGCGACGAATCCGCTCACCGAGGCGGCGGCATGCCGTGGCGGAGCGTCTGTACTCGGTCATCCATTGCGTCATCGCGGTGCACTGGCCGGCGACCCGAGCTTGCTCGGCCCGATCTGCGTAGAGCGCCGCCAGACCTGGCCTCATCGAGGCGGATCGCGCGGGCCTGCTCGACCGTAAGCTCGCGGTACCAGCGAGGCTTCCTTGGTACTGGACATCTTCTTGCTCCTGAGTTGTGTCGCTCGTGGACGGATCAGTGTTACTACGCGACGATAGTAGTTGACAAGCCCCGTCGCTGTTATCTACGACGCTGCGTCGTCTTATTCGTTGTCGTAGATCGTCACACGAAGATCGGAGATCCCGTGATCAAGCGCATCACCCTCGTTTCGGCGCTCGCAACCCTCTTTGCGAGCGCGTCGATGACAGCCATCGCCACCGGACGATCCATCGAGGCACCGCGAACGCCCCGTCCGCACCCACAAGGCCCCTGACCAGCCGGACCAGGTCATCCAGTGGAATCAGGAGTTGCAGAAGGTGCTTGTCGCGCCCGGCGCCCAGCCGGCGTCGATTCACCCGACCCGCACCATGGCGATCACCCAGATCGCGGTGTTCGACGCCGTCAACGGCATCGTTCGAGACGCAGAGCCATTCCTTGTCGACGCGCACGGGCCGCGCCGAGGCTCAGCGCCGGCAGCGGCGGCAGCCGCGGCGCGCACCGCCCTTGACGCACTGCTTCCCAGTCAGCAGCCGACGATCGACGCGTTTTATCAGAGCTCGCTCGCGCAGATCGGATCGGGCAAGCGACGTGGAACAGGGAATCCGGTTCGGCGAGCGCGTGGCGAAGGCGGTCCTCGCCGCACGCGCTGGCGACGGGGCAAACGGAACGCCACCCGTGTTCACGCCCCTGACCGGACCTGGGGAATACCAGTTGACTCCGCCGGCGTTCGCGCCGGCAGGATTCACCCAGACCTCCCACGTGACGCCGTTTGTCCTGACTAGCCCCAGCCAGTTCCGGCCGCCGGCTCCGCCAGCGCTGACCAGCCCCCAATATGCACAGGACTTCAACGAAGTCCACTCTCTGGGTGAGCTGAGCAGCACGACTCGGACTGCCGATCAGACCTCAGTGGGCAGATTCTGGGGTGCCGCACCCGTTTGGGTCGTCTGGAATCAGGTTGCAGACCAGGCAGGCATCGGCTTCGGAAACAGCCTCGAGCGGAACGCCAGGATGTTCGCGCTGCTCGACACCACGCTCGCCGACGGTGCGATCGCGCTGTACGACGCAAAGTACGCGTATCACCGGTGGCGTCCGATCACCGCGATCACGGCGGCCGATCAAGGCAACCCGAACACGACGCGCGATCCCGCCTGGGTACCACTCGCCAATACCGCAAACGACCCAAGCTATCCCGGAGCCCACGCTGAGTTCAGCCGGGCAGCCGCGACGGTGCTCGAGGATTTCTTCGGCACTGATGTGTTCTCGTTCTCGCTGACCAACGGGTCGGTCGGTCTCACGCGATCGTTCACGAGCTTCTCGCAGGCCGCGGACGAGGCATCCGCCAGCCGCATCCTGGCTGGGCAGCATTTCCGATTCGACGAGGACGCTGGACAGGCGCTGGGAGTCCAGGTGGCCGATTTCGTCGTCGATAACAGCCTTCGGTAATCGCAGGGGCACGAGAGGCAGGCGGATCACCCTTGACAGACGCCGCCTGCTATTACTACACTGTGTAGTAATGACAAGGTGACCCGAAGGATGGGCTCAGATCAGCCGGCCGGGCTGACTACGGGCCCGGACTCCGCTTCCCAGCTGCCCCCCCACGCATCAAGCCGGCGCGCGCACCCCCACGCGCGCCGGCTGATGCGTCGACCTCCCGACGCTTCTGACAGGAAATCCCGCCGTGCTCACACACATCATCACTCTCGGAGCCGCATCTTCGACGCTCGCCAATGCAGGTCCAGCAGGTCTACAGTCACTCGCGATCGGACGCGGCGGCGGTCTCGGTGCAGCCGGCACCGGACTCATTGCGTACGTCCTATGAGCGCCGCGTCCGCCTCTCCGGGCCTGCGCCTGATCTGTTTCCCCGACGTGGTGGTGGTGCTCGCCGCAGCGCCCATCCTGCTGCTCATCGGCGTGCCAGCCGCCGGATACCTGATCGGCGGTGGAACGTGGATCCTCTTGCGAGCTCTAGGCATGGCGGTGGACCATTGCGCGATCTCGCTCACCCACACCGTCCAGCAGGCCTCGCTCAGACTCGGGTACCGCATGGCACGCGTTGTCCTGCTCGTGTTTGCGGTCGTCCTGGCGCGCAAAGCAGGCGAGGATGGGCTGGTTGCTTTGTTGGTGATTGTCACCGCCTTCACGGTCCAGCTGGCGGTGGCAATCATCGAGAGACCGGGAGCATCCTCGTGCTGAAGCTCAACTTCTTGGCCCCGGCCGGCACTGCACTCGTGGACGTAGCCGGATACAGCCTGTTGTTTGGCTCGTCGTTCGCCGCGGGCTTCGTCGGGCTCCACGTCGGAATCGTCTATATGAGCTTGCTGCTGCTCGTGGTCGCCGGCATGCAAGCGACCCTCGTGAGTACGAGCGCCTGATTGGCCACGATGAGCGAACACCGAAGAACCATTCCCACGGGACGTGTCCGGCGAACGGTGAAAGTCGGCGGCTTGCTCGGCAGCGAGATGGCCAGGGCCTATGCGACGAAGACGGCCAACCTGGTGCGATCGGACGAAGATCGCAGCGCTGCTAGTGAACGCCGACGCCTTGAGGCGGCGGGCCATGTGGTCGAGGTGCTCGGGCAGATGAAAGGGCCCGCGATGAAGATCGGACAGATGGCTTCGATCCTGGATCTCGGGGGGCTGCCGCCCGATGAGGTGGAGCAGCTTCAGGCCAAGTTGGGGGAACTCCGTGACCACGCGCCGCAGGTTTCGTTCAAGGAGATGCGCAAGGTGATCGAGGAAGATCTGGGCGAGCGTATCCAGGACGTGTTTGCCGAGTTCGACCCAGATGCCGCGGCTGCGGCATCAATCGGACAGGTGTATCGAGCGCGCCTCCACGACGACCGGGAGGTCGCCGTCAAAGTCCAGTATCCGCACGTGGCAGCCGCGGTGCGCGCGGACCTCCAGAACCTCGGGCTGATCATGCGGGCGGCGAAGCGGTTCGCGCCTGGGCTCGATCCGGCGACCACGGCCGTCGAGCTCCGCGAGCGCATCAGCGAGGAACTCGATTACGAACACGAAGCTCAGGCTCAGCGCGCGTTCGCGCGGAGGTGGCGCGGACACCCGTTCATAGTCATCCCGAACGTGGTTACCAGCCTGTGTCGCGATCGCGTGCTCGTCACGGAGTGGATCAACGGCGTCGGCTTCGAGGAGATCAAGGAGTCGCCACAGGCCACCCGCGACCGCGTCGCCGAGATCGTCATTCGATTCTTTCTCGGTTCGCTGTACCGGTTCGGACAGTTCTCCGGCGATCCCCATCCGGGCAACTTCCGGCTGCTGGGCGACGGACGGGTCGCATTCCTCGACTTCGGCATGACGAAGACTGTCGCAGGCAACAGAATCGATTCCGAGCTCGCCGTGATCCGTGCCGCCCTCGAGCACGATGCCGATGCCGTGCACGCGGGGCTGGCTGCGCTGGGGTTCTTCGAGCTCGACGATGGCCGCTTCGATCCGGCGCGCGTGCTCGAGCACGTCCGCGCCATCAATGCCTGGTACGCCGACGACGAGCCGGCGACCCTGACTCCACAGTACGTATCGGCGCTGCTGGCCCACGCCGGAGATCCTCGGTCGGAGTACTGGGAGCTAATGAAGAACGAGACGATCCCGGCCGAGTCGCTGCTGTCAAGCCGGATGCAGGTGATGATGCTCTCGGCGGTCGGGCAGCTCCGCGCCACAGCGAACTGGCACCGCATCATGTCCGAATGGCTGTACGGGTCGCCTCCCAGCTCATCGTTGGGTCTGGCAGAAGCTAAGTTCTTTGACGTGCGCGGCACCTCGTCTCGAGTCGCGGCGTGATCGTGATCCGATAGTCGGGTTTGTCCTGGTCTTCAAGTTGATTTTCGGAAAGCGGGTGAGCTGGCGTCAGAACTTGGCGGCCGGATGCCGCGTGATGAGCGCGGCTGGGTGTCGCAACCCCCAGGGTGATGATCAGGATCATGAAAGCCAGAACAGAGGCTCGATCAGTGCCGATGGGCGGCGGCCGCTTGTCGCGACAGAGGTTTCTTGATGACCTTCCGCTGCCGTTCACCCGTTCGTTTCGTGGCTCCGGTGACCAGTCGTCCAGCCGGCGCACGATCGGACGCCACCGAGAGGCCGGTCTGATCGGCCTCTGACCTAGGCGGGTGCGAGGGTCGCCTCCTCGGCACCTCGTACCCAACTGCACGAAGGGCGCGCAACCACTCGCCAGGACGCGAACGTCCCCAGAACACCACTACGAGCGAATCGGGTCGACCGGTGACGAATACGTCGAGGACTTCGGGGAAATTGAAGAGCTCCAGGCGTATTTCGTTCACTTTGTCGCGGCCCGCTGAGACATTGATCTTGTAGGTCTGCACTGGATCCCTCCGGGCGTGGTTGTAGACTACTACGCAGGATAGTACTCCGTTGTGAACCCCGCCGTGCCTGGCCCTCACGATCAGTCCCATCGCTGTCTGCTACCCCCTATAGTTGCCGCGGGAAGGCATCTCCCGCCGACCATGTCCTCCAGATACGAGCAGCGCTCAGCCCCGTCCGGACCAGCTCCGGCGTCGGGTTCTGCGGACTGAGTCACGCGCTGGCGCGGGTGAGTGAATTTGCCAACCGGCCACGCCTGACCGATATGCATCGGATTGAACCTGGCGCGCCGATTTCGCACAAGCGTCGGCGAAGCGCTCGAAGCTCCCGCGCGAGATGGGGGCCGGACCGTCCCGGTAGGCACGACGCCTTCAGCGTGAACCCGCCACGACGCGCTGGCCGTCCTCGGCGCCAGCACGGTGACCGGACCGGCCGCGGGGACGATGGCCACGGCCGGTCCAGGGTGTGAGATGGCCATCGTCCGGGCGACCCGGCCGTCGACCCTATGCGACGTGACGGTGGGCGGAGTCCGCCTCGCGCGCCAGCTCGTGCATGGTGGTGAAGAACTTCTGCGACTGACCCTCGAACAGGCGATCGGCGATGAAGCTGTTGATGGTCGCCGTGGCTCCACCGTTAACGTCCAGCGTGGGCCTCACGATCGAGCAGGCCGGCAGGTTCTTGTGCAGGAACTCGGCCGGCTCGGGGAGGATCAGATTGGTCTGATTGAGTTCCCCGCCCTTCGCGTTTAGGTCCGGGAACTTGACGCCCGTACGCGGGTCAGCGATTCCCGCGAGCGGCTGCGCAACGGCGTTGCCCGCCTTGTCGTGCCAGAGCGAGAAGTGATTGGTTTCGACCCCGCCGATGGAGACGATGATCCGCAGCACCTCGAGGTTGCTCGCCTTCAGCGCCATGATGCTGTACAGGCTCGAGCCGCCCTGCTCGATATAGGCGAAGTGAAACCCGGCTGTGTTCGCGATCGCCTGCATCCGGGTCTGCTGCGGGCCCACCGGGGGTACGGGCGCCGGAAGGTGCGGTGGCGTGTCGGTGTCGTTAAGCGGGATCGCCGGCTCGCGACGAATGTCGACCGCCTGCGGGAAATGCGCGCCGAGATCGGGGTTCTTGGCGCTCCGGTACCGGACATACCAGCTCGTGTCGACATCAAGGGACCGCAGATTGGTCAGCCGACTCACCTGCTTTGCGCCCGTGGCCTTGCTACTCGGCAGCGTCCTGAACTGGTCGAGGTTTACCGGGCTGGCGCCCTTGGAACGCAGATACGCGTTCAGGAATGCGGCGTGGCTGAGCTCGTCGTCAGTGTTATCGGAGATGTACTGCGGCATGTCACCGTCGAGGTTCGATAGCGCAGCCATATACGCCGGATTGCCGCCGTTCTGCCCGCCGAGCTCGTTGTATTGCTGCCACAGGTCGGTCTCGATCAGCTCAACCGCCGCGAGCAGCCGAAGGATTGCCACGTCACTCTTGGTGATCTTGCTGCTGGCCGCGAATGCCTCGCCAGTGAGCAGAGCACTGCCAGGCAACGCCGCAGCGCCGGCCATGCCCACGCCCCGGAGGAACGACCGACGACCGACGACCCGCCGCCACTCGGCCTCGAGGCTATTCGTAACCGAGCCTCCGGCTTTCGAATCAAGCGACGCCGTCTGCGAAATGTCTTGCATACTCATCTTGTTACCTCTGTTTGTTGGGTTGTTGAAGGCCGGGTGGCATCAGCCAGAGCGCCAACGCGCTGCGCTCAGGCGGCGGCTGAGGACCGCTTGCTCGACCCCATGTAGCCAGCCGTCGAGGTCCGCGGCGCCCTCGTAGACGATCAGCAACGTCGCGGTCATCGTTGTGGCGAGGACGTCGGTGATGTCCGGGTAGTCGTCAAGCAGCCGGTCATGGACCCCAGACCAGTCCGACTTCACGTCGAGTCCGGGAACGGTGAGCATGTACAGCTGCGGCATCACCGCGCTCCGTGCGCCGTCGATCCCGCGGCGCCCCGAGCCGGACCGCCCCTCGTGACCGCCCTGCCGCGTAGCAGCCGACGGTGGCGCTCGGCAAGTGTCAGAAAGCAAGTCAATGAGATGACCGCCACGGCCGAACCGAACAGCAGCCGACGTGCTCCAACGCCAAGCGAGATCAGGCTGTGGCGTGCGGGTGAATGATTCATCATGGATGCTCCTCGCGCGTGCATAGCTCCACCTTTCGAACTACGACACGCCATCGTACGACTGCTGTCGGGCCTAGAGACGCCCGCGTCCGCGCAAACCTTCCCGCTGCTAGGCCGCGTAGTATGATGCTGCATCGCAGGTGACTGACCGGACCGACAACAGAAGCCAGGGACCGCGCTATACCGAGCAGCGGGGCATGCCCGGCAGCTTCGAGGGCGAGACGGTTTCTCGGCGACGGTTCATGGCCGGCACCGTCGCCGCAACGGGGGCGATCGCAAGCGCGGCGATCGCGCTTCCGTTGCTCGGCTTCGCGATCGGCCCCGTGTTCGCCCAGACACCGGCGACTTGGCAAGAGATCGGCCTACTCTCACAATTTACGGACTCGGATTACAGGACGGTGGTGATCACGATCGAGCCGGGGCTGGGAAGCGCCGGCGAGTCGCTTGCCTATGTTCGGCGGCACAACCTGGGAATCGATGGCCCGGTGAAGGACAAGTACGACCGGGTGATCGCGATCTCCTCGCGGTGTGCGCACGTCGGGTGCCCAGTCCGGTACGTCGCCGCCGCCGCTTCGTTCGTGTGTCCCTGCCACGGAGGTGTCTACAACTTCAAGGGCATTCGTGTCGGGGGTCCGCCACCGCGGCCGCTTGATCGGTTCTACACGCTCATCCAGGGTGACCGGGTGCTACTCGGGCCGCGCTACAGCGTCAACTTCGAACTGCGGCGATTTGCACCGCGAGACCCCGGCCAGCCACTCGATGGGATTGGACAGTTCCTGTACCCGGCGCGGCCCTCGACCGCGCCGGCGCCTCCGGGCGCCAAATCCTGAGCGTGAGCCGCCGTAGCGAGCTGAAGCAGCAGGCAAAGGCGGAGCGCCTTGCCCGAGAACCACCACTGACGGCCCAGCTGGCGCGTAAGCAAGACCAATGAAGTACTATAGTGTGTAGTATCAACGCTGTAGATGTAGCCGTCGGAACCGCTGCCGCACGACGCAGGAGACATGACTATGAACAGCTGCGAGATTTGGTTTTCCTCCTACGACGCCCGCTCACAACGAGGCTTGATCCGCTGGGAGCTGTTCCTGCACCACGAGATCAAGGACGTCTTGATCACCTCGAGGGAGAACACGCTCCTCGTCGTGTACGAGGGCGAGCCCGACCATCCGAGCTGGGCCGCGACCCTGCGTGCCGCGGGCTTCCCGACGCCGACCTTTAGTGAAGCGCCCGTGTCGTTGACAGACGATGCAAGCGGAGCGGCGGCCTGAGGATCACTCGCGGCCCGCCGCGCCGAACAGCAGCAGTGAGGGAGCTTGCCGGCGCCACCTTGCGACTTGCGGAATCGCCTACACGCGAGCGCCGCCGGCCTACCAGTGCCGGCGGGGCGAGAGACGACGCGCCCTGAGACCCAGTTGGCACTCGCCGGAGGCTCGCGCCCTCGGGTATCCGCGCTGAGGACAGGTGACGCCAGCGATCGCGCATCCGCTTCTCGCTGTCTCGGCGGGTTCTTGGCACCCACCTGACCGGAGCGCGGCGGTCAGTTGCCGGAGGCTCACGGCCGGTCAACGATGATGTGATGGTTCTGGGCGACAGTTGCGGCCGCTCGATGGCGGCTGCGCAGCGTCGTCGGTTGCCCGCTGAAGCGCTGGGATCTAGTCTAGGCGGTGCGTCCTCAGATGATCGGGCGACAGGCCTCTCGTGGTATCCAGCAGCGGCACTCTCCTTCTTAGCCCACCGGCGTCATTGGTCGGTCGCGAGGGCGATGCTGCAAGCGTGTGCGCGTTGCTGCGCAGGACTGATGTACGGCTGGTGACGCTTACCGGCCCCGGCGGGGTGGGCAAGACCAGTCTCGCCCGGCATGTGGCGGCGCAACTCGCGTCCGGCTACGAGGACGGCGAATGCTTCGTCGCGCTCGAATCCGTCCGCGACCCCGCTCTGGTGCCGGCGGCGATCGCCCAGGCCCTCAGACTGCGCGAGGCGGGCGCTGTGAGTCTGTTGGATCGCGTCGCGTCGTTTCTGTGCGACCGACAGATGCTGCTCGTCCTTGACAACTTCGAGCACGTTGCGTCCGCCGCGATGGTGGTGGCCGAGTTGCTGGCTGCTTGCTCGTCGCTCGAAGTGCTGGCCACCAGTCGGGGGAGCCTGCGACTGTCGGGCGAGCACGAATTTCCGGTCGAACCGCTCGCGTTGCCCGATCCCGAGCACCGCCCCGGCATCGACGCTCTGGGCGCCTATCCGGGGGTCGAGCTTTTCCTCGAGCGGGCGAGGGCGGTGCGCCCGGATTTCCGCCTCTCGGAGGCGAACGCGGGAGCAGTCGGCGCGATCTGCGCCCGCGTGGATGGTCTGCCGTTGGCGATCGAACTCGCGGCCGCGCGGGTGAGGCTGCTATCGCCCGCTGAGATCGTCGCGCGGCTCGCGCATCCGTTCGAGCTGCTCACGGGCGGGCCGCGTGACCTGCCCGACCGCCAACGTACGTTGGGTGACACGATCTCGTGGAGTCTCGCCCTGCTCGACCGCGGCGCGCGGACGATGTTTACCCGCCTGGGAGTGTTTGCGGACGGCTTTACGGTCGACGCAGCGGAGGCGGTCGCCGGCGACCTCGGCGCGGCGGGGGTTATCGACGCGCTTGGGGCGCTCATCGATCACGGCCTGGTCCAGCGCCCGGCTGACACGGGACCGGCCTCGAGACCGAGACTCCTCGAGACAATCCGTGAGTTTGCGCTCAAGGAGCTTGACGCGAGTGGCGAGCAGGACGAGGTTCGCGCCGCGCACGCCGCCTTCTATGTTGCGCTGGCTCGCAGCGGTGAAAGTGAGCGCCTCGAACCCGAGCAGGCGAACCTGCGCGCCGCGCTGCGCTGGTATCTGGCCCGCGAAGATCAGGACGGCGCGCTCGCGCTGTCGTCGGCGTCGTCGGCGTTCTGGTTGTCGCGAGGCCATTTGACTGAGGGTCGACGCTGGCTCGAGCACGCGCTCGCACTCGGCGACGGCCCGCCCACGGCGGACCGTGCTCGAGCGTCGATCGCCGCCGGTCTGCTCGCCTACCATCAGGCCGACTACGCCGTTGCGGCGTCGCATTTGCAGCGTGCCCTCGATCAATGTCGAGCGCGCGGCGACGAGGCAGACATCGCGCGGGCGCTCGCGGCGCTCGCGCTTGCTCGCACGCGCGCGGGCGACCTGGCACCCGCGCTGCACCTAGCCGAGGAGGCTCTGGCCGCGTACCGCCGGCTCGATGACGAGGCCGGTGTTGGCCGCTCGCTCGAGACGCTGGGGCGCGTCCTATGGATCCGAGGTGACTACGCGCAGGCACGCGCCCGGCTGCAGGAGAGCCGCGAC
Source organism: uncultured Solirubrobacterales bacterium (assembly GCA_963734775.1). Taxonomy (GTDB): domain Bacteria; phylum Actinomycetota; class Thermoleophilia; order Solirubrobacterales; family Solirubrobacteraceae; genus Palsa-465. The sequence continues at coordinate 339,767 of CAVTJE010000010.1, forward strand.
GTGGCCCGTCGGAACGGCGATCGCGAGCTCCTCGCGCGCGCGTCGCAGGGTCTCGGCTATGTGGCCCTCGCTGAGGATGACCTGGAAACCGCTGAGGCGCTGCTCGAGGGATCCCTGGCCGAGTTTCGGGAGCTCGGCGATCGCTGGTGGGCGGTGCGCGGCATGTGCGCACTTGGCCACGTCGCCGGCCGGCGGGGCGCGCACGCGGCCGCCCGCCTGCGGTTCGCGCAGGGGCACGAGATCGCGCGCGAGCTCGGCGACCCGATGCTCGAGGCGGCGTGCCTCGAGGGGTTGGCGGGCGCGCACGGGCCGGCCCTGTCGGCGCGATTGCTCGGGGCCGCCGAAAGCCTCCGCGAGCGGGCGGGCGCGGCGTGGCCGGCCTTCGTGCATGCCGACTCCGAACGCAGCGCCGAGCGCGCGCGGCGCGCGCTCGGCGACGAGCGGTTCGCCGCCGAGTGGGCACGAGGGCGGGCGATGGGCCTCGCCGAGATCCTCGGCCCTACGCGTCCCCGTCCGCCAGAGCATCCAGCCGGGCTCACCCTTCGCGAGGTGGAGGTGCTGCGGCTGGTGGCGTCCGGCCTTACCGACGCCCAGGTAGCAGAACGGCTGGTGCTCAGCGTGCGCACCGTCCACTCGCACGTGCGCTCGATCTATCGCAAGCTCGGCGTGAGCTCCCGCACGGCGGCCACCGGTTATGCGTTGCGCCAGGGTCTGGGCTAGGTAAGACTGCCTAGCCTCCGCTCGCGCGATCCGGTAACAGGTTCGGCATCCCTGCCGTTGGCGAGCCCGGCGGGCGGGGGTAGCGTGGCGTCGATCGTCGAGATCGACACTGCCATGACACCACAGCCCGCAAATCGCGAAGCCGTCGCTATGCCCCGCTCGAGACGCGGTCGTGGCCGTCGCCGTCGTCGGGCTGTCCTATCGGCACGCGGCGCGCCAGCTGCGGCGCTCGAGGCGACGATCATGAGCCGCTTGTCCCGCGGCCGCCAACACGTCGCTCGAGCTCTGGGCGATCCGGCCAGGGAATCGGCGGGCTAGAGATGCCGAGCGGGCTGCCGTTCCTCGTCGTCGGAGTGTCTCCTCGTGGCCGGTAGGAGCGGCATGCCACCACGCATCGCGACGGTCGAGTACCTCGTCGAGGTGGCCAAGGACTGGACGCTCGCTCGCTTCGCGGCGGCAGAGAGCAGCGAGTTCGCACTCGGTCCTCATCGCTTTGAACTGCGCGCTGCCGGCGTTCGGCGGCACGCCCTCGCGCCGGACTCCCCTGAGGCGGCATCCCCCTTCGACGCGGTTCGGCGAGCGCCGACACCGACCGCGTGGTCACATAGCACGGTCGTGACCTTGCTCGCTGACTCCGACACGGGGACGGTGGAGTTCGAGCAAGAAATGATCGAGATCTTGGCCATGGAGGGCGAGACGGTACTAGCGGAAGCTGCCGCAGTGATTCGGATCCCCGGTCTTCCGCCGTGCCTAGGCGCCTTCCAGTGTCCATCATGACCCCGCACGAGCCGCGCTACACCCGACGGGCTATGGCTCCCTCGTCAGGAGCATTCGAGCAGCTGACGCGCTTGGTGTACGAGCTGCTCGACGCTCATGACGACACCGCACGAATTGCGACCGGCCAGGACCTTAACGCGCACTGGCGGGTTCATCTCAGCTATCTGCGCGATCTGCAGCGAGTCGCGCGCGAGCTGCTCGCGCATGCGGGGCAGCAAGAGGGCGCGCAAACAATCGCGCCCGCTGACACTCCGACCCGAGAGGCGGGAATGCTTCGGCGTTTCGGGCGTCTGTCTATTCGAATACTACCTGGCATCGTAGATCACGGGGCCCTCCCCCCCGAATAGCAAAGGCGGCCGTCGATGAAGCAGCCCTCAAATGTTTCGCGCGCACAAACAGCGGCAACAAGACCGTTACCTTCGGAAGATTGCGAGCCGGGCACCGCGGGGGACGTCGATCGCTCCTCACGCCAAGCGTCGATCAGCCGGAGCGTACGCGCATGAGGGCCCGGGCTAACAGACGCGGCACCCGCGGCACCCGCGGCCAAGGCTCGGCGTTTGGGGAAGTAAGGCGCCGGCAGTACGTCGACGAACTGATGGACGACTACGTGAGTTGGCGCGAGGCCTGCGCCACAGTCGCCGTGTCATATGAGAACTGGAGTTGCTCGGATCGTCCGGACAGGAAGCTCGCCTTCAGCGCGTATGTCGCGGCCCTGGACCGCGAGGAGCAGGCGGCGACGGCCTACCAGCGAGCCGTCGCCCAGGTCGCGACGGCCTAGGCGGCGGGCGCAAGCCCCGCATCTGTCGGCCTTTTGACCATGGAGCCAGGCGGCATCGAACCGGCGACCTCCCGCGTGCAGAGCAGCGGGGCCCTGATCCGCCGGGAGGGCCGGATTGGCGGCGATTGAGGGCGATCCGGGCCGAATGGGAGGACTTCCACAACACGGTCTCGGAGTGGGAGTGGACTCGCCGTCTCACGCTCTATTGAACAGCTCCAGCTTGGGTCCGCGACGGCGATCGCGCCGCGTTTCGACTGGACTGGGCGCACGGTGGGAACCGGGCACCTCGGCGCAGGTGGCACACGCCACGCGACGTAACCGGTCAGAGCTGCTGATCAAGCCCCAGCGATGGTTCAGCGGCCTGCTCGTACTGTTCGGTTGGCTGGTTGATGATGCCGCCGAACAATCGGGCGAGGATCGCGACTGTCGCGAGTGAGAGGCAGAACACGGCGGCCATCACGGTGACGATTCCGAGCAGCTCGACGCCGAGCTGATGGACGGCGTGGCCGCCGCCCCCGAAGAAGAGCCCGTTGGGTAGTTTCGGGAAGCCCGAGCCGGCGGCGAACCGTCGCTGGGCAAAGAAGGCGATCATCAAGACGCCGAACAGGCCGCCGACGAGGTGGCCTGGGAACAGGCCGGCTGGGTCCGAAAACCAACTGAAGCGCGCGAAGAAGCGATCGGCGATCAGGAACAATGGCCCGCCACAGACGCCGAGGATGATCGCGCTCGCCGGGCTGACAAACCCGGCCAGCGGGGTGATGATGATCAGGCCCATCAGGATTCCGTTGACCGCGTAGAGCGGTTGCAGCTCCAGTTCATGCCTGGATAGGACGTACGCGCACAACATCATCGAGCACAGACAGGACGCCGCCGCGAGGAACGTCGTGATCACAACGACCATCGCCTCGCTGTTGAACGCGAGAACGCTCCCCGGGTTAAAGCCAAACCATCCGACCCAGAGGAGCAAGATCGCGAGCGTCAGCCAGCCGGGGCTGAGCCTGATCTGCGCCTGCGGGCTCCTTCGCAGGCCAAGCCGGCGCTCCTCGCGCCAGATCTGCAAGACGATCGCCAAGCCCGCCGCACCGGCCGCGCCATGAACGACGAGGCCACCGGCGAAGTCGACCATCCCCCGTCGCGCGAGCCAACCGGTCGGATTCCAGATCCACGCCGCCGGCAGATTCCAGATCAGCACGAAATAGACGATCGAGTAGCACACAAACGCCCTGAGTTTCATCTTGCGCAGCACGACGAGCGCGACGAGCGCGAGCGTCACGGCGGCAAACGCCGTCTCAAATAGAAAATAGGTAGCCGGTGTCAGGCCGGTGTTGAAAAACGCCGGGCGCATCGACCACCAAACGGCGCTCGTCGCCGACAGCGCACTGTCCGAGAAGCCGCCGAGGAAGAATCCCGGGGAATAGAACGGGCGACCAATCACACCCCCCGCGGTCGGCGCAAACGCGGTGTTGAAGCCAATGATCGCCATCACGACGAGCGCCAGGCCGGTTATCAGAATCGTCTTGAGCAGGCTGAAGTGCAGCCCCTCACCCAGCTCACCGACCTCCAAGAAACCAACCGAGATCGTCATCGTAAAGACGAGCAGCGCCGCGATTAGGACCCAGAGATTGTTTGTGGTCTGGACCACACGCTCTCCTTCGCTACCTCTGGCAGCCTAGAGATTGCCTAGCTCGGTCCACCGCCGCGCCAAGATCGAATCTCGGAGCGGCAGCTGGGATAGGAGCGCCGCGACGATACCGCCACCGAAGCCGACATACCAATCGTGCACGACATGATGCGGCTGACGTCGTGGCGCGGACGTTCCGGCGCGATCCCAGCACGGGCCACGGTCCCGGACGGCACAGTGGCTCACTCGTGGGAACCAGACGACGACCCCAAGCCGCAGAACGTTGCCCGGCACCGTTGCCCGCTAGACGGCGGCCGCATCGCCTTTGGGCGACCGCTTATAAATATGTCGACTGTGTGCAGGGATTTCCTCGATGTCCGGCGCGGTGGCCCGGCACTTCGCTACACACACCCATGATACCATTTTGGTATGCGCGGCGGCGACTACGTGGTGATGGCCCGGCGTCGTGCGGGACTTACGCAGCGCCAGCTGGCCGAACGCCTCGGCCTCCGCCAGGCCACGATCGCACGCTGGGAACGGGGTGATCGCGGCGTCAGCGTCGACGACGTCGAGCTGGTCGCGCACGCGTGCGGCCTGCAGCTCGACGCACATCTCCTGGTCGAGGACCGCAGTTGGTGGCCGCAGATCGCGATGCAACTCGAACTCGAGCCGCTCGATCGGGTCCGGCGACTCACCCCTCCGGGTGCTCCGGACATCGCATCGGCGTTGTCCGAGTTGGCCGGCGCAGGGGTGCCGGGGCTCATCATCGGAGAGGTCGCTGGGGCGCTGCATGGCTGGCCGCTCGTCGCCGGTTCGTCGACGATCGAGGTATGTGGGCGGGTCGATGCCATGCGCTATCGCCTCAGACAGATGGGCGCTCGGCAGACTCGGAGCGGTAGGCACATCGTGTCCGGCGGAGTGAGCGTCGTCATCGATGAGGCGCCTTCGGGCACGGCAGGCGAAGTGGACCTTGCCCGGAACCGGGTGGCGTTCAAAACACCAGCCGGAGCCCTCGACGCAGCCGGACTCATCGACCTGCTGAGGATCGCCGACGCGTCCGATGCTCGCACGGCCCGGCGCGACTCGCTCGCGCTTCAAGCCGTGCTCGATGTCCAACGTGAGCGCGAGGCTGCGCCCACCGCAGACCATCGGGCGGCGGGAGACAGGATTGCTGCATGGCTGAGCCAGCAGACTCCAATAGCGTGACCCCCGCCATCGACGCTGAGCGCCAAGCGCTCCTCAAGACGCTTGTGGCTCACACGTGCAGTTCGTCGTGATCGGCGGCGCCGGCATCCAGTCGCATGGCCGTCGCTACGACACGCTCGACGTCGATGTCACCCCGACCGTGACGAGGTAAATCTGCACCGTCTTGCTGATGCGCTGAACGAGCTCGACTGCCGCCTCGTCACCGATCCGGCCAACGCCGCGGCCTGGGTGCCGCTCCCACCCGACTACTTCACGCCTCGCAGCCTCCTCGCCGCCACCGTCTGGAACCTGGCGACGCGACACGGCCAGCTCGACCTCACGTTCGCCCCGAGCGGCTTCCCTGGCGGCTACGGAGAACTCGCGCCCCACGCGGAGCACCTCCACTGTCGCCGGCACGCGAATCGCCGTGCTGGTCGCTTCCCTCAACGACATCCATAAGTCAAAGCGCGCGGCTGACAGACCGAAGGACCGGGCGTACTTCCTAGCTGCCGGCGAACCAGGCCGCGAATAGCCGATCTGTTGCGCTCAGGCGCTCATCTCGGACAAGCGCTGGGAGGAGCTCATGCGCAGCGAAACGGTGGTCGATCGAAGCGGCCCTCTCGGGCGCACTCTCGTTTTCCGCGCGAAGCGGGGCCAAGGGCGGAAAAGCCGAGTTGCTCCTCGCGACAGCAAAGCGGGGCGCAGCCGCCTGATTAAGAGAGGCCATGACGGCTGGCCTCGAGCGACTGATTGGCGCGACGGCCTTGTCTAGCTCGGACTGCCGCCGGCTGGTGATGAACACGTAGCCGCCCTCGGCCACGAACCGCTGCGCGACCGCCAGGCCGATCCCCTGCTGCCACCGGTGACCACCGCGACCTTGCCGTCAAATCTCATCGAGCACTCCCTTCGCCGTTGAAGTGGATCTGGAGCATGTAGGTCATGGTGGGTCTACTTTGTCGGTGTGAGGTGTGCCAACCCGCCGCGACAGGCGCGCTCGCCCAAACGCGAGACCGTTGCTCGTGGTCGAGCGCGGCCGAGGTAGGCCGCGAACGCGAATCCGTCCTCCTGATCTGGTCGGCATGGATCTCCGCGGATACGCATCCCAGACCGCTCGGCATTCATCGGGCCAGCCGACGTACACGTCGACCGCCCGCGTCCACCATTCGCGGCCGCAGCCAGATCTGAATCGGGTAAGACTTCGACATGGCCTGCGTCATCCCGCGGTAGCCGCGCGGTCGCATCCCGGAGATTCCCCATCTTCCCCACCACCGGCCACCAATCGCAGCGCTCCGGTGGGACGCCAGGAGGCCGGTAGGATGGGCGGTGTTAGGAGGGAATGGCGGCTTCTAGCGTCCCACT
>CAVTJE010000011.1:0-161466 GCA_963734775.1 uncultured Solirubrobacterales bacterium
CTTGGAGGAAGCGGATGCCATCACGCAGGAAGTAGTCGCGGCCTACAAGCCGAGCACGTGCTCGGCCCCGGCGAGGTACGCGGGGCCCACCAGAGCTCGTGCCGATTGTTACACTGCCAGTCACGCAGACGCCGGAGAGTTCAAGGTGTGCGTCCGCTTTGAGGGAGCGGTGTGATCTCCTTGGACGGGGAGGTCACTTTGGGAGCATCGAGAGGGACCGTCGCACTAGTTGCCGTGACCATGCTCGTCCTCGCCGCGTCGGCAGACGGGGCGCCGCGGGGCTCGACGCTGCTGGTCAGCCGTCCGGACGGATCCGGCCCGGCCCCCGCGGCGATCGATGGACCGAGTTTCGGCGGCGCACTCAGCGACGATGGGCGCTACGCCGCGTTCATCTCGGCGGCCCCGCTGGCCGCAGGCGCCGATCCGCTTCTCGAGAACGTGTTCGTGCGCGACAGCATCAACGGCACGACGAAGCTCGTCAGCCGCTCTGACGGAGCGGCTGGCACCACGGCGAACGCTGACGCAGACGGCGAGCTCGCGGTGGCCGTCGAGCCCGGCGCGCAGGCGCTTGACCCGCCTCATGACCAGCCGCACGTGCTCGTCGCGTTCGCGACGAAGGCGACGAACCTGTCGGACCACGTCACCGGACCTGCTGCGACAAGCGGAGTTCAGGAGATCTGGCTCCGCGACGTCACCGCCGGGACGACGTACCTCGTCAGCCGCGGTACGGGCACGACCGGTGCGCCAGGCAACGGGTCGTCGCGCCAGCCGTCGCTGGCGATCGCCAGCAGCGGGCCCGTCGTCGCGTTCACTTCGACTGCGACGAGCCTCGGCACAAGTGGCGCCGACGTGTACCTGCGGACGGTGTATTCCGGCGCGACGCGGCACGTCTCCTGCCATCAGCAGAACTGCGGCGCCGGCGGGTCTGCGGGCTTCGCGGGAGATCCGTCGGTTCGGTTCGTGACGCATTCGGTCCCGTCGCTCTGCTCGATCGGTTTCAACTGCGTGCTCGTCGCGTTTGCCACGGACGACGGGACGATCACCGGCGACGCGACCCCGAACCGGGAGCACGTCGTCGTAGCCGGTTGGACCGAGGGACCGGTCGCAGGCGCCGCGTTCGACCGGTGGGTGACAGCGAGCAAAGCGGACGCGTCCGGGACGACGTTCGGCAACGACAACGCGTTTAACCCCTCGCTGAGCCCCGACGGGCTCGCGGTTGCGTTCGTCAGCCGGGCGACAAACCTCGGAACCGCTCCCCCGACCGGCCTCAGCGAGATCTTCATGCGGGCGCTCGACGGATCCGGCTCGACGGCGCTCGTCAGCCGGGGTGGCGCCGGCGCACCGGCCGCCGACGGAGGTGCGTTCGACGCCTCGCTCGGCGGCGACAGCACGCACCGGCGCGTCGCTTTCAGCGCGGTCGCGACGAACTTCGGCGTGACGGATCCGTTCGGCATCCCGCATGCCTGGGCCCGCGACCTCGCCGCGGGCACCACCGAGCTGCTTGACCGCGCGGCGGGCGCATCCGGCGCGGTCGGTGACGGGGAGAGCTCCCAGTTCGGGATCAGCGCCGACGGCAAGCTGGCATTGTTCGGCAGTAACGCCCACAACCTCGGAGGGGGCAGCTTCAACCGCGACTACACCCGCCACCTCGACACCCAGGCGGTCGACGTCGTCTCGCGGCCCGACGGCGCCGGCCCGCTGCCTCCCGCTGTGCACTCGAGCACGATCACACGCTCTGTGGTCAGTGCCGACGGGCGCTACGTCGCGTTCCAGTCGAACTCCGACCGTCTGGCGACCGGCGAGGACACCCGCTTTCAGGGAGTCTTTGTGCGCGATCTGCTCGCGGGAACAACGACGTTGGTGAGCCGCGCGAGCGGTGCCGGCGGTGTGGCTGCGAATGCGGACTCGGTACTAAACGGCATAAGCGACAACGGCCGACGCGTCCTGTTCACGACCAGCGCCGACAACCTTGTCGGCGGGCCGGCGGCTGATCGGCCCTATGTGCGCGATCTGGACGCCCAGACGACGACCGTCGTCAGCCGCGCGAATGGTCCGGCCGAGACGATCACATTCGGCAGAGGGGCGGCGATCAGCGGCGACGGCAACAGAGTCGCTTTCATTACCAATGTCGTACTCGATCCGGACGCCGGCGGCGGTCTGCAGCATCTTTACGTACGTGATCTCGCGGCTCACACGACGACGTTCATCGACCGTGATAGCGGCGCGCGCGGATCAGCGGCGAGCGCCAACGCCGTCGACGCCGTGCTCGACCGCGACGGCGGGCGGGTTGCGTGGACGACGACGGCCTCGCTGACCGGATTCTTCCCGCCGTTCGTGCACGTCTATATGCGAGATCTCCGGGCCAACAAGACCGAGCTCGTGAGCCGCGCCCAGGGCCCGGGCGGTGCAGCAGCGAACGCCGACGCCTCTGCGCCCAGCATCGACGCGGCCGGTGACGTGGTTGCGTTCCAGTCCGCGGCCACGGACCTCGGCGCCCCCGTCAACGGCCAAGCCGTGTGGGTACGCGACGTCGCCGGCGGCCACCTCCAGCTCGCGAGCCGAGCGACCGGCGCGACCGGCGCCGTGCCGGACGCGGCCGCATCAGCGCCCTCGCTCGACGGGGCCGGAGACCGCGTAGCGTTCCGCAGTAGCGCTGGCAATCTCGTGACCGGCGCACCGGCCTCGGTGAACGACTCGCAGGCCTACGTTCGCGACCTCCCGAGCCAGACCACGGAGCTGGTGAGCCGCGCCAACGGGCCGGCGGGGGCGCCGGTCGACTTCCCGGGGCTCGGGAGCGTCAGCCTGAGCGCGAACGGCGATTGCGTCGCCTTCGACGCACGCGGGCTCAATCTCCGGGACGGCTTCGCCAGCGCCACGTTCAGCGCGGTCCACCTTCGCGTGCTACGCCGCGAGTGCCCGGCCAATCCGCCTGACACCATGATCACGTCCGGTCCGAGCGGAACGACACGTGTCGACACCGCTACGTTCAGGTTCACGGCCAGCGCCAGGCCAGTCACGTTCGAATGCCGGCTCGACGGGAAGGCGTTCGGCGCCTGCACCTCACCGCTGAGAATCGCGAGGCTGCGCGACGGAAGCCACCGGTTCGAAGTGCGGGGGGTCGACCAGGCTGGGTACTCAGATCCCACGCCCGCAGCGCGCTCGTTCAAGGTCGACACCCGGCCGCCGGCGCTCAGCGGCCTAAAGCTCGTGCCCAAACGCTTTGCGGTCGCGCCGCTGAAGCCGCCGAGGAAGCGCAAGCACCGGCGCACCCCGCTCGGAACATCGATTCGCTTCCGGCTGTCATTCGCCGCGCGGGTGACGTTCACGGTCACTCAACCGCGCCCCGGTCGCAAGTCCGGTAAGCGCTGCCTCCCGGCCCGCGGCAAGGTCCCGCGGGGCAAGCGTTGCACGCGCTTCGTGAAAGCCGGCAGCTTCGCGCGCAACGTGAAGGGCGGCTCCGATCGGGTCCCGTTCTCAGGCCGGATCGGCAAGCACGCGCTCGGTCTCCGCTCCTACCGCCTCACAGCGCTACCAGTCGATACCAAGCACCATCGCCGCGGTCGCGGGCGCATCGCATCGTTTACCGTGATCCGCCCGCGGTAGCAGCCGCTACGGCGCGGTCCCGCAGGCTGCTCGAGGAGGATTGTTTGGGGCAGAAGTCCGGTCATGGCGGCGGTCGTGCGCGGGTTCGTCGTTGGGCACTGAAGCGGGCGGGACAGCCGTTCGCTACGAAAGGCGGGCGCGCGCGGACCGCAAGGCGGTTCAGGGACGACCGATCGATCCGAGTCGACGTCCACGCGGCGACGCGCCGAGCAGGATGGCAACTCGGCACAGGGAAGTGGGCCCTCCGGCGTGGTCATTGCCCACGGCCCACTCGGCGGGGGGGTTGATTCCGGCGCCTCGCGATGCCAGGTGGATGCTTACCGGATGTCATGGCGCTACTCGCCCACTTCGACGTGTCGTTAGAACCGCAAACGACCGGACCGAAGGCGAGCCGAGTGACATCAAATTCGACGTGAATCTGACCAAAACGCACGGATGCGGTCAATGAACTGCTCGGGAACGACGCAGGTGTTCTCTGAGCCGCGACGGGTCGGTTTCGACAGCGCACCGTGAGCGCCGCCGGTTGTCGGTCTGCCACCTCGGCCCGGTTGCGCTGGTCTACCCGCCGACCTCCACCTGCAGTTCGATCACGTCAGCCGGAGGCTGGTCGCGCTCCCAGGGCCGGCGCTGCTCCAGACGTACGACGGCTCGGCCGGGCCGAACGCCCCGCAGCACCGCCGACTCCGGCGCGCTCTCGCCGGCCCTCGCTGCGGGCGACGGCTCGCCCCGGCGGAGTTCCAGCTTGACGGCTCCTGAGTCGGGGCCCTGCACCGAGCCCGACCATCGGTAGCCCGCCATCGCGAGGCTCGACAGCGGGAACGTGCGCTCCTCTCCGACCATCAGCGCAACCTTCGATGTGGGCCCGGGCCTGCTCAACCAGGACCACCCTGTCAGAAAAGTCTCACTCGAGCCACCGCGAAGCGCCTATGGTTGCCTCACGTTCGCGGAACGACCGCGACGGGGCACCCGTCGCCAGGTGCAAAGCCGGAGACCGTCCAATTCTTAGGAGGCGCAAATGCCCGATGTCCTCGATGCCGCGGGAGTGACGCCGCGCAACATCCGCCGCTACGGGTGGAAGCCGTCGCTGCCGGATCTGCGTGATCACGTCGCGGATGCCTCGGAGCTGAAGGTCCTCGACGAGGTCGACCCGCGCGCGGACCTCCCGGACGTTTTCGATCAGGGTCAGCTCGGCAGCTGCACCGCAAATGCCGTCGCCGCCGCCGTCCAGTACGACGCAAAGCTGAACGGGTCCGATCCGGGCTTTCTGTCGCGCCTGTGGATCTACTACTACGAGCGAAAGATCGAGGGGTCACCCGCCGACCAGGACACAGGCGCCTACGGGCGTGACGGCTTCAAGGTGTGCAAGACGATCGGTGTGCCCCTGGAGAACGACTGGCCGTACGACATCGCCAAGTTCTCCGCGGAGCCGCCGGCCAGCCTCGCCGAGGAGGCCCGGCAGCACCGCATCTCGAACTACCGGTCGGTGCCGCGAAACCTCGACTCGATGAAGGCGGTGCTCTCCAACCGGCAGACGATCGCGCTCGGGTTCACCGTGTACGAGTCATTCGAGTCCCAGGAGGTCGCGCAGACGGGGATCGTTCCCATGCCGACCCGGGATGAGCGGACGCTGGGCGGCCACGAGGTGCTGATCGTGGGGTACCTGAAAAACGAGCCCAACTACGGCCTGGTGCGCAACTCGTGGGGTACGGGCTGGGGTATGGCGGGCTACTTCCTGATGCCTTGGGCCTACCTCATGGACGCGAACCTCGCCAGCGACTTCCGCACGATCCGCCGGCCGATGGGTCAATAACCCGAAGCCGGTAGTGGACTAGCCGCAGCCGGGCCTAGGTCACGAACGCGCGGCGGTCCCGAACACGATGTCGGGTCCTGATCGTCGTGGTCGCCTACGCGCCGGGCGCGCCGCAATCGGTTCTGGACGGTCGCCAACTGTTCGGGCCGCAGGGTGTCGACGTTGGCGCAGCACCTACACCCGAGAACGACCTCCGTGAGCGACAAACCGACAGTCTGCCCAGAGCCTTGGTTTCCGCGCTTGTCGGGAGCGCGGCCATGACGGCGTGGAGTACCTCGGCGAGATGAAGGGAGGTCCTTCCACGAGGGCGTGCTTCCTCGTCACCATGGGGATCGAGAAGCCCGCCTTCGATGTCCGGGGCCTCACGGGGTTTCGTCATGCGAGAAGAGATCTCCCTCAACGCGTGTTGCTGAAGGTCGTCGGTCTTGTCGAACGCGCTCGGCTACTCGCGACGAGCTGTGTGGCTCAAATGGGCGCGGGCGCGGGTGATCTCCGGCCCTACCGTCGCCTGTGCTGGCGCGCCCGGGCGGCAAGCGCCCTGGCAACGATGCCAGCGCTCGCCACTCGTGCGTGCATCCGGGGTACCGCGGGGTGGACGCGTCTGGCTTCGTGCTCGGTGGTGCGGCGTGAATCGCTCGAGGGAGATGGCGGAGAACCGTATCCGGCGTGTCGGCTGGCCGCCGGTGGTTGGGCGGGTCGTCCCCATGGTGGCGTCCGTTCGTGCCTGGGAGATTGATTGACCATTACTCCCTGGAACAAAGGACGAACTCGTGATTACTCCACTCCGACTTTCCCGTATGTTGCTGGCGGCGCTCGCTGTGAGCGTAGCTTTGGTGGCCGTGGCGGCGCCGGCCTCCGCTGACGTTCCGAGGGTCACGGTGTGGCTTGACGAGCAGTCCGGTGTGCTTTCGATCACCGGCACCGACCTCAATGACTACGCAGCAGTTAGCAAGCAGGCGTCGGCGACCGCGCCGGGTGGGTATGTGCTGGTCATTAACGTCAAGAACTGGGAGTGCGGCGAACTTCTCGGCGAACTGCACCGAGGGAGGCCCGGCGCGGCGACTGGGTGGTGACATGCCCGGCACTCAACGCCAAGAAGATCACCTTCGACGGTGGGCTGCTGAATGACAGCTTCATCAACAACACCACGCTCCCTTCGGTTGCCTACGGCGGCCCCGGGATCGACTTTTTCAAGGGCGGCAGCAATTCGGACGTGTTTTACGGCGGCGGCGATAACGACAACCTGGCCGGCAACGGCGGCAACGACACGCTCGACGGCGGCGCGGGATTCGACCAGATCAGCGGCGGCGACGGGATCGACATGGCCAGCTGGGCAGATGCCGCGGGTCCAGTCAACGCCTCGCTCGACGGCGTGGCCAACGACGGCGTGGCTGGCGAGGGCGAAAACATTCCCGCCGACGTGGAGGGCATCCAGGGCGGCTCTTATGACGACAAGCTGTCGGGTAGTGGCCTTGGTAACGACACTTTGCTCGGTGGCGGCGGCGCCGACGATCTCGAGGGCTGGAGCGGCAACGACCTGCTGCGTGGCCAGGCCGGTAACGACACGCTGCATCCGAATTCGGGCGCCGATGTGCTCGACGGCGGACCCGGCATCGACACGTTGAGCTACGCCAATGTGGGCCAATCGGTGTACGTCTACCAGGACGGCAACGCCAACGACGGGATGCTCGGCGAGCATGACAACGTCACCAGCATCGAGCATCTGAGCGGCTCCGCGTACGGCGACGATCTCGAGGGGACAGCGGGGGACGACGTCATCCACGGCAACGGGGGCAATGACAAGATCGACGCGAAGTTCGGCAACGACACCGTGTACGGCGACGCCGGATACGACAGCATCCTCGGGGGTCCCGGCACGCCCGCCGTCTGCCCCAACACCGGTTGCACGCAGTTCGACACTGACACCATCAACGGCGGGTCCGGTAGCGACACGATCGACTACTCCGGGCGATCGGACGACCTGACGATCGCGATCGACGGGTCTGCCAAGTCCGGCGGCTTCATGGAGAACGACACGCTGATCGGAATCGACAACGCCAACGGCGGCTCTGGCAACGACACGATCTACGGCAACGACGCCGCCAACTCGCTCAGCGGCGGCGCCGGCACCGACGGTTTGGTCGGACGCGGAGGCAACGACTACATCGCCGGCGACGAGGGCAACGACTATCTCGAGGGCGACGCGGGCGACGACTGGCTCACCGCCGGCGACGGCAACGACACGCTCCAGGCGGCCGGCGGCAACGACTCGCTCTACGGCGGCCCCGGCACCGACACGGTCGGCTACTACGGCGCGACCGGCGGCGTGGTCGCTCACATCGGGACCGGCACCAGCGGCCAGCTCGGCGAGGGTGACACGATCGGGTCCGACGTCGAGAACCTCGAGGGCTCGAGCTACAACGACAAGCTCTACGGCGACCCGCACGCCAACAAGCTGATCGGCGATAACGGCGCCGACCTGCTCGTCGGCAACGGCGGCATCGACACGCTCCAGGGCGGCGCGGGCCCCGACACGCTAAACACCAACGGCGACGCGCTCACCGACAGCTCGACGTGCGGCACCGGGACCGACATCGCGAACGCCGACAAGATCGACACTGTCATGGCAGACTGCGAGACGGTCCACAAGACCTGACCAGTCGGCACCCCGACCGGCCGGCGCTGAACCGTCACGGCCGTCCGACCCGCCGGGGCCGGTCCGGTTCATCGGGCTGCAGCGATTCAGCACCAAACCCCAGGAAGCCCCGCCACCCGCGGGGCTTCCTTGCGTGTCGCCGGAGCGATTGGAGCAAGCGACAAGTCGCGCCCGACGGAGTCGTCCGAGTCACCTGGCATCGCGGCTCACAGACCCAGACGAACACTGCGATCCTGGCCCGCACTCTGACGCGCTGCCCCGGACTGAGCACAACCGCCGCGCGTTAGCGGACGCCGCTTCCGCCCGGTCACTCACGAACGAGTCCGAAAAGGAAACCGCCCCTCAGTTCCGCAATGGCATCAGTAACCGAAGCGGAAAGCACCGCAGCGCGGCGTCCGACAGCCGGAACGCTCGGCGAACATCGCTGGAGACCGGTGAAGGACCGAATCTGGTTCTGAGTTGCGAACTGCATGACCGAGGCTGAGTTTTCGACCCACGGGTTTCGTGGCGGCGCTGGCGTGGAGTTGGCGTATCGCCAGGTCGGGAAGGGGCGGCCGCTGGCGCTGCTGCTGCATTGCTAGCTCTCAACGCCGACCGAGACCCGGGTGCGCCAGGCGTTGCCGCGAGCATCGCTGCGCGCGGCGGTCGCGTGATCGCACGCGATTTCCGCCGCCGCGGCAGCAGCGCCAAACCGCACCACGCGTCGGGCTCCGGGCCGACGAGTCGGCCGAGGATGGTTTTCGCGCTGATCGGGCAGCTCAAGCGCGATGACTATGAATTGGTGGCTACTCGCTCAGCGCGCGGACTACTCGCGTGCGGCGCGTCGTCGGCTCGCGCAATCGTGGCTGGGACGGGACTAGAGCCGATCCTTCACGCCGCGGCGCGGGTCGCGTTATAGCGCTTGCTGAGGTCTCCGAGGAACCGGCGAACATCAAGGCACTGTCTGCCGGATTGGAGCGTGCCGTTAGATGTCGCTGTTGCGAGGGGTGCTCGTGGTGGGTCGACCTTCCAACTGTCCTGTGCCGCCGGTTGACGGACCATGGGAGCTGGCCGTCGTCTGCTGGCGGAGAGCCAACGGGTCTCGCGGCGGTGCTCAGTCGCGCAAGTAGGCCAGCACCGCGAGCACGCGGCGGTGACCGGAGTCGCCTGGCGTGAGGCCGAGCTTGTCGAAGATCGAGGTGATGTGGCGCTCGATGGCGCGCTCGGAGATGAACAGCGTCTGCGCGATCTGGCTGTTCGTTTGGCCCTCGGCCATGGCCGACAGGACCTCGCGCTCGCGCTCGGTGAGCCTGTTCAAGGGATCGCTCGGTCGCCGGCGACCCAGCATTTGGGCGACGACCTCGGGGTCGAGTACCGAGCCGCGCTCGGCGACGCGGCGGACTGCTTCGACGAACCGGTCGACCTCGGCGATGCGGTCCTTGAGCAGGTAGCCGACCCCCTCAGCGCCAGCGGCCAACAGCTGACTGAGGTAACGGTCCTCGACGTACTGGGAGAGCAGCAGGATGCCGACCTCTGGGAGCTCCTCGCGAATCGTCAGCGCGGCACGCATGCCATCGTCGACGTTGTCGGGCGGCATACGGACGTCGATGATCGCGACACGCGGTTTGTGCGCACGCACCTTGCGCAGCAGCTCCTCGGCGTCGCCCGCCTGAGCGACGACCTCGAAGCCCGCTTCCTCGAGCAGTCGCGCCGCTCCCTCGCGTAGGAGCACGGCGTCGTCCGCGATCACGATCCGCACGGGATCTCCGCTCGCACGACCGTCCCGCCGCCCGGCGGACTCATCACCTCGAAGCGTCCGTCGAGCGCTGCGACGCGGTCCGCGAGCCCTCGCAGCCCTGATCCGGCGCCCGGATCGGCACCGCCGCAGCCGTCGTCGCGAACCTCGATCCGAAGGCGCTCGTCGTTCAGCGACAGCTCGACTTCGACCCGTTGAGCCGCGGCGTAGCGCGTCACGTTGGTGAGCGCTTCGGCGACGGTGAAGTAGCCGGTCGCCTCTACGGCGGTGGCGAACCTCTGGTCGGGGACCGCCACCAGGAGCGTCGGAACGCTCGAGCGACCTACCAGCGCTGCAAGTGCAGGGCGAAGACCACCCTCGCTCAGAGCGGCCGGGTGGATGCCGCGCGCCAGCTCACGCAGCTCGCCGATCGCCTGCGCAACGTCCTCGAGAGCGGTATCGATCAGCTTGCGCGCCTGCGCCGGCTGATCATCGAACCGCGCGAGCGCCATTCGGAGGTCGAGCGCAAGCTCGACGAGTCGCTGCTGCGCACCGTCGTGAAGGTCGCGCTCCAAGCGCCGCCGAGCTGCGTCCGCCGCTTCGACGATCCGGACTCGCGAGGCTCTCACCTCCGCCTCGACCGCCAGGCGCTCGGTGATGTCGCGCAAGTAGCCCATGAAGACAGGAGGGCCTTCTACGGCGACGCGCGTGATCGTCAACTCGACCGGAAACACGGTGCCATCGGCCCGCATGCCGGTAATCTCGAGGCGGCGGTCGAGCAGGGCGGCCCGGCCGGTGGCGAGGTAGCAGGCGAGACCTCGGCGATGACGCTCGCGGAGCTCAGGGGGGATGATCAACTCGGCCATCTCACGACCCACAGCGTCGCTGGCGCGGTAGCCGAAAGTGCGCTCCGCGGCAGGGTTGAGGTCGAGCACTCGGCCGTCGTGGTCCATCGCAACGACACAGTCGAGCGAGGCATCGAGCATCGCTTGGTGTCGGGCCTCGTTCGCGCGCAACGCCTCGGCGTCACGCCGGCGCTCCACCGCCTGCCCGATCTGGTCACCGAGGGTGACCATGGTCGAGAGTAGCTCGCGGTCAAGCTCGCCGGCCTCGCCGGTGAAGAACTCGATTACGCCGAGCACCCCTCGTGCGCTCCGGATCGGAAAGCAGAAGGCGGATCGCAGCCCGGCCTGCTGCGCGGCCGCGGCACGCGGGAAGTTCTCGTCGGTCAGGACGTTGGCGATCCAGGCTGGCTCCCCGCTCTGCCAGACGCGTCCGGGAAGCCCCTCGCCCCGGACCAGTACGAGGCTCCTGGTGGTCGCGCCAAACTCGGCCGCGTCCGCGCCCAACGCGTGCCACGTCTCCACGCACCGTAGAGTCTCAGGCCGGTCGAGGGCCGGTTCCCACACAGCGCCCCACCGCCACCCCAGGCTCTCGCCGATCGCCGCTAGTGCGCCCGCCAGCGCATCGCGCGGGTCTTCGGTCTCGGCCAGGCTGCGCGCTACGGCGTGATCCGCCCGTGGAAGGGAGGCCATCGTGGCAATCATCGCCGATCCGCCGCGCCCGCGCCACGATCGGCGGGCCGTCACGCGAGGAGCGCCGACAGGGCTTTCCCGGATAGCTCCGCCTTTGGCACAAAGCCGCGGGCTCCGCAGCTGAGAAGACGCTCGCCGAAATCCGCGGCATCGTGCGTAGAGGTCAACACGACAGCCGGCGGATCAGGGCCGTCGGCGACGCGCTCGGCGACCGCCAGCCCGCTCATGTCCGGGAGCTGGACGTCGAGCAGCACCACGTCCGGTCCGTAGCGCTGGACCGCCTTGAGCGCCGCCGCGCCATCGTCCGCGTCTGGCATGACGCTGAACCCGTCGGCCTCGAGCCACTGTCGCGCGCGCACGCGAAACCGCGGGTTGTCGTCGACGATCAGGACGGTCCAGGGCATGCTCGCATCATCGCGCGCGCCGAGCCCGCACGCAAACGGGGCCAACCGAACTCCGACCGTCGGTTTTCCGCCAGCCGGTCGGCGGGCCGCCCCGGTGGGCGCCAGCGCGAACGGATGTCACGGTCTTCGCTTACTCATGACGCACACACCCCGCCTCGCTCTTCCCAGCGTCGTCGGCGTCGTCCTGGCCGCGGCGATAATCACCCCGACGGCCGCCTCGGCCGCCACGCAACGCTATGCGAGCCCCAGCGCTCAGGGACAGTGTGCAGCTCGGCCTCCCCCTGCTCGATCACGCAGGCGGTCAGTGCCGCGCGCTTGGGCGACAGGGTGATCGTCGAGCCCGGCGACTACCCCGCTCACCGCCACGATGTCAGACCCCACGCAAATCACGATTCACGGGGCGCACTCTGGTGGGGTCGAGCGGTCAGTGGCCCGGCGGCCGGCCTGGAGGTCCGAGGATCTCGATTCCGTTGCAGGCGCCGATCGGGAGCAGTCGGACCATGTCCGGCGGTGCGTCGAGCGGCGGTGGCAGGACCCGCTCGGTCCCGAGTTCGCCGACTTCGTGCAGGAAGCCCTCGAACAGGAAGGGCTCGAAGCCGACCAGCGCCTTCGCCCCGTGGGTCTCCGCGATGAAGGTGTGCGGGACGCCTTTGGGGCCGAACGCCAACGAGCTCGCCGGACACCGGCGAGTCTTGGCCATCACAGGTCCTCCGAAGAGTCGATCCGGACGACTCCTCTTGGGCGGATCCAATCGCGCGCCGCGTAGATCGCAGCGATCCCCTCGTCTAAAGCAATCGCCGGCTACGGGGCTGTGCGTCTGCTGCGGTTCTCTTGACGACTCTACGGAAGGGGTTTGAGCAAACGCCCGCCGAGTCGGCGGCCACGGTTGCTTTGCCTGGCGGAGCGACGCTCTGCTCGACGCCGGGGCGCACGCCGATGGGGCCGTCCGCTCTCCTCGACTTCCGAAACGCCGGTGGGATCCAGCGGTGTCACGCTCGCGATGAGAGCTGCTGGTGGTAGCTCCAACTGGGGGAGCGGGGCGGACAACCGAAGATCAACACGTCGGCCTGCCCCCCTGGGCCAAAAGACGCAACCGCGCAACCCTTCGGTCGATGAACATTTTGGCGACCGGGAACCTGGCGATGAGAGGCGAGCGATGCGGTGAGCGATCGGGTGGAGCGCCGTATGGCAGGTGGGCTGTGCCCGCTCTCGTGACCGCGTTGGCAACCAGCCTGTCGGCGGCGGCGAGCGCAATGACTACTGCGTTGCGCCTAACACCAGGTGCGGCCGCGTAATCGGCCGCCGGCTTTCAGCGGCGCTTGCGGATAACCAGACGCCAATCACCCCTACCACCATCCAGAACGACCCAGAGGAGTAGATGATGCGCGGACTGACGATTTTTCGGACCAAGAAGGACAGCACGCCGGCAGGGCCTCCGCCCGCGCAGATGCGCGGCCGCGCGAGCGAGATCAGCGACCCCAGCGCGTTTGGCTGGGAGGTGATGTGGGAGGCGCTGAAGACCGAGCCGCCGTCCGATGAGCCCACCACGCTCACCCAGGAGCTCGGGCTCGATCACGAGGAGCTGATCCCTAGCAGCTATGGAGGTTCGGATTGGGCGACCGAGTTCAGCGGAACCCGCCACGGGCGGCGGGTGGCGCTGCGCATGGGGGTGATCCCCCGGATCCGCGGTAATGGCTATAACGAGGTACAGCTCGACGCCTCGCTCGCGCCGTTCCGGTTGCGCACAGAGCATGGGCGGCCGACCGTGCAGAGCAGTAGCAGCCCCGCGCTCGAGGGGATCCTGGCGGGCCTGGCGTCCGCGGCCGAGGTGTGGCGAAAGCTCGAAGTCGAGGCAGGCCCAAAGGGAATCCTCGCACGGCGCCCGGGGACCGCGCACCCCCAGGGGTACCTCTACGACCTATGGCTAATCGAGCGGCTCGCCGACCAGCTCGCGAGCTGATCCACGAGTAGCACCCTCTCACGGCGCCCGGCCGCGACGATGGTGTTGCCGCCCACCCGCGCGCCCGGATCACGTGCCAAAAGCCGGCGCGGTGACAAACCGCGGGCGCGACCAGCGGCGCTCGCGACACCGGGCCCGGCGCTGCCCATTGCCAACGCAGCGAGCCAGAAACGCGGCAGCCGAAACCCCGCACAACATCACCAATGCCAACCAGCGTCTCACAGCTTCTCGCCTTCGAGGACTGTCCGAACGCTTCCCACGCGCGACAAGCACCCATAGTCGCCGTCGCGTCCTCAACTGTTAAGGATGCTTCTATGACGCGCGGCTGAGCACAACGGAGCTGCTGAGTCGAGCGATCTGGAGAACCGCCCGTCCGTGGCGGCTCGCTTGACTTGGTCCTGCTCATCTGACTACAGTCGCCGGTGATGCTTGGCGAGCGCGCTCGCGACGTCGGCGGCAGCAAGGCACAGTACTCGTGACGTCGGGTATGGCGACAGCATCCGGTGAGCCGCGTGGGGACGCACGGGCGTATGCCTCGGCGGCGTCTGGGACGTCGAGGCGCAACGTCGACGGCCAGGCGATCGCCCTCACCGTGTTCAGCACCATGCGGTCGTGGGGGCTCCTCGAGCTGCCGATCTTCTTCTTGTTCATCCGTCTGCGCCAGAATTCGCTTGACACCCTTAAGCGCCTGTCGTTCATCCATGCCGCCCGCTGGTCGGTCGTGCGCCGATTGCCGGCCAACGGCGACCGCGAAGCGGTGCGGTTGCCCTCCCCGCGGTTGTACTTCGAGAGCAACTTCAATGGTGGCTGGGAGGAGTACATCGACGCCTTCTCCTACACCCTCACTCTGGGCATGTGGGCGTTCTGGGGTAGCTCGTACGGGTTCCCGTCGGCTCTGCCGCCCAGTCCGTTCAAGGACTACATCCGGGCTCACGAGCACGAGGCCGGGCACTACTACTCCGCTTATCCCGATGCCACTGCCACGGCGGTTCTCTCGGCGCTCGACCTCGCTCCGAAGGTGAAGGCGCTGCGCCAGTGCGCCGCGTCGATGTCGGACAAGCAGTTCGCCACCGCATGGCGCGATCTCCTCGCGGAGTCTCAGACGTGCCTCTGACCAGCAACACCGAAGGTCAGATGTACGCGCTGACCGTCCTCGCCCCGATCGTGCCCGGTGAGGTCGACGCGCTACAGCAGACGCTCGCGGACCTTCCGCGCGACCCGAGTCCCCTTAGCCGGCTGGGTTTGGCGCACTTCGCGCGGTGGGTGATCATCCCGGACTTCGGGAAAGATCCCAGCCGGCTGCAGGCCGAGCACTTCGGCCCCTATCTCCTCTTCTCCGCGACCTTCGACGGAGACCTCGAGCCGTTTCTCGAGCAGCTATGCGTCACCCTCGCGGACGAGGCGGAACCGATCTGGTCGCGCTGCTTCGGGGCCCCCACCCCGGCGCGCGGAGCACCGCTCAAGGCGTACCTGCGCCACAACCAGGTGCAAACCGGCCTGTTCTTCGCCGCTTACCCTCAGGCGACCGTCGAGGAAGTCAACGACGCGCTTGCCGTGCGCAAGCGAACCATCGACTTCGCCATCCGCAGCCAGGGCATGGACGACGCGACGCTGCGACAGACCTTTCTTCAGGAGTTCTGACGTGGCTGCTGTCGACATCGATCGCGCCGATATCCAGGGCGACATCCTCGAGGCCTACGGTAATCGCTATGGTCACACTTCGTATCTCTTCATCAGCTTCGGTGACCCGGCGAGCGGCCGCGCCTGGTTGGGCGACCAGCTCCCCAAAGTCACCACCGCGGTGCGCTGGACCGGTCGGCGGCCCAAGTCAACGTTCAACGTCGCTGTAACGAGTATGGGGCTGAGCGCGCTCGGTGTGTCGCCCACGGTGGTGGAGAGCTTCTCTGACGAGTTCCGGCAGGGCATGAGCGCTCGTGCCTCCGAGCTCGGCGACGTCGCCCAAAGTGCTCCGTCAGGCTGGGAGGCGGGTCTCGGCACCGGCCGGGCGCACCTGCTCGTCACCATCAACGCGCTCGATGACCGCGTGCTTCAGGAGGCGCTCGACGGGCTCCGCAGCGGTCTCGCGGACTCCGGGGCACTCGCGGTCGTCTATGAGGTGCACGCGCGCATGTTCGGTGGCGCCCGCGAACATTTCGGGTTTGCCGACGGCTTCTCACAGCCCGCAATCGAGGGGGTGAACGAAGACGCCACGGTCGGGGAGGGTGTCCCGGACTCAGGCGGTTGGCGACCGCTCGCGCTCGGCGAATTCATTCTCGGCCACGAGGACGAGGAATCCCGCACCGACCGCCAGCGCCGGCTGCCGAGCGCGCCCAACGATCCGCTCGGACGCAACGGCACGTACATGGTGTGGCGCAAGGTACGTCAGGACGTGGCGCTATTCCGGCGCTCCGTCCGCGAGGCGAGTCGCCACTACAGCGACGGCGACGACGCGAAGCTCATGGCCAAGGTCGTCGGCCGCTGGCCAAATGGCGCGCCGCTGACCACGTCACCGGATGCGCCACCGGCCCATTTCGACCCGCGCTCGCCCGGCACGAATGCGTTCGGCTACGTCAACGAGGACCCGAACGGGTTTGGTTGCCCCCTCGGCGCCCATGTGCGGCGCAGCAATCCCCGCGACAGCCTCGGCTTCGACGGCAAGCTGGCGTTCCGCCATCGCATCATCCGCCGCGGCATGCCCTACGGGCCTCCGCTCGAAGACGGTGCCCTCGAGGACGACGGCGAGGACCGTGGCCTCGTGTTCGTCTGTTTCAACGCGAGCATCTCACGCCAGTTCGAGAGCATTCAGCGCCAATGGCTCAACGACGGCAACATCTTTCATCTCGGCGATGACTCGGACTACCTCCTCGGCGGCACCGCTGGCAAGATGACGATCCAGGGGCGGCCGCCGTTCATGCTGGCGCCCCAGGGACAGTTCGTCACCATGCGGGGAGGCGAGTACCTGTTCGTGCCGAGCCTGACCGCGCTAGCCGCCGTCGCCGACCACGTGGCGGGCTGAGCCCATGAGTGCCACGAACGCTCGGCTCACCGCCAGGCTCAGCCGGGAGCTCGGCGACCACAGCCGTCCCCTATTCACGCTGCTGCGGTGGCTCCGCCCGGTCATCGCCACCCGCCGCTTCGGCGTCGTCACGCGCGCGGACGACGTGCGTGAGGTCCTCGCGGACTTCGCTCACTTCGGCGTCCCGGCCTACAACGAGAAGATGACGGCCATCTCGGGGCCGTTCATTCTCGGTCTCGACGACACGCCGCTCTACCGCCACGACCACCAGGCGCTGCGGGCGGCCATTCGCCGCGAGGACTCAGACGGGCTGGCGCAGCGGACGCTGTCGACCGCGCGGGATCGGCTGCGGATGACCGACGGTCAGGTCGACGTCGTGGGCCAGTTCGCGGATCCGACCATCGACGCGGTCATGAGCGATTACTTCGGGACGCCCGGGCCCGGCACGGCGACGCAGCTGCGCTGGGCTCGCGACATCTTCACCGACGTCTTTCTCAACGTCGGCAAGCAGCCCCGATTCGCACGACCGAGCGTTGGCCGCCGCGGCCCAGATGCGACCTCACCTCGACGCTCAGATCGCGGCCCGGCGGGCGGCGCTCGAAGCCGGCCACACCGTGCCAGACGACGTGCTCACGCGTCTGCTCGAGCACCGTCCTGCCGACGGAGGCCTGCACGACATCGCCATTCGCCACAACCTGATCGGACTCATCGCCGGCTGGATCCCGACCGTCTCCAAGGCGTTTGCATGCGCCGTCGACGAGCTGCTGCGGCGCCCGAAGCAGCTCGAGAGCGCGCAGGCGGCGGCGCGTGCCGGCGACCACGCCACGGTCGGCGCCTACGTCTTCGAGGCACTGCGTTTCCGGCCCCAGACGCTGGGCGCTGCTGCGAACCTGCGAGACCGATCAGACCGTGGCCGCGGAAACCCGCCGCTCGACACGCTTTCGCGCCGGCTCCAAGGTGCTCGTCGCAACCCAGTCGGCTATGTTCGACGGCCACAGCGTTCGCGCGCCAAGGGCGTTCCGGCTCGACCGGCCGTTCGAGAGCTACCTGCATTTCGGCCACGGCCTGCACATGTGCTTCGGACGGGAGATCAACCGGGTTCACCTTCCGGCCATGGCAATCGCTCTGCTCGAGGGTCCGCCGCTGCGCCGTGCGCCTGGAGGCGCCGGCCGGATGACCTACGACGGCGCCTATCCGGCCTCGCTCACGGTCGCGCTCGACGAGGGGAGTAAGTGAGCATGACGCACCCGGTTCTCTTCACCTTTCCGCCGAGCCTCGACAGCGAGTTCAGCCGCTTCGTCCTGCACCACTACGGGGTCACAGCGCGCGAGGAACGCCATGTGCTAATCATCCAGTCGGTCGTGACGCTCGTTCGGGCGGGCACGCCCCGCATCCCGACGCTCGTGGGCGTCGCTCCCCGGCCGCTGGATCGGATCCAGCGCATCATCAACCAACTCGAGTCAACCGCGTCCCCCGAGCGCAAACTGCTGGCCGGTCTCGAGCCCGCGTTCATGGAATCCGACTGGAAGCAGTTCCACACCACGCTGCAGACGGCGAGCACCGTCTTCCCGTACTACCACCTGGTGCCCCGCCGCGAACTCATGGTGCGTGCGCTCAGCGAGGGTTCACCCGACTGGGAGGTGGCGGCCGTGCAGCATGCGTATCCCGTGTGGGCGTTCGCGCTGCGGGTCTTGTTGCGCTTGACGGCCAAGCGGGCGGAGCAGGCGAGGGAGACGATCCGCTCCGCGCTCGCGCAGATCGACGAGCGTCTGAGCGACGGCCGACGCTACCTTTATGGCGACCGCTTCACCTTGCACGACATGGCGTTCGCGATCGCTGCCGCGCCGGCCATCTGGCCCGACAACTACGGCGGTCCGCTGCCGCCGCTAGCCGCCACGCCCGCCCCCATCCAGGAGCTCGTCGCCGAGACCCGGGCGCGTCCCGCCGGCGCCTTCGCGCTGCGGATCTATCGCGACCACCGCGACAGGCCTGCGTGATGTTCGTGAAGCGTGGAGGCGAAGAGACCTGCTCCGCGCCCCGGGTCTGCGCTGCATCGCCGACTTTCCTCTCGGGTCGCGGTCATCGCCGTCACGTCACTATCCGCATGCCGAGCCAGACGCTGGGGTCGTCGTAAACCAGTGCCCGCGGTCCGTAACGAACGTAAAGAGGTTATGGCCGTGTTTGGCCGGCATGATCAGTGGTGCTGCGGGATTGCCCGGGTGAGTGGCCAGAGGAGATCGGCCACGATCCACGCCGCAGTCGGCGGTTTTCGGCTCGTCCCAAATGTAGAAAAGTTGCCTTTCAACTGACCGCCGTTCCGAGAGGTGTCTGGGCGGGGCTTCGGGCGCGCAAGTGCGTCGCAGTTCGCGAGCTTCTCGACGCTGCGCCGGTAGCCACGCAGGCCGGTATGCGAACTGCTCCCCGTGTCGGGGGGCGATGTGGGCGCCGCCTGAATACTGACCCACCTGCGCCGGGCCAAAAGTGGGTCTTGTCGACTACGGCTTCCCGCGCGAAGCCCGAGCTCTGTCGATAGCGGCTGCGGCGGCTGACAACGCCGCGCGCCGCGCATCTTCTTCCGACCCCTTGTTGCTATACGGCGGAGGTCGATCTGTATGCCGCGCCATGAGACGAGACGCTCTGGCACGGTGGCCCAGGCGGTAACTGCTAATAGACCCACCGGGCAGACGCCCTACGCCCCTCGCCGTGGACACCAGCACGCGCCTGGACCCAGACCGCCCGCTTTTGCGAGACTCGTAGCGTGACCCGCATAGTCACTTTCGGGTTCTGGCGTCGATTTGAAACTGCCTCTTGGCAACGAAGCGGGAGCGGCGGCCGATCAGGGTCGGCGCTTCTCCGTGATCGCCTTGGCAAGAGCAGCCCTGGCTGACCTGTTTCCGCGGAACCGGCCCGGCCCATCGGACGCGGTGCCTGGCGGATGGCGGGCGGAGCGCTCGCGTGTTTGAATCGACGATCGTGGAGCCGCTCGAATGGGTGCGCGAGCACGGCGTCGTGTTGCAGTCTGCCCGCGGCCCAGTACCCAACCTGGCCGAACACGTCGCCGGTGAGCCGATCGGAGGGAGCTGGTGGGGACACACGTCGGGCCACGAGATCTTCGCGGTGTTGACCCGCCTTCTCAGCTCACCCGACGTTATCGCGACACGGCTGGTCAACGGAAAGATCAGTCTGATCCACCGCCGGCTGTGGCCCGCCCTAGTTCGTGTCGCGGATCGCTTTCCCGGGGACCGCTTGGCCGCGGTCGACGAGGAGCACACCGCGTCGGGCGCCCACCGAACGACCGAGATTCCGTTCCCCGAATGGGTCCCGGTCGAAGACATAGCCGCTGCCAGTCTCCTCACTGTCGACGACGCGCTCGCGCAACTCCCCGCCTGCCTCCGCTGACCGGGATGCGTCGCTGAATGCGGCGGGGCCAACACGGCATGCGCTCTTGCATCTCAATCATTGCGGTCGCCGAGTTGGCCCGGTCGGGCGGGATCAGGCTCTCGCGACGGACGGCACGGAGAAGTCGCCGCCCCACGTTCGCCGCTCCGATAGGCGCCAGGCAATGCGGCAGGGCTCGAGCTCAGTGTCGGAGTTGAGGAAGAGCAGCACTCTCCATCGTGGACCTGAGAATGGGGCAACCACCAGCGGTCTCATCGCGAGCGTGAAGCTGCTGCAACCGTGCGGCGTTGTGGAAGTGGCGAATCGGGAACCGGACCTCGCGCAACCCGTCGAGCGAGAGCGTCGCTCCGCAGGCAAGCAGCGGCCACGCGTCAGCGCTGCTGGTCGATCATTGCGGGAGCTTCGGCAGGCGCTCCGGTTGCGTATCCGCTCCACGATCAAATTGACCCCGGTAACGCACGCACCGCTTGCTCAGACGCGGCCGTAAGCACGCAGTCGACGTCGATAGCGCCTGCGGGTCGACCGCGCGAGGGTGCGGTCGAGCCAGTGCCGGTCGGTCTCAACGAACCAACGCCCAGCGAGCGGCGCTGAAAGTTGGTTGGACGGAGTTGCCGGCCGATCACTGCTCACCAGCCAGCAGCAGCGTCCTGGCGAGTGGCACCGCTGCATTTGTCCCGGTCTGCTGGCTGACTTCTGGACGCTGCAAGCACCGGGGCGCTTGCAGCGTCCTCCCCGCACACGAAATCGCACCGAGGCGGTTTCGCGATCGTCTACGCGCCGGCCACCGGGTGGATGTTCTGGTTGACGCGGAACACGTTGTCGGGGTCGTATTGCGCTTTGACGCGCGCGAGGCGGTCGTAGTTGTCGCGGTAGGTGGCGCGGACGCGTTCTTGGCCCTCTTCCATCATGAAGTTGACGTACGCTCCGCCTGCTGAGTACGGGTGAGTCGCGTCCCAGAAGCCCACGCACCAGTCGCGAATCGCGCCGGCGTTGGCCGGGTCGGGATCGACCCCGAAGATGACCTCGGCCCACTTCGCTTGGCGGTAGCTGAAGGCAGTGTCGGCGGACCCGATGTCGTGCGCGGCGCCGTCGATCGGGTACATGTGCATCGTCGAGTGCATCGAGGGGAGTTTCTTGCCCCATTCGAGGTGCTGCTCGATGAGCTCATCGGAGAGCTCGTTGACGAAGTCGGCGCGCCAGTAGCACTGCAGCCCCTTGGTGTAGAGCCCGTCGAAGAGGCTCTGCAGAGCCGGGTGCGGGACGGGCCCGACGCCGTGCAGCAGCGGCGTGCCGACGTCGTGCACCGGTGCGAGCAGGCGTGTCGCCTCCTCCTCGGAGCCGACGATGCACCACATCACGGCGCACACCTTGCGCAGGTGCAGCTCCTCAGGGAAGAGGTCAACAGGCGGCACTGTCATCAGCGCGAAGAAGCCGTTGACGGCGCGGGGAGCCGCGGGGAGGAAGTCGCGGTAGAAACGCATGACCTCGGGTGTCTGCTCGATCGGCCAGAAGGTCGGCCCGGCCATCACCGCAGCTCCGATCGGATGCGTGCGGAACTCGAACGATGTGACGACGCCGAAGTTGCCGCCGCCGCCGCGCAGCGCCCAGAACAGCTCGGGGTGCTCGTCGGCACTCGCGTGCACGAGTGACCCGTCGGCGAGGACGACGTCGGCACCGATCAGGCTGTCGATCGTCAGACCGAAGCGCCGGGTCAGGTGGCCGATCCCGCCGCCGAGGGTGAGCCCGCCGACACCGGTCGTCGAGATGATCCCCGACGGTGTCGCGCGGCCGTATTCAGCGGTCGCCTGATCGACCTGTCCCCAGGTCGCGCCTCCGCCGACGCGAACGGTGTCGGAACCCGGATCGACCGCAACCTCGGACATTCCCGCCAGGTCGATGACGACCCCGTCGTCGACAACGCCAAGGCCGCCGCCGTTGTGCCCACCGCCGCGGACGGCGATCGGAGCTCCGTGAGCACGCGCGAACGCGATGCAGCGAGCGACCTCGTCGGCGCTCTGGCAGCGCACGATCACGGCCGGATGACGGTCGATCATGCCGTTGTGGACCGCTCGCGCGTCGTCGTAGCCCGGATCACCTGGCCCGACCGTGCGGTCATTCAGATCAGCGAGGTCGCGACGGGCGATCTCGAGCAGGGATGTGGTGGCAGTCATTCGACTCTCCTTGTGGGGGTTGGCCAAGGGCCCAGCAGCCCCAGGCGGAATGTACGACACGACTGGCGCGTTGTCATGACCGTCCGGGCGGCGCCGCGCCTGCTCGCCGCGCCGCGTGACGCCCGCCGCAGCTGACGCGCCTGGCTTGGTCGCGCGGATCGTCGAGCCCATCGCGCCGAACTTCGCGGCCTTGCGGCGAGTGTCCTCGAACGCCGAACTCGCGTAAGTGTCGACGAGCTGACCGTGCTCGATGTCGGTGTACGCCCGCTGGACCAGCAGGCGCGCGTGCTCGCCTGAGAGCAGCGCCCCGGCGATTCAGCCGGTCCACAGGTCGATGCGTTTGCGGGCGTCCTCGGAGACCTCGGTGTGGATCACGACGTCGGCGATTTGTAGGCGGCCGCCGGGGCGCAGGACGCGGTCGATCTCATCGAACACGGCGTCCTTGTCGGGCACGAGGTCGATCACCCCGTTGGAGATCACGACATCGACCGAAGCGGCGTCGAGCGGCAGCGATTCGATCAGCGCCTCGTGCAGCTCCACGTTTCCGAATCCCATCTCCCGTGCGCTCGCGCGGGCGCGGTCGAGCATCGCCGGAGTCATGTCGACACCGATCACGCGCCCCGTCGGCCCAGTCATCTGCGCAGCGATCAGCAGGTCGGTGCCGGCGCCGCAGCCGAGGTCGAGCACGACCGACCCCGGCCGCGCGCGCCCGAGCAACCAGTGGTTCGCGACCCCGGCGAAACTCTCGACGGTCGCGTCCGGCACACGCGCGAGCTCCGGCTCGGGGTAGTCGAGCGCCCGGGCCCACGCGCGACCGGTCGGGAAAATGAACTCCTGCTCCTGCTCGGTGGAGACATCGGTGTAAGTCTTGCGGATCTCCTCGCGCAGGACGTCGACGTCAACCGGGATGTGGGCGGTGCTCATGTGGCGATCACTTTCTCGCGGGTGGCGCGGCGCTGGCACCAGGCGAGCGCTTCTGAGGGCAGACAGACGTTCGTAGCGGCGACCGTTGCGCAGGCGGCGACGAGCAGCCCGCCGACGACGACCAGCCAGACAACAAACCGGCTCGACCGAGCTGCAGAGCTCGCGACCGGTGATCCGCCCCACGGCTCGACAAGACATCGGACGTCTGATGGCTTTGGTCCATACGGCGCAAGACGCGGACCACACAGCGATCCTTCCAGCACCCCAAGTAGATCTCCGCGGCCCCTAGCCGCCGCGTGCTGCTCGGCCCTGTCAGGAAGCAGCAACGCCAATTCGGTCCACTTCCGCAATCGCCCACGAGCGGCAGTCACAAGCATCCCTGACAGACCGCTCCTTCGGGCTGAGTCGGGTGGCCGGGGGCATCTCAGCCCCCGGCTCCCTCGGATCCCGGCGTGACAGTCTCCCGTCACCGGGCTCTTCTGATCGGGCCTAATACGACCGCTCCAGGCGCCAGTGGGCGAGCAGGTCGGGCTGTCTCGAGAGCAGTCCGGCCAGCCACCAGCCGTAGCGCTTTTGGGTGCGCAGCCGTTTGTATTTCCTGCCAGCCCAGCGCCTCAGGTAGGCGTTGACGCGCCGCAGGAGGGGATTCAACGCCGACCGATAGAACCGGCCGTAGTAGTTGATCCACCCGGAGACGATGGGGTTCAGCCATCTCGCCCGTGCCCCGGTGTTCTGCTGCAGATGGACAAGCGCGTCGTTCTAATAGCGGCTAAATACGCACGGGGCGAACTCAGCCCACAAACCCTTGACATGCCTAACGCGACGAGCGATCATCGCCGTAGGTAGATAGGGGTCGGCAAGCAGTTAATGTGGCGGTGTCAGCGAGCTTGGCAGTGTCTGCGGGACGTGTAGTTATTGCCTCGGCGGCGGTCTGATGGATCCGGCTCGCGAGGCGCTGATCGTCGCGATCGCTTACTACCGCGACCCGAGACTCCAGCGTCTGCGGGCCCCGGCTGCGGATGCTGCGGCTTTAGGGAGAGTCTTGGCGGATGCGGCCGTCGGGGGCTTCCGGGTGGAGTTATCTCTCGATGAAGACGAGACCAAGCTAAGTCGTCGCCTCGCGCGGTTCTTTGCCGATCGCCGCCCCGCCGATCTGCTGCTCGTTCATTTCTCGTGCCACGGCATCAAGGATGCGAGCGGCGAGCTGTACCTGGCGGCAGCGGACACCGAGACACATCTGCTGTCTGCGACTGGGATTTCGTCGCGGTGGTTGAACGAGCGGATTGGCCAGTGTCGCTCCACGAGGATCGTCGTGTTCTTGGACCGCTGCTTCAGCGGATCCTTTCCGTTCAGCGTTCACTTTCGTGCAAACGAGCAACTCAACGTTCAGGACCATCTACTGGGGCGTGGACGCGTCGTGATCACAGCCTCGAATGCGATGGAGTACTCATTTGAGGGCGAGCGGCTTTCCGGAGCGGGACAGCCATCGATCTTCACCACGGCCGTCGTCGAAGGACTCGAAACTGGCAAAGCGGACCGAGATGGCGACCGATTCGTGTCTGTAGATGAGCTCTACGAGTACGTGTACGACCGCGTCCGCGAGATGACCCCGAACCAGAGTCCAACCAGGTTAAGCAGCCTGGACGGGCCGGTCTACATCGCACGCAGCAGTTACGAGCGACCGGTTGAGCCGGTTCCGCTTCCGCAGGAGCTCACAGATCTCGCCCAGCACCCCTACTCCGGCGCGCGGCTGAGCGCAATCGACGAGCTCTCGGCGATGCTGAGCTCCGAGAACCGGGGTATTGCTCTGTCGGCACGTCTGACGCTCGAGCGACGGTGCGTCACGAGTAACGCAACTGAAAGGCTTCGCCATGTCCCGAAACGTCGGTCTTGCGCCTCAGGTTAACGCTGCAGATCAGCTACAGCACGCTCGCCATCCGGCCGTGCCGGCGCAACCGCTTCCGGACGGACAGGGTGGTCGTGCCAATGCCAGCGACCTCGGGATCGTGGATCATGCCCCGATCACCTTTCTCGTGATCGGCGACCACGGCGGGGTCAAAGATCCAGACCCACAGAATGCGGTGTCGAACGCCATGCAGGCTCGTGCCGCCCAGGACCCAAAGCCGGCGTTTGTCTACAGCGTGGGCGACATCGTCTACTTCAACGGCGATGCCACGGAGTACACGCCGCAGTTCTATGAAGCCTACGGGCACCTGCAGCTACCGATCGTCGGGATTCCCGGCAATCATGATGGCGACACCACGGATGACCCGACACGGAAGCCGCTGGATACTTTCATGGCGAACTTCTGCGCGCCGGCGCCGCAGCTGCCGGTCCACAACGAGGAGTACCTCCGCGACGTCGAGACGCAGCCATACTGCGACTGGACGCTACTGACGGATGTCGCAACCGTCATCGGTATCTACACCAACGTGCCGCCGGGCGGGCATGTCGAGCAGTCGCAGGTCGACTGGCTGACAGCGGAGCTCGCAGCCGCGCCCAGCGACAAGCCGCTCATCGTCACTTGCCACCATCCTCCGTATTCGGTCGATGCGATGCACGGCGGCGCGCAGGCTATCGGGACTGCGCTCGACGGCGCCTTTGCGAGCGGCGGGCGCGCCCCCGATCTGGTGCTGTCGGGGCACGTTCACGACTATCAGCGTTTCACCCGCACCCTGAATGGCAAACAGGTGCCATACATCGTGATCGGCAACTCCGGATACCACAACCTCCACCTGCTCGCAAATGGCGCCAACCCGGGTGAGCAGATATCCGGCGATGTGGTGTTCGAATTCGGGGACGATCAGGGGTGGGGATTCCTCGAACTGACGATCGACGGGACAACGATCGCCGGTGCCTATACCGCGGTTACGAAGACGGGCGACGCGACGCCGAACTCCGACACATTCACGATTGGTTAGGTTGGCGATTCCCCGCCGGCTGGTGCAGGTTGACCGCGCTCGTTGATATGGGACCGTGTCGGTGCATGTGGGATGCGAGTCGCCGGTGTCAATCGCGAATGGCCGCCCGTGACGCCCGCTGAGCAGGCACACGGAGGACCGGGAGCGCCGTCCGATGCCTTCGATGCGCTTGTGCAGACTTTAGAATCTCATCCGAAGCGGTTTCCAGCAGCCGACCGTTTGGTACCCAGGCATCCGGAGGTGGACACCGCTCACCACGAAAGAACCCTGCCGGAGCGGGGCTTTTGCTTGATAGCGGGGGCGGGATTCGAACCCGCGACCTTCGGGTTATGAGCCCGACGAGCTACCAGACTGCTCCACCCCGCGGCGGTTTACCGATGATAGCCAAATCTGACGAATTTGGGCCATTCGTGTCCGTCCGCGTACGCCCAGAGCCGATCGCGAACGCCCCGCCGACGTCGGCACAAAGACGACACGAAGTTGGCCCAGAAGATTTACGAATGCGTCTTGTTCCGTTACAGCGATCTGGCCGACCATCTGGGGCATGGCGACACTCAAGATGAAGATCCGGGCGGAGATGAAGATGCGGGAGCTGCTGGAGGACGAGGGGCTGCCTCCTCCGGATGAGGTGGAGTATGGAATTGGCTGCATCCGGCTCTTTTGGAACGAGAGCAAGACGGTGATCGTGATCGATATCGACGATTACGGGGACACGGATGCTGAGCTCGACCTCCCGCCGGCCGCGTGAGCGCCCCACGCGGTCTGTGGGAGGTCGAGGGCCCGGGCCCGATCAGGCCGGCGGAGCGGCGAGGGCGGAGCGGCCGAGCGGCCGGCCCTGGCTCACGTGCTCGCCGCCCGCCGGTACCGGGCGACGCCGAGCGGGGCGAAGATCGCGAGGATCACGGCCGACCAGAGGAACGCCTCCCAAACGTAGTTGTGCGCGGGAGCTCCGACCCACAGCACCCGCATGGCGTCGACCACGATCGTGAAGGGATTGATCTTGGCGAACCACTGGAGCGCACCGGGCATCGAGGCGACCGGGACGAAGGCGGACGAGATGAACGTCAAGCGGGAACACGACGATGAAGCCGATCGAGTTGGCTGCCTCGGGTGAGCTGACGAGCAGGCCGAGCCAAGCGAAGAGCCATGAGAAGGCGTAGCCGAAGAAGAGCAGGAGCACGACCCCCGCCAGCATGTCCGTCACGTTCGTGTGGAAGGAGAAGCCGATGATCACCCCGGTGATCACCAAGATGGTCATCGAGAGGAAGTTCGTGACGATGTCGGCCGTGGTGCGCCCAGCTAGCACGGCGGAGCGGGCCATCGGCAGCGAGCGGAAACGGTCGATCAGACCCTTGTGGAGATCCTCGTTGAGCCCGAGCGCGGTGACGAAGCCGCCGAAGGCGATGTTCTGGGTGATGATCCCCGGAATCAGGAAGTCCACGTAGGTGGAGCCCGGGGTCCGGATGGCTCCGCCGAACACGTAGCGGAACAGCAAAACGAACATGATCGGCTGGACGGTGAAGGCGAGGAGCAGCTCGGGCGCTCGCGGCAGCCGGATCAGGTTGCGCTCGGCGATGATGAGCGTGTCGGTGGCGAGACGCTTCACGGCTGAGACTCCTCACGGTCGCCGTTCGAGTCCGCCGGCCGCGAATCCGCCCCCGCGAATCGATGCGCGAATCCGCGGCGCCCGAGTCCGCCTCCCGCGAATCCGACTTCGAGCGGCCTCGCCGACCATCGACCTTGTCGCCGGAATCGCCGTCGGCCTCTGCGGCGTGGCCCGTCAGCGTGAGGAATACGTCGTCGAGCGTCGGCCGACGCACAACCAGGTCGTCGACGCCGATGTCGGCATCGCTGAGCCGCTTGACCGCCTCGACGATCGCGCCGCTGCGCTGGCGGACGTGAATCGACACGGTCCGGCCGTCGCAGGCTGGAGGCTCGTCGGTCATGGGCGCGATCGCCTCGAGCGCGGCTCGCACCTCGGACTCCTCGTCTAGCAGGACTTCGAGTCGCTCACCGCCGACGCGGTCCTTGAGCTCGTCCGAGGTCCCCTCGGCGATCAGCTTGCCGTGGTCGATGACGGCGATCTCGTCGGCGAGCCGGTCGGCCTCGTCGAGGTACTGCGTGGTCAGGAGCACGGTCGTGCCCTCCTCGACCAGACCCTCGATGACCTCCCACAGGCTCAGGCGACTGCGGGGGTCGAGCCCGGTCGTGGGCTCGTCGAGGAACAGGACGGGCGGCTTGGCGACCAGGGCAGCGGCGAGGTCGAGGCGCCGGCGCATGCCGCCCGAGTAGGTCTTGACCGTGCGGTTGGCGGCTTCGTCGAGCTCGAAGCGGTCGAGCAGCTCGTGGCCGCGCGCCTTGGCCTTCCGCCGACTCGAGCCGTAGAGGCGGCCGACCATGGTCAGGTTCTCGAGCCCGGTCAGGTTCTCGTCGACGGCGGCGTACTGGCCGGCGAGTCCGATCTGGTGGCGCAGAGCGACGGCATCGCGGACGACGTCGAAGCCGACGACCGAAGCGCTCCCGGCGTCGGGCTTCAGCAGCGTGGTCAGGATCCGGACGATCGTGGTCTTGCCGGCGCCGTTGGGCCCGAGCAGACCGAGGACCGTCCCCCGCCTCACCCGCAGATCGACGCCCTCCAACGCCCGCACGTCGCCGTAGGCCTTGTAGAGGCCCGTGACCTCGATGGCGAGATCGCCGGTCGGACGTGCCGGTTCGTGCTCAGCCGGAGTTGTGCGGACCCCAGATTCCACATCCCTCACAGTAACGAGAGTGGCTCGTCGACTCCGGGACGGGTCGTATGATCCGACTCGTCGACCGGGCACGGGCCGAGCCGGCCCGGCACGGGTCGTATCCGACCCGCGAGCCGAGCCGAGCACGGCGTCGTAACCAATCCGCGAGCCACCTCGGATCGGCCGGAACCACAACGGATTGGAGCCACAGCTCGCGAGCGCAATAGCATGCCGCCCGTGGCTTCCAGCCCGCCAGCAGCCTCGGTGGCCGACACCGTCGGCGCCACGATCGCCAGCCTCGGGGTCACCGACGCGTTCGGCATTCTCGGCAGCGGCAACCTGGTCGTCACGAACGCCCTGACCAACGGTGGCGCGCGCTTTCACCACGCGCGCCACGAGGGCGGTGCGATCTGCATGGCCGACGGGTTCGCGCGCGTGACCGGACGGCTGGCGGTGTGCAGTGTCCACCAGGGCCCCGGTCTGACCAACACGATGACTGGGCTGACCGAGGCGGCGAAGAGCCGGACGCCGGTGCTGGTCCTGGCGGGCGAGACGCCGGCGGCGGCGCTGACGAGCAACTTCCGGATCGATCAGCACGACCTGGTCGAGTCGGTGGGCGCGATCGCGGAGCGGCTGTACAGCCCGAAAACCGCCGCCGCCGACGCCCAGCGCGCGTACGAGCGCGCGGTCAGCGAGCGGCGGCCGGTCGTGTTGATGCTCCCGATCGACATCCAGGCACAGCCGGCAGCGGAAGGCACCGCAGCCCGGCCACAGCGAAGACCGCCCATCAGGCCGCCGGCGCCGGCATCCGAATCGATCGCCGAAGCCGCGGCCCTGATCGCCAACGCCACCAAACCGGCAATCATCGCCGGGCGCGGCGCCGTCCTCGCCGACGCCGGCGCCGAGCTCGCGGTCCTGGCCGAACGCATCGGCGCGGTCCTGGCCACGTCGGCCCCGGCCAACGGCCTGTTCGCGGGGCTCCCCTATGCGCTCGGCATCGCGGGCGGCTTCGCGTCCCCGACCGCAGCCGAGATTCTCAGCCAAGCCGATCTCTTCCTCGCCTTCGGCGCCTCGCTCAATCAGTGGACGACCAAGCACGGGGCGCTGATCCACCCCGACGCCAAGCTGATTCAAATCGACATCGAGCCGGACGCGCTAGCACGCAACCGCCCCATCGACCTGGCCATCGTCGGTGATGCCAAACAGACCGCGCTCGCGCTCACCCAGAAGGCCGAGCAACGCACACGAACACGTGGCGCACCCCCGAGCTAGCCGAGCAAATCGAACAACACCGGCTGGCACGCCGAGCCCTACGAAGACGCGTCGACCGACGAGTACATCGACCCCCGCACCCTGTCCAAGGCCGTCAACGACCGCATCCCAACAGACCGAATCGTGGCCGTCGACTCCGGCCACCTCACGGGCTACCCCTCGATGTACATCGACGTCCCCGACGCACGAAACTGGATCTTTGCCAATGGTTTCCAAGCCGTCGGTCTCGGGCTCGGCAACGCGATCGGCGCCGCCATCGCCAAACCCGACACGACGACGGTCGCGGCAATCGGCGACGGTGGCGCGTTCCTCGCCCTCCCAGGAGCTGGAAACTGCCGCGCGGCTCAAGCTCGGCAACCTGCTCGTCCTCATCTACGACGACTCCGCCTACGGCGCCGAGGTCCACCACTTCGCCCCGATGGGCCACGACGTCTCCAAGGTCCGCTTCCCCGACGCCGACCTGGCCGGGATCGCCCAGGCCGCCGGCGCGAAGGCGAAGACCGTCAGAAGCCCCGACGACCTGAGCGTCATCGACGACTGGCTCGCCGACCGCAGCGGCCATCCGCTCGTGCTCGACGCAAAAGTGAACCCGACGATCTGCGCGGAGTGGCTGGAAGAAGCCTTCCGCGCCGGATAGCACAAGGAGAGACATGACCCCCGACCTGACCGCGGTCCTCAACCAGACCGAGATCGTCGACCTCACACAACCGCTGAGCGAATCGACGCCGGTCATCCAGCTGCCGCCCCCGTTCGCCAACACACCCAAGCTCGCGCGCGAGCAGATCAGCTGGTACGACGATCGCGGGCCGGCCTGGGCGTGGTACACGCTGACGATCGGCGAGCACACCGGCACCCACCTCGACGCGCCCATCCACTGGGTCACCGGCAAGGACGGCAACGACGTCGCCTCGATCGACCCCAACCAGCTCATCGGCCCGGCCTGCGTGGTCGACAAGACGGCCGAGACGCAGAACGACCCCGGCTACCTCCTGACCGCGCAACGATCTTGATACATGGGAAAACGAAAACGGCCAGATCCCGCCAAGAGCCTGGGTTCTGCTGAGAACCGGATGGGGCTCGCGGGCCCAGGACGAGCAGGCCTTCCTGAACGCCGGCCCCGAGGGTCCGGTCACGCCCGGCCCGGACGTCGAAGCCTCGCGATGGCTGGCCAGCGAGCGCGGTATCTCCGGCTTCGGTGTGGAGACCGTCGGCATCGACGCGGGCGCCGCGGGCGGTTTCGATCCCCCCTTCCCCGTCCACAACATGCTCCTCGGCGCCGGCCGCCTCGGCCTCACTCAGCTGGCCAACCTCGACAGGCTCCCGATCACGGGAGCCGTCATCGTCGTCTCGCCCTTGAAGCTGGTGGGCGGAACCGGCAGCCCGACCCGCGTGTTCGCCTTCGTCCCGAGGACCTAGGCCCTCGCTTCCACCTAGATAGCGGCCGCCCGCGCCACCGGAGTCCCGACGACGCCTCGCCAGCTGGGCTTGGCCATCTCCATCTGCACGACGCCGATCCGCCGCTCGGCGAACCCGCCCTCGCAGTAGGACAGATAGAGCTTCCACATCCGCTGGAAGTACTCGTCGTAACCCAGCTCGGCGAGCCGCGCCGACGCCGCCTCGAAGTTGCCGCGCCAGCGACGCAGGGTCTGCACGTAGTGCGGCGTCAGATCCTCGAGCCCGGTGGGCTGGAGATCGGTGTGGGTCGTGAGACAGCGGCTGATCACCTCGAGCGAGGGAAGACAGCCGTGGGGGAAGATGTAGTTGCGAATGAAGCTCGACGAGGTCTTCTCGACGTCGTAGGCGCGGTCGTCGATGACGATCGCCTGCAAGAGCATGTTCCCGGCGTCGTGCAGGAGCTGTGAGCAGCGGTTGAAGAATGTGCCGAAATCGCGCCAGCCCACGGCCTCGATCATCTCGATCGAGACAAGCTTGTCGTACTGCCCGCGCAGGTCGCGGTAGTCCTGCAACAGAACCGTCACGCGATCCGCCACGCCCGCGTCAGCAACCCGCGCGCAAGCGAGCTCGTATTGCTCGCGTGAGATCGTCGTCGTGGTCACCCGGCAGCCCCGAGTCGCGGCGGCGTGGATGGCGAGTCCGCCCCACCCCGTGCCGATCTCGACCAGGTGGTCATCGGCACCCAGGCTGAGCTTGTCGCAGATCAGCTCGAGCTTGGCCAGCGACGCCTCGCCCAGCGTCATCTCGCGCTGGGGGAAGTAGGCGCAGGAATACATCATCGTCTCGTCGAGCATGAGCGAGAAGAGATCGTTGCCGAGGTCGTAGTGGGCGGCGATGTCCGCGCGACTGCTCACACGGGTGTTACGACCGCGCAGTCCGCGGACGAAATGCCACGGAACGCGAACGGGAGCCACCCGGCGCCGCCACCCATCGAGCCCCGACAGGTTCCTCGCGGCCACGCGAATCAATGCCGTGAGGTCGGGCGAGTCCCACAGCTTGTTCATGTAGCCCTCGGCCAGGCCGCGGCTGCCGTGGAGAAGCAGGGGCCAGGCCCGCGGCGAGCGCACGCACACGGTCGCCTGGGGTGATCCCTCACCGAACACGAACCTCCGTGCTCCCTCGACGATCGTCAGCTGGCCCGAGCGCAGACGCCGCACGAGGCCCAGCACGACGGACCGGGCGGCACTCTCGGCTGCCGTCAAGCCGCCACCTCGGGCCGCGAGTGGACCGGCACGCCCTTCAGCTTGAGCGCGGCCGCGTGGCCGTAGATCATCGCCAGCACGTGCGCCGGCGGGGTGGGACGAATCTGCCGCGCACCGTCCAACTCAACACGTCGGAGCGAGAGCGTCGCATCGAACGCCGGCTCCCCGCCCTCGAGGCTCTCGATATGCACGGACAGTGTCTGCCCCGGCGTGGCGGCGCGAAACACGTAGTCCTGGTCCATGCCCATGAATGGAGACACGTGCATGCGTTTGGCGAACGACGCACTGAGGACCGGTCCCGGGCCGGTCCTCGTCAACACGTAGCAGCGCTGCTCTCCCCAGGGCGTAGACGTCACTTCCGCGATTATCGCCTCAAGGGGCTCGTCAGGTCCAGTGCCGAAGCAGTAATAGAAGCTGACTGGGCTGAAGCCGACACCAGAGCGCCGCGGAAACGTCAGAAGCCGAACCGGCCCAGTCGGCACCGCGCCACCACGCTCACCCACCAACGCCCGCGCCGCGTCGGCCAGCGAAGCATCGGCGTCACCCAGGTAATCACGCCGCCGCAACCGCCAGGGCACGATATCCAGCTCGTCCAAATCGACGTAGGCCATCGCCACGCGATGGCGGAACTCGTGTCGCTTCACTGCGAGGCGCCGGTGGCGGATCGTGCCTTCGTAGATGGCGCTGGCGGTCATGCCGCGATCGGCATCGGCACCGCGGCGCCGAGCTCGTCGACCACCCGCAGCCCGCTGACAACGCCGTCCTCGTGGAATCCCCAGCCCCAGTAAGCGCCGCAGTAGTGCGTCCGATTGACACTGCTGATCTCGTGATGGCGCGCCTGCGCCGCCACGCCGCCGCGCGTGAACACCGGATGCTGATAGTCGATCTTGCGGACGATCTTGTCGGGGTCGATCGCCTCGGTGCGGTTCAGCGTGACGCACAGCTCGACGTCGGCGCTCAGCGACTGCAGACGGTTCATGTGGTAGGTCACCGTGGGCCTCCCCGGATCACCCCCGAGGTGGTAGTTCCAGCTCGCCCACGCGCGCCTGCGGCGGGGCAGGAGCGAGCGGTCGGTGTGCAGCACGGCCTCGTTGCGCTGGTACGGGATCGCGCCGAGGAGCTCGCGTTCCTGGTCGCTGGGATCCGTGAGCATGGCCAGCGCCTGGTCGGAGTGCGTGGCGATGACGACGGCGTCGAAGTACTCCGCCCCAAGCGAACCGCGAGCCGTGACAGCCACCCCGTCGTCAAAGCGCTCCACGCCCACCACCGGCGTCGACAGACGAACCCGATCGCGGAACGGTGCGATCAACGCAGACACATATGCCCGCGAACCACCGGTCACCGTCCGCCATCGCGGCCGGTCCCGGAAGTCGAACATCCCGTGGTTGCCAAAGAACTCGCACAGGAACCGCGCCGGGAACGACCACATCTGGCGGGGATCGGCCGACCACACGGCGGAGGCTTGGGGCACGATCAGCCGCTCGATGAAGGCGTCCGAATAGTCCTGCTCGGACAGCCACTCGCGGAGGCTGGGATCGTCGTCGGACTCGAGCAGGGCCTTGGCATCACGGTTGAAGCGCACCAGGTCGGCGACCATGCGATGAAAGGTGGTGCTGACCATGTGGCGACGGCGGGCGAAGAGGCCGTTGGCCGAGCTCCCGTTGTATTCGAACGACAACCCGTCGCTGACCCCAAAGCTCATATTCGAGGCTTGCGTCGGCACATCGAGCTCGTGCAGGAGACGTTCGAAATTGGGGTAGTTCCGGTCGTTGTAAACAATGAACCCGGTATCGACCGCGTACGAGCCGGCCTCGGTTTCCACGTCGATGGTGTTGGAGTGCCCACCCGGGTAGTCCGCCGCCTCGTACACGGAAAGCTCGTGATCCGCGTGCAGCGCGTGGGCGCAGACAAGTCCCGAAACCCCAGCCCCGATGATCGCGATCTTCACTTGATCCTATTCGCCTCGGGACGCGTATTGGATCAACGTGACCGCCCCCACGCCCCGCGGCGGTAGGGGATCCCTTACTTGCTCGAGCCGCGCCGGGGCGGCAACGGAACGAACCCGCTCGTGCGCTCGAGATACTCGGCGTAGCCGGGCCGGTCCTTCATCCGTTCCTCGAGCAGGCCCTTGCCCGAGACCCGGATCAGCAGCGTTGACATGACGAGCGGGCCGACGATCGTCCACCAGGCGCCGCCAGTCGACAGGGCGATGAGATAGATCCCCCACCAGACCAGGAAGTCCCCGAAGTAGTTGGGATGGCGCGTGTAGCGCCAAAGACCTCGGTCCATCACCTTGCCGCCATTGGCCGGGTCGGACTTGAAGCGGGACAGCTGCTGGTCGCCGACGGCCTCGAACACGATCCCCACCGCCCACACAAAAACGCCTACCCAATCGAGCACGCCCAGACGATCCCCCTGCGGCGCCGAGCCCTGGACCGGTAGCGAGACGACCCAGATCAGGACTCCCTGAAACAGGAACACGGTGACGAGGCTGACGAGCGGAAAGCGCGCCCCCCAGCGCTCGCGCCATTCCGCGTAGCGAGGGTCCTCGCGCCGCTCGCGCAGCTTGCGGCGCGTCAGGTGGGCGGCGAGACGCAGGCCCCACAGGGAGACGACGACGACGAGGAGAATCCGGCGCCCGCGGCAACCGGTCCCGACCGCGAATGCGACCCACGCGACGATCACAAAGCCCAGCCCCCATGCCGGGTCGACGATCGACACGTCGTGGAGGGGCAGGCTCAGCACCCACACGGCCAGCATGTAGACGAGCAAAGCCCCCGCGCTGGCGAGAAGCACGTCGGTGAGCATTGACTCATTCAACCGGAGACGGCGGTCCGGGATGATCTAGCTTTGTCGCCGTGTTCGTCCGCCTGAGCCTGCTGTCGCTGCTCGTCGCCGGCGTGGTCGCTGGGTGCGGCGGCAGCGCCGACCCGCCGCACCCGAACGTCAACGTGACGATTCACAACACGGCGGTCAGCGCTCCGGTGCCGCCCGGGTTCATCGGCCTGTCGCTCGAGTACGAGGCGATCCCCGACTACGCCGGCACCGATCCGAAGGCGATCAACCCGGTGTTCGAGCAGTTGCTGCGCAACATCAACCCCGGGCAATCGCCGCAGCTGCGGATCGGCGGCGACAGCACGGACAAGACGTGGTGGCCGGTCCCCGGGATGCGGCGCCCCGGCGGCATCACCTACGAACTCAGCGACCGCTGGGCGAGCATCGCCAAGGCGCTCGCCACCGCCGTCAACGCCAAGCTGATCCTCGGCATCAACATGGAGGAGAACAACCATTCGGTGTCGGGCCACGAGGCGCACGCGCTGGTCTCGCGCATCGGGCGTCGATCGATCCGCGCACTCGAGCTCGGCAACGAGCCCGAGCTCTACGGCGTGTTCGCGCTCTATCAATCCCACGGCCACGGGGTCCGGCTGCGCCCGCGCAACTACGACATGGCCGACTTCACACGCGAGTTCAACCACGTCTCGGCGATCCTCCCCCACGTGCCGCTGGCCGGGCCGGCGACCGGGGCGCCGATATGGGAGGCGAGGCTGCGCGAGTTTCTCGCCGCGGTGCCAAACCTGAGCCTGCTGACGCTGCACCGTTACGCCACGCGGGGCTGCTTCACCGCACCGCGCTCGCCCAACTACCACACGATCCCCAACCTGCTCTCGCCGCGGGCCACGGCGGGGCTGGCGGGGATCGTCGCCCCGTTCGTCCATCTGAAGCCAACCGGCAAACCACCCGTCCGGGTCGACGAGATCAACAGTGTCAACTGCGGCGGCACGCGCGGCGTGAGTGACACGTTCGCGACCTCCCTCTGGTCGCTCGACACGCTGTTCCAGCTCGCGCGTGTTGGCGTGGCGGGGGTGAATTTCCACACGTTCGAGCACGCGGCCTACGGGCCGTTCGCTTTCAGCAAGGTGCAGGGAAGGTGGACTGCGCGCGTGAACCCGCTCTACTACGGGATGCTCGCCTTCGCACGGACGGTTCCGCCCGGATCGCAGCTCCTGGCGGGTTCGGGGCGCGCGGCCAACGACTTCGACGTCTTTGCGATCCGCACGCCCGAGCACCAGGTGCGGGCGGTGCTCGTCAACTACAGCCTGACCCAGGGTCAGTCCGTGCGCCTGCGGCTGCCGGTGTCGGGGTCAGCGACCGTCGAGCGCCTGGAGGCGCCGAGCGTGCGGGCCAAGCTCGGGGTCGAGCTAGGCGGGCGAACGTTCGGCGCGCAGACGAGCACCGGAACGCTCACCGGCCGGCCACGCTTGACCGGCGTCAGGCCAGGCTCAGACGGATACGCCATCGAGGTGCCGGCGGCAAGCGCCGCGATCCTCAGCCCGTCGGGCACTTCCGCGAACTAACTCTCGCAGGCGCTCTTGAGGACCGCGTCGAGCAGGCCCGGGAAGCGAGCGTCGAGATCCTTCCGGCGCAGGCAGCTGAGCCGCGTAGTGCCCTCGACGCGTTGCTTGATGACGCCGGCCTCGCGCAGGACCTTGAAGTGATGCGTGCTGGTCGATTTGACGACGGGGAGATCGAAGCTCTTACAGCTCCGCTCGTCGCCCGCGACCAATCCGGCGACGATCCGCAGGCGCATCGGGTCACTGAGCGCGTGGAGCACGGCGGCCAGCTCGATGTCGTCGCGGCCTGGGTGCGGAAGCGGCTCCCCGGTGGGGGGAATCAGTTCCGTCAGCCGGTGCGGATCTTCGGATGGAGCAGTTAGACCCATGTGTAGATCATAGTACGACGATCATCGAACTCTTGCTATTGTGTTCGATGGTCATCGTACCAAGCACCTGTGAGGAAATGACACCGGCGAGCCCGACCGAGCAGCACCTCTCGGCCGTCGCGGGCGTGGCCTCCGAGGAGGCCGGCCTGGCCTCGGGTCTTCTCCACACCTCGCGGCTGTTCGGTGGCGCCCTCGGTCTAGCCGTGCTCGCCACCCTGGCGACGGCGCGGACGAACAGCGATCTGCACGGCGCCCACACCGTCCACGCAGTCGACGTGGCACTTACGAGCGGCTTTCAGCTCGCGTTCCTGATCGCGGCCGGGTTCGCCGTCGTCGGGGCGCTGGCGGCGGCGTTCGGGCTGCCTGGAAGGGAGTTGGGCTCCGGTCTCGGCCACGACGGGCAGC
The DNA here is from genome assembly GCA_963734775.1 of uncultured Solirubrobacterales bacterium. GTDB lineage: Bacteria > Actinomycetota > Thermoleophilia > Solirubrobacterales > Solirubrobacteraceae > Palsa-465. The sequence continues at coordinate 37,897 of CAVTJE010000011.1, forward strand.
GACGAGTCGTCGTGCTCGAGGGCTGATCGCCAGAATGCCGACGCGTGGCCCATTGCTTCGTCACGCGCCAGCTCCCGGGAACCGCGCTTGACCGCCTGCGCGCCGAGCACACGGTCGACGTATGGGAGGCGCGACTGCCTCCCAGCCGCGGCGAGCTGACGCAACGAACCCGCGAGGCCGAGGGGCTGCTCAGCCTGCTCACCGATCGCGTCGACGCCGAGCTCCTCGAGGCCTGCCCGCGGCTGCGCGCCATCGCCAACCTCGCAGTCGGCTACGACAACATCGACCTCGACGCGGTACGGGCACGGAGGATTCCGGTCGGCAATACCCCGGACGTGCTGACCGAAGCCACGGCCGATCTGACCTTCGCGCTGCTGTTGGCGGCGGCACGCAAGCTGCTCGAGGCGGCCGCATCGGTGACTGATGGCGACTGGCTGACGTGGGAGCCGGGGCGCTACCTCGGGGCCGAGGTCCACGGCGCGACGCTCGGCATCATCGGGATGGGGCGGATCGGCAGAGCGGTGGCGAAACGCGCCGCGGGCTTCGAGATGACGGTAGTCTCGGCGAACACCGGGGACTCACTCGAGCCGCTGTTCGAGCAGTCAGACTTCGTCTCGATCCACTGCCCGTTGACACCCGCCACCCATCACCTGATCGACGCCGCCGCGTTGTCGAAGATGCGCTCGACGGCGATCCTCATCAACACGGCCCGCGGACCGATCGTCGATCAGGCGGCGCTGGCCGCGGCGCTCGTGAACGGAGACATCGCCGGCGCCGCGCTCGACGTCACCGACCCCGAGCCGCTGCCGGCCGATGACCCGTTGCTGACGGCACCGGGCCTGATCGTCGTCCCGCACATCGGGTCCGCCACGCACGCCGCCCGCGAAGCGGATGGCCGATCTGGCCGTGGACAACCTGTTGGCCGGGCTGGCGGGCCGGCCGATGCCGCATCAGGTCGTGTGATGCGCGTCGCCGTCGTCGATATCGGGACGAACTCGACGCGGCTCCTGATCGCCGACGTCGAGGGCGGGCACGTCCGCGACGAGCTCGAGCGGCGAACGAAGGTCACTCGCCTGGGGGCCGGCGTCGACGCCGACGGCCGGTTGCGCGAGGACGCCATGCAGCGGGTCTACGACACCCTCGACGACTACCACGCGCGGATGGAGTCGGCCGGATTCGACAAGGGCGTCGCCGTCCTCACCAGCGCCGTGCGCGACGCGTCGAACGGCCCCGAGTTCGCCGCCACCGTCCGCGACCGCTACGACCTCGAGCCCCATGTGCTGAGCGGGGACCAGGAGGCGGAACTCACGTTCCTCGGGGCGACGAGCGAACGCGACCCGAACGATCAGACGCCAACGCTGGTGGTCGACATCGGTGGCGGGTCGACCGAGCTGGTCATCGGGGCGGCGCAGAGCGGCCGACTTCCACGTCTCGACGCAGGCCGGGGTCGTGCGCATGACCGAGCGCCATCTGCACTCCGACCCGCCGACGGAGGCGGAGATGGACGGGGTGGCGCGCGACGTCCGGTCGATCCTCGCCGACGGCGTGCCCGAGGAGCGCCGGCGGGCTGTGAAACGCGGCATCGGTGTCGCTGGAACGGCGACGTCGCTGGGGGCAATCGCGCAGGAGCTCGATCCGTACGACCCGGCGAAGGTGCACGGGTACGTGGTCTCGGGCACCGAGCGCGACCGGATGCTCCGACAACTCGCCGGCATGACGCTCGAGGAGCGCCGGCACGTCCCGGGCCTCGATCCCGAGCGCGCGCCAACGATCGTGGCGGGCGTGATCATCTTCACCGAGGTGATGAACCTCTTCGGGCTCGACGAGATGGAGATCTCCGAGCACGACATCCTGCGTGGCGCGGCCCTGGGACTGGCTTAGGCGGTGCCTCGGAGGCGGGCGCCGATGTCGGCGCACTCGAGGCACACGGTCTCGGGGATCAGCCCGACGCGCATCAGGGTCCCGAAGATCCTGCAGCCGACGCAGTAGCCGAAGATCGACTCGAGTCCCGCGGCGGGAAGGAAGGCGATCAACACGACGTCGGCGGCGACGTGGTCACCGGCGATCAGCGCCAGGACGAGCGCCGCCGTTGACATCGCGGCGCCCATGCCCTGGGCGAAGCGTTTGGGCGGACCCGGAACCGGGCGCTTGGCGCCCAGCCGAGGCGCCACCACGTTCTGTGCGATCCACCCCAGCGGGCTCAGCGTCGGCCCGGTGAGCACGCGCGCCCAGAAGCCGTAGGCGAGCGGGATCAGCAGCCAGTAGGCGCCGGTGGCGAGGATCACGATCACGGTGACGAGGACGACGCCGGCCACGACCCGAGCGGCCTTTTCGTTGACCGGATTGGGGAAGGAGAAGAGTCCCTGCACTAATACCCAGGATATCCGGTCGGGGTTGTCTGGTTTCCGGCTCTGAGGGTCGTCCGGCGACCGCGGCGAGCGCGACGTTGGCCGACGCCACGGCCGACGTCCGAACCCATGCCCGACCGCTTGTGTTAAGCAAAGATTGTCTGCTTTTGTCAGATAAAACCGTCCCAAATCAGACAAAATTGTGGTGCAACACGATGGGCCTGGCGATTCATAACGTGTCCAAAGTGTCCAGACTGGCTGGCCAGCCAGACCTGGACGAATGTTCGATTGTGACCCCCAGAACCACCCGCCATGATGCTCGCGGGGTGAGGGCGAGGTAACGAACCCTCCATCCCAACATAGGCTCGGGCGAAGCCGCAGACATCGGCGCCTCCCGCCGCCTGAGCCACTCTAAACGGCCCTTTCTGGCACGTACCCCTGCCCGTCCCGATTGGGCCAAACCTGGATCGGAAGCCGCCCGCTGAAAAGCGGGCGGTTTTCGTTTAGGAGACTCGCCCCGAACCGCGCCCCGGCCTCAGACGACCCGGCCCTGGCCTCAGGCAACCCGGCCGCCGGACCTCAGGCGACCCCGCCCCGGCCTCAGGCGAGATTCGACCGCCGTGGATACGCCACGCTCGGATCGGTGAGCACGTTGACCAGCGCCGGCTTGCCGCTGGCGAAGGCCCGCTCGAGCGCCGGCCGCAGCTCATCGGGCGAGCGCACGAGCTCGCCGTGGCACCCGAGCGCCGCGACCATCTCGTCGTAGCGCGTCTCGGGGCGCAGATCGGCCGCCACCGAGTAGCCGTACAGCGCCTCCATCGGATGCTTCTCGAGGGCCCAGATTCCGTTGTTGCCCATCACCGCGACAACTGGAATCTGGTGGCGGGCGAGGGTGTCGAACTCCATGCCGGCGAAACCGAACGCACCGTCGCCGAGCATCAGCACGACCTGGCGATCGGGGCGCGCGAGCTTGGCGGCCAGCGCATAGCCCGGACCCGACCCAAGGCAGCCGAACGGTCCGGGATCCAACCAGCACCCGGGCTCGTAGGAGTCGACCACGCGCCCCGCAAACGACACGAAGTCACCGCCGTCGCCGATGACGATCGCGTCGCGATCGAGCACCGCCGCGAGCTCGGCGTAGATCCGCATGGGGTGAAGCGGCGCTCGCGGATCGGCCAACGAGGCCGCCTCTGAGGAGCGCTTCTCGCGTTCGACCGCGCGCAGCTCGTCGACCCAGGTCGAGGCCCCCAGCTCGCGGCCCCGAGCCACGGTCCGATCGCGGAGCGCCTCGAGCGTCGCGGGCAGCGCCCCATAGAGCTCGACCGACACCGGCCGGGGGTAGTCGCGTTCGGGCTCGGCGACATCGATGACGATCACGTCGGCATCCTCGGCGAACGCGGCACCGAAGGCGAGGCGGAAGTCGAGCGGGACCCCGATGACGAGGGCGACGTCGGCCTGGCCGAGTCCCGCGCTCCGGGCTCGGGAGAAGAACAGCTCGTGGTCGGCCGGCACGCAGCCGCGGGCCAGGCCATTGAGGAAGACGGGAATCCGGCGCGCCTGCGCGAGTGCCTGCAGTGCCTCCTCCCCACGCCCCCAGTACAACCCGGTCCCGGCCATGATGACCGGACGCTCGGCCTCGGCGAGCAGGGTCACGGCGCGATCGATCTCGGCGCTATCGGCGCCGGGTCCGCGCCACGGTTCGGGCAGCGAGATCGTCGGCGACTCGGTCGCCTCCATGAACACCTGGTCGAGGGGGAAGTCGACGAAGGTGGGACCGGTGTGCGGGGTCAGCGCGGCGGCGGCCGCGACGTCGAGGAGGCTCGGCGATCTCCGTCGTCTCGGCCGGCGTCGAGGCGAGCTTGACCAGTGGCCGCACGAACGGGACGTGGTCGATCTCCTGCAGCGATCCCTGGCCCCAGCGGAACTGGGGCGCCCGGCCACCGAGGACGAGGATCGGCGAATGATTCTGGCTCGAGGAGGCCATCGCGCTCATCCCGTTGGTCACGCCCGGGCCCGCGGTCAGCGCGCACACGCCGAGCTCGCGGGTCACCTTGGCCCACCCCTCGGCCGCGAACGCCGCCGTCTGCTCGTGGCGGACATCGACGATGTCGATCCCCTCGGCTCGGCAGCCGTCGTAAATTGAGAACAGATGACCGCCCGAGAGCGTGAACAGCTTGGTCACGCCGTAGGCACGCAGGCGCCGCGCAATCAGCCGGCCACCATGGAGCTGGGTGTCGGTGTCGGTGGCCACGTTGACCGCACGCTAACACGCGCGTTTACCACGCTGCTACGTTCGGTGTTGTAAACGATGGGAGGGAGGGATCCGGTGACTAACGCGGACCCACGCACCGAGATACGCGAGCAGTTCGAGGCCATCTGTGCGCAGGTGGGCGACTGGGAGCCGCTGCCGACGGTGATGCCCGTTTCGTCAGAGCACGATGCGATCGACATCGAGGAGCAGGAGGCGCCGATGAACGACCTGATCCTCGCCGGACTCGTCGCCCCGTACTAGAACCTACGCGCCACCTCATCGCGGCGCAGGCGTAACGCATTGATGACGGCGCCGCCGAGAATGATCAGTGCGACGACGTAGAACCACGCCAGCACGATCAGCACGAACACGATCGTCGTCCCGAAGCGCGCGATCGTCGAGATGTGAGTGAAGTAGAACGGGAAGATCACGTCGACGAGGGCGATGGCCAGCGTCGCGCTGATCGCCCCGGGCCACACTGCCCGCCACGGCGTGTGCAGGTTGGGCACGGTCGTGTAGATCAAGCCCAAGCACGTGAAGAGCAGGATCAGGCTGATGATCAGCGAGACGACGTACACCGCATCGGTGACCTTGGCCAGGTCGAAGGGAAGATGCCGGGCGCCGGAGAGCAGGAAGGCCTGCACGACCGGCACGGCGACCGTGGCCACCATGAACAGCAGCACGAGGACCAGCATCACCAACGCGAAGCGCTTCTGGTCGAGCCAACTCCGCGAGCGGCAGCGATAGACGTGGCCGAATGCCGTGTCGAGGGCCCCCCAGAAAGAGGAGCCGAGCCACAGAGCACCGACGAAGGCGAGCACGCCCGTGCTGGTGGTCGAACCCCTGACCTCGTTGAGCAGCGAATTCAAGGTTCCCTCCGCTGCGCCCGGAAAGATGCCCTGCAGATCCGTGAGCACGCTGCGCTGGACGGCCTCGCTCGACAGGACCTGCCCGGCGACGAACAGGCCGAGCAGCGCGATCGGGATCACCGCCAACAGCATCGAGTAGGCCACCATTGACGACAGGCCGGTGATGTTCGCCTCCCAGGCCAGGCGCCAGAAGCGTTGCAACGCGCCGGCGACGCGACGCCTCAGACGGGTTCCGAGCCGAGGGGAAGGCGCGCGAGATCGAACTGCGCCCGATTCGATTTGCAACGAGTCATCAGTCGTTCCCGCACTCTCGGCGGGGTCGCTCATGTGAACAACCTTACGCCGCCGCCCGACGTTCGCCGCCCGGCGACCCGACAGCTGGCACCGGGGCCGCGCCCCCGCAGACACGAGCGCGGCCCCAGACCCCTGCCCTTCAGCTGACCAGCGGCCCCTCGACGCTCGCGTCCGAACGGAGGTAGGCGGCCGAGCCGGCCAGCACGCCATCGCCCGCGAACCACCGGCTCCCAATCCGGATCGCGGGCAGGCGTTGGATGCCGCGGGACAGCAGCCCTCGCGCGGTGGCATCGAGCTCGCTGTCGCGCCCCGGGTCGCCCGCGGCGGTGAGGCAATCGCGGAGGCCGATGCCCGCGGCCGCGGCGGCCTCGGCGAGGATCTCCGGATCCTCGAGATCAAAGCCGCCGCAGAAGGCGAGCCGGCTGGCGGCCAGCACGAACCGGGCGCCGGCTCCGATCGCGACGGCGTGGGCGGCGGCGCGCAGTGCTGCCGGTGTGCCGGAGGGGAATGAATCGGGCCACACCAGCGGCAACCGCCGCGCCACCGCACACGTCTCGGCGTGGGCCCGGATCGCCGCCGGCTGGGACCACTCGCCCCCCTGGCGAAGTAGCCAACCGGACGTCGGCACCCACTCGACATCGCCGAGCACCCGCTCGACACGCTCGGCCGCGAGATAGGAGAACGGGCACGCGAGGTCGAAGAAGAAGGCAGGCCGCGAGGTTCGACGGGCCCGTGAACGGTCGGCGCGTCGCTCGGCCAGAATGATTAGTTCACCCATTAGTGGCCAGTAACGACGGCGCCGGCAAAAACTGGCGCAAACATTTGGCCGATTGGGCGACGGTTCTCGGTTGCGCCCCCGGTACGTAACGTTAGACTCAAAGTTGGTAGGTAGGTTTTCCGTTCTACGGGAGGATCCATTCCGCACGTACCCCCGCCCAAACGCCACCCCTACGATCAATGGTCTCCGGACGCCCGGGCCCTCGATCTGGTCGGTGACAAGTGGACCCTGCTCATCGTCCGCGACCTTGCGGCGGGCCCCCGCCGCTTCGTCGAGCTGCAGCGCATCCTTCCCGGCATTTCGACCGAGCAATTGCGTTCGCGCCTGAACCGCATGGTCGCCGACGGCATGCTGACCCGCAAGCGCTACCGCGAGGTTCCTCCGCGCGTGGATTACGAGCTCACCGAACGAGCCCAGGAGCTCATGCCGATCCTCGGCGAGCTTGCTCGCTGGGGCTACGAGTGGGCGTGGAGCATGCCCCGCTCGGCGGAGCGTGTTGACGTCGGCGCCATCTTCAGGCTCGCGGCCGGGCTGGTCAGCCCGGGCACGGCCCGCGGCACGGTCGAATGCATCGTGACCGACGGCAAGGACGGTGAGCCGTCCACGTACTCATTCGCGCTCTCGGCAGGCGGCGTCTCCGTGGCCGAGCGCGCGGCCGACCATCCGTCTGCGCGCGTGAGCGGCGACGCGGCCGCGTGGGTGCGCGCATTCGCGCCCGGCCAGGATCGCGGCGGCCTTCAGTTCAGCGGCGAGCGCTCGCTCGCCGACGCCGTGCTCGACGGACTTGCGCCGGGGATCAATCAGTCAGAGCAGACCGCCGACGTCGCGTAGGCGGGTCGGGCTCTTTCTATCGACTCGAGTAACTGGCCCTCCCGATGTGAGGGATCTTGCCCTGCGCCGAGGCGCCGGGCAGCTTCGGGGCCACCCAGCAACCCGGACGGGTGCTCGTAGGCGAGACCGCTCCGCTGCCGCCGGCGCCTGTGTTCTTGCAATCCCAGGCCGGGAACATGCCGTGGGTGAGGTCGCGCGGATCGGCCAGCCACAGCGAGGGCGGATAGGTGTTGCCGCGGTTGTTGGGGTCGCGGTTGGTCCAGAACGACAGCGTCTCGGGACCGACGGGTGAGAACTGGCGCAGGTAGTGACCGATGCCGTTGCCGGCGAAGCTTGTCGTCGTGGCCGAGATCCCGCCGGCGCCGTTGGAGATGAAGTCGGCGATCAGCTGCTGGTGCAGCGAGAGCCAGTTGATGATCGGGTTGAACTCCTCCAGGAAGGGGCCGAGCTGGCCGAGCAGCGGCTGCGCCCCGCGGATCACATCGCGGATCGCCGGCAGCCCGGTCTTCGACGCCGTGATCAGAGGACCGAGCTTCACGAACAGCCGCTGAAGGTCGGGGGAGAGCAGCCGCACCGAGTTCATCGTCGGCGGGATCGTCTGGGCGACCGGATCGAGTTCCTTGACCACGGGGTCGGCGTCGAGCGCAAAGCGCTTCAACCGCGCCATCGTGGCCTTGGTCTCGTCGAGGAACGTCGGGAAGACGTGGAACGTGGCGGCGAGCGCGTTGTTGTTGGCCGCGGTGGTGTGGAACACCTGCTCGCCCGTGGTGATCAAGTTACGCAGGGCGGACTGGTTTTGCGACAGGGCCGAGAACACCGTTCCGCCGTTGACCGACAGCCGGACCACGGCGCCGTGCTCGACGTCGAGCACCTTGAGAATGTCGCTGGCGTCGGCCGTGAACTGGGGCAGGTTGCCGAGCACGCTGTTGAGGTTCTGGTCGTTGCCCTGGATCGCCTTGGCCAACTGCTGCTGCCAGGTCTGGAAGGCGGCTCGAGTCCTCGGATCGAGCGCGTTGAAGATGTCGCTGAGCTGAACCGCATTGGTGACCTGGCCACGCGGGAGCAGACCGCCGTCGGGCACCGCGGGGCTGTTCGGAGTGCCGGGCGTCAGCTGGACGTACGTCTCGCCGAGGATCGTCTTCATGCGCAGGATGGCGGACGCGTTCTCGTGGATCGGCGCGTACTTGTTCTGCATCTGGATCGTGGCGATCGTTCGGTTGCCCTTGGGATCGAGCGACTTGCTGACCACCTTCCCCACCGACGACGCCGGCGATGCGCACATCGGCCTGCGTGGCCAGCTGATCGGCGTTGGCGAACGAGATGCGCACCTCGTAGCCCTCGGGGTTGAAGGGCAGCTTCCCGCCGAACGAAATCCACAGGAACAGCAGCAGACCGACGCACGAGAGGGCGAACAGCACCATCGTGAAGACCTTGGCCATTGAGGGCGTGCCGGTGTCCATCAGCCGATCGGAAGTTGGGGCAGGAAGGGGACGCCCCGGGCGTTCAACCCGGCCGGGCCGCGGGCCGCGCGCGACGAGAGCTTGCCCTGCTTGTAGAGCTGGTAGTCGCGGGCGTCGGCGGCGGCCTGCTTGGGGCACAGCTTGAGGTCGGTGAGGATCGGGGTCAGGTTCAGCACGACCTCGGCCAGACCGCCCTGGAAGCTGGCCAGCTGGGCCAGCGTGGCGCAGCTGGCCTGGAGGAACAGCGGCCGGTAGTCGCCGTTGGCATCCTGGATCGAGAACACGGTGCGGGCGTTGTGGTCGAGCCAGGCCAGCCACCACAGGTAGCCGTGCTGCTTCCCCCCGGGCGAGTAGCCGAGCATGTTGACCAGGTGCCCGAGGACGGTGAACACCCTGTCGAGGTTGGGGGTCGCCTTGGAGAGGTTGACCGCGGCCGGACGCAGGTTGCGCACCAGCGGCCGGGCCGCGACCACGAACGGGCGGATCTCGTTCTTGATGATCGGGGTGCTCGGCACGGCCAGCGCGGTCAGCGCCTGGTTGGCCGCGGGGAGCGCGCGCGCCGCCGGGAGCAGCTTGGTCGCCGTCGGCCCGAGCTCGTTGGCGAACGCCTGCACCTTGTGCAGCGTCGACGTCGTCTGGCTGAGCGTCCCGGGCAGCAGGGAGATCGACCTCTGGATGTTGCCGTCCTCGGACGCGAACGAACGGAAGACCTTCGAGCTCGCATCGACGAGCGAGACGATCTGACCCTGCTTGGCGGCGAGCGCCGTGTTGAGCCGCTGCAGCGAGTTGACCAGACGGCGCAGATTCTCGCCCCGGCCCGCCAGCGCCTTGTTGAGGCGCGCGAGGTCCTGATGGGTGGGCTCGAAGCGTTCGAGCACCTGGGCGAGCTCGTTGCCGCCGTTGCCCTTGAGGCCCTGTCCGGCACCGTTGACCAGGAGATCGAGGTACTGGCGGGTATCGGCGTCGAGCGACGCGAGGATCTCGTCGGTGTCGACGTCCGGGTTGGTGTTGGAGACCGGGATCGTGTAACCGGGCTTGGCCACTGGCGCGTTTTTCGAGCCCGGGTCGACCTCTATGAACATGTCCTTCAGGCCGGTGCGAGGGCGCAGCAGCAGCGCTGGCGTCGGTGTGGATGAGGTGCTTGTACTTGTCGTCGATCTGCATCGAGACAACGGCCATCCCGTTCTGGAGCTTGACCCCGCCGATTTCGCCGATCTGCACGCCGGACACGCGCACGGTCTGGCCCTGGCCCGGCGTGACCGCCTGCGCGGTCGAGAACTCGGCGTTGAGCGTGACCGGCGTCGACTCGATGAACGGGAAGCGGAAACGCTCCTTGTTCAGGATGTAGCCGGCCACGGCGAGCGACAGCACGAGCAGAGCGACGATGGCCGCGAAGTCGCCCAGGTGGGTTTTGATCGCGCGCTTCACCCGATCACCTCTTCCCCATGGCCTTGGGCGAGGCGACGACTCGCATGTCGAGATGGTTCTCGCGGATCGTGTTCTTGACCGAGTCGACGCCGGCAGACAGCGCCGAGGTCCAGCGCAGCTTGGCTCCCGGCGCCGACAGGTTGTTCGACACCTGCTGGGGTGGCGCGCTGACCGGAGCCGACAGGTTGGTGATCGGCGGCTGGCTCTCACACGGCACGCCACGTTCGAGCGGGGGTCGCTTGCCGCCCGGGGGCAGGCCGGGCTGCACCCCGACGATCTTCGTCAGCGCCTGGCCGAACAGGCCGGGTTGGAGTGAGTACGTGAACGTCCCGCCGTTGCCGAGGACGCGGATGTAGGGACCGTTGGCGTCGAAGGTCGCGCGATTCGCCCGCCAGCCCGGGCAGGTAGTCGACGGCCTCGACGAAGACCTTGTGCGGCGGGAAGCCGTTCTTGGCGCTGAAATTGGGGTCGTTGAGCGTGAGCTGCGACCACGGATAGATGTTGTTGACGACGCAGCTCGAGACCGGGCGCACGCCGTTCTTCATCAACGGAATCGTCGCTTTGCTCAGCCGGGCCAGCGCCGGCACCGTGACCGACAGGTCGGAGGTCAGGCCGCGTAGCTCGGATGGCTGCACGAGCTGGCGGAGCTGGTCGATGAACGGGAGCGTGGCGTCGACCATCGGACCGGTCGACTTGACGCCCGGCAGCAGCGTGCGCGCCAACGTGCGAACGGGCGGGAACGCGCGGTTGAGCGCAGTGAAGGCCGGGATCGCCACCGCTAGCGTGCGCGGCAACTCGGCCACCGTGTTCTGCAGCGCGACGTTCCGGTTGGCGAAGGCACCCGCGGTGGTGTTGAAGTCGGTGATCAGGCTCTTGAGGTTCTGGGGATGGGCGTCGATCGCGCCGGCCACCGTGCCCTGCTGGTTGATCCAGTTGGACAGGTCGTGGGGCTGGATTCCGAGCGCGTCGTGGGCGACGATCGACGAGTACTCGTAGGCCGGGAGCCAGTACTGGATCGAGGCGTTGTAGGAGGGACCGCCCTTCTTGACGGCGGTGCCGTACTGCTCGAGCAGCGTCTGCAGGTTGGCGCGCGTGTTCGATTGCAGCGAGGTCAGGACCTGGTCGAGCTGCACGGGCTCAGTGCCCTGGCTGATGGGGAAGGTGTGGTTGTTCGAGACGGTCGACGCCGACGGACTGCCGGGGTGGACATCGATGAAGAAATTGCCCTCGAGGAAGATGCGCGGACGGATCGCGAAGGTGGCGTCCGAGTGCAACGGCAGACCCGATTTCGAGATCGTCATCGTCACGTCGGCGGCCTGGCACGTGTTCTGCTGATCGGTGTTGGCCTTGCAGCCCGGCACGGTGGAGACGCCATTGACCGTGCCCACGTTGATGCCGGCGATGCGCACGAGCGATCCCGGCCGCAGGCCGCTGGCGTTCGAGAACACGGCGTGGACGGTGAATTTGCTCGCGAACGGGTTGGCGAACTTCGTGTAGGCCAGATAGGAGAAGACGACGATCACGACGATGCCGATCACGCCCGCCTTGAACGTGCTCAGAGTCCGCCTACGTCGAGTTTTGCGTCGCTTGAGTCTCAATTGTTTCCGGGGACGGGGGCGAGTCGGGGACCGGTGCTCGGCGCGCGGGTGAACGTTTCGCCGGCCGGCACACGCGCGCGACCCTTCCAGGTCGGGCCCTGGTCGCCCGGCGTGTGGGGGTCGGTGTCGAACATGCCGCTGCTGCGGGTCGTAGTAGTTGAGCTTGCGCGGGTAGCCGCGCTGGCCGGCCTCGCAGTCGGCCGCGCCCGAGTTCGACACGGCGGCGCCGTAGGTGGGGCCGTGGATGTAGGCGTTGCCGCCCAGCGGACTGTCGGCGATCCCGCCGTTGACCGGCGCGGTGGCGGGCTCAGAGCTGACGTTGTTCTTCTGGATCGGGTTGGCGACGTTGAACATCGCGCGCTGGGCGAAGCCGAAGGCGGTCTCCTCGGAGATGTGCTCCGACAGGTACGTCCACCAGTAGTTCCAGTAGTCGCAGACCGTCTGGTAGGGCCCGAGGTAGCGAACCATGGGGTTGAGCGTCCCCACCGTGGAGGTCAGCGCGTTGAGCGCGATGTTGGTCCCCGGCGCCTGGGACAGGCTCTTCAGGGCGTCCATCACCTGCTGCAGGTTGTGATTGAGCGAGGGGGTGCGTTTCAGCGTTTTCGTCCCCGCCTCGATGGCCGGATTCAGGACCGGGAGCGTCTGGTTGACCGAGGCGGTGGCAGGAGTGAGGTTGTGCCCCAGCGTGGTCAGGTCCTCGAGGAATGGCTGCTGCACCTTCAAGCTGTTGGTCGAGACGTCGAGCGTCGAGGGCGATTTGGCGATCGTCTCCTCGTAGGCACTCGGGTCACGCGTGATCGCGACAAACGTCGTGGCGGCGTCGGAGAACAGCTGCACATTGGTCTGAACGACGGGGGCGACCGTGGCCAGAAACGCGTTCAGCGAGGTGAAGAGGCGCGTCAGCTGAGTGCTCGGGGCGGCCAGGTAGGCGGTGACCGGCCGCAGGTAGAAGAGGAGCGCCGGCAGCGAGGCGATCGTGTCGTTGAGGTCCGAGCCCCGCGCGGCCAGCGTGTTGCCCAAGCCAGCCAGGTTCTGCTGGATGGCTCGCCGGGTCGGTGGGTTGAACGTCTTGAAGATGTCGTCGAACTGGACCGGAACCGACGTCTGGCCGATCGGCACCGTGCCGCCGTCGGAGAAGTCCTGGTTCGAGGTCCCCTTCGTCAGCTCGACGTACTTCAAACCCAGCACCGAGCGGGGCAGGATCGTCACGCGGGAGTCGACCGGCACCGAACCGTTGGCCTGATCGAGCTGGAGCGTGAGCTGGGCTCCGGTCTGGCCATTGGCCAGCTCGACCGGCTTCATCGCCGAGACGAGGCCGATCCGGAAGCCGCCCTCGCGCACATCATTGCCCACGACGAGGTTCGAGCCGTCGCCGATGTCGACCTTGAGCTCCTTGGTGGGCACGAACGGCAGTCCGGCGTTCGCGTTGTAGGCCAGGAAGACCGCCACCATGATCGCCAGCGCGGTCACGGCCCCGACCAGGACCGGGTTGGCAAAGGCGGATTGCTGTCGGCGTCGTGCTCTCATGGCGACAGCAGGTAACTGAGGAGGGCCTGGGTCTGGCTGCCCACACCGCCGCTCGAGCCGCCGGAGCTCTGGCTGCTCGCCGGTCGATGCTTGCGTCTCGTCGCGCCGGACACGGTGCCGATGATCTGCCCGACGGTGCGCGAGAGGTTGAGCCCGCCGCCCGAACTTCCACCCGAGCTCGAGCTCGCGCCGGAAGCCGCGGACGAACTCGGACTGGCGGAGGAGCTCGAGCCACTCGAGCTCGGGGCCGATGAGCCCCCGCCGCCCGCCCGAGGAGGGGCGGACCTGGACGACGACGCCGCGGCGCGCGAACCCTTGCGCACGCTGGCGTCAGCCGCAGCCGCCGTGTCCGCGGAGGCGTGTAACCGGCACGCCGATCGTGGACGGACCCTGATGACCCGGAGGGGCGGCGCCCGGATCGGGGACGCACCCGCTCGGGTTCGACGGATCGGTCTCGTTGACACCCGGCTGGCTCGGGCCGGTCCACGAGTAGCACTTGCGGTAGCTCGGGCCCCAGGTCCGCAGGTTCATGGCGACAGTGCCCGGCGTCGCGTACGGGCTGCACATCGGGTTGACGAAACCGTCGACGGCCAGCTGATGGCCGAAGGGACCGAACGTGTTGATGGCCAGGGTCTGGTTGAAGACGTACTGGAGCAGCGCCTCGAGTCCGGTGAATCCCTTCCCGCCGGGGCTCCGCGGGTCGGGCTCGACGGCGCGACTGCGATCGTCGAGATCGTGGCCGACGATGGCCAGGTTCTGGGCCAGCTCCGGCGTCGGCTTGGCGAACTGGTTGAGGTCCGCGACCGTCGGGCCCGCGGCCTTGGCTGCCTGGCGTCCCGTCACCGACGCCTGACCGAGCGACTTGATGGCGGGGATGGCCGACCTCGAGAACCCGGGCAGGTCGGTGAGCAGTCGGCTGAGCTGGTCTGCGCCGGCGTTCAGGTTCTTCAGCACGGGCGTGTTGGCGTCCGTGGTCGCGCTCAGCTTCCGCAGCGCCGGGCGCAGCTGCTCGAGGAAGCCGGGGAGCTTCTCGAACGTGGCCCTCAGGTTGCTGTCCTGGGTCGAGGTGTCGACGGCGATCCGGTTCGCCCCGTCGATGAACCGCTGCACCGTGGTGCTGTTCTTGGCCAGCGCGGTGATGACGGTGTCGGCGTTCCTCGTCAGTTGCTGGAGCGTGCTCGAGTCGCCCGCGAGCAGATGGAGCAGGTTGTCCGTCTCGGTCAGAGCTGGCACCGCGCGGTGAAGCGCGGCCTCCAGATCACCCGACCGGCCCGCCACGGCCGCGCCCAGCTCGTTGATGATGAGCGTGAAGCGCTCGCGATACGGCATCCGCATGACGTCCTGGAGCAGGTCGGCGGGGATCGTCGACTCGGTGTGGGTGACGGGGATCGTGCTTCCGGGTTTCAGCACCTTGCCGCGCTGCCCCGGCTGGCACTCGACGAAGTACTCGCCGATCAGTGACTGGGGCCGGGACTGGCAGAAGGCGTCGGAGTGGAACTGGCCGAACCCCTTCTCGGTCACCTGCACGGTGACGACGGCGTGCAGCGACTTCTGGTCGAGGTCGATCGACTTGATCGTTCCGGCCCGGACGCCGGCGACCTTGAAGTCGGACCCGCTGACGAGACCGAAGGCATTGTCGAGCTCGATCTTGTATGTCGGCGAGCCGCCGCCGCTCGAGGCGCCGAGCGAGAGGAACAGAAAGACGCCGACGCCCGCGATGATCGCGCCGCTGAGCAGGATCCGCTTCATTTGCCCGTCGGGATCTCTTTCGGGTTACACGGGTAGCCGCTCTCGGGGAACCACAGCCCCCCGCGCTCCATCGAGCCCGGGCAGCGATCGCCCTGGCCGGTCGTGAGCAGGCCGCCGGTGCTCGTCTTGTTGCCGGGACCGCCGAAGGCCAGGATCGGGCGCAGCAGCGGAATGGAGAATGGAGGCAGCAGATTCAGCACTCCGTTCTGGACCGAACCGACGCCGACGATCGGCGCCACCCGGCTGTAGCCGCCGTTGGCGTCGTAGCCGCCCGGATGCGAGTAGCCCTCGAACCAGCCCGTGAGGTCGGCCGCGTAAGGGCGTGCCGTGGTCAGCTCCGGCGTTGAGTTGTGCAGCGCGAGGGTGGACTCGGGGAACGCCCCGCGGCGAAGCTCGCCGTCGGCCCTGATGTTGCGCACGGTGGCCCCGGCGAGCGGCACGCCGAGCTTGATCAACTCGATCAGGTCGTTGTCGGGCCCGGGCCGGCTGACGATATTGGCCAGGTCGCGGACCGTCGGAACCGACTGCTCAGCGAGTGGCTTGAGCTGCACGAGGAGCTTCTGGAGCTTCGGCGCCACCGGCTTGGTCGCGTCGACCAGTGGCTGGATGTCATCCAGAGCGCGGCGCAGGTTGACGAACGTCGTGTTGGCCAGACGCATGAACGGGGGCAGGCGCTGAATCGATTGGCCCAGCGCCGTGCGCTGGTTGGCCAGGGCGCCGGTGGTGCTCGACAGGTGCTGGACGAGCCCGGTGAGATCGCTGCTGCGCTGCGAGACGTCGGTGACCAGGTTGCTCGACTTGACGATGAAGTTGGTGAACCGGTTCGTGTCGCGGTTGATCTCGCGGAATAGGACGCTGGTCGAGACGACGGCCGGGTTGAGGTACTGCCAGGCCGCCTGGATCGCCTTGCCCTGACCGGCGTACTGCGAGGCCGAGCCCTGGATGACGTCCTGAAGGCCCTTGCGGGTGGGCGCGTCGAGCGTGTTGAACAGCTCGTCGAGGTCGACGGCGCTCGTCGTGTCCTGGGTCGGGATCACGCCACCGCTGTTGATGCGGGGCGCCGTCCCGGACCCGAGCCGCAGGTCAACGAAGCGGTTGGCGATCCCCGACAGCGACGCCTCCCGGACCGTCGCCTGCGTGCCCTGACGCAGCGGCTCGTAGTCCCTGTTGTTGATGGTCAGCGTGAGCTCGGCCTGGCCGGTCGACGTCAGGGCGATGTTCGACACCGTCCCGATGCTGTTGCCAGACACCTCGACCAGGTCGCCGGTGACGATCTGGCTCGCGTTGGCGAAGACCGCCTTGACCTGATAGCTCGAGCCGCCGCTGAGCAGGATCACCGCCACGGCAACGACCGCAACGACGACCGCCGCGAGCGCGGCGGCACGGCCGATCACCGATGAGTTACGCATCGCCGCAGCGACGTGGACATCGGACTCTCCTCCCGCCTGGGGGACCCTGGAAATCCCCGAAAAGCGACTGGCCAAATCGACGCTAGCAAGGCCTTTATTCCGGTGTCAAAGGGGAACCGGCGGCCCTGAAATCGTCTCGGCCGAGGGGTGATATACCCGTTTTTAGAGCAACTCAGTCAGGCCTATGGAACGGCTGGGTTTGGCCCTCGCCGCAGAAGGGAATCGAGCACTGCAGAGAGGTGAAATCGAGCCCAGTACCCGGGGCGGGACTCGAACCCGCAACGCTCTTCGAGCAGCGCATTCTCAAGTGCGCGGACTTTGCCACTTTGTCTACCCGGGCGCGCGCCGCATGTTAGTGCTCCCGCCGACCCAAAAGTGGCTCCGAGGACCGATAAACCGCAACTAATGCGTTGCTACGGTGTCCTTGTCAGAGAGAGCTTCTCGCTGACCGGTTGAATGGAAGTCTCCGCACTTAAATACTCAGGGGGCATCGGCCTCCATGGCCGATCGCCGTTACTGCGCCTGCAGTCAGACGAGCGTCTGGTCGCGATCGCCCGGCGGGGCAATTCGGCTGCCTTCGAGGTCCTCGTCAGCCGGTACAGCAGCCGCCTGCTCGCCTTCTGTCGCCACCTGCTCGGCTCGCGCGAGGACGCCGAGGATGTGCTGCAGGAGGTGCTGGCCGCGGCGTTCAACGCGATGCTCGCCGACGACCGGCCGATCAACGTCCGGCCGTGGCTCTACCGGATCGCGCGCAACCGATGCCTGAACCATCTTCGGCGCGCCCAGGCCGTCGGAGTCGATTCGATGGACATCCATTTCTCCGACCACGGAGCCACCACGGCGGACAAGGTCCACGAGCGCGAGGAGTTCCGGCTCCTCGTCGGGGACATCCACGAGCTTCCCGAGACGCAGAAGACGGCGCTCGTGCTCAGGGAGATGGACGCCCTGTCCTACGAGCAGATCGCCGAGGCGATGGAGACGACGGTGCCCAGCGTCAAGTCGCTCCTCGTCCGTGCGCGCGTGTCGCTGGCCGAGGCGGCCGAGGCGCGCCTGCTGTCCTGCGATGAGGTGCGGATCGAGCTCGGCGAGGTCGCCGAGGGCCTGCGGCGCAAGCCGAGCCCGCTCGTCCGGCGCCACCTGAAGGCGTGCAAGCGCTGCGCGTCGTTCCGGGTCCAGCTCAAGGAGACCAACAAGGCGCTGGCCGCGCTGATGCCGATCGGCCCGTTGGTCGTGCTCAAGAAGCTCGTCTTCGGCCACCTTGGCCACGGCGCCGGCCATGGCGCCGCAAGCTCAGGCGCCGCCGGCTCGACGCAGCGCTGCCGGCACGACGGCGGCGGGCACGACAGCGGCGGGCACCACGGCGGCCGGGTCAACCGCCGCGTCGGTGGCCGCGAGCACCGGCTCGACAATCCTCGCCGGCTCCAGCGCCAGTGGCTTCGTCTCGGCGGGAGTCGGGGCGATCGCCACCAAGGCGGCGGCCGGGCTGGCCGCGGCGGCCATCGTCACCGCGGGCGCCGTCGAGGTCGACCATGGCAGCGCGACGCGGACGCGCGTGGCCAGCTCCGGCACGAACAGCCACACCGTCAACAAGTCCTCTGGCTCCTCGCAGCCACACGCCACCGAGCTCGGCCAAACACCATGCCACGGCCGCGGCCAAGAAGGACGCCACCAAGACGACCGACAAGACGTCGAAGAAGCCGTCCGGCGCGCTGGTGGCCTCGGTCACGCCGTCGACCACGACGACCGACCACGAGCACAACGCCGCGCGACCACCTCGACGACGATCTCCACCACTCCGGAGACCACGTCGCCGCCGCGGACGACGACCACGACCCCGACGCTGCCGGGCCGGACGCAGACCCAGACCGACCCGACGGTCCTCCCCACCCAACCGACGACGACGTTCTCAGACCAGCCGTCGCCGCCCACCACGACGACTGCAGCAGACGCCGCCCACGACCACGCCGGCCGTCACCCCGACGACGCCGAGCACCCCCACCACGCCGACGACACCCACGGACGGCACCGACGGCTCGGGCACCATCACCGGGCCGTAGCCGGCGCCAGGCGTGATCGACATCGACCACTTCCAGGCGGTCGACATGCGCGTCGGGCGCGTGCTGGCCGTCGACGACTTTCCCGAGGCACGCGTGCCCGCCTGGAAGCTGACGATTGACTTCGGCCCCGAGGTCGGGGCCAAGCGCAGCTCGGCGCAGATCACGCATTACTCGCGTGAGGAGCTCGAGGGAACGCTGGTCGTCGCCGTGGTCAACTTCCCGCCCCGGCGGATCGGCCCATTCTCATCCGAGGTACTGGTCCTGGGGGCGCTCGACCCCGACCAGGGCGTCGTGCTACTGCGGCCCGACCGGGACGCCGTGCCCGGGTCCCGGATCGCCTAGACCTACGGCCCGGGCGAGACTCCGATGACCAGCTGGCCGCCCGGCTTGCCGTCGACCGTGAGCCGGTAGGTGCCCTTCTTCAGGCCGTTGATCCGGACCGACGGCGCGGCCGCTCGCGGGCACGCTGAGCGTCGTCGGCTTCGGCGCCTGAAGGACGACGTGATGCGCGGCGCCGTCGCCCGAGCGCACGGTCAGCTGGATGGGCAGGTTGGACGGCACCCCGATCTCCGGCGGCACGAGCTTTCCGCCCGAGCGCACGACGAACGTGACCGGGAGGCGGACGTCGGCCGACTGGACCTGACTGGTTCGGGTCGAGGTGCTCGTCGCTCACGGTCTGTGTCTGCGACGTCGGTGCCGAGGAGGTCGTGCTGGCGGTCGCCGAGCTCGTGGTGGTTGTGCTCTTCGACGCCGTGGCCGCGGTGCTCGAGCTGCTGCTCGAACCGCCGCAGCCGGCAATCCACACGGCGGCCGGTATCAGCTAGGGCGAGAGGCCGGAACACGGACGCCAGCTTAGACAGCTTGCTCGATAGAGCCTCATCAGCCGGTCGTAGTAGCCCGACTCGCCGAAGTGCACGCGCGCGTGAGCCAGAGCGGACGTGCCCCGGCGCTCACGGAGGTCCGGGTCGTGCCACAGCGCCGACACCGCCGCCGCCCAGTCTTGGACGCGCGCGCCGACGATCACGGCCTCGGGACGCACCAGCTCGGGGAGGCCGCCCCGGTCGCTGACGAGCACGGGAACCCCGCCGGCCTGGGCGTCGAGCACCGCGTACGGGCAGGGTTCCTCCCACCGCGACGGCGCGAGGCCCAGCGCCGCCCCCGCGCGTAGCCGCGCGAGCTCGTCCGCCGGAACGTGCCCGACAAAACGGACGTCGGCACCCGTGGCCAGGCTTCGCAGCCGCGAGGCATCGGGCCCCTCGCCGGCCACGACGAGCGGCACCCGGGCCAGACGACAGGCGGCGATCGCCGTGTCGTAGCCCTTCTCCTCGACCAGACGACCGGCGAGAAGGGCATACGTGCCGAGGGCGGCGCGGCTGGTCGTAGCGAAGTGCCGTACGAAATTGGGCGTCACCGTGACCCGGTCGCCCGGCAGGCCGAGTCCGACCAGCCGGTCCGCGGTGGCGCGGCTGACGGCCGCGAACCGGTCGGTATGGGCGAAGATCTGCGGCTGCTGGCGGTGAAGCCCGGCCGCGTAGACCGCCGCTTCGGCGAGCGAGCCGCGGCAGCGCAACCGCAGCCCGGGCGCCGTGTCGCGCCCGCGACATCGAAAGCACACCGCCCCGTCGCGGTAGGCGACGCCGATGGCGCAGAACAGGCGGAAGTTGTGGAGGTGAAGGACCGTGCGGGCGCCGGCGCTCCGCGCCGCCGCCAGCGCGCGCCAACCGAGCAGCGGGTGGATGTTGTGGGCGTGGACGACGTCGATCCGGTGCGTGCGGACGGCATCGCCGACCTCGTCGGGATCGAGGCCTCCGGCCACCATGCCCCACGCCGCCCGACCGCGACCGGTCGTAGCACTAGACCGATCGATTAAGTGCACGGAGTGGCCGCGGCGCTCGAGCAGACCGGCCAGGTCCTTGACCGCCCGTTCCTCCCCACCGGCGGCGCGATAACGGTTGTGAAGCAGAAGCACGCGCATGGCGAGTCGGCGATTCTGCCAACGTCCGGCGCGCGCCATGGCCATCGCCCTGCTCACCAACTACCTGGCCGCCTACCGCATCCCCCTATACGAGCGGCTGGCCCAGCGCTACGAACTCGAGGTCCTCTGCTACGGCGGCGGCGAGCGCTACGTCCCCGCCTGGTTCGCCGATCTGGACGCGCAGCTCGCCCGCGCACCCTTCCCGGCCCGGCGGCTCGACGGGCCGCGTGCGGCGCTAAACGCCGGGCGCCGGTACGAATCGGTGATCGCTCCGTTCGCCGGCGGGGCGGTTCTCCCCGCCGCCTACGCCGGCACGCGAGCCGGTGGCAACCGGTTCGTGCTGTGGGCGTCGGTGTGGCGTCAACCCCGGTCGGCGGCGCACCTGCTCGCCCTCCCCGCCACCCGGCGCATCTACCGCCACGCCGATGCCGTGATCGCCTACGGCGAGCACGTACGCCGGTTCGTGGCGTCGATCCGCGGGCGTGACGACGACGTGTTCGTGGCCCCGCAGTCGGTCGAGGCCGATCTGTTCGGGCGCACGATCGGCGCCGCGGAGGTCGAGGGCTGGCGGGCCCGACATGGCCTCACCAAAGAAGGTCCGATCGTCGCTCTACGTCGGGCGTCTGGTGCCCGAGAAGGGTGTGGGGACCCTGCTCGAGACCTGGCGCGCCCGGCGGCCCGCGGCCACGCTGGTGCTGATCGGCGACGGGCCGCTGAGCGCTCGGGCGAGCGCGCACCGCGGGCGCTCGGTGGCTGGGCCCGCTGCCGCGAGACGAGCTTCCCGTGGCCTACGCCGCGGCCACCACCGCGGTGCTGGCCTCGATCCCCACGCCGAGATTCCTCGAGCCCTGGGGACTGGTGTGCAACGAGGCCATGCACCAGGGGCGCCCGATGATCGCCAGTCGCGCTGTCGGCGCGGTCGCGGGAGGCCTGGTCCGCCACGAGCGCAACGGGCTGGTCGTCGAGCCCGGTGACCCGCAATCGCTGGGCGACGCGGTCGACCGGCTGCTCGGCGACGAGGCGCTCCGGGCCCGCCTCGGGGCGGCGGCGCGCGGCGACGTCGCCGGCCACACCTACGACGCGATGGTTGCCGCCTTCGACCGCGCCCTGGCGTCGTGAGTCACTGACCGATCGAGAACAGCGCCTCGAGGTCGTGCTGGGAATAGACCTCGAAGGCCACCATCGTCTGGGTGCGCCCGACCCCGGTGAGCTGGGAGATCCCGCCCGGTGACGACCTGCGCGAGCTGTTCGTGCTCGCGCAGGCGCAGGACGGCGACGAAGTCCCACTCACCCGTGACCGAGTACGCCTCGGCCACGCCGTCGATGTCGGCCAGCTGGCCACCCAGCGTGGCCAGGGCGGAGCGCTCGGCCTGGATGAGGACGATCGCGTGGGTCACGTCGAGTGGGTGTCGCCGGGCTCGAGCACGACCACGTTCGAGCTGGTCGACGACTCGACGTCGGACTTGAAGGCCTGGGCGTCGGTCTCGATGGGCGGGAAGGTGTTGTAGTGGCAGGGGATCACCGTCTTGGCGCCCACGAGGCTCGCGGCGTCGACGGCGTCGGTGCTGTCCATCGTGTAGTGGCCGCCGATGCACATCAGCGCGATGTCGATGGGCGTGCGCTTGCCGACGAGCTGGAGGCCGGAGAACAGGCACGTGTCGCCGAGGTGGTAGACGATCGTGTCCTGGAAGTTGATCAGCAGCCCGGCGGGGGTGCTGACCGTGCCCTTGGGCGTGGTCGAGGTGTGCCACGCGGGGACGAGCTTGACCGACCCCCAGTCGAACTTGACGGTGCCGCCGAGGTTGGGGTCGAACACGTCGACGCCCTCCTCGCCCACCTCGCCGGCGAGCTCGGTGATCGCCACGACCGGCGCGCCCGTGCGCTTGGCGATCGCGATCGTGTCGCCGAAGTGGTCGACGTGCCCGTGGGTCAGCAGGATCGTCGTCGCCCGGACATCGTCGGCGGCGATGGCCGCCTTGGGATTTCCGGTCAGGAACGGGTCGATCAGGACCGTGGTATCGCCGCCGTCCGACAGGGTGAAGCAGGCGTGTCCGAGAAAGCGCACATCCATCGTCGTTCAGTCCTCCTGTTTGGTTGCGTGACCGAGCTCGCGCGCGAGCTCGAACCCGACCGCGACGCCAACCAGCATCCCCAGTCGGGTCTCCTCAGCCAGCAGGGTGCGCATCGCGCGCACCCGCTGCGCCGGATCCTCGGCCGCCGTCGCCTCGCGCAGCGCCTGGTCCTGACCCGCGTCGAACCAACCGCCCTCCTCGAGCGCCGCCGTGAGCACGCGCTGCAGTGCCGGCGCCACCCGCATGACCAACTCCTGTGCCTCGCGCAACCGCTCGCCATCGGTGATGGCGGCAAGCGCGGTATCGAGGTCGGCGTCGGTGTAGGCGGGGTCTACCACTCCTTTCGGTGATCATACGTACGTGGTCGTTCCTCTGACATCGCTGTCGCACGGGGCCGGTTGCGGCTGCAAGCTTCCCGCAGCCGCCATCGGCCCGCTCCTGGCCGGCCTGCCGGCGCGCTCGGACCCGAACGTCCTCGTCGGCTATCAGACCGCCGACGACGCCGGCGTGTACCGCGTTCGCGACGACCTCGCCCTGGTCCAGACGGTGGACTTCTTCACCCCGATCGTCGATGACCCATTCGATTTCGGGCGGATCGCCGCCACCAACGCCCTGTCCGACATCTACGCGATGGGAGCGACGCCGGTGAGCGCGCTCAACCTCGTTGCCTTCTCGATCGAGGACCTCGGAGGCGACGTCCTGCTCGAGATCCTCCGCGGAGCCGCCGAGGTCACGGCGCAGGCCGGCGTCGCCGTGCTCGGCGGCCACTCGATCGAGGACGCCGAGCCCAAGTTCGGGCTGGCCGTCACCGGGGTGGTACACCCCGACGAGATCCTCACCAACGCCGGCGGGCAGCTCGGCGACGCGCTCGTGCTGTCCAAGCCCCTCGGCGCCGGTGCCGTGTCGACGGCGGTCAAGCGCGGAGTGCCCGGCGCCCCGCTCGAGCGGGCGGTCGAGGTGATGACGACCCTGAACCGCGACGCCGCTGCCGCCGCGCGCCGCGCCGGCGCCCACGGCCTCACCGACGTGACCGGCTTCGGCCTGCTCGGCCACCTCCACGAGCTCGCCGAGGCCAGCGGCCTGGCCGCCGAGGTGCGCGCGGACGACGTGCCCGCGATCGAGGGCGTGCTCGAGCTGCTGGCCGACCCCGAGGGACGGTCGGTGGCGGGAGGGACGCGGCGCAACCGCGCCCACGCCGAGGGCTTCTCCACCTTCGCCGACTCGGTCGACGAGGCGCGGCGGTGGCTGTGCTGCGACGCGATGACCTCGGGCGGACTGCTCGCCGCCGTTCCCGCCGAGGGGCGAGCGTGATGCCGGGCTGGCAGATCGGTCGGCTCACCGCCGGCCGGCACCGGCACGATCAGCGTCGTTTAGTACCTAGACCGGGCGGAGCTTGGCCAGCGGCAGGCCGATGGCGAACCCGGCCACGATGCCCACCGCCGTGGCCAGCCAGCTCGCCGAGGGCACGGCCAGCGGCATCAGGGCGACGACGACCCCGATCACGGCCGTGCCGAGCATGTCGCCCTCGATCTCGCGGTTGGCCCTGAGCGAAAGCAGGTCGGGCACGGCCCACGCGCACAGCAGGGCCAGCGCTCCGCCGTTACCCCCAATGGCCACCGGGACGTGGGTAGGCCGCGGCGGCGGCGGCGACGCCACCGATGCCACCGACGACGAACAGGAGGAGAACTGGGAACGGCCCATGCCGGCGCTCGAGCAACGTCCCGTAGAGGGCAATCGCCCCGATCGTCACGAAGGCGTAACCGGTGTTGTTGTAGATGAACGGTGCCGTGACGATCCGCCACCAGTGGGTGCCCGGCTTTCCGAACACCCCGACCTGCACCAGCGTCAGCGCTGAGGTGCGCCACACCAGACAGCCCGGCCAGCCCCAGGAGGACGAGGACGATCGTGCGCGTACGGCCGCGCCTCGGCCCGGATGCCGGGGATCTCGCCGTTGCGCAGACGAGGCAGCGGATGGTGCGGGCGGACGGCGGCGCTTCTTCTCCGCCACACGGCCCTGACGGTCGATCTTCGGTGCCCGTTTGCGCAGCCGATTGCCGCAGTACGGACATTCGGTTATGTACGGACTCACCTCTGATCCGCAGCTCTTGCAGATCACGAAGAGGTCCGGGCCGCCGGTGCTCACAAAGCGATTGTAGAGCGGCCCGGGTGGCCGTTTGAAGGCCGACGTGTTTACACGGCCGTGGCGGCCACGATCTCGGCCATTACCTCGTGCAGATCGTGGTTTGCCTCGTACACGACGACCTGTCTGGCGGCACCGTTGCCTCGCTCCAGCAGGTCCTCGACGGCCTCGAGCTCGCCGGCCGATCCCAGGTCCTGGCTGTGCTCGCGCAGGCGGTCGATCAGCCTGTGCGCCAGAGCTCGCGTCGACACCCGCTCGGAGTGGGGCAGATCGACGAGCTCGCCGTCAAGGCCATGCCGGGCGGCGATCCATTTGTTCTCGTCGAGCATCTCGAACGGATACGGCGAGAGCCGCTTGCCTGCCTCGAAGTGCTCGCACAGCTCCTTGATCATGGCCTGGACGAGCGCGGCCAGCCCGAGGGTGTGCTCGATGTGGGTCTGCGAGTCCATGACGCGGATCTCGACGGTGCCGAAGTTGGGGTGCGGCCGGACGTCGTGCCACAGGTAGGTGTAGTCCTCGATCACCTTGGCTTCGATCATGAACTCGATTCGCCGCTCGTAGTCGTCCCAGTCCTTGTAGGTGGGCGGGATCCCCACCCGCGGAAAGGCCCGGAAGATCGGTGTCCGGGTCGAGGCCAGCCCGGTGGCGTCGGCGCGCCAGAAGGGCGAGTTGGCCGAGAGGCCGAGCAGGACCGGCATGTGGACCCGCATCCCGTTGGCCACGTGGATCGCCTTGTCGGGGTCATCGACGCCGACGTGGACGTGCATGCCGAAGATCAGCTCCTGGCGGGCCACGAAGCGCAGGGCCGAGATCAGGTCGCGGTAGCGCGGCCGGGCCACGATCCGCTGGTCCTCCCACATCGCGAACGGGTGCGTGCCCGCGGAGCCGATCGCGAGCTCCTTGCTCGCCGCCGTCTCCGCCACCTGGCGGCGCAGCGCCCGCAGCTGCTCCCCCGCCTCGGCCGTGTTGGCGCACGGGTCGGTCGAGACCTCGAGCACCGATTCCATCAGCTCGGGCTTGATCTCGCCCGACGGCGCAGCCTCGAGCATCGTCTCGATGGCGTTGACCAACTCGAGCGTGCTGGCATCGAGGATCATCAGCTCCTCCTCGATCCCGATCGTGTATGGCGGGCCCGTGGAAGGCGTGGTCCACGCGGCGCAGCCTACCCGGCTAACCGGGCCGTAGACTGGCACCAGCCACGATCACCGGAGAAAAGGACGGACTGAATGGCCCTCGGATATGACGGCAAGCTCTACATCCTGGCGTTCGACCATCGTGGGTCGTTCCAGAAGAAGATGTTCGGGATCGAGGGCGACCCCACGCCCGAGCAGACCGAGACGATCTCCGACGCCAAGCGGCTGATCTTCGAGGGCATGCTCGACGCCGTCCGTCGCGGGGCGCAGGCCGGCGCAACCGGCGTTCTCGTCGATGAGCAGTTCGGCTCGAACATCCCCACGCGTGCCCGCGAGCAGGGTCTCAAGCTCGCGATGCCGGTCGAGAAGTCCGGGCAGAACGAGTTCGACTTCGACTACGGCGAGGACTTCCCCGAGCACATCTCCGAGTTCGACCCTGATTTCTCCAAGGTCCTCGTCCGTTACAACCCCGAGGACGACGCCGAGATGAATCAGCGCCAGCTCGGACGGCTCAAGCGGCTGGCCGACTGGCTTCACGCCAACGGACGGAAGTTCCTCTTCGAGCTCCTCGTGCCGGCCACCGACGGCCAGCTCGCGTCGGTCGACGGCGACACCGACCGCTACGACGCCGAGATGCGCCCCGCGCTGATGCGCCAGGCGATCGTCGACATCCAGAAGTTCGGCATCGAGGTCGACATCTGGAAGATCGAGGGCGTCGACGAGCGCGAGGACGCCGCCATGCTGGCCGATCAGACCCGCTCAGGCGAAGGTCGCTCGGGTGTCGTCTGCGTGCTCCTCGGCCGGGGCGCCTCCAACGAGAAGGTCGAGCACTGGCTCCAGGTCGCCGCCCCGGTGGACGGGTTCATCGGCTTTGCCATCGGCCGCTCGATCTGGTGGGACGCCCTGAAGGCGTTCCTCGACGACGGGCTCGATCGCCAGGCTGCGGCGTCCCTGATCGCCGACAACTACCTGCGCTTCGTCCACGTGTACGAGGGTCAGACCGTCCACTAGCAGTCGTCTACATAAGGCCGCTGTGTCTACATAACCGGGGCCGCAAATGGTAGGCTCGGCGCGCCATGGCCATGAAGATGCGCCAAAGTCTCGCGCAGCTCGAGCAGGAGTTTCGGCACGAGTCGCAGCTTGACCGTAACCGCCGGGATCACCTGCGTAGACAGGCGGTTTCCCGCTCGCGCAGGCGCGGAATCGAGCGCGAGAAGAAACGCAGCTCGTTCCGCTTCTGGTTGCTGGTGCTGTCGCTGATCGCCACCGCGCTGATCGTCACGGCGGCGATGTTCGAGACGCTGTACCGGCTCCTCGGTTAGGCCCCCCCGTCTCGGGGGCCCGCGTCCGCGCGGGTGTTCTGAGCCGCGCGGTCGACCGCGGTAGCTAGCCGGCGTCCCCTAGGCCGCGCAGCGCTGCGTCGACTTCCTCGCGTCCGCCCGCGCCCTTGCTCTCCTGCAGGCGCTCGGCCTGAATCTCGAGGTACACCTCCTTACGGAACACCGGGATGTCTCGCGGCGCCTGAATGCCAATCCTGACCTTCTCCCCGATGATCGCCAGCACCGACACCTCAATGTCGTCGCCGATCATGATGCTCTGATTCGACTTACGGGTCAGTACCAACATAGAAAGGATGCCTCCCTGCTCGTAGACGGGTAAATGACACGACCGGAGTCCGCTCCGTCTCGAAGAGGGGCCCAGCCTGCCCAGCTACCAGGATACCGGCCCGAACCTTCGTTGCACAAGCACTCAACGATCAGGCCACCCGGTTGGGGGGCCGCCCAACCGTCGGCTGTAATAGTCTCCGCGCCTCATGGCACGTAAATCACTTCGCCCAGAGCTGAATCGCATCCGCGCGTGGGTCCGCCAGGGCCGTACCGACGCCTGGATCGCCCACCAGCTCGAGGTCACCGTCCAACAGATCCAGGCCTTCAAGCGCGAGCAGGACCTGGACAACGGCACCGACACCGAGGGCGCCCCCGCGGTCGACTTCGACGAGGACATCGACCTGCGCGCCGAGGATGACGCGCTCATCGCCGCCGAGCTCGATGCCGCCGAGGCCGAGCGCGATGATGAGGATGAGGAGGACGCCGAGGACGAGCCCAAGGGCCGGCGTCGCCGCGGACGGCGAGGCGGGCGCGGTGGGCGCACCCGGCGCAAGTCCACGGGGCCGCTCGAGGCGACGTTCGACCACGGCGATGAGGGCTACGGCCTGTGGCTCGATCCGGCCGTCCAGGACGATCCGATCTACGCCGAGTACTGGGCCGGCCACCGCCCCGTCGAGGTGGCCATCGAGGAGGATCAGATCGTCATTCGCCGCGCCGGCGGCGAGGAATCAGACGACGCGGAGTAGCTGGTCGGGCACGGCCGAGTGCTCGGTCAATCCTCGACGATCCGGCGCCCGCCCGCATAGTCGCCGGACTCGCGCACGTAGCGCGCGAACGCGGCCCCCGCCACCGTGGTCATGTCCCACGCCTCGGGAGTCTCGGGGCGACCCGCACGGCGATCGAGAAGCACCAGTCGGTGCCCTCGTCGAGGTAGAGCTGCACCAGTTCACCGGTCAGGAAGGGACCGCCGAGGCGCCGGCGGAGCTCGGCGACGATCGCATCTCGGACGCGCTCGAGCACTGACCGCAGGCTCGGCTCCGCCGTGGCCAGGCGGCGCTCGCCCTCGCGCCACAGCGCGATGACCTGCTCGGTCTGCCGAGGGTCAGGCCCCGGCATCAGGCACCTAATGCTTCAGGCCGGTGACCACGTAGGGGCGTTCGCCCGGACGGACCATGCCCAGCGCGCGAGCGTCCCGGGCGATCGTGGCCGGGTTGGCCAGCGCGCGCTGCTGGCGGACGAGCTGGGCGTTGTCCTTGGTCAGCTGGTGAACGGTCGAGATCTGGGCGTCGGCCTGAGCCCGAGTGGAGAAGTACGACAGCGTGTGCTCGACGTAGAGCCCGGCGACGATGACCAGCACGATCAACAGACAGGTGCGCCCGAGCCGATCCCAGCGCACTCGCGCGCGTGGACGAGCCACGCGACGCGGCCGGACCGGCGTCCGTCGCGTCTCGCGGTGTCTCGCTGCCTGTGCCCGCGCGTACGGCATGCCGTGACCGCTTCGTTCGACGCCACAACAGTCCTTCCTGCTGCAAGCCGGGGTGCACGCGCGGCGTCAGGTGCGGAAGGCGCGGCGGCCCGGGAACTCGGCGTCCGGACCCAGCGCCTCCTCGATCCGCAGCAGCTGGTTGTACTTGGCCACGCGGTCGGTGCGCGAGGGAGCTCCGGTCTTGATCTGGCCGCAGCCGGTGGCGACAGCGAGGTCGGCGATCGTCACGTCCTCGGTCTCGCCCGAGCGGTGCGACATGACCGCCGTGTAGCCGCTCTCGCGGGCCATACGGATCGCGGCCAGCGTCTCGGTCAGGGTGCCGATCTGGTTGACCTTGATGAGTATCGAGTTGGCCACGCCCGTATCGATCCCCCGGCGCAGGCGCTCGGTGTTGGTCACGAACAGGTCGTCGCCGACGAGCTGGATCCGGTTGCCCAGCTGGTCGGTGAGCGTCGTCCACCCCGCCCAGTCCTCCTCGGCCATCCCGTCCTCGAGCGAGATGATCGGGTAGCGGCCGGCCAGCTCGTTCCAGTAGCCGGCCAGCTCGTCGGCGCTCAACCGCCGCCCCTCGTGCTGGAGCACGTACTCGCCGTCGCGGTAGATCTCCGACACGGCGGGGTCAAGCGCGATGGCCACCTGCTCGCCGGGGACGTAGCCGGCGGCGCGAATTCCCGACATCAGCGCCTCCAGGGCCTCCTCGTTGGAGCGCAGGTCGGGCGCGAAACCACCCTCGTCGCCGACCGCGGTACCGAGACCCCGGTCGTGCAGGGTGCGCTTGAGGTGATGGAACACCTCGGAGCCGATCTGGAGAGCCTGGCCGAACGTCCGCGCCCCGATCGGCACGATCATGAACTCCTGGAAGTCGACGGCGTTGTCGGCGTGGGCGCCCCCGTTGAGAACGTTCATCATCGGCACGGGAAGGATGTGCGCCGAGTCGCCACCGAGGTAGCGCCACAGGGGTAGGCGCTCCTCGGCGGCCGCCGCGTGGGCCGCGGCCAGCGACACGGCAAGGATCGCGTTGGCGCCGAGGCGCGACTTGTTCGGCGTGCCGTCGAGCGTGATCAGCATCCGGTCGAGCGCCCCCTGGCTGCCGGCGTCCTGGCCGTGGACGGCGGTGGCGATCTCGCCGTTGACGTTCTCGACCGCCTGACTCACCCCCTTGCCCATCCAGTCCGACCCGCCGTCGCGCAGCTCGGTGGCCTCGAACTCGCCGGTGGAGGCGCCAGACGGAACCGCCGCGCGACCCCAGGCTCCCGACCTGAGGCTCAGCTCGACCTCGACCGTCGGGTTGCCGCGACTGTCGAGGATCTGGCGGGCGTGCACGTGCTCGATCTGGCTCATCTCGATTCGGATCCTCCTTCGGTCAGGCGAGCGGCGGCGTAGTAGACCAACTGCTCGTCGGGCCGGAGATCGTTCCAGGTCCGCCCGTCGGATGCGGCCTGCTCGGCGGCGCGCTGGACGCGGGAGCGGAAGCGCTCGGCCGATGCCCGGAGGGCCAGCTCGGGATCGAGGTGGAGCTTGCGGGCGATGTTGACGGCGGCGAAGAGCACGTCGCCGAGCTCGTCGAACTGCTCGTTCTTGTCCGCCGCGGCCTCGAGCTCGTCGGCCTCGTCCCGCAGCGCCTGGAGGGGCTGCTCGAGTTCGCGCTCGTGGAAGTCGAATCCGGTCGAGGCCGCTCGGCGCTGCACCTTGCGCGCGTAGAGGAGGCCGGGGAGGTTCTCGGGCACCTCGCCGAAGATGCCCCGCTCGCGTCCGGACTCGGTCTGCTTGATCTTGTCCCAGTTGCGCAGGACCTCGCCGGCGCTCTCGGCCTCGACGTCGCCGAACACGTGCGGGTGGCGGCGGATCAGCTTGTCGATCGTGTGCTGGGCGACCTGGGCCAGGTCACCGGCTCCCCGCTCCTCCAGCAGCAGGGCGAGGAAGTGGACCTGGAAGAGGACGTCGCCGAGCTCGTCGAGCAGCTTGGCGTCATCGCCCCGGTTGGCGGCGTCGGCGAGCTCGTAGGCCTCCTCCACCGTGTGGGGAACGATCGTCCGCTCGTCCTGCTCGCGATCCCACGGGCATTCCTTGCGCAGCCGGCGCGTGATCGCGTCCAGCCGCTCGAGGGCTTGCGCACTCCTCGACCGGCCGTCGTCGGAGCTCAAGGGCTACGGCGAGGAGGTGGTGGTCGGCGGCGCAGCCGTGGTCGTGCTCGGCGCCGTGCTCGCAGTTGTCTTCGGGGCCTTGTAGCCCGAGCAGTCGGCCATCGCGTAGTCCGAGCGGCACTTGGTCTGGCTCAGCCACTGCTTCTTGGCCTGAGCGTCGACGGCGGTCTGGGCGGCCGTCTGGCGGTTGCCGTTGAGAATCTGCTTGATCAGCGGAGTGGCCTGCGCCAGCGTCTGCTGCGTGCCCGTGGTGATCTTCGTCACCTCGACGATGTAGTAGCCGAACTGGCCGTGCACCGGCCCGACGATGGTGTTGATCTTGGCGCCGAAGGCGGCGGTGTCGAGCGCCTGCTCCTCCTGGCCCTTGGTGACCCCCGTGATGACGCCACCCTTGTTCTTGGTCGCGTTGTCGATCGAGTACTTCTTGGCCACCACGTCCCAGCTCTGGCCGTGCATCAGGGCCGCCTTGGCGGCGTTGGCTTCGTTCAGCGTGTTGGTCCGGACGATGCGGATGTTGCGCGTCGCGGGCTTGCCGAACTGGCTGCGGTGGCTGTTGTAGTAAGTCTGGATCGCCGCGGCGTTGAGCGTCGACTGATGCTTGGCCAGGAGCTTCTTGTAGATCTCGTTGACGCGGACGCGGAACACGATGTCGTTCAGCGTCTGGCCCGACTGGCTGAGGAAGGTCTTGAACGCGGCGTCGGTGGGGAACTGCTGCTTCTTGGCCGCCGCGAAGGCCGTGTTGATGTCCGCCTGGCTGACCTTGATCCCGAGCTTGGTGGCCTGGGCCTGGTACCAGTACGCGCGGATCAGGAAGTCCATGACCTGCCCGTTGAGGGAGGTGAAGAGCTGCTTGCAGGCCGTGCGGATCTGGGCGTCGGTCTTGCCCTTGGCAAACGTGGGGATCTGGGCCTTGACCTGCGAGACGCAGCTGTCGAAGTTCGGCGGATCGCTGGGCACGATCACCGGTGCGCCCGGCGTCTGGGCCGAGCTGCCCTTGGCGGCGATGTACATCCAGTGCTTGAAGGCGGTCGTCGAGATCGGGTTGCCGGCCATGTCAGCCACGGCGTTACCGGGGATCCCGGAGCCGCAGCCCGACAGGGCCACCCCGACCACAAAAAAAGCGCCAAGCGCCAGAAAGGTCTTCATCCGCTTCATCGACGTCGCTGATGGTAGCGACCATCGAGCGACGGGGCGGCCGCAGGCACGAACTGTTACTGAGTTCTTACGCTCTGTCACCCATGCGTCACACCAATGGTGGAACGCTGAGGTCATGGCGGAAGGGTCCAACGATTCTCTAGATAATCTAGGTAATCGTTGGAACCAACGGGCGGTGGTGGCCTTGGCTGACCGGCAGCACGGGGTCGTGGCGCACCGGCAGCTGCTCGAGCTGGGGTTTACGGCACAACTGATCCAGTACCGGCTCGCCACTGGTTTTCTGACTCGGGTGCACAAAGGCGTGTACGCAATCGCTCGACAACGGCTGACGCCGGCCGGCCACCGGATGGCCGCCGTCCTCTCGTACCAGCCTCCCTGTTACCTGAGCCACCGCAGCGCTGCAGCCGTGTGGGGCATCTGGTCGTCGGGGCCGCGGATCGAGGTCGCCCTCCAGCGCAAGAGCCGCTCCCACGCCAGGATCCGCGCCCACTACACGAGCGCGTTCGACCCCGAGGACGTCACGATCCACGACCACATCCCGATCACCTCCCCCGCCCGCACCCTCGTCGACCTTGCCGCCGGCCTCAAACCACACCTGGTCGTCAAGGCCATCGAGGAGGCGGAGCGCCGGCGCATCTTCGACCTCCTGGCGCTCGACCGCGCCATCGCCCGCGCGCCGCACCGCCCCGGCGCGAAACGGGTCAGCGCCGCCCTCGCCGCCTACCGCCCGCCACCGGAGACCCGCTCACCGCTGGAGCGGCGGTTCTACGACCTGATCCGAACCGATCCCGACATCCCCGAACCGCAGACCAATGTACTGGTGGCCGGCCTACTGGTCGATTTCTTCTGGCCCGAGACCCGCCTTGTCGTCGAGGTCGACGGCCACGCCTACCACGCCAATCCGCGCGCCTTCGAGACCGATCGCCTCAGGGACGCAAAGCTGACGCGCGCTCGCTGCCCCGTTCTCCGGGTCACCGACGAGCGGATGAAGACCGACAGCGCCGGCATCCTCGCCGACGTCCGCAGCCTGGCTACGCCGCCTCGCGCGTGACCGCCAGCAGCACGTCGGCGGCCCGGACGACGGCCGGGAAGCGCTTGGTCGGATCGTCGGGTACGCGCACCGACAGCTGGGACTTGCCCGACTCGTAGAGGGCCTCGGGAATCTCGGCCCGGAGCTTCTTGGCTCGCACCGAATCGAGCTCGATCGGCGTCACGGCCAGCCGCCCGCCCCGGAACGTGACCGCGGTGGCGCCGGCCTGACCGAGCTTGATGCGCGCCTGCTGAAGCGAGATCAGGTTGCGCAGGGGCTCGGGTACGTCGCCGAAGCGGTCCTCGAGCTCCTCGCGCAACAACACCAGATCGGCCACCTCGCGCGCCGCCGCGATCCGCCGGTGCACGTCGACCTTGGCCTGCTCGTAGGGGATGTAGTCCGCGGGCACGTAGGCGTCGACGTTGACGTCGAGGCGGACGGGTTCCCAGTCCTCTTCCGGGCCTCCATCGGAAGCGGCCGCGGCCACGGCCTCGTCGAGCATCTGCATGTAGAGCTCGAAGCCGAGCGCCGCCACGTGACCGGACTGCTCGTCGCCGAGCAGGTTGCCCGCGCCGCGAATCTCCAGATCGCGCATGGCGATCTTGAAGCCCGCCCCCAACTCGGTGTAGTCGCTCAGGGCCGACAGCCGCTGGGCCGCCTCGCCGGTCAACGCCGCCGCGCTGGGGTACAGCAGGTACGCGTAGGCCCGCTCGCGCGAGCGCCCCACCCGGCCACGGATCTGGTAGAGCTGGGCCAGGCCGAAAGCGTCGGCTCGCTCGACGATCAGCGTGTTGGCCTGGGGGATGTCGATGCCCGACTCGATGATCGAGGTGCACACGAGCACGTCGGCGTCACCGCGCAGGAACGCGAGCATCCGCTTCTCGAGCTCCTTCTCCTCCATCTGGCCGTGCGCGACCTCGAAGCGCATGCCCGGGCACAGCCCGCGCAGGCGTTCGGCCGTCTCGTCGATCGACTCGACCCGGTTGTGGAGGAAGAAGGCCTGGCCTCCGCGCTCGTGCTCACGCACCAGCGCCCGGCGCACGAGCTCCTCGTCGTATTCGCCCACGTACGTCTTGACCGGGCGGCGCCCCTCGGGCGGGGTCTCGATCACGCTGATGTCGCGCACGCCGGCCAGCGACATCTGCAGCGTGCGGGGGATCGGGGTGGCGCTCATCGAGATCACGTCGACTCGGAGCTTCAGCTGGCGCAGCAGCTCCTTCTGCTTGACGCCGAAACGCTGCTCCTCGTCGACGATCAGAAGACCCAGGTCGCGCGCCCGCACGTCGCGCGACAGCAGCCGGTGCGTTCCGATCAGGATGTCGACCTCGCCGCGGCTGAATCGGGCCACCGCCTCGCGCTGCTCGGGGGCCGGCCGGAAGCGCGACACGTGCTCGATCGTCACCGGATACTCGCGCAACCGCTCGGTGAACGTGCCGTAGTGCTGCTGGGCAAGGATCGTCGTGGGCACGAGCAGCATCACCTGCTTGCCGTCCTGGACCGCCTTGAACGCCGCCCGCAGCGCCACCTCGGTCTTGCCGTAGCCGACGTCGCCGCAGATCAGCCGGTCCATCGGCCGCGCCGACTCCATGTCGGCCTTGACGAACTCGATCGCGTCGCGTTGGTCGGGAGTCTCGGTGTAGGGGAAGGCGTCCTCGAACTCGCGCTGCCAGTCGGTGTCGACGGGGAACTCGTGGCCGGGGCGGCGCTTGCGCTCCGCGTACAGGTTGAGCAGCTCTCCAGCCAGCTCCTGGGCCGCCCGCCGGGCCCGCGCCTTGATCGTGTCCCAACGCGTGCCGCCGAGCTTGGAGAGCGGCGGGTGAGCGCCCCCGGCTCCCACGTAGCGGGAGATCTTGGCCAGCTGGTCGACGGGGACGAACACGCGATCCGAGCCCGCGTACTCCAGGTACAGATAGTCGCGCGTCACGTCGGCCACGGTCTTGGTGTCGAAGCCGGCAAAGCGGGCGATCCCGTGGTCCTCGTGGACGACGATGTCGCCCGTCCGCAGGTCGGCGAAGCTCCGCAGCACCCCCCGCCGGCGTTCGGGGCGGCCCGGCGCCGGGCGGCGCCGGCGGAACAGCCGGTGGTCCGGGATCACCGCGAGGTGGAATTGGGGCGCGATGAAGCCCACGGCCAGCCGGGCGCGTGCGAACGTGATGGCCCCGGTCCCGGCCCCGTCCTGCCCGGCGCCATCTTCGGAAAGCCAGTGGACCTTCAGGCGCCCAAGGTTGTAGGCGGCTCGCTCGCCCTCGCCGCGACTCGCGAAGGCCACCACCGTCCGGTAGCCCGATCGGTGGAGCTTCTCGAGCTCGGGCTCGGCCTCGCGTATCCCCCGGGCGGCGACGTCGGCGGCCTGGGCGCGGAACTGAAACGGCTGGTCCTGATCGATGCTCGACAGGCGGATCCGGCCCCGGTCGCGCAGGGCATCCTCGATCACCGCGGGCGCGAGATACAGCTGGTGGGCGTCCTCGTCGTGGAACGCCGCCGTCACGTCCTGCCAGTGGTCGGCCAGCGCCGGCGCGACATCCTCCTCGCCGGCGAGGATGACAGCGGCCGCTTCGGGGGCCAGCGCCAGGAATGGGTGGAAGTCCTCGACGGGGAGTAGCTCGGCGATGTCGGGCCGGTCGGCCTCGTCCTCCAGCGCGGCGATCTCGGCCAGCTCGCGGTGCTCGGGGGCGAGCTCGGCCGCCGGCGCCACCTCGACCTCCTCGGCGTCTCCGAGCGAGCGCTGGGTGAAGGTCGAGAACCATCGCAGCGACTCGATCTCGTCTCCGAACAGGTCGGCGCGCACGGCGCGGTCCTCGGTGGCGGGAAACACGTCGAGCAGGCCGCCTCGGATTGCGAACTGGCCCCGGTCCTCCACCTGCTCGACCCGCTCGTAGCCGGCGGCGACGAGATCGGTGGCGGTCTCGTCAAGGTCGAGCAGATCGCCCATCCTCAGCGTGAATCCGCGTGGACGTAGGGCCGGGTCGGGCACCTTCTCCGACAGGGCGACCGCGCTGACGACGACGACCGGCGCGGCGTCGGCGGAGTCGTCGAGGAGCGAGTCGAGCGCGGCTATGCGCAGCCCCACGAGATGGGGCGGCGGCGCCAGATGCGACTCGTAGGTGACGCCGCGGCTCGGGTAATAACGGATGGTTCGCGGCGCCAGCCAGCTGCGCAGCCCGGCCGCGAGGTCGCGGGCGGCCCGATCGTCGCCGGCCACGACGATGGCCGGCCGCTCAGGCTCGTGGTCCAGCAGCGCTGCGATCAGGTATGGACGCAGCGACTGCGAGACGAACGCGCGCCCACCGTCCCGCTGCAGCGAAGCCGTCTGGGGATCGTCATCAGCATGGGTGAGCAGATCGCGGAGCATCTGCTTCTGAGTCTATGAAGCGGAGGGCTCGCCCAGAACGAATTGCTCGGCCGCATCGGCGGCGTGCTCGATCAGCGCCTCGACTTCGGCGCCGGGCTCGCGAAAGCGGCTGAGAACGTAGGCGGCGACCTCGTCGGGATCGCTCGTCGGCGGGCGGCCGACTCCGATGCGAACACGACTGAAGTCGGCCGATCCCAGCCCTTCGCGGATCGACTTCAGCCCACGGTGACCGGCCAGCCCACCGCCGGTGCGGACGTGGACGCGGCCGAAGCGAAGATCGATCTCGTCGTGGAGGACCAGCACATTCTCGACCGGCAGCTTGAGAGCGCCGCGGGCCGGCCCCACCGACCTGCCCGCCTCGTTCATGTACGTCTGCGGAAGCAGGACGGCCACCCGCGGCCCACCCAAGCCGGTTCGCCCTTCGGTCAGCAGGCCGCGATATTTCGGTTTGGGCACGGGCAGCGCCCAGCGCGCGATGAGGGCGTTGGCGGTCGCGAAACCGATGTTGTGCGGCGTTCCCACGTACTCGCCGCCGGGATTGCCCAGCCCGACGATCAACCAGTCGACGCGGCCGCCATGACGGCCCGTGGCTGACATCGTCTACTCGTCGGAGGATTCGCCCTCGCCGGCGCTCGCGTCGCCGGCGCCCGGCTCGCCCTCGGCCGGCACCTCGCCCTCGACGAGCTCGGTCTCCTCTTCGATCCCGGGCTCTTCCTCGACCTGGAGCCGCGGTGGCGTGAGCGTGGCGATGACCGTCTCGGGATCGTCGACCAGCGTCACGCCCGGGGGCGCGCTTATCGCGTCGAGGGTCACTGTGTCGCCGATGACCATCTCGGAGACGTCGTGGTGGAGGGAGTCGGGGATCTCGGTCGGCAGCGCCTCGACGGTCAGCTCGCGCGTGACGTGCTCGAGAACTCCGCCCTCCTTGACCCCGGGCGCGTCCTCGGTCCCGG
Source organism: uncultured Solirubrobacterales bacterium (assembly GCA_963734775.1). GTDB lineage: Bacteria > Actinomycetota > Thermoleophilia > Solirubrobacterales > Solirubrobacteraceae > Palsa-465. The sequence goes on from CAVTJE010000011.1 coordinate 75,543, forward strand.
TCAGCTCGAGTACCACGGTGGCCTCGATCGCCTGGTCGAGACGAACGCGGAGAAAGTCGATGTGGACCGTCTGGCCGTGGACCGGGTGGCGCGTGAGCTCCTTGACCACGACGGGCGTCGACCCGGCGCCGTCGATGCTCAGATCGAACACGGCCCCGGCGTGGGCCAGAGCCAGCCGCAGCTCGCGGGCGTCGACCTCGAAACGCCACCGGTTGCTCATCGCCGCCGTAGACAACGCCGGGAATCTGGCCGGTACGGCGCAGGCGCCGGGCCGCCCGGGATCCCTCGGGTTCCCGTTGCGCGACTGACAGAGCGGTTGTGGTTGCGCTGGCCATGAGCGGTCATCGATGGTAGCGAGCGGGCGTTTTCAGGGGTTGCCGGTCGCGCTACCCTTAAATCATGTCGGGCGAGGCTCAGCTGTTGCTGATGATCGCTGGTGTGCACTTCCTCGGCTTGGGTTGCGTTGCGGTGCTGATCATTCCCGCGCTCCGGGAACCTCCCGGCCCGTCTTCCTCGTCATCTGACTCGGGCAGCGATGACGGCTGGGGCCGGGGTCCGAAGCTGCCGCCCAAGCCGCCCGAAGCGCCTCGCGGCGGGATTCCGCTCCCCGACGCCGACCCGGCGCGCGTTCGCCTGCGTGACCATCGACGGTTGTCCGACTATCGCGGCAAGCGCGATCGCCGGCCCGCGCGAGAACCTCAGCGCACGCCCATCCGCAGGTGACGGTCAGCCGCCGCAGGAGCTGATCGTCAGCTCAGACTTGGGCACGTCGCATCGCCCGCGAGCTTGCGGGTTATCGACAGCAGCTCAATGCTGATTCCGCTGATCACGTTGCCCGCGCGCCTGACCTTCACGCACTGAACCCGAGGCAGCGAGCCCCCCACGGTCCACGCCACGCGGGAATACCCGAGCGTGCTGGTCAGCGAGAACCCCGTCGACGGCTGGAGCAACAGGATCGACACCGAACCGGGATGTTTGAGCGCCGCCGCGTTCACCCGCGCCTGGGCACGGCAGCTCGCGCTCGCGCTGCAGTCGTGGACTGCGCTGATGACCCCGTTCGCGTTCCCGGCCGCCTCGGCCTGAATCAACGCCGTGATCGCCGAGCGCTCATTCCCGTCGGCGTTGAACGCCCTGGCCAGCAGGGCGCTGATGAACAAGAAGACAATCACGCCGAGGCCGATTGCGATGAGGTAGACGCGCCGCATCGCGCGCGAAGCTACTAGATGGTTGCTTCCATCTAACCAGCGGCCGGAAAGTCCTCGCCGCTCAACTCGAGGAAGCGCTCGACCGAGGCCTCCTGATGGTCGAGTCGCAGCGCCAGCGACCTGGCGTGCTCGCGCGAGAGGTCAAGGAAGTCCTCGACGCAGCGCTCGGGATCGTCGGCCAGCGGGTAGACCCGGCTGAAGTCCTGCTGGGCGCACGCGATCCCCAGCCGCGGCCGCCCTTCGGCCAGCGTCCGGGCGCCACAGACGGGGGTGACGACGAGATGCGCGTCGCTGGCCACCAGCGCGGTCGGGAGCAGCCGCGGCGCGGGCAACTTGACCGACAGCTGCACCGAACGGTCGACCGTCACGCCGCTACCGACGAGGTCACCGAGCGGCTCGCGCCACACGTCGAGCACGAGGTCGGCGCCGACCAGGGCGTCGCGCAGGGCGCTGGCCTGCTCGACGTACAGGCGCTCGGCCTCGGCGCGATCCTCGGCGTCACCGAGATCCAGGTCGCACGGGACGCGCAGGAGCTCGTTGGCCGTCACCGTGGCGCCGGTGCCGCGACTGCCCGGCGCGATGTACGTCTGCAGCGTGCCGAGATCGCGACGCGCGTGGAAGATCACGGTCAGCGCGTCGCTCAGCGGCAGTCCGTCGACCCGGAGGGATACGGCCACCGACGAGGAGTCGTCCAGCAGCGCTCGGCGAAGGAGCTCGTCGGCATCGCCACTGCGCTCGTTGTGATCGTCCTCGACCATTGCCCTGATCCTTAGATCGGCCTGTTCGGTTAACCATTTACTCACAAGTGCCGGTCGTGGACCACTGGCAGGTGGAGCAATCGCACCGGCCGGAGTCCTCCATCTGGAGTACGGGTAGGCTCCACGGCGTGTTCGTCCTCAAGCTCTTCTACAAGCCATTCGCCATCGTGGCCAGCCTGATAGCGGGCTGGCTGGGGCGGAAGACCTTCAAGGCGATCTGGGCCAAGGTCGACGACGAGGACCCACCCAAGCCAACCCGCGAGGATCAATCCGCGCCCAAGGTGGTCGGTGCGGCGGCGCTCAAGGCGGCCACGATGGCCGGCGTCGCCGCCCTGATGGAGCGCGGCGCGGCCAAGAGCTTTCATTACCTGACCGGCTTCTGGCCGGGCGATCAGCCCAAAGACGAGGACGAAGAGGACTAAACCGGAACCGTCCAGGGCGCGAGTCCGCTGCGCGCCCAGTCGGGGATCGGCGTCTTGGCCATCGACTCGCGGTCGACCATCACGTGGCGTATGTCGGCTTCGACAAGCGTCTCGTCGCCGCGCAGGAGCCGATGCTGGCTGACGATGCTCGTCGTGCCCAGGTGGGTGATCGTCGTCGACACCGTCACCGTGTCGTCAAACCTGGCCGGGCGGTGAAAGCGCAGATTGGCTTCGGCCACGACGACGTCGACGCCCCGATCGAGCATGACGCCGTAGCCGCCGAACGCCTCCCGCCAGAGCTCGGTGATGACGATGTCGACGAACGCGAGGTAGTGGGAGTTGAACACCACGCCCTGCACGTCGCATTCGGCGTAGCGGACGCGGAACGAATGCGTGAAGGGCTCAGCCACGACCGCCCCGGAGCACGAAGCCTCGCTGGGCCAGATCGTCGAGCGCGTCCTCGAAGGCGCCGAAGTCACGACGCGTCAGGGCGTCGATCGGCCGGCCCCGCGGGCCGGCGGCGCGAACCCAGCGTCTGAGCACCGCGGCGCCCGCGCGCTCGTCGGCCTCGTCGAGGAGACCGAGCAGGATCGGCAGCTCGGGACGGTGATCGAGCTGCCCCGAGAGCAGCGTGAGCGCATCGACGCCAAGGACCGCGCACAGCTCGTCCTCACTCAGCCCGAGCAGATCCATCAGCCGCGCGGCGCGCGCCGACTGCGCCCGCGCTCCGAGCTGCGGATCCTCGCGGTCGCCCACGTCAGCGGGCTTGGTTCTCGGCACGGATCATCGCGCCGACAGACTACGAGGAACGTCGGCGACCGGCGCGCAAGGTTTGCGGCCTGTTGAGCGTTTGTTCAATGGACGCGTTAGCTGCGCGGGTGTCCCCCTGCCAGCCCGCTCGCGTCCGCGCCTGGGCTGCTGGCCAGCTCCGTGCCCCTGCGAGCTGGCCGCGCCCGGGCAGCCCTCCAGCATCTCGCCCTCGGTCGATTCGGCTATCCGAACCGCCCCAAACCCGCCAGCGCGCAAGCACGGCGCGCCGGGGGTTCGTGAGAACCCTGCCATGTGCCAGCTAAGCAGGCTGTCGTGGGGTAGAAATGTCGTGGCATCCCGCCCCACGTCCCGAGTATCTCCGGGCGGGATGCTGTCCCCTGCCGGGCGGTCTCGGGCTCTGTAGATCAGAACAGCTGGTTCTCTTCCGGTGGTGACCGCTCGTGATGGCCCATAGCATTCCTCAGCGGCGATCATGCGGTATACGACTTCGACATGTTCGGCATCGGCTCACGGTCTTGGTCAGGGCCGCCTCCCCGAGCCGTGAGCTGGTTCTGAGCACAATCGTGAGGCTCGTAGTTGACTGGTCGACGTGAGCATTGGGACGCACGCCGCCGGATTGAGACGCTGGGGCAAATGCTGCGCCATCCGGATCCGTCTCAGCTTCCGTTTCAGATTTCTGAGATCGCCGGCGAGGAGACGTATCTACGGCACGGCGTGACGGTCGCCGAAGGAGATGTCGTGCTCGATGTTGGTGCGAACGTGGGCGTGGCAGCGGCGTTCTTCGCGGTGATATGCGGAGCGGGAACCGTGCACTGCTTCGAGCCCGTGCAGCCGGTGTTCGAGGTGCTTCGCCAGAACGTCGGCCACATCTCAGCGTGCGTGCTCCATCAGGAGGCCCTCTCATACACAGATGGCCGCGTGCCGATCACCTATTACCCGGGCGCAGCTGCGATGTCCGGTCTCTATGCCGACCCGAGCCGTGATCGCGAGTTTGTTCGAACGGTGCTGTTGAACCACGGGATATCGAGCGAGGACGCGGACGATCAGCTCGCGGGGCGGTACGAGCCGGAAACGCTCCAGTGCCAGCTCCGTACGCTCTCGTCGGTCCTGCGCGAGGAGAAGCTCGGTCGTGTCGATCTGTTGAAGATCGACGTTGAGAGGGCCGAGCTCGACGTCCTGGATGGCATAGAGGCTCACGATTGGCCAAAGATCGAGCAAGTGGTGATGGAGGTTCACGACGAGCACGGGCGCGCCGAGACGATCAGGAGCGCGTTGACCTTGCGCGGTTTTCGGGTGTCCTGCGATCAAGAGGAGGCGATGCACGGAACGTCCATCCGGATGGTGTACGCGATCCGACGAGTGAACAAGTAGACCGCGAGACGCCGATCAAGCTCAGGCTGGTTAGCGAGGTGTGTCCGCTCGATCAGCGTCAGGCCTGAACAAGGACAAGCGCGATGGTGGTCAACGCCAGCAGGACCCCTCCGACACTGAAGACAGCTACCAGCCTGAAGTCGAGCTTGATGTTGGCGCCGCTCGTCACTGCGCGCTGAAGGCTGCGTTGACGGTACGCGCCAACCGCGATCAGTCCGATAGCCAGGCCTGCATAGCCGATGCCTAGCAGCACGTATGGCCATGGGGCGACGTGCAACAGCCGTGGCGCCAAGCGCCCGACACCGAGCGCCCCCGCGGTCGCGACGAGCGCCGAGCGCCACCAAGCCAGCCATGTACGTTCGGCCGCCATGACAGTCTGCACGGCCCCGGGGTCCGGGGCGCGAGGCGGCGGAGCGGTCGGCTCGGGCGGCTCCCGCATAACGGCGATTCAACCACTTGCGTGATCCGACGTTGCGAGCGTTCAGGCGCGGAGCTGACATGTCGTCCACCTATCGCTAGCTCTCGCGTCTTCCGGATTCGCGTCCTAGATGTAGTTCCTGACCACGTTGTTCCGCTGGTGAGGTAGCCATCCGGTGCTCCTTGGAGGCTGACAGGTGCTCAAGCCAGTCAGTCCCAAGGAGGACACCGGATGAAGATGCACGCTAACGCGAGGCTCAGTCTGAAAGGCCGCGAGTTGCTGATCGATCGCGTGGAGAATGCGGGGTGGTCGCTGAGCGCGGCCGCCGAGGCGGTCGGGATCAGTGACCGCACCGCGCGCAAGTGGATCGCCCGCCACCGGGCCGAGGGTCGTGACGGGCTACTGGATCGCTCCTCGGCACCCCGTGGTCGTCGCGAACCGGACCGAGGAACGGCGCGTCGCGGTGATCGCGGCGCTGAGACGGTTGCGGATGACCGGTGCGGAGATCGCCGAGACGCTCGAGATGGCCGTCTCGACGGTGTCGGGGATCCTGACCCGGATCGGGCTGGGGAAGCTCGGCCGGCTCGGTCTGGAGCCCGCGCAGCGCTATGAGCGAGCTCGCCCCGGCGAACTGATCCACATCGATGTCAAGAAGCTCGGACGGATCCATGGAGGTGCCGGCAAACGCGTGCGCGATGGACTCAGACGCCCCAACTACACTCCCGTGCTCAAGGACGCCGCAGGCATACCTCGCAGAACCGTCGGCTGGGAATACGTGCACGTCGCGATCGACGACGCCACCCGCCTGGCCTACGTCGAAGTGCTCGCCGACGAGAAGGCGACCACGGCGATTGGGTTCCTGCGCCGCGCCGTCGCGCACTACGCCAGCTACGGCGTCCAGGTCGAGCAGCTGATCACCGACAACGGCAGTGCGTACCGCTCAACGATCCACGCGATCGCCTGCCGCACACTCGGCATCCGCCACCTCCGCACCCGCCCCTACCGACCCCAGACCAACGGCAAAGCCGAACGGTTCATCCGCACCATGCTCGGCGGCTGGGCCTACGGCGCGATCTACCGCGACAGCGACGAACGCAACGCCGCCCTCGCCGGCTGGCTCGACTTCTACAATCGCCGCCGACCACACGGCGCCCTCAGCCACAAGCCACCGCTAGCCCGCCTCAACGAGCTGAACAACCTCCTCGGGTCCTACACCTAGACCACGCATCGGCGGGGAGCAGGCTCGTTTTCGCTGTGATCGAATCGCGGCAGCAGCCGATCTAGCCCGTTGCGAGAGCGAAGCTCGCTGGGTGGCCTCGCCTCAGGGATGCGTATTCACACGGCGTTCACAAATCCTTTACTTCTCGCGTGTGCTCGCGAGGTACCGTGCGCCGCATCGGTGGGAGTACCGGCTAGGCCGCCTCTGCTTACGGCGGAGCGGTCACCGAAGGGCTAGTGCTGCCAGCTTCGGGGAACTCCTTATGGCTTCGATCACGAACCTGATACGTGGGACTGGGCGCGAGTACTTCGAGCTGTTTGAGCGGGCCGGCGCGAATGTCGCGCGCGGCGGCGACCTGCTTGACGAGATGCTTGCCGGGTTTCCCGACACTCAGGGGCTGGCGCACGACATTCGACTCTGTGAGCAGGACGGCGATCAGATCACTCACGAGTTGATCGGCCGGATGAACCAAACGTTCGTAACGCCGATCGACCGGCAGGACATTCTCGATCTCGTCTCCGCGCTTGACGACATCATCGATCACACCGAAGAGGTCGCGGACTATCTCGGCCTGTACAAGATCGAGGCGCCGATGGCGCAGGCCCAGAGCCTGGCCCATGTTCTCGGGCAGGCAACCCGGGAAATCGCGCTCGCGATCCCGCTGCTCTCTGGCTATCGAGACATCAGCAAACACACGGCAGAGGTGCGTCGCCTCGAGAACGCCGGCGATCGGATCGTGCGAGGAGCGATCGCCTCGCTGTTTGAGGTGCGCATCGATCCGATGGTCGTGATCTGCTGGAAGGACCTCTTCGAGCGTCTAGAACAGGCGATCGATGCCACCGAGCGAGCAGCGAACATCCTCGACGGGATCGTGATCAAGAACGCGTAGGGCATGAGCGGGGACGTCATCCTCGTCATCGTCATCGCGACGGCGCTGGCGTTTGACTTCACCAACGGCTTTCACGACACCGCCAACGTGGTCGCAAGCGCGATCTCCACGCGCGCGATCGCGCCAAAACCGGCGGTCGCCATGGCCGCGGTGCTGAATTTCGTCGGCGCGTTCATTTCACTGAACGTCGCGGCGACGGTCGGCAAGGGCTTTGTCGACACCAACGCGGTGACGACGACCGTCATTTTCGCCGCGTTAGTCGGCGCGATCGCGTGGAACGTGATCACCTGGTATTTCGGGCTGCCGTCGAGTTCGTCGCACGCTTTGATCGGCGGTCTCGTCGGGGCGGTGATCGCCGCGCAGGGTTTCGCCGCCGTCAACGGCGGTGGCCTTTTCAGCAACTTGATCGTCCCGGCGATCATCGCGCCGCCGATTGCGTTCTTGGTCGCGGGATTGGCGATTCTGCTCATCTACCGGATCGTCGGGAAGCTCGCGCCTGGTCCCGTCGGGCACGGCTTTCGTCTCGGTCAGCTCGCTTCCAGCGGGCTGCTCTCGCTCTCGCACGGCACGAACGATGCCCAGAAGACGATGGGCGTGATCGCGCTCGCGCTGGTCGCTCACGGCGACATAGCAGCGAATGCCTTCTACGTTCCCGATTGGGTCGTGGTCGCCTCCGCAAGCGCGATCGCGCTCGGCACATTTGTTGGCGGCTGGCGGATCATCAAGACGTTGGGGAGCCGGATCATCGAGATGGATGTCGCGCAGGGCTTCGCGGCGCAGGCGGCCGGCGCCACGGTCATCCTCGCCGCCTCGGGCGCCGGGTACCCGCTGTCGACCACGCACGTGATCTCTGGCTCGATCATGGGCTCCGGAGCCGCGAAACGTTTGTCTGCCGTCCGATGGGGGGTTGCGGGAAACATGGTCGGCGCGTGGACGCTCACGCTGCCGGCGGCCGCCGTCATGGGCGGGGTCGTCTATGCAATATGCACGCTTTTCGGCCACGGCGCGGTCGGCCCGCTCGTCATCAGCCTGGCTTTGCTCCTGACGCTCGCAGCGGTGTTCATCCGCCGCCTTCAACAGACCGGCCCAGCCCCGGTGGCGCCATGATCGCTGCCGCAATCAACGTCCACGCCTTGGTGAAGATGCTCTACTCCTCGGTGGTGGGGGGCGTCGGTGTCGCTGTCGTCTTCTCCATCGCGATTCTGGGCGCGACCCGCTCGGTCGAAGCGCGCCGCGAGCGCCGCACCGGTGCCGCCGCGGCGTACAGCGTTGTCGCGGCCGCTGGCCTGCTACTCGCTGCCGGCATCGTGATCTACGGCCTCACACTTGTCGCGCACAAGACCTAGGACTTTGATCGCCGCGAGGCGGCCACTGCCGGTCTCGGCCGCACCCCAGGCGCAAGGCAACTCCGCAACGGCGCTGACGGCAGAGTGCTGCCTTCTGGGTTGATCGACCGCAGAGGTCGACGCGGCGCCCCGTCGGGAGCGACCCGGTAACAAGTGATGTCGGGCCGCGAGTAGCGCTCCCTTATTCCACCCGAACCAGGTGGGCAATTTGCGCTATCCGCGTCGGATCCTGAACGCAGACCAGGTCCCGACGCCACAGCTCGGCCCACCAGCCCTCCCGCAGCGCCGGGGCGAACTCCTTAGGGCTTCCGTGGCGATGCGTCGACCTTGAGACCGGACGGCTGCGCGTTGAACGGCAGCTCGTGCCGACGACGGGCGGTTGCTCGTTCGGGCCGCCGAAGTCTCGGCGTTCGGAGCGGACGATCGCACTCGACGCGGAAACATTGATGCCCTACACGGCCACCGCGCGACCCAGCTTCTCGAGCGTGACCTCGCGGGGCCCATTTACGAGGACCACGAGCTGGTGTTCTGCGATGAGGTCGGAAGGCCGATCTACCCCACCTAGGGCTCGGCGAGCGATTCGTGAAGGCTCGCAGGGCAGCTGGGATTCCGACCGGGAGCCTGTACGTCCTGCGTCACGCGAGCGCAACGCTGGCCCTCGCGGCCACCCCACCCGTGCCTATATACGTTGTAGCCGGACGCCTTGGGGGCGATCCCAAGACGGTCCTCTCGACCGATGCTCACCTCTTGCTGCCACGAGTCCCGTAGTCACGGGCGATTCCGGCTATGCCGGACTTGTCTGTCAGAACAGCTGGTTCTCGCCGCCGAAGACGTCGCTCACCGAGCCGTCGGTGAATATCTGGCGGATCGAGTTGGTGAGCAGGTCCGCGCAGGACAGGACGCGAACGTTGCTGGGAGCGCCCGGCGGAAGCGGGATCGTGTCGGTCACCACGACCTGATCGAATCCGGCCGCGGCGAGGTTCTCCCAGGCGTTGCCGCAGAAGTTGCCGTGGGTGGCGGCCGCGAAGACGCGCCGCGCCCCGGCGTCGATGACGGCCTGGGCAGCGGCTTTGAGTGTGCCGGCGGTGCCGATGATGTCGTCGACGATCACCGCCGTCTTGTCGGCCACGTCACCGATCACGTAGTTGATCTCGGCCACCTGCTGGGCCGGCCGCTCCTTGTTGAGGATGGCCAGGTCGGCGCCGACCTCGGAGGCGAAGCGCTTGTTGAGCTTCACCCGTCCGGCGTCGGGGGCGACGACGACGAGATCCTCGAGCCCGAGGTCGCCGAAGTACTGGGTGAGCATGAACAGGGCGGTCATGTGATCGCACGGCTTCTGGAAGAAGCCCTGGATCTGGCCCTGGTGAAGGTCCATGGTGAGGAGCCGGTCGATGCCGGCGGTCTCGAGCATCCTGGCCACGAGGCGCGCGGTGATCGGCTCGCGCGGCGCGGATTTCTTGTCCTGGCGTGAGTACCCGTACCACGGCGTCACGGCGATCACGCGATGGGCCGAGCCCCCCACGGCGGCGTCGATCATGGCCAGCAACTCCATCACGGCGTCGTTGGTGCCGAGGTTGCCGGCGACGTTGGAGCAGGTGGGCTGGACGATGAACACGTCGGCGCCGCGGACCGACTCCTCATAGCGGCAGTAGACCTCGCCGTTGGCGAACGTCTTGAGCGTCACGCCGCCGAGCTGAACTCCCAGTTTGCTGGCGATTCTCGCGGCGAGCTCGGGGTTGGCGCGGCCGCTGACCAGCATCAGGCGCTTGTCGTAGTCAAGCCGCAGCTCTTTCGGGGCCAGACTCGTCTGGAGGACGCTCATTGTCGACGCGAGTGTACGCCCGAGGTCCGACGGGATCGGGTTCGATTGCTAGCCCTCGCGACCATCGCCACGGCGCTCGGTTTCGCGTTGCCGCCGCCTCTCCATGTACCCCTCGATGTTGCGCTGACGAGCTCTGGCGATGGCCAGCGCGCCCGGCGGAACGTCGTCGGTTATGACGGAGCCCGCCCCGGTGTAGGCCTCGTCGCCGAGGCTGACGGGGGCGACAAGCATCGTGTCGACACCCACGAACGCCCCCGCGCCGATCGTCGTCCGGTGCTTGTTCGTGCCGTCGTAGTTGGCGGTGATCGTCCCCGCGCCGACGTTGGTGCCGGCGCCGATATCGGCATCCCCGATGTAGGACAGGTGCGGCACCTTCGTGCCGGCCCCGATGTCTGAGTTCTTGATCTCCACGAACGTCCCCGCCTTGGACCCCTCGCGCAGGACGGCGCCGGGACGCAGGTAGGCGAAGGGCCCGACGCTGACGCGGTGCCCGATGTCGGCCCTGGTCACGTACGAATGCAGGACCTTCGCGTCGTCGCCGATCCTGCTGTCGAGCACGGTGCTGAGCGGCCCGATCGCGGAGCGCTGGCCGACCTCGGTGTCGCCGTGGAGGCTGGTGAACGGCGCGACCACGGTGTCGGCCCCGATGCGTACATCGACGTCGATCACGGTGGCGGCGGGGTTGACGATCGTGACGCCGCCGAGCATGTGGCGCTCGTGGATCTGCTGCTGGGCCAGGGCCCCGACCTGTGCCAGTGCCAAGCGGTCATTGATCCCCAGGGTCTGCAGCGGATCGTCGAGTTCGAAGGCCAGGACCGTGCGCTCATGGGCGCGGAGAACCGGGAGGACATCGGGCAGGTAGCGCTCGCCCTGGGCGTTGCTGGTGCCCACCTCGGCGAGCGCCTGCAACAGGGCCTCGCCGTCGAAGGCGAAGATGCCGGTGTTGACCTCGCGGATGTGCAGCTCGGCCGCCGTCGCGTCGCCGGTCGCCTTCGTCTCGACGACCCGCTCGACGGTGCCGTCGGGCGCACGCACGACGCGGCCGTAGCCGGCGGGATCGTCGAGCACGGCGGTGGCCATCGTCGCCGCCGCCCCCGAGTGGACGTGCGCCTGCGCGAGCGCGCGCAGCGTGGTGGCTCTGATGAGCGGGACGTCGCCGTTGATCACGATCACCGTCGCGGCAGGGTCGATTTGGCCCGCCGCCGCCGCGACCGCGTCGGCCGTTCCGCGGGGCTCGGCCTGGATGGCAAGCACGGCATTGCCGTCCACGAGTGGCTCGAGCTGGCGGCTTGGGCTGTCGACCACCACCACCCTGTCCGCCCCCGCCTCGCGCGCGGCCGACAGCGGCCAACCGAGCATCGGCCGCCCGCACAGGGGATGGAGCAGCTTCGGAACCGCGGAGCGCATGCGCGTGCCCTGGCCGGCGGCCAGAATGACGACGACGGACCCAGTCACGACGCCCGCGACTCTAGATGATTGATCCGTCCACCCGCTGCTAAATTCGCCTCGTCCGGCCGGCGGTCTCTAGCTATGGGGGGTCGTCCAACTGGCCAGGACACCGGGTTTTGGTCCCGGGAATCGGGGTTCGAGTCCTCGCCCCCCAGCTCACCGCGGGGCTACAGCGGCATATAGACGTCTGATCGACCCCGGGACGGTTTGACCCTAAACCGGGGGCTGACTCTGTGGAGCTTTTCCCGCGCTTCCGCCACAGAGCCATACGCCGTCGAGATTCCGCCTACATGAACGCCCGCGCGGGCCGAAGACACATCAAGGGCGCCAGATGGCCGGCGGGACTCCTTGGCTCAAGGCGCCATTTGCGGCGATCTCCGAGACCAGGAGCGATGCGTGTCCCCCCTACAGCGGAAAATTCGGCGAGCACCCTGATGCGTCGCCGCTTGGGCGAGGAGTGGGGCATGACCATGATTGAGGTCCTGGTCGCAGCGCTCGTCGTTGCCGTGGGTCTGGTCGCGGTGCTGGGGACGTTCGCTGCCGCCACGCGCGTCACCCGGACCAACAAGGTGAGGCAGGACGCCACCAGCCTCGCGCGCGAGCTCATCGAGGACGCGCAGAGCGTTGGCTACTCGCAGCTGACGCCCTCGACGATCGCCTCCGCGCTAGCGCCCGTGGTTCCCGGCGCGACCGTGGCGGGTTCCGGGCTGGCCGTGACACGCGCGGGTTCCACCTTCACGGCCAACTTCACCGTCTGCTCGCTCGATGACCCGAGCGACGGATACGGGAACCACACCTCGCCTCCATCGAGCGGGGGCAGCTGGTGTCCCGACGTGGCTACCAACGGCACGGCGGACAGCAACCCCGACGACTACAAGCGGCTCTCGGTCACCATCACCCAGCCCAGCCAGACCTTCGCCACGGTTCAGCAGACCGACCTGATCTACAACCGTCCGACCCATGGTCCCGCCGTCAACTGCCTCAGCACCAACACGAACTGCCCCGGCGTCAACCAGTCGCTCACGAGCGGCTCCTCGCTTGCCTTCAACGTGACCACGACGTCGGTCGCGTCGGCCATCCAATGGCTGGTCAATGGCAACCCGCCCGACGGCTCACAGCTTCCGACCGGCGCGTTCGACCCCTATCAGCCCACGAGCACCTCTTCGACGTTCACGTGGAACTTCCCGACCGCGGACGGGACGTACACGATCGCCGCCCTGGGGTTTGACGGCAACGGCAGTCAGGGCACAAGGTCGGCGCTGCAGATCACGCTCAATCGCCATCAGGCGATTGCTCCCACCACCGTCGGTGCCGGGTGGAACCACCAGATCAATGGAGTTGACGTCCAGTGGGCACCGAGCGTTGACCAGGACATCCTCTACTACAAGCTCTACCACCAGTACGGAACCAACTCGCCGGCCGCCGTCTCGGGCTGCACACAGGTGACCGGGACCAGCTGCTCGGATCTGAGCGCCCCCTCGCCCAACCCACCGGCCACGCCGACGTGCCAAAACCCGCCTCAGAGCTACACGACGGCCAACTACTACTGGGTGGTCGGGGTCGACAAGGATCCGACGACGGGCCAACCGCGCGAGAGCACGGCCCTCTCCCCCAAGGTCGACGCGAACCTGTGCGATCACCCACCGTCGGCACCCGCCAACCTGAGCGGGACCCTGACCGGCGGAGTGATGAAGCTGAGCTGGTCGCTGCCGGTCTCACCGGTCGACCCCGATACCGGCGACTCGATCGAGGCGTGGCGGATCTACCGGTGGAACTCCACCGGGAGCGCTCAGTTCCCAGGCAGCCGTCTTGACCTCGTCGGATCCCTCGACAGTACGGGCAACCCGGTCACCACGTACTCCGACCCAAATGCCGACCCGGCTGGTGTCACGCAGAGCTATTGCGTGACCGCGGTTGACACGCACCTCAATGAGTCCCCCTGCTCGAACGTGGTGACCGGATGAACGCTCCACGACGGGAGGCGGGGTTCACGCTGATCGAGCTCCTGGTGGCCATGTCACTGGCCCTGGTCGTGTTCGCGGCCGCGACAACGGTGCTCGTCGTGGCCATGCACGCGGAGGCGGCGAGCACCGACCGCAACCAGGCCCAGGATCAGGCGCGCGTGGCCATCGACCTGATCGCCCGGCAGCTCCGCAACATCGCGAGCCCGATATCCAGCCCGAAGCTGCTGGAACGGGCCACCCCCTACGACATGGTGTTCCAGACCGTCGTGGCGCCCGCGGGGTCAAATACAAGTGGAGCGGAGCGGGTGCGCTGGTGCATGCCCAACGACACGTCAACCGGAAACGCGAAGGACGAGGAGATGATCGGACAGGTGCAGACCTGGACGACGGCCACGCCGCCGGCGATTCCCTGGGGGACGCCGTGTCCCGACAAATCGGCTCCGGGGTCCAGTGGCCAGATCGACGTGTTGGTGCAGTCGGTGACCAATCGTTACGAGGGCCGCAGCGATCGGCCTGCGTTCACGTACGACGACACTACGACCCCGGCCAGCCTGGCCAACATCAGCTCGGTTCAGATCGATCTGTTCGTCAATCCGACGCCCACGGTCGCCGGGGCTGAGACCGAACTGCGAAGCGGCGTCTTCCTGCGCAACCAGGTTCACTCTCCCGTGGCAAGCTTCACCGAGACGGACACGGGGAACGGCGGCGTGCTGCTGAACGGCGGCACCTCGTACAGCCCCGACGGCGCTGATCTGTCCTACACGTGGTCCTGTGGCACGCCTGGTTGCCCGGCGGCGGCGACGCTTTCCGGCTCCACGGATGGACTCGTCGACTGGCAGCCTGGCCCAGGCACGTACACGATCACATTGACGGTCACAGATCCCACGGGCCTGTCAGACACCGATACGCAATCGGTGACCGTGCTATGACGATCGACCGACTGTCAGCCAGACTGAGACCGCTGGGCCGAGAGCGCGGCGGAGGCGAGGAGGGCTTTGCCCTCGTGACCTCGATCATGATCCTGGTCATCGCCGGACTGTTTGCCCTGGCGATCACGCAGACGGTGAATGTCGAGACCCATCAGTCCGGCAACGAGGTGTCCGGTGAGGCCGCCTTCAACCTCGCCCAGAGCGCCCTGGAGGCCGAGGCCCTGCAGCTCCAGCAAGCGTGGCCGGGAAGCGCCGCCAAGGCCTACCCGACGACGTGCAACCAGAGCTCCACTCCGACCACGGGATGTCCCGGGACAGCGCTGACATCTAGTTTCAACTCGACCTACTCGGGGCCCAACTACTCGTCGCCCACCTGGAGTGTCGAAGTCATCGACGATTCCGGAGGCAACCCCAATTTCTACGCGGACACGCTGTCGGTGAATCCCACGACCTGGGACGCTAACGGTGACGGCCGGCTGTGGGTCCGTGCCCAGACCACGGATGGAAGCCAGAAGAAAATTGTCGTCGAACAGATCGTCCGCCAGAACCAGGTTGTCACGCTGCCGCAGAATGTCATCACCGCCGGCGGCGTATTCACGAGCAACAGCGGCAACAAGGTCATCATCGAGGGCAAGGACTCCAGTTCGGGGTTGGTGGGCCAGGTCGCGGTGCGCTGTAGCGCCACCCAGGTCGTGTACGGGAGCACTTGCCTGGGCTGGAACGACTCAAAGAACCAACTCGATCCGGCGAATGACTATCAGGCGAGCTACGTTGACCCCAATGGCGGGTACTCGACACTGAGCGCGACGCAGCTGGCCGCGCTCAAGCAAACGGCGATATCGAACGGGACCTACTACCCGACGGGTAGCTGTCCACCCGCGGGAGCCGCCGGAGTCGTCTACGTGGAGAACGCCAACTGCACCTACCAGTCGAACACGACCTGGAACTCCCCCACGTCACCGGGTGCCATCATTTTCGCGAGCGGAACACTGACCTTTAACGGGGGCCTGTTCTTCTACGGCATCGTGTACATGGCAGATGGTCAGGGCTCCGTCCCGACCAGCGGCCCATGTACGGCGGCCCAGCAGGGCAGCGGCGCCGTCTTCACCGTGCATGGCGGCGGCCAGCTCTACGGCGGCATCTTTGTCGACAAGTGCGGAATAGTCGATGCCGGGGACCAGAAGTTCGACGTCAATTACTCGTCGAACGCCTTCGGCGGCCTCAAGACGATCGTCACTCCCGACGAGGCCAAGAACACGTTCAGGATCATCGCGAACCCATAGTGGCCGCGTAGCGTCTCAGCACCCTTCCGACCGCCTCAGGCAGCATCGGGTCAGCCAGGTATGCCCGAACGTCGGCGGGGCGGTGAAGCGGACGCTCGGCGCGGAGGATGCCGATCTCGAGGCCGCCATCCTGGGCGGCCGCGGCCGCGATGGCGACAACGTCGGCGGCTCGCCACGCCCTCTCCGGGAGCGAGAACAGCACGGGCAGCGGCCGCTGAATCCCCAGCAGGTACAGGCCGCCATCGATGGCCGGCCCGAGGACGATGTCGGCGCCGGATTCCAGGTCTGACAGGGCGCCGATCGCGTGGTCGCGGCTGAGCCGTGGGATATCTGCCCAGGCGACGAGCAACGGGCCACCGCTATGCGCGAACACGCGGCCGATGGCGTCGGCCAGCCGGCCTCCGATGCCGTCACCGTTCTGGGGGAACAGCTTGACCTCGTCGGAGGTCAGTGTGCGGATTTCCGGCCCGGCGTCCGCCGGCTCGTAAGCGACGTGGACGCGCCCGGGCGCGACCTCAGCGGCCCAGTCCATGGCCAGCGTGATCAGGGTCGACTGCAGCGCCAGGCAGCCGTTGATGCCCAGTACCGGCTCGAGCGCGCGACGCACCTCTCCGCGGCGCGGGGCGCGGGCCATGATCAGCACCTCGGGCGGCACCGCTCATTCCTGTGCGAGTCGATATACGGTCCCGACCGGACTCGGCGGGTTGGAGGCGATCCGGCCAATCGCCCCGACGATCACGTCGGCGAACATCGGGGCGCTGGCAGCCATGAGCTCGATCAGCTTCGCCACCGGCGTTGGCTCCTCGGGCCGGACCTCGTTGGCGTAGTCGGTCACGAATCCCATCAGCGCGTAGGGCAGCTCGAGCTCGCCGCACAGAACGGTCTCGGGGCCTCCGGTCTGGCTCACCGCGACGACGCCGCAGGTGGCGAGGTGGGCGATCTCCGAGGGCGTGTTGAAGCGAGGCCCGTCCACGTGCCCGTAGGTGCCGCCGTCCCGGGCCGAGTGCCCGGCGTCGGCGGCGGCGCCGAGGAGCGCCTCGCGCAGCCGGGGCGAGAACGGGCCGCCGTGGAGGATCCAGTGGGCGCGGCTCGGATCGCCGGGCACGCTGGAGAACGTGCACAGCGTGCCATCCGGCAGCCGGTTGACGGGGAAATGCAGATCGTCGAAGACGACCAGCGAGCCGAGCGCCAGCGTCGCGTCGACCGCGCCGCAGGCCGTGCACCCGATCACGGTGTTCGCGCCCAGCTCCTTGAGCGCCCAGACGTTGGCGCGGTGGGTCACGTGGTTGGAGAGGCGGGCGTGCCCGGCCCCGTGGCGGGACACGTGGAGTGCCTCGCTGCCGCCGAACCGTCCCGCCGTGACCGTCGCCTGACCGAACGGGGTCTGCATCAGCCGTGGCTCCTCGCCCTCGAAGCCGGGGAGGGCGTGTGTACCCGATCCGGTGATGATCCCGACCGCCATCGGGCGCGATCCTACTGCCGATGGACTGACCTCACGCGGCCAAGGCTGGCTCGTGCACGGCCAGCCACTCGTCGAGCGTCTTGGCCTTCTGCGTGTCCTCGTAGACCTCGTACTCCTTGAGCCGGCCCCAGCGCAGCCTGGCCCAGATCACGAACCGGTTGTCGTACACGCGCTGGCCGGTGGATGAATCGGCGTACGAGCGGCCGCGAATGCAGACGGTCTGGTTCCAGGGAAAGCCCGATGCCGAGACCTGATCGGGTTCGGTCTTGACCCCCACGCGAACCAGCCGCTCGAGCCACTGGCGGTGTTCGGCCTTGCCGCGAAACACTCCGGACCACGAGTTGTCCCCCGGAAAGGTGAACACGACATCCTCGGCGTCGAGGAGCAACGTGGGACGGATGTCACCGGCCCGAGTCCGGGCCATGACCCGGGAGATCAACTGCTTGACGAGCCAAGAGATCATGGACGCCTCCTGTCTAAGTAGAGCGATCTATCTAGTACGATACCCGATGTGCCGAACACCCGCCAGCGCATAATCGAGACCAGCGCCGAACTACTCCGCCGGCAGGGCTACATGGCCACGGGCGTCAAGCAGATCGTCGACGAGGCACACGCGCCGTTTGGCTCGATCTACCACTTCTTCCCCGGCGGCAAGGAGCAGCTCGGCGCCGAGGCCGTGCGGACGTCCGGCCTCCTCTACGAGCAGCTGATCCCAGCCGTGTTCGGGCCCGCCCCCGACCTCGTCAGCGGAGTGCGAGCATTCTTCGCCGGGGCGGGCGAGCACCTCGAACAGACCGACTACGCCGATGCGTGCCCGATCGCCACGGTGGCGTTGGAGACCGCGAGCACAAGCGAGCTGCTGCGGCGCGCCTGCGCCGAGGTGTTCGAGCACTGGATCGTGGTCGGAGCCGCGGTGCTCGAGGAGGCCGGGCTGCCCCACGACACCGCGCGCGAGCTGACGATCGCCATGCTCTGCGCGCTCGAGGGCGCGTTCGTCCTCGCCCGCGCGATGCGCACGACCACGCCACTCGCCATCGCCGGCGAGATGACCGCCAACGCCGTCCAGGCGGCGATCGACGCCAACTAATGCGGAACGCGCCCGCCCTCGGCGCCGGGCTCGCTCGCCGGGCCGCGCGGGGGCGCGATGCCGAGCACGCGCATGGCCTTGAGCCCCAGCGACAGCTTCTCGCGTCCGTCGGTGGAGGAGACGTCGAGGCGGGTTAGCTCGCGCACGCGCTCGAAGCGATAGCGGATCGTGTGGCGGTGAGTGATGAGTCTCGCGGCCGTGGCGTTCACGTTGGCGTCGCACTCGAGGAAGGTCGACAGCGTCCCGAGCAGATCGGTCTCGTACTGCTCGTCGTAGGCCACGAGCGGCCGCACGGTCTCGTTGTAGAAGCGCTTGAGCTCGGCCGGGTCGCGCATGTGCGGGAGCAGCAGCTGGTAGGTGCCGGTCTCCTCGAAGGCCAGCGTTGTCCGCTCGGGGTCGCCCTCGACGACGTTGGCGGCCAGCAACGCCTCCGTCCCCGCACGGTCGAGATCCAGCGGGTCCGTGGCGCGGCGGCTGCGGCCGATCGCGAAGGCGAACCCGGGTAGCCCCGACTCGAGCTCGCGCATGATCGACGCGCTCACGCGACGCCCAATCTCGCCGTCGCCGTCGGGAGCGAGCACGACGACCTCGCCGGCGTCATCGTCGGCCGGCGCGGCGATCGCTCCAGGGGCGACCGAGCGCGCGCCGCGCGCCGCCACCGCGAGCAACCGGCGGCGCCAGTCGTCCTCGGTCGGGTTGCGCGGGTGGGCCCGGACGACCACCACCGAGCCACCGGCGGAGAGGTCGCTGCCGAGCTCCTTGCCCCGCGCGACGAGATCGTCGCGATCGCGGATGCGCCGCTCGAGCACGGCGCGCTGAAAACTCGTCGCCGCCTCTTCGGAGGCCCGCTCGGGCGCGCGGACGCGTTCGACCTCGGAGGCGATCAGCGTCGTGACCAGTCCCAGGAAGGCGGCGTCGGGCTTGTGGTCACGGGCCCGCATGCGCAACTGGCCCACCGATGACTCGGCGACGCGGAGCTCGATCGTCGTCACGTCCTCGGTGTCGCGCATCAGCGAGCGCTCGTCGGCGGGCGAGCGAGCCGCCACCGCCAGCACCGAGGCCGAGCGGTCGATGAGGATCAGGCTGGCGTCGAGCGCGCGCGCCGCCGCGCGCAGCACCTCGGGGAGGCCGGCCCCGGACTGCACGGCCTCGGTGATGGCCGCGAGCGCCGCCAGGTCCGGGGGGTTCGCAGGGACGCTGGCGCGAGGGGCGTTCTCGGCCACCTCAGAAGACACGAGGCCATTCGAGGACGATCAAGGCCCCCGCCAGGATTCCGACTCCGACAAACGCGGCGAGCACGTACAGAGACAGGATCACCACGGCCACGCGCTCGAGCGGGCGGCGGTAGGCGGTGATCGCCGGCGCCACCACGAGCGCGGCGAATGCGGCCAATCCGACCACACCGAGGCACGCCCCGACGAGATAGGTGATCGTCTCATTGCTCATCCCGGGGAGGTTAATCGTGCCCCAACCCGAGGATGATGCCGCCGCACCCGGATTGCCAATCATGCAATTCGCGGCATTCCGTAGTCAGCGTCGACCGGAATGGCCGAGGTCACACGCGGGTATCGCCGACGCAGCGCGGCCGCGGCGCCAGCGGCCGCCTCGTGCCCATCGCCGCCCCAGAACACCCCGATCACGGTGGGCCCCGATCCGCACACCAGCGCGGTGTCGGCCCCTGCAGCGCGCGCGTCGGCCAGCGCGGCGCCCACGGCCGGGCACAGCGACACGGCCGCCGGACCGAGGTCGTTGACGAGCAGCTCGTCCGGCAGCCGGGCGCCAGCGGCCAGCGCGCCCAGCAGGCGCTCGTGACGCTCCGCGAGCTCGCGGCTCGGGCGGACCAGGCCGAGCGCATCGGCCTCGCGGTAGACCTCGGCCGTGGACAGCTGGGCGTCCTGCGCCAGCACGAGCACGCCGTGGTGCGCCAGCGGCGGGAACGGATCGGCCAACTCCCCCGCCCCGGTTCCCACCGCCAGTCCTGGCACGAGCTGGCTCGGCACGTCGGCCCCGAGCGAGGCGGCCAGGACGGCGATCTCCTCGGGTCGACCCGGAGCGAGCTCGACGGCCATCCGCAGCGCGGCGGCGGCGTCGGCCGACCCGCCACCCATCCCGGCGGCGACGGGGATCCGCTTCTCGATCTCGACCGTGACCGCGGGCCCGGCCCAGCCCCGGCGTCGCAGGCCATCGAGGGCCTGCGAGACCAGATTGGTCCCGGTGACGCCAGGGCAGCGAACCTCGTCGGCCCCCTCCTCGTGCGTCGACAGCACCAGCTCATCGGCCAGCGAGACCGACTCGAACAGCGTCACCAGCTCATGCCGCCCGTCCCCCCGCAGCGGCCCCACGAACAGGCACAGATTGATCTTGGCCGGTGCCCGCGCCGACAGCCTCATGGGTCGAGCCTCGCCGCCAGGGCGCGGAACTCATCGGCTGAGAGCCGTTCGGCGCGCTCGTCGGGCGGGTGCCCGAGCGCTTCGAGCGCGTTTCGTGCCCGTTCGCGGATCCCCGGGGACGCGCCGGGCGCCAGGGCCAGCGAACGGGCCAGCGCCTTGCGCCGATGGGCGAAGGCCTCGTGGACGAGCCTGCGCGTGCGTGCGTCGGCGCCCGGGCCGCGCCGGCGTAGACCGACGAGCGCCGAGTCCACCTTGGGCACGGGCCGAAACACACCCCGACCCACGGCGCGCAGGACCCTGACCTCGCAGGCGAGCTGAGCGAGCACCGATGGAGCGCCATAGGCGGACGTGCCGGGCGCCGCGGCGAGGCGCTCACCGACCTCGCGCTGGACCATGGCCACCCAGCTGTGGACTGTGGGCAGCTCGTCGATCGTCCGCAGGATCACGGTGGCGGCGATGCCGTAGGGCAGGTTGGCCACGACCTTGGTCGGAGGCGGGTGGAGCGCGACGAGATCGAGCGCGAGTGCGTCGGCGCGGTGCAGCGTCACGTTGTCAAACGGGGCGAGCACGGCACGGAGTTGGGGCTCGAGGCGCTCGTCGACCTCGACCACGTGCAGGTGCCCGACGTGCTGGGCCAGTCGCTCGGACAGCACGCCATGGCCGCCGCCGATCTCGAGCACGACGTCGTCACGCGAGAGCTCGGCCAACCGCTCGATCACGTCGAGGATGTTGCGGTCAACGAGGAAGTTCTGGCCCAGCGCCCGCGTGCGTCTCGACGCGCTCACCATGCAAATACTGCCGCCGCGCTGCCCTCCGTTGACTGCTCGAGCTCGCGGTAGGAGACGCGGCGCTCGAGCGCCAGCGCCCGCGCGGTGTGCACGACGTTGGCGGGCTGGTTGGGCCTGCCCCGGACCACCTGCGGAGACAGGTAGGGGGCGTCGGTCTCGACCAGCAGGCGCTGGGGCGGGACCTTCAGCGCGGCCGCGCGCAGATCGGTCGCCCTCGGGTAGGTGACGTTGCCGGCGAACGAGAACCACCAGTCCGGCTGGGCCAGGCACTCGTCGATTCGCTCCGCCATCGAGAAGCAGTGGAGGATCACCTTGAGCCCGCCGGCTCGCCTCCTCAGCGTTTCGATCGTGTCCTCGTCGGCGGCGCGCGTGTGGATGACGAGTGGCTTGCCGGTCTGGCGAGCGAGCTCGATCTGGGCTTCGAACGCGCGCTCCTGATCGGCGCGGGGCGCGTAGTCGCGGTAGAAGTCGAGTCCGGTCTCGCCGATGGCCACGCACTTGTCGTGCGCGGCCAGCGCCTGGAGCTCGGCCAGGTCGGCGTCATCGAATCCAGTCGCCTCGCCCGGATGGCGCCCGATCGCCGCGTAGACCTGGGGAAAGTGCTCGGCCGCGGCCAGCGCAGCGCGGCACGAGGCGCCGGTGGTCCCGACGGTGACGATCCGGCTCACGCCGGCCTCGGCGGCCGCGGCGACGAGCTCGGTGTCGGGCGGCTCGCAGGAATCGAGATGCGTGTGGCTGTCGATCACGCGTCAAGGCTAGCCGGGCGTGTCGCCGGCCTATGCGAGCGGGTGTATCGTTCGCTGGCCGCGTCAGGACGGCACGGATGCGAAAGCAACGACGATCGGGGGCACCATGGTTTCGGCCGCAACTGCGAGCACCATCCGAGTCTGCCTGCGCCACCTCGCGCTGGCGATCGTCCTCACGCTCGGCCTCGCCGCGCAGGCGCACGCGGGCACGGTCACCGACCTCGGCGACGTGGTTCCGATGGGGCTGAACAGCCACGACCAGGTGGTCGGCGATGTCCTCGACAGCAGCAGTGACGACCATGCCGAGCTGTGGTCAGCCGGCACCTTGACGAGGTTGCCCCAGCTGGGCAGCTCCGATTCGAGCGACGCGTACGCGATCAACGCGGCCGGCCGGATCGCCGGCGATGATTACGCCACCACCTCGAGCGTGCACGGGGTCTACTGGAACGGAACGACTGCGGCGCATCAGGTCGGGCCATTCTTCACGACGTCCCAGGATTTCACGGTTCTGAACGGCGTCGACACGGCCGGTGACCTCGTCGGCACCACCCCAGCGTCGGGCACGAGCGACGCGACGGGCTTCATCTACAAGAACGGCACCGAGATCCCGATCGGAGCGGCGGACCTCGACGGCCAGCAGGGCGCCACGGCGGCGGGAGCAATCACTCCGAACGGCGCGCGGGTGCTCGGTCAGGTCTCCGGCGGGCTCGCCTCGGATGGCTACTACCTCTGGTCGGCAGCGACCCCGGACGCCCACGGCACCAAGCTCGACATCACCCCCTCGAAGAACGGCGCTCTCGGGTTCGATGCGGCGGAGTTCAGCCCGCTGATCCAAGATGACCTGGCCAGCGACGGGACCGTGGTGGGCTACAAGGGCGCCGGCAGTTCGAAGGTGTTCTACATCCGGCTCCCAGCCGGCACCGAGACCCAGGTCAAGGGACTTCACGCCGCCAACGCGGTCAACGCGAGCCACGTCGTCGTCGGCGACATCCTGGGCACCACCCTCTCGGACCCACTCCACGCGGCCATCTGGTCAAACGGCACCGTGACTGACCTGAACAAGCTGCTGCCGCCCGGCACCACGGGCTGGGATCTGCTCGAGGCGTTCGCGATCAACGACAGCGGAGACGTGGTCGGGGTCGCCCTGCACAACGGCCACCAGGTCGGCTTTTTGCTCAAGCCGTCCGGGTTCACGGTGTCTGGGTTTGTCTTTGGGGAGTCGTGTGGCGATGGTGGCGGGTGCCGTCGGTCGGGGCTTTCGGGCGTGAGGGTTCTGGTCAACGGGACGGCGCGCGATCGGACACCGGTATCGGTGACGGACCGGAGCGGCGATGATGGTTCGTGGTCGGTGATGGTTCCTGCGGGTTCCTATGCGGCGGGTCCGACGGATGATGGATCGAGTTTTGACTTGCCGGGCTTTGATCCGAATGAGCATCAGGGCATCGTGGTGGGCCCGAGTCGCGCGAATGTGGATTTCACCGCCTGCGCGGGGCCGGCGGCCGGCTCGGCGACTGATTTGGCGGCGCGACGCGCGACGGCTCACGCGGCCAGCGCGGCTTCTGACGCGGTGAATCCCTGTACGTCCGTCTACACGGTCACGGTGGGTGGGTCGATTTCCAAGTCTCCGATCGTCGACCCGGGGCCCGGGGCGCGATTCAACGACGTGCCCAATGGAGTCGCTCACTACCGCGGGCAGACGGGTTTGGCCGCCCGCCTCTTCGAGTCCCTCAGCAATCTCGTACACAGTCCCCGAGTGCTTCGATCAGGCCGATGTGGCCAAGTTCCATAACCATCTCCAGGGGCCGGATTGGTACAGCTACATCCAAGGGCCGCTGAAGCTTCCGAAGTACACGGTCAAGTTCGCGTTTGACCAGCACGCCCAGGAGACGTCGTTGGTCGGCACACCCAAGGTGGGGGTCGCGACGGTTACGAAGTGGTGGAAATGGAGGGATCCAGTCCCTTCTAACCACCAGTTCGGTCGATGCCAGCTCACCGAGGACATCCCGGTCATGTACCTCCCGGTCATGGAGAAGGAGCCCGGCCGGTTCACCATCATCGTTGCCTGGGGGTTCCCGTTTGGCTCGACCGGGGCGAAGGGCACCCACCTCTCGACGAGTGAGTTCGCGAAGACCGTCGAGGAGTTGCAGGACAAGGCTCCTTCACTCGTGACCGCCTACAGTCGCGGCACGGACACGGCCAAGTTCGCATTGTGGCTTCTGTTCAAGGAGGTGGCCCAGCACGTGGCCCTCCACCTCGTCGGGCTTCCCGCGGCCGAGGCCACGCTGGGTCGGTTCGTTCAGAAAATCGGAGCCAAGCTTCCGGCGGCGGCGATCGAGGCCGTAGCGAAAGGCAGCACGACCCTGGCCGAGAGGGGCGTGACGGGCCATAACCTTAACCACCTCACGAACGCGGGTAAGTTGGCCTTGGAGCTCAAGGAGTACGGGGAGTACGGCGCGGCATTTGAGACCGGCGAACCAATCATGTCGACTGTCATTCGCGGCGAGTTTCACACCTACTTGGCGCAGAACTCGCCAGCTGTGGCGGGAACGACCTTGGGGGTCACGGTCAAGAGCACAAGGGTTCCCACGCTTTCCGTGAAAGTGAGTCGAAGGGCCTACAGCTGGCCTGATCAGAAGATAAAGGCGTTCAGCGGTCCACTGCCGTGGGCCAACGACGGTGGCTCCAAAGCCTCTCCCGAGACGGCAAATCCATACCGCGCTCACGACCCCACGATCGTGAGCGACCCGTTCTTCTCCAACATCGGATACGGACCAAACGCGCAGGAGAACTTCAAGAGCGCCACTAAGCAGCTGCCGAAAGTCAACCTTGCAATCCATTACGGCGGTCTGTATCAGCTGATTCCGGAGGAGCAAGACGAGGCACCGGTACCAGACTGCCCCACGGTTAAGGACGAGGGCCGCAATCTGTCCGCGAGCGCCGGGACCGAGGACACGATCTGCTGGCTGTTCAAGGACGGCGATGCGTGAGGCGGACCCTCGGGATCAGTTGCTCGCCCGTGTGCATGTGATCGAACCGGCATGGCCCGCCGAGGGCTCCGGCTCGATCACGCCCGTTTGGGAAACAGCGGCTCGATCGAGGTGACCGCGGCCCCCGGGGCACCGAGGGCAGTGCGGAGCTTCTCGGTCGTGGCGGGCATGAAGGGCTCCAACATCACGTTGACGGTGCGAAGTCCCTCGACCAGCGACGCCAATGTCTGGTCGAGCTCGTCCGCGTTGGCCGGATCGCGGGCCAGCCGCCACGGCGCCCGCTCCTCGACGTAACGATTGAGCCGTCTGACCCGCTGCCATATGCGATCGAGGGCCAGCGTGGGCTCAGCGCGATCCATCAAGGCCGCCACTTCCTGGGGCAGGCCGGCCAGGTCCGCATCCAACGAGGGGTCGCGCGCCACCGCCGGTACCACGCCGTCGCGGTAGCGCTGGACCATCGCGATCGTCCGGCTGGCGAGGTTGCCGTACTCGTTGGCCAGCTCCGCCTCGTAGCGCGCGCGGACCGACTCCATGCCGACAGCGCCATCGCTACCGAAGGCAACGTCGCGCATGAGGTAGAAGCGCAGCGCATCGGTGCCGTACTCCTCCATGACCTCGAACGGGTCGAGCACGTTGCCCAGCGACTTGCTCATCTTGCGGCCATCGGCGCCGAGCAGGAAGCCGTGGACGAAGACGTGATGGGGCAGCGGAAGCTCGGCGGCCATCAGCAGCGCGGGCCAGAACACGGTGTGGAACTTGAGGATGTCCTTGCCGATGATGTGGTACGTGGCGGGCCAGTAGCGATCGGTCAGATCCTCGCCCGGTCGGGCATACGAGAGCGCGGTGTAGTAGTTGAGCAGGGCGTCGAACCACACGTAGAACACGTGCCCGGTATCCCACGGGACGGTCACGCCCCAGTGCAACCGCGCCCGGCTCAGCGACACGTCCTGGAGGCCCTGGGCGATGAACGACCGCGCCTCGTTGAAGTGGTGGGGCGGCATCACGAAGTCGGGGTGCTCGGCGTAGAGCCGCTCGAGCGCCTCCTGGAACGAGGAGAGCCGGAAGAACCAGTTCTCCTCGTGCTCCCGGATCAGCGGAATCTCGTGAATGGGGCAGCGATTGCCCTCGAGGATCTCGTTCTCGACCTTGAAGTCGGCGCAGCGCGGGCAGTACCACCCCTCGTAGAGGCCCTTGTACGTATAGCCGTTGTCGTGCACACGCTGGAGCACCTCCTGCACCTTGGCCTCGTGCTGCTCGTCCGAGGTGCGGATGAAGAAGTCGTTGGAGGCGTCCAGGCGCGGCATCAGCGCCTTGAACCGCTCGGCGTTGCGGTCGGCCAGCTCCTTGGGCTCGAGCCCCTGCGCCCGCGCGGCGTCGGCCACCGGCTCGCCGTGCTCGTCGGTCCCGGTGAGGAAGAACACGTCCTCACCGCGCTGGCGCATGTGGCGGGCGAGCACGTCGGCGGCGATCGTCGTATAGGCGTGGCCGAGGTGCGGCTGCGCGTTGACGTAATAGATCGGGGTGGTGATGTAGAACGACATGGCCTATATGAAGGCTATCCGCGGGGTGGTGGAGGTCGCAGGGCGGCGCGCTACCGAGTAGGCTCGAACGGTCAATCTTGTTAGACGGACGCTGAACGGCGTCGACGACAGCTGTTCTGCTCTTGCCATCTGTTTGGCCTCTGCCTGACTTGGTCCTGAGGAGGGCAACTGATGATCCGTACTGCTTCTGGGCGAGCAAGACGCGGAGTTATGGGGGCCGCGTCGATCTTTGTAGCCGCAGGGATATGTGTCCCACCGGCCGATGCCAAATCGCGGTCAAAGCCTGACCTCGTGGTCAAGGCGTTCGTGTTCACGTCGAGCCCCCCACACGCCGCGGCGAGCATCAAGCATGTCGTCATGAACAGTGACGGCGAGGGGGAGTTCGGCATCGCGTACAAAATTAAGAACGTCGGCCACCGGCGCTCGAACTCGAGCATCGCGCGGGTTGTCGTCAGCGGGCGCCGGGTCGCCGAGGAGGCTGTCGGCCCGATCCGGCCCGGGCAGACGAAAACGTTTCGGCAGAGCTACAGCCGCAAGTTTCATACCCCCGGCCACTATGAGGCGTTCGTGTGCGCGGACTTCGGCGATCGGATCAACGAGTCCAACGAGCACAACAACTGCACCGCGAACGTCGGCTTTCAGGCGATCCCACGGCGCTGGGGGGTGAGCACATTCACCACCGGCCCAAACAGCCTCACCGGGATCGCGCCGTTCGACAGCGCACACAGCGTGCGCATGCACTTCGACTTCGAGGGCATCATCAACGAGAACGGTGAGCACCACTTCCTCTGGCTGGCTACGGGCGAGGTCAGCGGTGACTCGAGCGGCAACGACGGCACATGCACGTACAAGGGTCACGGTGCCGTTTCGCATTCGCCCTGGGACGTGATCGAGCCGGCCATCGGCTACCTGGAGATCACGCCCGAGGCTGATCAGTATTACGCCGAGGTGTTGGACCAGGACTATGGCTTCGTCACGACGACAACCTGCCCCCCGTATCCGACGGCGACCTCAACCGGCGGGCTGGGCACCCTCCAGACCCTCGCCTCGGACGGCACGCCGGAGCAACCGATGTCGCCCCGGGCGAGAACCCTGGTCGGCAACTACAACATCCCCACCGACATCGGCCACGGAGCCACCATCGGCCAGTGGTCGTTCAAGGCCGACGTTCCGTAGCCCGCCATCCCTAGCCCCCGCGGTCAACGCCCGGTACAGCGCATTGGCGCTCATCCCGGTCAGCTCGGCGACCACGCTGGCCGCCGGGCGCGGCTTGGCCCCGGCCTCGATCAGCCGGCGCAATGCCGCCAGTGCCGGCTCGAGGTCGGGCGTGGCCGCCGGCGCCGACCCGACCACGAGGACGATCTCTCCTCGAGGCGCTTCGCTGGCGTAGCGCTCGGCGAGTTCGGCCGCGCTGCCTCGCACGACCTCCTCGTGGAGCTTGGTCAGCTCGCGGCACACGGCCACCGGACGGTCGGGGTCCAGGGCGGCGAGGATCTTGAGCGAGGCGCCGACGCGGCGCGGCGACTCGAACGCCACCACCGTCTCCGGAGCCGAGAACACCTCCTGTAGGTCGGTCTTCTTGCGCGGCAGAAAGCCGGCGAAGCGCCAGCGGTCGGCGGGCAGCGCCGAGGCGACCAGCGCCGACAGGGCGGCCGATGGTCCCGGCAGCACCTCCACGGCGAGCCCGGCGGCCACGCATGAGCGCACGAGCACGAAGCCGGGGTCAGAGACCAGCGGCATGCCGGCGTCGGAGACCAGCGCCACGACCGCGCCGGCCTGCATCTGCTTGACGAGCTGGGCCGCGCGCTCGTGCTCGTTGTGCTCGTGGTAGCTGACCAGCTTGGCCACGACCCCGTAGCGGTCGAGGAGCACGCGCGTGCGCCGCGTGTCCTCGCACGCCACCACGTCGGCCTCGCGGAGCGCCGCGAGCACGCGGAGGGTCACGTCCTCGAGGTTGCCGATGGGTGTCGGGCAGACGGTCAGCCGTCCGGCCATCGGCCCTCCAGCCCATCGAAGGCCATCGCGGCGGCGCCGATCATGCCCGCCTCGACGCCGAACTCGGCGGCCACGATCCGCACCTCGTCGCGGGACGGCGGCAATGCGCGCTCGGCCACCACGGCGCGCGCCGGCGCCAGCAGGAGCTCGCCGGCGGCGATCACCCCGCCGCCGATGACGACGACGTCGGGATTGAAGATGTTGACGAAGCTGGCGATGGCCACGCCCAGTCGCCTGCCGATCAGCTGGATGACCTCGATGGCCGGCTCGTCGCCGTCGTGGGCGAGCTCGGTGACGAGCGGGCCCACGAGCTCCCGGCCCTCGGCCAGAGCTCGGCCCAACCCCGAGTCGGGGCGCTCGTTGGCCGCCCGGAGCGCCTCTCGGGCGAGCGCCGTCCCCGAGGCGAGCGCCTCGACGCACCCGCGGTTGGGGCAGTTGCCCTGGCAGCGCGGACCGTCCATGTCGATGACGACGTGACCGAGCTCGGCCGCGGCTCCCACCGCGCCACGGTAGAGGCGACCGCCGAGTATCAGCCCGCCGCCGATGCCGGTGCCGATTGTCAGCAGAACGGCGTCGCTGGCACCCCGCGCGGCGCCGGCGCGGTGCTCGGCCAGCGCGGCCAGGTTGGCGTCGTTGTCGACGAATACCGGCATCTCGAGCCGCTCGGCCATCAGGTCGCCGAAGGCCACGTCGTGCAGCGGCAGATTCACGGCAATGACGCCGGTACCGCTACGCTGATCCATCAGACACGGAATTCCGAAACCGACGGCGGCGATCTCCCCGCCCACCGCTTCACGCGTTTCCATGACCGCGTCCACGGCGGTGTCGAGAAGCGCGGACTGGTCGAGACCTGCCACTGAGCGCTGAGCGCGGTGACGAACGCTCAACCCCTCGTCCACCGCGCCGGCGAGCAGCTTGGTCCCGCCCATGTCGACGCCGATGGTGCGGCGGGTCGGCATGCCGTCACTATATGAGCTACCGGATGCCAAGCAACACCGAAGAACGCCCATACAAGGTCTACCGCTCGGGCCCACGCGGCCTGCGCGCGCGGTTGCGCGGCGAGGAGGACATCTTCGAGCCGGGCGGCGGCGGACGCGATCGCGACCCGAGCCAGCCCGGCGACGGGCACCGTGGCGGCTGGTCGATCGCCCGGCGCGTGCTCAAGTGGGTGGCGATCGTGGTGGTGGCGTGGCTGTTGCTGTCGCTGGTGCTGTTCATCATCAGTGCCCAGATCGAGCAGGGCAACCTGCCCGACTCGGCCAAGCGCGCCCTCGCCTCGGGCGGCAACATGCTGACCTCGACCGACACGGTCCTGATCATCGGCACCGACCAGCGCCCCAAGGGCTCCAAGGAACCGGGCGCCAACACCAACGACACGGGCAGTCGTTCGGACACGCTGATGTTGTGGCGGATCGGTGGGGGCACCTCGCGCCGGCTCTCGATCCCACGCGACACCGTGGCCGAGATTCCCGGCCACGGCACGAGCAAGATCAACGCCGCCTACGCATACGGCGGGCCGGCGCTGACGATCCGCACGGTCGAGAACTTCACCGGGATCAAGATCAACCACGTGATCGTGGTCAATCTCGCCGCCTTCCCCCAGTTCATCAACGCGATCGGCGGGATCGAC
Organism: uncultured Solirubrobacterales bacterium; assembly: GCA_963734775.1. Lineage (GTDB taxonomy): Bacteria > Actinomycetota > Thermoleophilia > Solirubrobacterales > Solirubrobacteraceae > Palsa-465. The sequence continues at coordinate 106,015 of CAVTJE010000011.1, forward strand.
ATTCACACCGGACGGATCTGCTCGGTGATCAGCGGAGGCATCAAGAACGGCGGCTTCCAGCTGTTCCTCAAGCCCGGCGAGCACCACCTGAACGGCCAGCAGGCCCTGGTGCTGGCTCGCACACGCGAGAACCGGTGCAACCCGTCCGAGAACGACCTCACGCGCGCCCTGCGCCAGCAGCAGATCCTCAACGCGATCAAGTCCCAGCTGCTCTCGCCCTCCACCTTCTTGCGCCTGCCCCTGGCCTCGTGGGACGCGCCCAAGGTGCTGCGCACCGATATGGGCGGCTTCACGCTGCTGACGTTGTTCGCGGCCTCAGAGCTCGGAGGTTCGGCGCCGACCGACGTGCTCAAGCCGACCGGGGCGGAGACGCTGCCCGACGGCGAGTCGGCGCTGACGGTGTCCTCGCAGGACGTCCACAACGCCGTGGCGAAGCTCATGCACGGGTAGCCGCCGGGCTAATCCGACGACTTCGACGAGGACGAAGATGCCTTCGCCTCGGCGGGCTTGGAGTCGCTCTTCGACTCCGATGAAGAAGACGAAGACTCCGACGACTCCGACTTCGAAGAAGACGACGACCCGCTTTCGTCCTTCTTCTTCGAACCCTCGGCCTCCTTGAGCTCGCGCGAGCGCTTCTTGGTCCCGTAGTCGGTGTTGTAGAAACCCTTGCCCTTGAAGTGGACGGCGACGGGGTGAAAGACTCGCGCGACCGGCGCCTCGCAGGTCTGGCAGGTGACCACTGGATCGTCCGTCATGCGCTGCATGACCTCGAAGGTGTGACCCTGTCCGCAGCGGTACTCGTAGATCGGCATTGCTTCATCAAGTATAGCTGCGGGGTTCTGGCACTCTCAACCCAAGAGTGCCAAGTGAACCGGACTGTGCAGGCGCCGCGGGCCACCGATGGGCCTCCCCGCGACCCCGGCTAGTATCGGCCGCTCGAATGGCCACCGACGTCGTCACCATGGACAAGATCGTGTCGCTGTGCAAGCGGCGCGGCTTCGTGTTTCCGAGCAGCGAGATCTACGGGGGCCTGGGCTCGAGCTACGACTACGGCCACTACGGCGTGCTGCTGAAGAACAACGTCAAGAACCGGTGGTGGCGGGCAATGCTCCAGGAGCGCGACGACATCGTCGCGCTGGATTCGGCGATCATCCAGCACCCGCGGACGTGGTTGGCCAGCGGCCACCTGGCCGGGTTCACAGACCCGCTGGTCGACTGCCGGACGTGCAAGCTGCGGTTCCGGGCCGACCACATCGACCAATCGCAATGTGGGCGCAAGCCCTCCAAACACCCGGGCGAGACACCCGATTGCGACCTGACCGAGGCCCGCGAGTTCAACCTGATGTTCGAGACGACGATGGGCCCGGTCAAGGATGAGGGCGCGACCGTCTACCTCCGCCCCGAGACGGCGCAGGGGATCTTCCTCAACTTCCGCAACTACCTTCAGTTCTCGCGCAAGAAGCCGCCGTTCGGGATCGCCCAGATCGGCAAGAGCTTCCGCAACGAGATCACCCCGGGGAACTTCATCTTCCGCACGCGCGAGTTCGAGCAGATGGAGATGGAGTTCTTCGTGCCGCCCGACCAGGCGCCGAGCTGGTTCGAGCACTGGTGCGAGCGGCGCACGAACTGGTACATCGAGCACGGGATCCGTCCCGAGCAGCTCCGCCTGCGGCCCCACGACGCCGACGAACTGTCGCACTACTCGAGTGCGACGAGCGACATCGAATACCTGTTTCCGATCGGATGGTCCGAGCTCGAGGGGATCGCCAACCGCGGCGATTTCGACCTGCGCCAGCACGCCGAGTACTCGGGCCAGAAACTCGAGTACGTGGATACGGCCTCGGGCGAGCGCTACCTGCCCTACGTGATCGAGCCGGCCGCCGGCGCCGACCGCGCCCTCCTGGCCTTCCTCGTCGACGCCTACGACGAGGACGAGATTGAGGGCGAGACCCGGACCGTGCTGCGCCTGCATCCTCTGCTCGCCCCGGTCAAGGTCGCCGTGCTGCCGCTGGTCAAGCGCGACGGCTCAGCCCGAGCTGGCCACCGAGGTCTACCGCATGCTGCGCGACGGCGTACAGACGGAGTACGACGAGGGCGGTGCGATCGGCCGGCGCTACCGCCGCCAGGACGAGATCGGCACGCCGTGGGCGGTGACGATCGACGGGCAGTCCACCCAGGACCGGACGGTCACCCTACGCGATCGCGACAGCCTGGCCCAGGACCGGATCGCTATCGACGCCCTCGCCGGCGAGATCGAGCGCCGGCTCCGCGCCCCCTGGCGCTCGCCCAAGCTAGGCTGATCCCGCAGGCCAGCACCACGACGGCCACGAGGATCGCGACGACGGCGAGGCCGGGGGCGAGGATCACCACGAGCACGGCGACGAGCGCCGCCACCGCCACATCGACGAACAGCGGGCTGCGGGTCACAGCGGCAGCCTCCGGTACAGCGGGCGTGGCAGGTGGCGCAGGACGGCGAAGAGGGGGCGCAGGGTGCCGGGGACCCAAATCGTGTGGGCGCTTCCGTCGAGTGCACGCACGGTGGCCCGCGCCACGGCCTCGGGCGTCGTGCTGAGCGGGGCCGCCGGCAGGCCGGCGGTCATCCGCGTCTTGACGAAACCCGGGCGGACGACGAGCACGCGCACGTGGGTCGAGGCGCTCGCGTCGGCGAGTCCCTGAGCCAGCGCGTCGAGCCCCGCCTTGGCGGCGCCGTAGATCGCGTTGCCCGCTCGGGGCCGCTCCGCCGCCACGCTCGAGAGGACGACGAGGCGACCGTAGCCCTGATCGCGCAGCGCGCGCAGACAGTGCAGCAGCAGCGAGCCGGCGCCGAGGAAGGTGACCTGCATGACCTCGACCGCCCGCTCGGGCTCGGCGTCGAGCCCCTCCTGCGCGCCGAGCACGCCGACCGCGACGACCACGACCTCGAACCCGCCGGCCTGGGCAAAGGCGGCCTCGACCGCGGCCTGGTGGCCGTCGAGCTCGCGGGCATCGATCACGCCAATCGTCCCGCGGGTGCACCCGCCCCGCTCGAGCTGATCCATCGCGTACTGCGAGGCGCGCCCGGTCGCGGCCGATCAGGAAGGCTTGCGTCGGCTGTACCGCCGCGATCTGGCAGCCAATGGCCACCCCGATCTCGGAGCTGCCCCCCACGAGCAGCAGCCTTCGCGGCGGCGTCACGCTCACGGCGCCACCAGCCCCGTGCGCAGGGCGAGATCCGAGCGCCACAGGCCAACCGGGTCGGCGTCGTCGCGCGCCCGGCGCCACTCGGCCAACCTGGGGTACATGGCCTCGACGACCTCGGGGCGAAGCCGCGCATCCTTGGTCAGGTAGACGCGCCCGCCGGCCTCCGCGACCAGTTCGTCGCAACGGTCGAGCACGGCACACAGGCCCGGAGCGGCGCGGGGGATGTCGAGGGTCAGGGTCCATCCGGCGATGGGAAACGACAGCGGGGCGCCGTTCGCCGGCCCGAGGTCCTTCAGCACGGCGAGGAAGCACGGCAGCCGCGCCGCGCGAAGCTCCCCGATCACCGCCTCGAGGACCCCGTGCTCGCCGACGGGAACCGCGAACTGATATTGGATCAAGCCATGGCGGCCGTAGAGCCGCGGCCAGGCCTCGAGGGCATCGAGCGGGAATAGATGCTGGCCGAGCGGTTCGAGCCGCCCGCGCCGGCGCCTCGGTGTGCGTCGAAACCGGAGTTCGTTGAAGGCCCTCACCGTGCCCGTGCGCAGCATTCCTTGCGGCCAGCGATCCGGCACGGTGGCCCGGGGGCGCACGGTCGGCTCGGCCCGGAAGTGGGAGGGGACGGCATCGGCGCAGGCGTGCGCCGCCCGGGTGACGGTGCCGCGCGGCCGCGGGCCGAGGAGATCGAGCCAGGCGACCCGGTACGCCCCGCCCGTTTCCGTCAGGGCCGCCAGGACGGCGTCGAGATCCTCGCCACGATCGCTATCGACAACCATCGCCGCGCTCCTCACGGGAATGAGCGCGATCCGCGCGCACAGGATCACGCCGGTCAGACCCATCCCGCCGACGGTCGCGTCAAACAGAGCCGAGCCCCGCTCGCACTCCACCGTCTCCCCCGTTGCGGTGAGCAGGCCGAGCGCTCGCACGTGGCTGCCGAAGGTTCCGGCGACGGCGTGGTTCTTGCCATGGATGTCGCTCGCGATGGCGCCGCCGACCGTCACGTGCTGCGTGCCGGGAACCACCGGCAGCATCCAGCCCAGCGGGATCGCGGCCTCGAGCAGCGATCCGATCGTCGTCCCGGCCTGCGCAGTGACCACGCCCTGATCGAGATCGAGCTCGAAGCGGGCACAGTGCGTCATGTCGAGCACGAAGCCACCGGTCAGTTGCGCCGCGTCGCCGTAGCTGCGGCCGAGCCCGCGGGCAATCGCCCCCGCCGCCGCCCAGTCGCGCACGCCGCCGATAACGGCTCGGAAATCCTCGGCCCCCTCGGGGCGCACGATCCGCACCGGCACCGGCTCGCCGCCGCCCCAACCGGCCACCCACGCCGGCATCGGCACCGACGGGTGCGAGGCGGAGAAGGTCTCAGCTGGCGGCATGGACACCAAGCGCGAACACGATGAGCCAGACGAGTCCGGCCAGCTGCAGACGCCGATCCTTGAGCAGGAGTTCTTCGGGGGCCTCGCCGTCACCGGCCTGCAGCAGCACTCCGTAACGTGCCAGGCAGACGGCGAAAGGGAGGATCGACAGCGGTCGCCAGGGGACGCCATCGACGATCGGCAGCTGGAACGCCCACATGCTGTAGGCAAACAGCGCCGCGGCCGCGCTGGCGATCAGCAGTAGGCGCAGGCGCGTGTCGTTGTAGAGCACCAGCACGCGGCGCGCCGGAGTGCCACGGCGGGTCGAGCGCATCAACTCGGAGTGGCGCTTGCCGATGGCGACAAACAGCGCCGCGCAGCTGATGACGAGCACGAACCACCGCGACAGCGTGACCGGCGCGGCAACCCCGCCGGCCAGTGCCCTGAGGACGAAGCCTCCGGCGATGGCGGCGACGTCGAGCAGCGCGATCCGCCGCCACACCATCGTGTAGGAGAGCGTGAGCGCGACGTAGGCAAGCCCGACTGCGGCGAGCAGGGGGCGCACCGCGTAGCACGCGGCGAGGCCGGCGGCGATCAGTGCGCCGCCCAGGACCAGGGCGCCGGTTGGCATCAGTTCCCCGGCCGCGACCGGTCGCAGGCGCTTGACCGGATGCGCGCGGTCCTCGGGAGCGTCGTGCACGTCATTGATGGCGTACAGGCCGGAGGCGAGCAGACAGAAGGCCAAGCCGGCCACGATCACCCGCCCCGGGACGTCGTCGTTGCCGAGCGCACCGGCGGCGCCGGCGGCGGCGATCACGAGCAGGTTCTTCGTCCACTGCCGCGGGCGCATCGTCGCCACCACGGCGCGGACGCGGCCGTGGCGCGCAGGCGTGCGTACAGCAGCAGCAGTCCCTCCGCCGGCCATTGCGGCCAACCTACGAGCGGTTCCTGAACCGAAGCTGTGCGGGAGATGAGGACCCTCTCAGCGATCCTTTATTCCCGCGTGCAGGCTTTTCGGCAAGGTACGCCGCGATGCCCAGTCCGACCAGAGCGATCGAGCGGCCTCGCGTACGCCGGTGGCACTCCCACCGGCGGCGGCTCGCGGTCCCGCCGCGAGTCGGGGCCAGCGGGTCCGGCGGATTGCCCTCATCGCCGCCGCGCTGTGCGCGATACCGGTGGCTGTCTCATACGTGCGCGCAATCACCGAGCGGTCGGACTCGAGCCTCGGGATCCGTACCGTCGAGTGGCTGCGCGACAACGGCGCCCGCGGGCTGGTCAACAAGGTCGAGTCGATCTACTACTCGCTGAACGCGCCGGCCAAGGGCGGTCCGGCGCTCCGCGCGCTGCCCGGCCAGCCCGGCGTCGTGGCGGCGCCCCGAGCATCACGCCGTGGCCTACTACCGCCCGCCGCGGATCCACCCGCTGATCCATCCGGCGCTGCGGGGCGAGGGCGTGTGGCGCGTCGACCTTCGCCGGCGGGGGTGCCCATCCCCCGGTTCTCGTGACGAGCTTCCGCAGCGATCCGAGCTACCCGCAAATGGTGGCCGGCGTGGCCTGGATCGACCATCGGCGGACGAGTACCTGGCTGTATCCGGGGATCCAGGAGCCGAGCGTGCCGCTGGCCTCCCGCGGGCCTGAGGAGGTGCCGATGTCCAAGCGCCAGCGGCTCGTGGCCACGTTCAACAGCGGCTTCAAGCTGGCTGATTCACGCGGCGGGTACGCCGACGCGGGTCACACGTACGCGCCGATGCAGCCCCATATGGCGACGTTCATCCGTTATCGGAGCGGGCAACTCGATATCCGCTCGTGGTCGGGAGGCGCAGACGCCGGACCCACGATCGCCTACGCCCGGCAGAACCTGCCGTTGATCGTCAACCACGGCAGACCGAATCCGAATCTCTCCGACGGGCCGGAATGGGGCGCGACGCTGGGCAACGCGATTCGCGTGTGGCGCTCGGGCGTGGGCGTCGACCGCTTCGGGAATCTGATCTACGCCGCGGCCAACGACCAGACCGTCGGGTCGCTGGCGGCAATCCTGATCCACGCCGGCGCGGTACGAGCGATGGAGCTCGACATCAATACCTACTGGACGAGCTTCATCACCTACCGGCATCCAGGAGCGGGGCAGCCGGCCAACCTGCTGCCCACCATGGATCGTTCCCCACAGCGCTACCTCACCCCCGACGATCGCGACTTCTTCGCCGTTTACGTGAAATACTAGTGAACGCGTGCCGTGGCCCGGACCGCGAAGCCGTCCGCCGTCGGCCGGGCGCTGACCGCCCGAATCTCGATGTGCGGGTTGCTGAACAGGGTGAGCGTGGCGAAGCCACCGAACGGCACGTCGGGGGCGACTAGCAGCTTGCCGTCGCGGGCCGTCACCGTCGCGTCGACGGTCGCGGTTACGCCGAACAGGCTCGCCGTGCCCCGCAGCGTGAGCTGCCCGTCGGCTCGACGAAACGGGAACCACGCTCTGGAGGAACGGGGCCGCGGCGCGGAGGTCGGCCTCGGTGACCTGGGCGGTGCCGGTGAGCTGATCGCCTCGCTTGCGCAGCGTGGCGTTGCGCAGGGTGAGCAGCCCGGCCCGCACCACGGTGGCCGAGGCATCGAGCGAGCCGACGTCGCCCGCCTGGCTCAGCGAGCTCCCGAGCTGGGGCGAGTCCGGAGTGGTAATCACCCATGCGGATGACGACCCGGTCGGCCTGGTGCCACAGCAGCTCGATGGCCGGGAAGGCGTGGACCTCGATGTGCAACACCGTGCCGTTGCGCGCCAGCCGGTCGCGCAACTGCCGCGTGGCAACGCCCGGAAGGATGAGCTGGGCGAGGACGAGTAGCACCACGACCAGGGCGACGACGGCGAGGATGACGATCCGGCGCATGACCGAGAACGTTACGGCTCACGAACTTCTTATCTTCGTGTCTCGCCCCGCTTACCGGCGCACCCGGCCGCTGCGCGCCGGCACGCCGTCGTGCTCGGCGTCGCTGAAGTTGGCGATCAGCTCGACGGCGCCGCGACGAAATCTGAGCAACCGGCGGTCCTCGTCGACGGCCACCTCGGCGGGGCCGTCGGGGAGCTCTCGACGCAGCGCCAGCAGGTCCCGGTAGTAGGCCAGATGCCGGGCGTCGCCGTGCGCCGGGTCGAGCTTTGAGCGCTCGAAGGTGGCCGGATCCTGCGGGTCGGGGATTTCCTGCGCCGACGAAGTCGGCGAACTCCGCGAACTCCTGCCGGCGCCCCTCGCGCGTCAGCTCGGCGATCTTCGGATCGATGTGATCGGTGAAGTACTGAAACGGGCGGGACTCGTCGTACTCCTCGCCCTGAAACAGCATCGGGGTGCCGGGCGAGAGGATCGAGCAGAACGCGGCCAGTCGCAGATCACGGCCGCGGAGGCGATCACCGAGGGCTCGATTTCCCACCTGGTCGTGGTTCTGAGCGCAGACGACGAACTGGCGGCCCTCCGGTCGACGCAGCTGATCGGCCACGTCGACGAGCCTGCCGTACCTGGCGTAGTAGGCCTCGTGTTCACCGGTCAAGAGCACGTGCAGCGCGTGATGGAGCGAGTCCTCCCACTGGGCATCGTGACCCCACTGGTGGATCGGTCGCAGATCGCCGATCTCCATCTCGGAGATGAGCAGGGCAGCGGGATTGATCGCCTTGACGCGCTGGCGGAGCTCGGCCATCACGTGCGGGTGCGAGTCGTCGACGATCGCGTGCGTGGCGTCGAGACGCAGGCCGTCGACGCCGTAGTCCCGCACCCACATCTCGGCGTTCTGGATCGCCCACTCGCGCACCGCCGGCTGGGAGTAATCGATCGCCTCGCCCCAGATCGTCCTGCGACCTTCGGTCAGATACGGGCCGAAGGCGGCGATCGCGTCGGAGCCGGCGCCCATGTGGTTGTAGACGACATCGAGGATCACTCCCAGCCCCGCCGCGTGGGCGGCGGCGATGAGGCGGGCGAAGCCCTCGGGACCGCCATAGGCGGGATGGGGCGCCGAGGTGTAGACACCGTCGTAACCCCAGCCGTGGTGGCCGGCGAAGGTGGCGATCGGCATGACCTCGATCGCCGTGACGCCAAGCTCGCGGAGCTCGCGCAGCCGCGGGATGGCCCCCTCGAACGTGCCCGCGGCGGAAAACGTGCCGACGTGGAGCTCGTAGATCACGAGATCGCTCAGGGCGACGCCGGGGAAGCCGTCGGCGGGGTCGCGCAGGGAGGCGAGGTCGACGACGCGTGAGGGGCCCCGCAGGCCGTCGGGCTGCGAGCGCGACCATGGGTCGGGCCATCGCTCGCGGCCGTCGAGGGCGAACTCGTAGTCGACCCCGGCGGGCACGTCGGCGCGGGTTTCGAACACACCGTCCGCGCCCCCGACCATGTCGAAGCTGCCGAAGTCGGTGATCACAGACGCGGCCTGGGCCGCCGGCGCCCAGACGCGGAACAAGGTCGACCCGTCCTGGCCCGGCACGGCGCCGAGCATGGGGAATCCGGTGCGGGTAACGGCCAGATCGCTCATCTGGTGCCGGGTACCCCGACCACGACCCGCGGAACCCTGCCGGCCTCAGCCGAGCAGCGCCCGTGCGGCGGCGATCGCCTGCTCCATGACCGGCCCGATGTCGAGCTCGGGTTCGCTCAGACGACGGATCGTCATTCCATCGGCGAGCGCGAACAGGAACGTGGCGACGGTGTCGGGATCGGCCCGCAGCGACACGATCCCGGCCTCGCTCTTGGCTCGCAGCGTGTCGGCCGTGTGCGAGCGGACGCGCCGGCCGAGCTCGGCCAGCTCGGCGGCGATCTCCTCGTTGCGCTGGCCGAGCGTGATCAGCTCATAGATCATCACCGCGGCCGAGGGACCCTCGCCGAGGAAGGCCTCAAAGCTCTCGACGAGCGCGGCGAGCACGTCATCGGCGCTCTTTGCGTTGAGGATCGCCTGCTCCAGCCGCTCGATGCGGACATCAGATTCGCGCCGCACCACCTCGACGAGCAGACGCTCCTTGGTGCCGAAGTAGTAATGCAGCAGGCCGCGGGAGACGCCCGCCTCGCGGGCCACGTGATCGAAGGTGGAGCCGGCGATGCCGCGCCGCGCCACGCTGACGCGCATCGCCTCGACGATGCGGGTGGCCCTGGCCGTGCTGAGATCGCGCACGGACCCGAGCTCGGATGCCCTGACAGCCTCCACGGGAGCGATTCTAGCCCCGGCTTAAGCGGCGAAGGCGCCCGCTCATGGGCGCCCTCGCGGCGAATGTGGGTGGCTGGCGGCCGCGCTATGGCGTGCTGACCGGCGTCGCCGGCGGCGTCGAGGCGCTGGCCGGCGGGGTGTACTGGAACTCCTCCTCCTTGCCGAACAGCGTGTCGAGCACCTTGGAGCGAAGCTTCTCGCTGCCGACCAGGGCCAGGCTGCCGGCCAGACCCAGGATCAGCAGTTTGCGGCCGAGACGCCGACCCTTACGGGCCTGCATCTTCGGCGCCTCGCTGAGCGCGATGGTCGCGTCGCGCAACGCGCCAAGGGCCTCGCCCAGGTCACGCTGGAGCTTCTTGTCCTCGAGCAACGCTTTGGGGGCCTTGCCATTGCTGGAGACCCGACCGTAGGCGCTCCTCGTCGACTCGACTGCCTTCTGCAGGTTGTCCCGCAGCTTGGCGTCCTCGATCAGTCTCTGGATGTACGGATTGGACCTGGCCGCAGCGGCCACGTCGGCGGGATTGAACCCGCTCGACTTGCCCTTTTTGCTTCTTGATGCCATTGGACTCCCTCGGTGCTTGGGGCTCGTGGGTCCCCAGGATACGGAATGCGAACCGGCAAATATCGTTTTACCCGCGCGCCGAACGCTCGCGCGCCCTCGACCGCCACATCGGCCAGACCTTATACGGCCTTGAGCGTCGCGGGGCGGCGATTGACCGACCGCCGCTGCAGCGCGACCTCGAGGACCTCGCCGATCTCCGAAACGAACCTGAACTCGAGGTCCTTGCGCAGATGCTCGGGGATCTCGTCGACATCCTGCTCGTTAAGGGCCGGCGCGATCACCGTGCGGATGCCGTGGCGCTGGGCGGCCAGCGCCTTCTCCTTGAGCCCGCCAATCGGCAGCACCTGGCCGGTCAGGGTGATCTCACCCGTCATCGCCACGTCGGCGCGGACCGGGCGCCCGGTGATGAGCGAGGCCAGTGCGGTGGCCATCGCGATGCCAGCGCTGGGGCCGTCCTTGGGCGTGGCGCCGGCGGGAACGTGGATGTGGATCTCGTGGGTCGAGAACCAGTCCTCCTCGAGCTCGGGCGCCAGCTCGGTGGCGTTGCTGCGCACGTAGGAGAGCGCCGCCTGCGCGGATTCGCGCATGACGTCGCCGATCTGGCCGGTGATCGTCAGCCGACCCCGGCCGAGGAACGCCGTGGCCTCGACGAACAGGACCTCGCCGCCAACCGGGGTCCACGCCAGCCCGGTCGCCACGCCGGGGCGCGCCGTGCGTCTGCGGGTCTCGGAGTGGAACCGCCGCTTGCCCAGCAGCTCGCGGACCCGCGGCTCGGAGATGGTCAGGCGCCGCTTGGCCTTGCCCTCGGCCACCTGCCTGGCCACCTTGCGGCACACGTTGCCGATCTCCCGCTCGAGCTGGCGGACGCCGGCCTCGCGCGTGTAATCGGTGATGATGGCGCGGAGCCCCGTGTCGCTGAAGGCGATTCGCGAGCGCGGGAGACCGCTGCGCTCGATCTGGCGCGGGACCAGGTAGCGCTTGGCGATCTGAAGCTTCTCCGCCTCGGTGTAGCCGGCGAGCTGGATCACCTCCATGCGGTCGCGCAGCGGGCCGGGGATCGTCTCGAGCGTGTTGCGCCGTGGTCACGAACATCACGTTCGAGAGGTCGAAGGGCAGGTCGAGGTAGTGGTCGCGGAAGGACTCGTTCTGTTCGGGGTCGAGCACCTCGAGCATCGCGCTCGAGGGGTCGCCACGGAAGTCGGCCCCCATCTTGTCGATCTCGTCGATCATGAACAGCGGGTTGTTGGCCCCGGCATCGCGCAGCGCCCGGATGATCGTCCCGGGCAGGGCGCCGATGTAGGTTCGGCGATGGCCGCGAATCTCGGCCTCGTCGCGTACGCCGCCCACGCTGATCCGCTCGAACCTCCGTCCCAGCGAGCGCGCGATCGAGCGACCGAGCGAGGTCTTGCCCACCCCGGGAGGCCCGACGAAGCAGAGAATCGATCCGCGCGCATCGGGCTTGAGCTGGCGCACGGCGAGGAACTCGAGGATCCGGTCCTTGACCTGTTCGATGTCGTAGTGGTCCTCGTCGAGCACCTCGCGGGCATGGGCCGAGGTCGAGGTTGTCCTCGGTCGACTTGTCCCACGGGAGGGCGGCGATCCACTCGAGGTAACTCCGCACGACGCCGTACTCGGCCATCGCCGGCTGGAGCCGCTCGAGGCGGGCCAGCTCCCGGTCGGCCTGCTTGCGGACGTCCTCGGGGAGCTCGATCGCGGCCAGCTGCTCGCGCAGTTCGTTGACCTCGGCCTGGACCTCGTCGGCCTCGCCGAGCTCCTCCTGGATCGCCTTCATCTGCTGGCGCAGGAAGTACTCGCGCTGACCCTTGTCGAGCTCGGACTGGACCTGGGACTGGATCTTGGAGCCGATCGCCACGACCTCGAGCTCGCGGGCGAGGATCTCGGACAGGCGCCGCAGCCGCTTGCTGACGTCGAGCTCTTCGAGCAGTCCCTGCTTCTCCTCGGTCGGGAGCCGCAGGGCTCCGGCGATCAGGTGGGCGAGGACACTCGGGTCCTCGACGTTGGCCACCATGATCTGGAGCTCCTCGGGCAGATAGGGCACCTCGGTCACGATGTTGGTGAACGTCTGCTGCACATTGCGCATCAGCGCGATCAGCTCGGGCGACTGCTTGACGAAGTCCGGCGCCTCGGCGATCTCGGCCACCAGGTAGGGCTCGGAGGCCAGCCAGCGCTCGATCCGGACCCGCTGACCGCCCTGGATGAGGACGCGCAGCGTGCCGTCGGGCACGCGGATCATCCGCGCGACCACGCCGAGCACGCCGACCGTGTAGAGATCATCGGGGCCCGGCGTCTCGTTCTCGGTGCTGCGCGAGGCGACCATGACGATCGAGCGATCGCCGCGCAGGACGTCGTTGATCAGCTCGATGCTGCGCTCCTGCCCGACGTTGAGCGGGATCAGCATGTCGGGGAACGTGACCGTGTCGCGCAGCGGCAGCACGCCCACGCGGTCGGGCAGCCCGCGCGAGCCGGCGACCTCGACGTCGACCGGGCCGCTGTTCGGCACGCCGATGTCGATCATGCTCGCGACCCGACCGGCAGCACTAGGGCTGGCCCTTCTCGATCGGTACCGGGCGGCGGCGGACGACGCCCTGGGCCAGGGGCAACTCGACGCGGAGCATGCCGTCCTCGTAGCTGGCTCGGGCCTGGTCGGCCAGCACCTCGGCGCCCAGCTCGATCACGCGCCGGAAGTACCCGCGCTCGATCTCGACCTGCTGATAGACGTCGCCCTCGACGGCGACGGGTCCCCGGCGACCGGTGAGGACGAGGTTCCGCCCCTCGATCTCGAGGTCGAGCTTGTCGAGGTCGACGCCGGCCAGCTCGGCGGTGACGATGGCCAGCGGCGGCTCGGCCGTGTAGGCGACGTCGACGGCGGGCGAGAAGCCTCCGCGGCGCCGGGTCAGGCCGCTGCGCTCGAGCACGTTGCCAAACAGCTCGTCCATCTCGCGGCGCATGCGATCGAAGTTGGCGAACAGGTCACGCTCGGACATCTGCGTCCAAGCGTATCTCGGCCGTGGTGTCTAGACCGTGTAGACGGCGCCCTCGGCGGCCAGGTCGACCGGCGCGCCGAACCCGCGGCTGGCTTCGTCGCACGCCCACCCGGCGTCGAGCTCGTCGGAGAAATGGGTGATGACGACGCGCCGCGCGCCGGCACGCCGACCGTGCTCGCCGGCCTCGCGCGGGGTCAGGTGGCCGCGCATCCCGGTGCGCTCGGGTCGCGGCAGGGTGGCCTCGATGAGCAGCATGTCGGTGTGGCGGGCGAACTCGACGAGCTGGTCGTTGGGCCGGCAGTCGGCGCTGTAGGTGAACCGGCTGCCGCCGTCGACCAGGTCGACGGCGTAGGTGAGCGTGTAGTGGGGCACCTCGCAGAAACGGATGGCGAAGGGGCCGACCTCGAGCTCCGAGAGCACGTCGTACTCGCGCAGCTCGAAGGCACGCTCGATCAGGTCCTCGTTGCCCCAGGCCCCGACGACCTGCCGGAACATCTCGGCCGCGCCCACCGGCGCGTACAGCCGCGGGCGGGCGGGGTGATCGGTGCCGGGCCAGCCCGCCACCGGCACCGGCTGCTGGCGCGGCGCGTAGGTGAGCGCGTAGGCGAACGGGATCAGATCGAGGAAGTGATCGGCGTGCAGATGGCTGATGAGCACCGCGTCGACGTCGACGTAGTCGGCGAACCGGCGCAGCTTCGAGAACACGCCGTTGCCGCAGTCGAGCAACAGGACGAAGCCGTCATCGGTTATCAGATACCCACTGCACGCGCCTCCGGCGTCCTGCCAGGATGGAGACTTTCCCAGCACGGTGATCTCCACACCGCTCCTCTCTCGAGTCGAGACTCTGACACTCTAACTGCGTGATGGCAGCGCACCTGCATATGCCCGTGCTGGTGCTGGCTTCCGTCAGCCACTTCGACGTGGCCGTACTCGTGTTCGGGGCGCTGTTGATGGGGAGCGCACTGCTGTCGGGGATCGCGCGCACTAGCGCCCTGTCGCTGACCGCGCTGTTCGTGCTCGTCGGCTTCGTGCTCGGTGCCGGGGGCTTCGGCGTGCTTCACTTCGATGCCCGGTCGCCGTTCGTGGCCGACCTGGCCGTGGTGGCGTTGATCGTGATCCTGTTTCGCGATGGCCTCGAGGTCGAGGCGGAGATGCTGCAGAGCCACTGGCGGCTGCCGCTGCGCAAGCTCGTGCTGGCGATGCCGCTGACCGCGGTGATCGTCGCCGTCGGCGCGCACACGCTGACCTCGTTGACGTGGACGGAGTCGTTCCTGCTCGGCGCGCTGCTCTCCCCCACCGATCCCGTGCTGTCCTCGAGCGTGGTCACCAACCCGCGGGTTCCGCGCGTGGTACGCCACTCGCTGAATCTTGAGTCGGGGCTCAACGATGGTCTGGCCCTGCCCGCGGTGCTCGCGTTCAGCGCCGCCCTGGCCGCGGGCAGCAACAACTTCGTGTGGTGGCGCTTCGTGCTCGAGGACGTGACGATCGGCCTGGCCATCGGCCTCGCCGTCGGGTTCGCCGCCGCCTGGATCATGCCGCGCAGCACCAGCCTCGAGGAGGGCATCCCGGCCCATCAACGCTCGCTCTACGCGCTCGGCAGCGCGTTTGCCGCCTACGGCGTCGCGGTCCTGATTCCCCACGGCAACGGGCTCATCGCCGTGTACGTGGCCGCGATCACGCTGGGCATCCGCCGCGCCGACCTGCGTCACTACTTCGAGCGGCAGGCCGAGGATCTGGTCGAGATCGTCAAGGTGGGCATCTTCGTCGTGTTCGGCTCGCTCCTGACCCTGCACGGGCTGTTCGGCGACGGCTGGGCCGCGGTGGCGATCGCGGTGATCGTGCTGCTGGTGGCGCGGCCGGTGGCCGTGTTCACGGCCCTGGCCGGCACCCGGGTCGATACCGCCACCAAGGCGTTCATGTCCTGGTTCGGGCCCAAGGGCGTGGCCACGATGACGTTCTCGCTGCTCGTGCTCAGCGATCAGATCGACTCGGGCGCCCGGATCTTCAACCTGGCGGCGCTGGTCGTCGTCTGCTCGATCATCGTCCACGGCGTGACGGACAGCGCCGGCGCGGAATGGATCGCCTCGCGGTCGCCGGAAGCGGACGATGGCTCGGGTTCGGACGGCGATGCGGGCGAGGTCGACGGCGCCCCGCGCGTCGTGGCTCAGTGACCGTTGTCATGCCGCGTCGGGTCAAGAATCCACCCGAGCAGCACGGCAAGGAGAATGAAGACGATGAAACCGACGACCAACGGCCAGAACACGGCGAGAACCTTATAGGACCCGACCCCAGCGCCGCCCCGGCCTTGGCGCTCCGGGCGGAGACGAGGGCGTGAGCGCAGGCCCGCGACCCGCCCTAGGCGTGGAGCGCGACCTGCTCGCTGGCCGAGGGGAAGGCCCAGGCCACCTGCATGCGCCGCTCCTGGCGGAAGACGAAGCGCAGCTGACTGGGTGGGCGCAGGCCTTCGGGATGGTTGGGCCGGTAGGTGGAGCACGGGCCGGAATCGCTGATCGCGCAGAGAAGGTTCTGATGAAAGAAGCAACTCTCGCAGCTTGGTTTTGCCACCCCGGCACGCCCACTCGCCATCCGTTTACCAACTCCTCCTGCTTAGAGACTCGCTCCAGCGACAGGAGTCATCAAAGCGAACTTCGCCCCCCTGCCGCAACGTCGTTTGTCGGAAAACGCTGGAACTTTCACAGGTACCCATTTCCCTGGAAAAAGCGCAGATTTTGTGATCCGCTACATGAAGGTGCCGCAATTTCCGTAGCTTTCTGCTCGCCATGGAGTCCGCCGCGCAGCTGATCAACCTCGCCGACTACGAGCGCGCCGCCGAAGCCGTTCTGGAGCCGGCGGCGTTCGGCTACGGCGCGGGTGGCGCCGGCGATGAAATCACGCTCAGGGACAACCTCGCGGCGTGGCGGCGGCTGGCCATCGTTCCCCGCGCGCTCGTCGGCGTCGGGCAGCGCGACCCGGCGGTGACGCTGCTGGGCAGGCGCCGCGCGCACCCGCTGATCGTCGCCCCCATGGCCTACCAGCGGTTGGCCCATCCCGAGGCCGAGATCGGGATGGCGCGCGCCGCGGCGGCGACCGGATCGATCTTCTGCCTGTCGACGTTCGCCACGACGACGCCCCACGATCTGGCGCAGGCGGTGCCCGACGTCTCGCGCTGGTTTCAGCTCTATGTGCTCAAGGACCGCGGCCTCACCCGCGAGCTCGTCGCCGAGGCCGCCGCGACCGGCTGCGAGGCCCTGGTTCTCACCGTCGACCGCCCGATCTCGGGCCGCCGCGAACACGACCTGCGATCCGAGGTCAGGTCGACGCGCGCTGACCTCGTGACGAGCGCGAAGCTGGCGAGCGGGACCGGCAACCTGGCGCCCATGGATCTCGTGTCGCTGATCGACCCGAACCTGACCTGGGGCGACATCGAACGCCTCGCCGGCGAGTCCGAGCTGCCGGTGCTCGCCAAGGGCATCCTCAGCCCGGACGACGCGCAGCGCGCGGTCGAGCATGGGGCGCGGGCGGTCGTGGTGTCAAACCACGGCGGGCGCCAGCTCGACACCGTCGTGTCGGGCGCGGACGCGCTGGCCCCGATCGTCGATGCCGTGGGCGACCGGGTCGAGGTGATCGTCGACGGCGGCATCCGTCGCGGCACCGACGTGCTCAAGGCGCTGGCCCTTGGGGCGCGGGCGGTGCTGGTCGGCCGTCCGGTGCTGTGGGGGCTGGCCGTCGACGGGTGCGACGGGGCGCGGGACGTACTGCGGATCCTGCTCGACGACTTCGACGTGACGCTGGCCCTCGCGGGGGCACCGACGGCCGCCGACCTCGACCGGAGCTTCGTCACCCCAGCGCCGTGGGTAGGCCCAACACGATGAAGATCCTTGTCACCGGCATCAGCGGCTACGTCGGATCACGGCTGGCACCTCGTCTCGCGCGGGACGGCCATGAGGTAACCGGCTTCGCCCGCCGTCCCGAGACGGTCAAACTCGAGCTCCGCGTCCACGCCGGTGACGCCGTGTCGGGCGCCGGGCTCGGTGCGGCTCTCGATGGCGTTGACGTGGCCTACTTCTTAATCCACTCGATGGAGCATGCCAGCAACGGCTCCTTCGACGTGCGCGAGCGGACCTCGGCCGAGAACTTCGCCCGCGCCGCGCGCGCAGCGGGGGTGAAACGGATCGTGTACCTCGGAGGTCTGCTGCCGGCGCTGGGACCGGCATCGACTCACCTGGCCAGTCGCCTCGTCGTCGAGGAGACGCTACGCGGCGCGGCGCCGTGCGTCGTCGCCTTCCGGGCCTCGATCGTGATCGGTGCCGGCTCACGTTCATTTCGATTCCTCGTGCGACTGGTCGAGCGCATGCCGGTCATCACCGTGCCGGCGTGGGGCGCTCACAGGACTGCTCCGATCGACGAGCGCGACATGATCGAACTGCTCGCGCGCGCGGCCACGAGTGACGCCGTGTGTGGCGAGGTGCTCGACGCCGGTGGCCCGGACGTCGTCACCTACCGGGAACTCATCGAACGGATCCGCGAGGCGATGATCGTGTCGCGTCCCACCGTGTCGTTCAAGCGCCTCACCGCCACTCCGATCGCGAGCCGGATAGCGTCGATGATCACGGGTGAGGACCCTGCCCTTATCGAACCGTTGATGGAGAGCCTCGATGAGGACCTGCTCGCGCGCGACAGCCGCGCAGCCGAACTGCTCGGGGTCAGGCGGCATTCGCTCGAGGCGGCGATCGAGCGAGCGCTGCGGGACTGGGAAGCCGTCGAGTCGCTGGCCGCGCGCTAGCGAGTGAGTTAGTGTCTGGCCGCCCACGATGAGCGCTGTCCGCGTGAAGATCAAGATCAACGCTCCGGCTCAGCGGGTGTGGGACACGATCATGGACCCGCGCCGCTTCGGCGAGTGGGTGACGATTCATCGCCAGGTCAGAAACTTCTCCACGCCGATGACCCGGGGCTCGACCATGGATCAGGTTCTGCACATGCGCGGTGTCTCGTTCCACGTCCACTGGACGCTGGCCGATTGCCACGCTCCGAACCTCGCGGTATGGGAGGGCCAGGGGCCAGCGAGGTCGAAGGCACTGATCCGTTACGAGTTGTCCGGCGACGGCGGCGGGCCGACTGAATTTGCTTATACAAACGAGTTCAGCGCTCCGGGCGGGCGCCTGGGAACGCTGGCCAGCAGGGTCGTAGTCGGCGGCGCATCGGAGCGCGAGGCGCGCAATTCACTGCAGCAACTCAAGGCCTTAATCGAAGGCGACTGACAAACAAGTTCTAACTGTCGCTATCGTTCACAACTCGTAATCGACCGGGCGGCGCGACAGAGGAGACTCATGGCGGAATTCGTAGACAGCACAGTTAAAGACATCGACGGCCGTTTGCGCGAGCTTCAGGACGAGGTGAAGAGACTCGAAGCGGCAAAGGCGGCGCTCACCGGCGGCAGCACCACGACGCGCCGTAGGCCCGGACGCCCGCGCGGCTCAGGCGCGGCCGCGACCACGACCCGCCGGCGCACCGGACGCCGGCCGGGACGCCCGCGTGGCCGCCGCGGTGGCGCGACCCGCGCCAACCAGGCGCTGGAATTGGTTAAGACCCAACCCGGTATCACCATCCCGCAGATCGCCGAGGCGCTCAAGATCGAGCCGAATTACCTCTATCGGGTAATGCCGAAGCTGGTCGCCGACGGGCAGGTCAAGCGCGAGGGGCAGGGCTGGCACCCGGCCTCGTAGCGGCGCAACGAGTTGTCATAACTCTGAAGTCGCGCATTACCTAAGGGTTTAATGAACAGGGCCGCCCCCCGCAGGGGCGGCCCCGTTTTCTAGATCAAGCCCAACTGCTCGACGGCCTGGCGCTCGTCGCGCAGCTCATTAACCGTCGCATCGATACGCGCTCGCGAGAAATCGCTGACCGGGAGACCCTGCACGATTTCGTATGAGCCGCCCGAGCAGGTAACCGGGTAGCTCGAGATGATCCCCTCGGCCACGTCGTAGGAACCGTCGGAGGGAATGGCCATCGAGACCCAATCGCCCGCGGGCGTCCCCCTCACCCAGTCGTGTACGGCATCGATGGCGGCGTTGGCCGCCGAGGCCGCACTGGAGGCGCCGCGCGCTTCGATAATCGCCGCGCCGCGCTTCTGAACAGTGGGTATGAAGTCGTTCTCGAGCCATTGCTGATCCGACACGACCTCGGCCGCGTTCTGACCCTTCACCTTGGCGTGGAAGATGTCGGGGTACTGACTGGCCGAGTGGTTGCCCCAGATCGTCATGTTGGTGATGTCGCTGACCGCAGCGCCGGCCTTGCTCGCCAGCTGGGCGATTGCGCGGTTGTGATCAAGGCGCATCATCGCGGTGAACCGTTCAGACGGGATATCGGGGGCGTTGCTCTTGGCGATCAGGCAGTTGGTGTTGGCCGGGTTCCCGACCACCAGCACCTTGATGTCCGAGGCGGCGTGGGCGTTGAGCGCCTGGCCCTGCGGCTTGAAGATGCCACCGTTGGCCTCGAGCAGGTCACTGCGCTCCATGCCCTTCGTGCGGGGTCGCGCGCCCACCAGGAGGGCCACGTTGACTCCGTCAAAGGCCCTGACGGGATCGTCGGCGATGTCGATTCCGCGCAGCAATCCGAACGCGCAGTCGTCGAGCTCCATCGCCGTGCCCTCGGCGGCCTTGACGGCGGCGGGGATCTCGAGCAGTGAGAGGTGGACGGGGGTATCGGGGCCGAGCAACTGGCCGCTGGCAATGCGAAACAGAATTGCGTAGCCGATCTGCCCGGCCGCGCCGGTGACCGCTACTCGTACGGGGGTATCACTCATGCAGCTGACTGTATACCCGGGACTCATCGAAGCGTCGGCCGCCGCTAGGGTGCGGCCCCGCCATGAAGATCGTCTACACCAACACCGATGAAGCACCCGCTCTGGCGACCCGATCGCTCCTGCCCATCCTGCGCGCCTACGCGGCAGCGGCCGACATCGACATCGAGCTGCGAGACATCTCGCTGGCCGGGCGGATCCTGGCTCAGTTCCCCGAACTCCTGTCCGACGAGCAGCGGACCGCCGACGCCCTGGCCGAGCTGGGCGAGCTGGCCGAGACACCCGAGGCCAACATCATCAAGCTGCCCAACATCAGCGCCTCGGTGCCCCAGCTGAGGGCGGCCATCGCCGAACTGCAGGAGCAGGGTTACGACGTTCCTGACTATCCCGAGGAACCGGCTGATGATCCGCAACGCGAGGTCCGCGCGCGCTACGACAGAGTCAAGGGCAGCGCGGTTAACCCGGTGCTGCGCCAGGGCAATTCCGACCGTCGCGCGCCGGCCTCGGTCAAGGAGTACGCGCGCAAGCACCCGCATTCCATGGGTGAGTGGTCACGACAGTCGCGCTCGCATGTGGCGACGATGAGCGAGGGGGATTTCCGCAGCACCGAGCGCTCGACCGTCGCGCGAGAGAACGGCGCGGTGCGGATCGAGCACGTGTCGGACGGCGGCGAGGTAACCGTGCTGAGGCCGCAGACCGCCGTCCTGGCCGGGGAGGTACTCGACGCCGCGGTGATGCGCCGGGCGGAGCTGGATCAGTTTCTCTCCGAGCAGGTCAGCGATGCCCGGGACAAGGGCGTGCTGTTTTCGGTGCACCTGAAGGCGACGATGATGAAAGTGTCCGACCCGATCCTCTTCGGCCACGCGGTGCGCGCGTATTTCTCGGATGTGTTCGCCGCGCACGGCGACGCGCTGCGGGCGGCGGGTGTCAATGCCAACGACGGGATGGCCGCGCTGATGAAAGCGATCGACGCGCTTGCGGGCGAGCAACGCGACGCCATCAGGTCATCGATCGAGGCGGCCTACGAGCGCGGCCCAGCCCTGGCCATGGTCGACTCCGACCGTGGCATCACCAACCTCCACGTGCCGAGTGACGTGATCATCGACGCCTCGATGCCGGCGGCAATTCGCACCTCGGGCCAGATGTACAACCGCGACGGAAAGCTGCAGGACACGAAGTTCGTGATTCCCGACCACTCCTACGCGCCGCTGTACGCGGCGGCGGTGGATCACTGCCGCGAGCATGGCGCGTTCGACCCGGCCACGATGGGCACCACGCCGAACGTCGGCCTCATGGCGCAGGCGGCAGAAGAGTACGGATCGCACGACAAGACGTTCGAGATGTCCACGCCTGGTGTCGTGCGCGTCGTCGATGGCGCCGGAGTGACCGTGCTCGAGCACGAGGTGCAGAGCGGAGACATCTGGCGGATGTGTCAGACCAAGGATGCGGCCGTCCGTGACTGGGTGCATCTGGCCGTCGCCCGTGCTCGGGCCACGGGCTGGCCGGCGGTGTTCTGGCTCGACCAAGAGCGCGCACACGACGCCGAAGTCTTGAAGAAGGTCAGGGCCGAGCTCGAGCAGCTCGACACGACCGGGTTGGACATCGAGATCATGGACGTCGCCTCCGCGGCTCGTCACACGCTGCAGCGCGCCGCGCGGGGTGAGGACACGATCTCGGTCACCGGCAACGTGCTGCGCGACTACCTGACCGATCTGTTCCCGATCCTCGAGCTGGGCACGAGCGCCAAGATGCAGTCAATCGTCCCGCTGATGAATGGCGGCGGACTGTTCGAGACCGGCGCCGGCGGCTCGGCGCCCCGTCACGTACAGCAATTCCTGCGCGAGGATCACCTGCGCTGGGACTCGCTGGGCGAGTTCCTCGCCCTCGGGCCTTCCCTCGAGTTGCTGGCTGACAAGGAAGGTAACTCGCGGGCCAGGATCCTGGCCGACACGATCGACCGCGCGATCGCACGGCTGCTGGAGGAGAACCGGTCACCGTCACGCAACACGGGTGAACTCGACAACCGCGGCAGCCACTTCTATTTCGCGCTGTACTGGGCGCAGGAGCTCTCGGCGCAGGACGACGACACCACGCTGGCCGAGCGCTTCAAGCCCCTGGCCAAGCGTCTGTCCGAGAACGAGGAGCGGATCGTGGAGGAGCTCGCCGAGGTGCAGGGCGAGCCGGTGGACATCGGCGGCTACTACCGGCCCGACCCGGAGCGCGCCACCGCGGCGATGCGGCCGAGCCGGACCCTCAACGAGGCACTCGATTCGCTGTAGGCGGTCGCGTCAGAGCGCGACGCCGTAGACCTCGCTGAGCTTGCCCTTGAGGTAGCCGACGAAGGGTCCCACCGAGATGTCCTCTCCGACCACCCGCTCGAGCAGCTCGCGGCTGGAGAACTTCGAACCGTGCTGGTGGACGTGCTCGCGCAGCCACTCGCGCAGCGGAGACAGCTCGCCCTCAGCGATCTGGGCGTCGAGGTCGGGGACGTCGGTGCGGACGCGCTCCCATAGCGATCCGGCGATCAGGTTGCCCAGGGCGTAGGTGGGGAAATAGCCGATCAGGCCCGCCGACCAGTGCACATCCTGGAGCACGCCCTGCGCGTCGTCCGGGACGGCGATGCCGAAGTACTCCTTGAAGCGAGAGTTCCACGCCTCCTGAAGGTCGGCGGCGGCGATCCGGCCCTCGATCAGCTCCTGCTCGAGCTCGAAGCGCAGCACGATGTGGAGTCCGTAGGTTGCCTCGTCCGCCTCGACGCGGATGAACGAGGGCTCGACCTCGTTGACCGCACGGTAGAGCTCGTCGGGGCCGACGGTCAGGTCGAGGTGGTCGCCCAGCAGCGGAGCGAGAACGCCGGAGAAGGGACGACCCCGCCCGACCATGTTCTCCCACATCCGGCTCTGTGACTCGTGCATGGCGAGAGACTCGGCGTGGCCGAGGGGCGTGCGCTGGAGCGCGGGCTTGATCCCGGCCTCGTACAGACCGTGTCCGCACTCGTGCATGGCGCCGTAGAGCCCCGAGGCGAAGTAGGTCTCGTCCCACCGTGTCGTGATGCGGATATCGCCCGACCCGAATCCGGTGGCGAAGGGATGTACGGCATCGTCCATCCGCCAGCTCTCGCGGTCAAAGCCCATCCGCCGGAGCACGGCGGCGACCAGCGCGCGCTGGCGCGGCTCGGGGAAGTCACCGTGCAGCGATGAGTCGTCGACCTCGTGCTCGGCGAGCGTGGCGATCAGCGGAACCAGCTCGGCCTTCAGCTCGTCGAACAGGACAGCGACCTCGGCCGTTTTGCGCCCCGGGTCGAAGTCGTCGAGCAGCACGTCGTAGGGGCAGTCGAACTCATCGAAGCAGTCTGCGTAGCGGCGCGCGAGCTCGTAGTTCCGCGTCAGGTAGGGCGCGAAGGAGGCGAAGTCGGAGTCCGCGCGTGCCTGCACCCAGGCCTCCTGGCCGATCGATGCGGCGTGAACGAGCTCGCCGGCCAGCTCGGTCGGGACTCTGCGTGCCTTCTCGTAATGGCGCCGCACGACAGACACCAGCCGGGCGTCGTCGGAGTCGGGCCCGGCGCCGTTGACCCCGCCAGAGGCGGCGTCGAGCAGCCGCCCGGTTTCTGGTCCGATGAGCTTTTCATGGCTGATCCGCTCGAGCGTGGCGAGCGCCTCGGCGCGGCCGGGAGCGCCCCCCGGCGGCATCATCGTCTGCTGATCCCACCCGAGCAACTGGGCGGCATTTCGCAGATCCACGAGCTCCGCCAGATGGCGTTTAAGGTCTTCTAGTTGGTCGGTCATTCGCGTTCCCTTCGAAGCCTGCACAAATAACACCGGCGGAGAGTCGATCTCCTGTGCCACCATTGCAGCATGTTCCGCCGTTCAGGCTCAATCAAGCTCATGGACGTGTTCGGGATCAGGATCGGGGTGGACGCCACATGGTTCCTGATTCTGTTCCTCATGATCTTCTGGCTCTCTGGCCCGTTTCGCCAGACGCTGCACTCGTCCGACGGGGTGGCATATCTCACCACGGTCGTGACCGCGCTGCTGTTCTTCGGCTCTCTGATCATGCACGAGCTGGGGCACGCGCTGGCGGCTCGGCGTCAGGGCATCGAGGTCAAGCAGATCCAGCTCTTCCTGTTCGGCGGCATCACACAGATGAGCCGCGACGCCTCCTCCCCAGGCGAGGAGTTCAAGGTCGCGGCGGCCGGCCCGGCGGCGACGTTGGTCTTCTGCGTGCTGTGTCTGATCGTCGACCTGGCCATCGTCGGGCCGCACCGGCTGGTCAACGCGGCCGAGCTGGACGACACCGTCCGCGTCACTCCGGTGCTCCTCAGCCTGAGCTGGCTGCTGCTGATGAACGTGCTCATCCTGATCTTCAACCTCGTGCCCGCCTTCCCGCTCGACGGCGGACGGATCGCGCGCGCAGCGGTATGGAAGATCACCGGCGATAAGCAGCGCGGAACGCGGGTCGCAGCCCTGCTCGGCCAGGGTTTCGCGGTTCTGCTGGCCGGGCTCGGGCTAGCCTGGCTCTTCTCCTCGGGTTCGCTGGGCGGCCTGTGGCTGGTCGCACTGGCCTTCTTGCTCGGATCCTCGGCGCGCGGCGCGGTGGTGCAGAGCGCGCTCAGCGAGCGAATCGAGGGCGTGCGGGTCGCCGACATCATGGACCGCCACCCGGTGGCCATCGACTCCTCGACCCCGGTCAGCCAGGCCCTCGATGAGTACTACCTGCGCTACGGGTGGTCGTGGTTCCCGGTCGTTGACGCCAGCGGCCGGTTCATGGGTATCGCCCGTCAGGAGCGAGTCCAGGCCACCCAGGACGGTGGCGAGGGGTGGCTGACCGTCGGCGGGGTGTTGGAGGCCGGCGAGGCGAGCAGCTGGCGGGTCCGCGAGGACCGCCCGCTGACGGAGGTCCTGTCCTCGGAGTCGCTCGGGCGACTCGGTGCGCTGATGGCGGTCGACGGCGAGGGCGTGCTGCGCGGCGTGGTCACGATCGAACAGGTCCGGCGGGCGCTGCAGTCGGCCGTCGGATCGCCGGTGGCGTAGGCCACCACGACGCCCCAGTCTCCGCGTAAATAGAATCGATTTCGTGCCCTCACATGACGTCCTGATCATCGGCGCCGGGCTGGCAGGTCAGCGGGCGGCGCTCGCGGCGGCGCAGGCCGGCGCCTCCGTCGGAATCATCTCCAAGGTCCACCCCGTTCGCTCTCACTCGGTTGCCGCCGCGGGAGGCATCAACGCGGCACTGAATCCCGAGGACACCTGGGAATCGCACGCGTTCGACACCGTGAAGGGCTCGGACTACCTGGGCGACCAGGACGCCATCGAGATCATGTGCCGGGAGGCGCCGGACGAGATCCTGTGGCTCGAGCACGCCGGCGTCACCTTCCACCGCAACGAGAACGGCAACCTGGGGACCCGCGCGTTCGGTGGCGCCTCGGCCGCAAGGACGTACTACGTGGCGGACATCACCGGCCACGCTCTCCTACACGTGCTCTACGAGCAGCTGATGAAGCACAACGCGGTCGTTGACCGCTTCGAGGAGTGGTTCACCACCGATCTCATTCAGGACGACGACGGCCGGTGCGTCGGGGCGATCGCCCGCAACCTACGCAACGGCAACGTTCAGGTCTTCAACGCCAAGAAGGTGATCCTGGCCACCGGCGGCTGCGGCCAGGCGTACAGGCCCACAACCAACGGACTGATCGTGACCGGGGACGGAATCGCGCAGGCGTATCGGATCGGGGCCAAGCTGATGGACATGGAGATGGTCCAGTACCACCCCACCACGCTGGCTGGCAACGGGCTGCTCATCACCGAGGGTGCCCGCGGCGAGGGTGCCTGGCTCCTCAACGCCGAGGGTGAGCGGTTCATGGAGCGCTACGCCCCGAACAAGCTCGAGCTGGCCTCCCGCGATGTCGTCTCCCGCGCAGAGCAGACCGAGATCGACGAGGGTCGCGGGTTCCCGGACGGCACTGTGGCGCTCGACGTGACCAAGGTGCCGCGCCGGCGGACGCTCGAGGCTCTGCGCGAGATCGTCAACATCGGACGCGACTTCGCCGGCACGGACATCACTCGCGAGCCGATCCACATCAAACCCGGGCAGCACTACGTGATGGGCGGTGTGAAGACCGACGTTGACGGCCAGACCACGATCCCGGGGCTGTACGCCGCCGGTGAGGTGGCCTGCGTGTCGGTCCATGGGGGAAACCGCCTCGGCGCCAACTCGCTGCTCGACACACTGATCTTCGGCCGCCGGTCGGGCGAGCACGCCGCCCGGCAGGCCATTCACATGCCGATGCCGGTCACCCCGACGGCGCGGGTCGAGGAGACCGAGCGTGCCATCGCGGCGATCATCAACCGCGAGCCCGGTGGGCGCCGCGTGGCCGCGATCAAGGACGAACTTGGCGAGACGATGAACCAGTACGTGGCGGTATTCCGCGACGCCGACGGTTTGAACAAGGCCCACGAGATCGTTCGGCGGCTGATGGAGGAGGCGCCCAAGGCGGCGATCGACGATCGCGGCTCGGTGTTCAACCAGGATGTGATTGCCGCGATCGAGCTGGGATACATGCTCGACTGCGCCGAGGCGATCGTCGTCGGCGCGATCGAACGCAAGGAATCGCGCGGCGCCCAGTTCCGCACCGACTTCCCCCAGCGTAATGACGGCGAATGGCTCAAGCACATCGACATCTCGGTCAACGGAACCGATGTGCCCGAGGTGAGCTACTCGCAGGTCACGATCACCCGCTGGCAGCCCCAGGAAAGGACTTACTAGTTGCCTGAATACACGCTCAGGATCCGGCGCTACGACCCCCAGTCGGGGGAAACCGCGCATTGGGACGAGCACACGGTCGACATGCCGGGCACCCAGTCGGTGCTCGACGCCATTCTCAAGATCCGCGACGACAAGGATGGATCGATCGGCATCCGCTGCTCGTGCCAGCAGGCGATCTGCGGCTCTTGCGGCGTGCGGATGAACGGCAAGCCCGGGTTGGCCTGCAACACGCATCTCGAGCTAGCGGCCGGGCGCGCTCACGCCAGCGGTCTGAACCCGCCGGAAGAGGGCCAGGAGGTCAACGTGATCTCGGTCGAGCCGATGGGGAACATGCCGGTGATCCGGGACCTGATTGTCGATATGGACGCCGTGCACTGGAAGAAGATCCAGCGGGTCACGCCGTGGCTGATCAACAAGGAGCCGGTGCCCGAGCGCGAGTACATCGTGCCCCACGACAACATGGTCGACGTCACCCAGACCATGGCCTGCATCCAGTGCGGGGCGTGCGTCTCGGACTGCCTGGCCATGGAGGTCGACCCGCTGTTCATCGGTCCGGCCGCGCTGGCCAAGTCGTACCGGTTCGTGGGCGATCCCCGCGACGCCGAGCACGAGGAGCGGCTCAAGGACCTGTCCGAGGATGAGCACGGGATCTACGACTGCACCCATTGCTTCAACTGCATCGACGCCTGTCCCAAGGGCGTCGAGCCGATGAGCCAGATCATGCGGTTGCGCCGGCGGGCCGGCTCGGACTACGAGATCAAGGACCGCAACAACGGCTACCGCCACGAACATGCCTTCGTCAAGAACATCCGCAAGAACGGACTGCTGAACGAGGCCGACCTGTTGCCGGACTCCTACGGTGGAAAGTTCCATCCCCGGGCGGTGCCCGAGCTGATCAGCGCTTTGCCGACGGCGTTCACCGCGCTCTCGCGCGGCAAGATGACGCCAAAGACGGCACTGGGGCATCCGCACAAGGCGCCCAAGGAGGTCAAGCGGCTGTTCGACGAGATCGAGGGTCGCGAAGAGAGGGTCGAGCTGAACCTGTACGTCGTTGGCGAAGAGGATGCGCCCGAGACGCCGGGCGCGGAGACCTCTGAAGCCACCTCTGCGAGCGAAAGCGAGACTTCATGAAGGTTGCCTACTGGCCGGGCTGCGTGAGCCGCGGGTTCACGCCGGAGCTGCATGGAGCGATGGCCAAGGTGGCACCGCTGCTCGACCTCGAGCTGATCGAGCTCGATCGCGCGGCCTGTTGTGGCGCCGGCGTGATCGCCGAGCACAACCAGGAGCTGGCCGACACGCTCAACGCGCGGACGTTCGCGCTGGCACAACGCACCGACGGTGAGCTGATGATGAACATCTGCTCGACCTGCCAGGGGGCGCAGTCGGAATGCCAGGAGCGACTCGACGCCAACACCGACTACCGCAATCAGGTCAACGGCAACCTCTCCGAAGAGGGTCTGCGTTACGACAAGGGCCTGACCAACAAGAACTTCCTCTGGTTGCTGGTCGAGAACCTCGGCCTCGACGCCCTGCGTGAGCGCGTCACGCGACCGCTGACCGAGCTGCGCGTCGGACCGTTCTACGGCTGTTACATCGTGCGCCCGGTCGCGCGACTGGGAATCGATCACGAGCATCCGCGCGATCGTTACCTGCACCAGGTGATCGAGGCGCTCGGCGGCACCGTGGTCGACTATGCGGGCGTCTACAAGTGCTGTGGCTTCCCCATCATCACGATGAACAAGGAGGCCTCGCTGACCCAGGCCGGTCGTCACCTCGGAGACGCGATCGACGCCGAGGCCGACTGCCTCGTCGTCCCGTGCCCCCTGTGCCATCTGAACCTCGACTTGCAGCAGCCGGTGGCGGCGAAGGTGGTCGGACGCGAACTCGGACTCCCGGTGCTGCATCTCCCCCAGCTCGTCGGACTCGCGCTCGGCCTGTCGCCCAAGGAGCTGGGTATGAGCAAGCACATCGTCCGCCCCACGTCGGTGATCGACTGGTCGACGTCGGTGGTGGCGGGCGCCCCGGCGTGATCGCGCGCCTGCGGCGCGCGCTGTCGCGTGACCCTCGGGCGCGGCGGTTCGGTCGAGGTGAAGCCGGCGCGCGCAGCGGCTGGACGGCCAAACGGGGCAGCGGATCGATGCCGCCCGACGGCGGCTGCGGGCAACGATCCCACCTCCCCAGGAGTGAGTCAACGCCATGGCAGCGGAGATCCGGCGTTTCGCCGGCGGCGATCTTGATGCCATCGTCGCATTCTCGCTAGCGGCCTGGGAGCCGGTATTCGCGAGCTTTGAGCGGGTGATGGGTCCGGACGTCTTCGCGCTCGTCTACCCGGACTGGAGAGCGACGCAGGCGCAAGACATCAGCGCCGCGTGTCAGGACCCGAAAAACGAAGTCTGGGTCGCCACCGTGGATCAGCGACCGGTGGGTTTCGTCGTAACCCAGGCCGAGCCCGGGGGAGAGGTCCACGGCGGGCAGGTCTACATGATCGCCGTCGATCCCGCTCATCAGCGCCGCGGAGTCGCGGACATGTTGCTCAGCCACGCCGTCGCGGAGCTCCGCGCAAGCGGGGTCGAGGTCCTGAGCATCGGTACAGGGGCCGACCCTGGGCACGCCCCGGCGCGGGCGCTGTACGAGAAGCACGGCTTCCGCCCCCTTCCGCTGGCCGTTTATTACCTGCCGCTCTGAGGAGAAACACGCTTGAGCCGGACGCGAGTCCGCGCGCATTAAATGCGAAGAGCGGGGTCCCACTCCCCGCTCCGCGCAGTACCCCTGCCTCGTCCAGGTGGAAATCGGTCGTCCCAATCGTTGCGCACGGCGGCCGGGCGCGCGTCCCCTGACTCGGGTGATTTTGGGGGGATGCGCTGACCCGCACCGGGTGATGGACGAGTCACCCACACTGCCGGCAATGACGATATGTGTCCGGGCCAAGCGGGTAAGGGCTGTTTTACGGAGCAATGGTCCAGCGCACCCACATATCCGTCGCGGTCACGCGGTTCGAGGACATCGTCTCGCGCGGTCTGCGCGCGCTCATCGCGGAGGACGAGAGCCTCGAGCTGGTCGCCGGCGAGATTCCCCACGAGAGCCTTCCGCAGGTGCTCGGTACCGTGCGCCCTCAGGTGGCGATCATCAACTTCGGCGCGCTGCTCAGCGCCGCCGAGTTGCGCGATCTCCATCGCAGCTTCCCGGCCACCCGGCTGCTGGTCATCGCCAACCGGCCGACGACGGCCGAGTGCCGGCAGTTGCTCGCCTTCGGCGCCACCGCGTGCCTGGCCAAGAGCACCGAGGCGCGCGACGTCCTGCACGCGATCCACCTTGCCTCGCGCGGGCTGCACGTACTGCCGCCGGCCGCCGTCGAGGAACGCGAGCCCGCCGGGCCCGAGCTGCTCACCCCCCGCGAGGCGGAGGTGCTCGAACTGCTGCAGAGCGGGCGATCAAACGCCGAGATCGCCGAGGCGCTGCACGTCGGGATCGAGACCGTGCGCACGCACGCACGCCGCGTCTATCGCAAGCTGGGCGTCAGAACCCGCCGCGAGCTGCGGGCCCGGAACTAATCGCCCGGAGCCTGACCTCGCGCGTCGAGGGGGCGCAGCGCATCACCACGTAGAGCCCGTCAGGCTCGGGCAAACGTGTCCGCCCTGGGCGCCCCGACCAGGAGCTCGGCGATCTGCACCGCGTTGGTTGCCGCGCCTTTGCGCAGGTTGTCGCTGACGATCCACATGCTCAGGGCGCGCGGATGAGACTCGTCGCGCCGCAGCCGGCCGACGAACACCTCGTCGCGGCCCTCGGCGCGCAGCGGCGTCGGCACGTCCTCGAGCGCCAATCCGGGGAAACCGAGGAGCAGGTCACGTGCTTGATCGACCGACAGCGGCTCGCGGGTCTGTACGTTGACGGCCAGGGAGTGCGCGGTGCGGACCGGCACGCGCACGCAGGTGACGGCCACGCCAATGCTCTCGTCCTCGAGGATCTTGCGCGTCTCGAACATCATCTTGCGCTCCTCGTCGGTGTGGTCGTCGCCCTCGGCGAAGGTTCCGGCGGCGCCGATCACATTGAAGGCAATCGGCTCCGGATACACCTCGGGATCCGGCATGTCCACGCCGTGGAGCGAGGCGTGCGCCTGGGTGTCGAGCTCGACGACCGCCTTGCGGCCCGTCCCCGAGACCGACTGGTAGCTGGCCACGACGAGACGCTCGATGCCGACCGCACGTTGGATCGGGGCCAGCGGCACGACCATCTGCATCGTCGAGCAGTTGGGGTTGGCGATCAGACCTCGGTGATCCTTGAGCGCGTGGGGGTTGACCTCGGAGACGACCAGAGGGACCTCGGGTTGGCGGCGAAAGGCCGAGGAGTTGTCGATCACGGTGGCGCCCTGCTCGACGAAGCGCGGCGCCCACTCGCGCGAGGTCCCGCCGCCGGCCGAGAAGAGCGCGACGTCGAAGCCGCTGAGGTCGGCGTCGGTGTTGAGAGCCCGCACGGTCAGACCCTGGACGTCCTTCCCGGCCGAGCGCTCGGTGGCGAAGGGGACGATCTCGTCGGCGGGAAACTCGCGCTCGCGCAGAAGCTCGAGCATCACGGTGCCCACCAGGCCGGTGGCCCCGACGACGGCAACCCGTGTCATCGTGCCTCCTGTCCGATCGGCCGCTCGCGCTGGACCTCGGCGGCGCTGAGGCCGAATGCGGTGTGGAGCGCTCGGACCGCTTGGGGCACGGACTCGGAGCGGATCACGCACGAGATCTTGATCGGGGAGGTGGAAATCATCTCGATGTTGATCTCCTCGTCGGCCAGCGTCTCGAACACCTTGGCCGCGACTCCCGGGTGTGAGCGCATTCCCGCGCCGACGATCGACACCTTGCCGATCTCCGGATCGGTGTCGACGCGCGCCACGCTGAGATCGCGGACCACGGGATCGAGCGCCACCTTGGCGGCGTCGAGATCCTCGGAGGAGATCGTGAATGACACCTCGGCGTCGCGTCCCTCGCCGAGAGGCTCGTTCTGGATGATCGTGTCGATGTTGCAGTTGGCCTCGGCCAGGGCCCCGAAGATGGCTGCGGCGGCGCCCGGACGGTCGGGGACGCCCAGGAGCGTGATCCGAGCTTCCTCGGTGGAATGGGTCACGGCCGTGATCAGTGGGTGTTCCATCGTCTCGTCTTCTCCTAACACAACGGTACCGGGGCCATCGTCGAAGCTCGACCGGCAGTGCAACCGAACCTGGTGCGTGCGCGCGTACTCGACCGACCGCAGCTGCAGGACCTTGGCCCCCGACGCGGCCATCTCGAGCATCTCCTCGAAGCTGACGGTGAGGAAGCTTGCGCGCGTCGGGCACGATGCGGGGATCGGCGGTGAATACCCCGGCCACGTCGGTGTAGATCTCGCACACCTCGGCCTCGATCGCCGCGGCCAGCGCCACCGCGGTGGTGTCGGACCCACCGCGCCCGAGAGTGGTCACGTCGCGGCTCGTCGACACGCCCTGAAAACCCGCCACCAGCACGATCAGATCCTCCTCGAGCGCCTCGCGGATCCGATTGGCGCGGACGTCGAGGATCCGCGCCTTGGTGTGCGAGGTGTCGGTGACGATCCCGGCCTGGGATCCGGTGAGTGAGATTGCCCGATGCCCGAGGTCGTTGATGGCCATCGCACACAGTGCGCAGGAGATCCGCTCGCCGGTGGAGAGCAGCATGTCCATCTCGCGCGGATCCGGGCGGTCGGAGACCTCCTCGGCCATCGCAATCAGCTCGTCCGTCGTCTGGCCGCGCGCCGAGAGCACCGCCACCACGCGGCGGTCGGCTTCGCGCTGGGCGACGATCCGGCGGGCGGCTCGCTTGATCCGGTCGGCGTCGGCGACCGAGGTGCCGCCGAACTTCATCACGATTGTTTGCACTGTCGCCGCAGGTTACGGGTTGCGAAGGGTTTCTGAAGATCGGCGACGCTACGCTTGACACGTCTCGTCGTCCGGCCTACGGTCGGATAAACCCGCACGGAAGCGAAAGAGAGGTCGGAACGATGGATCGTTCAGTAGGTCTCAGCACAGCGGCAGATCGGGCCGCGCCCAACGTCGCCTGCACCGTCTGCGCAACGCATTCGCAACCTCATCTGGTGCCATGGACGCAGCACGCGATGGGCTGCGGCGTACGTGCGCGCCTGTTGCTCGAGCTGCCGCGCGCCACGCCCGAGACCGCCCGCCGACACATGCTCGACTAAAGAAGAGTCGACTAGACCGCGCGACGACCGGCGAGCGCCCGGCCCAGGGTCAGCTCGTCGGCGTATTCGAGATCGGCGCCCACGGGGAGGCCACTGGCCAGGCGGGTGACGGAGACGTCGGCTCCGCCCGCGCGCAGAGCCTCGGCGATGTGCAGCGCGGTCGCCTCCCCGGTGGTGGTCGGATTGGTGGCGATCACGACCTCGCGCACGCCGCCCTCGCGCACTCGCGCGTACAGCTCGGCGATCTTGAGATCCTCCGGGTCGACTCCGTCGATCGGCGACAGGGCGCCGCCGAGCACGTGATAGCGACCACGGAACTCGTGCGTGCGCTCGATCGAGATCACGTCCGACGGCTCCTCGACCACGCAGATGATGTCCGGATCGCGCCGCTCGTCGGTGCAGATCCGGCACCGTGGGCCGTCGGCCAGGTTGAAGCAGACTTCGCACAGCCCGATCCGCTCCTTGACCTCGCGAATCGCGTCGGCCAGGGCAAGCGCATCGCCCTCGTTGGCGCGCAGGATGTGAAAGGCCAGACGCTGCGCGGTTCGCCCGCCGATCCCCGGCAGTCGCGAGAGCTCGGTGATCAGACGCTGGACCGGAGGCGCGTACACGTCGGGCTACATCCCAGGTAGCCCGAGACCGCCTAGACCTCCTCCGAGCCCACCGGCAATGCCGCCGAGCTTGTCCGAGGCCAGCTCCTGGGCCGAACGCAGCGCCTCGTTGACGGCGGCCAGCACCATGTCCTGAAGCAGCTCGACGTCGTCGGGATCGACGGCCTGGGGATCGATCGTGATCGACCTGACCTCCATGTCACCGGTCACCCTGACCGTGACCATGCCGCCACCGGCCGAGGCCTCGACGACCTCGTCCTTGAGCGCCTCCTGCGCGGCGATCATGTCCTGCTGCATCTTCTGAGCCTGCTTGAGCAGCTGCTGCATGTTGGGTGGTTGGGGCATCAGTGGCTCGCCTCGCCTTGATCGGGGTCGTCTTGTTCGAGGAGCTCCTCCGCGTCGAACTCCTCCATGAAGCGTCGCACGAGCTCCTCCCCGGACAGGACCGGCGTCCCGTCCTGCTGCTCGAGATCGCCGTCCTCGCGCAGCTCGTAGCGCAGGCCGAGGGCCTGGCCGGTGACCGTCCGCAGCGCGTCCGCGGTGACCCGCCGGTGGTCGTCCTGCTCGGCCTTGCGCTTGAGAAACGCGGCGCCGGCGGGGAAGGCGACGGTGAGGTCGCGTTCGTTGATCGCAACTGGTCGGGCGTCGGCGAGGAGCGCAGCCAGCATCGCGTTACGCGCACGCACCGTGTCGACGACGGCCGGCCACGCGGTGATCGCCGTATCGAGCTCGAGTCCCGGCGGCTCGTCATGAATCTCGGGCGCGGCCTGGGCGACGGCGCCCTGGGGCGCGGGCGCGCTCTGACGTGGTTGCGGCCGCTGCGCCGGAGCCTCGGACCGCGTCTTCGGGGCGTCGCTCGACGGCAACGCGCGCAGCGCGCCGGCCGACGGCAACCCGGCCTCGAGCCGCTCGATCCGAGCCAGCAGCGCGGCGGTCGACGGATCGACCTCGGGCGCCGCGGCCTTGATCAGCACGAGCTCGAGCTGAATGCGCGCCTGGGCACCGTTGGCGGTGGCATCGAGTGCCTGCGCGACGAGA
This sequence comes from uncultured Solirubrobacterales bacterium, assembly GCA_963734775.1. GTDB lineage: Bacteria > Actinomycetota > Thermoleophilia > Solirubrobacterales > Solirubrobacteraceae > Palsa-465. The sequence continues at coordinate 140,685 of CAVTJE010000011.1, forward strand.
TCGAGGAGACGAACTGCATCCGTCTCCGACAGCGCCGCGGCCTGCTCGGCCAGGCGGCCGTCGCGCTCGGGCGTGATCCGCAGCTCGGGCGGTACCTCGCCGAGTATCTGGACGGTGAGAAGCTCGCGCCCGTGCACCTCGAGGTCGCGCAGCAGCTGGCCGGGGTCGCGGCCCGACTCGGCCAGCCGGGCCGCCGCGCGCAGCGCCTCTGCGGGGTCGCGGGCGACGATTGCCTCTACGGCACCGAACAGCTGCTCGGCGTCGGCCACGCCGAGCACGGCGAGGACATCGGCGGGCTGGATCCGCTGCTCGCCGGCGTACGTGACGAGTTGCTCGAGCGTGCCGAGGGCATCGCGGAAGCTGCCGGTCGCGTGGCGCGCGATCAGCGCCACCGCGCCGTCGTCGATTTCGATCCGCTCCTGGTCGGCCACACGTCTGAGGACGGTGGCGACCTGTTCGACGCTGGGCCGCCCGAAGTCAAAGCGGTGGCAGCGGTCGACGACGGTGGGTAGCACCTTCTGCGCCTCGGTCGTGGCGAGTACGAAGATCGTCCGCGGCGGCGGCTCCTCGAGCGTCTTCAGGAAGGCGTTCCAGGCCTGCGGCGAGAGCATGTGGGCCTCGTCGAGGATGTAGACCTTGTGCCGCCCCGAGACCGGAGCGTAGGCGACCTTCTCGCGCAGGTCGCGAATATCGTCAACCGAGTTGTTCGAGGCCGCGTCCATCTCGATCACATCGAGCGACGTCGCGTTGGCGATCGCGATGCACGAGTCGCACTTGCCGCACGGCGCCACCGTCGGCCCTTCGGCGCAGTTCAGGCAGGCGGCGAGGATCTTGGCCATGCTCGTCTTGCCCGTCCCCCGCGAGCCCACGAACAGGTGGGCGTGGTGGACATTTCCCTGGGTGACGGCGTTCGACAGCGTCCGCACAACATGCTCCTGACCGACGACGTCGGCGAAGGTGCGAGGGCGGTGGCGACGGTACAGAGAGGGGCCGGTGGACACGCACTATCGAGTCTAGTCCCGGTGCCGGAAGGGGCTATCCGCGCGCGCGGTTGGCGCTAGCATCACGGCTGACCGTGCTAGGCGGGGACGTAGCGGCGCCCTGAACCCGCAATCCGCTTTAGCGGGGCTGAATTCCCCCTCGAGGGGTGCAGGCCCCGGGTCAGCGCCCGACTTATGGTGCTGATGGTCCGGTCCCACCGCGATGGAGACCCGTGAACCAGGTCAGGTCCGGAAGGAAGCAGCCTTAAGCGGTCACCTCTAGGCGCAGTGGGAGCGCCGGGCCGGAGCCGGAAGTAGGAGATCGCGATCCGGGAACCGACCTCGACAGGGGGTGCACGGTCAATTTCTGCGCTGCCGGGGCGCGCCGCTATCGTGATGTGCCTTATGGCAGTGGGCGTAATTGGGCTCGGCTATGTGGGGTTGCCACTGGCTGTCGCATTCGCGGAGGCGGGGCATGACGTCGTCGCCGTCGACCTCGACCCGCGCAAGGTCGCGGCGATCAAGGCCGGCGAGTCCTACATCGAAGACATCCCGCCGGAACGGTTGCGGGCTGTCCTGCCCAAGATCTCGGCCACCTCGCACTACCAGCCGCTGGCCCGCACCGACGCCGTGCTGATCTGCGTGCCGACGCCGCTCACCGCCAACCGCGAGCCCGACCTGGGGGCGCTGATCGGAGCCGGCCGAGCCCTGGGTCAGGTGCTGTCAGCACGGCCACCTCGTCGTGCTCGAGTCCACCAGCTATCCCGGCACGACGCGCGAGCGGCTGGTTCCGCTCCTCGAGGAGGAGTCGGACCTGCGCGTGGGTAACGATTTCAACGTCGCGTTCTCGCCCGAGCGCGTCGATCCGGGGCGAACCGATTTCACGCTCCAGAACACGCCCAAGGTACTCGGCGGGATGACGCCCGCATGCGCTGATCGCGCCGCCGAGCTGTACGGGAGCGATCTGCCAGCACATCGTCCGCGTGTCCACCCCCGAGGCAGCGGAGATGACCAAGCTGCTGGAGAACATCTTCCGCTCGGTCAACATCGCGCTGGTCAACGAGCTGGCCATTCTGTCCGAACGGATGGGCATCGACATCTGGGAGGTCATCGACGCCGCGGCCACGAAGCCGTACGGGTTCATGCGCTTCGAGCCTGGGCCGGGCATGGGCGGGCACTGTCTGCCGGTCGATCCGTTCTATCTGACCTGGCGCGCGCGCGAGTTTCAGATGTCGACCGAGTTCATCGAGTTGGCCGGCAAGATCAATCAGCAGATGCCCTACCACTGCGTGCAGCGGATCGAGCGCGCGCTCAACGAGGTGTCAAAGCCGGTAAAGGGCTCCCAGATCCTCGTCGTCGGGGTGAGCTACAAGGGTGGCGTGGGCGACATGCGCGAATCACCCGCGCTGCGCATCATGGAGGTGCTCGCCGCGCAGGGCGCTCAGCTCTCCTACCACGATCCCCACGTTCCCTCGCTTCCCGATTTCGGGCTCGAGAGCGTTCCGCTGGAGCCAGCGGCGGGGTCCGCCGACGCGGTCGTCCTGGTCACCGCCCACCCCGGCATCGATCATCTGGCGATTGCCAAGAGCGCCAACCTGTTCATCGACCTGCGCGGGATCACCCGCGGTCAGCAGGCCGAGAATTGGATACGCCTGTAGGGGCCAGCTCGGCCGGGATCTGCTCTCGCGAGCTGATATCGAGCTTCCGGTAGACGTGGCCGAGATGGGCTTCGACCGTTCTCCGGCTCACGAACAGCTGCTGGGCGATCTCGGGATTTGACAGGCCTCGCGCGGCGAGTTCGGCGACCCGGTGCTCGCTCGCCGTCAACGACTCGAGGCCCGACAGCATGACGCGGCGCGGGCGCGCACCGGTGGCCGCGAGTTCCTCCGCAGCCCGGATCTCGAGCGGCGTCGCGGCGCACCGGTAGGCGAGATCGAGCGCTGTTCGCAGATGTGTCCGGGCCTCGGCGCGCTGGTTGGCTCGGCGCAATGAGGCCCCCAGCTCGAGGAGGGCATGCGCGTGCTCCAACCGGCACGCTGAGGGCGAGAGCACGTCGATCGCCTCGGTGAGGAGCGAGTTCTCCTGCCGCGCCATGCCGGCCGCGCGCAGGGCCATCCCCAGGGCCCATGGAGCGCCGAAGGCGCGCGCACGCTGCACCGCCGGCTCGATGACGGCCCGCGCCTCCTCGTGACGCCCGAGCATCGCCAGCGCCGGGGCCAGCCGCGCGCGCCACGGGACGTAGGCCGGGTTGCCAAAGCCACGCTGCTCGAGCCACGTCCCCGTCTCGAGCAGGATCTCGACCCCCTCGGCCGTGTCGCCTCGGGCCAGGGCCAGCTCGCCGCGCAGCACCCCAGGCCACGGGAAGATCACAACCGTGGGTAGTCGGTGGACAAATCCGGTCTCTTCGAATAGCGCCGCCGCCTCCTCGAGCTCGCCCCGAGCGATGAGGATCTCGATCAGGGCCGCGGCCGACCACCAGTACACGACGGCCGCCGACGGACCGACGGCGCGCATGAGGTTCCATGCGGTTCGGGCCATGACCTCAGCGTCGATCAGCTCGCCACGCCTAAACCGGATGATGCCCAGGCAGACCTGCGCGAAGGCCAGATCCACGGTGAGGCCCTCACGGACGGACTCCGGTATGGCTCGCGTCTGGAGTGCCACGGCCGCGTCAGGGTCATCGCCAATGATCTGTGCGAACACGGCGAAGCCCTGGGTCACGTCGCCAGTGCGCTGGGTCCACTCGATCGAGCCGCCGCTGAGCCTATCGGCGAGTGCGAGCGACTCGCGGGCGGGTACCGCGCCACTCAGCAGGCCGGTCACGCCCGCCGCCGCCAGCAGCTGGCGCTCGCCCATGGTGCGGCCGTCCACATTGGCAGCCTGCTCGCTCAGGCGACGCCGTCGCTCGGCATGGTTCGGCTCCTCGCCCCACCAGGCGGCGAAGAACTCGCGTGTCCCGATCATGTGCAGGCCGGTTTCTGGGTTCGCGGAGGCGAGCTCGATGGCGGCGTCGAACACCGCCGTGGCCTCGGTCATCCGGCCGGCCCAGGACAGCGTGTATGCCCACCAACGCGTGGCAAGAAATCGCACCGACTGATCGTCGCTTTGCGCAGCCTTGGCCAGGCTCGCCGCCGCCCGCCCGCTGTCGAGGCCGGTCAGAGCTCGACCGAGTTCAAGATTGACCCGGGCGAGGAGAGCGGGGACGGGTGGCTCGTCGAGCGCGCGCTCGAGGTAGCGGGCTGCGGCATCGGGCGCTCCGGCTTGCACTGCGCTGTCCGCGGCCGACCGCAGCCAGGCGACCACGTTCGGATCCGCGGTCGGTTCGCACGCCATTGCATGGGCGGCAATCCTCTGGGGGTCGGCATGATCTCTGGCCAGCAGCTCGCCGGCCCGTCTGTGGCCCACAGTCCGCTCGCCAGGCGGCAGCTCGTTGTAGACCGCGGCGCGAGCGATCGGATGGATGAACTCGAGCGGCTGGCGCGCCTGCAGAATCTCACCGCGAGCCAGTGCGTCCCACGCCCCCAGCGCCGCATCGCGATCGAGCCCGGCGAGTTCGGCAGCATGGCGCAACTCGGCGTCGGAACCGAGGATGGCAGCCGCGCTGGCGAGGCGCCCGGCGTCGTCTCCGAGGCGAGCCAGCCGCACGAGGATCGACCGAGCGATGCCCTTGATGCCGAGTTGCGGGATCAGCTCGGCGCCGGCCCCGGTGGGCTCGATCCCATCGCCGGCCACGGCCCGCAACAGCTCGAGGAGAAAGAACGGGTTGCCACCGGTGGCGTCGTGGCAGGCGGCGACGAACGCCTCCTCGCCGGGCCGCCCCACGTGTCCTGCCACCAGCTCGGCCACCGCGCCGATTCCCAACGGGGCCAGCTCGATGGATCTCACGCCGGCCGTGGCCTCGATCCGCGCCAGCATCTCTTCACCACCCGGGTCGGCCGGGCGTGCCGCGGCGACAACGAGCACGGGCAGGTCCGCCACGCGGCTGGCGAGATATGTGAGCCAGCGACCGGTCTGCGGGTCCGTCCAGTGCAGGTCATCGACCGCTAGCAACAGCGGATTGCCGTCCGCGAGGTTCGCCAGCAGCCAATAGAAGGCGTGAATGACGGCGAGCGGATCTCCCCCACCCCCGGACTCGTCGGTGACGTCAAGCCGGAATCGTGCCGGCGCCGCCGCCCCGGCAAACACGGCATTACGGCCGGCCGGGCTCAGCTCTTCAACAGCGGATTCGAACAGCTGCCGGACGACGCCAAACGGCATCTCCTGCTCGAGCTCTCCTCCCCGCGCCGTCAGTACTCGGAGACCGCGGTCGGCCGCCAGAACCGCCGTGCGCTCTAGCAGCGCCGTCTTCCCAAGCCCGGCCCCAGCCAAAACAAGCCCCAGCCGACCGTGGCCGTCGAGCGCTTCCGACAACCAGCCAGCGAGCAACTCAAGCTCGTACCTGCGCTCAAGCATCTCCTGAGCACGAGCTTAACCCACGGGACCCTCCCCGATGCGAAGCACCCAGCCGGCGGGCATCCTCCTGGCATGCCGATCCACATCGTGCTCGAACTCGACGGTGACAGCGATCCAATTGAGGGTCGAGTAGTGGCGCCGAGAGCAGCGGAATTCCGCGGCTGGCTCGCGCTCACATCATTGATTGAAGACATCCGAAGGCAAGAATCGCCACCCGTGCGGCCAGGGCCTGGGGCACTCGCGTCCCAACCGGAGGCCTGATTTGGCTTAACATCGCCTAAATGGGGCGCGGGGTGCTTGATCGAGAGGGCGAGCTGGCGGCCCTCGACGCTGCCCTCGGACGGACCGCAGGCGGCCGCGGCGGCACGGTCCTGATCGAGGGTGGCGCGGGTACAGGAAAGAGCACGCTGCTCAGCGCGGCCCGCGAGACGGCGGGCACATCCGGCCTGCAGGTGCTGAGTGCGCGCGGTGGCGACCTCGAACGCGAGTACCCATTCGGCGTGATCCGACAGCTCTACGAGTCGGTTCTGGGCGCGGCTGACGAGCGACGGCAAGATCGACTACTGGCGGGTTCGGCCGCGCCGGCGGCCTGGGTGCTCGGGCTGTCCGCCGACGGAACCGGGATGCACGCGGCCGGGTTCGCCGCGATGCACGCGATCTACTGGCTGACCGCCCAGCTGGCCGAGGAGGGGCCGCTGCTGCTGATCGTCGACGACGCCCATTGGTCCGACACCTCGTCGTTGCGCGCCCTCGACTACCTCGCTCGACGAGCCACCGAGCTTCCCGTGATGCTCCTCGTCGCGCTGCGCTCGCGACGAACCCGGGGCCGCGGACGATCTGCTCGACCACCTGAGGACGAGCGCTGAGCGCGGAGAGCCTTACCCTCGGGGCGCTCCGTCCCGAATCCGTCGCGCTCATCGTGCGCGCTCGGATCCCGGAAGCCAGCGACGACGTGTGCGCTGCCTGCGACGGAGGTGACCTCGGGCAATCCCCTTTACCTCCAGGAGCTGTTGAGATCGCTGGGCTCGGGCGGCGGGGTGCCGAGCGCTGAGGACGTGATAGAGGCCACGGTTCCGTCGCTCGGCAAGCGCGTCATCCGTCGTGCCGGCCGGGTCTCGGCGGACGCCCCGGCCCTGGCCCGGGCGATGGCCGTCCTCGGCGACGGCGCGAGGCTCGGCACGGCCGCCGCCCTGGCCTCCGTGCCCGAGGGCGTGGCCGGGGAGATCGCCCATCGACTGCGACGAATCGAGGTTCTGGCCAGCGAGGATCCACTCGTCTTCGTCCATCCGCTCGTCCGACGCTCGGTTTATGACGCGATACCCGAGGCCGAGCTCCAGGCTGCGCATCGCACCGCGGCCGGCCTGCTCTTACAAGGTGGCGTGCAGCCCGAGGCGGTGGCGGCTCATCTGCGCATGCTCGGCCCGAGCGGCAGCGACTGGGTCGCGAAGACACTGTTGGCCGCGGCGGAGCGCGCGCTCGACCGAGCTGCGCCCGACGAGGCGATCGGCTGGTTGGAGCGAGCTCTGGCCGAGCACGCCTCAGCGCCACCGCGCGTCCATCTTCTCGCCCGCTTGGGCCTGGCCAAGACGCTTCAGTGTGATCCGATGGCGATCGCCGTCATCGACGAGATCGAGCGAGAGCGCGGCGAGGCCGAACTCGAGCTGAGAACTGAGGCGGCCCGCGCCTTCGGCGCTCGGGCGCTCGAGGGCGGCGTCCTGCTGAGCGAGCGAGGCGCCGGCGCCTGGACCTCGGCCGTGCGGCTCGGGGCGTTCATCGAGGCAGAGGACTTCGACGGATTCTCCACCGCCCTCGCCGAGGTCGAGGCCGCGGCCCGCGCCTCGGGGTCCGTGTTCGCCCTGCTCTCGACGCACGGCCTCAGGGGATGGGCGCACGCCCGCCGCGGCGAGTTGGTCGCGGCCGAGACCGATCTCACCGCCGCGCTGAACCTGATCGAGGATGCAGCACTCCTGATGGGCGTGACGACGGTGGCGTTTTTCCTCACCGACGTTCTTCTGGAGCGAGACAACCAGACCCACCTGGTCGATCTCGTGGAGCAAACCGAGCTGCCGCCCGACTTCCTCCGCACTGTGAGCGGAGCGAACCTCCTCGACGCGCGGGGACGGCTGCGCATCCTCCACCGGGATCGAGAGGGGGGCTGCGAGGACCTCCGCGCAGCGGGCCGGATCTTCTCCGCGGCCGGGTTCGCCCCGACGCACACGTCGTGGCGCTCGGCGCTTGCGCTCGCACTGCCGCCGGCCGAACGGGCACAGGCGCTCGGTTTGGCCGCCGAGGAGCTCGAGCTGGCGGAGGCGACGGGCCTGGCCCGACCGGTCGGCGTGGCCCTACGCGCGCTCGGCCTGCTCGAGCGCGACGATGGCGTGAAGTACCTCCGGCAATCGGTCGAGCTCCTTGCACGATCGCCGGCCCGGCTGGAGCACGCGCGCTCACTGGTGGAGCTTGGAGCCAGCCTGCGCCGAACCAACAATCGCTCGCAGGCCCGCGATCCCCTCGTGGCGGGCCTCGAGCTCGCCCAGGCCTGCGGGGCGCATCGTCTGAGCGCACGCGCCGCCCAGGAGCTCCAAGCCGCCGGAGGACGGCGCCGGCGGACGACCCGGCAGGGCCGGGAGGCGCTCACGGCGAGCGAGCTCCGCGTTGTCCGCCTGGCCGCCGACGGGGCGACCAACACCGAGATCGCGCAACAGCTGTTCGTCAGCCTCAAGACCGTCGAGACCCATCTCACCCGCGCCTACGCCAAGCTCGGGTTGACCGGCAGCGGGTCCCGCCGCCGGCTGCCGCGGGCACTTCGGGACCCGCCGAAAGCGACCACGACCGGTTGAGGCTGACGGCAGACAGGAGGCCGCGCCCTATCGCTCGGCGGGGTCCAACCGCTTGACGATCTCGAGGTGGCGAGCCCGGACCGTGCTCGCGCTGATCCCGAGGAGTCGGGCGATCTCGTCGATCGGAGTCCGAAGGAGCAGCATGGCGGCGATCGGCCGATCGTGATCCTCGACCTGATCGATCACCCGCTGGACCGCGTCGCAAGCCAGACTCGGCGGTTGTCCTCCGGCGGCAAGCAGCCGGATCGTGTCGGCGAGATGGTCGGGGTCGTCGTATCGCCACACGCTTTCGTCCGCGCCGGCGAGTACCGCCACGCCATCGAGGTCCGGCGTGCGGCGATTGGTGTGGACAAGCACCCGCGGCGCGTTGGCCAGGTGCGTGAGCACGAAGATGAAGCGCGGTCCGAGCTCAGCCGAGACAAGGCTGACGGTCGGCCGCCGCGCCCGCACGACCGTGAGCGCCTCCGCGCTGCCGGCCGCGGCTACACGAAGGTCCAGCTGCCACCGGAGCAGCGCGCACAGGCTGTAACTGGCGTCGTGGTCATCATCGATGACGAGCACGTCGACCGAGTGCAGGTTCGAATCCCTGGTCGATGCACCGCCGGGAGCTTTTCGGGTCTTGCGTGTGTCGGTGATCGTGATGCTCATCAGGTTTCCTCTGGTTCGAGTTGGCGCTCACACCGTGGCATCGGACGGGCCACCGCTCAATGGGTGGAACCATGTGTTTTTGGCGGACGTCGGGATGGGTGACAGTCCCCATGTCGACCGCCCGCGGATGGCCCGGTGGTCAGCAACCCCGTGGGCGAGGTGCGCTTCAGGCTCGCTGCTAAGCTGCCCCAGGGGCGCTTGACGATGTCCTGTTTGTTGTGTCGGCCGACTCGTCATCATTGAGGCTCATCAATCGGGCAACGCACACCTAGCTCAAGGAAGAGGCAATGAAACAACGCATCGGCACACGAGGCGCTGTGGGGCGTATGGCGGTTACGGCGGTCCTGGCGGGCGCTGGGTTAGCGCTTGCGGTGTCGTCGGCAAGTGCGATCGATCCGCTGACGCCGACCGGCAGGCCGGTCCCGCCGAATGTTCTGCGCACGATCACGCGTGTCGAGAACAAGGCTCGCTACAAGCACTCCACGTGGGGCCTCTTCGCGGCCGACGCGAAAACAGGTCAGGCGCTCGTTTCGCAGAACCCTGAGAAGCTGTTTACGCCCGGCTCGACGCTCAAGCTCTACACCGCGGCGGCCGTCCTTCACGACTACGGCCCGGGTCACCGATTCAAGACGCCCGTGTTTCGCACCGGGAGCCTTCGCCGCGGCGTGCTTGCAGGCAATCTGGTGCTCGTGGCATCGGGCGACTTCAGCTTTGGCCTGCGCGACCGCCCGCACGGGATTCAGGCGTATAACAGCGCCCCGCAGCTGGATCACAGCGATGCCAATGGCGGACCCGGCCCGACGTTGGTAGCACATTCCAATCCGCTGGCCGGCGTCGAGCAGCTCGCGCGCCAGGTCCGCGCGGCCGGGATCCGCCGGGTCACGGGCAACGTGGTCATCGACGACCGACTCTTCAACACATACTCCGGCTGGCCTGACGGCGTGATGTCGCCCATCGGGATCAACGAGAACTTCATCGACATCACTGCGACGCCGACCAGCAAGGGACGGGCGGCCCGGATCTCATACCGACCACACACCGCCGCGTTCCACGTGCGCTCCGTCCTCAAGACGGCCGCCCGAGGCTCGGCGCCCTCGTGGCAGGTGACGCAGACGGGCCCGCGCGAGGTCACCGTGAGCGGCACCGTGCCGGCCGGCGCCGGGCGGTTGCTGCAGGTGTTCTTCATCCCGAACCCGGCGGCCTTCGCCCGCACTGCGTTCATCGAGGCGCTACGCCGCGCCGGCGTGAGCGTGGCCGCCCGGTCGGTCGGGCCCAACCCGCGCAACCTGCTGCCACGTAGCCGCAGGTATCCGTCGAGTCGCCGGGTCGCGCTGCGGGTCTCGGCCCCGCTCTCGCAGATCGTAAAGGTGGTCCTCAAGGTCAGCGCCAACCGCGGCGCCGACCTGTTGGCGTGCCTGGTCGCGGTCAAGCACGGCCAGCACAACTGCCTGGCCGGTCTCGGCTACATCGAGCAAAACGCCGCCAGCCTGGGGTCGCCGCGCAACGTCACCTTCGCTTTCGACGGCGCCGGCTCCGAGGACACCGATCGCATCAACCCGGTGGCGATGACGACATTCCTGAGCCGGGTGCTGCGCCAGCCCTACGGGCGTGCATTCCGCGCCGCACTGCCGGTCGTCGGCGTCAACGGAACGCTGGCCACCCTCGGCAAGGGCACGCCATCCGTCGGACGGATCGACGCCAAGCCCGGCAACCGCGTGATCTTCGGCAGCCCGACCCTCGGGATCGCCGGAGCCTCCAACCTGGTCGGCTACATCGACGCGAAGAGCGGACGCACGCTCGTCTTCGCCAACCTGATCAACAACATCCCACTGACAGCCAGCGATCCGATAGCGGAGGTGTTCTCGATCTTCGACGATCAACAGCTGATCAACGGCGCGTTCCAGCAGGCGTTCTAGCTCGATTGGACAGCCGCACCGCGACCCCGCCCGCCGACCCGGCGGGCGCGGTCACCGAAGCCACCGAAGCTGCTATCACCGCGTAGAAGCGGCTCCCCCAAGGGCGCGTAGCTCGGTGGGAGACCGGCCGCCACTCAAGGCGGGGCAAGAGCTCATCGGCATGATCAAACCCAGCTGACACCCCGTTGACCGGATCGCGCGAACCGTCGTCGAGACGGGATGCGAGCGAGGAGACAGGATGGGAACGAGGGCGATGCCAAAGAACCTGGACGGGCGATCCGGCATGCGGGTGAAAACGCGCCCTGAACGGGATTTCGGCGCCGACACCAACTACGGCGCGAGCGTCGCATGCTCTGCCAAGCCGCCGGGGACGCCGTCGTAGTGGATCGTCTCGACGCCGGGTTCGCGCGATTTTGACCGCGTCGTGTTCCCCGCGCGCCACGGAGCCACGAACAGAATCGGCGCGATCGCCCGCTCGTAGCGATCCGCATCCGCCGGCGTCGATTCGCCTGCCGGTCTAATGCGGTTGGACCGCTCATCTCTCGGCGCCTGAATGTCATGCATGAAGTTCGACATCGGCGTGGGTGAATGTCAGCCTGGTGGGGTGGACTCGGTCGCCGGCTTCCCGGCGGGGGTGGCGGACTTGCGTGCGCGGTTCGCCAGGGCCAGGAGGAGACCCGAGCCCGAGACGGCGAGGTAGGCGCTGATGACGGCGATGGCGACCGGCGCGATCTGCAGGGTGCCGATCTGGGTTGTGAGCGCGCCGAGGAGGATCAGCGAGAACGGGGCGGCGACAAGCGATGCTGGGAGGGCGGCGAACATCGCTGTGAACGCGAGTCCCTCCGGCAGCCCCGGGATCAGCACGTGGGCGCACACCCCGGCCGTGCCGCCGATGAACAGCATCACCAGGAATGGCCCTCCGACAAACCCGGTCGCCTCGCACAGTGCGAACACCAAGATTTTCGCGAACACGACCGCGATCAGCAGGCCCGCGCCGAGCGCCGCCCCGTCGTGGATCACGGTCGTGAGCTGATCAGTTCCGGTGAACAGCGTCAGCGGAAGCGCGACGCCCACGAGCCCGAACGCGATCCCCCCCAGCGCCGAGCGAAGAATCGTGCGCTTGGCGAGCGGAGCGGTGAGCTTCGTCATCGCCCCGATCGCTACCACGGTGATCAGCGCGAGGGCGCCGGCGACCAAGCCGAGGGGAATGGCGGCGAGCAGCTGCCAGTCCTCATACTTGTACGACGGAAGCGCGTAGATCCCGACGAACGTCGACCCCGCGATCGGAAAATACACCGCGAACGCGACCGAGGACGCCAGCAGACCTGCGACCAGCGTGTCGGCGAAGCGTGCCGCCTTTGGACGCGCAATCTCGAGCGTGAGAATCGACGCCAAGATCGGAGATGACAACAGGCCCCCGTACGCCCCGGACATCCCGCTGAGCGTGTTCGTCGCGCGCATCTCCTCGGTGAGCTTGCGCCGCTCCGAGACCCAAGTCGCCAGCCCGCCCCCCATCTTCCCCAGTGCGTCCTCGGGCCCGAGGCTCGCCCCGCCCGCCAGCGACACCAGCGAAACGGCAACCGCCGCCGGCACCGTGGAGGGCTCGACGCGCTGGTCCTTCAGTTCCGCGACCGTACCGGGCAGCTTGGCGGGGACGCGAAGGAAGCGCCGCAGGACGCCGACGAGCACCCCTGCGGCCGCGGTCACCGCCACCCACCAGAGACTCCCGTCAAACCAGCCCGGGTTCTTCGGGAGCGTGAACCAGAGCTTCGTGCCGCTCTTGACCAACCCCAGGAACGCCAGCGCCGCGAACGCGAGCACGACCCCGAACAACGCCGCGTAGCGCATCAGCACCCAAAACCCGGGTGAGCGCATCAAGGCAACCGGGTCGGAATCGTCCTGCGGTGCCCCGGCCGAGCCGGGGTGCGGCTGCTCGGTCACGAACCAGCCATCAGGATCGCACGATCTGCCGTCGGCTGGTGATCGGCAACAGCCCCAATACCCAGCCAATCGCGCGAATCAACGCGGCAGTCACGATTCGCCACCAACCTGAGGACCCAGCGTAGTGTCGGTGCGAGCACGTGCTCCATCACCGGCGCGTTCGAGCAACCGCTCGGCGGTATGAGGCTCGCTCGCTAACTCTTGAGAGCCTCCTGCAGCTCGTTGGCGAGCTCGTCCGTCGAGGCATCCAGTGAACGCTTCACGATCTTGGAGGCACGAGTAACGGCCTTGTCGAAGCCCTTTTCGAGCGTTGGCTCGCCAACCACGATCAGCCCGTCTGATCAGAAGTGAGCTCTGACGCCGCATCCTTGAGGTCCTTGCGTGGCAAAGCTCCGCCGCCGAACACCTCGGGAATGATCTGGATGCGGGGGCGATCAATGCGCTTCACGATATGGGGCTTGCCGTTCTCCTGGTCGATCACAGCCCCGTCGAACTTCCCAACCAGCTCGTCCTTGTGAAGTTGCTCGATCGCTTCGAGATCGTCGTTCGCCTCCTGCACGCTCCCCGTGGACCGCCGTGTAGAGCCCAGTCTCAGCCATCAGCCCTCCTCGAGTCGGGCGAATCGAGCGGAGCGACAGCCTACCAGCGAAACGCCGATCAGATGCTCTCGTGAGGGTGCTGCCGACACCCTTGCAAGGACCGAAATCAACACCCTTAGCCACAGCCGGGGAGAGTGCGGCGGGCTCTGTGGTGTAGCGGCGAGCTTTGTCTTGGATGACGGGGGAGGGGTCGTGGCCCCTGCGGAGTGAGTGGCGGCCTTCGGCGCGGAATGCACGGGCGCTGCGCGGAGATGATCAGGAAAGCACCACCGCGCGACGGCTCGTTAACGGAAGGGCGGGATCGGCTACTTCTTGGCCTGCTCGAAGTACGGGTTGGTGCCGGAGGCGTGGTCCGTGACGTCGACGACCCGGTCGATTTCGGGCACGGCCTGGGTGATCGCCACTTCGATGCCCTGGCTGAGGGTGACTGTGGCCATGCCGCAGCCCTGGCACCCCCCGCCCAGGCGCAGATAGGCGGTGGCGCCTTCGATACCCGCGAGCTCGGCGTGTCCGCCGTGGCTGGCGATGCTCGGATTGACATCGCGGTCGAGCACGGCCGTGACGCGACGGGCGACGTCGGTGTCCAGGTCGGCCCCGGGGGTTGTAGGCGGACCCGGAGAGCGGACGGCGGGACCGGCTCCCGGGCTCATCGGGAGGGTCGGAAGGGCGAGGGGCGGGGGAGGCGGCTTGTTCGGGTTGAGGACCACGAAGCCGCTGTGCAGGGGGTCCTCGCTCCAGTCGACGGTGGCGCCGCGCAGCTTCGCGGCGCTGTCGTTGGCCACCACGATGGCGAGATCCCCTTCGTGTTGCACGGCGTCGCTGCTGCGGACCTTAGCCAGCGGCTCGAGCGACAGCGCGCAGATGTACTCGCCGTCGGCCGCGCCGGTGACTCGCACGGACAGCACGCGATCGCTCGGGTCGGGCGCGGCGGCGCGGAAGCCGCGTACACGCTCGAGAGCCGCTGCCGTGATGGCGAGGAGCGGTGGGGTCGCGTCGGCCACCGATCTACGATAGCGCCGTGGACCGCCTCCTCCTGATCCTACCGTCGGCAACCTACCGGGCGCCGGACTTCCTGGCGGCGGCGCGGGAGCTCGGCGTGGCGGTCACGGTAGCGTCAGAGCGCCGGGCGGCGATGTCGGCGGCGATGGGCGAACGTGCGCTCACCCTGCGGCTGTCGGACCCGGCAGTCGCGGCCGAGCAGATCGCCGAGCGCGCCCTGCAAACCCCGTTCGCCGCGGTCGTGGGCGTCGATGACCAGGGCGTGATGGCCGCCGCGCTGGGCGCCGAGCGCCTCGGGCTTCCGCACAATCCGCCGGGAGCCGTCGCCCGCACGCGCGACAAGGCGGCGATGCGCCGGGCGCTCGCGGAGGCCGGCGTCCCGCAGCCGCGCTTCGCCCTGTTGCCCTTTGGAGCCGACGTCGCGGCCGTGGTGAGCGAGGTGGGCCTTCCCTGCGTCGTCAAGCCGCTGGGGCTGTCGGGCAGCCGCGGGGTGATCCGGGCGGACGACGCCGAACAGGCGCGGTTGACCGCCGAGCGCGTCCGGGGCATTGTGGCCGCCGCTCAGCGACCGCCCGAGGCGCCGCTGCTGCTGGAGAGCTACCTACCCGGCGCGGAGGTGGCGGTCGAGGGGCTGTTGCGCGGGGGCCGTCTGGAGGTGCTGGCGGTCTTTGACAAGCCCGACCCGCTCGAGGGGCCGTACTTCGAGGAGACGCTGTACGTGACGCCGTCGCGGCTGCCGACCGCGGTCCTGGCCGAGGTCGAGGCGGTTGCCGCGCGGGCGGCGCGTGCGCTAGGGCTGGGGGAGGGACCGATCCACGCCGAGCTGCGCGTGGACGGCGAGCGCGTGAGTGTCCTGGAGCTAGCGGCCCGGTCGATCGGCGGCCTGTGCTCGCGCGCGCTGCGCTTCGGCGCCGGCGTCAGTCTGGAGCAGGTGATCCTGCGCCACGCGCTAGGCCTCGGGCTCGAGGACCTGGCGCGGGAGTCGACTGCGTCCGGGGTGATGATGATCCCGATCCCCGGGGCTGGCGTGCTTCGCGCGGTCGAGGGGCAGCAGGATGCCCGGGCGGTGGAGGGGATCGGCGGGCTGGAGATCACGATCGCCCGCGGCCGCCCCGTGGTGCCGCTGCCCGACGGGGACCGCTACCTGGGCTTCATGTTCGCGCGCGGGGCGAGTGCCGACGCGGTCGAGCGCTCGCTGCGCGCCGCGCACGGCCTGCTACGGATCCGGGTCGAGCCGCACGCGACCGAGCCGGTCGGTGCGCGCTAGCGTGGGTCAGCGTGCGCGTCCTGCTGATTTCGACCTACGAGCTGGGCCACCAGCCGTTGCATGTCGCCTCACCGGCGGCCGCGCTGCGCCGCGCCGGGCACGAGGTCCGCTGCCTGGATCTCAGCGTGCAGCCCTGGGACCCCGGCGCCCTGCAGTGGACACAGGCGGTCGGCTTCTCGGTGCCGATGCACACCGCCATGCGCCTCGCACTAAGCGCCGGGCGCCGAGTGCGCCGCGAGCACCCCGGACTGCCGATCTGCTTCTACGGGCTCTACGCCACCGTCAGCCGAGAGCTGGTAGAGCGTGAGCTCGCCGCGCGCGCGATCGCCGGCGAGTACGAGCCGGCGCTCACGACCTGGGTCGACGAGCTGGCGACCCCGCGCGCGCCCGCCCCGGCCGCCGAACGGCCAATCATCCACCTGCAGCGCGGCAGCTTCGACCCGCCGGCGCGCGAGCTGCTGCCCGGACTCGAGCGCTACGCCCGCCTGGCCGTGGGCGGCGAGGAGCGGCTGGTTGGCTACGTGGAGGCCAGTCATGGGTGCGTGCATCGCTGCCGGCATTGCCCGGTCCCCGCCGTCTATGACGGGCGCATCCGCGTCGTGCAGGCCGAGACCGTCGTACGCGACGTCGAGCGCCTTGCTGGCATGGGCGCGCGCCATATCACGTTCGGCGACCCCGACTTCCTTAACGGCTGGCGCCACTCTCTGGCGCTCGTGCGCGCGCTGCACGAGCGCCGACCGGAGCTGACCTTTGACTGCACGACGAAGGTCGAGCACGTGCTCGAGCACGCCGGGGTGTGGGAGGAGATGGCCGCCTCGGGCTGCCTGTTTGTTGTCTGCGCGCTGGAGAGCGTCAACGACGAGATCCTCGCCCGCCTCGACAAGGGCCACACCACCGCCCAGGCGGTGCAAGCCCTCTACCTGCTGCGTGAGCACGGAATCGAGACCCGGCCCTCGTTTATGCCCTTCACCCCGTGGACGACCCCGCGTGACGTGCGGGAGATTGTCGACTTCGTCGCCGCGCACGACCTGGTGGCCAACGTAGACCCCGTGCAGTACACGATCCGGCTGCTCGTGCCCGAGGGCTCGCTGCTGCTGGAGCGCAAGGACCTGCGCGAGCACCTCGGCCCCTACGAAGCCGAACGCCTCAGCTACCCATGGCGCTCAGCGGACCCGGCAGCCGACCAGCTACAGGGCCGGCTCAGCGCGCTCGTCCAGCAGAGCGCAGCCGCGCACGAGGCGACGGGCCTGACGTTCGCGCGCATCCGCGCGGCGGTACGCGAGGCCAACGGCGAGGCAGACGTCCCCGAGCCGACGGCCATCCCCATGGGATCGACCGAGGGGAGGCCACGGCTCACCGAGCCGTGGTTCTGCTGAGCGGAGCCCACCGAGGACCAGTTCGGTCCTCTCACAGCGTGATCACCTGGTCCGGCGGGTCGCCCGCCAGCGCCGCGTACAGATCAGGTGGGGATGGATCCGCAAATCGAAAGCTTCGACTTTGCCGCTCTGGAGGGGTCAGCGCCATCTGCCGAGCAACGGGCGGCTGACCGATGACGTGACGTTTCCCGCCCGAGCGGCGGGCATCCCGCTCACCTTCCAAGTCGTCGTTCACGCCAAACTCGGATCGGTCACCCTCGACTGGTCGGTCAAGGTGCAGAAGTAGGTTCCCGGCGGGCGCCGGTCGGCCACAACGTCGGCCGCCTCCGGTAGCGAGGTGAGGTCGAGGCCACCGGGCCGCGGCCCGTGAGCGCACGGTTCAGGGCTCGGCAGAGCGCGGTTCGATCGCGCGCATATTCGGCCAGCTGCGCTGAGAGCGGGACGCGAGGCGCCACGGGAAGAGCGCGGCTCTGCTGCGGAGGTGGTGCTTGGCTGAGGGGAGAGCCGTTTTCGGCCATGTTTCAGGTTCGGTGTGGGATGATTCGCCGGTGGGGTTGGTGAGACGTTCGTTTGGAGGGGTGATGGTTGGGTTGGTCCTGCTGGCGTTGCTGGCGGGCCCGGCTTGGGCTAGGCGGTTTGTGTTCGTGTCCAACGATGGGACGTCGCACCCGAGCGTGTCGGTGTTTGCTGTGGGCGTGGGCGGCGGGCTGACGGTGGTTTCTGGCTCGCCGTTCGCCACTGGCGCGACGGGCGTAGGGGCGGACGCGATCGTCGTGACCCCTGACGGCGGTCACCTCTACGTGACGAATTTCTCCGGGTCGGTGTCCGGCTTCTCGATCGGTGCGTCGGGTGGACTGAAGCCACTGCCGGGGTCGCCGTGGGCTGCCGGGAGCGAGCCGGTCGGTCTGGCGATCACCCCCAACGGACGTTTTTTGTACGCGACGAACAGTGGGGCGGCCACCGTGTCGGGGTATTCGGTCGGGACCAATGGCGTGCTGAGGCCGTTGCCGCGGAAGTCGCTCGGTGTCGGGCAGACCGGTCCGGGTGTCCCGGCGATCACGCCAAACGGCGGCTACCTGTACGTCCCGGACGAGCAGGGGGTCGTGGCTTTCGCGATCAAAGCAGACGGCTCGCTTTCCGCTGCGCCCGGTTCGCGTTACGCGTTGCCGGGCGGACTTGCGGCGCCGGCCGCGGGGGTCACGCCGAACGGCCGTGAGCTGGTGGTAGGGATGGGCTATAACGCGGGTACGGTCGCGGCATATGCGATCGCCGCCAACGGCGGGTTGACGGCTGTACCCGGATCTCCTTTCACCGCCGCTTCGAAGCTCTCGAGCCTCCCCGACCTCGCCGTCTCCCCTACTGGCGCTGAGCTGTACGTGACCGACGGAAGCTCGCTGGCGGGGATGGCGATCGGGGCGGACATGAAATTGTCGCGGTTGCCCGGCAGTCCCTACTCGTTCCCGGATAACGCGTCCCAACCTCTGTCGATCGCGGTCACTCCCGGGGGAGGCGAGGTCTTCGCTGACAACCCGGCCAACAGTGTGTTTCAGCCGTATGCGGTTGGAAGCGATGGCGCTCTTGCGGCGCTCGGCTCGTCGGTCTCGACCGGGGACAGCGATCCGGACCAGGCTGGCATCACCGTAGGGCCCGATCGGGGTCCCACAGCTTCGTTCGTCGCCCGCATCAAGCCGGCAGGCTCACCGAGCACCTTCGATGCGTCCGAGTCCGTCGCTCCCGGTGGCATGGTCCGCCGCTATGCCTGGAGCTTCGGGGACGGCACGAGCGCCAGCGGCTCCGCGTCCACTACCGCCCACGTATACCCCTCACCCGGCCGGTACAAGGTGACACTCACGGTCACCGACGGTGATGGGTGTTCGGTCACTGGGCCGTTCACTGGCCAGAGCCCCTCATGCGCGCTCGACCCAGCGGCGACGATCTCCGACACGATTCCGATCGCCGCGGCGACGCTGTCGGGACTGCGAATCTCACCGCACACGTTCTCGCTCGCCGGGCGCACGGTCAACGGCAAGTGCGTCGAGCCGACGGCCAACAACAACGGCAATCAGCGCTGCCGCCGGCCAATCGAGCTGAAGGTCAGCTACGCACTCAACTCTGCCGCGAGCGTCACTTTCACGCTCAAGCGCCAGGTCGCGGGCCGAAGGGTCAAGAATCGCTGCGTCAAGCCGACCAAGACGAACCGCAAGCACAAGCACTGCACACGGCTGATCGACGTGCCGGGAAAGCTCGCGAAATCCGGCAGGGTCGGCACCAACCGCCTCATGTTCGATGGCAAGATCGGCGGGCATCGGCTCGGCCCCGGTAACTACCAGCTCACCGCCAAACCCAGCGGCGGCGTTCCCCACGAGGTCACGTTCAAGATCATCGGGTAAGAGCTCGAGGGTTGAGAACGGTGAGCTGCGAACGCGCGCGAGCGCGGCCGGGCCGAAGGGTCCGGCCGCCGATCTGCAGTCCCCTTGGCCCCTGAACCCGCTCGTCCGCTGAACCTAGATGCCCCGCCGCTCGAGTCCCCGTTTGCTGAAAACGGGGCTCCGAGCGGCACCGGAAACGCCGTAGAATCAGCCATCCAGGGCGCGTAGCTCAGTGGGAGAGCGCTCGCTTCACACGCGAGAGGTCGCAGGTTCGAACCCCGCCGCGCCCATCGCAGAAAGTCCTGCTAACTGGCCACTTCCGGGGAGACGATCGTCTCACCCGTCGAGGCTGTGCGCAGAGATTCGATGCTTGGCTGCCCGCTCGCTGCCAAATCGGCGCCGTTCACGAGCGCGCTCAGCGCCTCGAGCTGGCCCTCCTCGCGGCCCATCGCGTGCGCGTAGATCGCGAGCGCCATCTGCGGCCCCGTGTGCCCCATCTCCGCCATCACAACCGGCGCCGTCGAGCCGAGCGCGTACAGCACACTCGCGAACGTGCGTCTGAGCGAGTGGGGTGTAAGCCCTGCCGGTAGCGGCGGCTCCCCGGCCTCCGCCAGCCGTGCGTTGGCGAGGTTGATCGCTGGTGCCAGTACCCGGCGTCGGAGGTTGGTGGCGCCTATCTGCTTGCCGTTGCTCGTGGGAAATACGAGCGCCTCGGCTCGCGGGTTGCCGCTCGCCTTGAGCGCCGCAAGCTCGTCGCGCAAGGTCGGGAGGAGATGGACGTCGCGCACGCCCGCCGCGGTCTTGGCCCCGGCGACCCGCAGCCGGCCGCTGCCGAGGTCGACGTCGCGCCAGGGAGCGCGAGCAGCTTCGCGCGCACGTCGCATCCCGGCGAACGGGCGATCTGCTCGGCCGTGTCCAGGTAGCTGCGCCGCGGCTTGATCGTGCGCAGCCGACGGCGCTTCCCCGCCGCCGGGTTCCGGTCGACCAGCTCATACTCGACGGCCTGCTCGAGCACCGCGGAGAGCAGCGTCAACGTCTTATTGATGCTCTCCGCCGACAGCACCCCCTCGCGGACCTTCGCCTGTCGATAGCGATCGACTGTCTGGACGGTGATCGCGTCGAGCCGCTGGCTGGCGAAGAACGGCAGGAGATGACTCGACAGGCGCCAACCCCGTCCTCGCGATACGCCCCGTAGAACTCGCCCAAATCCATCCCCGAAACCGCGTCCAACACGAACCAAGCGAGATGACCCTCCGGGAGCCAATCCCGAACGTCGGGCGGCATCAAAAACGACTGATCACGGTCACAACCAATGAAGTTCTGAGCCATACCAACATGGTCTTAACTTAACCCGGATCGTGCAGGAGCCGCGGGTTGGTGATCGCGAAGTCACGGCTG
>CAVTJE010000012.1:0-346138 GCA_963734775.1 uncultured Solirubrobacterales bacterium
GTGAAGGTCTCCGCTCCATAGCCGGGAGCATTCCTGGTCACCGGCAATTGCCGGAATGTTGGGGATTTGCGCGCACCGGCCCGAAACAGGAGTACTGTCGGTAGCGCTGCTGGCCCTGCGGCCAGAATCATCAGCCCCGGCTGGGATGCCGCCAACGGCACAACTTGCGCCACGAGGTGGGAGCCGGGGTTAGTGGTTTTGACGCGCGGCCGGGACCGTTTCCAGCGGCGTTACCCCACCGGCCCGGTGGCTTCGTCCCTATCTAGTAACGCCCGGGGCTGCTGTGTTCCGCGCGATCACCATCGACGGAGGGAGCCATGTCGCTCACGGAGGAAACTCAGGGGCCGCTTGCCGCGGGGCGAGCCGTGTCGGTAGTGGAGCTTCGGGAATTCGAAGAGGTTAAGAGGCTGATCGCTCGCGGCCAGCACCTGGGCGTGCTCACGTACGACGAGATCGCGACGGCCACCGCCGAGCTCGACCTCGACGAAACCGATGTCGACGAGTTGCACGGCGTGTTCGAGCGGTGCGAGATCGAGCTGGTCGAAGAAACCGACCCGCCGAATAGCAGCGGGAGGATCGAGCGGGCGCCCGACAGGCGCCCGCGCGGCAAAGCTCGATTGGACTTCGAGCCGGAAGTGACCACTGACGCGGTCACGCTGCTGTTCAAGGACCTCGGCAGGGTGCGGCTCCTGACCGCCCAGGAGGAGGTTGAGCTTGCCAAACGGATCGAACGTGGCTCGCTGGACGCCAAGCAGAGGATGGTCGAGGCCAACGTGCGGCTGGTCGTCTCGATCGCGAAGCGCTACCGCAACCGTGGGCTGCCGTTCCTCGATCTGATCCAGGAGGGCACGATCGGTCTCGTCCGCGCGGTGGAGAAGTTCGACTACCGCCTGGGGTTTAAGTTCTCGACCTACGCAACGTGGTGGATCCGCCAGGCGATCGCCAGGGCGCTTGCTGACAAGGCACGCACGATCCGGATCCCGAGTAACGTCGTGGAGAAGCTCAACAAGATCGAACGCGCCGAACGCAGCCTCGTCACAACACTGGGCCGCGACCCGACCGCCGACGAGATCGCCGACCTCCTTTCCGGAATCGACGCTCAGCAGGTCCAGTCGATCAAGCGCGTCGCGCGCGCGCCGATCTCGCTCGAGAAGCCGGTCGGGGACGAGGAAGGGTCCGAGTTCGGGCAATTCATCGCCGACGAGCGCGCCGAGTCTCCCTTCGAGCTTGCCGCGGAGATCCTGGACCGGGAGGCGCTACGCGAGGCGCTCGAGAACCTCGGCGACCGCGAGCGTCGCGTGCTCGAGCTTCGCTACGGGCTCGACGGCCGAACCCCGCACACGCTCGAGGACGTCGCACGCACGTTCAGTGTCACGCGCGAGCGCATCCGCCAAATCGAGAACCAGTCGCTCAAAAAGCTCAAGAACCTCCCCGAATGCCAACAACTGCGGAACGCCATCTAGCCGGCCTCCCGGAGGCGTTGGTCACCTAACCGGCCGTATCGTCCCGCTAGCTAGCTGACCAGGGTCGCGTTGAGCCAGTCAACCGGGGGCTAGGAACGAGACTAAATCTCATTCCCGTGGTATAGTGCGGTTGTGCGAGGACGTCGCTCGCCCAGCCAACGCAGATACCGCAGGAGGGAGCGTCGTGCTTCGAGCGCCGTTGCGTGTTGTGCCGCTGCTCGTCTGCTGCGCCGTTCTGCTCACGGCTTGTGGTGGTGGGAACGCCGGTGCGGCCGACGGTTCGTCGTCGGGGAAGCTGCAGGTCGTCGCCGCCGAGAACTTCTGGGGGAGCATCGCCACCCAGCTGGGCGGCAGCAAGGTCGCGGTGCAGAGCATCATCGTGAACCCGGATACCGATCCGCATTCGTATGAACCGACCGCCTCGGACGGGATCGCGTTGGCCAAGTCGCAGATGGCGATCGTGAACGGGATCGGCTATGACGCGTGGGCGTCGAAGCTGATCGCTGCGAATCCGTCGAGCTCGCGGAAGGTTGTCGACGTCGGGGATCTGCTCGGGCTGGTGGAAGGCGATAACCCGCACCAGTGGTACTCACCGTCCTCCGTGCACCGGGTGATCGATCAGATCGTCGCCGACTACAAGCAACTCGACGCCAAGGACAGCGCCTATTTCGATCAGCAGCGCACCCGGTTCGAGACCCATGGGCTCGCCGACGTACGACAAGATGATCGCGACGATCCGTGCCCGCTATGCGGGGGTGCCAGTGGGCTATAGCGAGAGCATCTTCCAGCCGCTCGGGCAGGCGCTGGGTCTGAAGTTGATGACGCCTTACAGCTTCGCGAAGGCGATCGCCGAGGGAACCGACGTGAGCGCGGCCGACAAGCAGACCGTCGACACCCAGGCGCAGCAGCACCTGATCAGGGTGTGGGTCTATAACAGCCAGAACGCGACCCCGGACGTGCAGCGCGTCAACCAGCTGGCGCGCGCAGCGCATATTCCGATCACGACGATCACCGAAACGCTCTCGCCGGCGTCGGCTACTTTCGAGCAATGGCAAGTCGCGGAGCTTCAGAACCTCCAGCAGGCCCTTCACGAGGCGACCGGAAGGTGAGCCCCCAGCCAACGCTCGATGCGGAACTCGTTCCCCAGGACGGGACGGTCGGGGCGGCGCGTTCCTCGGTGCCGGTGGTGCAGGCTGCGGAGCGCGCAGGCGCGGATCGGTGCCAAGACGGTCTGGAGCGATGTGGACTTCGACGATCGCGGAGGGCGAGTTCGCCGCGATCCTCGGACCGAACGGCTCAGGAAAGACGACGCTGCTGCGCGTGCTGCTCGGTGAGCTCCCGCTAACTGCCGGGACCGCATCTGTGTTGGGTCGCGCGCCGGGCGAGGTCAGCGGTCAGATCGGCTATCTGCCCCAACGCCGCCACTTCGATGCGAGCATCAGGATCCGCGGCATCGATCTGGTGAGGCTCGGGCTGGACGGCGCCCGTTGGGGATTGCCGCTCCGGCGCTCCTGGCGCGAGCGGGTGCATGAGGTGATCGATCTGGTCGGCGCGGGTGAGTACGCGAGCCGCCCGATCGGCCGGCTCTCCGGCGGCGAGCAGCAGCGGCTGCTGATCGCACAGGCGCTGATCAGCCGCCCGAAGGTGCTGATCCTCGATGAGCCGCTGGACAGCCTCGACCTGCCCAATCAGACCGCGGTGGCGGCGCTGCTGGCACGGATCTGCCGCCAGCAGCACGTGACCGTGCTGCTGGTCGCGCACGACGTCAACCCGCTGCTCACCTACCTCGACCGTGTCGTCTACTTCGGCGCGCGGCATGCGGCCGTCGGCGCGCCGCGCGAGGTGATCACGGCAGAGACGTTGAGCCGCCTCTACGGTGTGCCGATCGAGGTGCTGCAAGCCGCCGACGGACGCCTCGTCGTGGTCGGGCTGCCCGAGGCGCCCGCGCATCACAGCGACCGGCACGAGCACGATCATGGTTAGCCACCTGTCGGCTGCCGCGCTGTCGGTCGATCTGATCTCGGACTTCCGGCAGCTGACCGCCTACCCGTTCATGGTCAACGCGCTCGAGGCCGGGACGATCGTGGCGGTCATGGCGGGCGTGGTCGGCTGGTTCATGGTGCTGCGCCGCGAGACCTTCGCGGGGCACACGCTGTCGGTGATGGCGTTCCCTGGGGCGACGTTCGCGCTGCTGCTCGGGCTGTCCGCCGCCGTCGGCTACTACACCTTCTGCGGCGCCTGCGCACTGGTCATCGGCGCGGCCGCCGCCGGCACACGACGCCACCGCGGCGAGGAGTCCGCCGTCACCGGCACGGTCCAGGCGTTCGGACTGGCGTGCGGGTTCCTGTTCCTCAGCCTGTACCAGGGGGTCCTCGCCGGCTACGAGAACCTGCTGTTCGGCGACTTCCTCGGGATCACTCGCGGGCAGGTGCTCACGCTCGCGATCGTCTGCGTCGTGGCATTGGGGTTCTTCGCGGTCGTCGGCCGGCCACTGCTGTTCGCCTCGGTCGACGAGCCGGTCGCGGGCGCCAGTGGCGTCCCGGTCCGCGGGGTGTCGCTCGCGTTCATGCTCGCGCTCGGACTGACCGTCGCGGCGACGGCGCAGATCACCGGCGCGCTGCTCGTGTTCGCGCTGCTGGTCGCACCGGCCGCGACCGCGCAGCTGATCACCTCGCGGATCGGGGCGAGCCTCGTCTTGACCGTGCTGCTCGGCGTGGCGATCACGTGGATCGGGCTCGCGCTCGCGTACTTCTACAACTATCCCGTCGGGTTCTACATCACCGCGGTCGCGTTCTTCGTCTACGTGATCGCCCGGCTCGCTCGAGCGGCGATCGATCATCCGACCCTGCTGCACGGCCGCTCCCGCGCCGTCCAGGCTCCCGCGTGATGTTCGCGCAGGAGTTCGTCCGCAACGCCTGGCTCGCCGGCACCGCGATCGCGCTCGCGAGCGGGCTGATCGGGTATTTCGTCGTGCTCCGCGCGCAGGTGTTCGCCGGCGACGCGCTCAGCCACGTCGCGTTCACCGGGGCGCTCGCCGCGGCCGCCGCCGGAATCGACATCCGCATCGGCCTGTTCGGCGCCACGATCCTGATCGCGCTGCTGCTCTGGGCGCTCGGCGACCGCTCGCACGCCGACGACGTCACGATCGGGGTCACGTTCGCAGCGATCCTCGGGCTCGGCGTGTACTTCCTCGCCGTGTTCAGCACCGGATCGGGAGGCGGCAACGGCCTGCTCGGAGCGCGCGCCTTGTTCGGATCGATCTTCGGTCTCAGCGCCGCCGACGCCGTCGTCGCCGCGGTGATCGCCGCCGGGATCGTCGCCGTCGTGCTCGCGATCGCCCGGCCGCTGCTGTTCGCGAGCGTCGACCCGACCGTCGCCGCCGCGCGCGGCGTCCCCGTCCGTGCGCTCGGGCTGCTGCTGCTCGCGCTGCTCGGCGCCACCACCGCCGAGGCGACCCAGGCGATCGGCGCGCTACTGCTGCTCGGGCTGCTCGCCGCGCCCGCCGGCGCCGCGCAACGGCTCACCGCCAACCCGTACCACGCGCTCGGACTGTCCGCCGCCATCGCCGTGCTCTCCACCTGGGCCGGGCTGACGATCAGCTACCTGATCCCGAAGCTGCCGCCGAGCTCGGCGATCATCGCCGTCGCCACCGGGATCTACCTCGTCGCGTTTCTGGCCACCAGCGACCTCCGCCACGCCAGGACGCGCGGCGTGGTGAGCCTGATCCGCGGAACCGAGAATTAGACTGAGACCGATGTCCAGGAAAGACACCGAGAGCTGGGCCGAGCACGCGCAACACGTCCTCGCGCAGAGCAAGCATCACACCGGCGCCGCCCGCCAGGCGCTGCTCGAACTCCTCGACACCCAGGCCTGTGCTCTCTCAGCGATCGAGATCGAAGACGCGCTCCGCGGGCTACAGCGACCCATCGGCCGCGCCAGCATCTACCGCATCCTCGACGAACTCGAGCGCCTCCACCTCGTCCAAAAGCTTCAGGTCGGCCAGGCGATGGCCCGCTACGAGCCGATCCGCACCGGCGACGGCCACCACCACCACCTCGTCTGCGACAACTGCGGCACCGTCACCCCCTTCACCGATCCTGCGCTCGAAACCGCAATCAAGAACCTCGAACGCCGCGTCCCGATGCGCGTCGACGAACACGAAATCGTGCTCCACGGCGCGTGCCAGGACTGCAGCGACTAATCCTGCCCGGCTCACCGCGTCGCCCAGCAAGCGCCGGCACGGCGGCCCACGGCCGCGGTCGCTCAGCGTTATCGTCTTGCGGGTGGACAGGCCGCTCGCCCTGATCGAGTTCCCCGCCGATGATCCAGACCGCGCGCGGCGGTTCTGGTCGGATCTGCTCGGCGTCGAGCTCGCCGAGCGCAGCGAGGCCGAAGGCCGCGGCTGGCAGACACACGCCGGGGGTGCCGCCATCGGCATCCACGAGCGCGGCACCGGTCCCGGCGACAGAGTCTCGCTGCCGTACTTCACGACCGGTGACATGGACGCGGCGCTCGGCCGCGTCAAGACGCTGGGCGGGAGCGTTATCCACACCGGGTCGCAGTGGGCGATCTGTCGGGACTCCGAGGGGAGCCCGTTCGGGCTGGCCCTCGACTCCGAGCCCTCAAGTTAGCCAGGCAGATCTTCGGGCCGCTTCTTGGCGAGTTTGCCTTCGAGCAGCCCGGTTGCCTGGCCGACTTCGATCATGTAGCCGTCGGGGTCCCGCATGTAGCAGCGGATCTCGGCGCCGCGATCGATCGGCGGCGTCACGAACTCGGCCCCCCTTGAGCTCCACTGGTCGTAGCACGCCTGAACGTCGGCGACGCGCAGGTTCATGAAGCTGGAGACTGTGTCACCCGGCTCGTAGTTGACCACCGAGATGTCGGGCTTGTCGGGGGTGGGACCGCCGCCCGGGTTCATGATCAGCCACGAGTTGGAGAGCTTGATCATGCAGGGGTTCTCCTCCAGCACGACCTGACCGCCGAGGACGTCGGAGTAGAACGCCCGGGACCGAGCAACGCTTCGCACTGTGATGAACAGGGTGACGAGGAACCCGTCGCTCGGAGTGGGCAGGTTCTCGAAGTCGATGGCTGGCGTGTGGTCGGTCACGGTTCTTGGCTCCTCGTACGCGTTCTAGGACTGTGGCAACACCCTGATCGGAGCCTACGCTGGCAGTAAAGGCACGTGGTCACACCGTTAGTGCTGTGCGCAGCTCCGCGGGGAGCTCGCCGAGGCCCTCGGGCTCCGCTCGGGCGGCGTGCCGCGATCTCCGAGCGCGGTCGCGCTCGCTGGCTCGATGGCCGACAGGCCCGGCCGTTGGCGAGGATCACCCCGTCGCTGCAGTGGGCCTCGACCACTCCGTCGCCGAACTGCTCCCGGTACAGACGCGCGTAAAGGCCACCCTCGGCGAGCAGCTCGTCGTGGGTTCCGCGCTCGACGATCGTGCCGCGGTCGATCGCGAAGATCACGTCAGCGTTACGGATGGTCGATAGCCGGTGGGCGATCGCGATCGTGGTGCGGCGTTGCATCAGCGCCTCCAGCGCCTGTTGCACGACGCGCTCGCTCTCGGTGTCGAGCGCCGAGGTGGCCTCATCGAGGATCAGGATCGGCGGGTCCTCCAGGATCACCCGGGCGATGGCCAGCCGCTGGCGCTCGCCGCCCGAGAACCGGTAGCCGCGTTCCCCGACCACCGTGTCGTATCCGTCCTCGAGCGCGATGATGCGGTCGTGGATGAAGGCGGCCTTCGCGGCGGCCACAACCTCCTCGTCGGTCGCGCCCGGCCGCCCGTAGCTGATGTTGTCGCGCACCGTGCCGCCGAACAGGTAACTCTCCTGGGTCACCACGCCGACCGCGCCCGCGATCGTCGCGGAGGTCAGGTCGCGCACGTCGTGGCCGTCGATCTTGACGGCCCCGCGCTCGACGTCGTAGAGCCTCGGTACCAGGTACGAGATCGTCGTCTTGCCCGCCCCGGATGGTCCGACCAGCGCCGCGAGCTGCCCGGGCGCGACGCGCATCGACACCTCCCGCAAGCGCCTCGTCGCGGCACCGCCGGCCCGCCGTCCTCGCCACCGCCATAGCGGAACGACACCTGCTCCAGCGCCACCTCTCCGCGGATCTCGGTCGGGCCCAGGCTGAGCGCATCCTCGCGGTCGGTGATCCGGGGGCGGAGGTCGATCAGCTCGAAGATCCGGCCGAACAACGCCAGCGACGACTGGACGTCGACCGACACCTGCAGCAGCTGGTTGATCGGGATCAGCAGCCGGCTCTGCAGGGTCGTGAACGCCACCAGCGTCCCCGCCGACAGGTCGCCGTGCGTGCCCTGCAGACCGGCCACCAGATACACCAGCGCGGGGCTGATCCCGAAGAACGCCTGGGTGACGGCGAAGAACGAGCGGCCGACCATCGCCTGGCGGACCTGCAGCTCGGCCTGGTTCGCGTTCTCGACGCGGTAGCGGTCGACCTCGTGCGCCTGTCGGCCGAACACCTTGGCCAACAGGATCCCCGACACCGACAACGTCTCCTGGGTGATCGACCCCATCGACGCAAGCGAGGCCTGCGCATCGCGCCGAGCTCTCCGCCGCGCGCGCCCGACTCGACGGCTGAACAGTACGAACACCGGCGTTACGGCCAGCGATATCGCCGTCAGCAGCGGCGAGAGCAGCAGCATCGCCACCACCGACGAGACCAGCGTGACCACGTTGCTGACGACCGACGAGGCGGTCGACGTGATCGTCGTCTGCACACCGCCGACGTCGTTGGCCAGCCTGGACTGAACCTCTCCGCTGCGGGTGGCCGTGTAGAACGCCAGCGAAAGCTTCTCCAGGTGCTCGAACAGCCGGTCGCGCAGCTCCTGCAGCACACGATTGCCCACGACCTCGGTCAGATAGACCTGGACGATGTTCAGGATTCCGTTGATGATCGGGATCGCGATCAGCGCCGCCACCAGCGGGTACAGCGCGCCGAGATCGGGGCCACCCTGAACGAACAGGGCCTTGTCGAACACCTGGCGGACCAGCAGCGCGCCGATCACGCTCAGCGCCGACGTCGTCAGGATCGTGAGGCTGATCAGCGCCAGCGCACCGCGATGCGGGCGAAACAGGCGCACGATTCTGCGGCCGAGGCGTCGGCGGCTCGGCTTGCGAAACGGACGCAATCATGGCCGCGAGCCTAGCCCACCACGGGTGCCCGCCGAACCGCCAACCGCCGCGCGGAGTGGACGCGGTTATCCCCGCGATCAATCCTCGTTGGCCTCCGACTCGATCGTCCCCTACCATCGGACGATGGCTGCCGTCAGTGGCCAGGCTCGCAAGTCCGCGACCGCCGAACCGAATCGATGGGCGGTGCTCGCTTTGCTCAGCGTCGCGCAGCTGATGGTGGTGCTCGACGCGACGATCGTGACGATCGCGATCCCTTCGGCACAGAAGGCGCTGGGTTTCTCGACCGAGAGCCGGCAATGGATCATCACCGCCTATGCGCTGGCGTTCGGCAGCCTCCTGTTGCTGGGTGGAAAGCTCGGTGATCTGTTCGGGCGCAAGTGGACCCTGATCGGCGGCCTGGTCGGGTTCTCGATCGCCTCGGCGATTGGCGGTCTGGCCCAATCCTTCGGCGTGCTCGTGGCCGCCCGCACGCTCCAGGGGGCATTCGGCGCGCTGCTCGCGCCCTCGGCGCTGGGTTGCTGACGGTGACGTTCGAGGGATCTCCCGACCGGCCGACGGCGTTCGGGATCTTCGGTGCGATCGCCGGCGGCGGCGCCTCGCTCGGCCTGATACTCGGCGGTGCGCTCACGCAAATCCTGTCCTGGCGCTGGTGCCTGTACGTCAACCTCGTGATCGCGGTACCGACGACGATCGTGGCGTTGCGGCTGCTGATCAACCACGCTGCTCCGGAGCGGGATCCGATTGACATACCCGGGGTTCTCACCTCGGCACTGGGCCTGTTCGCGCTGGTCTACGGGTTCTCCAACGCCGAGACCCATTCCTGGACGGCGACGGCGACGATCGTCGCGCTCGTCGCCAGCCCCGTGCTCCTGACCGCGTTCGTGCTCATCGAGCGCCGGGTCAAGCATCCGCTGCTGCCCCTGCACATCATCTGGGACCGGGGCCGCGGCGGCGCGTACACGACGATCGCACTGGCCGGCGCCGGCATCTTCGCCGTTTTTCTCTTTCTCACCTACTTCATGCAGCAGCAGCTCGGCCTCTCGCCGCTCACCACCGGACTGGCGTTCCTGCCCCTGACCGGCGTTCTCGTGGTCACCTCGACCACCGTGCAGACGCGGGTGATCCAACACACCGGGGTCAAGCCGCTGGTACTCACTGGCATGACGCTCGGCGCAATCGGGATGTTCCTGTTCACCCGCCTGACGCCGGACTCCGAGTACGCCACCAATGTCCTTCCCGGTCTGATCATCCTCGGCGTGGCGATGGGATGCATCTTCGCGCCCGCGTTCTCGACCGCGACTCTGGGCGTGGAGGGAAGCGAAGCCGGGATCGCCTCGGCGATGGTCAACACCTCCCAACAGGTCGGCGGCTCAGTCGGCACCTCGTTGCTCAGCACGATCTTCGCCAGCGCCGTCGCCAGCTACGCGGCCAGTCACCTCCACACCCCCGGCCTGGCCGACGCCGCCGCGGTTCACGGCTACACCACGGCGTTCTGGTGGTCGGTCGGAATCTTCGCCCTCGGGTTCCTTCTGGCGACGGTGATCCTGCCCGGTCGCACCGAGCATCGCGTCCCCACCGTCAGGGCTGTGCTCGCCCGTTTCGCGATCGGCAACTGCCACCACTTCGAGGCTCGGGATGCACCCGGCAAGGCGTGAGCGCTACGACACGTGCTGCGGAGCGATGAGCACTGGCCGCTTGGTGTGCGCGGCGAGTGCGTGCGAGACGCTCCCGAGGAGAGCGCTGCCTAGGGCGCCTCGTCCGCGTTGACCGCAGACAATCAGTCCGGCGTCGACGTCCTCGGCGACCTCATCGATCGTCTTGGCCACCGATTCGCCCGCCTGGGCGACTCGTGCGACGGCGTTGTAGCCGCGCGTTCGAGCTCCCGCCGCGCCCTCCTCGGCGATTTGTTGAGCGGAGGCGGCTTCCTGCTCATCGACCTCGCCCTCGTTCGGTATGGCGACGATGAACGAGCCTGCTCGGGCCAGCTGTATTGCTGCGGGCGTCCATACGGTCAACACCACGGCGTCGGCGGGTTTGATCCATTCGACTGCGGCAGTCAACGCCGTCCTTGACCCGTCCGATCCGTCGTAGCAGAACAACACCGGCCTATCCATCGCTGATCCTCGTCAACCGAAGCACCTGGGCTGCCTCAGACTACCTTCCGCGCGGGGCCCGCGTTGTGATCAGTTCGCCAGGGTTCCGTCGAAGTCGATCGTCGCGTGGGTGCCGTCGCAGAACGGCTTGTTCGACGACTGTCCGCAGCGGCACATCGCCATCGGGTCGGGATGCTCGATGACCCGTCCGTCGACGTCCGTGAGCGTCACCGGGCCGGAGACGATGTACGGGCCGTTTTCGCTGGGGGTGATGTTGATGTCGGGCATGTCGTGACCTTTCTCTCAGTAGATCTTGATGGTCTTGGAGAGGGGGAGCTGGCGAATGCGGGTGCCGGTCAGCGCGGCGATCGCGTTCGCGAGCGCGGGCGCGACCGATGGGACGCTGACCTCGCCGACTCCGGTCGGCGACTCGGTCGAGTCGATCAGGTGCACCTCGATCTGCGGAACCGAGCGCATCCGCATGACCGGATAGGTGTCGAAGTTCTGGGTGACGATGTCGCCGCCCTCGCCGAGGACGACCTCGCCCCACGCCGCGGCGCTCAGCCCCCAGAGCAGCCCTCCCTCCACCTGCGCGCGGATGAGATCGGGGTTGACGTTTCTCCCGCAGTCGAGCGCGAACACGATCCGGTCGACGTGGACGCGCCCGCGGTCGTCGAGCGAGACCTCCGTGACCTGGGCGCTGTGGCCGAGAAAACCGGAGCTCGTGATCCCGCGCGCCCTTCCTTCGGGAAGCGGCGACCCCCAGTCAGCGCGCTCGGCCGCGAGCTCGAGCGCTCGCAGTGTCCGCGGACTGGCGGCGAGCAGCTCGCGCCGCAGGTCGACGGGGTCGCGACCGGCGGCGATCGCGAGCTCGTCGATCGCCGACTCGCGTGCGAACTCGGTGTGGGAGTTGCCGACCGACCGCCACACCATCGTCGGGATCGACGACTCGAAGTTCGTCGACTCGAGCCGGAAGTTCTCGACCGCGTATGGCGGGTCGACCGCGCCGGTCGTCGTGAAGAAGTCGACGCCGTTCGTGAACATCACATCACGGACGAACGGGAGGTTCACGGACGTCGGCGCGGCCACGATCTGCTGATGCCACGCCGTCAGGCGACCGTCCGCGTCGGCCCCGGCCCGCACGCGGTGAACCGCCATCGCGCGGTAGCGGCCGACCTTGAACTCCTCCTCGCGGAGCGACTGGAGCTTGATCGGGTGCTTCCAGTCGAGCGCTCGCGCGATTTGCACTGCCTCCGCCGTGGGATCGTGCTCGGCGCTCGAATGAAGTCCGAACGATCCGCCGGCGAACGTGATGTGCACCTCCACCTGCTCCTTGTCGATCCCGGCGATCGAGGAGGCGTTCATCTTCACGTACTCAGGCGCCTCGGTTCCCACCCACACCTCGAGCACGCCGTCCTCGCGCATCCGGCATGCCGCGTTGTTCGGCTCCATCGGTGCGTGAGAGAGGTATGGCAACGTGTAGGTCGCGTCGACCGTCGAGGCCGCGTCAGCCAGCGCCCGGTCGACGTCGCCGTCGTCCCGGGCCGTCACGGCGTTCTCGCCCGACTCGAGCAGCCGGAGGTGCTCGGCGAGCAGCTCCGCGGTGCTCCGCCGCTCGGCGTTCGTGTCGTCCCACTCGACCACCAGCGCGCGCAGTCCGCGCTGCGCGTCGGCGACGGTCTCGGCAACGACAGCGACACCCTCGTCGATCGGGACGACCGCCGTGACCCCGGCCTCGGCGAGCGCCGCCTGGTCATCGAGCGAGCCGACCGTGGCGCCGAACCTCGGCGGGTGCAGCACAACCGCCGTCAGCATCCCGGGGAGGCTCTGATCGATCGTGTACTGGGTGGCGCCGAGGATCTTCGGGACGGCGTCGACGCGCAACCGCCCCTCCCGCCCGATCAGCTTGTAGTCGGCCGCGTCCTTTGGCTGCACGTCATCAGGGACCGGAAGCTGCTCGGCCTGCGCAGCGAGCTCGGCGAAGGTTGCCTGCCTCCCGCTCCCGTGGCGCAGAACGCCGTTCTCGACCTCGACCTGATCGGCGGGCACCTCCCACGCCTCTGCCGCCGCGGCCACGAGCCGCGCCCGTGCTTGAGCGGCGGCCAGCCGGTAGCGCACCCAGAACCCCTTCATCGAGTTGGACGCGCCCGTCAGCTGGAAGGCGCTGCCGAGGTCAGGGTTTCCGTAGACGTCACCGTTCGGGCCCCTCCCGTTCGCGGCGTTGACGACCCGAACCGAATCGAAGTCAGCGTCGAGCTCCTCGGCGACGATCGTCGCGAGGCCGGTGTGGATCCCCTGCCCCATCTCGATCTGACTCGAGTACGCGACGATCGTCCCGTCCGGACGGATCCGGATGTATGGATGGACGGGGTCGACCAGCTCCTCGGGCGTGAGCCTGCGATCTTCGATCTCGTCCGGAGCGACAAGCGGCGCGGGCTCGGGGCCGTTGCTCAGCGTGTCGGCTGCGGCATGGATCGCAGCGCGGATCCGCGGGTACGTCCCGCACCGGCACAGGTTGCCGCTCATCCAGGTGTCGATCGTCGCGTCGTCGGGCGCCGGGTTCGACGTCGAGCAGCGAGACCGCGGCCAGCGTCTGCCCGGGCTGGCAGTAGCCGCACTGCACGACGTTGCCGCGGTGCCACGCGTCCCGGACCGCGTCGACCACGGGACCGGAGGCTCCCTCGACCGTCGTCACCGTCCTTGCCGACGGCGCGCTCGGTCGCGGTCTGGCAGGACTTCATGTTGCGCCCGTCGATCAGGACCGTGCACGCCGCGCAGAAGCCGGCTCCGCAGCCGAACTTCGTGCCGTGCATACCGAGTACGTCTCTGAGCACCCACAGCAGCGGGGTCTTCGCGTGCCGGTCGTCAACCTCGACGTCGGCGCCGTTGACGACAAGCTTCATCTGGGACCTCCCTCGACCGGGACCTGGCGTTGCATAGGCCGCAGGTTCGTCTCGACCCAGGTGAGATGTCCTCACCGGATGATGGTGATTCGCTGGCCACGCGTCGGGGCGTCACTCGGCGATGCCGTCGCGCTGCTAGACGCGATCGAGGGCGCCGAGATCGGCGTCGTCGAGCTCAAGCTCGGTCGCGGCCATGTTCTCCTCGAGGTGCGCGACCGAGTTCGTGCCCGGAATCAGCAGCATCCGCTCGTAGCGAGCCAGCAACCACGCCAGAGCGATTTGTGCCGGCGTGGCTCCGTGCTTGTCTGCGACCTGGACGATGGTCGCGTTGCCCGCGAGTCGCGTCAGCCCGCCCGCGAACGCCGAACCGAGCGGGAAGAATGGCACGAACGCGATCTCGCGGTCACGGGCAAACCGGACCATCTCGTCGTCGTGGCGGTCGATGATGCTGTAGCCATTCTGGATCTCCGAGACTTCGATGAACTCGAGCGCAAGCTGCACGTTCGCCTGATCGACATTGGAGAGCCCGATCAGATCGAGCTTGCCCTCCTGGCGCATGTCCTCGAGCGCAGACAACTGCGCCTCGAGCGGTATCGCGGTGTCGTCTCCGGTCTCAACCAGCCGCAGGTTCACGAGGTCCAGACGCTCGACTCGAAGTGAGCGTAGGTTCGCCTCCACCCCGTCGCGTAGTTCGTCAGGCCGCTGCGCGGGGAGCACATTTCCCGCGTCGTCGCGCCGCGCGCCCACCTTGGTTACCAGCTTGAGATTCTCCGGATATGGATACAGCGCCTGGCGGATCAGATCATTGACCACGTCCGGTCCGTAGTACTGCGATGTGTCGATGTGGTCAACGCCGAGCTCGACGGCCCGGCGCAGAACGGCCCGAGCCGCGGCCGGGTCGCGGGGCGGCCCGAAGACGCCCGGACCGGCGAGCTGCATCGCGCCATAGCCCATGCGGTTGACCGGCTTGTCACCGAGAAATGTTGTCGTCTTCATCTCGTAGCGCAATGTTGACCACCGTCGCATCGCCTGATTGACGCGGTGTCGGTTTCGCCCGGATTTGCCGAAGTTCGAGCAGTTCGAGGCCGAGCGCCTCGATCTGCGCAAGGACGCCGAACAGCGCGGATCGATCCTCGAGCAGACCGGTGAGCACGGTCTCGCTGCCTTTCAGCTCAGACACCATCGAGGGAAAGGCCGACAGGGCGGTAGCTCCGAGCCGGCCCTTTATCCGGATCGTGTACAAGCCCGGCGGTGTGGCCACCGACCATCCTGCCACCTGACCTAGTGAGCCGGCGACGCCGAAATCTGGTGATTGTGCGCGCGCCGGGCTCGCGGCTATCTCGGCGGTGTTCGCGAGCGCCCGGTTGAGAGGAGCCGGAGCTCCCGTGCGCGCTTGACGGCGGAAGAGCGATCACGCGCACCGAGCTTGGCGTAGATGTTGCGGATGTGCGTGTTGACCGTGTTGACGGAGACGTAGAGCTCTCGCGCGATCTCGGGCCGCGTCAGGTTTGTCGGCAGATATCGCAGTACGCGCAGCTCGCTCGGGCTGAGCTCCTCCGGTTGCGATAGGAGCTCTCGGTCGGAGCTCGGCTCCGACGCACCTCGCAGCAGGTCGACGATGTCGGCGAGAAGGGCGCCATGAGCCGTTTTGTGACGTGGGAGCGCGTCGAGCAGTTCCGCGGCATCGGTCATCGCAAACGGGAAGATCAGCCGGTCTGGCTCGGCGGCCGCGAGCGCTGCCTCGGCTGCGGCAGCGGCGGCGTTTCGATCCCCCAGGCACAGGTGCGCGATACCGGCGAGCAGATGCGCTTCGACGAGTGTGAACGCTGGGACGACGGGGGGCGTGATGTCCAGAATCTCTCGGAGGACATCCAACGCCGCCGCGGCGTCCCCCTCGGCCAGGGAGATCACTGCACGAGCGTTGTAAATGGCGCCCATTTGCCCGTCGTAGATGGCACCGATTTGCCCGGGCTCGGCGGAGAGTTCGGCGAGCGTTGCGCGCGCCTCATCTCGCATCCCCAGACGAGCTTGCGTGGCCGCGAGCCAGCCCGTGATCCGCGGCGCGAGAGCGTGCACACCTGTGAGTAGCGACTGCGCCTGGGCTGCCGCCGCGAATCCTTCGAGCGCCGATTGATGCTGCCCGCGACCGGCGTGCAACATGCCCGTCGCCACATGCAGAAGCACTGCCGCGGCCGGATCAACCTGTGCCTCGGCCACCTCCCAGGCGCGGCGTAGCCAGCGCTCTCCCTCGTCGAACTCACCCGTCCAGATCGCCATGCCGCCAACCGCCCCAAGCGCGGGCGCGAGTATCGGGTGGTCGTCCAAGCCATAACGCTCGGCCAGGGCTACCGCCTGACGGCCGCGCTCACGTGCAGTCGCGACCGAGACCAGCCTTGACGGGAACCCTTGATGCGCGCGACACGCGACCTCGAGGTAGGGTCGGCCGATCGTGTGGGCGAGCGCGGCTCCCTCGGAGAGGTGCCGCTCGGCATCGGCGAGTCGCCCGGACCACAGTCTCAACGATCCCGAGATTCAGCAGCGCGACTCCCCGCAGCTCGCTACCCATCGCGATCTGATCGTTCGATTCCTCTGAAATCGAAGCATCGAGCAGATTCACTTGCTCGATTACTTCACTGAACTGACCGCTACGCCGTGCCAGCGCCAACCGCAGCGACGCGATGGCCACCGCGAGGCGGCGGCGGCGAGCCGGCGGAGCGCTCTGGACGTAGGAGTCGGCCAGCGCCAGCTGAGCAGCCGCTTCCTCCAACCGTCCCCGGTTCAGCTCGGCTGCCGCGTGAGCTAGCGCCAGGTCAGGATGATCGGCTGATGCGCCCTCAGGAAACGCCTGCAGCACCGCGCCGATCGTTCCCGCTTCCCCGTCTAGCACCCACCTGAACGAGTGGTCTGCCACCAGCCGAGCAGCGTCGGTCCAATCGCCGGCCGCGAGCGTGTGCCGCACGGCCTCGACGACCTCCCCATGGTCGGCGAACCACCTCGCGGCCCGGCGGTGAAGGTCGGGAACCTCATCGGCCAACGTTCGGCGAAGCTCCAGGCGCAGGAAATCCGCCAGAAGGTGGTGGTAGCGAAACCACGTGCGCTGCGCGTCCAGCGACACGACGAACGCGTTCGCTTCCTCCAGGCCCAGCAGGATCTGCTCCGAGCCCGAGCGGCCCGCCAACAGATCGGCGAGCTCACCGTTCATCCGGTCGACAAGCGAGGTTCGCAACAGCATGCTCTGAACCTCGCTCGGCTGGCGTTCGAGCATCTCGGCCATCAGGTATTCCCCAATCGCCCTGTCGGTGCCCGAGAACTCAGCCACGAAACGCTCGGGATCCGGGCCGACTGCTGAGCGAGATCACCGCGAGGCGCAACCCAGCCGCCCAACCCTCCGTGCGCTCGTACAACGCGGCCACCCCGCCGTCGGACAGACTGATCTCGGACGCAACAAGCAGTTCGCGCGTCTCGCGCTCAGTGAACCGTAGATCGCCGGCTCGGATCTCGGCGATCTCGTCGGCCAGCCTGAGCTGGTGCAGCCTGATCGGCGGATCCCGGCGAGACGACAACACCACCCGCGCAGAGCTCGGCAGAATCGCGAGCAGACGCTCGAGCTGCGCGAAGGCATCAGCTGACCTCAGCTCGTGGAGATCGTCGATGATCAGCACGACGCGTTCGACCTGCTCGGCGACCTCCGACACGACTCTGTCGAGCACCTCGTCGCCGTCGAGCCCACCAGCCGCGGCAGGTTGCACCTCAGGATCGATCGAGACCGCCGGGCCGCGGATCGCGTCCAGCACGGCGCACCAGAACCGCTGCGCACTCTGTTGGTCGCGCTCGACGGACACGAACGCGACGCGACGAAGGTTGGTCGAGCGGTCAGCCCACGCACGCAACAGCGACGTCTTCCCACTTCCCGGCGGCGCCGAGATCACCGTCACCCGCTTGGTCACAGCCCGATCCAGCATCTCGAGGAGGTCATCCCGGTCGAGCAGTCCCCGAGCGACCGAAGCCTCTCCAGAGAGCAACTCCTCCAACTGCTCGGGTCGCGTCGTCGTGGTCAAACTGCTCATGGGCTCACGGGTGAACCTGCAACCCGTAGCCCAGGTCCAGGCGGATCGATTGCATGACGTGGAACGTCGTGCTCGGCGTGAAGACGTCGGCGGCCGCCAGAACTCCGGTGTACTTCTCGATGACCGGCGCCGCGGCGGCGGCCGTAATCGCGTCCAGATAGTCCCTCGCCGCGCCCCAGGTGTTGTCGCCGTACTTGACGAAATACGGAGCGGGATCGACGGTGTCCAGCGCCTTCCGTGAGCTGTCCGCGATGTCGGCCATGTACTGCCGGTGCGTCGCGATGTCCTCGCGAGTCCCGAGCCGGCCCATGTGGCCGCCGATGAAGTGCTTCCATGGGTAGGTGAGCGCTGTATCCGGGGCCTCGATGTAGCCGGGCACGTTCTCGGTGAGGTTGCTCTGGCAGACCGGCGCCCAGCCCGGGTTGACTACGTCGACGAGCATGAGCGCGTCGTGGTCGGGCAGATGGATGAAGATGTTGTCTGGCGAGTGATTGGAGCCGTGCCAGGCCAATTCGATGCGCTCGCCTCCGATCTCGAGGGTGCGGCGGTCCTGGAAGGTCTCTTCTGGTGGGGGCCTCGCAGGGTCGTCGTCACGGAGCAGTAGCTTCCGCGTCTCCTCGTGCCCGAGGCGAGTGATGTTCCGGCCGAACAACGAGGACGCGCCGGCGTGATCGGCGTGATGATGGGAATAGACGAGGTGCGTCACCTTGTTGCTGACGCCGTTGGCGGCGGCGATCTCATTCACGGCCCGCTGGATGTTGTGACCGATGGTGGGAGGCGCGTCGAACAGGACGACGCCGTCGCATGTCGTCAGGAACGCAGACTGATAGGTCCCGTCCGTGACCCAGTAGAGGTTCCCCTCGACTCGCCCGACGTAGTAGCCCTGCTCGTTGACGGGGGCCGACAGGGTCTGAGCACGCGGTGCGGCGGTTGGCTACCGCCGCTGGCGGCTCTCCCGAGGGTGCCGGCGTTCGAGTCCTTGAATTCCTTAGTCGCGACCCGAGCGTTGTCCTGAGTCATGCTTAGGCGGAATGACCGGACCGGTTCTGTCGTCAGGAGGGGAGTTGCTCGGCCGGGAGCGCGAGCGCGAGGTGCTCGACCGGCTCCTGGACGGCGTGCGCGGTGGGCGCGGCGGTGTGCTGGTGGTGCATGGCGAAGCGGGCGTCGGCAAGACCGCGCTGCTCGAGTACGCGGTCGAGGCTGCGCGCGAGTTTCGGACCGCCCGGACGTCCGGGATCGAAGCGGAGATGGAGCTCCCGTTCGCAGCGGTTCAGCAGCTGTGTTCCCCGTTCCTCGAGCTTATGGACCGTCTCCCGCAGCCCCAGCAGGAGGCGCTTGGCGTCGCGTTCGGACTCATCACGGGGCCCGCGCCGAATCCGTTCCTGGTCGGACTGGCGGTCCTGGGCCTGCTCGCCGAGGCCGCCGAGGAGCAGCCTCTCGTATGCGTTGTTGATGACGCGCAGTGGCTCGATAATGCGTCGGCGCGGGCCCTGGCCTTTGTGGCGCGTCGTCTGTTGGCGGAGAAGATCGCGCTCGTCTTCGCGACACGAGCGCTCGGCGACGCGCTCGCCGGTTTGCCGGATCTCCTCGCCGCGCCCTTGGGTCGTCGGGATGCGCGGGCACTGCTGGAGTCGGTCTTGCCGGCGCGGCTGGATGAACGAGTGCTGGAGCGGATCGTTGCCGAGACCCGCGGGAACCCGCTCGCCCTGTTAGAGCTGCCGCGCGGGTTGAGCCCGACCCAGCTCGCGGGTGGGTTTGGCGTGCCGGCCACGGTGCCGCTGTACGCCAGCATCGAGGAGGGCTATGCGCAGCGGCTGGCGAGGCTTCCTCAGGATGCGCGCCGCCTGCTGCTGGTGGCAGCGGCGGACCCGGTCGGCGATCCGGCGCTGGTATGGCGCGCGGCTGAGCGGCTCGGCATTCCGCAGTCAGCTGGGGACACCGTCGAGTCGGAGGACTTGTTGGCTCTCTCCCCCCGCGTGCTGTTCCGCCACCCGCTGGTTCGCTCGGCCGTCTACGGAGCCGCCCGGCTGAACGAGCGGCGCGACGTCCACCGCGCGCTGGCGGAGGCGACCGATCCGGAAGTCGACCCGGATCGGCGCGCCTGGCACCGCGCGCTGGCCGCAGCCACGCCCGACGAGGAGGTGGCGTGTGAGCTGGAGCGCTCGGCGGGTCGTGCGCAGGCACGTGGTGGGCTGGCCGCCGCGGCGGCGTTTCTGGAGCGTTCGATCGCATTGACGGTCGACCCCGCGCGAAGGGTGGACCGGGCGCTTGCCGCCGCGCGAGCGAAGTTGTATGCCGGCGCGTTCGATGAGGCGCTGAGGCTCCTTCCCCTAGCCGAGGCAGGTTCGCCGGACGAGCTGCAGCAGGCCCAGGCAGAGCTGCTCCGCGGGCAGATCGCGTTCTCATCCAACGTTGGCAGCGACGCGCCGCCTCTGCTTTTGAGTGCCGCCAGGCGGCTAGAGCGGTTCGATGTGGACCTGGCGCGAGAGACTTACCTGGACGCGTGGGGCGCAGCGTGGTTCGCCGGGAGCCTGGCCACCGCCGGTGATCTGCTCGAGGTCTCGCGCGCGGCGAGGTCAGCTCCCCCGTCAACACACCCGTCACAGCCGTTCGATCTGCTGTTGGACGGGCTTGCGCTGCTGATCACCGAGGGACGCGCCGCGGCGGCGTCGGCGCTGCGGCGCGCATCGAACGCCTTTGCCGCTGCAGAGATTCCGGCCGAGAACAGCTTCCGGTGGACCGCGTTGCCGCCGATACCGTCCTATGTTCTCTGGGACGACGAGAGCTGGTACGCGATCAACGCGCGTCAGCTCGGACTGGCACGCGAGGCGGGCGCACTGGCTCGGCTGCCGATGGGGCTGATCACAGGCGCGGTCATTGACGCGTGGTCGGGCGAGTTCGCGAAGGCCGCGGAGGCGACCGCGGAGGCCGATGCGATCGTCGAGGCGACAGGGACCCGTCTCGCGCCCTACGCGGCGATGCTGCTCGTCGCTCTCCAGGGTCGGGAAGCTGACGCGTTCGCGCTGCTCGAGTCGGCGATCAACGACGCCGCCGCCGTGGGTCAGGGATTTGCCGTCCAGTGGGGCGAGTTCGTGAAGGCGATCCTGTTCAACGGACTCGGGCGCTACGAGGAGGCGCTGGTTGCAGCTCAGCGGGCGAGCGACGACACGTCCGAGCTGTTCATATCCAGCTGGGCGCTGGCCGAGCTGATCGAGGCGGCCAGCCGGAGCGGGGCGTCGGGACATGCCGCCGCTGCTCTCGAGCGCCTCACGGAGGACACCGCCGTCGCCGGCACCGACTGGGGACTGGGGATCGCCGCCCGTTCGCGAGCGTTGCTGACGGACGGCGACGCGGCTGAATCGCTGTATCGCGAAGCGATCGAACGACTGGGCCGCACGCGTCTTGCGCCCGAGCTCGCGCGCGCGCATCTCCTCTACGGCGAATGGCTGCGACGCGAGCATCGTCGCCTGGACGCTCGCGAGGAACTGCGAACCGCTCACGAACTCTTCGCAGACCTTGGAGTGGAGGCGTTCGCCGAGCGCGCACGGCTGGAGCTCCAGGCGACTGGTGAGCGTGCCCGCAAACGGACCGTGGACACGCTGGACCAGCTCACTCCACAGGAGACTCAGATCGCGCGCCTAGCGGCGGAAGGCCATACCAACCGAGAGATCGCCGCTCGACTGTTCATCAGCGCGAGCACGGTGGAGTACCACCTCCGCAAGGTGTTTCGCAAGCTCGACGTCGAGTCACGCACACAGCTCGCACATCGACTGTCGTAGCAGGACGCGCGGTTCATCTCGCCCTGAGTCATGCTTAGGCGGGATGAGCGGAGGTTGCCACCAATTCTCGCGTCAGGAGGGCAGTTGATCGGCCGGGAGCGCGAGCGCGAGGTGCTCGATCGGCTCTTGGACGGCGTGCGCGGCGGGCGCGGCGGCGTGTTGGTGGTGGACGGCGAAGCAGGCGTCGGCAAGACGGCTCTGCTCGAGTACGCGGTCGAGGCTGCGGGCGAGTTTCGGATCGCTCGGACGTCCGGGGTCGAAGCGGAGATGGAGCTCCCGTTCGCAGCGGTTCAGCAGCTGTGTTCCCCGTTTCTCGATCTTTTCGACCGTCTCCCGCATCCCCAGCACGAGGCGCTGGGCGTCGCGTTCGGACGCATCACGGGGCCCGCGCGCCGAATCCGTTCCTGGTCGGACTCGCGGTCCTCGGCCTGCTGTCCGAGGCGGCCGAGGAGCGACCGCTGCTGGCTGTTGTCGATGACGCGCAGTGGCTGGATCATGCGTCGGCGCGGGCGCTCGCATTCGTGGCTCGCCGCCTGTTGGCGGAGAAGATCGCGTTCGTGTTCGCCGCGCGGGAGCCGGGCGACCTGCTCGCTGGACTGCCGGAGCTTCACGTCTTGTCCCTCGGGCATCGCGATGCACGGACATTGCTGGAGTCGGTCTTGGCCGGCTCCGATGGACGAGCACGTGCTGGATCGGATCGTTGTCGAGACGCGCGGGAACCCGCTCGCCCTGTTGGAGCTGCCGCGCGGACTGACGCCGACACAGCTCGCGGGCGGGTTCGGGCTACCGGCGGCGGTGCCGTTGTCGGCGAGCATCGAGGAGAGCTTCACGCGGAGGCTGGCCAATCTTCCAGGTGACGCGCGACGCCTGCTGCTCGTGGCCGCAGCTGATCCAGTCGGCGACCCGGCGCTCGTTTGGCGGGCGGCCCAGCAGCTCGGAATCCCCGAATCGGTTGCGGAAACCGTCGAAGCGGAAGGGCTGTTGGAGCTTGGTGCCCGAGTGGTTTTCCGTCATCCACTGGTTCGCTCGGCTATATATCGGGCAGCCGGGCTGAAGGAGCGCCGCACTGTCCACCGAGCCCTGGCGCAAGCAACCGATCCGCAGATCGATCCGGATCGCCGCGCTTGGCATCGGGCGCAGGCGGCATCAACGCCCGACGAGGACGTCGCCGCAGAACTCGAGCGTTCCGCTGGACGGGCACAGGCACGCGGCGGATTGGCGGCTGTCGCTGCCTTCCTCGAGCGCGCCGCCGCGCTCACACCCGAGCCCACGCACCGTGCGCAGCGTCTGCTCGCGGCCGCGGGCGCGAAGCGCGATGCCGGCGATCTGGAGGCTGCGCTCGGGCTGTTGGTGGACGTCGAGGCCGGAGTGCTCGACGAGCTCGGGCGCGCGCGGGTCGACCTCTTGCGAGCCCAGATCGCGTTGGAGCAGCGGCGCGGCGGCGACGCCGGCCGCCTGTTTCTGAGCGCGGCGAGCCGCCTCGAGGCGACTCGACCCCGAGCTAGCCCGCGAGACGTACCTCGAGGCGCTCGGGGGCGCCATGGCCAGCGACGTTGAAGTCGTCGGCGGCGCGCCGGCGGTCGCGGCCGCCGCGCGGGCGGCGCCAGCCGGCACCGCCCCGCCACGGACGGTTGACGTGCTGCTCGACGCGTTCGCGATCCGCTTGA
The DNA here is from genome assembly GCA_963734775.1 of uncultured Solirubrobacterales bacterium. Lineage (GTDB taxonomy): Bacteria > Actinomycetota > Thermoleophilia > Solirubrobacterales > Solirubrobacteraceae > Palsa-465. The sequence goes on from CAVTJE010000012.1 coordinate 23,128, forward strand.
CCGACGGATACGCGGCCGCGGCGCCGACGCTCGCTCGGGCTCTCGAGCTTCTGCTCGCGATCGACGTCTCCGACGAGGATGTCGGTCGGTGGCTCTCGCTCTCCAGCGGTAGAAACGGCAACATCGTTGCGCTCGAGATGTGGGACGACGAGGCCTTGCATCTCCTCGCCGCTCGCCAGGTGCAGGTCGCTCGCGACACGGGCGCACTCGTGCACCTGCAGTTCGCGCTCAGCTTCCTGGCGAGGAGCCACATGCTCGCCGGCGAGTTGACCGCGGCCGCGCTGATGATCGACGAAGCCCGCTTGATCGCCGAGGCGACCGGAAATCCAGCGCTCGTGAACGCCCCGATGATTCTCGCCGCTTGGCGCGGCCACGAGGCGCAAGCGTCTGAGCTGATCGACGCCACGTCGGAGGAGGCGGCCGCGCGGCGATGGACGTCCAACAACTACGCGAGGTCCGTGCTCTACAACGGCCTCGGCCGACATGACGCCGCGCGCGATGCGGCCTGGGAAGCGTTCGGAGCCCGATCCGATCGGATACGGATCGTGGCTGCTGCCCGAGCTGGCCGAGGCGGCATCCAGGACCGATGACCGAGCGCAGCTCGAGTCCGCCTTGGAGTGGCTCTCGGAGCGAACCCGCGTCATTAGCTCTGGCTGGGCGAGCGGAATCGAAGCGCGTGTGCGCGCGCTGCTGAGCGAGGGCGAGGTCGCCGAGAGTCTGTACCGCCAGTCGATCGAGCACCTCTCCGGTACCCGTGCGCGACTCGAGCTCGCCCGGACTCACCTTCTTTACGGGGAGTGGCTGCGCCGCGAACGGCGCCGCCTCGACGCCCGAGAGCATTTGCGCACCGCGCTTGAGGCGTTCACCGAGCATGGGCGCCGAGGCGTTCGCGCACCGCGCCGAACGCGAGCTGCTGGCGACCGGCGAGCGTGCCCGCAAACGGACCGTGGACACACTCGACCAACTCACGCCGCAGGAGACCCAGATTGCGCGCCTTGCGGCGAACGGACACACCAATCGAGAAATCGCCGCCCAGCTGTTCATCAGCCCGAGCACCGTCGAATACCACCTGCGCAAGGCGTTCCGCAAGCTCGACGTGAAGTCACGAACGCAGCTCGCGCAATCCAAGTTCTAGCTCCGGCCGGCGAATTACATGAGCCGTGGCGGCGTCCCGTTTATCACCGGGATCCGGCTACGACAGATCACCCACGCCCCGGCGACGATCCGGTTTGACGAGTTACCGACCCAAGGAGAACGAGGAGAGGCCAAGGGCCGTGATCTTGTGAACCAACACCCGACGGAATCGAGCGATTCGATGAGCGAGATGCAAGGTAAGCAGCGAAGTGCGGTTGTGTTCGGAGCGCGCAATCTGGGTCGCGCGGTCATCGAGCTGCTGGTCAGCGACGGCTGGGCGGTGACGGGGGCGGCGCGGTCGCGGAGCACCCTGGACGGCGTCAGCGCGGCCGGCGCGCTCGCGCTGAAGGCCGACGTGACGGACCCGGCGAGCGTGTACGACGTGCTGGAGCAGGCGGCCGCTGCTCACGGTGGAGTCGAGCTCGTGTTGAACGCGGCCGCCGCATACGGCGGCGAGCGCACCGGGCCCTTCGGCGGCGGCCAGATTGCCGAGGCCGACCTCGACGGCTTTGACTCGTGGGCAGCGGCGCCGGCCCGCGCGGCGTTCTCGTTCCTGTCCGCCAGCGGACGATTCGCGATCGCGCAGGGCCGGGCAGCGACTCTGGTGCAGGTCACCGGCGGCTCGGCACGGCGCGCGATGCCGGGCCGCGGTCTGTGGGCGGCAGGATCGTTCGGCGTGCGAGCGATCACCAACGCCGCCGCGCTCGAGCTGCGCCCTCACGGCATCCAGGTCGCGCTGCTAATCGTCGACGCGGGCATCCAGCCGCTCGACGGGTCCACACGCGCCGGTGTCTCGCCGGAAGCGCTGGCCGACCCGCGCAGGATCGCCGATGCCGCCCTGTTCCTCGCCAACCAGGATGCGCGCTCCGCGACGCACGAGCTCCAGCTCACCCCGCTCGCCGAGAACTGGACGCCCTGAACCCCGTCTCAGCACACTCACGGCTGTCCGTGGAAGGGTCGGTTCTGCGGTGCTCGGTCGCGCGAATCACCGTGATCCGGTGACGCCTCCTCACCTGCCTGGCGGCAAAACTGGTAGTGGCCGGCCTCCCGGCAGGAAATTTCAGCAGCGGATTGACATGGGCGAGCGAGCCTGGAGCGCTGCCAAACCAACCCAACCGAAGGGAGATCCTCCGTGAGCACCGAGCAGCGAGAGAACCTCGACGCAATCCTGCGACAGTCAGCCTTCCCCGTCGACAGCGATGTCAACGAGCAACGGCGACTGCTCCGAGAGTTGCTATCGGCGCAGCCGCTGCCCGCCGACGTGACCGTGACCGCAGCCGCACTGGGCGGCGTCCCAACCGCCGAGATCACGGTCGACGGAATCGAACCTCGCCACGTTGTTCTTTACTTCCACGGCGGCGTGTACGTGATGGGGGACGCCTTCCTCGCCGCTGACCTGGCCTCGCAGGTCGGCCGGCGGACGCACGCCAAGGTCATCTCCGTCGACTACCGGCTCGCCCCCGAGCACCCGTATCCGGCAGCGGTTGACGACGCTCTTGCGGCCTATGAAGCCCTCCTGCACAACGGCATCGCCCCTTCGGACATCGCCTTCGCGGGAGAGTCCGCCGGCGGCGGCCTCGCCATCGCCACCCTGGTCAACGCCCGCGATCACGGGCTGCCCCTGCCAGCCGCGGCCTTCGTCATGTCACCGTATGCCGATCTCACCCTGGCCGGGACGACCATGGAAACCAGGCGCGAGGTCGACCCGCTGCTCAGCCGGGAAGCCCTCCAAGCCCGAGTCACCGACTATACGTCGGGACAAGACGCCGCTCTTGGCCTCATCAGCCCCATATTCGCCGACCTGTCCGGCCTGCCGCCCCTGATCATCCAGGCCGGAAGTCACGAGGTTCTCCTCGACGACGCCGTCCGCCTCGCGCGACAAGCCGCCACCGCCGACGTCGAGGTCACGCTCGACATCACCCCTGGGGTGCCCCACGTCTTCCAGGCCTATTACCCGATCCTTGACGAAGCGGCCGCGGCGCTGGACAGAGCCGGACAGCTCCTGTCGGCGCATCTCGCCGGCGCAGAACGCGTCACCGCATAGCGAAAGGCAGAAGCACGATCACCGGGATCTGGCGATGACGCGTCACCAGCGCGCTGGCGACGATGCGGCTACGAGCCATCGACCCGAGGAGAAGTCCATGTCCGATATCGGTAACGGTCGCGCCGGTCGCGCTGACGTAGTCATTGTTGGAGGAGGCTCAGCGGGCGCTGTCCTCGCCAGCCGTCTCAGCGAGGATCCAACCCGTTCCGTACTGCTGCTCGAGGCCGGCACGGCGTACGGCGTCGATGGCTATCCAGACGACCTGCGCGACCCCGCGCACGTGCCGGCCAACCCCGAGCACGAATGGGGCTTCACCGCCCGCGGTGGAGCTGGCTCCCCGCAGATCGATGCCGCGCGCGCCAAGGTGCTCGGCGGCTGCTCGGCCCACAACGCCACGGTCGCGATGCGCGCACGACCGAGCGACGTCCGCGATTGGCACCGTCATGGCCTTGACGATTGGACGATCGAGGACGTCGATGAAACGTACCAGGAGATGGAGAACACGCCCGACGGCGATGACGCCTACCACGGACGCACGGGACCGTTCCCGATACGACATCAGCGCTACGACGACCTGACGCCCTCGTTGCGCGGGTTCATCGACGCGACCGTGGCAGAGGGGTTCCCCCGAGTCGAGGATTTCAACGGGCCGAATCCGAGCGGGGTCGGCGGATACCCGGTCAACGTCGTCGACGGCGTGCGCCAGAACAACGGCCTGGTCTATCTCACCGAGCCGGTTCGCTACCGCCCCAACCTCAAGATCTCCGGCGATGTGCTCGTCGATCGTGTGCTGTTCGACGGGCATCGCGCGACCGGCGTCCTCACGGCAAGCGGCGCTGAGATTGCTGCTGGTGAGGTGATCCTCTCCGGGGGGTCATACGGGAGCTCCGGCGATCCTGCTGCGATCTGGCATCGGCCCGGCGGCTGATCTGGCGGAGCTCGGCATCGACGTCGTGGCCGATCTGCCCGTTGGACAACACCTCCACGACCAGCCCTTCTACTACAACGCCTACGCCCTGAAAACGGATGCGCTTGACATGCGGCCAGCGGTCGGCGCTCTGCTGTGGCGCCAGTCCAGCGAAGCACGCGGCGATGAGCTCGATCTGCACATGGCAGTGACGCACCTGCTGCCACCGCAATACAGCCCGACCGGCGGGGCGATCGCGCTGAGTACCGCCGTCGTCAAGCCTGACTCCCGCGGAACCCTCACCCTACGTAGCCGCGACCCGCGCGAGCAGCCTGAGATCAACTGCAACTTCCTCGCCGAGGACAGAGACGCGCGCCGGATGCTCGAAGGAGTGAAACTGGCCCGCAGGATCGGCCGCAATCCGGCGCTCGCTCAGTTCGTCGAGCTCGAGATCATGCCCGGCGACGCAGTCGGTGACGATGAGCTCGCGGACGTCATCGCCTCTAACCTCGCCTCCTACGGGCACCCAGCCGCGACGGCGCCGATGGGCGGTCCCCAAGACCCTTGGGCGGTCGTGGACTCGCATGGCGCCGTCAAGGGAATTGACGGACTACGCGTCATCGACGCATCGATCATGCCGGTCGTTGTATCGGTGGCGCTGAACCCCACGACGATCATGATCGCCGAGCGGATCGCGAAGGCGGTCTACGGAAGTGAGGCCGGGCCTCGCCACCGCGGAGTTCAAGTGGCTCCGACAGCTTGATCGCGTAGGGTCAGCGGCGCGCGCGGCCCTCGATCGCGAGGCTCGCGCGCCTGACCGCCTCCGCGTACGCCCTGCGCCCCCAGTGGGGAAGAGGCAGCGGCGATCGGCCCGTGGATTGGGCACGCCGTTCCAGCGGCTCGTCGATGTGCGCACCGGCCGCCACCGCCGCCACGACCGACCAGCGGAAGGCGCCGCAACGACTCGAACGAGCGTGGACGGGACCCATGCGAACTCATCGCCGCAACCCAGCTCCTGCTGATCCGGCACGGCGCTCCAGCATCACCGAGATGCGGTGATTCACGTCGCCGAGACTACTCCCCGACGCGCCGCGGTGAGGACCTCACCGGGATTAAGCGATGCCGCCTCACCCGACCCGATGAGATGCTCGCCGCGTGAGCCAGGAGCAGAGAGAGTCAGGCCGAGAACCGAAAGGAACGACATGACAAACGAAGAGTTCGTACGCCAGGCGTACGCCGTAGCCGAGGTCAAGGACATCAGGTCGTGGGTCGCGTGCTTCAACCCCGACGGAGTGTTCGTCGACGAATCGGTTGGAGTGAGGTACCGCGGGCCCAGCGAAGTTGGAAAGCCCGTTGAGAACTACGGGACGGCGTTCTCCGACATGCATCGCGAGCTCTACGACGTGTACGTCAGTGGCGACGTAGTGATCGTCGAGCTGGCCCTGCAAGGGACACACGACGGGCCGCTCTGGCTTCCCCAGGGGACCCTTCCGCCGACGGGCAACCGAATGGACGCGCCGTGCTGCGATGTCTTTCGTCTCGAGAACGGGCGTATCCAGCTGTTCGACTGCTACCCGTCGGGAACGGTGATCCTGGGCCAGCTCGGCGTGCTGGGGAACCTCGGCGCCGCGCTCGGGCAGCCGGCCTCCGTGTAGCTGCTTAGTAAGCCGCAATCAAAGGAAGCCGATAGCCAATGACTAGCCAAGCGATTCGCGACCCGATCGGTCGCCGCGATCGTCGAGATCGTTCTACCGACCGCCCGTTGCAGGCATGAGCCGGACCGTCGACCTTCACCACCACGTCATGCCCGACTTCTATTGGGAGGCCTCGAACGAGGACGGGAATGCCGCAGGGGGCATCACTCCCCCCCGCTGGAGTCTCGACGCCGCGGTCGCCTACCTCGACGAGGCGAGGATCGACGTCGCGGTCCCGTCGATCAGCACGCCCGGGGTGCACTTCGGTGACGATGCGGCGGCACGGACCCTTGCGCGCCGGGTCAATGAATACCTCGCGGAGATCAAGGGCGACCGTCCGGACCGGTTCGGAGGATTCGCGGCCCTGCCGTTGCCCGACGTCGAGGGGTCGCTCGAACAGATCGCCTACGCGTTCGACGTGCTCGAGCTCGATGGAGTATCGGTGTTGACCAACGCCGGCGGCAGCTATTTGGGAGATAGCCGCTTCGATCCAATTTTCGCCGAGCTGCAGCGGCGCGCGGCAGTCGTGTTCGTCCATCCCACGGCGTCCCCCGATCCGATCGCGCATACCCTCGGCCTCCCTGACTCGCTCCTCGACTACCCCGTCGACACCTCGCGCGCGATCGCGAAGCTCCACTACAGCAACACGTTCGCCCGAACGCCGGACGTCAAATACGTGTTCGCGCATGCCGGCGGCACGATCCCATTTGTCGCCTCACGCTTTGCCATCGTCGATGAGATGAACGTCATCCCGGGGGCCCAGGAGCGGGGACCGTTCGCCGATGTGCTCACTCACGTCTACTGGGACACCGCCTCGGCGTTCAGCGACCCCGTGCTCCACATACTGCGGTCGGTCACGGGACTCGGAAATGTCGTGTTCGGGACCGATTATCCGTACCCCCATGACGCAATCTCCATCGCTGGCCTACGTCAGCTTCAGAACACCGCTGAGCTTGACGACGGCGAGCGCCGCGGCGTTCTCGGTGGGTCAGCCGCTCGGCTAATCCCGCGCCTTTCCCAAGTGGAGAGCACGCTGTGAAACGCACAGCCCGGCTAGCGGTCGGGGTCTGGCCCGGCTAGGACAGGATCTCGACGTACCCGTCCGTTCCATGCACGCGGATCCGCTGCCCATCCCGGATGAGCTGAGTAGCGTGCTCGACTCCCACGACGGCCGGCAAGCCGTACTCCCGTGCGATCACCGCCCCATGGGTCATCAGGCCCCCCACCTCCGTCACCAGGCCCTTGATCGCGACGAACAGGGGTGTCCAGCTGGGATCCGTGTAGGCGGTGACCAGGATGTCGCCCGCTGCGAGATCGGCCTGCGCCATGTCCACGATGACTCGGGCCCGCCCCTCGATGGTCCCGGCGGAAACGGGTAAGCCGACCAGCGCGCCGGCCGGGACATCGGCGCGTCGGTACGTCCCGGCGATGGCCTCGCCATCCGACGTGAGCACCCGGGGCGGCGTGAGCGCTTGGTAGGACCTAAACGCGTCCTTGCGCTGGCGGATGAGCTGCGCATCCACTTGATTGGTGCGGACGACATCGTGGAACTCCTGAAATGTGAGGAAGAAGATGTCCTCGTTCTCACGGAGCACGTGGGCCTGCACGAGACGCTCGGCTTCTTCCAGCAAGGCTTGCTTGTAAACGAAGTAGCGGCTGACCATGCCGTACTTCGGATACTCGCGGTACCCGATGAAGGTCCGGACCCGGTCGATCATCCCCTTGGCCTCTTCGGCCTTCCGCTCCCCGTCTGGCAGGACTCGCAAGCGCGCCAGCAGCTCCTGTTCCTTCTTGCAGGCCTCCTGCCGGCCTTGCTCGAAGCGCCGCTCGCCGGCGCCCGGCTCGAAGTTCTTGATGTTGCCGAGGATGATGGGCACGAGCGTGGTCGGGCGTTCGCTCCAACGCGGCTTCGTGATGTCGATCTCGCCGACGCAGCGCATGCCGTACTTGTCGAGAAAGGCCCGGATGGCGCCCTGGGCTTCCTCCCCGCCTACGAGCGTGGGCAGCTCGTCCAGGAAGCCCTCGTCCTCGACCTTCTGCAGAAAAGCCACCACGTTCGGATGCGGTCGGATCACGTCCGCGACATCCAGGAGCGCCAGCCCCATTTCGGACGTGACATTGTGGGGAACGGACTGCGTGAGCGTGTCAGCCGCGTTCTTCTCGCCCAGCCACGCCTGCAGCTGCTCGTTCAGCCACCATGTGGCCTCCATCGCCCCCATGAACACCTGATGGCTTCGCGGATCGAACAAGATCCGCTTCAGCTCCTGGATGTCCGCCAGGATGAAGTCGAGCAGCGCCGAGCCGGACTTCGTCCGGATGTCGCGCTTCAACGCGGCGATGGAGGCCTGGTTGCGCTCGATCAGCTCGGCGACGATGGCCGGATCGGTCTCGATCGGAGCGGGTGGCTCCGCCACCGGCCCGTTGCCGGGACCCTCGTCCGGGAGCGTCGGGATGAAGCCTTCCCGTTCGAGGATCGTCTGCAGCGCGTCCCCGATCAGCGGGTCCGATCTCCCCAGGGCCTTCACGACGTTCGCGCGGCTCGCTGGCGAAGCCAGTTGCCGTGTGACGTCGACGAACAGCCTCCCGCCGGCCTCGTACATCGGCCGGAAGGCCGTAAGCTGCCACACGGAGAACCCCAGGGGCTTCATGGGGTCGGTCATCATTTGCTGATGACCGACGGAGACGTAGACGTGGTTCTCTCGGTCGCCGGTCGCGGGGATGGGGAACAGCGTGGTGATCGGCCGGCTCTGGACGATCCGAAATCCACCGTCGACCAGGCACCATTCGATGTCCTGGGGCTGGCCGAGGTGTGCTTCGATCCGCCGGCCCAGCTGCACGAGCCGCACGACCTGCGCGTCCGTCAGCGCCGGCTGCTTCTGCCGCTCCGGCTCGATCGCCTGTTCCTGTGTCCCGCTCTCCGACGACGCGTGGATGGCGAGCTGCTTGGTGGCGACCGCCCTGGCGACGACCTCACCGTCCCGCACCTTGAAGGTGTCTGGGTTCACCAGGCCTGAGACCAGAGCCTCGCCGAGGCCGAAGCTGGCCTCCACGAACGCGACCTTCCGGTTGAACGTGACGGGGTCGGCCGTGAACAGGATGCCGGCCGCCTGCGGGAAGACCATCTGCTGCACAACCACGGCCATCTGGACCTTCCGGGGGTCGAAGCCGTTCCGCAGGCGATAGGTCACGGCGCGCTCGGTGAAGAGCGAAGCCCAGCACCGGCTGACGTGCTGGAGGATCGCCGCCAGGCCCACGACGTTCAGGAAGGTGTCGTGCTGGCCCGCGAAGGACGCGGTCGGCAAGTCCTCCGCCGTCGCGCTGGATCGGATGGCGTAGGCGGCCTGCTCGCCGAGCCGGGCGAGCGGGCGCATGATCGCCGATGCCAGATCCTCAGGGACGACGATCCCTTCGAGCGCTCGGCGGATCTCCGTGCTGAGCGCGCGGATCGCCTCCCGGTCCTCCGGCTTCACGCGCGCCAGCCGATCGAGCCGATCGTCGATCGACGGCGCCTCGGCCAGGATCCGCTGGAAGGCGTCCGTCGTCACGCAAAAGCCAGCCGGCACACGGATGCCTTCGATCCGCGAAAGCTCCCCCAGGGACGCGCCCTTGCCGCCAACGACCGCAACCTGGGTCCGGTCGATCTCCTGGAAATCCAACACGTAGCGACCCATCCGCTCACCTCCCTCGGAGTTGACCCGGTCAACCCCACTCCTGTTCGTCGATTTCAGCATGCGGCGGGCGATTATGCGGCACAAATCAGGGCCTCATGAGAGCCTTCTGTCTGGTATAAATTGGAGGCGGAGGGGACGGAAGCGCGGGCGGCCGGAGTACGTCAGGACAGACGTCGTCGAGGCCGCTAACGGCGCGTGAGGCGCCAGAAGTCGCCGGTCAGGCCAAGCTCGTCGAGGATCGCCTGGTTCTGCTCGCGGGCATGAGGCTGCCAGTCGGCTGCGAGTCGATCGCTCCACCATGCGTGCGCAAGTTCGCCCAGCTTCGCGACCGTGATCGTGGCTCCCGGATCGCGCCGGGCGAGCCAGCGGTCGACGTGCTCTTCCGACCGGAAGAGATTCATCGTGCTTCAGGTGAAGATGATGTCGTCCCACCAGTGCGCGGCGGGAACCAGGCAATGGAACAGGAGGCGCTCGTCATCGGGCCGTTGGCCGCGTACGTCGAACGCGATCGCCTCGTCACAATCCGGACACGAGGTCTCGATGTGGCCATCCGCATGCAATGCGGCGCAAATCCCGAGCGCGTCCCACGCGCAGTTGCCGTACCACCACCGTCCGGCGGCCCGAACACGGTACGCGGTCGGCACCGCTGAAAACGGGTTGGCCATCCGAATTTCGTTGGTGGCCGGGTTGAGCACGAGCGCATGCGCGCGATGAAGCTCGCGCCAGATCGCCTCGACCCCGGCGCTCGTCCGGTCCGACGCACCCGCCACCTCCTCAGCCGACGGAGCGCGACCCAGCTCGACAAACCTTCCGTAGGTCACGTTGCGAACTTCGAGCAGCCCCGCATCCACGAGTCGATTCTCCCAGCCGCCGGGCCACGGTGTCGTACCGCGAGCCCTGTTCCCCAATCGCCGAACTCTTAGGCTACGCGGGCTGGGCGGGCCGGCTCGCGCTCGTACTGGGCGGTGGCGGTGGCGGTCGCGAGGACGGTGAGCGCTTGAGTGCTACGGCTGCCCGGAACCCCGCGATCGGGTTCTCTCGGGCCACGTTCCCGACAACAATACGCGCGGCCCAAACCTTGATCCTGGTTCTGCCACTTCCAGGATCAACGGATCTCTTGTGGGCGAGCGCCGAGTACTGAACACTGGGGTCATGACATCGACCACGCGCATTCAGACCCCATTCGGATTCGACTCGACCGCGACCGAGGTGATCGAGGGCATCGACCTTGCCGGCCAGCACGCAATCGTCACTGGCGCCTCGTCCGGGATTGGCCTCGAGACGGCGCGCGCCCTTGCGAGCGCTGGCGCCGCCGTCGCGCTCGCCGTCCGCGACATCGACGCCGGCGAGCGCACCGCGATTGAGATCAGTGACGCGACCGGCAACGACTCCGTCCACGCCAGATGGCTCGACCTCGCCGATCCGGCCTCGGTCGCCGCTTTCGTCGGCACGTGGACTGAGCCCCTCCACATCCTCGTCAACAACGCCGGCGTGATGGCGCTGCCCGAGCTCGACTTGACGCCGGACGGCTGGGAACTTCAGTTCGCGACCAACCATCTCGGCCACTTTGCGCTCGCGCTCGGCCTCCACGACGCGCTCGCCGCGGCTGGCAATGCGCGGATTGTGTCGCTCACTTCCCGCGGCCACCTCCGCTCGCCGGTCATGTTTGACGACATCAACTTCAGCTCGCGCCCATACGACCCGTGGCTCGCCTACGGACAGTCGAAGACCGCCAACGTTCTCTTCGCGGTCGGAGCGACCAACCACTGGTCGCCCGACGGCATCACTGCCAACGCCGTCCACCCCGGCGCGATCCTGGAGACCAACCTGGCCCGCCACATGGATCCAGGACAAGTCGCACAGTTGCGCGCGGCCGCGGCCACCACCGGCACGACGACCCAGACGATCAACGGCGCTCCGATCCAGTTCAAGACCATCGCCCAGGGCGCAGCCACAAGCGTGCTGGTCGCGACCTCTCCCCGGCTGGAGGGCATCGGCGGCCGCTACTTCGAGAACTGCAACGAGGCGGAGACGGTGCCGCCCGAGACCGCTAGCAGCGCCTCCTCCGGCGTCGCTCGCTACGCGCTCGACCTAGACGCTGCCGAGCGCCTCTGGACGCTCTCGCTCGCCACGGCGCGCGCGTGACCACAATCATCACGACGGCGGACGCCACCCTCTGGCCAGGGTCGTCTGACCGACCTCGATCAGATAGCCGTCGGGATCGCGGATGTAGCATCGGATCTCGGTCTCGTGCTGCTTCGGAGGCGTCAGGAATTGGGCGCCCCGCGCGCTCCACTCGGCGTATACAGCGTGGATGTCGGCAACCCGGATGTTGAGGAAGCTGCTCACCCGATCCGGGTCGGGCGGCGTCTCGAGCGTGACGGTCGGCTTGTCGTCGGTCGGACCTCCTCCGACGTTGATGATGATCCAGCTGTTGGCCAGCGCGACATAGGTCACCTCGTCATTCCGCTCGCCCGAGATGACCGTCTTGCCGCCAAGGACTTCGGTGTAGAAGCGGCGGGAACGCTCAACATCATCTGAAACGATGAAGTGGGCCAAGACCATCTCCTCGTCGATGGCGCTCATACTCACCTCCGTTGTTGGAATTGACTTCCGTAACCGCGCCTCACACCGTGCGCGTCGCGCCTGTGTGCGCCCCTGCTCCAATCCCTGGTCGCTGTGGTCATGTGGGTTTGCGCTACTAGGAATGGTAAGACGACGGCATCGACTGAGGGGACCGTCTGTCCCATCCGTGAAATTGCGAGTAGTCGCCCGCATCCCACGCTTCGCGCAGCCCGGGCTTGCTGAGATCCCAGTCGGGGCGGATCTCGCGGGTCACGGTCCGTAGCTCGTGCCAGAGATCCGCGAAGGAGGGACGTCCCCAGAACCAGTAGCCGTTGTAGATGCTGTGGATGACCAGCCCGGGCCTGAGCACGAGGGTGTGGGGAATCATCGGGTCGTGCTCGGGGTCGGTGTACTCCTGGATTTCGAGGTCCTTCTGGACGGTCCGCTCCGGGTCGGAGAGGAAGGGCCACTGGGCACCGGTCGACGCGCGGAACTCCTGGCTCGAATGATGGGTGTCGGTCGAGATGGTGGCTATCTTCGTGTAGGCCACTGTGATCTTGGGGTAGTTGGCCGCGAGCTCAAGGTGCTGCTGGTGCTCCTTGGGGCAATACTGGCCGCGCGCGAGCGTGAGGATCAGGGGGTCGTCGCCTTGGATCTCGCTGAGCTTGCGAGGAACGTTCTCGTGATCGGGCAACTCGTAGTCGGGGAAGGTGCCGCCGGGGGCGATGTCGCTGCGCATAATCTGCTCCTGTCCATGGTTGAGGAGTGACGAGAACGATGGCCGCCGTCCCGTCCACTCGCGCCCGGCGTCCGAGGGTCCGGACCCGTGGTCCACGGTGTGGACCAGTGGTAACGGGCGCCATCGGCGGCTTTCGGATCCACATTGAGCCTAGTCAACGGGCGCCGCGTGCGCCAGAAAGGGGGCCATCCCAATGAGTACCCACACACCGGTGTGCGAGTTGCTGGGGATTGACCACCCGATTGTGTCGGCGCCGATGGCTGCAGATCCCCGGCTGCCCGCCGCGGTCTCAAATGCCGGCGCCCTCGGCACCATCGGGCTGTGGTGGGCCGACGACGCCGGAGATCTCGTCCGTGAAACGGCAGCGCTGACCGGTCGTCCGTTTGGCGGCAACTTCGCTCTCACGTCGGATCAGCACCGTCGAGTCGATCAGGCCCTTTCTGCTGGCCTGCGGATCGTCTCGTTCATCTTTGGCGATCCGCAGAGCTATGTCGACTCGGTGCATGACGCCGGAGGGCTTGTTATGCACACGGTCGGCAGTGCCGAGGAAGCGCGGCGCGCAGTCGGATGTGGAGTGGACGTCATCGTCGCGCAGGGCTGGGAGTCCGGCGGCCACGTCTGGGGTGGTGTGGCGACGCTCCCGTTGGTGCCAGCGGTAGTCGACGCGGTGGCGCCCATACCGGTCATTGCGGCCGGTGGGATTGGCGACGCTCGAGGGGTCGCAGCCGTGCTTGCCCTTGGTGCACAGGCCGCTTGGCTCGGCACTCGGTTTCTCTTAGCCGACGAGATGCCGGTCCACGAGGAATACCGGCGCCTCCTGATAGCCGCGACCGAGACCGATGCGGAGTGGTACGCCAACCTCTATGAGGTCGGATGGCCGGATGCTCCTCACCGCGCCCTCCACAACTCAACGGCTGAGAGGTGGGAGGCCGCGGGTCGGCCGCCACCGGGTGGTCGACCGGGAGAGGGCCAGGTGATCGCGCACTTCGCTTCGGGCGAACCCATTCTTCGATATTCCCCGGCGCCCCCGCTCGTTGGAACAACCGGTGAGATCGAGGCGCTGTCGCTGTGGGCCGGACAGAGCGTTGCGCTCGCAAGACGGCCACAGCCCGCGGCGGAAATCGTGGCCGAACTCGTCTCGCGCTTGTAACCGTGGCAACCGAATTGGTACTCCTTGGAACGGCCGGCGCCCCGATGCCGGTCGCCGGCCGAGCGGGGATCTCGTCAGCGCTCGTCGTCGACGGGCGGGTCTTCGTCATCGATTGCGGTCGCGGCTCGCCGTCGGCCTTCGCCGACGCTGGACTCGACTTCACGCGTCTCGAGGCCGTGTTCATTTCCCACCTTCATGCCGACCACACCGGCGATCTACCCGGCATGCTGCTTTACCCGTGGGGCGTCCGCGCGGGCGATCACGGCCCACTCGCACCGATCCGTGTCTACGGGCCGTCGCGACCCGAAACGTTGCCAAAGGGTGATGCGACGTTCCATCGCGCGACGACCATCAATCCGGACCTACCTGACCCCGGCTCCAAGGACCTGGTCGAGAACATCCTCGCCGCGTATGCCTACCACCTGAACGTCATGCCGCTGGACGCCCTCATGCCGGACGCAGGTGCGCTCGTTCGAGGGATCGACGTCCCCGCTCCGGCGAAGACCGACGGCGTGCCCCAGATCCCGGTCGTCGTCTTCGAAGATGGCGCTGTTCGGGTCCGCGCCGTCGGCGTGATGCACGGACGAGCGGTGCCCGCGCTCGCATATCGTTTTGACACCGCCGACGGATCCGTTGTGTTCTCTGGCGACACCACCGTGAACGACGATCTGATCGCGCTCGCCCAGGGTGCCGACATCCTCGTCCACGCGGTGGCCGACCTCGCCTACCTCGAGCGGCACGGTTTCACCGGCGCCGCGCTCGAGCGCATGGCCGCACTTCACACCGACGTCACACAGGTCGGGAGCGTCGCCGAGCGCGCACGGGTCAACGAACTCATCCTCACTCATTACCTTCCGGCCGAGCCAGCCGCGATCACGGAAGCGAAATGGGCGGAACGCGCCCGGCAGGGCTTCGGCGGGACGACCACCGCAGGCAGCGATGGCCTCCGTAGAACGCTGGCTGCCGGCTGAGGTTTCGTTGCGAAGTCAGGCTTGCCGCGACATTCCCATCGCCCGGCACGGGTCCCAGCGAGATGGCTGTGACTTTGGGCTCTCTATCGCGTCGAAAGGAGTAGGCAATGCTCGGGTCCGAGTGGTTCCGAGTCAAGCGCCGCCCGGCCGGCGCGCTGCAGGGCCCGAGCTTGCCCGTCGCCGGCAGGACTCGAACCTGCGACCGTCGGATTAGAAGTCCTGCATTTGCAGGCAGTTTGCCTTAGTTACCGGCCACTTGTTGCTGCTCAGTGCAGTTAGAGCAGGTCAGGATTGCCGAGTTCGGGACATATCTCGAGACACAAAGCGCGCGGACGTGCTTGCCGCGGAACCTGTCGCACAAGCATCCCGAGACGGCGGTTCGTTGTGATCAGCTCACAAGCGGCCGGTGCGCCCTGGGAAGGGTGCGGCGGAGGGTGGTCAGCAAACCGCACCTATATTTCGTTTAGCTGACCAGCTTCCGTCGTCGGCGCAGTTTGCGGCGGGGACGGTTTCGTCCGGCTGTTAGTTGCTCACAACGTCGCCGGTTTGTGCGACGGCCTCCGCGCGAGGGAGGTGCGTGACCATGACCACCGAGATGCCCGTCGTGACACGAAGGCAGGTCCGGCTCTCAATAGCATTGAGGGCGTCGCCCCGCCAGCCACCCTCACAGTAAGGGGGGCGATCAGCGGAGAGCGTCAGTCTTCATCTGCGATAGGAGCGAGCGTCACCGTCGTCGGCAGTGGTGCTCTCGGATTTGGATGCGGAAGCGCCGTCGTCCGCGCCGATCCGACGGCAGCCGTGCTCGCAAGCCTCTGGGGAGCGACGGTGCGCCCGACCGTCGAGCTATCGCAAGTTTCGTCAGCTCGCGCGCCACCACGGCGTCGTCGCGCTGGGGTCCTGGAGGGTGTTCGAGGTGCAGTGCACTTCGCCTGCCACGATGTGCGCGTAGTACCAGTCCTCGATCGAGCGCACGCGCACGCCTTGCTGCAAGAACTGTCGCTCGATGTCGGCCTCGAACACGTCGCGTCCGTCGACGATCGGGCCGTGCGGCCTGGGTGCCGCGAACTCGCCGCGGCGGAGCGCCACGCCGTTCACCGTCGCGCGCACCGCGGAGGTTAGAAATCCGCCCGACTTCTCGTACAAGGTCGGCGCTCTGATGACCTGGATATCGCGCACGCCCGTGGCGCGCTCCAGCGTCGCGAGCACGCGATCGATGTGACGGGCAGCCGCGCGTGTGGCCGCCATCTCCTGGGAGTCGGCGAGCAGGCTGTCCACAGTCCGGGCCGCCCGCACGATACCCGTGCTGCTGTACCGCGCGAGCCCGGCGAACAGACGAGCGCTGCCGTGGCCGGTCGCGCGCAGGCGCTTGAGCAGTCGTATTCCCGCAAGTGGATCCTCGACGGCGATCGTCCAGCCGCGCCGCGAGTTGTTCGGCACAAAGCTCACGATCTCGTCGACGTGACCCACCTCCAGCCAGCTCGTGTCGACCACGAGCGGCTTTTGCATCCCCTGCGCGCGCAGCATCCGGATGAACCCCGGATCAGGCGCGCGGCGTCCACCCGCGCCCCAGATCATGCGCCCGTTGGGGAAGCGCGCGCGCCCGTGGCTGTATGGGGGAATGGCCTCGAAGTTCCCCGTCGAGCTCATAGTGTCGACGTTGTCTGGAACGCGAAGGTTGAGGCGGCGCATCCGCGCGGGGTCGTAGGCCTGGACGACGCCCACGCCCGGCCCGCGCAGCTCGCTGAACAGTATGCGGGAGCCGTTGCGCAACAAGTGGCCGGCCGGCGGGTTGACCGTATCGCGATTCTTGGTGGCCGAACGGAGCAGCAGGGTGATTGTTATCGGGGTCCCGTGCGGGCCTGGCATCGAGACATACGCCGGCTGATAGAAGTCCTGCATCCAGCGGTCGCCGTTGATGGCGGGAAGCAGATCGAGGCGGACATGGGGCGTTACGGCACCCAGTGCAGCGCGCCATTGCCGGCGGTAGGCGGCTCGACCCTGCGCGTCGAGTGTCGCGAACGTGCGCTGGTCGATCGGCCGATCGTTCTCGTCGACGTTCGGGATCCGATCGCCGGTCGACTCCGCATCGGTGTTATCGGCCGGACCGGTGTCGGACATGGCGAAGACCCACTCGAGCGGCATGGTGTTGTTCTCGAAGAGCACGGGCGCCATCCGGAAGCGCACAAAGCTGGTGGCAACGCGGCCGCGCGCCTGAACTCGCACGACAACGCGCAGGCCCCCATCCCACACGGCGCGGTCGCGGACGATGTCGAGCCCCTCGAGCAACGAGCTTCGTCCCGTGGCGCAACTCGGCCACAGTGAGCGGGCCGCCGCTGCCCAGCGATTTCCAGACGCCCCCACGCAACACGAAGAGCCGCGCACGTCGCGGCTGCGACGCGACCACCGAGACCCGCATCCGGGTGCCCGCCGGCGCGCCCGGCCACGGAAGCACCCTCACGGGCGCCATCTGGGCAAGGTCACGCGGGCCGTTGACGCGGTTGTCCGAGGCGTCATTGCAGCCCGCGAGCTGGGCGTCGGTGAAGCGATCGAGGTTGACGCGGGGGCAGCGGCGAGCATCGTCGTCGAGGTTGGGCAGAACGATCGCGAAGGCCCTCGGATCGGATTTGAGGCGCTCATCGGCCGGCGACACATCACCGTCATGGTTGAGGTCCGCGACAACGTCCGCGACCGGCGCGCCGGCGTCAGCCCCTACACCCGCGGCCGCGGCCCCGCCCGGGAGTGCTAGAGGGTCCGTCCCAACCTGCAGGACCGATGTACCAGCCCCTGCAGCCGAGTTCGCGAGCACCAAGGCGCGGCAACGACGAGCAGCGCAACGCGCCCAGCCAATCGCAACGAATCGAAACGCCCCATTCGAGTCACCCCGGCGGAAGCTTCACGAAAAAGCCGCCGCCCGGTCGCGGCAATCGAGGCTCGGCGCGTTCAACCCGCTGCTAGAAGAAGCGCGCGAACGCGCTGCTCGATCTTGAGCCGCACCGCGTCGCCGTCGATGTCCGTCGGAAGCTCCAGGACGACGTCGTTACCGGCCAGTTCTATCTCCAGTGTGGACGCGACTGGCCGCCCCGCCTCGGGAAGCTCAATGACCCGGTCGCTCTGAAACAGCGTTATCACGCGTGGGTCGATGTAGCTGGCGCGGGCGACTACCGGTGTATTGCCAAGCGCGGAGCTCACCTCGCGCACTGCCCGGCTGACAGCCCTCGGGCCACGATTGCCCGCCTTGTGCTCACGAGCCAGAGCGACAGCGGCGAGCACGGTCGCCGACCACGTGCGGAACTCCTTGGCCGAGTAGGGGCCCTTCCCCCAGGTACGCAGCGCGTTGTTCACGTCGGGAGCGTGGATCCGCCGCCAGTGGTGTTCCGATCGATACACCAGGAGCTCATCCGGTCCGCCGCGACGGTGCTTGAGCTCGGCGAGCGCGGTGACCGACTGCGGATCACGCACCGTCATTCGGCGACGCTTGCCTGACTTCGCGACGAAGTCGAAGTGAACCTCAGGCCCTCGTAGCGTCACGTTCTCGCGCCGGAGCGTCGTGAGGCCAACGTGGCCGTTGTCTCGAGCGTAGCGGTCCCAGCCGACCCTGAACAAGCCGATGTCGAGCAATCGAATCGCCAGAGCGAGCGTTCGATCGCGCTCGCCACGGCGCGCACCGAGCAGGCTCCTCGTGGTGGCGCGGATTCGCGGCAGCTTGTCCGCGAACTCAAGCATGTCGTCGTATTTCTCGTGGTCTCGCCGTACGCGCCACAGTGGGTGATACAGGTACTGTCGACGCCCTTTGGAATCGAGGCCCGTGGCCTGCAGATGCGCGTTCGCGGAGCCGGCTATCCAAACGTGCGTCCACGCCGGGGGGATCCGCAGTGCACGAATCCGCTCCACCGTCTCGGTGTCCGCCACAGGCTCCTCAAGCGGGTCGAGAATTACCCACTCCCCCTGGCGGCGCTCGCGGCGCAGACCAAGCTCTCCCCCGTGGACGTACACAAGCTGATCCAGCTCCGCCGGCGCGGGTTGATCAGATGCAAATGCACTCGTCACTAGCCACTTCTTTGTACACGGTCACGAACAGCCGAGCAGGCTCGATCCTCGACTCGTTGCCTGGACGTTCGCGCGTCCCATCCATTCCTAGACCCGCCGGATGTCGGCTATAGCGGCGGTAGAACCGAAGGGTCGAGGTAGCCGCCCGCCTCCCCGAGAAGATCAGGTTGTCTTCACCGATCCAGCTCTCACGCCGGCCGAGCCGGGCGAGGGCGGAAGCAACGTCGGACGCCATCGGCACCGCCCTCACGTGGCCCGCCTTGGGCGTCGTCAGCTGACCACTCGAGTAGCTCGCCCGAACCCGGATCGTCGAGCCGGCGAAGTCCACGTCACGCCAGCGCAGCGCCAGCAGCTCTCCCCTCCGAGGCCCGGTGAACGCTGCGGTCTGGAACGGCACGCCGTCCTGTTCCAACGCCGCGACTCGGACGAGCGCCCGCACCTCCTCAGGCGAGATCACCGGGACATCACCGGTCCGCTGTTGGGGATTGTCCCGACCCGACCCTAGCGCGACGGCAGTCCCGAACGCGTCCACCATCGCGGGGACCCGGCGCACTTGACACGTATCTGTTTCAGCCGAACAATTCGTACGATGGTTCCTGAAGGAACAAGTCGAGGAGGTCTCGACGGGGTTTCGGTGCTGGCGGTTGTGGAGCGGTCCGGCGATGCGCCGATGTTCGTGTAGGACAATCTCGTCCGCGAGCATGGCAACGCCGATCAGGCGGACCCGACGCACCGCCGCAGCGGGAGGCAGTGTGAGCCGGCCTTCGACCACTCAGAAGGAGGCAAGATGAAGAACGCGATGGCTCTGGCCGCGGTCACGGCAATGTGTGTGCCAGCGGTCGGGCTGGCGGCAACGCCCTCCGTGAAGGTGAGCCCAAAGAAAATGCCGGCGGGCGACCAGGTCACCATCTCGGGCACGACCGGGCCTCGCTGCGGTCAGGCCAAGCGGTTAACGATCTTCTCTCGCGCATTCGCGGGGTCGACCAGCCACAAGTGGAAGGGCGTCCCGGCGGTCTCCGCGAAGGTCCGCGGGAACCACAAGTGGTCTACCAAAGTGACGATCAGCAGCAACGTGGCCCCGTTTAAGTACCGGGTCACCGCGCGCTGCCACACCCACACGCTCGGCCACACTTTCCTGACTGTCACCCAGGTCTATTAGGCATGACGCGGGCCCGTCTGCTGGCCTGCTTCAACGAGCCGGCCGGCCGCTCCCCCTGACGCAGCTCCCCGCTGCGATGCGGGTCCCGGCCCGGGGTGAAGCGGAAGGGGGATCGGTTTGCGTGGGGATTGGGTGAAGTAGAAGTCGGCCAGCGGGTTGCCCAAGCCCGGGTAGCTGTCGCGCACGGTCGACCGGGGATCGGAGCGGCCTCGTTTTTGGGGTCGAGCGGCGGGAAGACCTCCGAACCCCGAGGAGTGCACGAACGCGACGCGACCGACGATGGCGATGTGCGAGGGCGTTCGGACCGGTAGCGACTTGGACAATGTCTGCCCGTGGACGTCGAGCGCCTGCACAGCGAAGTACGGGGCGGCGCTGGCGACGTGGAGCGCGGTCTCGAACCCGTTCTTGGGAGTGACACTGAGCGGTCGAAGCGATTGTGGCCCCGAGCCGGCCAGGACCCGCCAGGCCGAGACGTCTGTCGCGCCGTTCCAGCTGGCATAGAGCGTGCTCGAGCCATGTGCGTTCGGCGAGACCGCGAGGTCCGGCAGCGTCGTTGGCCGCCCTGTCCACGGGAAGCGGTAGGCGCGGTAATTGATGATCTCGTCGCGGAACCGTGCATCGAACACCTGCCGACCGGCGGCGTCGTACTCCGAGAAGAACGGCTGAGAGCCCCACCCGATCGACACGTGGCCATCGGGCATCACCTGCATCCCGCCCTCGAATCGGACGGACAGGGGCGGGGAGTGATAGTAGGCCCGGACCAGGGTCGCCGTCATGTTGTGAAGATCAAGCCGTAGCCGGATCCCGCGAGACTGGGGACGAACGATCGGGCGCCCGGACGCGTCATCGAACACCGTGATCGTCCCGTCCGGTTGCGCGACGGCGTCGTGCTGTACCGACGTGATCGTCCCTGGCCCCATCTTGAAGCTCGAGTGCTTGCCCCCGAGCGTCCACAGCACATGCCCGGTTTGATGGTCGATCTTGTAGATCGCCGAGGTCTGGCGCATCGAGATGATCGGGTTGCCGTCCGTGTCAAGCGAGATCGAGTTCAGGTGATACGGGTCGAGCGGCACGGCGTAGGAGGCGTGCAGGCTCACATGGTCAAGCGCGTGCCACTCGAACAGCACAAGCCCGGTCTTGATGTCGATCTCCTGAACGACGGAGTCGATGACGTGCTTGCCGTCCGGCAGCCGTACCGGCGAGGAGGCCGTGACGTACGCGTCGCCGTTGGGTGTCACCAAGAACTCATGTGAGCCGGCATCCAACCCGTTGGCCGCCCGTACGTCCGTGATCTTCTGATACGCGCTATCGAAGATGACTCCGTGGCCGCTGTTCTGCCCTGCGCCCGCATTCCAAAACCCCTGCCACCAAGTCAACACCGGTGCGACCTTGCCGTCCAGATCCAGCTTCTGAACCCGGAAGTCATTGATAAACAAGCCATCTGAGATCGCGTATGGCAAGAACCACACCAGCCGGCCGCGGGGGTCGAGGATCATCGGCCCGTCCTGCTCGGGTCCGTTCTGCGGGGCCACGAAGATGTCTTCGTGCGACGCCTGCGGCGAGTCCTTGATGACGGACACCGCGGCGGGCTTGAGGTCGGGCCGGGAACGGAAAGACATCACCTCCGGCGGGGTGGCCACCGGGAGGGCCACCCTTTTGGCAAGCGGGAGCGCGTCGGCGATCTTGAAGCTGAACCGACCGTTCCGACCGCCGAGGACGTTCAGGCCGGTGCTCACGGTCACGGTCTCGCCCTTTACGAAGTGCTTGGCGGGCATAAAGCTGCCGCCATCGCAATCGGAGTCGGGCAACACCCGCCCGCTGTGCAACCCACTTCGCGAGCCACGCACGGTCACCGATCCGATCTGGTCTGGCCGAAGACCACGAAATGTGATCTGCGTCTCGGGCCGGTTGTAGCGGGTGCCGGGAATCGGGAACACCGCGACCCTCGCGCCCGGCAATGGGGGGGTGCAGGCCGGTGTCAATGTCGGCGTCGCCGCCGAGGCAGGCGCAGCCCACGATGAGGCGACAACCGCGGCCACTATTCCCAGCGCCCCCAAGCGACGATTTAGCATATCGATTCGCGTAGGGAGCGCTCAGCCACGTGCTGCGAGGTCAACGGCCTGGCATGAACCAGCGCCTCGTACAAGCCCAGCTTCTCGCCGATCACCGTCAGCGGGGCGTCCCCGAGACCGTGAAGCGGACGTCGCCACTGCTCTGGATCATCGATGTGCTGGCAGCACCCGGATTCCACGTCGCGCCACCACTGCTCTTGATAACGAACGGAGCTTGTTGGCGATCGTCAGGTTGACCAGACAGATTTCCGACACAGTCACGACGTCACCGCTCGTCGCCGCAGCGATCGCACTGTTCAGAGCGCCGTTGTCGTGACTCGCCCCGTCATTGCACGCAACGTTAGAACTCGTCGCCACCGCACCCGCGGGCAGACAAAGAGAGGCCCTGAAGCTCAACGCCACGACCATCGCGAAACGTCTCCGGCCCCCGATCACGAGACAACTCTACACACGCGACGAAGCGACCGAGACACGTGACCGACTTACCGAACTAGTCGTTCGCTAGGTTGGCGGGATAACCGACGCCGTCGCGGTGAGCCCGGCCCAGTGTCCCGCACCGAGGGCATATTCAGTCCGCAAACCCGGCAGCCCAGTGAGCGAAACGCGCCACTTCTCTACGTCGGAGCTAGTGATGCCATCGACGCGCATCGCACCGAAGGCAGGCAGCAACCGCGATTCCACGAACGAGCGATAGTCGCGGACGGTCGACGGCTTGCTCTCCCGATCCTCCTCCACGAGGCGCAGCCACTCGGCGGCCGCGTCGGCGAAAGTAGCCCCACTGCGAGCGACTCCAGCGCGGGTCCCGCGCCGTACGGCGTCCAGCACATCTCGCACCCAGGCCTCAGCCGTGCGCTGCGTGTAGTAGCCGGCGGGCGGCCGACCTCGTGCCGGCCACGCCGGACCGATCTTCTTCTGACCCTGGCGGCCGTCAGGCAGGCGATACTTCGGAGACCAAACCGGACCGCGAGGCCGCTCGACGCGGAACACATGGCCCGAAGGGGACCGCAGGTACTCAATGCAGATCGTACGGCGACTTGGGGCATATTGGGGACACGCCCATCGTCCGCGGTGATGCCGCGCGCCAATAAGTCCCTAGTTTGCAGGCCTCCTGCCATGCCCCCGGCAGGACTCGAACCTGCGACCATCGGATTAGAAGTCCGGCGCTCTGTCCAGCTGAGCTACGGGGGCTCCGGGAGAATGTAGACATGATCACGCGACGAGTTGCAATCCGCTTGCTGATTGGCCTAGGACTGATGGCGGGTGGCGGCGCGGCGGTGGCCACCGCCGACGCCGGCCACGCGCGCAAGCGACCTGCCGCCCGCGTGGCCGAGGGGCGCGACCACTGCATGGTGCCCGGATTCGGAAAGCCGCTGTTCCAGCTGTGGCGGCCGGACATGGCTGCAGCGCTGGCCTACACACGCACGCGGACGGGCGACATCGCCTATGCCGTTCGGACGGACCACATGTTCCGCGCCTACCGACGCGATCACCAGGAGTGGTCGGCGAGCGTGCTCAAGGCGATGCTGCTGGTGGCCTACGTCAACCGAGGATCGGTGGCCAACCGCGCACTGAACAGCTACGACAAGTCGCTGTTGTACCCGATGATCACGCATTCGGACAACCTTGCCGCGACGACGGTGGATCACATCGTCGGCAACGACGCCCTCGATGCGCTGGCCCATCGCGTAGGCATGAACCGCTTCGTGCCCGTGCGCGACCCGTGGGGCGCGAGCCTCATCACGGCGAGCGACCAGACGAAGTTCTTCCTGCACATAGACCGCTTCACCGCCCGCCGCCATCGCCGCTATGCGATGCACCTGCTCGCCTCGATCACGCCCTCGCAGCGGTGGGGCATCGGCGAGGTGGCCCCGCGAGGGTGGAAGCTGTACTTCAAGGGCGGATGGGGATACGGCACCGGCCTGATGGACCACCAGGTAGCCCTGCTGACCCGCGGCTGCGCGCGCGTCTCGATCGCCGTGCTCACCATGTACGACGGGTCGCATGCCTACGGCAAGGCCACGCTGAAGGGCCTGTTCTCCCGGCTCCTCAGGGGGTTCCCCCAGCCACGCAAGCACAAGCGCCACTGATGGTCAGGCTGTGGGCGCATCTGGGCCCACATCGACGACGACATCGGGGCGATCGTGTACGAACCGCGCCAGCACTGCGATTCCCGCTATCCGTGACTCACGGCGTGACTAAGCGCCCGAGAACATCGTATTCCGGCGGCGCCGTTCTCCCATACCACGGCACTGATCGATGCGGCAGTGGCCGGCCCCAGAGATCGCAAAATGATGCCGGGAATCCAATTGCGATATCTCGAGCCGAGGCGGGTAATTTGGTCTCTCCGGATGGTTGACTTCACCGGCGCAAACTGGCAAGGTGCGCTGGTCCATCGCCGGAGCGCGGGAATCGCTCCAACGCAAGGAGGGTCACATGCGCGGGTTTCGCTCCGCCACCGGCATCATCGCGGCTAGCGTTGCGGTCTGTTTCATGGCCGGCGCCGCAGTAGCAATGACATCCGGGAAGGTCTTCTATGAAGCTGGCAAGCGGTCGAAGCCGCCGTACCTGTTCCTGACGGTGTCGCATGGCAAGGTCACAAAGGTTCGCTGGGCCATACACGAGGGCTGCGACGGTGCCCCCCCGCTCAGTCGTTTCACCCGCGAGGTGGAGACGCTCAACGCTCCGATCAAGCATGGGCACTTCTCGAAGACGGTTCACTACAAGCTTGGCAGCACTCCTTTAGGGACCGACACCGGCACGACGACGGTTAAGGGGACAATCATTGGCAAGCACGCCACCGTGAAGGTGAGCGACGAGGAAGCCCTCTACTCTTATAGTCCCTGCGGCGGATCGCACAAGTTCAAGGCGACTAGAACAACCGCGTTTCATTAACTGATCGCGCCGGTCGGCACGACAAACGCCAGCCAGGCGCGGGCCCCGCTTGACGCTGCGCGCTGGCGGCACAGGTGGCCGCTTGGCTGGCGCCACGAAGCGTGCTAAGTGTCGCAACCAGACGCTGCGGGAGGCCTCCCCGCGTCGAGCGACCGTGCCCCTCCACTCCCGATGTCAACCTGACAGCGTTTGCTGGGCCGCCGCGCCCATGTTCGACAGTAGGGTCGCGGCGCCGCCGGCGGGTTGCACTCACGCTCCGGAACGGCGACGAAGACCGGCTTCGAAGAAGGCAGCCCCCGATCAAGGTCGGCTGCTTTGATCGGTGGCTGTCAGGAAAACTTCCGAAAGTCGGCGCCACGATAAGCGGTGGGAGAAGGGCGTGCCTTGATCCGATGGCGGTCCCGGGCCGTGATCCTCCCGCACTGCGCCGTTCGAGTGGTTGAAAGCGATTCGGCACCCCGGGATTCGAGTCGCCGCTGTGCGTGTCAGTTCGCCGCGGGCCCCCAGCTGGGCCAGTTCTCGAGCACGTTTGGCGTGTTGATGACGTGGACTATGTGCGAGCCGTCCGCGTGCATGACGCAGATGTCCTGATTGAAGTCCGCGGGCGGATCGGGCAGCGTCCCCTGTTGTCGCACATGAAGAGGATCTTCGTGCCGTCCGGTGAGTACCAGGGCTTGTGCCCGCCGAACCCATCGGACGCCGCGACGATGGTCTGACGTCCTGTTCCGGAGGGTCGAATCTTCTGGATCGTGCCCTCGGGGCTGTTGTAGAGGATCCAGCGACCGTCAGGTGACCATGTCGGGTGCTCGGCGCCGAAGCTCCATGGAGTCAGTCGGTGAACGCGATGCCTCCCCGTCGTGCTGACGAGGAACGCGGCCTGCAGCTGTCCGTTCGGTGTCGGCCTGAGCCGGTCAAACGCGATCCAGCGCCCGTTCGGAGCGTACCGCGGCTCGACATCGAAGCCGCTGCTCGCCATCGCCAGGCGATGCGCATGGGACCCGTCAGCGCGCATGACCCAGAGGTGCGTCTGGAAGTTCGGCGAGCTCGGGTCCTGGTGGGAGGCATCGAAGACGAGGCGCCGGCCGCTGCGCGAGTACGACGGCACCTCGTGGATGCCCTTGCCAGAGGTGATCACCTTCACGTCGCTGCCGTCGCGCCGCATGGTCGCGATCTGCTCGCTCCCATTGCCCTGGAAGAAGTCGAACGCGATGCGGCGCCCATCGGGGCGCCAGTCCGAGAAGAGCCCGGGTCGCTTGCTGAGGACACGTACGTGACTGCCGTCGCGGCGAGCGCGAAAAAGGGGACTACCGATCCCCGAGCTCGGATGCTCATCGCGGAACAGGATCGGACCGTTCGATCCTGGAAACGTCGCACGCGCGGAGCCCACGACCCCCAGAACCAGCGTTGTAAGCCCCGCGACGAGCAACAGACATCGCCGCATGTGCCGCCCCTCTCGTTGCGCGACCGATAGAAGAACGATCGTATTCAGCCGTGCTCTGCTGGTCAAGCGCAACCGACGTCGTGGTGCGGCCAACTCGGCGACGCTCCTGGCGCCGCTGCTGGTAGCCCGCACCGGAAGGCGCCCGAATCGGCGACTGCCTTCTCCTTTGGTGAGAAACTGGGCAGCACTGATTCTGTGGCTGGCGGGCTGTTCCGGCGGCTCGACCGACGCACGGCCCTGAGTTGAGCGCAATCCAGTCTCACCAGCGGTCACCATCGGGCTCGGTCGCCATCGGCCGGGACGCGAGATCAGAGCGAGTTTCGTGGGCGACTCGACCGGCCGGCAGGGTCGGCCTGATGGGCGGCTTCGAGGCCATCACAAACACGCGCTCTGATCGATGCCGACGAGGCCCACGGGATACTCGTGCCGCAGCGGACCGATACGCACGACTGGGTGGTGCTCGTCCTAGAACGAGACTGAACTGAGACTTCCCGCCCGGCGGGGGGTGGGACACTTGGCGCAGCGAGCGTTTACGAGAAAAGGGGACGGCATGGCCGACTACGTCAAGCTCAAGGGCACTGCGGCCAAGGTGGGTGTCATGATGGCGCTCCTCGCGCTGCTGGCCGGAATCGCCGAGACGACCGGGCCGGGACCGGCGAAGGCGGCGATGATGCCGGCCGCGGCAATGCCGCAGCCCAACGCGCAGGGGGCGCAGGTGCCGAAAGGGAAGATCCCCCTGAGGCTGAAGGGCCTGAGTTCGGAGCTCAGAAGGGACTTCAGGACAATCGGCGCCGCGCTTTTTGGGTTGGATTCACGGTTGGAGGAGGAGGAGGGCATCTTCTACTACTTCACACACACCACCGCGAAGCACTTCCTGACGACCAGCGGCGCCAGCAAGAAGTACCTGGCGATCAGCGGAACGGCGCGGAACGCGAACGAGCTGCGTGGGCTCTCGCCGAGTGCGTTCGTGCAGGGCGATGGCGGGCTGGTTTCTGGGGCGGCGACGCTGAGCGGGGTCACGAAGCCGCAGAAGCTCCTGTCGACCCCCGGGATCGAAGTCGACGTGGCGACCAACGGCGACGGTTTCCCGTCGCTGACGATTAAGAACAGCACCGGCCTGTTGATCCCTGCGATCCAGGACCAGGGGGGCACGGACGGAGGCGTCACACTTCAGTCTGGCGCTAACCCGCTCACTTTGAGCCTTCAGAACGGCATCGATCAGTTCCGCCTCCAGACGTTCCCCGTCGGGAGCTTCAACCGCGTCGTGACCCTGATCATCAGCATCAGCTTCAACTCGGCACAGGGAAGCTCCTCGTTCGCCGGTCAGCTGCTCGACGGCGGGACGTGATCGCCAACGCGCACCGCGCTGGCCCGAGCGCTGCCCAACGGCCGTCGATCTCGGGCCGGCCTTCTCCCTTTGCTCAAACTCAACACTCCGTCGGATCAAGCCCTAGCTTCCCTGCGATCGAAAACCGAGCGGTCTCAGGCGCGGCCAACTCGGAGACGATCTCGGGCCGCTGTTTGTAGCCCCAATCCAGCAGCGCCGTCGAGATGACCCTTACTTTTCGCGCGGGTCCAGCTTGCCGCCGTCCTCTCGGCACGTTGCCGCCGTCCTCGCGGCACGCCAGTCGATCGGAGTCGGGAATGTGTGATCAGCTTGACCGGAAGGGGCCAAAGCTGGCGCCCCACAACTGGTTAGCAAACGGGTTGTGGAGGATCCCGCCGCCGTCCAACGGCCAGGTGAACAGCTGTCCCTGGCCCGGCCGTAGATCGGTGAGCGCGTACGGATGGGAGAAGCTGTTGTCAGTGGCAGCGTTGATCAGGGAGAGGTTGGCTCCGCTGATCGACTGATCGGGGTTCTCGATCCAGACCGTCTTGGCGCTCACGCCGCAGGGTTCAAGAGCAACCGGCGTGTGGTTCGTGGGAGTGACGCCGACACCCACGCATAGGCCGAGGTGCACGCCAAACGGCGCGTACTCGAACTCGAATGCCTCCAAGTTGTCGTACGCACTGAGCCCAGGCGAAACGAGGCCGGCGGCGATGAAGTCGCTGACCAGCCCTTCGAAGTTAGCCGTGAAATCTTCACCAGGATTGGAGTTGCTGGCAGGCGCCAAGACGATGGGCTGGCCGACGTTTTCGCCTTGGTTCAGGACATCGAGAACGAAGCCAGCCCCGTACAAACGGGGGAACAGGTTGATGCAAGTGGGGCCGCAGCTCGGCGTGGCCGCGCTGGCGGTGGGCGTTAGCGCTGCGCCAAGGCCCGCGACGAGCATCGCGGCCGCCACGGCCAGCAAGCTCTTGATCTTGATCGACATACCTGCCCCCTCTTCAGATCGCGTTCAAATCCGCCCACAACGTACGAACGGCGGACCGAGTCGTCATCACCCAACCGGATGATAACGCCAGCGAGAGCCAACCGCGAGAGTGTCGGCTTGATCGAGCAGCAACGCTGACGCCTCGCTGCTGCTTGCCTGGCGAGCGACGTTTCAGCCCGCCCGGTCGCACGAGGCCAGTTCCCGATTCGCGCCGACTGCTGCAGTGCCCAGGCGATTCGGCAGCGCGGCCGTCTGGATGAGGCCGTTGCTGCTCGATCAACCGAGCAGCGGTTCGGAGGGCCGGCTCGCTCGGCCTGAGATGATGGCTGGGTGCCCAGCCGCGTTGCCATCACGATCCGCCCGTACGCCAGCGCGGACGCCGAAGAGAGCCTGGATGTCTTCATCGAGGCGGTCACGCGCACGGCTGCTGCCGATTACACGTCGGAGCAGATCGAGGCGTGGGCCCGTCCCAATGATCGTGGCTTAGAGGATTGGGACCAGGCCCGCCTTGGTGTGGATACCTTCGTAGCTGTGGTCGATGGCCGCGTCGCTGGTTTCTCCGATGTGAGCGCCGCCGGATACGTCGACATGATGTTCGTCTCGCCCGGTCACGGTCGCCAGGGCGTCGGACACGCGCTGATGACCTTCCTCGAGAAACGCGCGCTTGCGGCCGGCGCTGATCAGATGTCCGCGGACGTGAGCCTTACGGCGAGGCCGTTCTTCGAGGCGCACGGCTTCGTGGTCGAGGCCGAGCAGCATCCCGTGATCGATGGCGTTCAGATGACTAACTTCCAGATGACGAAGCCTCTGGTGCAGTCCGAGCAGTCCTAAATTTGGGCTCGCCTTCACGCGCGAGGAGCCGCGGATCGTCTGGGACTATCGGGCGCGCGGTGGGAGGCTACGCGAACGCAACCACTCGTCAAGAGTGTTCAGTTTCGATCGCAGGGACACTCTGTGCGGCGCCCAAGCCCGACCCCCCGGCCTTTCACCCTAAGGAAGTCTTAGCATGCAACGAGGCGCA
Organism: uncultured Solirubrobacterales bacterium; assembly: GCA_963734775.1. Lineage (GTDB taxonomy): Bacteria > Actinomycetota > Thermoleophilia > Solirubrobacterales > Solirubrobacteraceae > Palsa-465. Next base: position 52,950 of record CAVTJE010000012.1, read on the forward strand.
ACGCGCGATGAAAGCAGGCGTCTGGCACCGTCGGCGCGAGCGTGGCACTCGGAACGTCGACGTTGGGATCAACCGTGGGGAACGGGCGTGATGACCGCCTGTCCCCTGACCAGGTCGTATCCGACGGTGTCGGCGTAGTACAAGCCGATGCCGGTCGAGAACATCCGGGTGAACGGCGCCGCTGTCAGATAGAGCGGGAGTTGATCAGCCACGTGGGCATCGGTGAGATAGGCGCGCACGACCTGGCTGCTCGGCGGCGGCGTCGAGATCGAGATCTGTTGGCCAGGCGCGACGAACCCGCTGACATGCGGAACCTTGGGGAGCAGGTTGGCGCCGACGAAACCGAACGTGTTGCCGGTGTCGGCCACGGTCGGCCCACAAGCCGTCTGCCCGGCGATGTTCCAGCAGAGCTTAAACAGGCCCTGGTAGGCGGGGGTGCCGCTCGGATATCGCGTCGGCGTGTGCGGGCCGCCATACGGACCCACCCGGACCCGAGGACCGAGCAGGGCCACAGACACGCTCGATGCTGTCCTGTTCGGTGTGCCCAGAATCAGCTTAGATGCGCCCGGGCCGTGCAACGCGATCGTGTACCCCTTCCAGAGCGGCGAAGGTAGCGACAGCAGCGGTGAGAACCCCGCCTTTGTGTTCGGTGGGAGTTGGCCGATGCCCATGATCCCCTGCGTTCCCGTGGAGCTCAGCAGCACCGCGGTGCCGCCAAACGACTTGACCGCCCCGAACGAAATCGGCTTCGCCGTCGTCGCGCTCGGCACCCCGTGGATCGTGAACGACCCGGTAGCTGTGCTTCCGGTGACTTTGCCCGAAACACCGAAACCCCCCAAGACGCGAAGCCTCGGCGAGATCTTCGCCCGCCGACCAACCGCCTTCCGCTTGATCATGAGCTGGCCGGAGCCCGTGTCCACGATCACGGGGACCGCTTTTCCGCCGCCGACAGAGATCCGGGCGACCAAGAACATGCCGTTCACGCCCTCCACGAGCCTGAGCGGAATCGTCGCCTGCCGCACCGGCGAGCGAAACGCCCTCCCCTCAGCCGGCCCGCAACAAACCGACGCGAAAACCGCCGCCAATACAACCGTCCGCTTCACCTAACCAACCCCGTTCCGTCGAGAAAGTGCCCGGCGCGGTCCGCGCGCCAACCGGCCGCTCCGCAGATAACGCGCTTCACTCTACAGAGCAAGCCTGACCAGATTGATCGCCTGGTTAGCAGCTCGCCAGGGAACATTCCTAGACGCCCACCAACCGCAGGCTGCTGCTCCTCGATCCAATCGGCAGGGTTGAGGGTGGCGCTTGACTTGCCTTTTGCGCGGTGGTTGGGGTACGGTCGCCTCGTTGTCGGCTGGGGGACCGGTTTTGGCACAGTGGGTGATGATGATGGGTTTCGGGTGAGGGTTGGGCTTGCGGTTGCGGGCGCACGCGATGGCGGCTAATCAGGTCAGCTGTGACGTCCGCCAAAACGGGAGCCTTGCCCAAGCGTGGGCCAATCTCTACAGGAGGTCGCAGCAGTTATGAAGAAGTCGCTACGCAGTCGGCTGTGTACGGGTGCAGGAGCGCTGGCTATAGCCGCCGTTCCGGTCGGCATCGTGATGACGACCGGTGGCTCAACCAGCGGCCGTGGTTCGGCCAGCCGTGGCTCGGCCAGCACTGGTTTCTACGCGCAGGCGCTGAAGGTGGTGAAGGCCGATCTGGCCCAGGCGGCTGCTCCCAACCTGCCGGCTCCGCTCGGTTTGGCTCGCCTGGCGTCGAGCGCCAATACGACGCAGGTGGCGTCGTATAACTGGTCGGGCTACGCGGACGTAACCAGCACGAAGGGCAAGTTCACCGCGGTGTCGGCGAAGTGGAAGGTGCCAAGCCTCAGCTGCAGCTCGGAAGATCGGATCGAGTCATCGTGGGTCGGCCTGGACGGGATCAACAACGGCACCGTGGAGCAGCTCGGCACCGTCTCCCAGTGCTTCCAGGGCAAGGCGATCCACTACTCGTGGTACGAGATGTACCCGTCGGGCCAGGTCGTGGTTGGCCAGGGCGTCAAGGGAGGCGACCAGATCAGCGCGTCCGTAACGCGTAGTGGCACGTCTTTCACGCTCAAGCTCACCGACTCCACGAGGAGCGGCAACAACATCAAGGTGACCAAGAGCTGCAGCTCGTGCGCCAGTGATAGCGCGGAGTGGATCATCGAGAGGCCCAAGCTCAACACGACCGGCATCGTGCCGCTGGTCAAGTTCTCCAATGGCGGCTTTACCTCCGCGTCACAGACTTCCGGTGGGAAGAAGGGCACGATCGCCACCGTCTCACCGCATCAATACTCGATGATCGATTCCACCCACACCTACTACCTGGCAGTACCCTCGTCCTTGAGCAACGGCAACGCGTTCACCGACACCTGGAAAAACAGTTACTGACCCCTAGCGGGCCAGCAATAGGGGGAGGTCGATCCCTAAGCGCGAACCCGCCCCTGCCGGTGGATCCAGCCCGGCTCTCCCATGCCACCGGCCGGCCGGGCAGGCGGGGACGAGCCCTTTGACGACTGCCCTTCCGCATCGGGCTAGCAGCATCGTTCAGGGTGGCTGCTTGGCTTGAGAGCGGGGCCGGGAGCGCGGGAGCGCCGCGTGCGCTCCCGCGAGTGTCTGCTACAGGGCGAGGCCGGCACTGGCGTGCATCATTGGCGCGCGTCTTGCGTGGACGGTCGAGATGATCTCCTCGGTGTTGATCCCCTCGAGGTAGGTGCCGGTCGTTGATAGGTGCGAGTGGCCGAGCTGGCGCTGGATCAGCGGCAGGGTGATCCCTTCGTGCAGGAGCTCGACCGCGTGCGCTGGGGGACGTAGTGGTGACGGCGAGGATTGCTCACGCCATGGACTCTGCCGCATCGGTCGTCGCGCGCAGAACCCAGTGGTCTCCGGAGCAGGGTGTTACTCACCGTCCCGCTCCCGCCTACGCGACGAGGAGGGCGCCGGATGGAGCCAGCCGCCAGCATGCGGACTCTTGGCGCCGAGTCTCGTCTTCGTTGTTTGGGTCGCGTCATCGGTCTTGCTCCCCAGGCGAGCTAGCTCACAGTCACAGCCCCGATCGCCCGAAGAACGTCTCCTCGCGACGTGCTCGGCGCGGTCGCGATCACCCTCAGGCGGCCCTACAACCCGGCGGGACAGGTGCTCTCGGGGGGGTTGACTCGCACGGCGGTCAAGGATTGTCCCTCGCAATATCCCCGGGCACTGGCCCCAGAACATCGCAACGCCCGCATGTGCGGGCGTTGCGATTGATCGGGGCGCCCGGATTCGAACCGGGGACCTCGGCCACCCAAAGGCCGCGCGCTACCAGGCTGCGCCACGCCCCGAATCAGGCTGAGTCTAGTCCGCCCCCCATCGCGACAACGACGAGCGTCGCGGCGATTTGGTCTGCGCCCCGCACAGGTCGAGTAGCCTCCGCCCCGCGATGGCCGCAATTGAGCCCCTCCTCGCGCTCCGCTACGACGTCGAACGGCTCGGCGGGCTCCAGGACGTTGTCGCCCCACCCTATGACGTGATCAACCCGGAACAGCGGGCCGAGCTTGCGGCGCGATCGCCGTACAACGTGGTCCGCATCGACCTTCCTCAAGGCAACGGTGATCGCTACCAGCACGCGGCCGAGACGCTGGCCGGCTGGCGCCGCGAGGGCATCGTTGTCAACGAGCAGGATCCGACGGTGTGGGCGCTGGCTCAGGACTACACCGGACCCGATGGTCGCTCGCGCACGCGGCGCGGGTTCCTCGCGCGCGTGCGCGTGGAGCAGTACGGCGCGGGGCGGATCCGTCCCCATGAGCGCACCCACCCCGGGCCCACGCGAGGACCGGCTGCGTCTCACGCGCGCCACCAAGGCCAACCTCTCCCCCATCTTCTCGCTCTACTCGGATCCGTCCGAGACGGCGTGGTCCGCGCTCGGCGCCTCCACCGCCGAGCCGCCGTTTGCGCAGACGATCGACGCGGACGGGACGGTCAACCGGCTCTGGCGAGTGGCCGACGCGGACGCGATCGCCCAGGTCAAGGCGGCGGCCAGTGGAGCCGAGCTGCTGATCGCCGACGGCCATCACCGCTACGAGACCGCGCGGGTGTATGCCGAGGAGGTCGGCGGGGAGGGCCCCCAGCGTTACGTGCTGATGTGCCTGGTCGCGCTCCAGGACCCGGGTTTGACCATCTTTCCCACCCACCGTCTGGTCCGCGGGCTGCGCCCCGACCAGCACGAGTCGCTGGCCGCCGCCCTGCGCCGGGACTTCGACGTCACGCCGCTGGACAACACCGCGGATCTGGTTCCTGCCTCGGGCGACACGGTTCGAATGGGCTACATCGACTCGCACTTCCGCAAGCCGTTCATGCTCACCCTCAAGGACGCGGGGATCGCCGACCGAGCGCTTCCCCAGCATGCCGAGCCCTACCGCCGGCTCGACACTGCCGTACTCGAAGCGCTGATCCTCAAAGAGGCGCTGAGGATGACCGACGAGGACATCGACGAGCTGGCCGGGCTGAGGTATGCGCGCGACGCAGCCGAGGCGCTGCGCCTGGTGGAGACGGCCGAATATGACGCCGCATTCTTCATGGCCCCCACGCCGGTGGAGCGCGTCCAGGACGTCGCTGGAGCCGGCGAGAGCATGCCGCCAAAGTCGACCTATTTCTATCCCAAGGTTCCGACTGGACTGGTGTTCAACCCGCTAGCTGACTGACTAGGCGGCGGCGCTACGATGATGTGACATCGCACAGTTTCAACTTAAGGCGCAGCTATGAGGGCAACCGCACGACGCACGGCCAACAATCAGTTCGTTCATCAGGTGGACGTCCGCCACCACCAGCTGGTCGTGGACGAGACCATCGATCACGGGGGAGACGACGAGGGGCCGAGCCCTCAGGAGCTGCTGGCGGCAAGCCTCGCTTCGTGTACGGCGATCACCATCGAGATGTATGCCAAGCGGAAGGGTTGGGACCTCGGGCCGATCGAGGTGCTGTGCGAGTACACGGCGGCCGAGCGTGGATGTCCGACCAAGTTCAGGCTCGACTTCAGGGTGCCCAGCACCTGCACCGAAGAGCAGATCGAGCGGTTGCGCGTGATCGCAGCGAAGTGTCCGGTCCATCGGACGCTCGACGGCGAGGTCCTGTTCGAGGACCATATCTCCGTCGCCACGCCGGCCTAACGCGTAATCCGGGAGTAGAACTTACGCGGCCAAGGTACGGGCGCTTCAGGAGGCTCGCCACGCTTTACAGGCGGTCAGACACGCCCGGGTGCCGAGGAAAGTGACAAACCGCCGGCACCGCTGAAGCCGAACGACCGAAGCTCGGGCTCACCGCGAGGAACGTGCCTCGTGTCGATCACGGTTGTTCGACATGTGCATGTTGCGCCATCTGTTTACGACATGCGCATGTGGAACATCCGGATGGCAGGCTGGTGCCCCGGCTAACGGACCCGGCGGACGGCTGGGCTCGCCGCGCCGGCCCGGGCCCCGTGTCACGGTTCTCCGCCGATGTGCGACCCATCCAGGGGCTCGGTTGCCCCCTGTCGATCACCGACCCGAATACCCACCCCGGGCATCACGACTAGCGGCACGATACGGCCGGTGTGCTGGCCACCCTAGCCCGATCCGTCTCCTCCCGACAATCCGTCTCCTCCCGACGATCCGTCTCCTCCGGACGACCCACCGCTTCCTGAGGATCGCCCAGCCGCTTCCTGAGGACCCACCGCTTCCTGAAGACCCGTCGCCACCGGACGAGCTATCGCGGCCGGACTCGGACACCTGGCCCGAGCCGCCATCGCCACCGCTGGTCGACCCGTCCGACGAACCGGACGCACCGCCGCCGCTGGAACCCTCACCGGACGACCCTCCATCGCTCGCGGGAGGTCCACCCGGAGACGAACCGCTCCCACCTCCGGACGGGGAGGAGCCGCCGTCATCGCCTCCCGACGACCCGCCGCCGAGCCGGTCGGCGGACCCCCGGGAGAGCCATCGTGATGGCCACCACCGGAGCCGTCCGACCCCCCGGATCCGCGAGAGCCGCCCGCCGCTCCAGAGCCCCCGGAGCCACCCGACCCTTCAGAGCCGCCAGAGCCACCCGACCCTTCAGAGCCGCCAGAGCCCCCAGAGCCGCCCGACCCGCCGGAACCACGAGCCACCCGACCCCCCAGAGCCACCCGAGCCACCTGACCCCGGACCTCGATTCGACCCGCCGCCCAGGGAGCCATTGCCCGACGACCCGCGGCCAGGGGGATCCGCGCCCGGACACCCCCTGCCCGCTCGAGCCGAACGAGACAAGGACTCTGTGCCCCGTTGGTCCGCCGGCCACCGAAACACCGATGGCCCCGCCCACCGCGGCCGGGCGGCGGCGGCCGCCGTCCGCGTCCCCCCGGGGAGCTCCGGCCGGTCGCGGAGCGACTCGCCGGCGCGCTCGCTCCGGATCCGGAGTGAGAGTGAATGTGAAGGGATCCCACCGGGTTCAGTCCCGCTGCCGTCGCCAACGCGCCGGCCGTGGCGGCAATCACGCCACCTTTGACGATGAGCCCGCCGATTCCCACGGATCCGCCACCGGCCACCGCCTCGTAGACCCCAGCCCGACCGGATACGTGCTGCCGGGCGGCCCAGTTGATCACCGGGGCTGGAATCAGCGCGGCCGCGGCGGCGCGAAGGGTCGCGCGGGCGCGGTAGATCAGCCCCCGCACCGCTCCGTGGCTGAGACCGAACGCATCGGCGACTTCGTCGTGGCTGCGGCCCTCGAGCGCGGTGCTGAGCATGACCTGGCGCTGCAGGTCGGGAAGCGCGGCGAGCCCGGCCAGGGCCTCCCGCGCGGCGAATCGCTGCTCGAACTCGTGGTCGGCACTCGGGCCCCCCACCGTCTCGCTGAGCTCGACCGAGTCGGCGCCCGACTTGCGCCGACTGCTCACCGCCACGTTGTGGACGATCCGGTGCAGCCACGCGCGGACGTCGCGAGGCTCGGCGCCCGTGCCGATGGCCACCCAGGCTTGGAGCAGCGCCTGCTGAAGAACGTCCTCGGCGCTTGCCTCGGAGGGCGTGAGCCGGCGACAGTAGGCCAGGAGCTGCCGGCGGTAGCGCTGGATCAACGCCTCGAAGGCTCGTTCATGGCCGGCGCGCGCCAGCTCGAGCAAACGCGCGTCAGATTGAGTCTGTAGGAACCGAATCGAGGTCGCTAGTGGGCTCATGTATGGGTGGCGGTCCCGACCTGGACGGGGCCGCTACTACCTAGACGTCGGCGCGGCGGCGCAACTTCCCCGCCGGCGACGTTCCTGCACAGATATCCGTTCATCGCAACGATCCCGGCCGCGCGCGGCAGGCGGCCTGGGGGCTGGGGCCGCCTGCCGCGATCGCGAGCTGGGGAAATCGCCTACGCCATCGACGGCTCGATCTCGACCTCGTGCCAGACCGCTCCGGCACTCGAGATCCTCAGCTCGGCGCCGACGACCATCGTGCCGGTCGTGAGGTTGCTCGTCGAGCAGTTCTCCTCTTCGCCCTGGTCATCGCGGTCGCCGTTGCCGTCGGGGCCGCGATCGCCATCCCCGCGGTCGCCGTTATCCCCGCCCGCCCGAGGGGCCGGGGCCGCCATCGCTCCGCATGTCGTCCTGCACGTCGCCCATGTCCTCACACTTGATCTCGGTGTCGCGCGTGACGAATCCGGTCTCGGTCGTCATGCCGTCGTTCAGTGTGATCACGAGCTTGCCTGTGGTCGGGTCGAACGACGTCACGGTGCCGGCCGGCGAGAACTGGTTGTTCTCGTCACTACGGCCCGAGGTGAAGTGACCGAACCGGTGGGTACGGACGTGATGACGCGCGCGATGGTGGTGACGCCGGTGGTGATGATGGTGGTGGCGGTGGTGCTCGCGCCGCTGGTGTCCGAGAGCGCTGGCCGGAACGAACGCGACGACCGCGATGCTGGCGACGATGGTGAACAGAGCCCGTCTCATGCAGGTGCCTCCTTCACGGCACCGGGTCGATCCGGCGCCTCCGTTGCTGGGACGGCCATAAGACGCGGCCCGCGCAAAAACATCACGCGGGGATTTCGGGGCGCGACAGCGCCGAAGCGTTAGACCGAGCTAGTCGACGACGCGCACGCCCGCCGCCCGCAGGTCGGCGGCAGCACGGTCACCATCCCCGGGCGTCACCTCGACGGCACGCGTGGCGTCGAGGTGCACGACGACGTCGAACCCAGCGCGCCTGGCGTCGAGCGCGGTCTCCTTGACGCAGTAGTCGAGCGCGAGCCCGGCGACGTGGACGGTATCCACGTCGTGGTCCCGGAGCAGCTGTTCCAGATTGGTGTGCTCAAAGCCCGAGTAGCCCTCGTGGCCCGATTCGCGTCCGGCGTCGACGATCGCGTCGACCTGATCGGCGTCGAAGGCCGGATTGAACTCGGCACCCGGCGTGTCACGGACGCAGTGCACAGGCCAGGGGCCACCCTGGGCCGCGAACGAATGGTGGTCGGGAGGATGCCAGTCGCGCGTGGCGACGACGAAGCTCGAATCCCTCGCCATCCGGTTGATCGGCCCGATCACCGCGTCCCCGTCGGGGACGGCCAGCGCCCCGCCGGAGCAGAAATCGTTCTGGACGTCGACCGCGATCAGAGCCTCCATACACGCGAATATAGTCAGCCAGATGGCCACCGATGCGGGATCGATCCGCGAGGATCTGCGCCACGTGCTGCTGACTGCCGACGAGGCGGTTCAGCTCGATGTTCGCGGGCGCACCGATGCCGCCGTGCTCGTTCCGCTCTACGTGCAGGCCGGCGACCTCCACGCTGTGTTCACCCGTCGACGCGAGGATCTTCGACGCCACCCGGGGGAGATCTCGTTCCCGGGCGGACGCTACGACGAGGGCGAGACGGACCTCGTGGCCACGGCTCTTCGCGAGGCCGAGGAGGAGATCGGTCTGCCGTCCGAGGCGGTCGAGGTGCTCGGGGCACTACAGCCGACGCCCACGATCGCCACCGGCTACGCGGTGTATCCGTTCGTGGGGATGATCGACGGCGGACGGACGTGGACGCTCAGCGCGCGTGAGGTGGCCGAGGTTCTGGAGCTGTCCCTGCCTGACCTGCTGGCGGGGTACGGGCGGCGGCGACTGGTCCGCCGCGGTCTGCCGATTCGCACCGACACCTATGTGGTCGGCGATCACCTGATCTGGGGAGCCACGGCGCGGATCCTGGCCGATCTCCTCGATCGGATCGGTCCGCTGCTCGAGCGGATGCGACCCTAGCATCACGGCGCACACCCGAGAGACAAGGAGCGCACGTGGAGTACGAACAGATACTGACCGACGTCGCCGACGGGATCCTCACGATCACCCTCAACCGGCCCGATCGCCTCAACGCCTGGACGGCGAAGATGGCGAGCGAGCTGATGTCGGCCTTCGATCGCGCCGATGCCGACGACGACATCCGGGTCGTGATCGTCACCGGGGCCGGACGCGGGTTCTGCGCGGGTGCCGACCTCGCCGGCGGCGGCGACACGTTCGATCCGCGCCGGCGCGCGCCCGCGGACAGCATCCCTCGCGACAACGGGGGTCAGTTCACGCTCCGCATCTTCGAGTCGACCAAGCCGGTAATCGCGGCGATCAACGGGCCCGCCGTGGGCGTGGGCGCGACGATGACCCTGCCCATGGACATCCGGCTGGCCGCCGACAGTGCGCGGATGGGCTTCGTCTTCGCGCGCCGCGGAATCGTTCCCGAGGCGTGCTCGAGCTGGTTTTTGCCGCGGGTCGTCGGGATCAACCGAGCCATGGAGTGGGTGGCGACCGGGCGCGTGTTCGGAAGCCAAGAGGCGTTGGAGGCAGGACTGGTACGCAGCGTGCACAGCGGCGATGATCTGCTCGGAGCCGCGCGCGAGCTGGCAGCCGAGATTGTCGAGAACACCGCCCCGGTGTCGGTCGCGCTCGCTCGGCGGATGCTGTGGACGATGCTCGGCGCCGAGCACCCGATGCTCGCCCATCGGGCCGACTCGAGGGCGATGTTCTACCGCGGGCAATCGGCCGACGTCGTCGAGGGGGTCACCTCGTTCCTGGACAAGCGCGCGCCGCATTTCACCGACCGAGTCAGCGATGGACTGCCCGACATCCTTCCGGGTTGGAGCACGCCGGAGTTCAACTAGTCTCGAGGCACCGCTGCACCGTCTCGAGCGCGGCCTCGAGCCAGGACTGGTGCGCGCCCGGGTCGGCATCCAGGAACTCGTACGGGATCAGAGACGCCTGGCACGCGGCGCGGACACGGTCGGCGCCCCCGGCCAGAACGTGCGGGTCCACTGAGCCCGCGCTCTCGTAGACGATCGCACGCACGGTCGTATCGAGCATGCGGGTGAGCAACATCTCCAGGCGCGGACCGTGGAGGGCGTCGATCTGCGCGGTCGTGCCGGCTGCCGAGCCCAGCAGCACGCAGGCGATCGTCACATGGTCAAACGCCGGCGCGATGGTGGCGACGCGATCGGGATCACCGATGTGCGCCTCGGCGCCACCGGCCTCGATCTCGGCCGCCCGCGAGGGCCGGCGCGTCGTCCCCCGGACGGCATGCCCATCGGCGGTCAGGACCCGCGTGAGTGCGAGCCCACGGCAGCCGCACCCGATGATCAAACAGCGCGCCAAATTCGGTGCCGCGGCTCAGCCGTGGCTCGGCGGGCCGGGGCCGAACTCGCGCTGGACATCCTCGCGCGTGCGCTCGGGAAGACCCTTCGCGCGGCGGCGTGAGTTCGTGGCCTCGAGCAGCTGATCGAGTTCGCGGCCGGCGAGATATTCCTCGCGACGGCGACCCTGCTCGCGAACGTCGTCCATCACGCGCATCTCCAGATCGGACACAGACAGCTCGGCCTGACCCCGCGCCCGCCGCCGGGCGTTGTGGGCGGTGAGCATCTGGTCGAGGTCCTCGGCGTCGAGGGCCTCGCGGTCCTCGGAGATCTGCCGGGCCGTGCGAAGCCCGAGCTGCTCGAGCCCGTTACCGGGGTAGTGCTTTCCGAGCAGCCAGACCCACAAGATCAAGGCGACCAGACCACCCAGAAGCACGATCGCGAATGGGTCCACCGCGTCGGAGTCTACCCCGCTGGGTCCGTGCCACCAACCGCAGGCACGAGACCGATCCGAGACCGACGCGCGATTGTCAGAGCCCGCTGCCGACCCTAGGTTGTCGCGATCACCATCGACCAACAGCAAAAGACCGCCATGCTGATGACGCGCGGCATCGTTGGCCAGGCCCGGATCGACCAGATCGCCGACACGGGGACGGCGATCAACGACAACCCGAGGGTCCAGTTCACGCTGACCGTGACCATCCCCGGTCGCGAGCCATACGCGGCCACGCTCACCCAGGTGGTCAGGCGGATCGCGATGGGCAGCTTCCAGCCGGGAGCAACCGTCCCAGTCAGAGTGAGTCCCGAGGATCCCGAGGCGCTGATCTTCGCCTGATCCCCGAGCCGCCGGGGCCTTTCGTGACCAGCGGCGCAACTTCTGCAACCGTCCCTGTGTTGATGTAAGCGTCCAACAGCCACCGTCTGGACGGGAGCCGGAATCCGGCGGAGGCGACACATTCGACGCTGGGAAAGGAAGGCCTTAAATGCGCCTACGCTTTGCCGTGCTTGCGTCCGTGGTGACCGCGATGGTCGTCGCCGCGGCGCCCAGCATCGTCAGTGCCCACCCCCATCAGAACAACGGGCTGACGATCAACGCCGCTCCCAATCCGATCCTCGCCGGTGAGGGCGTACTGGTCTACGGGCAGCTCAACGCGCCGCCCGTCGCCAACCAGACGATCATCATCTACCACCATGTGGTCGGCGGGAAGCCCGGCTACAGCCGAGTGACGAAAACCACGACCGACGCCCACGGGTTCTATGAGTTCCCGCGTGCTGACGGCATCGTGACGACGAACCGCAGCTGGTTCGCGCGCGAGCAGGGGGGGCAACATGTGCACAGCCGCACGGTCTTCGAACACGTGGCGGCTCTGGTCAGCCTGGTGGCCAACCAGTCCCAGACCGACACGAGCAATCCGGTCGTGTTCACCGGGCATGTGTTCCCGAACCACGCCGGCGAGCCTGTGTTCCTGCAGCAGCAGATCGGCGCCACCAACAACTGGCGGACGCTGAAGCGCGGTCAGCTCGGACCCGGCTCGAGCTACTCGATCATCTATCGCTGGCGGTTCCCCGGAGCGCACGCTCTGCGCGTGGTCTTCCGCGGCGACGCACGCAACATCCGGGGCGAATCCGACCCGGTCACCGTCACGATCCAGCAACATCAGATCGCGGACTTCACGATCAACTCATCTGACCCAGTCATCCTCGAGGGCCAGACGGTGAACATCTCCGGAGTCCTCGACCAGGCGGGCACGACGACACCGGAGCCGAACACCGGAGTGACGCTGTGGTCCCGCACCGCGGGCCAGGGTCACTTCACGGCCATCGACGCAACGACTACCGGAATGGATGGCAGCTATAGCTTCACCGAGAAGCCGGCGCTGAACACCGTGTACCAGGCGCGCACGACGTTCAAGCCGCACCGCCACAGCGCGGCGCTGTTCGAGGGCGTCCGCGATGTCGTCTCGTTGACGGCCAGCCCGACGAACGTGATCTCCGGCCAGGCGGTCACGTTCAGAGGTTCGGTGACGCCTGACAAGGCCGGTGACGTGGTCTACCTGCAGCGCCTCGGCGCCGACGGCGACTGGCACACGGTTGGCACGAGCACCGTCAGGCATGATTCGACGTTCCAGTTCGTGCGGGCCTTCGGCGCAGCCGGTGCCAAGACGTTCCGGGCGCGCATCCCGGGCGATCCCTTCAACATCGGCGGCGCGTCGAGCGCGGTCACGATCAACGTGACCGTCCCACCGCCCTCGAGCATTCCGGGCAACTAGCAGTCCGAGCCCGAAACCCGAGTCGGCGATCGGCTCCGTTGCGAAAGCACGGAGCCGGTCGTCGTTAAGGGGCGACGGCGAACAGACGCCAGCGTCCCGGGACGCCCTTGAGCTCGCGCTCGCCGCGATCCTCGAAGTCGATCCCAGAACCCACGACGAGATCCTTGACCGTGCCCGAGACGAGCACCTCGCCGGGGCCGGCGTTGGACCCCACGCGGGCCCCGATGTGCACCGCGATCCCGCCGACATCGTCGCCGATGACCTCGACCTCCCCGGTGTGGAGGCCGCTGCGCACCTCGAGACCGAATTGGGAGCGAGCGTTATCGCGGATGGATGTGGCGCACCGGATCGCCCGCGCCGGACCATCGAACGTGGCCAGAAAGCCGTCGCCCATGGTCTTGACCGCACGCCCGCGGTAGCGGCGAAGCTCCCGCCCCACCTCGACCTCGACCGAGCCGATCAGATCTCGCCAGCGCCGATCGCCGAGCTCCGCCGCGCGCGCCGTCGAATCGACGATGTCCGAGAACAGCACCGTGGCCAGAATCCGCTCCGAGCGCCAGGCCGGTCGCGCTCCGGTGAGGAATTCCTCGACCTCATCCAGTTCGGCCGCGCCCTCGGGGCCGAAGGAGAGCGCATCGGTGCCGGGCAGCTCGACGAACTTGGCCCCCGGGATGTGCTCGGCCAGATAGCGCGAGTGACGGATATCGACCATCTTGTCGCCGCTGCGATGAAGGACCAGCGTCGGCACCTTGATGCTCGGGAGCACGGCCCGCACATCGATCTCCGCGTTCATCATCATCAGCTTCGCGGCTGTCCCTGGACTCGCCGACAGTCGCTCGAGCTTCCCATACCACTCCTGCAGGCGCATGTTGCCGACCGAGCTCGGGGACAAACCCTCGATCCGCGACCCGTCCCCCCACGAGTCGAGGCCGCCGTTGTGGACATACGCCTCGCGCTCCTCGCGTCGCAGCGCCCAGTCATAGTCGGGCGCCCACGACATCCGCGGCTGGGCCTCGTAGAGCAAGAGGGCGGTGGTGCGCTCGGGATGCGTGGCCGCGAACAGGGCCGCCATCGCCCCGCCATCCAGCAGCGCGAACACGGCGGCGCGCTCGGACCCGGCGGCCTCCATCACAGCGACGACGTCGTCCATCTGCTCCTCGAGCGTCGGCGCGCGCGGCACGGGATCGGACATACCGGAGCCGCGCCGGTCGAACAGAATCAGGCGCGAGAACGACGCCAGTCGCCTGAAATAGCCCGCCACACTCGGCTCGTCCCAATAGTGCTCGACCTGCGAAATCCAGCTCGGGACATAGACCAGGTCCATCGGTCCCTGACCCACCACTTGGTAGGCAATGTGGAGATCTCCGCTCCGCGCGTACCGGGTCTGCGGCGACATGCAGGTCCCCCAGCCTAACTGTCAGCTACCTTCCCGGGCCCATGGACTTCGAACTGAACGACGAACAGCGCCTGATCCGGGAGACGGCGCGTGCCTTTACAGACAACGAGATCGTCGAGCGTGCTCGCGAGAACGACCGCAACGAGCATTTCGACCTCGAGCTGGTCAAGAAGATCGCCGACCAGGGCTACCTGGGCGCGATCATGCCGCGCGAGTACGGCGGCGCCGGCCTCGACTACATCACCTACGGCCTGATCGTCGAGGAGGTCGGACGCGGGGACTCGGCCATGCGAACGGTGATCTCGGTACAGACATCGCTCGTCTGCTCGTCGATCCTCCGCTGGGGGACCGAGGAGCAGAAACAGCACTACCTGCCCAAGCTGTGTGCCGGCGAATGGCTGGGCTGCTTCGGCCTGACCGAGCCCGACACCGGATCCGACGCGGCCAACCAGCGCACGCGGGCCCGCAAGACGGACTCCGGCTGGGTCATCAACGGCGCCAAGATGTTCATCTCCCTGGCCAATCACGCAAAGGTGGCGCTGATCTTCGCCCAGACCGATCCGGAGAAGGGCCACCGAGGGCTGGCCTGTTTCCTCGTCGACACCGACCAGGACGGCTTTCAGCCCCAGCGCATCCACCACAAGATGGGCCTGCACGGCTCGGACACGGCGGCGATCTCCCTCGACGACGTCGCGGCAACCGACGACCAGATGCTCGGACAGATCGGCGACGGCTTCAAGGTCGCCATGAGCGCGCTCGACTCCGGGCGCTACAGCGTGGCCGCCGGCTGCGTCGGCATCTGCCAGGGCTGCGTGGATGCGTCGGTGGCCTACGCCAAGGAGCGCTCGCAGTTCGGGCGGCCGATCGCCAGCTTCCAGCTGGTCCAGGCGATGCTCGCCGACATGCGGGTCCAGACCGACGCGGCACGGATGCTGGTGTGGCGCGCCGGCTATTTGAAGGACACCGGCCAGCCCAACACGACCGAGACCTCGATCGCCAAGCTCTACGCCACCGAAGCTGCGGTGAGCTGTGCCAACACCGCGATCCAGGTGCACGGCGGCTCGGGCTACGTCGATGACTACCCGGTCGAGCGCTATCTGCGCGATGTCCGCGTGACCACACTCTACGAGGGCACCTCGCAGATCCAGCAGCTGATCATCGGCCGCGCGCTCACAGGGATCAATGCCCTGATCCCGCAGTGAGTCCGCACACACCGCAGTGAGCGGCCCCGAGGTCATCGGGGTCGCCGGCGCCGGGACGATGGGCGCCGGCATCGCTCAGCTGGCCTGTCAATCGGGCGCGCGGACGCTGCTGCACGACCCCGTGCCCGAGGCGCTCGAGCGGGGTCTGAAGCGCATCCGCGACCAGCTCGACCGGGGCGTTGAGCGCGGACGCTGGTCAAGCGCCGACGCCGATGCCGCCGCCGGCCGGCTGCACGGCGTCCCCGAGCTCGCCGGTCTCGGCCCCTGCCAGCTGGTCATCGAGGCCGCCCCCGAGCGCCTCGAGCTCAAGCGCGAGCTGTTCGCCAAGCTCTCACACGGTGTCGTGACCGAGGACTGCGTGCTGGCCACCAACACGTCCTCGCTGCTCGTCACCGCGGTGGCGGCGGCGGTGAAGAACCGTCGCGACCGGGTGGTCGGCATGCACTTCTTCAACCCGGCGCCGGTCATGCGCCTGCTCGAGGTGGTGGCCGGGGCCGACTCCTCGGCGGACCGCGTTGGCCCTTGCCCGGGCCGCCGGCGAGGCGATGGGCAAGGTCGTCATCGACGCGATCGACGGGCCCGGATTCCTGGTCAATCGATGTAACCGCCCGTTCGGGCTCGAGGCCCTCAAGCTGGTCCAGGAAGGCGTCGCCCCGCTCGAGGAGATCGACCGAATCTGCCGCCAGGGCGGCGGCTTCCGCATGGGCCCCTTCGAGCTCATGGACCTGGTCGGCGTCGATGTGGGACTCGACGTGTCGCGCTCGTTCTACGAGCAGAGCTTCGGTGAACCACGCTGGCGCCCCTCGCCCATCACCGCCCGGACCGTGGCCGCGGGACGGCTGGGACGCAAGTCGGGGCGCGGCTACTACGACTATGCGGCCGGTCCGCATCGGCCCGGCGATCCAGAGCCCCCGGCCGCCGGCGGAGGCGACGGGCTGGTGGTGATCGCGGGCGAGGTCCCGCTCGCGCTCGGCCTGGCAGAGGCCGCGGCGCAGGCCGGATGGGATGTGGCCACTCCGGACGAGGCAACCGACGCGCCGGCGCCGTTTCTGATTCTCGACGTGACCGGCGGCCTGGAGCCCGACGCGCCGCTGCAGGGCGGGCCGCAGGCGATCTGCTGCGCTCCGGGGTCGCTCGCCTCGCTGGACCCCGGAGGTGGCGCGGTCGGGTTCCACGCGCTGCCACCGCTGGATGAGAGCACTCTGGTCGAGCTCACCCGCGGGCCGGAGTCGCTCCAGTCGGCCGTCGACGCCGCCGAGCGATTCTTCGCCACGGTGGGCAAGGACATCGCGTGGGTGGGCGACGCCCCCGGGCTGGTGCTTGGGGCGCATCGTCTGCCAGGTGATCAACGAGGCCGCCTTCGCCTTGGGCGAAGGCGTCGGCAGCGCCGAGGACATCGACGCCGGCATGGTTCACGGCCTGAACTACCCGCGGGGCATCCTCGGCTGGGCGGACGAGATCGGGCTCGACCACGTCCTCGCCGTGCTCGAGGGCCTCTGCGAAGAGCTCCGTGAGGAGCGCTACCGCCCCGCACCGGCGCTGCGCCGGCTCGTGCTCTCGGCTCGGCTGGGCCGCCAGACCGGCGAAGGCTTCCTGATTTACGATCCCTGAGGGGACCCGAGTTGTACCTCAAGAAGGTCGCGTGTAGGATCGCGTGCCGAAATCGGACCGGGGGAGATGAGGATGCGCGAACGACTCGCGGCCGGAGTCAAGGAAGCCCTGTCAAGCGGTAGCTGCCGGAAGGTGCTGCCGTTCACTGTCATGGTGGCGGTGTTGTCGCTATGGGTGGCTGCCGTGTGCTCGGCCAAGGACCGCCCGTGGCGAGACAGGACGTTTGAGGTCATATGGGCGGGATCTGGCTCATACGCCTATGACTCGCTCCTGCATCAGCTCGATTGCTCACAGAGCCTCGACGTGACAGGCCACTACAACTTCAGGGACACCTGGCGGATCGAATCGAAGGTCAGACCGGGGACGAAGAGCAGCGGGCCTGAGTTCAAGATCGTCGGCGAGCCGGAACTGAAAGGCGGTCCGTTCGGCGACCTCAGCAACCACGCGCACATAACCGGCAGGGTCACGCGAACCGAGGATGCTGAGTCCTGCTTCGATCTCATCAGACCGCAACCGGGCGGCAAGGTCGATTGCAGCAGCGATAAGTTCAGCGCACTCGTGCCAGGTCCTGGACAGGAGTCCCGGACCGATTCAGGATTTTTCGGGCCTCTCAACGTCTTCATCAACGACGGGCTGAAGTCTGTCCAGTTCCAGCCGCGTGCTTGGGGCGCCGAGAGGGGCACCTACACCGGTGAAGACCCTCACAAGGCAGGGTGCCGGTACTGGAACAAGGACGGTTTCACTCCTGGTGCGGCCGCCATCCTTGGAGCCGAGATCGCATATGCCGGTGTGTCACCGGACTTCTCCGACCTCGTCAAGGCGCGTGCCCCTCGCAAACGCAAGGGACACGAGCCCGTGCCGAGAGTCATCGAGTCGCGCCAATTCGAGCGCACCAAGGCAGGAGACAAGTGCCTCCCTCTCAACGACACCAGTGGCAACGACAGCTGTCTGCTCACCAAGAACAGGTTCGACGGCACGATCGAACTGGTGCGGACGAAGTAGGCAGCGCAGCCCGCGGCCGGTCGCGTCTCCAGGGCACTCCAGCTCCGAACGCGCCATGATCTGTGGCGCCGATGAGAGCCGTCACGTTCCAAGCACCCGGGGAGGTTCGGATCGACGAGCGCCCTGAACCCGAGCTCCGGGCCCGCGATGACGCCGTCGTGGCGATCGAGGCCAGCGGAATCTGCGGGTCCGATCTCCACATCTACCACGGCCGGGTCAAGATGGAGCCCGGGTTCACCATCGGCCACGAGTTCGTGGGCACGGTGGTGGCGGCCGGTGACGACGTCACACGGGTCAAGCCGGGCGATCGCGTGCTCGGCTGCTTTCACTCGGCCTGCGGAACCTGCTTCTTCTGCCTCAAAGGCGAGTACATCAAGTGCGACCACGCTCGCGTGTTCGGCCATGGCTCGACCTTGGGTTCGCTCCAGGGAACGCAGGCGGACCAGGTGCTCGTGCCCATGGCCAACCTGACCTTGCGGACAGTCCCGCCGGGGGTGTCGGACGAGGTCGCCCTGTTCGCAGGCGACGTGATGGCCACCGGGTACGACGCCGTCCTGAAGAGCGACGTCAAGCCGGGGGACAGCGTGGCCGTCCTCGGGCTCGGCCCCGTCGGCCTGTGCGCGGTTCAGATCGCGCTAGCCGCCGGCGCCGGGCCTGTGCTGGCGATCGACACCGTGCCTCAGCGGCTCCAGATGGCCGAGCGTTTCGGCGCGATCCCGGTTCACCTGACCGAGCAAAATCCGCGCGATGAGGCCAAGCGGGTCAGCGAAGGCCGCGGCGTCGATGCCACGATTGACGCGGTCGGCCACCCCGACGCGCTCGACATGGCCATCCGCCTGACCCGCAAGGCCGGCACAGCGGTGGCCATCGGCGTTTACGCCGAGCCGTGTCAGGTCCACATGGGCATCACGTGGATCAAGGGCCTCACGCTGAAGAGCGGCCAGGCCAACGTGATCGCCCACGTCGATCGCGTGCTGGGCATGCTGGCCGCCGGCACCCTCGACCCGAGCCCGCTGGTCACCCACCACATGTCGCTCGACGACGCCCCCGAGGCTTACGCGCTCTACGATCGGCGCGAAGCCCTGAAGATCGTTCTGCAGCCGTAGGAGGCTCCATGTCGGTAACCGCCCTGCCTGAACAGCTGTCCGACGACGCCCGCGAGTTCGCCGGCCGGACCCACGAACTGCTGATCGACGGCGAGTTCGTGGCCGCTCGCGACGGCCGCTCGTTCGAGACGCTCGACCCGGCGACGGGGCGCGCCATCACGAGCGTGGCGCAGGCCGGCGCCGCCGATGTCGACAGCGCGGTGAAGGCCGCACGGCGCGCGTTCGAGGAGGGTCCGTGGGCCAGGGCCGGCGCCGCCGATCGCGCTGAGATGCTCGCGCGGCTGGCCGAGCTGGTGCAGGCCAACGCCGGCCAGCTGGCCCAGCTCGAGTCGCTCGACAACGGCAAGCCGATCAAGATGGCCCAGATCGTCGACGTGGGCGGGACGGTGGACCAGTTCCGCCACGCCGCCGGCTGGCCGGAGCGCATCTTTGGCTCGACAATCCCCGTGCGGCGCCCCGACGTGCACTGTTACACGCGCAAGGAGCCCGTGGGCGTGTGCGGGCAGATCATCCCCTGGAACTTCCCGCTGATGATGGCGTCATGGAAGCTGGCCCCAGCGCTTGCGGCCGGGTGCACAGTGGTACTCAAGCCAGCCGAGCAGACGCCCCTGACCGCGGTGCGACTCGGCGAGCTGGCGCTCGAGGCGGGCTTCCCACCCGGCGTGGTAAATGTCCTCACCGGTGATGGCGAGACCGGTGCGGCGCTCGTCGACCACCCGGGGATCGACAAGATCGCCTTCACCGGCTCGACCGAGGTGGGACGCGAGATCGGGGCCAAGGCGGGGCGCGCGCTCAAGCGGGTAACCCTCGAGCTGGGCGGCAAGTCGCCCAACATCATCCTTCCTGACGCCGACATGGACAGCGCGATCGGCGGCTCGTTCCAGGGGATCTACTTCAACACCGGCCAGGCCTGCAACGCGGGCAGCCGCCTGTTCGTGCATCGCGACCAATTCGATGACGTGGTCTCGGCGCTGGCCGACCGGGCCTCCAAGTCGCGTCTCGGACACGGGCTCGAGCCCAGCACGCAGCTCGGCCCGGTCGTCTCGAGCGAGCAGCACGCCCGCGTGCTCGACTACATCGCGGCCGGGCGCGATGAGGGCGCCGAGCTCGTCACCGGCGGCTCGGCGGTGTCCGGGAACGACGGCTACTTCGTCGAGCCCACGCTGTTCACGGCCACCAACGACGACCTCAGGATCGCGCGCGAAGAGATCTTCGGGCCCGTGCTCGTGGCCCTGCCCTACGAGTCGCTGGAGGAGGTCGCGGCCCGCGCCAACGACACCGAATACGGCCTGGCCGCGGGCGTGTGGACGCGCGACGTCGGAAACGCCCACCGGCTCGCCGCGCTGCTCCGCGCCGGCTCGGTGTACATCAACTGCTGGGGCGCCGTCGAGCCTGGCACGCCCTTCGGCGGCTTCAAGGCCTCGGGCGTCGGGCGCGAGCACGGGCGCGAGGGTCTCGAGGCCTACCTCGAGACCAAGACGGTGTGGACCGGCCTCGCTTGAGAACGCTGGCCGCGAGCGTCGCCTTGCCGGCGGGACACGCCGCGCCGTCGCACAATCGCCGGCCCGCGGACGGCTGCCCGTACTAGCCGCGCTCGGTCAGGCCGCGGCCTCGGCGACGCCCTCAGACACCGGAAAAGGCGTGTCGCGCAGATACCACTCGGCGTCCAGGGCGGCCTGGCACCCCGAGCCGGCCGCGGTGACCGCCTGGCGGTAGGTGTGATCGACGAGGTCGCCGGCGGCGAATACGCCCAGAAGGTTGGTCAGCGTGGAGCGGCCCTGGGTGACCACGTAGCCGGCCGCGTCCGTCTCGACCTGGCCGAGGACGAGCTGCGACTGCGGCTCGTGACCGATGGCGATGAAGGCGCCCGAAATCTCCAGGTCGCGGGTCGATCCGTCGACGGTGTTGCGCAAACGCGCGATGCGCAGCGACCCATCCTCGCCAGGCGCGAACTCATCCACCGTGTAAGGCGTCACCCATTCGATGTTGTCGTGCGAACGAGCGCGCTCAAGCATGATCTTCGACGCTCTGAAGTCGTCGCGGCGATGGACGATCGCCACCCTGGAGGCGAACTTGGACAGGAACATCGCCTCCTCCATGGCCGAGTCGCCGCCGCCCACGATGATGGTCGGCGCGTCGCGGAAGAACGCCGCATCGCAGGTTGCGCAGTAGCTCACTCCACGGCCGCCGAGTTCGTCCTCGCCGGGGACACCCAGCCTGCGGTGCTGGGCGCCCATGGCCAGGATCACGGTCCGGGCCAGGTGGACGTCGGGCCCCACGATCACCTTGTGCAGGCCGCCGTCGGACGACAGCTCGACCGCGGTCACGTCATCGGTCTCGAGGCGGGCGCCGAAGCGGGTCGCCTGGTCGCGGAAGTGCTGCATCATCTCGGGACCCATGATCCCCGCGGGGAAGCCCGGATAGTTCTCGACGTCCGTGGTCTGCTGGAGAAGACCGCCCCAGGCAAAGCCCTCGACGACGAGCGGCTCGAGGTTGGCGCGCGCGGTGTAGAGCGCCGCGGTGTACCCCGCCGGGCCGCTTCCGACGATGATCGTGTTCTCTACGCGCTGGTCGGACACTTCATTAAGTATAGCTAGGAGTTCGGCTGGTCTGCCACCGCTGGACCGTACGCCGCAACTGGAGATAGGCCACGGCGCCAGGCAGGGTCGGCAACCAGAACGCGATGGCACGATAGGCCAAAACGGATACCACCGATATCTCGACCGGCACCCCAAACGCCGTGAAGGCGCCGATCATCCCGCCGTCGACCCCGCCGATTCCCCCCGGCAAGGGCAGCGCATTGCCGAACATGCCCACGAAGTAGGCCATCACGATCACCGCCTGAGGCGGCGCGTCACCGAAGGCGTGAAAGCAAGCCCACAGCACGGAAATGTCGAATCCCCACCAGCCGATCGCCCCGAGCAGATGCGGGTCGCGATCGCGCACCAGCCCGATCGCCGTGCGAATCCCGGTCGCGGCCGTGGCCGGCGCCGTGGCGAGCCGCCCGGCGATCCGACCGATCCTTCCCCCATCGCGGCGCCATCGAGCGACGAGGCGGTCGAAGTCCCGTGGCAGCAGCGAGACCGAGACGAAGATGGCGATCACGGTGGCGCCGAAGATCGCCGGGACGACCGTGATCGCGAACGGCGCGGGGCCGGCGAAGATGCCCAGGTAGAGCCCGAGACCGCAGAGGACGAGTGTGGCCATGTAAACGCCATAGAGCAGGGCCAGGAAGGCGATCATCCGGCACGCGACGATGCGCGGCTCCATGCCCGACCGCCGGACCGCCCAGGCCGTCAGCGCGATCCCGCCCGCGCCTCCGGCCGCGAACAGTCGCGTGGCCGCCAGCCCCGCCATCGTGATTTCGTAGCTCTCGCGCCAGCCGATCCGCGACTGCCCGCGGACGAACACGGCGCGGAACAGCGCGACGTAGCTGGCGAACGAGCAGAGCTCGAGGCCAACCGCCAGGCCGAGCCACCAGACGTTGCCCTGCTTGATCCGGTTCCACGTCTCCTGCAGGCCGAGGAGCTTGGGGAGCACGAAGTAGAGGAAGGCGACGGTCGAGACGACGAAGATGACGGATAGGAGCAAGCGCCGGCGTGTGAACACGACGCGCGGCATCTCCTCCCGATCCGCGCGTTCCGACTCAGGTTCCCGGATCTCCGCCTCCTCCTGCTCGATCCGCTCCTCGTCGGTCACAACGTCTCCTAGCCCGTCGCCGCGCGAGCTTCCAGCCATTGCAGAACGCGGGATAGATGTCGCACCGCCGGCCCCACGCGTGGTGCCTGGATGCGAACGGACTCCGTCAGTGCCGCGCCGGCGAGAAGGTCGATCGCGTAGTGCTCCCCGAGATAGACGAGCGCCAGACCAAGCATCACGGCGTACGTCCACCCGAGCGCACCCGCGACGGGGCCCATCTCGGAGAGAATGTGGGCTGCCATCAGGGATGTGGCGAAGTGCAACGACGGCATAGCAGCAAGCGGATTTCCTCCCAGGACATCGTAGAGATCAGTCCAGCGGTCACCCCAGAATTCCTGGCCGTACTCGATCATCATCCTGCGGACGCGCACGGCCTGGTCGTCCTCCATGTGGCCCTGCTCGGCGGCCCACCACGGCGGAGCCGTGGGGACCGACCAGTAGAACACCGCGCCAAGATCGAAGACGGCGTACATCCTGGCCGCGGCGCTGGGGAAGCGCTCGGGCTCACGCAGCAATACATAGAGGACGGTGCCGTGGGGGACGAAGAACCACATCCAGTGGCACCACGCGAGGACGCGCTCGAAGCGATTCACCTTGCCGGGAGCCGCGAACGCGCGCTGCAGGCGCAGCGTAGGCGTCACGCCGAACCCGAGCAACCGGTCGATGGCGATCGGATAGTCGACGCGTACGCGGCGGGCCAGGCGTTCGGGATCGTCGTTGGGCATCTTGTAGGCGGCGAAATAAGCCCACATGTTGAGAACGCCGACGGCGACGTCGCGTCCCTTCGTCCGCGGCACGGCCACGCACAGCGCCAGGGGCGATAGCGCGGCGGTCCCGAGCACGGCCGCCGGCGCCAGGTTCATCCGGCGCCTGAGCACGGGTGCACTGACCCCGACCGCCACCACAGCCCAGGCGATCGCTCTGATGCCCCTCCTGGTGCGCAAGGAGCGGCCAGTATACGTTCGCGACCGGTTCACAACTCGCCCCCTTGGCTACCCATCGCGCCGCGCGAGCACCCGCTCACCCCGACCTCCGGCCCCTCGCCTGGATAGAATCCCGCGGCCTTGCGACCCGACGTGAACGACGCCAAGTCCCGCCGCCGGAGCCGTCAGATTGTCCTTGCCGTGGGCGTGGCACTGCTCGGTTCATTGATCATTGCGCCGAGCGCGTTCGCCAACTTCCTCACGCCGAAATCGGGCGGATCGCCCAACGCGGACCAGATCCACAGCCTCTACAAGATCGTCCTGTACATCGCCGCGGTCGTGTTCGTGCTGGTCGAGGGAGCGCTCGTCTACTCGGTCTACAAGTTCCGGGCCAAGAAGGGCGCCCAGGCGGCCCAGATCCACGGCAACACGCGCCTGGAGATCGGCTGGACGATCGCCGCGGCGCTGATCCTGGTCGTTCTCACCGTCGTGACATTCGTCAAGCTGCCGAGCATCATCAACCCGCCGAACTCGGGCCCGAACGGCCTCGTCCTGTCGGCCTCGCTGAGCGAGCCAACCCCGCCCAACGGCCAGAAGCTCGATGTCTGCGTCACCGGACGCCAGTTCATCTGGCGCTTCACCTACGGCTCCACGTGCAAGAACGACGCGTTCGGCCCCAAGCTGCCCTACTCCTACGAGGAGATGGTCGTCCCGGCCGACACCACGGTCGTGCTCACGATCCAGTCGACCGACGTGATCCACTCGTGGTGGGTTCCGTCGTTGGGGGGCAAGGTCGACGCCGTCCCCGGCTACACGACCTACACGTGGTTCAAGGCGCCGCACGCGGGCGCCGTGTACCGCGGCCAGTGCGCTCAGCTGTGCGGGCGCGAGCACTACGCGATGATCGCCAAGGTCAAGGTGGTCACGCCGGACCAGTACCAGCAGTGGCTGAAGTTCCAGGCAAATTCGATCCAGCAGGCGAATAAGCAGGTGACCCAGCTGCGTCAGATTCTCACCGCGAACGGAAACCTGTAAAAGGACGAGCACGATGTCGACGACCGCCCTCCCCGCCCTGAAACCGGTTCCGCAGGTGACCGCCCGCGAGGTCCAGCGGCCTCGCACGACCAAGAAATGGGTCGACTGGGTCACCACAACCGATCACAAGAAGATCGGGATCATGTACCTGGTCACGACGTTCGTGTTCTTCCTGCTGGGCGGCGTCGAGGCCCTGATGATGCGGCTACAGCTGGGAGTTCCCAACAACTCCCTGGTCACCGCGGAGCACTACAACCAGCTGCTCACGCTGCACGGCACGACGATGATCTTCCTGTTCGTCGTGCCCGTCATGGCCGGGTTCGGCAACTACTTCGTCCCGCTGCAGATCGGGGCCCGGGACATGGCCTTCCCGCGGCTCAACGCGCTGTCGTACTGGCTGCTGCTGCTCGGCGGCATCGTGTTCTACACCACGCTGTTCTTCCACCCGCCCGAGGCCGGCTGGTGGAGCTATCCGCCGCTCTCGAGCATCCAGTTCTCGCCCAGCGGCGGCCAGGATGCCTGGATCTTCCTCATCCACCTCACGGGCATCTCCTCGCTGCTCGGCGCGATCAACTTCTACGCCACGATCGTCAACATGCGCGCTCCCGGCATGTCGTGGGGCCGGATGCCGCTGTTCATCTGGACGATTCTGGTCTACGCGATCCTGCTGATCATCGCCCTGCCCGTGGTGGCCGCCGCGGTGACGATGTTGCTCACCGACCGCCACTTCGGGACCCACTGGTTCGATCCCACCGCCCACGGCTCACCGGTGTTGTGGCAGCACCTGTTCTGGTTCTTCGGGCACCCCGAGGTCTACATCATGATCCTGCCCGGCTTCGGGATCATCTCCGAGGTCATCCCGGTGTTTTCGCGCAAGCCGGTGTTCGGCTACAAGGCCATCGCCGCCTCGACGGCGGTGATCGCGTTCCTGGCCACGCTCGTGTGGGCGCACCACATGTTCGCCTCGCCGGTGCCGATCGTCGTACTCGGCTTTTTCATGCTGAGCTCGTTCCTGATCGGCATCCCGACGGGTGTCAAGATCTTCAACTGGATAGCCACGTTATGGCGAGGTTCGATCGTGATGACGACGTCGCTGTACTTCGCCGTCGGCTTCATCGCGATCTTCATCCTCGGCGGGATCACCGGGATCTTCCTCGCCGTGTTCCCGGTCGACTGGCAGCTCACCGACACCTACTTCGTCGTCGCCCACTTCCACTACGTGCTGATGGGCGGCGCCGTGTTCTCGATCTTCTCGGGCATCTACTACTGGTTCCCCAAGATCACGGGACGGCTGCTCAACGAGACGCTGGGGAAGATCTCCTTCTGGGTCATGTTCATCGGCTTCAACATGACGTTCTTCGTCCAGCATGCGCTCGGACTGTCGGGAATGCCGCGCCGGATCTACACCTACCAGCCGGGTCTCGGGTGGTCGACGTACAACCTGATCTCGACAATCGGGGCGTTCATCCTGGGCTTAGGGATCCTGCTTACGATCATCAACGTCGCCCGCAGCCTGAAGGTCGGCAAGATAGCCGGACCCGATCCGTGGAAGGGCAACACGCTCGAGTGGTTCATCCCCTCGCCGCCGCCAGTGAACAACTTCGATGTCATTCCACGCGTCCGCTCCGTCGAGCCGATGCGTGATATTCGCCGCCAGATCGAGCGCGACACCGGGGTGACGCAGAAGACGGGCGGCAGCGAGCGCTTCGCGCGGCTGGGATGACCACCTCGATCGGCGCGATCCGGCCGGGCTCCGCGCTCCTTGGCGCGCGCCGGGTCCTCGGCGACTACGTCGAGCTGACCAAGCCCAAGGTCCAGACGTTGCTGCTGTTCAGCACGGTGACGACGATGGAGGTCGCGGGGAGCCCGACGGCTTCGAAGATCGCCCTGACCTGCCTGGGCGGCTACCTGTCGGCCGGTGGCGCCGGCGCGGTCAACCACTACTGGGACCGCGACATCGACGCGCGCATGCGACGCACCGCCTCGCGTCCGATACCCGCCGGGCGGATCGCCCCGCGAGCCGCGCTGATCTTCGGATTCACCCTCGCCGCGCTCTCGTTCCTGCTCCTTGCCCTGACCGTCAACGTGCTCGCCGCCGCCCTTGCCCTGAGCGGATTCCTCGGCTACGTCGGGGTCTACACGATCTGGCTCAAGCGCCGAACCCCCCAGAACATCGTGATCGGCGGTGCCGCCGGCGCTATCCCGCCGCTGGTCGGCTGGGCCGCGGTCCGCGGCTCGCTCAGCTGGACCGCCGTATACCTGTTCGCGATCATCTTCTACTGGACACCGCCGCATTTCTGGGCCCTCAGCCTGCTCATGAAGGACGAGTACGCCAAGGTCGGCGTCCCGATGATGCCCGTGGTCCGCGGCGAGCGCGAGACGCGCCGGCAGATCCTGCTCTACACGCTGCTGCTCTACGCGATCTCGCAGCTGCCGTTCTGCGCCGGCGCCTTCGGCGGGATCTACCTCGTGGCCTCGATCGTGCTCGGGCTCGCCTTCATCGGTGGCGCCGTGCTGCTCTACCGTCGCGCCGACCGGCGGACCGCCCTGCGCCTGTACCTGTTCTCGCTGCTGTACCTCGCGCTGCTGTTCGGCGCGATGGTGGCCGACGCGAAGATTCATCCGTAGGACTACGATTCGGAACTCGGAGACCGTATGGACCGCAAACTCGCTCGTAAGAACATCCGCTCAGGCCTCATCGCCGGCGCGATCTGCCTGTTCATGTTCGGCATGACCTTCGTCGCCGCGGCGATCTACGTGCACGCGTGAACGACGCCGACGTCGACCGCGAAGCGCCGCCGGCGGGCGAGGACATCCACCTCCCCGGCAACACGATCCTCCCGTTCGCATCGGCAATCGGGATCACGCTGATCGTCATCGGAACCACGCTCGACTGGCTGTTCTCGATCCTCGGCGGGATCATCCTCGTCGTCTGCGTGGTCAAGTGGGTCGGGGATACCCGTCGCGACATCGCCGCGCTGCCCGAAGAGCACCACTAGCTACTTGCGGAGGAATAACTGGTGGTTTCTGTCGACGGTGTTCGCGATCCGCCGGTGTGGGTGCGGTCGGCCCGCTGTCGCGTTCGGTTTGGCCGCGCTGTCTGGCGGTTGGCTTCGGGAACGGCGGCTGGGAAGGGGTCGGTGGGGGTGCTTCTGCGGGCGGGACCGCGTTCGGGGCCGCGATAACACGGTCGGGACCGCGAAAACGTTGATGAGCGGATGCGGGGCGCGCCGCTGGGTAACGAAATCGTTGTTATAGATCGGTTTCGTTGCTCAGCGCCGGGGGCCGCGGTCGCCGTGCAACGTTGTCGTCGTTGGACAGCCCGCAGCCAGTCGTTACAGCCCGCAGAGCTAGTTAAGCTAGCTAGGCGAGGTCCCTCGCCGAGGTGAGCTAAACGCTTACGGCTAGGCCCGCGCCGTCTCCGGGATCTCGCTCGTCGCACCGTCCTCGGTCCAGCAGCGGACGATGTCGCGCATCGAGAGCATCCCCAACAGCTGACCACCGTTGACCACGACCAGGTGGCGGAACTTGCCCCGCACCATCGCCGCCGCGGCCTGCTCGAGCGACCAGTCGGGGGCGGCGAAGGTCAGGTTGCTGGTCAGGTGCCCGGCAACCAGTTCGGTGTCGGGATCGTCGCCGTTTCCGAGCGAATGGAGGATGTCGCGCTCCGTGATCACTCCGGGCCCTGGCTCGTCGGGATCGATCACGACCGCTGCGCCAACATTGCGCGCGGACATCGCCGCCGCCGCCTCGCGAAGTGAGTGTCTCGGACCGACGCTCAGAACGACCTCAGACATGCCATCTCGCACTCGCATACCGCCTCCACAGTAAGTTTGCAACGATTGTCGCAATCATAGTCAACTGATGTAAACCCACCACCCGGCTGGTCGCGGCCGGGTCGATTTGCGGTGTCAGCGTTCGATCGGTCCCGGCGTCGTTTGTCGCGCAGAACGCATAGGATGCTGGCGAAGTCATGCGCGAGGGCCACGGAGCTTGAGAGACCGCGTTGCGTAACCGTCCCATCTTGCAAATGGTCGTTATTGGCGTGATCGCGACGGCGATCGGGCTCCCGATTGCCCTGATCATCCCGTGGTTCCCGACCGAGGCCTCCAAGCAGGCCAACAACGTGAAGACGCTCTACGACGTGCTGCTGATCGCGTCGGTCCCGATCTTCGTGCTCGTCGAGACCGTGGTCCTGTTCTCGGTCTGGAAGTTCCGCATGCGACCCGGCCAGGAGAACATTGACGGTCCCCCGATCCACGGGAACACCCGGCTCGAAGTGATCTGGACCGCGCTGCCGGCGCTCCTGATCATCTCGCTGTGCACCTTCGCCTACACGAAGCTGCGCGCCAACGAGGACACGCAGAAGAACGAGATGACGGTCAATGTGACGACTCGCCAGTTCGCCTTCGAGTTCTCCTATCCCGGGGCGAGCTCGGCGGGGACGATCGTCACACCCCAGCTCTATATGCCCGAGGGGCGCCCCGTCGTGTTCAAGATCCGCTCCTACGACGTCATCCACAGCTTCTTCGTGCCCAACTTCTCCGAGAAGATCGACGCGGTCCCTGGCATCACCACCACCCTGCGCGTCACCGCCAACCGGCTCGGCGTCTACCCGGTCGAGTGCACCGAGCTGTGCGGCGCCGGACATTCGCTCATGCGCTCATCCGTGCACGTGGTGACGCCGACCGCGTTCGAGTCGTGGCTCAAAGCCCAGAAGCCCGGCGCAGCGCCGCCGATTGGCACGCCGCCGCCGGGCGACCAGCAGAGCGAGCTACCGGGTGGCGCAGGCGCATCGAGCTCGTCGACGACGACCACCTCGGCCAGCTCCACCGCCTCCGGCGCGGCGTCTGGGGCCAGCGCCGCCGAGGGCAAACAGGTCTTCCTGGGCTCCTCCGGCTGCGGCTCGTGCCACACGCTCGCCGCGGCGGGCACGACGGGGACGGTCGGGCCGAACCTCGGCACGGACGTGGTGTCGAACGCCAAGAAGGCGGGAATGTCGCTGAAGGCCTACATCTCGGAGTCGATCACCAAGCCCAACGCGTTCATCACTCCCGGCTTCCAGCCCAACATCATGCCCCAGAACTTCGCGCAGACCTTGACCCCAACGCAGATTCAATCGCTGGTCGATTTCATCGCCAGCGTCACGAAGTGATGACCGGCAAGATTCGCGCTACCGTGAAGCCGGTCCGAGCAGGGAAGGAGTTCTGAGGATGGCGACCACGGCAGCGGCCCCCCCACCAATCGCGGACCGACCGCAGCGCACACGGGTGCCGCTCCCCGCGAAGCTGCGAGCGCCGGGGTGGTACCGCGCCGCGTTGTTCGACGTGATTGGCTTCGCCTTCGCCTTCGGCCTCACCGTCCTGATCCGGTTCCTCATGCACGAGCATCCCGTGATCGACGGGGATGCGATCACGATCGTGGCCCTGATCGCCGTGCCGCTGTTCTTCCTCGTCGGACTCGGCGCCGCCGACTACTGGTTCTACTGGGTGTCCGGCCGCAAGACGCGCCCCGAGGACCACTCCGGCCATGGCGCCCACAGCTGGCGCGACTACTTCAGGGTCAACACCGACCACAAGGTCATCGGGATCCAGTACGTGGTCACCTCGTTCTTCTTCCTCCTCGTCGGCGGCATGCTCGCCATGCTGATTCGGGCCCAGCTGGCCAAGCCGGGGATGCAGTTCCTTACCCCCGAGCAGTACAACGGCGTCTTCTCGGTCCACGCGACGCTGCTGATCTTCCTCTTCGTCATTCCCGTGTTCGCGGGCTTGGCGAACTTCGTGCTGCCGCTGATGATCGGCGCCCCGGACATGGCCTTCCCGCGGCTGAATGCGCTGTCCTTCTGGCTCCTGCCGCTGGCCGGAATCATGATGCTGATGAGCTTCCTCGCGCCCGGCGGCTCGTTCGCCAGCGGGTGGACCGCCTACGCCCCGCTGTCGACGACGATGCCACTCGGGCAGCTGTTCTTCACCATCGGGGTACAGCTGGCGGGCGCGTCTTCGATCGCCACAGCTCTGAACTTCCTTGTGACGATCATCACGATGCGCGCCCCTGGCATGAGCTTCTTCCGCATGCCGCTGCTCGTGTGGGCCAATTTCTCCACCTCGCTGCTGGTCGTCATCGCGACGCCGTTCATCGCCGCCTCGCAGTTCTTCGTCCTGCTGGACAAGGCGCTCGGCTTCCAGTTCTTCAACGCCTTCGTGGGGGCGAACAAAGAACGGCAACGTGATCATGTACCAGCACGTCTTCTGGTTCTACTCGCACCCGGCCGTGTACATCATGATGTTGCCCGGCTTCGGGATCATCAGCGAGATCATCGCCGTCAAGTCCCGCAAGCCGATCTTCGGCTACCGGATGATGGCCTTCTCGCTGCTGGCCATCGTCGTGCTCGGGTTCACGGTGTGGGCTCACCACATGTTCGTCTCGGGCATGGCCCCGTGGATCCGCATCCCGATGATGATCACCACCGGGATCATCGCCGTCCCCACCGGAATCAAGATCTTCTCGTGGCTGGCCACGTTATGGCGCGGCGTGCTCCACTTAGACACGCCGATGCTGTTCGCGCTCGGCTTCTTGACGATGTTCACGCTGGGCGGGATCAGCGGCGTGATGCTGGCCATGATCCCGTTCGACATCCACGTCTCCCAGACATACTTCATCGTCGCCCACATCCACTACGTGCTGTTTGGCGGCTCGCTGTTCACGATCTTCGCCGGCGTCTACTACTGGTTCCCGAAGATGACCGGGCGGATGTTCGACGACCGGTTGGGCAAGTGGCATTTCTGGATGACGTTCATCTTCTTCAACCTGACCTTCGGCCCGATGCACCTGATCGGGCTTCAGGGCATGCCACGACGCGTCGCCGAGTACGCGTCCAAGTTCGCGGCCTGGAACCTGTTCATCTCGATCTCGGCCTTCATCCTCGGACTGAGCACGCTGATCTTCCTCTACAACATGGTGGCCAGCTGGCGCGGCGGCCCGCGGGCGAGCTCGAACCCGTGGCGGGCTCTGACGCTCGAGTGGCAGGTCTCCTCGCCCCCGCCGGTGTTCAACTTTGATGCCGTCCCGACCGTCGTCGGGGGTCCCTTATGAGTACGGCGTGCCCGGCGCCGTACACGGGATCTTCAAGCCCGCTACCGAGGCCAAGCCCGTGGCCGCGGGAGTGGCGTCGCCGCCGGGCCACGAGAGCCACAGATGAAGACAGTCCTGGTCGTGGCGAACGAGACCCTCGGCGGGCGCTCGTTGATCGAGACCATTCGTGCCCGGGTGGCCAAGGAACAGTTGCGGCTGGTCCTGTGCGTGCCGGAGACGCGCCCGCGGGCCGGACTGGTGATCTACGCCGACGCCGTCCACGACGCCGCGCAGGCTCGCGTCGACCTCGCGGTCGAATTCCTCCACGCCGAGGGGGTCGAGGCCATCGGGGAGGTTGGCGATCCGGATCCATACACCGCGACGATGGACGCCGTCTACGAGCACCACCCGGACGAGATCATCATCTCCACCCTTCCCGCCACCCGCTCAGGTTGGCTGCGACGCGACCTGATCGAACGCGTGACAGCGGCGTCGGGGCTCCCTGTCGAGCACATCGTCGCCGATCCCGACAGCGAGGGCCTGCCCTTCCACGTCACGCTGGCAGTGGCCAACCGGACGGGCGCCGGCAACGAGCTGTTCGACGCGCTGAAGGAACGTGCGGAGGCCGATGCGGCCAAGGACATGCGGCGGTTGTTCCTCGTCGTGGTGCCCCAGGAAGGCGGTGATGGCCACGCCGTCCGGCGGGCCCGCACGCGTCTCAAGCTCGTCCTGGACCGCCTCCGCAAGGCCGGACTGTTTGCCTCGGGCATGATCGGCGACCCGGATCCGTATACGGCGATCATCAATGCGCTCCAGTACTTCCGCGTCGATGACATCGTGATCTCGACCTTCTCGGAGACCCGGTCGGGCTGGCTGCGCACCGATCTGATCGATCGGGTCCGGCGCACGACCGGCAAGCCGGTAGACCACGTAGTACTTGGCGACACCGCGTCCACCACGGTCTAGGAGGAGCATTGGAAGCAGCATCGATCGCCCACGAGCACCACGGACCGCCGCCAGCCCACCGCTCCTCGCGCGTAGAGCCGGCGACCTTGGGCATGCTGCTTTTCATCATCTCCGAGGTGATGATCTTCGGGGCGTTCTTCACCGCTTACTTCTTCATCCGGATCGTCAGCCACAACCCATGGCCGGGGCCGGGGATGAAGCTTCCCGAGGCGGTCGCGGGCGTCAACACGGCGATCCTGCTGTCGTCCTCGCTGACCATCCACTGGGCGCTGCACTCGATCAAGAGCGGCAACCGCTTCGGGCTCAAGGCCGGCATGGTGTCGACGTTCCTGCTCGGCCTCACGTTCCTCTGCGTGCAGATCAACGAGTACGTCCACATCGGCTTCGCCGGCCACGATTCGGCTCAGGCGACGGTCTTCTACTCGCTGACCGGACTGCACGGCGCTCACGTGTTCATCGGACTCTGCCTCCTGGCCTTCGTCACCGTCCGGGCGTTCAGGGGCCAGTACTCGCCCGAGCAGCACCGCGGCATGGAAGTGCCGGG
The DNA here is from genome assembly GCA_963734775.1 of uncultured Solirubrobacterales bacterium. GTDB lineage: Bacteria > Actinomycetota > Thermoleophilia > Solirubrobacterales > Solirubrobacteraceae > Palsa-465. The sequence goes on from CAVTJE010000012.1 coordinate 86,353, forward strand.
GATCTACTGGCACTTCGTCGACATCATGTGGGTCATCGTCTACACGTCGGTTTACGTGCTCTAACCCGGCGGGCCAGGCTCGTGGACTTCAACCCACTGCGGTCAGAGGCGGACATGTTCCGCCTGCTGATTTACATTGTCATCGCGTTTGCGGTGATCGTCGCGATCGTCCTGATCGTGCGCGCGCTGTAGTCGAGTGGCACCATTCCAGTCGTGCCGATACCTGCCGTTGTAGGGCCGATCGGGGGCCTCGCTCTGCCGCTCCTGGTGCTGCTGTTCTGGCTGCCGTACGGGCGCCGTGCACGGACGCTGGCCCGCGATCATCGGGCCGTGCCGGGTTGGCGCAAGGCGTGCTTCGCCGCTGGCCTGATCGTCATCGCCATCGCGCTCAGCCCGCCGGTCGACACGCTGAGCGACCAGCTCCTCGTGGCCCACATGGCGGAGCACCTGTTGATCGGCGACATCGGCGCCCTGCTCCTCGTCCTAGGCTTCACCGGCCCCCTGCTGGCCCCCCTGCTGCGCAATCGCGTCATCGGCCGCCTGCGCGTGCTCACGCACCCCGTGGTGGCCGTCGTCGCCTGGGCGGTCAACTTCTACATGTGGCACATCCCGGCCCTGTATCAGGCCGCTCTGCGCCACGACGCGCTGCATGCGCTCGAGCACGCCACCTTCCTCGGCTTCGGGATCGCCATGTGGATGGCGCTGCTGGGGCCGCTGCCCAAGCCCGCGTGGTTCACCAACAGCTGGCGGCTGGTCTACATCGTCGTCGTCCGCCTCGTCGGCACCGTGCTTGCCAACGCGATGATCTTCTCGAGCAGCGCCTGGTACCCGTACTACCACGCCGGCGATGCCCACTGGCGCATCAGCATGGTGGCCGATCAGGTGGCGGCGGGCGGGCTGATGATGGTCGAGGAGAGCTTTCTCACCATCGGGCTGTTCTGCTGGCTGTTTCTCAAGATCGCCCGGGAGGGCGAGGAGCGCCAGGAGATGCTCGACTACGCCGACTCGCATGGCATCGCGCTCGACGAGCGCCGCGCGGCCCGGGCCGTCGCGGCGGGGCGTGGCGAGGAGCTGTGGGAACGTCTGCGACGCTCGGCCGGCGAATCCAGCGGACCGTCCCCGAAGATACCCGCGCAGCGAGCAATTTCGGACAGCCTGCCTACTTGACGGTCAGCGTCCCCTTCATGCCGGCGGCCTCGTGGCCGTCGACCGAGCAATAGAACGTGTAGGTGCCGGGCTTCAGGCTCTCACTCACCGTCGAGACGCCGCCGTTTGAGACGATCTTGCCGATCGAGCTGACGCCAGAGCCCTTGATTGCGATGTCGTGCGGCACCGATGACTTGTTCTCCATCCGCAGCGTCACCTTGCCCGCGGTGGCGCTTGCGCTCGAGGCGAGGAACTTGAGCTGGCCGGTCGGATCGGCGTTGATCTGGACGACGCCGTTCTGCTCCTTGGCGGGCTTCTGCGAGACGCTCGCCACCGCCGTGGCCAGCGCACCCGAGTCCTGGCCCGGGACCGCCGCCACGTGGGCCACGTAGGCGGCCACGTCCTTGGCGTCCTGGCCTTTGAACAGGTTGGCCGGCATCACGCCCTGGTCGTTCGGGTACGAGATCCAGTAGGACACGAGACCCTGGATCGACGTGCTCTTGACGCCGTCGGCGCGATCCTGCCGGAACGCATCGTCCAGATTCGGGCCCTGGGCCCCGCTCGTCTGCGCGTGGGCCAGCGTGTGGCAGGCGCCGCATTTCTGCACGAACAGCTGCTTCCCCTTGACCACATCGGTCGTCGGATGCTTGATATCGCAGCCAGCCAGGGCGCCGATGATCACGACGCTTGGGATGAGCGCGACAAAGCCGCGCGGTATCCGTGCGAGGGCTTTGACCATGAGCTTGCCGGCGCCACTCTATCCGAGCGCAGGGCGTCCCTGCGTCGCCATCGACCCCGGGCCGTCGCCCCCAACCTCGAGCCAGCGTGGCTCGGCGTCGCCGGAGCCGTTGGTAGCATAGGTATTAATGAGGATCCGCCAGAAGTACAGGATGCGGACGCCCTCGACGGGGCACGAAGCCATCATCGAAGCAGAACCCGAGCACGAGTATCTCGACCGCGACACGGGCGAGGAACTTGAGCCTGTCGCGATGTTGTTGCCGTTGGCCCCGACACCGTCGGAGCTGCCGTGGGCGGTGGACAACCTCCGCTTCTGCAACTGGTGCGATCAGCTTGCGCAGAAGGACCTCAACGACTGCCCCGTCTGTGGCAGGCGTATGGAACCACTCGGCTCGTAGCCACCGCGTCGCCCGATGCGTCGTTTCGTCACACCTTTCGCCGCCCTGGTGGCCGGACTCCTGCTCGCGGCAGGGGTGGCGGCGTGCGGCAGCTCGAGCTCGGCGACGAACACCGCCGGCGCTCCGACGCTGACGATCCCCGGCGAGGCCACCCCGATCGCCGCGGTGAGCACGACGACGTCGACCACGAGCTCCACGACCACGACCACGTCGTCGTCGACGACCACGCCGACCTCGGTCACGACGCCATCCAGCGCCACGACCACGGCCGCGCCGAGCACCACAACCGCCCCGCCGACGACGACCCCGAGCGGCGGCGCCAGCCCCACCGGCGGGGGCAACACCAGCCCGAGCGGCGGGGCGGGCCTGGGGTCGGCGTTCTGCCAGCAGAACCCCGGTGCCTGTTAGCGGCCGTCCGCTAGTGGTCGTCCGGCGCCTGGGCGGGAGCTACAGGCCGGCGCCTCCTGTCACGAGCGGCATCGCGCTGGGTGCTTGGTGACGCGCCACGGCGGCCAACCGCTGGTCGGGCGCGTGGACGTAGTGCTTCGGATACGGCGTTGAGGTCACCTCGGTCACGCTGTAGGCGAGACGGGTGCCCGGGTAGTCGCACTTGTACTTGGTCTTCTCCCCCACCTTGACCTGCGCCTGATCCTGCACCGGCGGAACCGGACACCCCGCCCTACGGCTCTGGCGGTAGGCGAACCTTTTCGAGTCCTGGCTCAGCACCAGCACCGGCAGCCACGTCGGTGAGGTCAGGGCGACGGCATCACCCCGGCGCACGGGGAGGGTCTTGTTCAGCGGGATCTGGACCACGAGGCCGAGGTAGGGCTGGACATGGATGGTCGCGCTCTGTGCCGCGACCTTCCACGCGTTGTCCTTCTTGGACCCCACGCGGCGCAGGACGGTCAGCTGGACCCGCGTGGTTCCGCCGTAGCTCAGGTCCGCTTGCTGGATCTCGTAACGACGCTCGGTGCGGTTGGTATCGAGCGCCGAAAGCCCGACCGTGAAGGCGACGATCCGACCGGTCTTCGGGGCCATGGTCGGGTACGACGCGCCGTCGGCGAGGGTCGGAAGGGCCGTTACGCGCGTCAGGAGGATTCCGTAGTTCTTGGCCAGAACGCCGCCCGGGCATTTCGGGACTCCGCCCGGCCCGGGATTGGAGTTCGTGGTGCAGGGTGGTGGGGCGGCGACCGCGGTCCTAGGCGCGCCCAACTCGATGACCTTGGCCGATCCCGGCCCCGCCATCAGCCCTGCGCCGAGTGCGGCGGCCGTGCCGCTCAGCAGAAAGAGACGTTTCATATACCCATTGAACACGACTGGCCCGTCGCAAGTTGCGAGCATTCAGTCGACGAGTGTGTGAAATCACGTCCGGAGCTGGGCTTTACGCCCAAGCATGAGCACGCCGCAACGCACCTCGCGGCCCGTCAACTGCGGACCTCGCGATGTGGGGCAACCCGGGGGGTACTACTCGGTCGAACGAGCTACATCTTGATTACGTTGACCGCCTTGGGGCCCTTGGGCCCAGCCTCCTCCTCGTACGTAACCTTGGCGCCCTCGGGCAGCGACCGGTAGCCATCGCCGCTGATGCCCGTGAAATGGACGAACAGATCGCGGCCGCCATCATCTGGCGTGATGAAGCCGAAGCCCTTGTCGTCGCTGAACCACTTGACCGTACCCGTTGCCATCTGTTCCCTCTCGGTGCGCTTCCTGTGGATTGATTCGGGCTCCAACCGTCCCGGTAACCGCCGAAAACCTAGCAGGGAAGCGGGCCGTGGACCCCGCCGAAACTACCGCAGCTGCGTGGCTGCCTCGGCGATCGCGTCGGAATCACCCGGGGCAGGCGTCCACGGTAGCCGGAGCGGATCGCCCTCGTAGCGAGGTATCACGTGGATGTGGAAATGAAACACGGTCTGCCAGGCGGCCCGGCCGCAAGAGTTGAGCAGATTGACCCCGTCGGCTCCGAGCCGTTCCTTCGCGCGGCGGGCCAGCCGCTGAGCAGCACTGATCGTCGCCCCGAGGTCGTCGGCCTCGATCTCGAGCAGATCCCGGCTGTGCCGCCGCGGGATGACCAGCGCGTGGCCGCGCGTCGCGGGACTGATGTCCATGAAGGCGAGCGTGTGCTCGTCCTCGTCGACGATTTGCGCCGGCAGCTCGCCGGCGATGATCCTGCAGAAGATGCAGTCGGGGTCGGGCATGGCAGCAGCCTATCGCTCGCCCTTGCCCCCGGATCGTCCACCCAGCAGCTCGCGGCCGCGCCGGAGCGCGTCGTCGCGCCCGGAGATCTCGCCCGCGAAGCTCTCCTCCTCGAGTTCGGCCAGCACGCGCCCGATCTCCGGCCCCGGCCGTAACCCGGCCACGCGGGCCAGCTCGTCGCCGCGAACCGGCGGTCGCGGCGGGTCGGTGAGCCACACCAGCGCCTCCCCGAGCACCTGGCGCGCCAGCTCCAGATGCTTGGCGATGGCGACATCGGATCCCTTGCCGCGGGTGGCCAGCCGATCGGCCACGCTCAGCACCGTCACGTCGACGCCCACCGGCTCGCACGCCTTCAGGTAGCGGTACATGGCGCGCCGGCTGAGCGGCATCTCGTGGATGAGAAAGCCCAGGCGCAGGTGGTTGCGCGTCAGCGCGGCGACGTATTCGCACAGCCGCTCGCTGGCCCGCAGTCGGCGCAGCGCGCCCACCGCGACCTCTGCCCCCCGGGCATCGTGCCCCATGAACGTGACCCGCCCCTGCTCGGTCACGTGGCGCGTCTGGGGCTTGGCGATGTCGTGGAACAGCGCCCCGAAGCGCAGGGCTTGGCCCCGGCTCAGCTCGTTGGCCAGCGGCTGCTCGAGTACCCGGCTGAGCGCATGCGCCCGCTCGCCGAACACGGCACCGGGGTCGCGCTCGAGGTCGATCGTCTGGGCCAGGACCGCCCGTGTGTGGCCGTAGACGTCGAGGTGATGGAAGTGGCTCTGCTCGACACCTCGCAGCTGTGTCAGCTCGGGAAGCACGACTTCGGTCAGCCCCAGTCGGTCCATCCACTCGAGGCCGGTGATCGGGTCCTCGGAGGAGATCATCAGCTTGAGCTCGATGAACACCCGCTCGGGGGCAACCCGCTCGAGCGCACGAGCACTCGCTGCGGCGGTCCGCGCCGTCTCGCTGTTGACGTCGAACTCGAGCTCGCAGGCGAGCCGCGCGAGCCTCATCGTCCGCAGGGGATCCTCGTCGAACGCGCCGGGAGAGACCATCCGCAGCAGGTGCTCGCGCAGGTCCGCGGCGCCGTCGAAGGGGTCGATCAACTCAGTTCCGCCCAGCGGCTGGGCGATGGCGTTGATGGTGAGGTCACGGTGGCCGAGGTCGGCCTCGATCGTGTCTCCGGTCAACGGGAGCACGTCGACCTGCCAGCCGTGATCCCGGGCCACGACCCGCCAGCCGCCGAAGTGGTCCGACAGCGAGAACACATGACCATGCGTCGAGCGGGCCAGGGCGCGGGCCAGCCGGCGCGGCTCGCCGGCCACGACGACGTCGTAGTCGGTCGTGTCGCGGCCGAGAAGCCGATCACGTACGGCACCGCCGACGAGCCATGATCCCTCGCCGGCGGCCTGCGCCAGCGGCTCGAGGGGATCGCTCACCAAACCGGCTCCCCGTCGCGGTGATACGCCCTGGGCACCCGCCGCGAGATGTCGCACAGGACCTCGTAGTTGATCGTCGCCAGACGGTGGGCGATGTCCTCAGCCGTCTGCCGCTCGGTCCCCGAACGCCCGATGATGATCGCCTCGGCACCGGGCTCCACGGCAGTGAGGGCACCGAGATCGGCGGTGACGTTGTCCATGCTGACGGTCCCGACAAGCGGATATCGCGTCCCTTCGATCAGCACGTCGCAGTTGTTGGTCAGCGCGCGCCGGATCCCGTCACCGTAACCAATCGGCACGGTGGCGATCCAGGTGTCGCGCTCGGCCACGAACCGGCGGCCGTACCCGGCGCTGTCGCCCGGCCGGGCCAGCTTGACCGCGGCGACGTAGGAGGCGAGCTCGAGCGCCGGCTCGAGCTCGCGACGAAAGGGATCCTCGTTCATCGGATCGCCGCCGTAGATGGCGATCCCGCAGCGTACGAGGTCGTAGTGGCTGGCCGGCACGCGCAGCGTGGCGGCGCTGTTGGCCGCGTGGACCACGATCCCGGGGACCCGGCGCCGCAGCTCAGCGACGAAGGGGGCGAATCGCTCCAGCTGCGTGGCCACAAACTCCAGGTCGCCGTCGGCAGTGGCGAAGTGGGTCATCGCGCCGGCCAACGAGAGCTGTGGTTGCGCCAGCACCTGCTCGGCCAGCCGGAGCGCCTCGCCGGGCTCGCGCGTTCCCAGTCGGCCCATGCCGGTATCGAGCTTTATGTGGACGGGAACCGGCTCGGATGCAGCGGCGGCCAGATCGGCGATGAACCTCGGATTCCAGGCCGCCACGTCGGCGCGCGCCGCGACGGCAAGCGCAAGCTCCTCGCGGCTGATCGCCCCCATGATCAGGATCGGAACCTCGAGACCCGCCTCCCTGAGCTCGGCCGCCTCTCCCGCTGTGGCCACGGCCAGCCAGCTTGCCCCGCCGTCGAGCGCGGCGCGGGCCGCGGGTGCCGCACCGTGGCCGTAGCCGTCGGCCTTGACCACCGCACACAGGGCCGCCCCGCCGGTCAACCGGCCGCGCAGCAGGGTCACGTTGCGCTGGACCGCGGCCAGATTGACCCTGGCTATCGCGCGCAGCGGCATGGCGATGTCACGCCGCGCCCGCCCCGGAATCGACCCGCGCGTCGGCAAGCAGGGCGATCACGTCGCTGGCGATCACACCCTCGAGGCCGATCCGGGTGGCCGCCAGCCGCCCCGCGCGCGCGTGAAGGAGCACGCCGGCACACGCGGCGTGCCACGGATCCACGCGCTTGGCCAGGAATGCCCCAATGACGCCGGACAGGACATCGCCCGTGCCGGCGGTGGCCAGCGTCGCGGAGGCGCCGCGATTGACCGCGGCACGGCCGTCCGGAACCACGACGATCGTATCGTCGCCCTTGAGCACCACCACGGCCCCCGCGCGCGCCGCCGCCTCGCGGGCGAAGGCGAGCCGGTGGGCTCCCACCGAGGCACTGTCGCGCTCCAGCAGGCGACCCAGCTCACCTGCGTGGGGTGTCATCACGGTCGGGGCGCTGCGCTTGGCCAGCGTCTCGAGGTGCCCGACGTGGGCGTTCAACCCATCGGCGTCGAGGAGCAAGGGCAACCCGGCGTCCCGGGCCACGTCGCGGGCGAACCGCAGCGTTTCCCTGGCCCGCCCGAGCCCCGGCCCGAGCACGAGCGCATCGCCGCGGGTCGTGCGCTCGAGCACGCGGTCGACCGAGTTCGGGACCAGGGCGCCGTCGTCGTCCGGCAGCGGCGCCGTCATCACCTCGAGCAGGCGCGACTCGAAGATCAGGTTCAGTGAGCGCGGGATGCAGGCGGTCACGTAGCCGGCGCCGGCCCGCATGGCCGCCTCCGAAGCGAGGCACGGCGCGCCGGTAAGGCCCGTCGAGCCGCCGCACACGAGGACGCTGCCGGCGGCGAACTTGTTCGACTCGCGGCCGCGGCGCGGCAGCGATTCGAGCGCCGCATCCTCGATCAGGCCCACCGTCGGAGATCCCGGTCCACCCGCGGGGATGCCGATATCCACCACGGTAACCGTCCCCGCGTGGGTCTTGCCCGGCGCGATCCACAACCCCGGCTTGGCGGCATGGAACGTCGCCGTGGCCTGCGCCCGGACGGCGGCGCCGGCGACCTCGCCGCTCGACGCGTCGACCCCGCTGGGCACGTCACAGGCGACCACGGTGGCGTGGGTTCCGGCCGCCGTCTCGTTGATGGCGTCGATCGCCCCCGCGGCCGGGTCGCGCGGTGTGCCCGAGAATCCCGTGCCGAGGATGGCGTCGACGATGCCCGAGGCGTCGCTCAGGGCGCCGGCGGCAAACGGCTCGGGCGCCGGCCCGGGCAGGCGCTCGAGGTTGGTCCGGGCGTCGCCGCTGAACTCCTCGGGCGCTCCCAGCAGCAGCACGCGGACCTCGCGGCCCCGCTCGCGCAGCAAGCGTGCGGTGACCAAACCGTCGCCACCGTTGTTGCCCTTGCCGCACACCACGGCGATCGGCCCGTCCGGCACGAGCGCTGCCACCAGCGATGCGAGGCCGTTGCCGGCCCGTTCCATGAGGTCGAGGCCGGGGATTCCGAGCTCGTTGATCGCCCACTGATCGAGTGCGCGCTGCTCGCCGGCATCGGGCAGTGGCTCAAGCCAGTCGGGGAGCGTCATGCGGCGATCGCCACCGCGCCCGCCTGCGCGCGGGTATGGGTCAACGACACCTGCACCCTGACGCCGAGCTCGTCGGCGCGGAGCGCCACCGGGCCATGGAGCCGGACCTCGGGTGCCCCGTCCGGGGTGTTGATGATCTCGACGTCGCGAAAGCTCCAGGCCCGCAGACGCAGCGCCTTGGCCACCGCCTCCTTGGCGCAGAAACGGGCGGCCAGGTGCTGACCGGGGCGAGCCCGGGCCGCCGCGTAGGCACGCTCGCCGTCGGTGAACAGGCGCTCGGCCAGCCGTGGACGGCGAGCCAGAGCGCGCTCCAGGCGATCGATCTCGAGCAGATCGATCCCGATCATTCGACGGTGACGGTCTTGGCGAGGTTGCGCGGCTGATCGACGTTGAGGCCGCGCCGCCGGGCGACGTAGTAGGCCAGCAGCTGGAGCGGGATCACCGCCAGCAATGGCACGAGCATCCAGTGAGTGCGGGGGATGCGGATCACCTCGTCGGCGTGTTCGGCGATCTGCGCGTCGCCCTCGGTGGCCACGGCGATCACCCGTGCACCCCGGACGCGCACCTCCTGGATGTTGGATACGACCTTCTCGAGGACGGGTGATTCAGTGGCCACCACGACAACCGGGGTCCTCTGGTCGAGGAGCGCGATCGGGCCGTGCTTCATCTCTCCCGCCGCGTAGGCATCGGTGGCCACGTAGGAGATCTCCTTGAGCTTGAGCGCGCCCTCCAGCGCCACCGGCAACCCCACGTGACGCCCCAGGTAGAGAAAGAAGTCCGACTCGTAATGCTCGCCGGCAATCCGCTTGCAGTCGCTCACGCCGCCCTCGAGCAGCTCCGCGATGAGGTGCGGCATGCGCTTGAGCTCGGAGATCGCCGCCGTGAGCTCTTCCGCCGGCAGGGTCTGGCGCAGCTCGGCCAGCCGCAGCGCGAGCAGATACATGGCCGCCACCTGGCTGAGGAAGGTCTTCGTCGCCGCGACGCCGATCTCGAGCCCGGCCCGCGTGTAGAGCACTCCGTCGGCGCCGCGCGTGGCCTCGGAGCCCATCATGTTGGTGAGGGCGAGGACGGCGGCGCCGGCGTTGCGCGCCGTCCGCATTGCCGCCAGCGTGTCGGCGGTCTCGCCCGACTGCGAGATCCCGATAACCAGATCATCCGGGCCGACAACGGGGTTGCGGTAGCGGTACTCCGAGGCGATGTCGACCTCGACCGGGACGCGCGCCCACTCCTCAATCGCGTAGCGGCCGATCAAGCCGGCGTGGTAGGAGGTCCCGCACGCGACCACCACGACCCGCCGGATGCGCCGCAGCAGGTCATCGTCGATCCGGCCGAGGTCGCCGAGATCGATGCCGACCCCGCGCGCAGCCCGTTCGCCGATCGTCTCGGCCACCGCGTCGGCCTGCTCGTAGATCTCCTTGAGCATGAACGTTTCGTAGCCCTGCTTCTCCGCCGTCTCGGTGTCCCAGTCGATCTCCACCAGCTCGCGCTCGAGTGGCTCGCCGGCAGCGGTCTGGAACTCGACCCCCTCGGGGCGCAGGGCGACGATCTCGTCGTCGTGGATGTACTGGACGGTCCGCGTGTCGCGCAGGAAGGCCGGAATCGCGGAGGCGATGAACTGCTCGCCGTCGCCGCGGCCGATGATCAGCGGGCACTCCTTGCGCGCACCCACCAGAAGGCCTGGCTGGTCGGCGCTCATGGCGACGAAGGCGTAGTGGCCGCGGAGCCGCGCGTAGGCCTCGCGCACCGCCTCGACGAGGTCGCCGTTGTAGTGGCGCGCGACCAGGTGCGCGATCACCTCGGCGTCGGTCTCGGAGGTGAACACGGCGCCCTGCGCCCGCAGCTCGTCGCGGAGCGAAACGTAGTTCTCGACGATCCCGTTGACGACGATATGCACGCGATCGGTGGTGTCGAAATGGGGATGGGCGTTCTCTTCGGTGACCCGCCCATGGGTCGCCCAGCGGGTATGCCCAATCCCCGTACTGGGTTCGGGCCGCTCGGCCACCGCCACGCCGCCGACGGCGTCCTCGCGCCCGTTCATCGCCGTGCGCAGCGCGCTCAGGTTGCCCACCGCTCGCACTGCGTCGATCCGATCACCCACCAGGACCGAGATCCCGGCGCTGTCGTAGCCCCGGTATTCGAGCTTCTCGAGCCCTGCGAAGAGGAGCGAGCGAGCCTCCCGGGAACCAACGTAGCCGACGATTCCGCACATGCGGTAGCGCTCCTGGGTCGTTTTCGTAAACACCTACGGGGTCGAACCGCAACGGCGATCCGCGTCCTGCGCACCGCAGAACGAAACCCGGATGTTAGTGCCTGGGTAGGTCACCGCCTGCACGGCGGCCGTCCTGCCGCCGAGATCAGTCATCTAGGCGAGCGCCTTCTCCACGGCGTCCTGCAGGCGGGCGCACACATCGTCGGTCTCGTGCTGACCGGGCGCCTCGACCATGACCCTGACCAGCGGCTCGGTCCCCGAGGCGCGAACCAGGACCCGGCCGCGACCGCTGAGCCCGTCCGACTCGCGCCCGATGGCCTCGACCACCAGCGGGTGCTCCAGCGCGGCGTTGAGTGCCGCCCGGTCGACGGCTTTGATGTTGACCAGCCGCTGCGGGAGCTTCTCCATCCCGCCGCGCTGCGAGAGGTCGCGCTCTCCGAGCGCCTCGAGCGTGAGCAGCGCGCTCGCGATCCCGTCGCCTGAGGGTCCAAAGCCCAGATCGATGATGTGACCCGACTGCTCGCCGCCCAGCGCCCAGCCACGCCGGCGGAGCTCGTCGAGCACGTAACGGTCGCCGACGGCGGTCGTCGCCACCGCAACTCCGGCGTCAGCCATCGCCGTGTGAAAGCCGTAATTGGTCATCACGGTGACGGCCACGCCGTCACCGGGCAGGCGGCCCCGCCCGCGTAGATGCACCGCGGCCAGCGCCACCAGCTCGTCTCCGTCCACGACCGTGCCCTGACCATCGACGGCCAGCACACGGTCGCCGTCGCCATCGAAGGCGAACCCGACGTCGTGTCCGTCGGCCGCCATCGCCTCGATCAGGCGCTCGAGATGGGTCGAGCCGCACTCGTAGTTGATATTGCGGCCGTCGGGCTCGTCGGCGAGCACGGTGACATCGGCCCCAAGGCGGCGGAAGATCTCCGGCGCGGCCCGAAACGTGGCGCCGTTGGCACAGTCGAGCAGGACCCGGCGTCCGGACAGGTCGAGGTCTGCGAACCGGGCGTGAAGCTCGCGCAGGTAGTCCTCCAGGGCGCCGTGGAGGCGGCGGACGCGACCGATTCGCGGCGGTGGGGGCGGCGGCTTGTCGAGCTCGGCCTCGATCGCGTGCTCGGTGTCGTCGTCGAGCTTGAAGCCGTCGGCGGCGAACAGCTTGATCCCGTTGTCCTCGTAGGGGTTGTGGGAGGCGGAGATCACCGCGGCGAGCTGGAGCCCGTGCCGGCGGACCAGCAGCGGTGCGGCGGGCGTGGGCAGCACGCCGGCCAGGAGCGCGTCGCCGCCGGCGGCGGTCACCCCGGCGGCGATCGCCGATTCCAGCATCTCGCCTGACTCCCGGGTGTCGCGCACGATCAGCACCTGCGGGTGCTCGGCGTCCATCCGCGCCACCGCGGCGCGGGCCAGCTTCAGGGCCAATTCGGCAGTTAGAAAATGTCCCGCGCGACCACGGACGCCGTCCGTGCCGAAGAGCTGGCGCGCCATCGGCGAAGGAAGCGGTTAGCGCTTGGAGAACTGCGGGCGCTTGCGCGCCTTCTTGAGGCCGGCCTTCTTGCGCTCCTTGACGCGCGGATCACGGGTCAGGAAGCCCCGGCGCTTGAGTTCGCCGCGTAGATTGGGGTCGGCCTCGAGCAGCGCCCGCGAGATGCCGTGTCGCAGCGCGCCGGCCTGAGCGGCAACGCCACCGCCGTGCATCCGCGCCACGACGTCCATGCGCATGTCGTAGCCGACGGCCTCGAGGGGCTGCCGGATGATGCGCTGGAGCGTGTCGCGCGGGAAGAAGACATCGAGTTCCTTGCCGTTGATCGCATACGTGCCGCTTCCCGGCTTGAGGGTCACGCGCGCCACCGCGGTCTTGCGCTTACCCGTGGCCGTGTAGCGGGCGCCGGCGGCGAGGTCGATCGCGGCGTGGGTGATCGGTTGCGTCTCGGCGTCGGACTCCGCGACCGCCTGAGCGGCGGCGATCTCGGCATCGGCCTCGGCGGCCGCCCGGGCCTCGGCGTCGAGGAACTCCTCGCCCTCGGGGACGATGTCCGGAATCAGGTCGGCGCCGGGGATCTCGGGACGCTGGCGCGGGGTGAGCTCGACCTCCTCCTCGGCCTCGCCGTCCGCTGCCGCGGGAGCGGGCGTCTCGGCGGCGGGTGCGGGCGTCTCGGCAGCGGGGGCGGGCGTCTCGGCGGCGGGTGCGGGCGTCTCGGCAGCGGGGGCAGGGGCCCCCGGCTCTGCAGCCTCAGGAGTTGGGGCCTGGGGTGCCTCGGCTACAGGCTCGGGCGCTTCCGCGACGGGCTCGGGGGTCTCCTGCGCAGGCTCGGCAGGCGCCTCCGCGCTCGGCTCCTCGGGAGCCTCGGCGGTCGGCTCGGCAGGCGTCTCCGGGGTGGGCTCCTCGGGCGCCTCGGCGGTCGGCTCGGCGGCGGCTCGGGGTGGGCTCCTCGGGCGCCTCGGCGGTCGGCTCCTCCGGAGCCTCGGCGGTCGGCTCGGCCGGGGCGGGAGCCTCCTCCTCCGCGTCGCGCTGCTCGTCCTCGGGATGCTCGGCGTCGGTCACTGCTGAATCTCCATGGTTTGCGGCTGCTGGGCTGCGTGCGGGTGTTCGGGGCCGGCGTAGACCTTGAGCTTCGTCAGCTGCTTACGTGCCAGGCGGTTGCGCGGCAGCATGCCCTTGACGGCGAGGCGGATGACCTCCTCAGGACGGCGGTCGAGCATCTCCTGGAGCGTCCGCGAGCGCAGACCACCCGGATAACCCGAGTGACGGTAGTAGCGCTTGTCGGTCCGCTTGTTGCCGGTGACGGCGATCTTCTCGGCGTTGACGACGATGACGAAGTCGCCGGTGTCCACGTGCGGCGTGTAGGTTGGCTTGCGCTTTCCGCGCAGCGCGTCCGCGATCTGGGTGGCGAGCCGTCCGAGCGTCTTCCCGGAGGCGTCGACGAGCAGCCAGTTACGCTCGCGATCGGTGGGTTTGGCAACGTAGGTCTTCATGGCGCGCACAAGCAGCGCGTGCTCCCGGATGTGCGGCGGCCGGCCAAGAGCTGCGAGGCCGGACGCCGAGCAGGCCGGACGCCCGCGGCTCGTGGGCAATGATAGCCACCCGAGGCCGTAGGCTGCTTCTGATGCAGCTTCCGGTGGCACTCCGGCGCACGTTCTACCGCCTCGCCTACCTCGGCCTCCGCGTCTACTGGTTCGTCTTCCGGCCCAGGGGGACGGGCGTCAAGTGCGTGCTGACCAACGGCGATCGCGTGCTCCTCGTGCTCCACACCTACGGGCCCCGACGCTGGGGCCTGCCCGGCGGAGGCCTGCGGCGGGACGAACCGCCGGCGGCCGCCGCCACGCGTGAGATGAAGGAGGAACTCGGCGTGGCGATCACCGGATGGACCGACCTCGGCACCGTCAGCGGCCGCTCTCAACACAAGACCGAAACGCTCTACTGCTTCCGCGCCGAGCTCCCAAACCCCCAGCTCACAGTCGATCACGCGGAGATCGACACCACGCGCTGGTTCGAGCTGGGCGCGCTTCCATACGGCCTCGGCGAGTACGTCGATGTGATCATGGCCAAGCTGGCGCAGTAGAGGCCGCGCCGCCTGTCAGAGGGTGGTCGCAGCAGACCGCTCATTCCCACTCGATCGTGCCCGGCGGCTTGCTCGTGATATCGAGCACGACCCGCCCCACCGGGCGGATCTCGTTGATCATGCGCGAGGCGATCTGCTCGAGCAGGTCGTAGGGCAGCCGCGCCCAGTCGGCGGTCATCGCGTCGTCGCTGGTCACGGCGCGGATCACGATCACGTTGCCGTAGGTGCGCTCGTCGCCCTGGACGCCGACGGTGCGGATGTCGGGCAGGACGCAGAACGACTGCCACAGCTCGCGGTACAGACCCGCCTTGCGGATCTCGTCCTGGAGGATGGCGTCGGCCTCCCGCAGGGTCTCCAGGCGCTCGCGGGTCGCCTCGCCACCGACGATCCGAATCGCCAGCCCGGGGCCGGGGAAGGGCTGGCGCCACACCAGGCGCTCGGGTAGCCCGAGCTCGGCGCCGACGGCGCGGACCTCGTCCTTGAACAGCGCGCGGAGGGGCTCGACGAGGTCGAAGTCGAGGTCCTCGGGCAGACCACCGACGTTGTGGTGGGACTTGATCGTCGCCGCGCCCGTGCCGCCACCGGACTCGATCACGTCCGAGTAGAGCGTGCCCTGGACGAGGAACTTGACGTCGTCGAGCTTGCTCGCCTCCTCCTCGAACACGCGGATGAACTCGGCGCCGATGCGCTTGCGCTTCTCCTCGGGATCGGTGACGCCCTTGAGCTTGGCCAGGAAGCGCTCGGAAGCGTCGACGGCGACCAGCGGCACCTGGAAGTGGTCGCGGAAGGCCCCCACCACCTGGGCGCCCTCGTTCTTGCGCATGAGGCCGTGATCGACGAACACGCACGTGAGCCGATCGCCGATGGCCCGGTGGACGAGCAACGCGGCCACGCTCGAGTCGACCCCGCCGGACAGTCCGCAGATGGCCCGTCCCTCGCCGACCTGGGCGCGGATGCGCTCGATCTGGTCGTCGATCACCGAGGTCGGACTCCAGGTGCGCTCGCAGCCGCAGACGTCCTCGAGGAAGTTGCTCAGGACCTGCGGGCCGTAGGGAGTGTGAACGACCTCGGGGTGGAACTGGATGCCGTAGATCCCGTGCTCGACCGACTCGAACGCCGCCACCGGCGACGCGGTCGACGCGGCCAGGGCGTCGAAGCCGGGAGGCGCGGCGAAGACCGTGTCACGATGCGACATCCAGCACGTCTGCTCGAGCGGTGTGCCGGCCAAGAGCCGGCCGGTGTGGCTCAGGGTCAGCTGCGAGCGCCCGAACTCCCCCACCTCAGCGCCCTCGACCCGGCCGCCGAGCTCGCGCGCCAGGAGCTGCATCCCGTAACAGATGCCCAGCACGGGGATGCCGAGCTCGAGTAGCTCACGCTCGAGCGCCGGCGCGCCCTCGGCGTACACCGACGCCGGGCCGCCCGAGAGAATCACGCCCTTGGGCTGCCGCCGGGCCACCTCCTCGGCGCCCACGTGGTGGGGCAGCAGCTCGGAGAACACGCCGCACTCACGGACCCTCCGCGCGATCAGCTGTGAGTACTGACCGCCATAGTCGAGAACCACGACTTCGTCCGAGTGAACGTCGCCTGGCTGTGTCCTCGCTCGCTCGTGTGCCGAGCGCACTTCGCTCGCTGCGTCCGTGCCAGCCTCGTTCCTCGGACGAGTTGGCGAGGCCGCCGCGGTGGCCAACTCAGTCGCCCACGCCTACAGTCGCGGCTCGGCCGCTCGCGCCCATGCCCACGCCCTGCTCGCGCTGGAGGTGCTTGCCCTCGGTCTGCAGCGCCGGCGCGACGAGCAGCTCGGCGCGATTGAACTCGGCGATGTCGCGATAGCCGCACGTGGCCATCGAGGTCCGCAGCGCGCCCATCAGGTTGAACGTGCCGTCGTTCTCACGGGCCGGCCCGCGGATGATCTCATCGAGGTGGCCGTTGGGTACCGTGGCCACGCGAGTTCCGCGCGGTAGCGAGGGGTGGAAGGTCGCCATCCCCCAGTTGTAGCCGCGACCCGGAGCCTCATAGGCACGGGCCAGAGCCGATCCGATCATGACCGCGTCCGCTCCGCAGGCGATGGCCTTGGCGAGATCGCCACCGTTGCGCATCCCGCCGTCGGCGATCACCTTCACGTAATCGCCGGTCTCGAGCATGTGCTGCGAGCGCGCCGCGGCGACATCGGCGATTGCCGTCGCCTGGGGCACGCCGATCCCGAGCACGCCGCGGGTCGTGCAGATCGCGCCGGGTCCGACGCCGACGAGCACGCCTGCCGCGCCGGTGCGCATCAGGTGAAGACCTGTGTGGTACGAGGCGCAGCCACCCACGACGATCGGGGTCGGCGACAGCTCGCGGATGAATTCCTTGAGGTTGAGCGGCGGGCGGGTCTCGTCTTGGGAGACGTGCTCGGCCGAGACGACGGTCCCCTGGATGACGAGGATGTCGAGTCCGGCCTCGAGCGCCACGTCGTAGTACTTGCGCACCTTCTGGGGTGTCAGCGAGGCGGCGGCGACGACCCCCTGTGCCTTGATCTCCTGGATGCGCTGGGCGATCAGCTCGGGCTTGATCGGCTCGCGGTAGATGTCCTGCATCTCCCGCGTCGCGATGTCCTTCGAGAAGGTGGAGATTCGCTCGAGCTGGGCGTCGGCATCCTCGTAGCGGCAGAAAATCCCCTCGAGGTTGAGCACGGCGAGCCCGCCGAGCCTTCCGATCACGCCTGCGGTCTCAGGCGAGACGACCCCATCGAGCGCGGCGGCGAGCAACGGCAGCTCGAACCGGTAGGGACCGAGCGTCCAGGTGATGTCGACATCGTCCGGGTCGCGCGTCCGGCGCGAGGGAACGATCGCTATGTCGTCAAAGCCGTAGGCTCGACGGGCCTTCTTTCCACGCCCGATTTCTACTTCCATCGCGGCATCGTAGAACGCCCAGCGGACGGTAGTGCAGAGCGGAGTTCGGAGGCGATGACGGCGGCAACCATCGGGTCATTTGATGCTAGCAGCGGCCGCCCTGCGCTCCCGGGGACTCGCCCCCCGAAACCGCTGCCTCAGGAGATTTCGGCCGGAATTTGCAACTGCTCAGCGTTGACCTCGTCGAGCAGGCGGTCGACCTTGGTCGCCTCGACGATCCCGGCCCCGAAGTGGTGGATCGACTCGGCGCCGCACGCGACGCCGTAGCGCAGGCATTCGACGGCCGAGCGACCGGCGTACCGGGCGGCGACGTAGCCGGCCAGGAATGCGTCGCCCGAGCCGACGCTCGAGCGCGCCTCCTGCTCCTCCACCCGCACCCGGTACAGCTTGGCGACGGCGCCCTCGGTGACCTGGGCGAAGCATCCGTCGGACACGGTCATGATGCCCTCGGCCGCGCCGAGCCTCGTCATCTCGACCACGGCCTGAGCCCGGTCGTCGTCGTCGTTGAATTCGTGCCCGACCAGCTCCTCGGCCTCGAGTTCGTTGGGCGAGACGACGTCGGGCTCGGCCCGCACGGCCAGGCGCAGGGGCTCGCCCTCGGTGTCGACCATCGCGGTGGCGCCGAGCCGGCGAACCTCCCGGATCAGGCCGGCATAGACGTCGGCCTCCACCCCGCGGGGCAGACTGCCGGCGAAGACGACGATGCTCGCCCCCTTGGCCAGGTAGAGCAGCTTCTCGCGGAACAGCTCGAGCTCCGATGTCGACACCGCCGGCCCGCGCTCGTTGACCTCGGTGTGCAGGGAGGTGGTGGGATCGAGGACCGCCATGTTGGTCCGCGACTCCTCGCGAATGCGCACGAAAGCATTGAGGATCGCCTCGTCGTTGAGCGCCTCGACGATCCGGTTGCCGGTCGCGCCGCCGGCCAGTCCGGTGGCGATCACGGGCTGCCCCAGGCGCTTGATCGCCCGGGCGAGGTTGACTCCCTTACCGCCCGGCATCGTGGTCTGATCGACGGTCCGGTGGCGGCGGCCGGGGGTGAAATTGGGCACCTCGAGCGTCTTGTCGAGCGCCGCGTTGAGCGTGACGGTGATGATCACCCGGCCGGAGCCCCCTGTTCACGCGTCGCCCGGGTCCGCCAGCGCCGACGCGCGGCTAGAGCAATCGCTGCAGCGAACAACACCACGAGCGCTACAAGCGTAAACGAGCGGGTGACGAAGTGGGCCGCCAATGTGAGTGGACTCACTCCGTTCAGCTTGTGGGCCAGGAGGAGCGGGATCCGGGCGTAGGTGCGGCCGCGCCAGCGCACGAGCAGGGTGCCCACGTGGGCGTGCCACGGGAGCGGGCCGGCGAGCTGATGATCGACATCGACCACCAGCCTCACGTGGGCGGTCTTCGGGAATACGTACGCGAACCCTTGGCCGGCGACGACCACGGCGCGCTTGCCCGGCTGGTCGCGGACGGTGGGACGCGCCTCGACATCGCCCCGATGCACCCATGTCTTCAGGCGGAAGGTGTCAAAGCCGTAGTCGAGCAGAGCCAACGTGTTCGAGTCGCGCGAGGCCTCGCTAGAGGTGCCCATCACGGCGCTCAACAGGCGCATCCCGTGCTGGGTCCCGGACCCAACCAGGACGTACCCGGCGTCGTTCGTATGGCCGGTCTTCACGCCGTTGATCCACGGCACGCGCCCGACCAGGTCGTTGCGGTTGACGACGTCGCGGACGTGGTTGCCCGTGTGCAGAACCGCGCTGGACATGGCCACGGCGTGGCGGAAGAAGGGCTGGGTCTTCAGGTCGTAGTCGGCCAGCTTCGCGAGGTCCGAGGCGCTCGAATGGTTGCCGGGTGTGTCGAGTCCGCTCGGCGTCGAGTAGTGCGTGTGGGTGAGGCCGAGCTGTCGCGCACGGGCGTTCATCATCCCGATGAACCGGCGCACGGAATGGTGGCCGACGTTGTAGGCAAGATCCTCGGCGGCGTCGTCGGCGCTCGGCAGCAGCAGGGCGAGGAGCAGGTCGTGGACGCTCATGCGCTCGCCCGGCACCAGGCCGATCTGCGAGTCGCTCGCCGCCGGGTAGAAGTTGTTCTGCGTGAACGTCCGGCCCAGCGGGGCGTGCTCGAGCGTCACCAGCGCGGTCATCAGCTTGGTCGTGCTGGCGATCGCCAGCTGGCGGCCCGAATCGACGCCGTAAAGCACCTGTCCCGTCTTGCCCGATATGAGGATGGCGGCGCGGACGCTGAGCGCCGGCGGCTCAGACGCCTGAGCGGCCATGGCGAATGTCGCCCCCGCCGCCATCAGGCATCCGGCCGCGAGGACCACGCGGCACACGATGCGGCGGGTCATCGTCGCAGGCGGATCCGCTGTCCCGTTTGCAGGCTGTTGGGATCGACGCCCGGGTTGAGCGACTCGAGAGTGGAGAGGTTAAGCCCGGTCTTAGAGGCGATGCTGATGAGGCTATCGCCTCCCTGGACGACGTAGTACTTGACCTTGCGGTAGCGCCCGCGCGGCCGCTGACCGCGTTTGCGGACGTGGTGAGCGGGGGCTGACTTGGACGTCAACCCCTGGTGGATGACTACGTAGGTCCCTGCAATCACCGCGACGAGCGCGATCGGCGCAAGGAACCGCGCACGACTACGGGCGACCATCGCGGCGCGATCATACAAGCGCCCGCCCCGCAAATACAGGGCTTTCGACGGATCTCGGAAAAGCGTTTCATCCGCAGTGGGTTCCGATGGGGTTGACTAACCCAGTCCCCAGGCGAGGGCGCGCAAACGGCTCGCCTCGCGCCGGGCGGCCTCCGCCGGCTCGCCGCCGGTCTTCTCGCCGGCGCCGACGAGACCGCGCGAGGAAGACACGAGCCCACCGGCCGGACCGGGGGCAAAGGCGGCGGCAAGATCTTCGACCTTCCCCCCCTGCGCCCCGACCCCAGGAAGCAGGAACGGGGTGTGCGGCATGGACTCGCGCAACGCCGCGAGACGGTCGGGCGCGGTGGCGCCGACGACCGCACCGATGTCGGCCAGCCCGGCCTCACCCAACGAAGGTCGGCCGAGCTCGTCGACCATTTCGGCCAGGCGCTGGCTCACGATCCCGCCCGTGGACAGCTCGCGCTCCTGCACATCGGCGGCCCCCGGATTGGAGGTACGCACGAGCACGAACAGACCCGCGTCTCGGTCGCGAGCGGCGCTGACGAACGGGGCGAGCGAGTCGAGCCCGAGCAGCGGATTGACCGTGATGGCGTCGGCCCCGAGCCCGTCCACACGGCCGTAGGGCGTGTCGGTGTGACCGAGGAGGGCCTGGGCGTAGGCCGCCGCGGTCACGTCGATGTCGCCCCGCTTGCCGTCGAGGATGACCAGCAGCCCGTGGTCGCGCGCCGCCACGGCCACTTCGCCCATGGCCGCCCAGCCCGCCGCCCCGAGTCGTTCGAAGCACGCGCTCTGGAGCTTGGTGGCCACGCAGTGTTCGGCCACAGCCTCGATGACGAGGCGGCAGTGGGCGCTGACCGCGCGTCCGGCCTGGGCGTCGGGCGGGGCAGGTGACGTGCCGGCCCCGCCCGCGAGCTCGAGGGCTCGGGGCCACAGGCGGAGTGGGTCGGGATCGAGCCCCAGCACGAGCTGGGACTGGCGGACCCGAACGCGGTTGGCGAGCCGCTCGCCGAACCCCCGACCCCCCAGAGCGGCCGGGAGCCCGTGGGAACGCGCCTCCTGCGCCCCCGACGTCACCGGCGGCGCCTCCTGGTCGATTGCCCGCAGACGGCTCGCCGCCGGCGGACAGGCGGCTCAGCGGGAGGCTTTACTTGACGGCCTTCTTGAGGGCCGCGCCGGCAGTGAACTTCGGCACCGTGGACGCGGCGATCTGGATCGTCTCGCCAGTGGCCGGATTACGACCCTCGCGCGCGCTGCGCTGGGAGACGCTGAACTTGCCGAAGCCCGAGAAGACCACGTCGCTACCGCGCTTCAGGGCGTCCTCGATCGTGTCCAACACTGCGTCCACTGCGCTACCGGCGTCCTTTTTGCTCAACCCGGCGCGATCCGCGACCTGGTCGACGAATTCAGACTTCGTCACTTTCTCCCTCCTTCGAGGTGGTAGGAATGAGCGAAGCTAACACGGCTCGCGGACGCGTTCCGCCCGCCAGTCCCGTGTCCTACGCTCATTCTCACCAGTCAGTACGGGCGTTCGCACTGCCATCGCCGCCCGATTGGCGCTATTTGCGGCTTTCTTCCCAGGTTTAATGTCCCTCAACCACCCGCCGGCGGCCCGGTTCGCCCCATGATCCACCACGTAACGCGCGAAATCCCACCCGAAAAACTGGTCGATTGCCTGAGCTTCTATGCCCTGCTCGGATTTCAAACCGTCCCCGCACCGCCTGCGCTGGCCGGCCGTGCCGTGTGGCTCGCTCGATCACCGGACGGCTCTGGAGACCAGATCCACCTGCTGCCCGTCGTCGACGTGGAGCCGGCCACGGGACACTTCGCCCTCGTCTGTCCCGACTACGAGGCGACGCTTGCGGCGCTCCATGACGCCGGTCATACGTCCGACCCGCTGCCGTCGCACTGGGGCTCGCCCCGCGTCACCGTGCGCGACCCGGCCGGCAGCCAGATCGAGCTGATGCAATGGCCGCCGGGCGCCGCGCCAGGCGACGGCGCATGAACGGCGCTGTCGGCGCGGACGGCGACAATGTCGCCGTGGACCTCGCTCGCATCGGCTGGCTGACGGTTGTCCTCGTCTGCCTCATCGCCGTCGTGATCCTCGTGGTCCAGGGCTACCTCGGGTACGCCGCGGTGACCTTCGCGGTGGCGGCCTCGGCCGCGATCAACCTCCGCTGACTACGACAGCCGAGGAAAGTGACAAACCACCGCGACCGCGGAACCGAGCGACCGAAACTCGGGCTCAGGCCGAGGAATGTGCCCCGCGACAGACGGCGCCGGCGACGTTGTCACGATTCTCCGCGGGTGTGCGACCGACCCCCGGGGGCCGGTCGCCCCCAGTCGGCTGTTGGTTGCTCACAACGTCGCCGGTTCGTGCGACGGCCTTCAGGCGCGTCGCCCACGCTCATCGCGCGAGCCAGTCCGCAAGAGCGCGGACCGCATGCCCGCGGTGACTGACGGCGTCCTTCTCCTCGTCGCTCATCTCGGCCATCGTGCGGCCCTGGTCGTCCTCGTCGACCAGGAATGCCGGGTCGTAGCCAAACCCGCCTGTTCCGCGTGGCGCATCCGCCAGCCGGCCACGACATTCGCCGAAGAACACGCGCTCTTCGCCGCTCGACGGGTCGACGTAGGCCAGCGCGCAGACGTAGCGCAGGGCGCTCCCGGCCGGCGCCTCGTGCATCAGCTTGTCGAGGTTTTCCTCGTCGCTCGCGTGTGGCCCGGCGTAGCGCGCCGAGCGGACTCCGGGAACGCCACCGAGGGCCTCGGCCTCGATGCCCGAGTCATCGGCGATCGAGGCCCGACCGGTGCCCGCAGCCGCCGTCCGGGCCTTGGGCAGCGCGTTGCCCTCGAACGTGTCGGCGTCCTCGGGGGGCAGCTCGATCCCATCTGGGAGCGCCTCGATGGCGATGCCCGCGGGAGCGAGCAGACGGGCCACCTCTCGCAGCTTATGGGGATTGCGACTGGCGAGGATCAGCGAGCGCACCGGCGCCTCAGGCTCCTCAGGGCTGGGCCGCGGCGACCGCCTCGTCCTGTAGCGCCCGCAGCGTCTCGATGCCACCGCCGGCCAGCGCCAGCAGCTCGTCGAGGTGCGCGCGCGAAAGCGGCGTCCGCTCAGCGGTGGCCTGCACCTCGACCAGGCCACCGTCTCCGGTCATGACCACGTTGGCGTCGACCTCCGCGCTGGAGTCCTCGGGGTAGTCGAGGTCGAGAAGCGGCACCCCGGCGACGATCCCGCACGAGATCGCCGCGACACTGCCGGTCAGCGGCGTCCGCGCCAGCGACCCTCCCGCGATCAGCTTCTCGACGGCTAGGCGGAGCGCGACCATTCCCCCGGTGATCGAGGCGCAACGCGTACCCCCGTCGGCCTGGAGCACGTCGCAGTCGATGTAGATCGTGCGCTCGCCGAGGCCCTGGAAGTCGATCACGCCCCGCAGAGCGCGGCCGATCAGCCGCTGAATCTCGACCGTGCGGCCATCGGGACGACCCCTGCTGACGTCGCGCTGCTTGCGCTCGCCGGTCGAGGCGGGAAGCATCCCGTACTCGGCCGTGACCCAGCCGCGGCCCGATCCGAGCAGCCAGCGGGGCACGCTCTCCTGGGCGGAGGCCGTGCAGATGACACGGGTCTCGCCCATCGAGATCAGGGCCGATCCGGTCGCCGTGCGCACGAAGCCCGGCTCGATCGTGGTGGGCCGAATGCCGTCCGGGGCCCGGCCGTAGCTCCGCTGCGGTCCCGCCGCGCTCATACAGCTACCCGCGTTTCCAGCTCGACGTGCGCAACTTCCTCAAGCGGCATCTGCAGGAACCGCGTCCCCAGTCCGCGGAACGCCTCGACCTCGCCGGTGCAGCGGAAGCGGTAGCTCCCCTCCTCGCGCTGTGGATTGAGCAGCCGGCGCGAGGCCAGCGCTCGCTCGACGCTGCGGGCCACACCGGCGCCCGAGGTCACGAGCGTGACCCCGCGCCCGAGCGTCCGCTGGAGCATCGGAGCCACGAGCGGGTAGTGCGTGCAGCCAAGAATGACGGTGTCGACGTCGGCGTCGCGCAGCGGCGCGCAGTACGCGCGCACGGTCTCCACAACCTTGGTGTTGAACGGAAAGCCGCCCTGGATGATCGGCGCCAGGTCGGGACAGGCCACGCTCTCCAGGTGCACGTGCTGGTCGGCGGCGCTGACCGCGCGCACGTAGGCGCCGCTCGCGACCGTGGCCGGCGTGGCGAGGAGGCCGATACGGCCGGTCCGGCTGCCCGCCACCGCCAGCTGGGTCGCAGGAGCCACCACGCCGATCACGTCGATCTCCTCGCCGCGTCCTGTCAGGTGGCGTTCGAGCGCCCCCAGCGCCGCGGAGCTGGCGGCATTGCATGCCACCACCAGCAGCTTGGCGCCCTCCTCGAGCAGGTGATCGGCAATCTCGATCGAGAACGCCTGGAGCTCGGCCTGAGTCCGCTCGCCGTAGGGGAAGCGGGCCGTGTCGCCCAGGTACAGGTAGTCCTCGGTGGGCAGCGAGACCAGCAACTCGTGCAGGACGGTCAGGCCGCCGACTCCCGAGTCGAAGACGGCGACGGGCTGGTCGGAGCGGGGGTCCATGGGCACGGATGGTGCCAGAGCGACGGGCAGACACGGTTTGGCGGTGGCGCCGGGCGCGCTGCGCAGGGGTTTGGCGGCTCGCCGGATACGCTCGCCACCGTGCGCGCGCTGATCGTGACCAACATGTACCCCACACCCGAGCGCCCGGCGCTGGGCAGCTTCGTGCGCGATCAGGTCGAGGCGCTGCGGCGGATCGACGGCGTCGAGCTCGAGCTGTACACCTTCGGTCCAGGGAGCCCGGCCAACTACGCGCGCCACGGCGTCGCGCTGCGGCGGCGGTATCGGGGAGAGCGCTTCGACGTCGTCCACGCTCATTTCGGGCTCACGGCGTGGCCGGCGCTGGCGGTGCCGGCGCGCAAGCGCGCGGTCACGCTGCACGGGACCGACCTCGCCCATCCACGGTCGCGGGCGATCACCGTGGCGGCGCTTCCCTTGCTCGACCTCGTCGCCACGGTGTCGGCGCCGATGGCTGACCGGGTGCCGGGCTGGGCCGTTCGCGGAACTCGCGCCGTGCTGCCGTGCGGCGTCGACCTCGGGCGCTTCGTCCCGATCCCGCGCGCTGAGGCGCGGGCTGCGCTCGGCCTCGATCCCGCCGGGCCGTACCTCCTGTTTCCCGCCGACCCGGCGCGCCCCGAGAAGCGATTCGACCTGGCCCAGGCGGCTGCGGGCCGGACGCGCCTCTTGACCCTCGGCGGCGTCGACCCCGAGCGAGTCCCGCTGTGGATGAACGCCGCCAACGCCGTGCTCATCCCCTCAGACCGCGAGGGCTTCGGGCTGGCGCTCCTCGAGGCCCTCGCCTGCGACGTCCCGGCCCTCTCGACGCCGGTCGGGATCGCCCCAACGGTGCTCGAGGGCGTGGCCGGCAGCCACTGCGGACCGTTCGACCGCGAACGGTGGCGCGCCGTGCTCGCGCCCCACCTGGCCGACCCCGATCCACGCGTCGCCGGGCGCGAGCACGCCGAGCGATTCTCCTCCGATCGGATGGCCGCGGACGTGGTCACGGCGTGGCGCGCGCTGCTGGCCGCCAACCCGGCCCGAGGTCGGGCTTGACGTCACGTCGAGGCTTATACTCGGCGGAGCCTCAGAAGCCATGAGCGGCCTCCTCGAAAGCATCGCCCGCCGCCGCCGCGCGTCGGCCAGCAGACGACTCGGCCCCCCTCCGGAGGCCGAGGCAAGCGGCGCGGGTACGTCCCACGGCGCCGCGCCCGAGGCGGCCCAGGCCAACGGTTCGGCGCGCTGGGCCCCGGTGTCGAAGTTGGCTCCCGGAGCGGTGGCCCCACCGGCTCCCGAACCCACCGAGCCGGAGCCAGAGCCAGTCGCCACGCCACAGCCCGCGCCAGAGCCGGTCGAGCAGGCAACGGTCGAAGACAAATACGAACCCGAACCCGAACCCCAACCCAAATACGAACCCGAACCCGAACCCGAGCCCGAAGCGCTTCAGCCCACCCCCGACCCATCGGCGCCAGACTCGGTACCCCCAACCGCGTCGGGCTTTCTCCAGCGCGGCCGCGTTCGTCGCCGCGCCCGTTACCTTCGCCAGCTCCGCGAGCTCCAGCTCCGTGATCTGGGCGGCTTCATGGTCGAGCTCCAGCGCCACGGGCGGCGGCGGCCCGATCTCGTACAGGCCAAGCTCGCCGAGGCCGTGCGCACCGACGAGGAGCTCCGCGGACTCGACCGCGCGCTCGGCACCGACCAGCCACTGCGTGAGCTCCGCGAGGCCGGGATCGGTGGCGCGTGCGGACACTGCGGCGCCCTCCACGGCAGCCGGGACAAGTTCTGTGCCTCCTGCGGTGAGCCCCTCGGCCGCGCCGCGAACGCCCGCCCCCCCGACGCAGAATGACGCTCACGGCAGAGCCTCAGGTCGTCCCGCCGGACGCCGAGCCGGCGCGAGCCGCTGCCGCGCGCTGTCACCGCTGCGGCGCGTCCATGGACACCGATCAGGAGTGGTGTCTGGAGTGCGGCGAGGCCCACACGCTGGTGCACAGCCCGCCAGACTGGCGGATCGGCGTGGCGATCGTCGCTGTCGTCGTCGTGCTGGCGCTGGCCGGCTTCGCGATCGCCCTGATCAACCTGTCCGAAAACGCCAGCAGCTCGGCGGCACGCGGCGTCACCGCCGCCCCGGCGCCGGCGGCCAGCACCGCCGCGCCGACGTCGACGGCCAAGGCAATCCCGGGTTGGCCGTCCGGGCGGGCCGGCTACACGGTCGTTCTCTCCTCCAGCGCCACGCAGGCTGCGGCCAGGTCCGCCGCCGCGCGCCTGAGCCTCGCCGGCGTCCCGCTGGGGATCCTCGACTCATCGGCTCACCCTCGCATGAGGCCCGGGCAGTGGATCGTCTTCACCGGGCACTTTCCCACCCACGCCGCGGCCAGGGTGCTGGCCGTGCGGCTCCGCGCCCGGGGCATCAGCGCCCAGGCCCACCTCGTCGGCTGATCAGGCGAGAACGACCCCGGGCCACCAGCGCGCCAGACGCGCGGCCGCCTCGACCGCCACCGGGCTGGACCCGACCGGCGGGCCCGCGCCGTTCCCCGCCACGGGTCGCGTCATCGCCTCCATCGTCCGGGCCACAGACCGGCTGAGCGCGCCGAGCGCATAGCCACCCTCGAGCACGAACCCCAGCGGCGCCTGCACCTCCGCGGCGATGCGCCGCACCGCCGTGGTCATGGCCGCGAATCCGTCGTCGCTCAGCGCGCACGAGGCCAGCGGGTCGTCGCGATGCGCGTCGTAGCCGGCTGAGACGAGGATCAGCTGCGGTCCAAAGGCCCGCGCGAGCGGCGCCACGATGGCATCGATCAGCGACAGGTACAGGGCATCGTCACTGCCCGGCGGGACCGGGAGGTTGACCGTGAATCCCTCGCCGGCACCCGAGCCCACGTCCGTCGCGGGCCCGGTGCCGGGATACAGCGGCGACTGGTGGATCGACACGAACAGCACCTGGTCGCTGGAGTGAAAGATGTCGTTGGTGCCGTTGCCGTGATGCACATCCCAATCGAAGATCAACACGCGCTCGATGCCGCGCGCGTCGATCGCGTGGCGCGCGGCGATGGCGACGCTGTTGAACAGGCAGAAGCCCATCGCGCGAGCCCTCAGCGCGTGATGCCCTGGCGGGCGGTGGACGCTGAAGCCGGTCGGCACCGCGCCGTCGAGCACGAGGTCGACCAGCGCGATGGCGCCACCGGCGCCATGCAGGGCAGCTTCGAACGACCCCGCGCTCAGCAGGGTGTCGGCATCGAGCTGGCCGCCGCCGCGTCTCGCAAACTGCTCGATCGCATCGACATAGCCTGGGTCGTGGACCGCGGTGAGCTGGGGGCGTTCGGCCGCCGGTGATTCCACGCGTTCAAATCCCAGCCATTGCCGGCGGTCGAGCTCGCGCTCGATGGCGACTATCCGCTCCGCGCGTTCGGGATGCGACCCGGTGTCATGGGCGAGCGAAGAGCGGTGTTCAAGGAACGCGGGCGCCGAAGCCATGACGGGTACGGTATCTCCATGAAGACACAGGTTGCGGTGGTCGGGGCTGGGGCAGCCGGTCTGTACACGGCGCTGTCCGCGGCGCAGCGGGGGGCGCGTGTGATCCTCGTGTCCGCCACCGCACTGGCCGAATCCTCAACCTACTGGGCCCAGGGCGGCCTGGCCGCGGCGATGTCCGACGAGGACAGCCCCGAGCTGCACTGCGCCGACACCGTCAAGGCTGGTCGCCAGGTGGTCCGCGAGTCGGCCGCCCGCGTCCTGGCCGAGGACGCACCCGAGGCGGTGCGGCGCCTGATCCGTCTCGGGATGACCTTCGACGCCGATCGCAGCGGCAACCTCGCGCTCGGGCTCGAGGGCGGCCACTCGGTGCGGCGCGTGGTCCACGCCGGCGGAGCGGCGACCGGACGCCGGCTGATCCGCCAGCTCTCCGCTCTTGTCGCCGAGGAGCCGCGCATCGACGTCCTGGAGGACAGGCGCGCGGTGGCGATCCTTACCGCCGACCAGCGCGCGCACGGGGTCGAGCTACGGGGCGGCGAGCGGATCGCCAGCGCCGCTGTCGTGCTCGCCACCGGCGGCGCCGCCGCGCTGTGGTCGCGCACCACCAATCCCGCGGGGGCGATCGGAGGCGGGCTGCTGCTCGCCTACGCCGCCGGCGCCGAGTTGGCCGACCTCGAGTTCATGCAGTTTCATCCCACCGCCGTGGCCGCGCCCAACGGCGCCGATGGCTTCCTCGTCACCGAGGCGGTCCGCGGCGAGGGCGCGCTGCTGCTCGACGCCAGCGGCGAACGGTTCGTCGACGAGCTCGCCCCGCGCGACCAGGTCGCCCTGGCCGTGCAGCGCCAGATGGCGCTCACCGGGCGCCAGGTCGGTCGGGCTCGACATGCGCGACGTCGATCCCGCCCTCTTCCCCAACGTGGTGGCGGCGCTGCGCCGCTCGGGAATCGACCCAGAGCGCGAGCTGATCCCCGTCGCGCCGGCCGCCCATTACATGATGGGTGGGATCGCCACCGATCTCCGTGGGCGAGCCAGCCTGGCGGGGCTCTACGCCGTCGGCGAGTGCTCCTGCACCGGACTGCACGGGGCCAACCGCCTGGCCTCGAACTCGCTGACCGAGTGCTTCGTGTTCGGAGCCCGCGCCGCCGAGGCGGCGATGGACGAGCCCGCGCCGCGGACCGACGCCGAGCCCGCCCGCCTCGAGCGGCCCCCCATCCCCACCCCCGAGAGCCGCGAGGCGCTCTGGCGCCTCGGCGGCCTCGAGCGCGACGGCGACGGGCTCGCCGAGCTGAGCCGGGATCCTCATCCGCTGGTCCGCCTCATCGCCGGGTCAGCGCTGCGACGTACCGAGAGCCGCGGCGCTCACCTCCGCCTCGACTTCCCCGAGCGCAATCCCGAGCTCGACGGTGTCCACGTCGTCGCCGCTCCGGGCGAGCCGGCGCGGTTCGAGGCCTGGTCATAACGCACCAAGTTCCGGCTTAACGTCGAATTAATAATCGGTCCCTCGCGGACTTCATATGAGGCGGGAATACTCGCCCCCCGCCAAGGGATTTGCGCATCCGGCAAGGAGCCGAGAGGAGTTGAGCCTGCGTGTACCGATTTAGCCGCGCCATCTACCGCGAGCTGGCGAATGAGATCGTGGAGGATCCGCACAGCGTCTGTTTACACGCCAATCACGAACGGGTGCTGCGCGCGTGCGAGGCCGCGGTCGAGCGCCTCGCCACCGATCGCCATTACTTCGCGCACCCGGCGCGGACGCTGTTTCACAACATCCGGGCGTACTTCCCGATGACGTCGCAGATGCGGGTGCTGCGCGTGTGCGAGCGCTACATCAGCTGCGCCGACGAGTTTCTGATGCGCCAGCCCCAGAACGGCTTTGACATCTACGGCAATCCGCTCCAGTGCCGGGCCAGCACGCGCAAGGGCACGCCTTGCCAGCGCATGCCGCTGGCCCACAACGGCTACTGCCCGTCGCACCAGCATCTCGCCGACACCGACGAGTTGCCCATCCAAATCGCTGCCTGACGCCCCCGTCAGGGGATTAAGGGGCCCCGCGTGCGCGGGGCCCTTTTTGCGGCTGGGACGCTCGGTCCCGCGCCGCAGCCGGCGCGCGAGTTCGGATAGCGTCGCGACCATGCTCCTCGGCGTCGACGTGGGTGGGACGTTCACCGATGCCGTGCTGGCGTTCGACGGGCAGGTGATCACCGCCAAGGCCCCGACCACGCCCGCCGACCAGTCCGAGGGGGTGATGGCGGCGGTGGCGCAGGCACTCGAGCAGGCCGGGCGCGACCCGAGCGAGATCACGACCTTCGCCCACGGCATGACCGTGGCCACCAACGCCCTTCTCGAGGGGCAGGGTGTGCGCACCGCGCTCATCGCGACGGAGGGTTTCACCGACATCGTCGCCCTGGGACGGCAGAACCGGGCCGAGCTCTACCGGCTGTGTGCCCGCCGCCCGGCGCCGCTCGTGCCCGATGAGCTCCGCTTCGCCGCGGACGAGCGGATGACCCCCGATGGCCCGCTCGTCGAGCTCGCTCCCGACCACGCTGGCTGGCTGGCCAGCCAGGTGGAGGAGGCCGGCGCCGAGGCCGTCGCGGTGGTGCTGTTGCACTCCTACCGCCACCCCGACCACGAACGCGCTATCGGGCGCGCCCTGGCCGAGCGCCTGCCCGACGTCCACGTGTCGCTCTCCCACGAGGTCGTGGGGACATTCCGCGAGTACGAGCGCGCCGCGACCACCGAGGTCGACGCCGCGCTCTCCCCCCTCCTCGGTCGCTATCTCCGCGGCCTGATCCGCCGCGCGGAGGTGGCCGGCATCCCCGAGCCGACGATCATGCAGTCCAACGGCGGGTTGATCGATGCCGAAACAGCCGCGGACCATGCCGCCTGGACCGTGCTCTCGGGCCCGGCCGGCGGAGCGGCGGGGGCGGCATTCGTGGCCCGCGCCGCCGGTGCCCGCGACGCACTGTGCTTCGACATGGGCGGGACCTCATGCGACGTGTGCGTGGTCGACGACGGCGCGGTGCAGGAGCGCAGCGCCGGTGAGGTGGCCGACCGGCCCCTGGCGCTGCCCATGCTCGCCGTCCACACGGTGGGGGCCGGTGGAGGCTCGATCGCCTGGCGCGACGGCGGCGGTGCACTGCGGGTCGGCCCCCGATCGGCCGGCGCCCAGCCGGGTCCGGCGTGCTACGGCCGCGGCGGCGAGGAGCCCACGGTCACCGACGCCAACCTTGCCCTCGGCTACCTGGCCGCCGACGCGCCGCTGGCCGGTGGCGTCTCACTCGACCTGCGGGCTGCCGAGGCGGCCATCGGCCGCCTGGCCGACGCGCTCGGCCTCGGGATCCGTGAGTGCGCGGAGGGCATCGTTCGCGTCGCCAATGCCGAGATGGTCCGCGCGCTGCGCGTCGTCACGGTCCAGCGCGGGATCGACCCGAGGCGGTACGCGCTGCTCGCCTTCGGCGGCGCCGGACCGCTCCACGCGGCGCACATCGCCGACGAGCTCGGCATCACGGCGATCGTCTGTCCGCGGGCCTCGGGCGTACTGGCCGCGCTGGGCCTGGTCGTCTCGCCGCCGCGCCGCGACGTGCAGCGGAGCGTGTTCATGGGCGGCGAGACGCTGAGCGCCGAGGCGATCGCCGAGGAGACCCGTGCCCTCGGCGAGCAGGCTCGCCGGGCCCTGGGCCAAACGCAGGCGGAGCTGCGCGCCACGTACGAGCTCCGCTACCGGGGCCAGGCCTTCGAGCTGCCGATCCGCGGCGGGCTCACGCCCGACCCCGCCGAGTTGCGGGCGGCCTTCGAAGCCGAACACGAGGACCGCTACGGCTACAGCGACGCCGACCAGTCGCTCGAGCTCGTCACGATACGCGTCACCGCTACCGGCGCCGAGGCCGCGGTATCGCTCGCCGCCGAGGAGACCAGCGTGGCGCCGGATCCTCGCACGCGCACCGCCGTGCTCGCCGGGCAGGAGCTCGAGCTTCAGGTGCTGAGCGGTGCGCCGGCGCCCGGCACGGAGATCGCCGCGCCCGCCGTGGTCGACCTGCCCGAGTCCACGCTCCTCGTGCCCCCCGGCTGGTCGGGGACCGTCGATGCCTGCGGGACGATCCGCCTTGAGTGGCGCGGATGACCGATCCCGTCGAACTTCAGATCCTCGCCGGCGCACTTCGCGCGATCTGCGAGGAGATGGGCGCGGTGCTGATCCGTTCGGCCCATTCGGCCAACATCAAGGAGCGCCGGGACGCCTCGACGGCGCTGTTCGACCCCGACGGCCAGATGGTCATGCAGGCCGAGCACATCCCCGTCCACCTCGGGGCGATGCCGGCCGCGGTCGCCGCCGTCAAGGACGAGGCCCACCAGCCCGGACAGGCCTGGATCCTCAACGACCCCTACCGGGGCGGCACCCACCTGCCCGACATCACGGTGATCACCCCCGTGTTCGCCGAGCGCGAGCTGATCGCCTTCGCGGCCACCCGCGCCCACCACGCCGACGTCGGCGGCCCGACCCCGGGCTCGATGCCCGCCGACAGCCGCACCCTTGAGGACGAGGGCGTGGTCATCTCGCCGCGGATCCTCGACGAGCGAGCGATCACGGAGCTGAGCGCGATGATGCGCCGGCCCGCCCAGCGCCGGGCCGACCTCCGCGCCCAGCTGGCCGCCGGGCGCACCAGCGACCGTCGCCTGCTCGAGCTCCACGCCCGCGTCGGAGCGGAGCGCCTGAGACGGGCCTTCACCGAGGTCCTCGACTATGCCGAGCGACGGACGCGCACCTGCCTGGAGGAGCTCGACGACGGCGTGCGTGCGGCCGAGGACGTGCTCGAGGCCCGTGAGGGCGATCTCCCCCTCGTCCTCGAGGCCACGGTGGCGGGCGACGAGCTGACGCTCGACTTCTCTGGCAGTGCGGCGCAGCACGAGGGCAATCTGAACTGCCCGATCGCCGTCACTCGCTCCGCCTGCTACTTCGCCATCCGCGTGCTCACCGACCCGGACATCCCTCCCAGCGCGGGCGCCTACCGACCGGTCACGGTGATCGCGCCCGAGGGATCCCTGCTCAACGCGCGCTCGCCGGCGGCGGTGGTCGGCGGCAACGTCGAGACCTCGTCGCGCGTGGCCGACCTCGTGCTCGGGGCCTTCGGGCGCGCGCTGGGCCAGGGCACGATGAACAACCTGACGCTGGGCAACGAGGACGTCGTGTACTACGAGACGATCGGAGGCGGCCAGGGTGCCTGCCCCGACGCCGACGGGCCCAGCGGCGTCCACGTCGCGATGAGCAACACGCTCAACACGCCGGTCGAGGCACTCGAGCTCGAGTTCCCACTGCGTATGGTCAAGTACGGGCTGCGGCGGGGCTCGGGGGGCCAAGGGCGGTGGCGCGGAGGCGATGGCGTCGTCCGCGAGCTCGAGGCGCTGGCGCCGTTGCGCTACTCGCTCATCACCGAGCGCCGGCGTCATGCGCCGCCCGGGGCGAATGGCGGCGAGCCGGGCCGACGGGGCCGCAACCTTCTCGATGGCGCCGAGCTCCCGGCCAAGGCGATCGGATCACTCGAGCCCGGTCAGCGCCTGCGGATCGAGACGCCGGGCGGCGGCGGGTATGGTGCCGCAGCATGAAGATCGCGTTTCTTGGACTCGGAATCATGGGCTCGCGGATGGCGGCCAACCTCGTCGCCGCCGATCACGAGCTGAGCGTGTGGAACCGCACCGCCGCCCGCGCGACGGAGTTCGCCAAGCGGCACCCGGTCGACGCGGCGCCGACGCCGGCCCAGGCGGCCGACGGGGCCGACATTGTCGTGACCATGGTGGTTGACGGACCGCAGGTGCGCGAGGTGCTGCTCGGCGACGACGGGGCCGCCGCGGGAGCGCCCCGTGGCGCGCTGTTCGTCGACTGCTCGACGATCGGCGTCCAGGCCACACTCGAGATCGCCGCGCGGCTTGTCGAACGCGGGATGAGCATGGTCGACGCGCCCGTCACCGGCTCCTCCCCGAGGGCCGAGGATGGGACGCTCACGATCATGGCCGGGGGCACCGAGGCAGACTTCGGGCGCGCCCGCCCGGTGCTCGAGGCCATGGGCCGGGTGATCGTCCACGCCGGCCCACTCGGCCACGGTCAGATGGTCAAGCTCATCAACAACGCCGTGGCGGCCAGCAACGCCGCCGTGCTCGCCCAGGCGCTGCTGGTGGCCAAGCGCGCGGAGGTCGACCTCGACGCCCTCATCGAGGTGATGGCGGCCGGGTCGGGCGCCTCGACGATGCTCAGCATCAAGGCCGGGCCGATGCGCGACCACGACTACACGACGCTGGTCAAGATCGAGCGGACGGACAGCGGCGAGGAGGTCGAGGTCGTTCAGCCGATGTTCAAGCTCGAACACATGCTCAAGGACGTGGACCTGTGTCTGGATGAAGGTCAGGCCCGGGGAGCGCCGTTTCCGATGGCAGCGCTGGCCAAGGAGATCATGGTCGCCGCCATGGCCCGAGGCCATGCAGATCACGACTTCTCGTCGATCATCGAGGTGCTCGAGGCGACCGCGGGAATCCGGCTCTAGTGGCCCCGGCTCAGCTCTCGCGGCGCGGCACAAAGCTATAGCGGTGTAGCTAGCAAAAAAGTTCCCGATTTACAGGAACATTTGGGGATTTCGGAGTTCTCAACTAGAATGCCTAACTCCCCGTTGCCGCCGTTGTACTCCATCGCGCGCACGGGACTGACAAGTAAATCCTCGTTCCCCTGAATCGATACATGCCGATTGCTTTTAAAGAATGGGCCGTCACCGTGCGTGCTCTGGCCGAGGGTGAGCAGCTTCTCACCCTTCGTAAGGGCGGTATCCGTGAGCCCGACAAACACTTCAAGCTCGACTACGAGCGTTTCTTCCTCTATCCGACATTCGACCATCAGTGCGCCGATCTGGTGCGTGAGTCCCATCAACCCGAATTGGTCCGTGCGCTCGAAGAGGGCGTGTGGAGCGACGGCGAGCCGCCGCCCAACGCGCTGCTGCACGATGGGGACCTCGTGCAACCCGATCGCGTGCGGATTCGGGCTTGGGCCGAGGTGGCCGCGCATTACACGGTCTCCGATCGCCGAGCGGTCGACGCGCTGTCCCCGTTCTACGTATGGACGACCGACTACGCCGAGAAGCGCCTGGCGTGGAAGCGCCGCCATCCGTTGCACGTGATCCTGCTTCGCACCTACCGGATCCCGCGGCCAGTTACGGTCAAGGTCCGCGATGAGTACGGCGGATGCCGCTCATGGCTGGAGCTGACGCGCGAGCTGCCGTTCGAGGGCACCCCGGTGCTGTCCGATGAGGAGTTCGAGCGCGCCTCCGAGGAGATCGCCTCGGTCGCCTCCGACCGCCAGCCCGTTCTGGTCTGAACCCAACTCCAGCGCCTCGCGCCGGGCCAATCAAGAAAGATGCCCTGGGTCGAGTCCGTCTCGCCATCGTTCCGCGCGCGCCACGACTCGGCCCAGGCCGACGAGGCGGCGCGGATACTCGAGTCGCTCGAGCACGCCCGCGAGCGGCTCGATGACTGCTTTCCGCGCACGCTGGCCGACGTGACGGTGATCGTCCACCACAGCACGACGTCGCTCTCGCTGTCCAACCCGCTCCTGCCCGGAATCTGGCTGCTGACCGCGCCCGCGGCCCGCCGTTACGTAGCCGGCTGGGCAGGAGCCGACGAGCTTCACGTGCTGGCCGCCGACGTCCAGGAGCGACGCGCGTCGAACGTGCCCGGGTCGCGCGAGATGCTCGCGCTGACCGCCGCGGCGCTCTACACGAAGCGGGTGATCACCGAGAACAACCGAGCTCTGAGCGGCGTGGCTGCACCCGTGCGCGTCCGCCTCGAGCTCCGCTGGGCGTGGCTGCTCGAGGGCGCTGCGCGATGGTTCTCGGGCCAAACGGAGTACGCACGGCCGGCCATCGCGCGGCGGATGCGCGACGGACGGCGTCCCGCCTTCCCGCCCGGAGTCCGCGACGCGCCGCTGCTGGGCGGAACCATCATCGACCTCCTGGCCCGCGAGGAGGGAGAGCGAGCGGCGGTCAAGCTCGCCTGCCGCTTTCATCCCGGCGGGTCACGCCAGGCCCTGGCAGCCGCGTTCAGAGCCCGGCCGCTCGTGCAAACCGAGGGCGCCTGGCGCGCGCACCTGGCCCGGCTCGCCGGGGCGCAGTAGGGCGGCGTCAGAGCTCGAGGTAGCGCCGCACGTCCTTGGCGTCCGCGCGCAGCGCGGCGGCGTTGGCCTTGGACAGCCGACCCAGCGGCTCGAGCACGACCTCGCCACGTTCAAGCCGCCACACGCCGACCGCCCGCCCGCCCGCCAGGGCAAAGGGGCGGAACATCCCCCCGCGGATGAGCGTGCCTTCGTGGCCACCCAGCAACGGCGCCCGCGAGCGCCACCCGAGCAGAACGGGATCGAAGGCACCGAGCAACCGCGGTGGCGGAATGGGCGCGGCCGGCGGCTGGTTCCGGTGCGCCACCAACCCGTCCTCGCACCGCACGAGCTCGGGCGCGATCGCCTCGAGGCCGGCCCTGGCGTCGCGCAACGGCAGGCCCGACCACTTGGCCAGATCGCGCTCGTCGGCGGGCCCGTGGCCGACGAGATAGCGCCGGGCCAGCTCGGCCAGCGCGCGGGGGCGATCGAAGCGAGGCTGGGGACCGAGCCAATCCTCGACGAGCACGTACGCGTGCTGGCGGCCGATCATCGGTCCCCGAACCGCCACACCCTCCAGCGTGGCCAGGGCAAGCAGATGGACCATCGCCTGTCCCTCGGTCCTGACCCCGGTGGCGGCGAGGCGCTCGCGCAGCTGCACTCGGGTCAGCGGGCCATCGTGGCCCAGCGCACGCTCGATGGTCCGTACCGCGCGCTCGGTCTCGGCCCGCCTCACGCCCTCCTGGTCAAGGCGCCGGAGCACGCCGGTCAGAACCGGGGGCGTGGTCAGCGCGTGCAGCCAGCCGTAGTCCTCGCTGCGGATCAGGTGCAGCGTGCCGCGATTGAGCCACGTGATCAGCAGCGCGTGCTCAGGCCCCAGCGCTCGGTCGAAGTCGGCCACCGTCAGCCCCGCCGTCCTGGCCCGGATCGCCAACCGCACTCCACGGCCGTCCTGACCCTGCACTGCCAGGAGCCGTTGCGCCACCGACACGGGATCGCGCGCGGGCTCCCCGGCCAGGAGCTGCGCCGTGAGTCGGTCGGCGATCAAGGGTTCACGGCCACGCCGTGGATCAGCGGGCGCGTGATCGCGTTCGCGTGCGGGATGTTTCCCTGCTGGACCTTCTGGACATCGAAGCCGGCCGCGCGGATCGCGTCGAGGGTGACGCGGTTGCAGTGGCATCCATGCGCCAGGCGCCGCCACGCCGGGTCGAGCCGATCCTGCCAACGCGCCGTTCGGGCGTCGGGGGCGCGGACATGCTCGATGAAGACGAGCCGCCCGCCCGGTTTGAGCACCCGCCGGAGCTCGGCCAGGGCCTGGGCGGGGTCGCGGACCGTGCACAGAACGAGCGTCGCCACGGCTCCGTCGAACACTCCGTCGCCGAACGGGATCGCCTCCGCGGGGGCGCTGACGACATCGGCCGGCCGCCTCAGCTTGCGCCGCAGGCGGTTGGCCATCGGCGGCTCGGGCTCGGCGAGTACGAGCCGGCGCAGGTCGGGCGGATAGTGGGGGAGGTTGACGCCCGTCCCCGCGCCGATCTCGATCACCTCCCCGTGCAGCCGAGCGAGCAGGTCCGCACGCAGTTGGCCTAGGCCGTCGCGCTCGCTTGCGGCCAGGGCCCGGTCATAGACCGCGGCAAAGATGCGACCCCACAGGCTCACGCCGGGACGGGGAGTGGACGGCGCTTCAGTGGACGAGCTCGACCAGCAGCCATACGAGCAGGATCCCGACTCCGAGGGCCACGAGCAGGCCGACGAGCAGCCGGGTCGGCCTGACGGTGGTCGCCTGCGGTTCAGATGAGATCAGTTCGGCCTCCATCAGTACCTCGCGCGCCGTGTCCACGCCGGACTGCGGTACGAGCACGTCCCTCGGACCGGCGGCGAGGAAGTCGGGTACGTCGAAGCCCGCCGAGCGTCGCAGGAGGCTTGGCACTCCCTCTTCGAGGAGCATGCCCTGGATGAACTCGGCCTCAGCCTGGTTGCGCGCGCCGGCCACGCGCACGAGCTTTCCCTCGGCGAGCTGCGGCTTGATCTTGCGCAGCCGCTCGCGACGCTCGGATACATCCTGACCGTCGTCCACCCCGTCGCCGCGCACGAGCGGCATCTGGCAGGTCGGGCAGAACCGTTCGTCGGGCGGGTACGTCGAGCCGCAGCTCGGACAGACCAAGGGCTCGCCGCGGTCCTTGTCGGCCGGCATCACTCCACGTCCAGTTCGGCCTCCGCGACCTGCCCGTCCCGGATTGTGTAAGCGCGGACCTCGGGCTGTCCGGAGGCGACCCCCACGATCACGTAGACGGCCTCCGGGTAGAAGGCGAGGTTGATGTCCGTCTGCGAGGGATACGGCTCGCTGCGGGTATGCGAGTGGTAGATCGCACCGAGCTCGAGCCCGGCATCGTCGATCGCCATCTGGATGCGGTACTGCTCGGCTCCGTCGATCTCGTAGCGCAACGGGCTCGCCGCCGCGTTCGTGGCCCGGTATACGGTCACCGCCTCGCCGTCACGCGCGGCGATCATCCCGCAGCACTCGTTGGGCGCGTCCGCCTCGGCGTGGGCCACCAGCTCGTCGTAGAGGGGTCGCGAGATCCGCATGTGGCGCGAGCCTACCAGCCGTCCACGGCGCTCATGTTTGCCGCCCGCGTGCCGATTAAGACCTCGTGCAGCCGCGCGTGAGGGTGCTTAGGGAACTGGTTCGGGACTCGCTCTACGTAGTCCCTGAGCAGGCAGTCGCCGAGGCGATCATCCTCCGGGCCCGCACCAAGCTCACGATGCCCGATCAGACCTTCCGGAGCGCGCAGCGCGATCCGGAGCGACGATCGTTTCGGCGTGACTCCCGAGCGCGCTCGTTCCGGCTCAGCGGCTCCTCCAGCCCGCGCCGGACCCACCACTATTGAGCCCCTCAGCCCTCGACGAACGCGCTGGGGACCGCCTTGTCGACATTACCCGGCCGAATCAGCTCGCTGAGCACGCACGCGTGCTGGGCCTCGTTCGCCATTATCTGGGCCAGGGTGCCGGACAGCCGCGCGCTCCGCAGCTTCATCAGCGCCGTGTAATAGAAGCCCTCGAGCGCGAACTCGAGTTGGATCAGCAGCATGATGCAGTCGCGCTCGTTGTGGAGCTGGCCGAGACTGGCGGTCTGGCGAGCCGCGGCGAGCAGCTTGTTGGCGTTGCCGATCGTTGGCTGCTGCTGGGGAAGCGGCGAGCCGAGTCGCAGAAGCGCGCCGCCGAGGGCACGAGCGTGGGCCCGCTCCTGGCCGAGCATCGGGTGGACCACGGCCCGCGAGTAGGACGACAGCAGCCCGGTGTGGAGCACGTGCTGATAGGAGAAAACGGCGAGCTGCTCGCTCTCGAGAAGCGCGGAGAGGAGGGCCGAATCGGTCTCGCTTGCGGCGGCCGACGCGTCGGGGCCCATGAGCGCGACCGCGCCGGCGCCCAGACCCGAGGCTAGGGCCAGACCGAGCAGCTCCCGCCGCGTCGCGTCATCGCTCGCCATCGTTCTGTCACCCCTCTCACTCGTGCCCGTTGACGAACGCCGAGGGGACGGGGTCTCGCCCGAGGCCGAGGCGCAGGACCGAGACGTGCTGCGCGTCGTTGCCGAGGATGGCGGCGACAGCGGCGCGTGTCGCCGGCGTGCTCAGGCGCGGGATGGCCTGGACGTAGGCACCCACCTGGGCCTGCTCGAGCTTGTGCAGGAGCCACAGCACGTCCTCGGCGGTGTCGGGGTGACCGAGCGCGTAGCGCATCCGCGGCTTGACTGCCTTGCCGCCGCCCTGGCGTACCAGGCCGCCGAGCTCGCCGGCGTGCGCAAACTCCTGAACGAGAAAGCGCTGGCCGGCCATGTGCGCGGTGCCGCCCAACAAGGGCAGACCGGCCGTGTAAGCGGCGATCGTCATGTGTTCGAGGTCGAGTAGACGGTTCAGGATGGGAACGTCCGGGCCCGGAACGCGGGCCGTGGTGGTCGTACCGCTGGGGGACGACTTGTGAGAACCGCATCCGGTGACGACGGTGGCCACGGCTCCTGCGGCCGTGCCGCCGGCGAGCCTCAGTAGCGTCCTCCGAGAGGACTCCACCGGTTCTGGCCCACTCACCACCAGACGGTGGATTCCAAGTTCTCTATCTCTTCCAGTGGACGGGTGTAGATCCCGGAGGAGAAGTACTTGGAGCCGTCGTCAGCAACGATGAACACGACGTTGCCGTCGTCGAGCTCGTTGGCGATGCGCACGGCCACGCGGGCGATCGCCCCGGAGGAGACGCCGGCAAACAACCGCTCCTCGTCGAGCAGCTTGCGGGTGAACGTGATCGCATCGGAGTTCGTGACGAAGATCTTCCGATCGAGCACCGAGAGGTCGATGATCGGCGGGATAAAGCCATCGTCGAGCGAGCGCAGGCCCTGAACCGCCTCCCCCTGCATTGGCTCCGCCGCGACAATCTTGACCGTGTCACCGAGCTCCTCCTTCAGCCGGCGGCCGTTGCCCATCAGGGTGCCGCCGGTTCCGAGTCCGGCCACGAACGCCGAGACCTCGTCGAGCTCCTCGAGGATCTCGAGCGCCGTCCCGTTGTAGTGAGCGTCCGGGTTGGCCTGATTGCCGTACTGGTAGGGCATGTAGTACGACGCGTCGCGCCCAGCCATGTCCAGAGCCAGCTCGACGGCTCCGTTTGACCCCTTCGATCCCTCGGAGTAGACGATCTCGGCTCCGTACATCCTCAGCAGATCGGTTCGCTCCGGAGTGACGTTCTCCGGCATGACCACCTTGAGCGGATAGCCCTTGCGACCGCAGATCATCGCCAGCGAGATCCCCGTGTTGCCCGAGGTCGGCTCGAGAATCGTCTGACCGGGACGGATCAGACCCTTCTCCTCGGCGTCCTCGATCATCGAGCGGGCCACGCGGTCCTTGACCGAGCCCGTCGGATTGCGCGACTCGAGCTTGGCCCAGATGCGGACGCCAGGCTTGGGGCTCAGCCGCTTGAGTTCAACCAACGGGGTGTGCCCGATCGCCTGGATGATGTCGCCGTAGCGCCCACCGCAGGGCTTGTTGCGAAGCTCCTCGGCAGCCATTGCTTTACGAAGTGTAGCGGTGCGGGGGTGGCGCCTTGCGGATTGGCAAGGCACCGCGTGCCCGCGGGGAAAGTGGCGCGGGCACGCGGCTTCCTCGCCTGAGAGCCTCAGTACGGATACGGGTACGAGTACGTCGAGGAGGTGCTGGTCGACGTATGCGTGGTCGTCGTCGAGCCTGTCCCCTTGGATCGAGGAGGAGGCCTTCAGGACGTGCCACGTCCCGCCGAAGGTCCGGATCCCATTTCCGTTCGCCGCGCCCTTCCTTTTGTGGTCAGCCGGATAGTGGTAGAGCGGCTTGCCGCCGAGGGTGACCTGCCAGAAGCCATGGCGGTGGAACTTGCCGAGCTTGCCCTTGATGCCGGCAGCCCTTCGGTCAGCTTGGCGCTCTTCGACACCTTGTACGGCGGCCAGAAGCTGAAGCAAGTCTGATTCTTGCACAGAAGATGATGCGTCGTCTCGGGAGCCAGGTGGTAGAGGGTCGAGGCCCTTGGAGTCGACGACGATCGTCTTCCCCAGCGTCTTGTTGTGGGCCGTCTTGACCGTCTTAGTCCCGGTGCTGGCCAGCGCCAGCCCCGTCAGCGCGGCGAGCGCGAATCCGGCCAGCGCGGCAATCGCCATCACACTGGCGCGAGCACCCCGTCGCGTACTTCCGGCCTGATTTCCATCCCTCTGCGAACCGCCCATATGGCTCCTCTCGAACTCGGACACACCCATATAGACGCCACAGCGGCGCCAGGACTTCCCGGGAATGTCCGGCGGTGGCGCAGCCGGCGCCG
Organism: uncultured Solirubrobacterales bacterium; assembly: GCA_963734775.1. Classification (GTDB taxonomy): domain Bacteria; phylum Actinomycetota; class Thermoleophilia; order Solirubrobacterales; family Solirubrobacteraceae; genus Palsa-465. The sequence continues at coordinate 128,196 of CAVTJE010000012.1, forward strand.
GGAAGTCGTTCAGAACGCCGGACCCGCCGGCCATGGCGGGCAGGATGACCAGCGTGTCGCTGGCGCCCACGGCGGTGTCGAGGCCGTCGAGCACGCGAACGTCCTCGTCGTTCAGGTACACGTTCACGTAGCGGTTGAGACCGCCGTCGGCGCCGAACAGCTGCGACTGGGTCTCGGGATGGGCTTGCGCCACCGAGCGCAGGATCTCGCCGACCGATACGCCGTCCGCGCTCAGCTCCTTCTCGCCGCCCACGGCTGCGCGCAGCACGGGTGGGATCCGGACGGTTGCCATCGGTTGCTAACCCTAGTGGGCGCCGGCGCAGAACGCTTCGTAGTCCGGGAATACGCCCATCTCGTCGTCGGAGATGGCCTCCGGCTCGCGTGAGCAGATCGGGCACTCGGGGTCGCGGCGGACCTTGACCTCGGTGGCCGTCGCGGCCAGCGCGTCGTACATGAGCAGGCGTCCGATGAGCGGATCGCCCTCGCCGAGGATCAGCTTGACAACCTCGGTGGCCTGGAGCAGACCCATCGTGCCCGGGAGCACGCCGAGAACGCCGTTGGCACCGCAGGACGGCGCCAGCTCGGCCGGGGGCGGCACCGGGAACAGGCAGCGGTAGCACGGTCCGTCATAGGGCTTGAACACCGACAGCTGGCCCTCGAAGCCGAGGATCGCGGCCGAGACGACCGGGATCTGCAGGCGCACAGATGCGTCGTTGAGCAGATAGCGGGTGGGGAAGTTGTCGAGGCCGTCGACGACGATGTCGTAGCCGGGCAGCACGTCCATGATGTTCTCCGGACCGAGCCGAAGCGCGTGCTTGTGGACATTGACGTCCGGATTCAGGGCGTTGATCGTCGCCTCGGCGGAGTCCACCTTGGGCATCCCGATCCGCTCGGTCGAGTGGATCACCTGGCGCTGCAGGTTCGAGAGGTCAACCTCGTCGTTGTCGACGATGCCGAGCGTTCCCACGCCTGCCGCGGCGAGGTACAGGGCGGCCGGCGAGCCGAGGCCGCCGGCGCCGAGCAGCAGCACCTTGGCGTCGAGCAGCTTCTGCTGTCCCTCGATCCCGACCTCGGGCAGAAGCAGATGGCGCGAGTAGCGCTCGCGCTGCTCGGCCGTAAGCGTCCGCGGGACCTCGACCTCGTAGCCGCGGTCCTTCCACAACGTGATGCCGCCGGTCATCGACTCGACGTTCTCGTAGCCGAGATCCTCGAGCAGCGTCCGCGCCGCCCACGCCGAGCGGTTGCCCGACTGGCAGTACAGAATCACGTGCTGGGCCCGGTCGGGCACCGCGCCCTCGATCCGGCTCTCCAGGTAGCTCTTGGGCACGTGCTTGGCACCGGGCAGGTGCCCATTGCCCCACTCCTCCGTCTCACGCACGTCGACGACGACGGCGCCATTGCCCAGCTGTTCCCGCACGGCAGCGGGATCGACCTCGTCGATCCGGCTTTTGATGTTGCGGAGAACCTCTGCTCCCGACGGGCTCATGGAAAAACTCCTCAAATGCTGTCTGGATTCAATACTTCAGAGAGTATAGCGCGGGTGGTTGGGGCGGTGAGACGTTTTTTGGGCTCCATTCGGCGTCTCGGCTCGGCGTGTGCCGCGGGCTGTCCAACCACGATTTCGTTGCACAGCGGTTCTGCGCCGGCGGCGCCAGGTAACGAAACCGCCGCTATAGTCGGGAAAACGTCGCGTTGCGCCGGCGCGTCGGAGCGCTTTTCAACGTTTTCGTGTGTACCGGGCGGTTCCGACCGGTCCACACGCGACAGCCGCTCACCCCACCCTCCCCAGCAGGCCGTTCCCAAAGCACCCATAAGCGGTGCAGCGGAACCGAACGCGACAACGGCCCCAGCCGACAAAACAGGGCGCCCCCCGACCGAAGGGCGCCCTGATGACCAGACCCAATCGCAACCCGGCCCGTGTGCTGGAGGCCAAGTGTTGTAGAGGGGTTGCATGAGGATTATCGGTCCGAGGCGTTTTGGCCGATATCGGGTGAAGACCCCATCTTGCCCCGCTGAGACCGCCCCCGCATCTCTTGACCCGCTCGGTCTATAAATGAAGTCACGTCCCCTGCTCGCCCAGGTACTCGCGGTGAATCTGCTCCTGGTCGCGGCGACCGTGTTGGTGGCGACGATCGCCGTCGATGCCCATTTCGGCAACCTGGTCAAGGGCCGAGAGTTTGTCGTGCTCGTACTGGCCGTCGTGGCGACGCTGCTGGGCAACTGGCTGTTGCTGCGCCGGCGCTTCGAGCCGCTGGACGAGCTGATCTCGGAGATGGAGTCGCTCGACCTGTCGGCCTCGCAGGTGCTCACGCTGGCCAGCCATCGCGTCGACAGCGCCGAGGCCAAGCGGCTTGACCGCGCGTTTCGCCGCATGATCGCCCGACTCGAGGCCGAACGACGGGATGCCGGACGGGCGGCCATCCAGGCCCAGGAGCGCGAGCGGCGGCGGATCGCGCAGGACCTGCACGACGAGGTCAACCAGGCCCTGACCGCGGTCTCGCTGCGGCTCCAGGCGTCGATCGAGCAGGCCCCGCCCGAGCTCCAGCGCGAGCTGCGCGAGACCAAGCGGCTATCGAGCCAGGCGATGGAGGAGCTGCTGGCGCTGGCCCGGCAGCTGCGCCCGGCGGTGCTCGACGACCACGGACTGCTGCCGGCGCTGCACAGCCAGGTGCGTGACTTCGCCGACCAGACCGGGATCCGGGCCCGCTTCAACGCGCGTGGCACCGTTCCCCGCCTCAGCCCCGAGCAGCAGCTGGTCATCTACCGGGTGACCCAGGAGAGCCTGTCCAACATCGCCCAGCACGCCGACGCCCACCGCGTCGATGTCGAGCTGTCGTTCATCGGCCGCACGCTCCTGCGCATCAGCGACGACGGCCATGGCTTCGCCGGCCCGCGCAACGGGGGACTCGGGCTGTCCGGCATGCGCGAGCGCGCCCTGCTGGCCGGCGGCCAGCTGTCGATCTGGTCCGGCAACGGCCAGGGAACCCGAGTCGAGCTGACGATTGCCTGAGGTGATGGACAGCTCGATTCGGATCCTCATCGCCGACGATCACGGGATCGTCCGCACGGGCATCCGCCTGCTGCTGGAGCGCCAGCCGGGGCTCAGTGTCGTCGGCGAGGCCGCCGACGGGGTCGAGGCGATCGAGCAGGCGCTCGCCCTGCGCCCCAACCTGTGCATCCTCGATGTCGGGATGCCGCGGATGACCGGCCTGCAGGCGGCACGAGCGATCCGCTCCCATCTCACCGACGCCCGCGTGCTGATGCTGTCGATGCACGACGACGATCGCTACCTGTTCGAGGCGCTCAAGGCCGGCGCATCGGGCTACGTGCTCAAGCGCGAGGCCGACCAGGACCTCGTCGGCGCGGTCCGGGCGGTGGGGCGCGGCGAGGCGTTCCTGACCAACGCTGCCGAGCGCTCGCTCATCCGCCAATGGATGGACGAGGGGGCCGAGGGGCCGGCGGTTCCGCTGACCCCGCGGGAGGAGGAGGTGGTCAAGCTGATCGCCGAGGCGCACACCAACACGCAGATCGCCGAGATCCTCCACCTGTCCGAGAAGACGGTCGAGTCGCATCGCGCCAACGTCCTGCGCAAGCTCGGGATGCGCGACCGCGTCGAGCTCGTGCGCTACGCGATCCGCCGCGGCCTCGTCGAACCGTAGCCCCCACGAGCGCCGCGGCCACACGCCTGAGCGCGTCTACCATCGCCGGTCGTGCGCGCCCCGGTCGACCACATCGCCGCCCCCTACCTTCCGCCCCGTCTGCCCTGGATCAACTCGGCGGCACTGCGCATGGACCAGCAGCTCGGCCGGCCGGTGCTCGTCGAGTTCTGGGACTTCTGCCGGGCCAACTCGATCCGCACGCTGCCCTACCTGAAGGCCTGGCACGAGCGCTACGCGGCGAACGGGCTGCGGATCATCGGCGTCCACGCCTCGGGGTTTCCGCCCTCGCAGGATCCGGCCGCGGTGCAGGACGCAGTCCGGCGTCTGCAGATCGCCTACCCCGTGGTCGTCGACGTCGAGCTCGAGATCTGGCAGCTCTACGGCAACCTCGGCTGGCCGGCGCGGTATCTCTTCAATCCGGACCTGAAGCTGTTCGACTACCACTACGGCGAGGGTGGCTACGCCGACACCGAGCAGGCGATCCAGGAACTGCTGGGGCTCGACGGGCCGACGGTCCCCCCGCTGCGTCCCGAGGATGCCCCCGACGCCCGGCTCAGCCCCCAGAGCGAGGATGTCGAAGGTCCGTACAACGGGCCATACGAGGCCGGGGGTGTGTGGGCGGTGCTCGACGGCGATGGTCGCGTGAGGGCGAACGACCGCGTCGTCGAGGTCAACCATCCGGGGTGCTACGAGCTCATCTCGCACGAGCGGAGCACCCAGGGCGAGCTCCAGCTCGACGTCGGCCCGGGCGTCACCTGCTACGCCGTGTGCTTCACGCCGGGTCTAGTGTGCAGTACGCCGTCGAGGAGGTTGACGAGCGTGGGCGGGGCGTCCGACTCGATTCTCACCGCGAACCCGGGACGGTAGGGAGACGCGTCCGGGCGCGGCCCGAGGAAGCTCGGCTCGAGCACCCAGCTCCCGGTGTTGATCAGCCCGGCTCCGTTCGAAGCCCGCCATTCCGCTCGATCGTCGGCGGCGAGCGGGCCGGAACGGTGGGTGTGCCCGAACACGACGTGGGCGGCCGGGACCTCGAGCCGATCCACGACCTCGGCGAAGGCGCGCAGCGCTGCGCGCCGCAGCTCGGGGCCCGAGATGTCGGCGCGGAGCGGGCCCAGGCGCGCGCGGTTCAGCGTGGCGACGACGAGCGGAAAGGCGGCGCCCAGCGCCAGGCGCCGGACCCGATCGCCACGCCGGCGGCCGGCCAGGGAACGCCAGGCCTGGGCCGAGGCACCGTGCGAGCTCTGGCCAAGGTCGGGGCCGCCGCGCTCGGCGATGGCGGCGATCCATGCGTAGATCGGGGCCAGGATCGCCTCGTAGTGCTCGGGCGTGACCGGTCCCGCCGGTGGCTCGTGGACGATTTTGGCCATCACGCCGGCGCCGAGCCGTTCGAACATCGGCACCGTCGTGTGCCGATCGCAGTAGTGACCGTGCATGGCGTACACGTCGTCGCGCAACCACACGCCGGGATACGCGGCGCTGACCTCGGCGCCGGAGAACCACCCCGCGACGGCCGCGAGCGGGTCACCCGGCTCCCACGTCACGGCGGACTCCAGCCCGAGCGGCGGCGCCGTCGCTGTCTGAAAGCGCCGCCCGAGCCACGGCGTGAGCAGGTGGTGGTCGTGGTTGCCCGGCACGATCACCACCGCGGCACCGGCCGGGAGAGCCGCCCCGACGGCCTCCAGCGCGGGGGCGGCAGCGCTCAGCGCATCGCGGGCAGGTCCGTGACGGAGCTCGAGGAGGTCCCCGAGCAGCACCAGGCGGTCGATGTCGCGGACGGCTTCGAGGAGCGCCGCGCGGGGGCCGGCCACGCGCAGCTGATCCCGCTGGGTCTGCGAGCCGAGATGCAGGTCAGAGACGACCAGCGTGCGCAGGCCGCGCCCGATCTACGCGGAGGCGGCGGCCATCGCCTGACGGATGACCTTGGGCAGCATGAAGCGGACGTCCTCCTGGATGACCTCGAGCTCCTGCACGTCGGTGGTGCCGCGGGCGCGGAAGAAGGCGACGAGCCGCTGCACGAGCTCCTCCGGCGCGCTGGCGCCCGAGGTGATTCCCACGACGCGCTTGCCGGCCAGCCACTCCTCGCGGACCTCGTCCTCGTTGTCGATCAGGTACGAGTCGGCGCCGTGCTCGCGGGCCACCTCGACCAGACGGTTGGAGTTCGACGAGTTGCGCGAGCCGATGACGAGCACCAGATCACACTCACGCGCGAGCTGCTTGACGGCGGCCTGGCGGTTGGTCGTGGCGTAGCAGATGTCGTCGGTGCGAGGGCCGACGATGGCGGGAAAGCGCTCGCGGAGTCGGTCGATGATCGCCTGGGTCTCGTCGACCGACAGCGTGGTCTGCGAGATGTAGGCGACCTTGGACGGATCCTCGACCTCGAGGCGCTCGGCATCGGCCTCGGTCTCGATGAGGACGATATGCCCGGGCGCCTCGCCCATCGTGCCCTCTACCTCCTCGTGGCCAGCGTGACCGATGAGCACGATCGTGTATCCGTCGGTGGCGAACTTCTTGGCCTCCACGTGGACCTTGGTGACCAGCGGACACGTGGCGTCGATGGTGTGCAGCGAGCGCGTCCGCGCGTTGGCGTGCACCGACGGGGCGACCCCGTGGGCCGAGAACACGACCGTGGCACCATCGGGGACCTCGGTCTCGGATTCGACGAACACGGCTCCCCGGGCGCGCAGCTGCTCGACCACGTGCTTGTTGTGGACGATCTCCTTGCGCACGTAAACCGGGGCGCCGTACAGCTCGAGCGCGTGCTCGACCGTCTGCACGGCGCGGTCGACGCCGGCGCAGTAGCCACGCGGCGCGGCCAGCAGTAGCTTTTCGGGACCGTCAGCCATCGCGAGACAGTGTAGGAAGTTAGTCGTTGGCCGTGGCCGCGCTGAGCAGATCAGCGAACCGGGCCCGCGCCGCCTCGCGCCGCATGGGGACGTGCTCGGAGGGCACGCCATCGGCCGGCGCCTCGTAGCGGCGCAGGATTTGGCGGGCCACCGAGGCGCGGTGGACCTCGTCGGGCCCGTCGTAGATCCGCGCCGCGCGCGCGTACCGGTACATCGCCTCGAGGGGCAGGTCGGTCGAGTAGCCGAGCGATCCGTGGGCCTGGACGGCCCGATCGATCACGTCGTGGAGCACCTGGGCGCCGAAGTACTTGATCATCGCGATGTCGGTCCGGGCGGCCGCCACGCCCTCGCTGTCCATCTTCCACGCCGCGTGCAGCGTCATCAGCCTGGCCGCCTGCATCTGCGCCGCCGAGTCGGCGATCCAGTTCTGAACCGACTGGTGCTTCGACAGCGTGCTGCCGTGGGCATAGCGATACAGCGAGCGCTCGCACAGCATGTCGAAGGCCCGGTGGGCGACGCCCAGCCACCGCATGCAGTGGTGGATGCGGCCCGGATACAGGCGCTGCTGGGCGATCAGAAACCCGGCGCCCTCGGTCCCGAGCAGCGCCTCGGCGGGAATGCGCACGTCCTCGTACACGATCTCGGCGTGGTTGCCGTACCGCCCGAAGCTGTCGTAGGGATGCTCCATCGTCGCCACGTCGCGCAGGATCCGCACGCCCGGGGTATCGGCGTCGACGAGGAACATCGAGGCTCGCTGGTGGGGGCGCGCCTCGGGGTCGGTGACCGCCATCACGATGAGGAAGTTGGCGATCGAGCCGTTGGAGGAGAACCACTTGTGCCCGTTGATGACCCACTCGTCGCCGTCCTTGACCGCGCGCGTGCGCAGCAGCGTCGGGTCCGAGCCCGCCGTGTCGGGCTCGGTCATGCTGAAGGCCGACTTCAGATCGCCGGCCAGCAGCGGGTGCAGGTAGCGGTCCTTCTGTTCGGGCGTGCCGGCCAGCGCGAGGATCTCCGAGTTGCCCGAGTCGGGCGCGGCATTGCCGAAGGCCAGCGGCGCGATCGGCGTGGTGCCGAGGATCTCGTGCATGAGCCCGAGCTTGACCTGGCCATAACCCTGACCCCCCAGCTCGGGATCGAGGTGCGCCGCCCATAGGCCCTGCGCCTTGACCTGCTCCTGCACAGGCGCCAGCGCGGCCGTGAGCCCGTCCCAGCCGAGTTCGTCGACGAGCGTCTCCAGCGGCCAGATCTGTTCACGGACGACCGTGCGCATCCACTCGAGCTTGGTCTCGAACTCGGGGCCGGTGGAGAAGTCCCAGGACATGTGCGAGGAGCCTACATTGACAAGGTCTGGCGGGTGGCGATACTCGCTGCGTGGGGTTGAGATCCTCCGGGTGAACGTCACGATCGGCCAACGCTGAGCGGCAATCATCTAGGCTGAGGTCGTGCCCCAACAGCACCTGGACCGGCTGACCTCGATCGACGCCTCGTTCCTGCATCAGGAGGGGTCCGCGTCGCACATGCACATCGGAGGCTTGCTGGTGTTCGAAGGCACCCCCCCGGCCTTCGAGGACTATCTCAACCATGTCCGCGGCCGCCTGCATTTGGTGCCGCGCTACCGCCAGAAGCTCGCCACACCGCCGCTCGAGACCGGCCGGCCGCTGTGGGTCGACGATCCGTCGTTCAACCTCGAGTACCACATCCGCCACGCAGCGCTGCCCGCCCCGGGCACCGAGGAGCAGCTGCTCCGGCTGGCTGCGCGGATCGCCTCGCAGCAGCTCGATCGGGCCAAGCCGCTGTGGGAGAGCTGGCTCGTGGAAGGGTTGGAGGGCGACCGCTTCGCGTTGATCTTCAAGACCCATCACTCGCTCGTCGACGGCGTCTCCGGCGTCGATCTCGCGACCGTCCTGTTCGACCCCAGCCCAAGTCCGCCTCCGGCGCCCACCGATCTCGAGCCCTGGCAACCCCACCCCGAGCCCTCGCCGGCCGAGCTGGCTCTGGCCGGGGTGCGGGGAGCCGTGCGCACAACGGCGGAGCTCGTGACCCACGCCCTCACGGCGCTCACGCACCCCGGCAGCTCCCTGGGTGTCGTGAGGGACGCCGCCGAGGGACTCGGAGAGATCGTCTGGGCCGGCCTGAATCCCGCGCCCGAGACACCCCTCAACGTCGAGATCGGACCGCACCGTCGCTTCTCGGTCGTGCGCCAGCGGCTGGCCGATTACAAAGAGGTCAAGGACGCGCTCGGCGGGACCGTCAACGACGTGGTGCTGAGCGTGGTCTCGGGGGCGCTGGCAGGTTGGCTCCGCTCGCGTGGAGTCCGCACGGAGGGACTGGAGATGCGCGCCCTGGTTCCCGTGTCGGTCCGCGACAAGAACGAGCACGACTCGCTCGGCAACCAGCTGACCGCGATGCGCGGCCCTCTGCCCGTGTATATCCGCGACCCGGTGGCGCGGCTGCGTTTCGTGCGCCAAGCCATGGACGGGCTCAAGGAGTCAAAGCAGGCCGTGGGGGCGGCGACGCTGTCCCAGGTCAACAACCTCGCGCCGCCGACGATCCTGGCCCAGGCCAGCCGGCTGAACTTCTCCACACGTCTGTTCAACCTCCTGGTCACCAACATCCCCGGTCCCCAGCTGCCGTTGTACGTACTCGGCCGCAGGCTCCAGGACCTGTTCCCGCTCGCCTTCCTGCCCGAACACCACGCGCTGGCCGTGGCGATCATGTCCTACGACGGCGCCATGGACTACGGCCTGCTGGGTGACTTCGACGCCCTGCCCGACATCGACGTGATCGCCGACGGCATCGAATCGTCGCTGGCCGAGCTCCTCGAGGCGGCGCGTGGCACGCGCGGCCGAGCGGCTGCGAGGAACGGCCGGGCCGACACGCCGAGCGCCGAGGCCGAGCGCCCGAGCAACGGCGGGCCGACGCCGATCCTCCCGTCCGGCCACGGCCGGACCAAGCGCGGCCCGGCCGCCGATATGCGGGCCACCAAGCGCGCCCGCGGCTCGCGCCCCGCACGCAAGCGGCCCGAGGGCAGCTGAGGCGCGATCGATTCGGTTGCCGCGCCGCCGTTCTCCGGATACGGTTCCGGCATGGCGGAGGATCTGATCCAGCCCGGGGAGACGGCTTTCCGTCTCGAGCTGACCGCGGCGCAGCTGAAGATCGTCTACACCGCGCTCAAGTCGCTGTACGACGATCTCGGGCACGAGGAGCGGGACGTCCAGCGGGTCGTCGCCTCGGTGCTCGAGAAGCTGCCGGGCGAGCACGACATCCGGGCCATCGACCTGGACCGAGAGCTCGGCCGGTCCTAGGCGGCCGGATGCCCGTGCCACCGACCAACTTCCACACGACGACGGCGTTTGAACAACTGGCGTGGGGCTCTCAGCGTCACCTTGTCCCCTTGCCTCACCGCCCAGTCTCGGCCGGGACACCGCCTCGACGGTCGTCCGGCGGGCGGAACGTCGTCGGGCGGGTTTCCGGGGAACGGACCCGCTCGACGCGTTGAACGAATGCGCGTCGTCGATCCAGACTAGGCCAGGCTCAGAAGCCGAGTGCGAACTTGGCGTCCTCGCTCATCCGGTCCGGAGTCCAGGGCGGCGAGAAGGTCATCGTCGGATGAACCTCTTCGACGCCGGAGATCTCGGACACGAACTCCTCGATCTGCTCTGAGACCTGCGGCCCGATCGGGCAGCCTGGGCTGGTCAGGGTGTAGGTGACCCTGACCACTCCATCCTCGACCGCGACGTCGTAAATCAGGCCAAGCTCGACGAAGTCGAGTCCCAACTCGGGATCGATCACGTCGCGCAGAGCCTCGGTTATGTCTTCTACGGAGGGCATGTCAGGTCAGTGTATGAAAACCGCTATGCGAGGTTGCGTGTGGTGCGGAGACTTCGCTAGGTTTCGCGAATCGTCGACTTCGATGACAAGCCCGCGACGCTTCGCTGCCAGGGCGACGAGGATCGCACCACACAGGGAAGCCGTCGCAGAGCACTCGCCCGAGCGATTCGTTCTCAATCCGACGTCGTCGTCGACCTCACGGACCTCGTGTTTGCCGACCCGTCGCTGATGCTCGACCTCGCCATGCTCGCTCGCCGGCTGCGTGCGCACGGCCGCGCCATCTTGCTCCGCGGAGCCCAACCGCAGATCTGGACGCTCATCCAGGTCGTCGGGCTCCATCGTCTCCCCGGGGTCAGGTTCGAGGGTCCCGCCCCCGCGCTCGCCTAGCCCGAAGGCTGCCCGCAACGCGGAGTAGCCTAGGAAGAGATGCTCTTCCTAATCCTTCTCATCTGTTGGCCTGTCGCCGAACTGTTCGTCGCCATCAAGGTCGGCGAGGCGATCGGGGCGCTGCCGACGATCCTGTTGCTGCTCGTCACGTGGCCGCTCGGCGCCTGGGTGCTCCGCGCGCAGGGCCGCGCGGCGTGGCGACGGCTCAGCGCCGCCGTGGCCGAGGGTCGGCCTCCCGGCCGCGAGGTCATCAACGGGGCGCTGGTGCTCGCGGGCGGCTTCCTGCTCATGATCCCGGGCTTCATCACCGATGTCATCGCGCTGGCGCTGCTGTTGGCGCCCACGCGCGCCCTGCTGCGCATCGCGCTGCAGCGGAACTTCCGCAGCCGGCTCGTCGCGCAGACCGTGCGCTTCACCAATCGACACTACGACGTCGACTCGACTGCTCACGACGTCGACCCGCCACCGCTCAAGCCTTGACCGCATCGGCGCAGTCGCCGCTCCGAATCGTTGCGTTCGGAGACCTCGATGCGGGCGTATGGGGCGCGGCGATCGGCACCGGCGTCCCTGTCTTCGTCGCCGCGACCGGGCAAGACCAACTGGGTGGGGCGGCCACGATCGCGGGCGCCGACCGGGGACGGTGAGTGGCGTCTGACTGCCGAGGGAATCGACCTGGTCGTCATCCCTGCGGGCGAGCGCGTGCCCACGGCCGAGGGTCTGAGTCTCGACGGGTTCGATCAGCTGTGCCGGGTGACCGGCCGGGTCGACGGCGCGGCGGGCGAGGTGGAGTGCCTGGGGCGACGCGCCGAGCGCGCCGTCGGTGACCCCCGCGACTTCGATTCGGTCCGCGATGTGTCGATCTGGTTCGCCGTGGACGATGGCCTGGCCATGACGGCCGCGCGGCGGCGCAAGGCCAAGGGCCACGATCGCGATCTGACCGTCGCAGCCATCCTCGAGGCCGCGGGCGGACCCGTCGTCGAGGAGCCGCGGCTGTCCACCACCTACGACGCCGACGGGGCGCCGGCCCGGATGGGTCTGGAGCTATGGCTGCCCGAGCACAACGGGGAGCAGCCGTTCCCACGCCGCGCAGCGGGCGAGGCGGCCGGGGCGGCCGCCAGCGCCACCGGCGACGGCGCCGACCTCACGGCGCGGCCCCTACGCTGCCACAGCCGCGGCAACGAGGGGACCGGGGTCTACCTGCTGCTGAGACGGTCATGAGTCGGATCGAGGCCGTTATCAGCGACTTCGGCGGCGTACTGACCGCGCCGCTGCTCGACTCCTTCGCCGCCTTCCAGGAGGCGGAAGGCATCTCGCTCGAGCACTTTGGGCAGGCGATGGCCACCGTGGCGGCCAGGACCGGTACCAACCCCCTGTTCGAGCTGGAGAAGGGCAAGCTGAGCGAGGCCGAGTTCCTGCGCAGCATGGCCGAGGTGCTCACCGCGCAGCTGGGCGAGCCGGTGACCCTGCACGAGTTCGGCCGGCGCTACTTCGCCCACCTGGAGAGCAACCCGCCGATGATCGAGTACATGCGCGATCTGAAGCGTCGCGGCTACAAGTTGGCGATCTGCACCAACAACGTCCGCGAATGGTCAGAACGGTGGCGCTCGATGCTTCCAGTCGATGAGATCTTCGATGTCGTGGTCGACTCCGGGTTCGTGGGCACGCGCAAGCCCGAGCCTGAGATCTACGAGATCACGCTCCAGCGCCTCGACGTCGAAGCGGCGGCGGCGGTCTTCATCGACGACGTCGAGCTCAACTGCCAGGGCGCGCGCGACGTCGGACTCTCAGCCGTGTGGTTTCGCACCAACGAGCAGGCGATCGACGCGATCGAGGCGGCCCTGTCGGCGCCCTCGGGTCAGTTCTCGACGCCGAGCCGGTCCCAGCAGTAGAGCTCGAGGCACTCGGCCGCCAGCTGCACGCAACGCTCCTCCGAGAGCCACGGCAGGACGGTGTCGAACGCCTGCTCCTCCCCCACCCCGGCCTCGAAGGCCTCCTCACCGCGGAATCCCGCGGCGATCTTCAGTGCCTCGCGCCGGTTCTCGCCCAACGACGGGAACACGTTGACGAGGAACTCCTTGTTGGGCAGCGGGTGACCGAACTCTAACGACGCGTGCCACGCCGCCAGCAACGAGAGATCGTGCTCGTCGAGGTCCGCCACCGCCTTGGCGTAGTGCGACTCCAGCTCCGACTCGGGGATCTCGTCGACCCACGCGCGGACTACCTCCCCGAGTATCTGGCGACGCGCCTCGCGCCCAACAGAATCGGCGATGACCCTAATCGCGTTCTGCGGTTCGATGAAGCACAGTGACATTGCGGCTCCGGTTGTGGATGACGCCGCAGAAGGTAGGCGGTCCGTCGGACGGAGCCTCATTGATTCCAGGGACCCCATAGCCCCTACGGCGCCTTGGATGCCGGCCCCGGCGGCGGATGGACGGGGAGGATCACCGCCGGCCGGGGCCTCTGGCTGAAGTTGAAGTCGGCGGCGAGGTTGCCAGCCAGGGGATTGTTCTCGCGGACGTCGGGGCGCGGGTCGGGGCGGCCGTCGTTGGCCGGGTCCAGGCGCTGTCCGCCGAGGAAGTCGTCCTCGATGAACTTGTTGTAGGCGTCGTGGCTCATCACGTGGTGATCGATGAAGCCGGTGCGGGCGTAGGGGCTGATGACCAGTCCGGGGACGCGGATGCCGTAGCCGTTCTGGTCGACGGACGGCGGCACCACGTGGTCATAGAAGCCGCCCCAGTCATCCCACGACAGGAAGATCGCCGTGCTGCTCCAGTCGGGGCTCTGCATGATCGCGTTGATGAGCCCGGTGACGTAGGTCTGACCGGCGCTGACGAGCGCAGGCGGGTGCTCCGAGACCTTGCCGTTGGGGGTGACCCACGAGACGGCGGGCAGGGTGCCCTTCCGGGCGGCGGTGAAGAAGTTGCTCAGACTCTGGATGCTCCCGAGCTGACCGTCCTCGTGAACGGTCGAGAAATCGGGCAGGGGGTTCCAGATGCCGGGAGTCTTGGGGCCCTGCTTGACCGGCGCGCAGGTCATGGCGGAGTCGTCCTCGCAATCGGGCTCGGTGCCCTGGAAGACGTAGTACCCCCAGCTGACCCGCTTGGCGTGGAGCAGATAGGTCATGTCCGTCCACGCGTAACGCGGCGTCTCGTCGGAGGGCGCGTTCGCCCCGGGCAGGTGGTCGGAGTTGGGGCTCTGGAGCGCGTTCCTGCACGAGAACGGGTCGAGCGGATTCGTGCAGAAGCCCGACCACTCGGACACTTGGTAGAGGTGCTCGGGCAGGCTCCACGAGGCCGTGGAGTCGAACATGTGGTCCTGGAGGACGAAGTCCTGGGCATAGGCCCAGTAGTTGGGGATCTCGCGGGCGTCGTGGTAGCCCATCACGTCGATGCATTTGCTCGCCTGGTCCTGCTCGCAAGGGCTGCAGCTGGGATCGTCGGTGCTGCAGCTGGTGCCGTGCTCGGCCTGGCTCACGAACCCGTCCATGAGACCGCCGTGGATGTCGGCGGTGGCGTTGCCGGCGCCGTGCGGACCTCCGAAGTTCTCGTCGGCCGACTCGTGGAACGGCGCGACGCAGCCACCGTTCAGCGGGTCGGGCTCGCACACGCCGTGGGGGATCCCGTCGGCGCCCGGATACGTACCGAAGTAGGAGTCGAACGAGCGGTTCTCCTGCATGATGATCACCACGTGGCGGATCTTGTGGATGCCGCTGAGCACGTTGATGGACACCGTCCTCGAGGACGAGCGAGCGTTGCGTCCGTCCGGGGGCAGCGTCGCCCGGAGCTGGTGGATGCCCCCGGTGGTGAAGCGGTGGCTCGCCAGATAGCTCGATCCGGCGTTCAGGAGCGCTCGCAGCAGGGTCCGCCATACGCCACCCACGCGCTGCTGGATCAGCACGCGCTGGCCCGCGTGCGACGGGCTGACCGTCCCGGCCAGAGTGACCAGGTCGCCGCTGTCGGGGCTGGTCGAGGACACGGCCAGGGTGACGAGCGCGGTGACTCGCTGTGTCTTGGTGAGACTCCGCGCTCCCGCGGCGCGCGCGTACCACCGGCGCGTGGTCTGTACGCGATCGGCCCCGCGCACCAAGGCGTAGGCGCCGGCGCTGTCGGCGGTCGTCTTCAGCACTCGACGGAACCCCGTCTGACCGCTCAGCTGCTGCCACAGCGAGACCGTCGCTCCAGGCGCGCCCGGCCCGCTCACGCGTCCCCAGATGACCACCGCCGCGCCGGCGCGCGAGGGGTTGGGAGCCGATTTCAGCGTCACCGCCGGCACCGCCAGCGCGGCGGCTGGAGCGCCGACAGCGGCGCAGGCGACGCACACCAGTAGGACGAGCTTACGGGGCAATCGGACCTCCGGGATGGCAGTGGGCCTCCCCGACGTCGTAACCCGTGATCCGGGCTCGAGTTGCGGCGATCCGATTCAGAGTCTCAGGGCGCCGCGGACGCGCTCCAAGACATCCGGGTCCGGCTCCGTGCCGGCGGGGACTCCAAGCCGGGTGCGCTCCCCGCGGCCCCAGTTATAAAGGCCCACGTCGAGCGCCTCGAGCGGGAGCTCGCAGGCCTCGGCGAGCTCGCGAGCGCGTCGCTCGAGCAGCATCGGGTCCCCGATCCCGAGCGCCCGCTTGGCCGCGACCGTGACCTCGTCGGGGCCGCCGAGCTGCAGCTTGCCCCCGCGTAGTTCGTAAGCGCCGACGCGCCCGAGCGTCACGAGCAGATCGAAGCGCGCGTCGCGGTGCAGGCCGGGGAGCGCGAGCCGCTCGAACACACGCTCGAAGCGCCGCTCGGGCGCCCACGCGACGTCGCCCACGAAGGCGGCGGCCTGCGAGCCCGAGCGCCCCGCCCAGGCCCGATAGGCCGCGAGCGTGCGGGTTCCCCGGCCGCGGTCGTGAGCGGTGCGCGGCCCGGTCTCAACCCCGTCGAGGTCAGGGAGCTCGCTCGACACCCACGACGTGCGCACCCGCTCGATGGCCGCGAACGGATCCCCGTCGACGTCCAGCGGGCACAGATACGCGATCAGGAAGGCGAGCCATGTTCGCTCCTCGAGATCGGGCTCGGCGGCGGCCACCGCGGCGTACAGGCCGGGCGGATCCCGCTCCAGGAGCTCGAGCCGCGCAGCGGCGAAGGCCAGCTCGTCGGCCAGCCGTTCGGCGTCCTCGCTCGAGCGCAGACCGGGCAGCAGCCCCGACTGATAGCCATCCTCGGCGCCGCGCGCGAGGCGGCGAATCCGTACGCCACCCGCCCCGGCCGGTCTCGGCTGCCGAGACGAGCGGGAAGAACTCGCGCGCGGCTGGGTGACGCGAGGGGCGCTTGAGGAGATCACGGGGCGAGGCTCGATTGATTGCTCACGCGAGCAGATGGGACAGTTCTGGACGAGACGGTTGTGGCGGCAGAACGTCGGCACCAGACGCGAGGATAACGATGGCCTGCCCGCTCGGAGTGAGCGCCTCGTGTTCGTGGGTCAGGTTTGCGGGGCGGCGTCGGCGCGGCGCTCGCGGTAGGACCGCGCCTTGGCCCGGTTCCCGCACACGGCCATCGTGCACCACGCCCCGGAGCGGTTCTTCGTGTGGTCGTAGAACGCCCACTCACACGTGTGCTCGCGGCACGCCTTCAGCCGGGCCCACGTACCGTCGGCGATGGCGCGCTGGATGATCATCAGCAGACGGCCGAGGCCCCCGGCGACGCCAGTGGCCTGGGGCTCGAGCTGGGCCTGTCCGCGTTCGTCGAAGCGCAGCGCGATCCGCGCTCGCCTCGCGGCGCCGTCCAGGATCGCTCCGGCGGCGTCTGACTCCTCTCCCCGGTTGTGAGCCAGGAGGATCGCCCGAATCGCCTCGCGCAGCTCGCGCGCTCGCGCGAGGTCGGCCGGGCGCGCGTCAAGCGGTGGCGCGGCGAGGCCGTGGGTTTCGAGCCAGTTGGCCAACGCGGCCGGGCTGGCGAGCTCCTCGGTCCCGTCTTCGATGTCGATCGTGTTGACAAAGGCTCGGATGATCTCGAGCTCTCCTGGTGCGTCCTGGTGCTTGCTCATAACCACCAATCTTAGTTCAACGGTGACGTAACCGTCTATACTTCTTAGGAAGTTATCAACGTACGGACGGAGGCGTAATGGGACAGCTTCTCTTCCTCGCCGCTCGTGAGCACCGCCGGGACGCGCTGCGCGCGGCCGAGCGGCAACGGCGCACGGATTCCGGCGGGACCCCGGTCACGCGCGTGACGCTGCGCTATGCGAATGCGGCCGACGACCCCCGGCTGCGCGAGCTGGCCGAGCTCGATTCGGGGCCCGTGCCCGAGCTGCCGGCACTCGTCGCGGAGGTCGACGGGCGGCTGCGCGCGGCGCTCCCGCTCGACGGCTCGTCCCCGCTGGCCGACCCGTTTCACCGTGGCGCCGAGTTGATCCAGCTGCTCCGCGTGCGGGCGTCGCAGCTCGCTCGCGCCTAGTGCCCCGACACTAGCCCGTCCGACCCAGCCGGGCGATCCCGCCGAGAAACAGCTCGGTCGCGAAGCGTGCAGCGCCGTCGACGTCGGCGGGCTCGCGCTCGGCCATGCGGACACCGAGCTCGAGCGCCACGCCGGCCATCGCGCCCGACATGTACTCGGCGTCGAGGGCAGGCAGGTCGCCACGGTCGATCGCGTCGCGCAGGTCCTCGAGCAGCTCATCGACGCCGGCGCCGAGGATCGGATCGCCGAACAGCGAGCGGAGCGGGCCGGCGTTGCGCTGCATCAGCTCGAACATCAGCTGGTCCTCGACCAGGAAGGCGAACCAGGCCCGGTAGGCGTCGCCGACGAATTCCTCGAGGGTGCTCGCGTGGGCGCGGACGGTTCGCAGCCGCCGGCGCACCTCCTGGGCGCTCTCATCGACCACGGCGCGAAACACCGCCTCCTTGTCGGGAAAGTAGTTGTAGAAGGTGCCCGAGGCCAGATCGGTTCGGCGGATCACGTCGCGCACGCCCGCGGCGTCGTAGCCAAGCTCAGCGAACACCTCGCGCGCTGCGTCGAGGATCGCCGCGCGGTTCTGGGCCTTCGTCCGCTCGCGTTTTCCGCTGAGCGTCGAGCTCATGTCGCCGCGACCGGCTCCAGAGCGGCGGCTCGCGCCGGGACCGGTAGCGTGAAGCCCGCCTCGCGCGCCCGGGTAGCGCCCGCCTTCAGCTCCTTGCGCAGGTTGTAGAGGTAGTTGTCGAAATCGACCTGCATGGTGTGGCGCTTGGAGGCCACATAGCGTTTGAGCATCCGCTCACGCTCGCGGTACATGTCACGTTCCATGGCACGTCGCGCAGGGAGGTGGTACTCGCCGCGCAGGTAAGACGCGACCCACCGGCCCTGGGCCTCGGCCAGTGGCATCGTCGCGCCGAGGGGCTGGAGCAAGGAGATGAAGGCCAGGTTGTCGATCGCGGGCTTGAACACCCGGCGGAACAATGGGAGGTCGTTGTCGGGAGCCGAGATGAAGTCCTCATCGAAGAACGGGAAGGTGACCTTGTAGCCCGTGCACCACACGATGATGTCGATCGGCTCGACGCTGCCGTCCTCGAAACGGACGCTCCCGCCCTGGAGCTCGGAGACGTTGGGCTTCCACGTCATCTCGCCGTGGGCGATCCGGTTGAGGAAGTCGGCCGAGATCGTGGGATGGGCCTCGCCGATCTTGTGGTCGGGCTCGGGCAGCCCATAGTCCTGCACGTTGCCCACGCCGACCCGGTAGAGCGACATCAAGATCGCGCGCCGGAACGAGAAGGGCAGGATCGGAGTCAGCGCGTTGACGCCGATCTGGTCGAGCGGGCGCCCGAACAGGTATTTGGGCAGGATGTAGGCGCCGCGGCGCGAGGAGATGAACGTCCTGTTGGCCACGAAGCTCGATTCGACAGCGATATCCATGGCGCTGTTGCCGATTCCCACCACGAGCACGTTCTTGCCGCGCATGGCGCTGTTCTCGATGTAGTGGTGCGAGTGCATCTGGGTCCCGTCGAAGCGCCCCGGAAACGGAGGCTCGGGCCAGCGGGGGTTCCAGTGGTGGCCATTGGCCACGAGCACCATGTCGTAGTGCCTGGTCTCGCCGTTGTCCAGGGTGATGGCCCACACCCCGTCGTCGCCGCGCTCGGCGTGCTCGACCCCGGTGTTGAAGACGATCTTGTCGCGGAAGCCGAAGTGATCGACATAGCTGTCGAAGTAGCGCGCGATCTCGGTGTGGTGGGGGAAGTCCGGATAGTCCTTCGGCATGGGGAAGTCCGAGTACTCCATGCGCTCGCGCGAGGTGTTGATGTGCAGCGAGCGGTAGGCCGACGAGACGCCGTTCTTGTTGCCGAAGACCCAGTTGCCTCCCACCCGATCGGACTTCTCGTAGCAATCGAACGGTAGCCCGCGGTCGTGCAGGCCCTTGGCCGCGGCGATCCCCGAGGAACCGGCACCGATCACGCAGGTGCAAGGAAGCTGGGTCATCGGTTTCGCACTCCTGGTGATGGTCGAGATCGGGTGATGGTCGAGATCGGCTTGGCCAGTCAGCGTAGCCAAAGATGACGGGGGCGTCAAGTTTGCGCGGTGCGCAGCTCGGCCTCCTGACGCCGGTGCTCACGGCCACGCCGGATCACCTCGCCGAAGCTCTTGAAGCGGAAGATGAACAGGAGCGCGGCGAAGCCGAGCACGGCGCTCAGGACGGCGGTGGCGATCTGCTGACCCACCGAGAACGCGGCCACGTCGGAGCTGCCGGCGAAGATCGTCAGCAGCAGGGCCTGCTGCACACCGAGGCCGCCCGGCGTGAACGGGAACACCGACGCGACGACCTGGACCCCGAGCACGAGCAACGCGTTGCGCACCGAGCCGCCGATGTGAAACGCGTCCAGCATCGCCCAGTAGGCCCCGAAGCGAAACACCCAGCTGGCCAGCTGCCAGCTCGCCATCTCGCGCCCGTAGCGACGGCGGTCGCGCAGGATCGTGAATCCCTGCCGCACGCGCTGCCAGAAGGCGCGCAGCCGCGCCGAGAGGAGCGCGAAGGCGACCAGGAAGACGATGGCCAGCGCGGTGACGAAGAACAGCGTGAAGCGCATGTTGGCCGCGAAGAAGCTGAGGTCGAAGGCGGGCAGCTTGGAGAAATCGGGGGGTTTGGGGAACACGCCCTGTGTGAACGCGAAGCACATCACGAGCAGGCCCATGAACCAATCGAAGACCGCCCCGGTGGAGAGCGCGGCGGCCACGGTCGGATAGCTGCTCGGCGGGATCGACAGCCGCGTCAGGAACAGCTGGGCGATGTTGCCGCCGCCGAGCGGGAACACGTTGTTGACCGCATAGCCGACCATGTAGGCGCCCCAGACGTCGCGCCAGCGCATCGGCACGCCCGGATAGGCCGCGCGTACGGCGTTGAACAGCGCACGCGAGCGCAGCAGGAGGTAGATCGCGTACAGCGCGAGCGCGATGAGCAGCGAGCCCCAGCTCAGATTGGCCAGCTGGGCGAAGAACTGCCCGGCCGCCTCGAGCACGTGCGAGATCGTCGTCTGGATCGAGGTGCCGTGATGCACCACTGCCGCGTCGACCTCCATCGACAAACGGTGGCACATCGGCGGGTCGCTTCGTGCCCGTTGGACCACCCATTAAGAGACCCGGGGGGCCCAGATCCATCTGGGCCCCCCGGAGAGTCAGGGAAGTGGGGGCGCAGTTCCCTGACCGACAGGGGCGAGTTTCCCCGTCCCAAGCCTTGAGTAAACCTAAATCCTCATCGACAGGTGCCTAGCCAGACTGTCGACATGCCCAAGCTCGATTAAACGTAGCAGCCTCGTGAACTCGACTGCAAGATCTTATGTCGGCTGGGAGTGAAAATTCCGCCACGGTGCGCCAAGGTGGACGGATGCGGGGGTTTTTCGGGCCGATCATGGCCGGGAGACGACACGGCGAAGGCCCCTGTAAATAACAACGCGCCTAAAAAGAGAGCGGGACCGGACGGTTTGCGCGCGTCCCTACCGTGTCCGCGTGCCCGGCCCACTGAAGAATTCTTCGCCGGGGCGGACCGTGCCCGCGGTCTCGGCCTCGTGGCGCAGGGTGCGGTCGGCCTCGCCGCTCCAAGCGCCGACGGCGAGCTTCTCGCGATCTTCGTCCATCGGCGTTCCGCCCAGGTCCTTGTTGACGATCCGCGCGCACTTACGGCCCTCGGCGATCGCCGTGACGATGAGCGACTGGCCGATGCGGGCGTCGCCGCACGCGTACACCTGCTTGACGTTGGTGCGGTAGGTCTGGTTGGTACGGATATTGCCGCGGTGGTCGATCGCCAGCCCCAGATCGTCGATCAGGCCCTCGTGCTCCGGGTGCTCGAAGCCGATGGCGATCAGGGCCAGGTCGGCCTCGAGGACGAACTCGCTGCCCGGCACGGGCGTTAGGTCACGCGACGATGTCCCGGTCACCTGGCGGGCATAGACATGACTGACGACGCCGTCGTTGCCGCCGAACCCAGTCACTTCGGTACCCCACCGTCGCTTGCCGCCCTCCTCGAGGGCGTAGGTCATCGGCGTCCGCTTCGGCGGCAGCGGCCACGGGTGGCGCGGGTCGCGACCGTCGGGCGGCAGAGCGGCATACACGTCGATCATGACCACGCTGCGCGCACCCTCGCGATGCGAGTTCGAGATGCAGTCCATGCCGGTGTCTCCGCCCCCGATGACGATCACCTTCTTGTCCTTGGCGGTGATCTCGGTTCCGGGCTGGGGCGCGCGGGAGGGCCGGCCCTGCTGGGCCGCGACCCACCGGTTGCGCTGGTAGAGGTAATCCATGGCGAAGTGGATCCCCCCGAGCTCGCGCCCGGGGGCATCGAGGTCGCGAGAGACGCGCGAG
The DNA here is from genome assembly GCA_963734775.1 of uncultured Solirubrobacterales bacterium. GTDB lineage: Bacteria > Actinomycetota > Thermoleophilia > Solirubrobacterales > Solirubrobacteraceae > Palsa-465. The sequence continues at coordinate 149,709 of CAVTJE010000012.1, forward strand.
CCGATCGTGACGACGATGGCGTCGAAGCGCTCCTGGAGCTCGCGGCCGGGGATGTCGCGGCCGACGTCGGTGTTGTAGACGAACTCGATGCCCTCCTGGGCGAGCAGATCGACGCGGCGGTCGATGATCCACTTCTCCAGCTTGGCGTCGGGAACGCCGAAGCGCAGAAGCCCGCCGGGGCCCTCATCGCGCTCGTAAACGGTGACGGAGTGGCCGCACTTGTTGAGTTCGGCCGCGGTGGCCAGGCCGGCGGGACCCGAGCCCACAACGGCCACCGTTCGACCCGTGCGGCGGTCGGGCGGCTCGGGCTCGACCCATCCCTCGGCGAAGGCTCGCTCGACGATGGCCAGCTCGATCTGCTCGATCGTCACCGGATCGTCGTTGATGGCCAGCACACATGCCGACTCGCAGGGGGCAGGGCAGATCAGGCCGGTGAACTCGGGGAAGTTGTTCGTCGCATGGAGCTGGTCGATGGCCTCGCGCCACTTGTCGCGGTAGACGAGGTCGTTCCAATCCGGGATCAGGTTGCCGAGCGGGCAGCCCTCGTGGCAGAAGGGAACACCGCAGTCCATGCACCGGGCGCCCTGTCGCTGGAGCTCCGACGTCGGGTTGGATGGCGAAGTACTGGTGGTAGTCGCCGACGCGCTGGCGGGGATCGCGCTTATCGAAGCCGACCCGATGAATCTTCAGAAACGCGCCTAGCTCTCCCATGAGGGCTGGTCAGAGTAGCAGTGCATCGCGAAAAACCTTAGAGTTCGCGATGTGCGTAGAAGGGTGCTGGCACTCGGGGCCGGAGCGCTGGTGGCGACCGTACTGGCCGCCCCCTCGTGGGCGAGCGCAGCCTCGGGCCCTCAGCCGCCTTCGGCGCGACCGTCGGTCACCCTCCATGCCTCGAAGACGCGCCTGCCCCACGGCCAGAACATCGTTCTCTCGGGAGAGGCGACAGGCGTGGCGATGGGCACCGAGGTGCACCTCTACAAGGCGGAATATCCGTACCACCACTCGAAGCTCGTGCGGACGACAGCGACGAGCGCCACCGGCGGGTTCTCGTTCGTGGTTCACCCCGACGAGAACGTCAGCTACGCGGTCAAGCTGGCCGGCACTACGGCCCAGGCACACGTGCGCATCGGCGTGCGCGGCAAGTTGGCCATCAAGCTCAAGGCGCTGACGCTGGGACGCGCCGGGGTCACGATCGTGATGTTGCATCCGCGCGACATCAAGTGGGGCCGGGTCCGCGTGCACTGGTCGTTCGGCCACGGCCGCAAGGGCCGGTTCGGCACCCACCAGACCAACCACGCCCACCGCCTGAGCCCTTACGTGACCGTGCTGTCGACCAAGGTCACGCTGCCCGCCGGGCGCTACCACTGGCGCGTCTGCTTCCAGGCGCCGCGCGATCAGGCCCTGCTCAACCCGCAGCGGCCGATCGGCTGCATGGGCCGGGGCTACTGGGGTCGGGGCTCGCTCCCCGTCGGCTACCCCGGGCCCGGCGCGATCCGCCGCGCCGAACGCGCCCTGGCCGCCCGGACCGGCCGGACGGCGCTCGCCGTGGTCGACACCGAGGGCAGGCTGTCCGGCGTGAACGTGCACCGGACGTTCATCACCGGCAGCGTCGTCAAGGCGATGCTGCTGGTGGCCTACCTGCGCATGCTCGACGCCCGCGGCCAGCACCACATCGACTCCTACAGCAACTCGTTCCTTTATCCGATGATTCACGTCTCGGACAACAACGCCGCCACCCAGACATGGTCGATCGTCGGCGACTCCGGGCTCTACGCCGTGGCCAAGGCCGCCGGCATGACCGAGTTCTCGATCTCGGGGATCTGGGCCAACGCGATGATCAGCGCCGCCGATCAGGCAAAGTTCTTCTTCGAGATGGACAAGCTGATCCCGAAGGAGTTCGTCGGCTACGCGCGCAGCCTGCTGTCCGGAATCGCCGGCTACGAGAGCTGGGGCATCCCCGCCATCGCGCGGCCCAAGGGCTACACGGTGTTCTTCAAGGCCGGCTGGCGGCCGACCAACCTCGGATACCTCGTGCACCAGATCGCCCGGCTGGAGGGCCACAAGCGCACGTTCTCGATGGCCGTGATGACGGACGGCGATCCCGACATGGGCTACGGGATCGACACGATCCAGGACGTCACGGCGGCGTTGCTGTAGGGCCGACCGGGGGGCGTCAGCCGCCCCGGCGTCCAGGCCTTGCCGTCGCCGAACGCGCAGCAGCGGCCAACCCGTGCCTACCCCGACGCCTCCACCGGCGCGGCCTGGCGCGCCGCGTGCTCCGCCAGCACGCGCTTGTAATCGCGCGGCATCACCTTGACGAAGCGCTCGCCCTGCCCGCGGTCCCACGCGGCCAGGATGTTGCGCCCGACGAGTGAGCCGGTTCGGGTCACGTGCTCCTTGATCAGCTCCTGGACCTCCTGCACGTCCTCGGGTCCGAGCGGCTCGAGCTCGACCAGCTCGAGGTTGCAGCGGCCCTCGAAGCGGCGATCGCGGTCGTAGACGTAGGCGATCCCGCCGCTCATGCCGGCGGCGAAATTGCGGCCCGTGGGCCCGAGGACGACCACGCGGCCGCCGGTCATGTACTCGCAGCCGTGATCTCCGAGGCCCTCGACCACGGCGTGGGCCCCCGAGTTGCGCACGGCGAACCGCTCGCCGGCCAGCCCGCGGAAGAATGCCCGTCCCGCCGTGGCGCCGTAGAGCACGGTGTTGCCGACGATCATGTTCTCTTCGGCCCGGAACCGGGCGCGCTCGGGCGGGCGCACGACGACCATGCCGCCGGACAGACCCTTGCCGGCGTAGTCGTTTGTCTCGCCGCGCAGCGTGAAGCAAACGCCGCTGGCCAGCCAGGCGGCGAAGCTCTGCCCGGCCGTACCCGAGAAGGAGATCTCGATCGTCCCCTCGGGAAGCGCCTCCGCGCCGCGCCGGCGGGCGATCTCGCCGGACAGGATGCCGCCCACGGTGCGATTGACGTTGCGCACCGGCAGCGGCCCCAGCCGCACCTGGTCGCCGCGCTCCAGCGCCGGCGCGCATGCCCTGACGAGCTCCCAGTCGAGCGCGTCGTCGAGCACCGGCACCTGTGAACGGGTGCGGCGGCGGGGCGACTCAGCCGGGAGGTCGGGGGCCGCGAGCACCATCGAGAGATCGACGCCGCGTGCCTTCCAGTGCTCGATGGCCTCGTCGACCTCGAGCAGCTCGGTACGTCCGATGAGCTCCTCGATGGTCGCGATGCCGAGCGAGGCGAGGAGCTGGCGAACCTCTTCGGCCACCATGAGCAGGTAGTTGACGACGTGCTCGGGGGTGCCGCGGAAGCGCCGTCGCAGTTCGGGATCCTGGGTGGCGACGCCGACCGGGCACGTGTTGAGATGGCAGACGCGCATCATGATGCAGCCCATGGCGATCAGCGGCGCGGTCGAGAAGCCGAACTCATCCGCGCCGAGCACCGCCGCGATGATCACGTCGCGGCCCGTGCGCATCCCGCCGTCCACCTCGACGGTGATCCGCGAGCGCAGGTCGTTGAGCAGCAACGTCTGCTGGGTCTCGGCCAGGCCGATCTCCCATGGGACGCCGGCGCCCTGGACCGAGGACTGTGGCGAGGCGCCCGTGCCGCCATCGTGGCCCGAGATCGTCACGTGGTCCGCGTTGGCCTTGGCCACGCCGGCGGCGACGGTGCCCACGCCGACCTCGGACACGAGCTTGACCGACACCGACGAGGCGGGGTTGGCGCAGCGGAGGTCGTAGATGAGCTGCTTGAGGTCCTCGATCGAGTAGATGTCGTGGTGTGGCGGCGGCGAGATCAGGCCGACGCCGGGCGTCGAATGGCGGATCGCGGCGATGTAGTCGTCAACCTTGTGCCCGGGAAGCTGTCCACCCTCGCCCGGCTTGGCTCCCTGGGCCATCTTGATCTGGAGCTGGTCGGCGTTGACCAGATATTCGATCGTCACACCGAAGCGGCCGGAGGCGACCTGCTTGATGGCCGAGCGGCGCAGGTCGCCATTGGCGTCGGGCACGTAGCGCGCCGCGTCCTCGCCGCCCTCGCCGGTGTTCGACCGGGCCCCCAGCCGGTTCATGGCGATGGCCAGGGTTTCGTGCGCCTCCCGGCTCAGCGCACCGAGGCTCATCGCCCCGGTGGTGAAGCGCCTGACGATCTCGGCCGCCGGCTGGATGTCCTCGAGCGCCAACGCCGGGCCGGCCGGACGGAGCTTCATCAGGCCGCGGAGCAATCCGCGGCGCGCGGTGTCCTGATTGACGAGCCGCGCGAACTCCTCGTAGCTCTGCGCCGAGTCGCCGTTCTGGCCGCGCACCGAGTGCTGGAGCCTGGCGATCGTGTCGGGGTTCCAGGCGTGTCGCTCGCCGCCACGGCGCCACTGCAGGACGCCACCGACGGGCAGCAGGTCGCGGCCCGTGCTGGGATAGGCGCGGAAGTGGCGCTCCATGGCCTCGGTGGAGAGCACGTCGAGACCCACGCCTCCGATCCGCGAGGCCGTGCCGGTGAAGTGCTGCTCGATCAGCCGGCGCTCGAGCCCGACCGCCTCGAAGATCTGGGCGCCGCAGTAGGACTTGATGGTCGAGATCCCCATCTTGGAGATCGTCTTCATCAACCCCTTGCCAATGGCCTTGACGATCCGCTTCTCGGCCTCCTCGCGATCGAGCTCGGTTGGCAACAGCGAGCGGTCGGCGAGCTCGTCGAGCGATTCGAACATCAGGTACGGGTTGATCGCGGCGGCCCCGTAGCCGATCAGCGTGGCCATGTGGTGGATGTCGCGGGGCTCGCCCGACTCGATGACCAATCCTGTGCGCAGCCGCGTCCCCCGCCGGACGAGATGGTGGTGAACGGCGGACACGGCCAGCAGCGAGGGCATCGCCACGCGCTCGGGGCCGAGGTTGCGATCGGACAGGATGAGGATGTTGGCGCCGTTGTCGACGTAGCGGGCCGCCTCGGCACACAGGTCGGAGAGGCGGAGCTCCATGCCGTCGGGCCCCGACTCGATGGGCCACGTGATGTCGAGCGTGGCGGCGTCAAAGACCTCGTGGGAGACCTGGCGGAGCTTCTCGAGCTCATGGTTGCGCAGGATCGGCTGATCCATGACGAGCACGTGAGCCTGCTCGGGGACCTCGCTGAGCAGGTTGACTTCGGCCCCGACGCCGGCCTGGAGGCTCATGACCACGCTCTCGCGGATCGGGTCGATCGGGGGGTTGGTGACCTGAGCGAAGAGCTGCTTGAAGTACGAGAAGAGCGGGGGCTGGCGGTCCGAGAGCACCGCCAGCGCGGCGTCGTTGCCCATGCTGGCCACGGGCTCCTCGCCGTTGGCGGCCATCGGCGCGATGACCATCCGCAGATCCTCCAACGAGTAGCCGAAGGCCAGCTGCTTTGACCGCAGCGGCTCGATCCGGGGCGCCCGCGGCTCCCGCTGGGGCAGGTCGTCGATGTGGACGACCGAGCGCTCGAACCACTCGCCGTAGGGCTTGCGGCACGCGGCCCGGCGCTTGACCTCCTCATCGCCGACGATCCGCCCCTCCTCGAGATCGACCAGGAACAGCTTGCCCGGCGCCAGCCGACCCTTGCGCTGGACGTGCTCGGGGGCAACGGTCACCACCCCCGTTTCCGAGGCGAGCACCACGTATCCCTCGGTGTCCTGGACCCAGCGTCCGGGGCGCAGGCCATTGCGGTCGAGCACGGCCCCGGCCATCCGGCCGTCGGTGAAAACCACGGCGGCGGGCCCGTCCCACGGCTCCATCAGGCAGGAGTGGAAGTCGTAGAAGCCCTTGACGTCCGGGTCGAGGTCCCTGCGCGTGCGATAGGCCTCGGGGATCATCATCATCACCGCCAGCGGAATCTGGCGACCGCTGAGCACGAGCAGCTCGAGCACGTTGTCGAAGATGGCCGAGTCCGAGCCGCCCTCACGCACGACGGGGATCACCTTCTGCAGGTCGTCGCCGAACAGCTCCGAGGCGAGCTGCGACTCGCGTGCCCGCATCCAGTTGATGTTGCCCCGCAGCGTGTTGACCTCGCCGTTGTGGGCGATCATCCGGTACGGGTGGGCCAGCTCCCAGCTTGGGAATGTGTTGGTCGAAAACCTCGAGTGCACCAACGCCAGACGCGAGGCCAGCCGCGGATCCCGCAGGTCGGTGAAGTAGCGCGGAAGCTGGGGCGCGGTCAGCATCCCCTTGTAGACCATCGTGCGCGAGGAGAAGCTGGGGATGGCCAGGCCGGCGCCCGCCTCACGCTCGATGACGCGCCGGATCACATACAGCTTGCGTTCGAAGGCATCCTGGTCGGGAATCTCGGGCGACGCCTCGATGAGGACCTGGCGGATGACGGGCGCTGACAGCCGCGCGGTCTCACCGACGTGGCGCTCGTCGACGGGCACATCGCGCCACCAGATCGCCCGCTGGCCCTCGGCAGCGATCGTGTCCTCGATCACCTGCTCGATCAGCAGCCGGCGCTCGGCGTCGCTGGGCAGGTAACACACACCCACGCCATAGCGGCCGGGGGGAGGAAGCTCGACCCCAGCCGCGGCGCCGCGCAGGAACGCGTCGGGGATCTGGAGCAGGATGCCGGCGCCGTCGCCGGTGTTGGGGTCGGCCCCCTCGGCACCACGATGCTCGAGGTTCTCGAGCGCGTCGAGCGCCTTCTCGACCACGGCGTGGCTCGCCTCGCCCCACAGCTTCGCCACCAGCGCGATCCCGCACGCGTCGTGCTCGTTGGCGGGGTCGTAGAGGCCCATGGCCTCTGGTGGAGGGAGGCGGTCTTGCATATACGAATCCCCGGCTCAAGGGGTCAGAGGAACGCCGTCCGGCGCGGCTGCCTTTAAAGGCTACCAGCGGGTGTCAGCGATGCGTCAGCTCTTGGCCTTGGCGGGCTTCTTTGCCGTCTTCCCGTTCCCGGAGGTCTCCCGCTTGCGCGACTTGGCCGGTTTCGCCGGAGCCTCGTCCTCGCTCTCGTCGCCGTCGGACTTGACGGCGGCGAGGCTCGCCTCGAGCGCGGCCATCAGGTCGGGAGCGGGCGCCTCCTCCTCGGCCTCGGGCTGCACGGCGATCTCCTCGCCCGAAGCCTTGCGCTCGATCAGGTCGATCACGCGTTCGCGGTATTCGTCGCGGTACTTCTCGGGATCGAACTCGCTCGACAGCGTGTCGATCAACTGCTCGGCCATCTTCAGCTCGCGATCCGTGGCCTCGGCCTCGCCGATCGCGTCGAGCTCATCGAGGCGGTCGGGGGCGAGCACCTCGTCGCCGAACAGCATTGTGCTCAGCGTCAGCACACCCTCGGTGGGGCGCAGCGCGCACAGCTGCTGCTTGGAGCGCAGCACGACCCTGCCGATGCCGACCTTGCCCGACTCGCTCATCGCATCGAGCAGCAGCCGGTACGGCTTGGCGCCGCCCGCCGTCGGGGCGAGGTAGTAGGAGTGGTCGTAATAGATCGGGTCGATCTCGGACAGGTCGACGAATTCCTCGATATCGATTGTCTTCGTCGCCTTCGGGTCGAGCGCGTCGAGCTCCTCGTTGCTGATCATCACGTACCGATCGGGCGTGAGCTCGTATCCCTTGACGATGTCGTCGTAGGCGACCTCCTCCCCGGTGGATGGGTCGACGCGCTTCTGACGGATCCGCGCCCCGGTCTTGCTCGAAAGCTGGTGGAAGCGGACCGTCTTAGGCGATGTCGCGCTGTACAGCTTCACGGGCACGTTGACGAGCCCGAAGCTGATGGCGCCTGTCCAGATTGCGCGGGCCATATCAGGTTTGTATACCGAACATCTGCTCTCAGCAACCTTTGACCGGCGTCTTGCCCGGAACTCATCGGTCGACAAACCACAATCTCACGTGATGCCCTCCCGGCGCGTTTCATCGTCAGTGGACCTTCCCCCGTTCCAGGTGCTCCTCGATGCCCATGCCCGCGACGTTCACCGATTCCTGCTTGCCTCCGTCGGCCCCCACGACGCCGATGATTGCTTTCAGGAGACGTGGATATCGGCGCTGCGCGCCTATCCACGGCTCCGCGACGCCTCCAACCTGCGCGCCTGGATCCTCACCGTGGCCCACCGCAAGGCGATCGACCACGTCCGCAGCCGCGCGCGCCGGCCGGTGCCCGTGGCCGCGGTTCCCGAGGTTTCCGCGGGTCCGGTGGATGCCGGTGGGGCCGGACTCCTCGACGCTGACGACGATCTCTGGGCGTCGGTGCGCGAACTACCGCCCAAGCAGCGCACGGCGCTGGCCCTGCGGTTCGTCGCCGATGCCGACTACGCGGAGGTGTCCGCGGTGATGGGCATCTCCGAGGAAGCGGCCCGGCGCAACGTCCACGAGGGACTCAAGCGACTGCGACAGGAGTACAGCGATGGTTGACCGGTTGGAGAACGCCCTGATGGAGGTAGCGCGGGACCTTCCCGTCCCCGATTTCAGCGCCGCGGCCGCCACGGCGGGGCTCCTGGACGTCGCCTACGCGACCGCCGACTCGCCGGTGGGCAAACTGCTCGTGGCCACGACACCCCGCGGGCTCGTGCGCATCGCCTATCTCGACGGGGACGAGGACGAGGTGCTCGAGGAGCTCGCCGGGCGGATCTCGCCCCGCGTGCTGCGGGCACCCGGTCGCCTCGATGAGCCGCGGCGCGAGCTCGAGGAGTACTTCGCCGGCGCGCGGAGCGAGTTCGACCTCCCGCTCGACTGGCGGCTGACCCGGGGCTTCTCGCGCCGCGTGCTCCAGGCCACCGCGCGCATCCCCTTCGGCGCCGTATCGAGCTACAAGGACGTCGCCGGCGCGGCGGGCAGCCCGCGCGGTCACCGCGCCGCCGGCAATGCCCTCGGGCACAACCCGATGCCGATCGTCGTCCCCTGCCACCGCGTGCTGCACTCGGGTGGCGGGCTGGGTGGCTACACGGGCGGTCTCGACCGCAAGCGCGTGCTCCTGGGGATCGAGGGCATCAGCGAACGGATCGTGGAAACTTCACGGACACCGGGCGCCCGGTGCCCGGCGGCGCCGGTCAACGTGAAACCCGACTCGCCGCTGCCGGCCACTTTCACTTCGACGGCGCCCCACGCCGTCAACGTGAACCTCGCCCGCCACATGGGACCGACTTTCACGTTGGCAGGCGCCGGCGCCATGAGCGCCGCCTTCCCGAGCCCAGAGTGATCTATCTCACACAACCGCCAACGGCCGTCCGTGCGACGATCTCCCGATGGCGACGATGAGCCGGCGAGATCGCAAGAACCTGCTACCGCCCGGCCCGCGGACGCCCGGACCGATCCAGCTCGCGGCGACCTGGAAGCGACCCGCCGCCTCGCTCGCTCGTCTCCGCCAGCGCTACGGCAAGCGCGTGACGGTGCAGCTGCCGTTTCAGCCTCCGTTCGTGATCCTGTCGGACCCCGGCGAGATCAAGGAGCTGTTCACGGCCGCGCCCGAGACGATCCATCCTGGCGAGGGCGGGCGGATTCTCGGACAGATCGTGGGATGGAACTCGGTCATCCTCCTCGACGAAGGACCTCACCTCGAGCAGCGTAAGCTGCTGCTCCCCGCCTTCCACGGCGAGCAGATGAAGCGGCTGACCGGGCTGATGACCGAGCTCGCCGAGCGCGAGGTCGAGTCGTGGCCGACAGGGGCGCCTGTCGCCCTGCACTCCAAGCTCCAGCGCGTCACGCTCGAGATCATCCTGCGCGCCGTGTTCGGGCTCGAGCAGGGACCGCGCCTCGACGATCTGCGCGAAAGCGTCACCGAGGTGCTGTCATTCAGCGAGAGTCCGCTCTCGGTGCTCCCGGCGGCCGAGCGCTTGGCGCGGATGTCGGGCACGTTCCGGCGCTTCCGCGCGGCTAGAGAGCGCGCCGACGGGCTGATCTTCGCCCAGATCGAGGAGCGTCGCGCGGCCGGCGATGACGACCGCAACGATGTGCTGGCCATGCTCCTCGCCGCGCGGCACGAGGACGGGAGCCCGATGGCGCCCCAGGAGCTGCGCGACGAGCTCATGACCTCGCTGGTCGCTGGACACGAGACGACAGCGTCCCAGCTGGCCTGGGGGTTCGAGCGGCTGGCGCGCGAGCCCGGGGTCACGGCCCGCCTCATGAAGGAGCTCGACGCGGGCGAGCAGGAGGACTATCTCACCGCCACCATCTACGAGATCCTCCGCCTGCGCCCGGTCCTGCCCAACGCCGAACCCCGTCTGACCAAGCAGCCGGTGACGATCGGCGGCTTTCAATATCCCGCCGGCGTGGCGCTGATCGCGAGTGCCTGGCTCGTGCACCACGACCCCGAGATCTATCCCGAGCCCTACGCGATGCGGCCGGAGCGCTTCCTCGACAAGGCCCCGGGCACGTACACGTGGATCCCGTTCGGGGGTGGCCGCCGGCGCTGCCTCGGCGCCAGCTTCGCGCTTCAGGAGATGAAGATCGTCATGCGGGCCGTACTGAGCCGCTTTGCCCTCTCCCCCGTCGGCCCCCGGCCCGAGCAGACGGCCCGGCGCAGCATCACCTTCAGCCCGACCGGTGGCGCGACCGTGATCCTCCGGCAGCGGGCGCAACGAGCCGCGCAAGGCGAACCCGAGCAGAAGGCCCTGCTAACGAGCGCCTGAATCCCGTCCGGGCGGGTAGCCATGGGGTGTGGATGCCCTGCGTCCGATCCGGGTGTTTGATCGCCGGCAGCAGCGCCACCGCTGGCTGGCCATCCCCGTGGCGGTCCTGAAGAAGTTCTCCGACGACGGCGCGGGCGGCCTCGCCGCGCTGATCGCCTACTACGCGTTCTTCTCGCTGTTTCCGCTCCTGCTCGTGTTCGTGACCGTCCTCGGCTACGTGCTGCGCGGCGACGCCGCCGCCCAGCGCTCGATCGCCGACTCCGTCCTGGGCAAGTTCCCGATCATCGGCCAGCAGCTTCAGCACCACCAGTTGCACGGCCAGACGATCGCGCTGGTGATCGGGATCGCGGCCGCGCTATGGGCCGGCCTCGGCGTGACCCAGGCGGCCCAGAACGCGTTCGACACCGTGTGGGCGGTCCCCCACAAGCACCGCGGCGACTTCCTCCACAAGCGCCTGCGCGGCTTCGCCCTGGTCTTCGTCCTGGCCTGCCTGTTTCTGATCTCCTCGCTCGCCTCCGGACTGGTGACCGGGGGTCTCGGGGGCGCCGCGGTCAAGGTGGTGGGCGTCGCGTTCTCGTTGCTGCTCAACTTCGCCCTGTTCGCCGCCTCGTTCCGGCTCCTGACCGCGGCCAGTGTGCCGACGCGCTGTCTGTGGGTCGGCGTCGTCGTGGGCAGTGTGCTGTGGGAGATTCTCCAGATCGTCGGCGGCTACTACGTGGGGCACGTTGTCCGCCACGCCAGCAGCACCTACGGGTTCTTCGCCCTCGTCATCGGGCTCCTGGCCTGGCTGCACCTGGGGGCGCAGGCGACGCTGTACGCGGCCGAGATCAATGTCGTAGTCGTGCGGCGGTTGTGGCCGCGCAGCCTGCTCGACCCGCCCGTCCCCGGCGACGAGCGGACACTGGCGGCGCTGGCCAAGGTCGAGGAGCGGCACGACAGCGAACGGATTGACGTCACCTTCGAGCCCTCGGCCAAGGGGGCGAGCGACAAACCGCCTATCCGCTCGCCTTGACGGTCGCGGAGGTCCCCAGTCTGTGGCCCGATGCATCGAGGGCCTGCACCGCGAAGTAGGACCCGCGGGCGCGGACGTCGATGACGCTCTCGAACCCGCGCCGCGGGGCCGCGGCGACGGGGCGGAGACGGTCGGGCTCAGAACCGGCGAGGACCCGCCAGCGGGCGACCTGTGTGGCGCCGTTCCAGCTCGCGTAGACGGTGCTGGCCCCCTTCCTCCCCCTCGTGACGGCCAGCGCCGGCGGCGTGTCCGGTTGGCCCTGCCATGAGAACTCGTAGGCTCGGTAGCTGGCGTTGGCGCTGTTCAGGCGACCATCGAAGATCTGGCGACCGTGGCGGTTGAACTCGCTGAAGTACGGGGCGTCGCCCCAACCCACGAACGTGTCACCATGCGGCAAGCTCCTGCACCGAGCCCTCGACGTTGGCGTCGAGCGCGGGGGAGTGCCCATAGGCGCGCAGGAGCGTGGCCGTCATCGTCTTCGTGTCGAGACGCTCGAACAGTGCCCGAGACACGCGGTGGGACGGCCAACCGCCGTCGTCGAAGATCGACATCACGTCGTTGGGGTGCAGGATGGCGTCGTGCTGGTAGGCGGTGCGGGTGCCGGATCCCATCTTGAAGCTCGAGTGCTTACCGCCCAGCTTCCACATCACCGAGCCGGTGCTGACGTTGAGCTTGTACACGCTCCAGGTGTTGCGGGCCGAGATGATCAGGTTCCCGTCGGTGTCCTGCTGCACCGAGTTGACGTGGAAGTAGTCGTAGGGCACGCCCGGGTTCTTATCGGGGACCAGATATGAGTCGCGCAGGCCGATGTGGTCGAGGCTGTCCCACTGGAAGGAGCACATTTCCCGTGCGGATGTCGATTTCCTGAACGGTGCAGTTGACGACGTCCATGTCGTTGCCTCGCCCGACGCCCGAGCCGTCCCAATGGACGAGGCTGTACGCGGTGATCAGCGCCGTGCCCCTCGGGGTGATGGTGAACTCATGCAGGTCGGCACTGAGCCCGTTGCCCGCCTTGACGGTGGCGATCTGCTTGTAGTGGCGGTCGAGAATCACGTCCTCGCCCTGACCGGAGTTGACGTTGACGTAGCCCTCCCAGAACGTCAGCACGGGGCGGCCCGAGATAGCGCTGCACCTGGAGGTTCGAGGCCACCGTGTACGGACCCGGCATCGGATCGAACCAGATCAACGAGCCGCGGGGACCGATGATCATCGGCCCCCACTCGGTCGGGCCGTGCATGGGCGTGAGGAACACGTCGCCGGCGCCCGAGTCGCGTCGGTCGATCGAGATCGAAACCGGCGTCAGGCCCGGCTGCGAGCGGAAGCTCTGCGTGTCCCCGACCTGGCGGGGCGCCACGGAACGTTGCACCGGTGGCGGAATGGCTCCGTAGGAGCGCTGGATCGTAAACCGGAATGTTCCATCGCTCGCTCGGACGATGTTCAACCCTGTCTTGACCGTCACCACCTCGCCGGCGGTGAACGGCGAGGTGGGGTAGAAACTCGCGCCGCGGCCGTCCGAGTCGGCCACCATGAGCCCGGTGTGGGCGCCGCTGATCGAGCCGGTGACGCTGATCGGCCCGATCGCGGACGGCGCGATGCCACGAAATGAGATCTGGTTCGCGCGCGTGGCCAACCGACTACCGTCGATCGGGAACACGCTGACCTGTGGCGCGTCCGCCCATGCCGACCCGGCCAGCAGCATCGCGCCGGCGGTCACCGCCAGCGCGATTCGCATCAGTCGCGTGCTTGTACGCACGCCCGAACTTGCCGGCGGGCAGCCGCGCCACCACCGGAAGTATGCCCGCCGGCTTCGCGCGGTGATTACCGGGCCGCCCCGCCGGCGGGCGGCCTTACTTGAAGGCGCGGGCGCCGCGCGCCGTCGGCCAGGTGCCGACGTGCATCGCCCGCCAGCAGCTGTGGCCCTCGTGGCAGCTCTCCATCCTCGCCAGCTCGGCGTGCAGCTGCTCGAGCTGGTTGAGGCTCAGCCGGTAGGCCACGTTGTGCAGCTCGAACGGGTCGTGGCGGAGGTCGTAGAACTCGCGCTCGCCGTCGTTGTACTCGACATACAGGAACCGAGGCGTGCGCATCGCCTCGTAGGTGCGGGGAGCTCCGGCGGCCGAGTTCTGGAAGTCGGGATCGCCGCCGTGCATATCGGACCCGTGATGCTCGACGAGGATCGCATCGCGCCAGTGGCGGGGAGTTCGGCCACGCAGGAGCGGGACCAGGCTGTGGCCGTCGCCCGGAAGGCTGGTGCCGCCGAAATCCGCGAATGTCTTGGCCAGATCGACGTTCTCGGTCATCGCGTCGGTGCTCGCGCCGGCGGGCACGCCGGGGCCGACCACGACGAGCGGGACATGGATGTCGGTGTCGAAGGCGGTCAGCTTCCCGGGCATGAGGCGGTACTCGCCGGTGTGCAACCCGTTATCCGAGTTGAAGATGAGATAGGTGTTTCCGGCCACGCCATCGCGCCGCAGGGCACGCTCGACGCGCCCGATCATCCGATCGACGGCCCGCACGGCCTGGGCTCGCCGCCGGTACACCCAGTTGATGACCTGGATCTGTCGGTTGGTCAGCGGGCCGCGCGTGTCCAGCCACAGCGGGGCGTTGGTGGGAAGCCGGTCGAAGTTCGGGGTCCGCGGCGCCTGCAGGCCGGCGTAGTCTCGGACATCGCGCGGCGCTGGCACGTAGGGCGAATGGGGAGCGAAGGTGGCCAGCTCAAGGAAGAACGGCTGCCCTCGCCTGGCGGCGCTGTTGATGAACCCAACGCCCTTGCGGGCCAGTACGTTGGTCAGGTAGTCGGAGTTCCGGTCGCCGTAGTAGTTCAGGGCGCCGTTCTGGTTCAGCGTGTAGTTGAACTCCGGATAGCCCCAGCCCGAGACGTCCCAGTCGGACCATCCCGGCGGCACGTAGGTCGACGGCACCGACCGCGTCTGCATGTAACGGTTGAGGTACTTGCCCATCAGCGCGGTGCGGTAGCCGGCGTCGTGCAACGCCACCGCGAACGTGCGCTGCTCCTCGCCGCGCTGGTAGAAGGCGTTGAACCCGCCCTCGCGACCGACGTTGCCGAACACCTTGGTGTCGTGGGGGAAGTTGCCGGTGAAGATCGAGGCGCGCGAAGGGCAGCACAGCGAATCGGACACGAAGTAGTTCGTGAAGAACAGGCCGTGCCGCGTCATGGCCCGCACGTGCGGCATGAACCGGAGGAGGTTCATGGAGAAATCGTCGGTGAGGACAAAGACGATGTTGGGGTGCCGGCCCCGGGACTGAGGGGCGTCGCGGCCGGCGCGCGCCGGGGGCGGCCCCGAGGAGATCGCGACGACGGCCACGACGACCAGGACCACGGGCACAAGCAGCGGGCCACGTTTTCTGAGCAGGCTTAGCACACGCAACAATTCCGACCGGGTTGGATCGAGGGCGCGCCCCAAGCTCAGCGATCCACGGCCTTTGTACTGACGGACGAATCAGTTTAGGGCCGCCACGGGCGGATCGCTATCGGTAGCGGACGAGCGAGATCTGCGCCGCCGCCGTCTGGTGGCCGTTGGTGGCGCTCAGCTGGGCGGCCAGGTCGTTGCCGCGCGAGCGGTCGAGCATGGCCGAGCCCGCCCGGGTCAGCTTGAAGAACAGCGTGCCGCAATCCTGCGCGGCGATCAACTGGCTCCCGGCCGATGCGACCACGGACCCCTCGGCGCGCACGGTGACCTTGACGTGGCATGCACGGGGGCCCGAACACTGCGCGAACACGCCGCCGATGCCGCCACGGGAGATGAACGCGGTGTGGACGAGAACCCGCAGCGAGGGCGCCTGCCGGACGGTGTGCGCGGGCGCCCGGCCGCTGGTCTGGTAGGCCACCAGGTCGAGGTGATTGAAGGCGGCGGCGCCGTCGGAGTTGCGCAGCGAGGCGTTGACGGCCAGACGACCTCCCGGCGCGCGGCTCAGCAGCGTCCGACCCTGGCTCGAGAGGGTGAAGAACACGACACCACCGCTGTTCTCGGAGATCGTCTGCAGCGCCACCTGGGCAACCCGGGTCTGGCCGGCGCTGACGGAGCCGGCGAGTCGGCAGGGCTTGGCCGAAAAGCAGGCGACCTCGAGTCCACCCACGCCGCCCCCGGAGATGAACGCGGCACGGGAGAACATCGAGACGCGTGAGCGGTTCGATCCCACCGCGCGCGAGCGGCCCAGGACGTGGCCCGATGCATCCAGCGCCTGCACCGCGAAGTAGGGCTGTTCGCCGTGGACGTCGATCGTCGTCTCGAAGCCATGCCGTCGCGCCGTCGTCGCTGGGGCCAGAGTGTTCGGGGTGGAACCGGCGAGCACCCGCCAGGCGGCGACCTCGGTGGCGCCGTTCCAGCTCGCCCTGACCGTGCTGATCCCGTCAGGTGATCGGGCCAGGGCGAGGGCGGGACTGGTCTCCGGCGCTCCGTGCCAGGCGAACTCGTAGGCACGGTACTCGGAGATCCGGCCCACGAACCGAGCGTCGAAGACCTGGTGGTCGTGCTGATCGAACTCGGTGAAATACGGCTGCTCGCCCCAGCCGACGAACACGTGCCCCCCCGGCAGCAGCTGAGCCGACCCCTCCACGGAAGACAGAAGCCTGGGCGAATGGTCGAGCTCGCGCACCAGCGTCGCGGTCTGGGCACTGGCGTTGATCCGCTCGAGCTCCGCGCGCGACTGCGAATGCACCTGTGGCGAGTCGCCGTCGTCGAACACGCTGAGCAGGCCGCCAGGATGCAGCGTGGCGTCGTGCTGGTAGGCCGTCGCGGTTCCCCGGCCCATCTTGAACGTCGAGTGCTTGCCGCCGAGGCTCCACATGAGCTTGCCCGTGTCGTAGTTGACCTCGTACACCGTCCAGGTGTTGCGGGCCGAGATGATCAGGTTCCCGTCGCCGTCCCGCTGCACCGAGTTGACGTGCAAGTAGTCGTACGGATGGCCAGGTTTCGTCGGCGCCGGGATGTAGGAGTCGGCGAGTGGAATGTGGTCGAGGCTGTCCCACTGGAACAGCACGTTGCCCGTGCGGATGTCAATCTCCTGAACCGTGCAGTTCATAACGCTGAGGTCCTTCAGCGACCCCACCGAAGACCCGTCCCAGTGGACCAGGCTGTAGGCCGTGATCAGCGCCGTCCCCTGGGGCGTGAGCCTGAACTCGTGCAGGTCGGCCGATAGCCCGTCGCCGGCCCTCACGGTGGCGATCTGGTGGTAGTGGCGGTCGAAGATGACGTCGTGACCCTGGCCGAACCCGGCGTTGAGGAACCCCTGCCACCAGGTGAGGACCGGCTGGCCGCGATAGCGCTGGACCTCGACGTCGGCCGCCCAGGTCAGCGCCGGCAGCGGGTGAAACCAGACCAGCTTCCCCCAGCGGTCGACGATCATCGGTCCCCACTGCCGGGGCCCGCGCATCGGAGCGAGGAAGATGTCCTTCGTGCCCTTGTACACGCGCCGAGCCAAAAAGGCGCGGCGATCACTAACGCGTCGGGTCTAGCCCTTGACCGGCTTGGATTCGGCGAGCACTCGGCCCCGGGAGTCGAGTGCCTGCACGGCGAAATAGCGGTACTGGCTCTTGACGCGAATCGCCGTCTCGAACGCGCTGCGCCCCACCGTGACGACGCGACTCAGCCCCTTGGTGCTCTTACCCGCCAACACGCGCCACCTGCTCACGTCGGTGGCGCCGTTCCAGCTCGCCCAGACCGTGGTGTCCCGTGTGCCGCGGCGGCGAGCGGCGAGGTTGGGCAGGGTCGTCGGCTCTCCGTGCCACGAGAACTCATAGGCGCGATAGCTGGCGTTGCCGCTCACCAGGCGTCCGTCGAAGATCTGCCTTCCTCGGCGGTCGAACTCGGTGAAGTAGGGCTGCTTGCCCCAGCCGACGAACGTGTGCCCGTTGCGTAGGCGCTGGACCGAGCCCTCGGCCCCGGCCAGGAGCTTGGGTGAGTGGTCGTAGGCGTGGACGAGCGTTGCGGTCCGCTTCTTGGTGTTGATCCGCTCGAGCACCGCGCGCGATTGCGAATGGACCTTCGGCGATGCCCCGTCGTCGAAGATCGTCATCAGCCCGCCGGAGTACATGATCGCGTCGTGCTGGTAGGCGGTGCGGGTCCCGTTGCCCATCTTGAAGCTCGAGTGCTTGCCGCCGAGCTGCCACATCACCGAGCCGGTGGCACGGTCGATCTTGTACACCGTCCACGTGTTGCGCGCCGAGACGATCAGGTTGTCGTCGCTGTCCTGCTGGATCGAGTTGACGTGGAAGTAGTCGTAGTCCACGTATCGACTCTTCGGAGGCCCCACATATGAATCTCGCAGTCCGATGTGGTCGAGGCTGTCCCATTGGAAGAGGACGTTGCCGGTGCGGATGTCGATCTCCTGGACGGTGCAGTTGAGGACGTCGATGTCCTTGCCTCGCCCGACCCCCGAGCCGTCCCAGTGGACCACGCTGTAGGCCGTGACCAGCGCAGTTCCCTGCGGGGTGATCGTGAACTCGTGCAGGTCCGCGGCCAGGCCGTTGCCCGCCTTGACGGTCGCGAGATGGTGATAGTGGCGGTCGTAGATCTCGTCCACGCCCTGGCCGAAGGCGACGTTCACGAACCCCTGCCACCACGTCAGCACGGGCTGGCCCCGGTAGCGCTGGACCTGGAGATCGGAGGCCACCGTCGTGTCTCCGGCCAGGGGATCGAACCAGACCACCTGCCCGTTCCGATCGATGATCATCGGACCCCATTGGAGGGGGCCGTGCATCGGGGTCACGAAGACGTCCTGGGCACCCGAGTATCGATCGAGGATCTTGACGGCCACGGGTTTGAGATCGGGGCGCGAGTGGAACGACTGCGTGTCACCGCGGGCTCGCGGAGCGACCTGGCGCTGGTCGGGCGGCGGGACCGGGGCCGCGGGCGTCTCGACTGTGAATCGGAACGTGCCGTGGGGCGCGCGCGACGATATTGAGGCTGGTCTGGACGGTCACCACCTCTCCGGCGGTGAACGGCTTGGAATAGAAGCTCGCCCCGCGTCCGTCCGAGTCGGGGACCATGAGGACGGGGTGGACTCCGCTGCGTGACCCCGTGACGGTGATCGCGCCGATCGCCGAGGGAGCCACCCCTCGAAACGAGATCTGGGTGTGGATCGTGGCCAGCCGGCTGCCGGGGATCGGATACACGCTGACCTGACCTGCCGCCGAGGCGCTCGGCGGCGAACAGAAGCGCGGCGACGATCACCGCCAGCAGCGGCCGTCGGACACGCGCAACCTCTGGTACGCGAGCGGTCCCCCTGTCACGGTGTCGAGGCTCGGCCAGGCTTCGGGTGGAGGGGCAGCAGCATCGGCTTGCGTGGGCGCTGGGCGAAGTTGAAATCGCGCAGCAGGTCGCCAGGATGGCGACGTTGTCGCGGACGGTGGGTCGGGGGTCGGGCCGCCCGTCGGTGGACGGGTCAAGTCGCCGTCCACCCAGGAAGTCGTCCTCGATGAACTTGTTATACGCGTCGAAGCTGAGGATCTGATGGTCCACGTAGTAGCGGCGCGCGTATGGGCTGATCACGATCCCCGGGACTCGAAGTCCATACCCGTTTTCATCGATCCGAGGCGGCAGGACGTGGTCATAGAACCCACCCCAGTCGTCCCACGTGAGGAAGATTGCCGTCGAGCCCCAGTCCCGACTGCGCATGATCGCGTTGATCAGGCCGGTCACATACGTCTGTCCGGCGCTCACCCCGGCCGGATAGTGCTCTGAGTCCTGGCGGTTCGGGACGATCCAGGAAACGGCCGGCAGCCTGTTATGACGCGCCGCGGCGTAGAACCTGGAGGTGCTCTGAATGTTGCCCTCCTGCCGGTCCTGCCGGACCGTTTGGAAGTTGGGGAGTGGATTCCACACCCCCGGCGTGCCCGGCCCTTGCTGGGGCCTGCCCTTGCAGAGAGCCTTGTCGTCTACGCAGTCCGGCTCGGTGCCGGGTGCAACGTAGTAGGCCCAGCTGACGTGGTAGCGGTGGAGCAGGTAGGTGATGTCGGTCCAGGCGAAGACCGTCGAGTGCGGGATCGGGGGAACCGTGCGCCTCACCTTCTCGCGCTCAACGAGTTCTTGCTCCAACTTGCCCTGCTTGTCGTCGTTTACGCAGCTCGTGCAACGGTCACTCGAGCACCTGGCTGCCCATTCCGAGACAGTGAACAGGTGCGCGGGCAGACTCCAAGAGGTGTCCGACTGGAACATGTAGTCCTGCAGTACGTAGTTCCGGGCATATGTCCAGTAGTTGGGAATCTCGCGAGCGTCGTGGTAGCCCATTACATCGGTCGGTTTGTGCCCGTCGACACGCTCGGCCATCGCCACGAAACCGTTCATCTTGTCGCCGTTGACGTCCGCCCTTGCGGCGGGAAAGTTGTGCCACGAGCCGACGTTGATGTCCTGCGGGTCGTGAAACGGGTAGTCGCAGCGGTGGTTGTCCGGATCGGGCGAGCACACGGTGAAGTGGCCGTTCTTGGCCGGAATGCCGTCAGAGCCGTGGTGGAACGTCCCGAAGTAGTTATCGAATGACCGGTTCTCCTGCATGATGATGACCACGTGCTTGATCTTGTGAATCGCCGGAGTGATTCGCACGGGCGCTGTCGCGTAGGGCTTCAGGCGCGAGGCAAGTCCACGACTCGAAGCGGTCCCTTCACCGCGGCTCGTTAGGACCAAGACTCCGAGGATCACCGTCGCCAGCACACCCCAGGCGAGGAACTTCGCTTTGATCGGAGAGCGCCTGGCGGTGTCCTCTGCTCGGTGTCCCCGCTCCAGTCGCGGCATTCGGTGAATCAGCTTATAGGGCCGCGTCGCCAATCAGAACAGTCGCTCGGCGGAACGGGGTCCTCGGATAGAAGCTCGCGCCTCGGCCGTCCGAGTCGGGGACGATCCGCCCCGTGCGAGCGCCGCTGCGAGCCGGACGCGTCAATCGCCCCAGGCGCGGCGCGGGCCAACGGCCGCGAAACGAGATCTGAATGTGCCGCGTGGCCAGCCGGCTGCCCGGAGTCGGAAACACGTGCACGGCCGGAGTGGTCGCTCGCTCGGAGACGACGAGCGCGAGCACGCGGCGACGGGAAGCGACGAGCACTCACCTCCTGCCATCCCGCATCTGCCTGCCGCGCCGGTCGAATTCGGTGAAGTAGGGAGCGTCGCCCAGCCGACGAACGTGTGCCGGTTGGCGAGTCGTTGAACCGAGCCTCGAATCCGGCCAGCAGCTTAGGCCTGTGATCGTACTCGTGAACCAGGGTCGCGGTCCGCCTGCGCACGTTGATTCGCTCGAGCACAGCGCGCGACTGCGAATGCACCTTGGGCGTCGCGCCATCGTCGAAGATCGTCAACAGCCCGCCGGAGTGCATGAGGGCGTCGTGCTGGTAAGCGGTGCGCGTGCCGCGGCCCATCCTGAAGCTCGAGTGCTTTCCTCCCAACTTCCACATCACCGAACCGCTGCTGCCGTTGATCTTGTACACGGTCCAGGTATCGCGGGCCGAGACGATCAGGTTGCCGTCGGGGTCCGGCTGGACCGAGTTGACGTGGAAATAGTCGTAGGGCACGCGCGGATTGGTCGGCCGGCACCAGATACGAATCTCGCAGGCCGATGTGGTCGAGGCTGTCCCACTGGAACAGCACATTGCCGGTGGGAATGTCGATCTCCTGCACGGTGCAGTTGAGGACGTTGATGTCCTTGCCGCGCCGACCCCGGTTCCGTCCCAGTGGACCAGGCTGTATGCGGTGATCCATGCGCGTGCCCTGCGGGGTGATGGTGAACTCGTGCAGGTCGGCCATCAGCCCGTTGCCCGCGTGCACGGTGGCGATGCGCTGGTAGTGGCGGTTGAGGATCACGTCCACTCCCTGACCCGACGGGTGAGGGCACATCGCCTGCCAGAACGTCAGCACGGGCTGGCCGCGGTAGCGCTGCACCCGCAGGTTGGAGGCCAGCGTGTCGGGACCCGGCATCGGGTCAAACCAGATCAGCGAGCCTCGAGGCCATCGATGATCATCGGGCCCCGCTGAGCCGGACCGCGCATTGGCGTGAGAAGCACGTCGCTGGGCACCGGAGTACCGCTTATCGACGTCGACCGACACCGGCGTTCAGGCCCGAGCGCGAATGGAAGCTCTGTGTGTCCCCTCGCTGCCGCGGCGCCACCTGTACGCTGGGCCGGTGGGGGAAGGACCCCCCATGACCGCTCGATGCTAAACCGGAACATCCCGCCGGTCCCCCGGACGATGTTCAGTCCCGTCCGGACGGTCACCACCTCACCGGCGGTGAACGGCCGATTGGGATAGAAGCTCGCGCCACGCCCGTCCGAGTCAGCGACCAGGCGCCCGAAGTGGGGCCCGCTGACCGAGCCAGTGACACCGATCGACCCAATCGCCGACGGTGCGACACCACGAAACGAGATCTGGGTCTGGCGGGTGGCCAGCCGACTCCCGGCGATCGGGAACACGCTGACCGACGGCGAAGCCGGCGAGGCGGTTCCGGTCAGCACGAACGACACAGCGGATACCGCCAGCACGAGCCAGACCGCTCAGCGTGCGATACAGCAGGCTGGCACTGCCCCTCGGCAACCACACCACCGAGGGAAGTATGACGGCCGGCGGCGCGCGGTGACCTGGAGCTGTACTCGTAAGGGCCCCGCTCTGCGGGGACCGCTCTATTTGCTGGCACCGGCGACGCGATCCAAGCGAACAGGGCGCGCCGGAGACTGGCGGTCCTGCCGGAAGCGGGCTGAGGAGCAGGCAGGCACGGCGAGGTCCGCGTGGATGCCGTCAATTGGAGGACCGACTGCACGTGGCATGGACACGTGTCTCTCTGGGCGAACAATTCGTACAAGCGTGCGGTAGGCAACAAGGCGAGCGGGTTTCGACGAGGTCTCGGTAGTCCTAGTCGCGGAGCGCCATGTTGCTGCGATCGTACTTTGGTTGACCACTATGTGGTGCCGCGGACGACCGTCGCATAGCCACGACCGCCGGGACGCCCTTTCGCTTGTGGCTGGTCGACCCGCGAATGCGAGGGAGGAGATCGTTACACGCTTACCTTGACGACAGCGAGTCCCGCTGGTGCCGGAAACGGCGACCTGGCTGCCCGCCGTCACGGACTTGGGGCTCACCTTCACGGAGTGCGTTGCAGCCAGTGCGACCTCCGGTACGCACATTGCCGTGACCGCGGCCACGGCAATCATCTTCTTCATCCTGCCTCCTTTCGATCGATGGGTGGTCGAAGGTCGGTCACGGCTGCGATGCCGGTCCCGGCCTGGGGTGAAGTGGAAGGAGGATCGGTTTGCGTGGAGATTGGGTGAAGTCGAAGTCGGTCAGCAAGTTGCCCAAGCCCCGGTAGCTCTCGCGCACTGTCGGCCGTGGATCGGGGCGGCCGTCGTTTTTGGGGTCCAGCCGCTGGCCGCCGAGGAAGTCGTCTTCGATGAACTTGTTGTATGCGTCGAAGCTGAGCCTCTGGTGGTCGATATAGCCGCGGCGGGCGTACGGGCTGATCACGAGTCCGGGAACTCGCAACCCGTAGCCGTTCCTGTCCACGTGCGGCGGCGCGACGTGGTCGTAGAACCCACCCCAGTCATCCCAGGCGAGGAAAATCGCGGTGCTCTTCCAATCGGGGCTTCGCATGATCGCGTTGATCAGCCTGGTGACGTGGGTCATGCCATCGCTGACGAGCGCGGGGGCGTGCTCCGATTCGGCCTGGTTGGGAACGATCCACGAGACCGCGGGCAACGCGCCATGATGGGCGGACTTGTAGAAGTAGGAGATGTTCTTGATGTTCGCCTCCTGGCCGTCGCTGCGAACGGTCTGGAAGTTTGGCAGCGGGTTCCAGATCCCCGGGGTGCCGGGGCCCTGTGCGGGCTGCCCCGTGCACAACGCCGCATCATCGGCGCAGTCGGGCTCGGTTCCCGGCGCTACGTAGTAGCGCCAGTTGACATGGTGGCGGTACATCAGGTAGGTCATGTCAGTCCAGGAGAAGATCCTGTTGTGATGCAAGGGCACTGCGTGCCGCTTGCAGAGCCGGCGGACCGCGCGCTCGACCCCAGCATCGCGCTCGTTGAGGTGCGGGTAGATTAGAGCAGCAAGCTTGGGGTCAATACACCCTCCTTGGCGCTCGCCCGTGTTTCCCTGGTTGTCGTCGTTGGTGCAGCTGGAGGGCTTCTTCGATGTGCAACTCGCCGCCCACTCCGAGACCATGAACAGGTGCACCGGAAGGCTCCAGGATGCGTCGGGCTCAAACATGTGGTCCTGGAGCACGAAGTCGTGCGCGTAGGTCCAGTAGTTGGGGATCTCGCGCGCGTCGTGGTAGCCCATCACATCGGTTTTTGTGTGCCCGGTCGAAAGGCGCGCCTCCGCGATGAACCCGTCCATCGCGCCCCCATCGATGTCCCGCCTCGCGGCCCGAGCGTCGTGCTTGGCGCCCACGTTGACCAGCGCTGGATCGTGATACGGGTGAACGCACCGGACCACCGCTGGCTTGGGGCTGAGGTTCACGCCATGCACCCATCCGGGCGCGCAGACAGCGATGTGACCATTTTTGGTCGGGTATCCGTCCGCGCCCGGATATGTGCCGAAGTAGGAATCGAACGAGCGGTTCTCCTGCATGATCACGACCACATGCTTGATCAGGTGAATCGACGCTGCGCCGCGGGGGTGCCGGGCGACCTTTGGACCGCTCGACGGGCTGGAGCCGCCGCCGAGGGCCGCGATCGCTCCTGACGCTCTGGGGTCAAGCGCGACGAGCGCGATGTGGCCGTCCGCCGTTGCGCGGTCGTCGCTTAGGGCTACGTGCGCGGCAAGCTGGTTGCCCGAGGCGTGGGACAGCAGGCCGCGGCCGCGCCCCGTGAGCGTGAAAGTCACGTAGCCAAGTTCGTTCGCGCCGAGGAGCTCACCGTCGCTGCGTCCGATCACCGCCCGCCCAGCGGAGACCGTCGCGCGGATTAGACACGGCGTCGCCTGCAAGCAAGCGGCCGGGATCGCGCCCGCGCCGCGGGTGGACGCGAAGTCGGTGCTGCCGATTATGCGCAGCGTCGGCGCGTTGGTCACACCGCGGTGTGGGCCGGGCCAGGTTGCGTGGAACGGGATCAGGTCGAGGCGAGTAATGGCAGTCGAACCGGGGTGTCTGTGTCCGATGACGATCGAATCGTCGCGGGCGATGATGTGCACAGCGAGGCGCCCGCCACCGGCACGCGCGAGCAGCGCGCGACCGGACGCGTCGAGATGGAAGTGAACAATTGCAGCGCTATCGGAATCGATGCGATTGCTCGTGGTTCGAGCGATGACGCTCCTCCCTGCCCAGACCGTCGTCAGTATTCGGCACCGCGTTGGTGTGAAACAGGCCGCGGGAAGACCTCCGAACCCCGAGGAGTGCACGAACGCGGCGCTACCGAGGATGGCGATGTGCGGGCGCGTTCGGATCGGTCGCGACTCGGACAGCGTCTGCCGGTGAACGTCGAGCGCCTGCACGGCGAAGTACGGGGCGGCGCTGGCGACGTGGATCGCGGTCTCGAAGCCGTTTCTGCGAGTGACTCTGAGCGGTAGAAGCGTCGGTGGCCCAGAGCCGGCCAGGACCCGCCAGGCCGAGACGTCCGTCGCGCCGTTCCAGCTGGCATAGAGGGTGCTCGAGCCATTTGCGTTCGGGGAGACCGCGAGGTCCGGCAGCGTCCTTGGTTGCGCTCTCCACGAGAAGCGGTAGGCGCGGTAATTGATGATCTCGTCGCGGAAACGTGCATCGAACACCTGCCTACCGGCAGGGGTGTACTCCGAGAAGAACGGCTGAGAGCCCCATCCGATCGACACGTGGCCGTTGGGCATCACCTGCATCCCGCCCTCGACTCGGACAGACAGGCCCGGGGGCGGGAAGTGATAGTAGGCCCGGACCAGGGTCGCCGTCATGTTGTGAAGATCGAGCCGCACCCGGATCCCGCGAGACTGGGGACGAACGATCGGGGGACCGGACGCGTCATCGAACACCGTGATCGTCCCGTCCGGTTGCGCGACGGCGTCGTGCTGTACCGACGTGATCGTTCCCGGCCCCATGTGGAAGCTCGAGTGCTTGCCGCCCAGCGTCCACAGCAAATGTCCAGTTTGATGGTCGATCTTGTAGATCGCGGAGGTGTGGCGCATCGAGATGATCGGGTTGCCGTCTGTGTCAAGCGAGATCGAGTTCAGGTGATACGGGTCGAAGGGCTGCCCCGGCTCGCGCCTGGCGTAGGAGGCGTTTAGGCGCACATGGTCAAGCGCGTGCCACTCGAACAGAACAAGCCCGGTCTTGATGTCTATCTCCTGGACCACGGAGTCGATCACCGGCTCGCCGTCCGGCAGCTGCACCGGCGAGGAGGCCGTGACGTAGGCGTCGCCGTTGGGTGTCACCAAGAACTCATGTGAACCAGCATCCAACCCGTTGGCAGCCCGTACGTCCGTGATCTTCTGATACGCGCTATCGAAGATCACTCCGTGGCCGCGGCTCTGTCCTTCGCCCTTGTTCCTGAACCCCAGCCACCATGTCAACACCGGTTGGACCTTGCCGTCCAGATCCAGTTTCTGGACCTGGAAGTTATTGGCATACAAGCCATTTGAGATCGCGTATGGCAGGAACCACACCAGCCGGCCGTGGCGGCCGAGGATCATCGGCCCGTCCTGCTTGGGTCCGTTCTGCGGGGCCACGAAGATGTCTTCGTTCGACGCCTGCGGGGAGTCCTTGATGACGGACACCGCGGCGGGCTTGAGGTCGGGCCGGGAGCGGAAAGCCATCACCTCCGGCGGGGTGGCCGCCGGGAGGGGCTGCTTTTTGGCAAGCGCAAGCGCGTCGGCAATCGTGAAGCTGAACTGACCGTTCCGACCGCCGAGCACGTTCAGGCCGGTGCTCACGGTCACGGCCTCACCGTCTACGAAGTGCTTTTCGGGCACAAAGCTGCCGCCATCGCAATCCGAGTCCGGCGAATACCCGCCCGCTGTGCAACCCACTGCGCGAGCCACGAACGGTCACGGATCCGATCTGGTCTGGCCGAATACCGCGGAATGTGATCTGCGTCTCGGGCCGGTTGTAGCTGGTGCCGGGAATTGGGAACACCGCGACTTGCCCGCCCGGCCGTTGGGGGATGCAGGCCGATGTCAGTGTCGGCGTCGCCGCCGAGGCAGTGGAAGCCCAGCCCAAGGCGACAACCGCGGTCACTATTCCCAGCGCCCCCAGGCGACGCCTTAACATCGCGATAGCGAACGTGCTCAGTACGCGCCACCTCTCGCGCTACCAACCGGCTCGGGCGTCGCCCGCGCGCCACCCCGGTCAACGCCTTCCATACCACGCCCTCGGACATGACTCCTCCTTTGGAGTCGGCGACCTGCTCAAGTACTCAGCCTCGGAATCGCCGCCTCTCAACGACGGCGCTCCTCTATCCGGTCGAGTGGCAAAGCTAGCCCTAGGCCCCGGGCAGCTACATCCGTAGTAACTACTGACCCGGTGTCACTATTCCTCGTTGTTTGAAGTGGACTGTATCAGCGCGATACGGCAGTTACTACTGCGGGCCCGATGTACGACCGGGTGCCGTTTCGAGTGAATCGGCTCATAGGCCGTCGGCCGCCGATCAGAACAATCGCTCGGCGTCGCTGCGCCGGGTCATCGCGAGCTGGATGTGAGCACAGATCCCCCTTCCGCCGGGCAGCCGCCGCAGACCGCTCGGTGGGGAACCTCCGTGACCGCGAACTCGCGCCGCATCACGCCGCCGGCCAGCCCGCGTCAGCTCGCGCTCCATGGTGGCGAGGTCGCCGCGCTGAAAACTGGCCACCACCGGGCGCTCGGCGCGCCTCGAGGAACAGGTGAGACACCTCCACCGATTCGGCGCCGGCGCGGAGCGCGGCCAGGCCGTAGATCAGCCGCTGGGTCGCGTACTGCCGACTGACGATCTCGGCCGGCGCCTGGCCGTCAAGGCGATCGCTCTTGTAGTCGACCACCAGCATCGCCCTGCCTGCCTCACGCGCCAGGACGTCGAGCGCTCCTGTGATCAGCACGTCGCCGCCGAGCAGGAACGAGAAGCGCTCCTCGCGGCGCACTTCGCCGGCGCGGCCGAGACGCTCGCACGTCTCGCTGGCCGCGAAGCGGCCGATCAGCGCCGCGATGTCATCCACGTCCTCTGCGCTCAGCTCGCGTCCTGCGGCCGCGATCGCCTCGGCGGCGTCGGGGGGCACCGGGCGGCGGAAGTCGAGGCGCTCGAGCAGGGCGTGAACGATGATCCCGCGGTCGACGGCGCTGAGCGCAGGGCCGTCGGGCTCACTCTCGTGCGCCGCCGGGGTGGGCGCGAGCGCCGCCGTGGGGCCAATCCCCAGGACGCGCTCCATGTAGAAGCGGTAACCGCAGCGCTTGTATTCGCCCAGCGACGAGTAGCTCAGGTGCGCCACGGCCGGCGCCGTGCTGGCCGGCGGCGGTGCCTGCGGGGGCGAGGGAACCGTCGGTCGCGCCGGGCCTACGCGACTCACCGCGCCCTCAACCCTTCGCTGCGCCAGATCCTCGGCGCGGATGAACCGGGCCTCCACGCCGGCCGCCCCCAGCGCCGGCCCGACCCAGGAGATCGGGGTCGTCCCCGGCACCACCGGCCAGGTCTCGAGCTTGGCCGCGCCGCTGACGATCAGACGCTCCCGGGCCCGGGTCATGGCCACGTAGAACAGGCGCCGCTCTTCGCGGGCCTGGGCGGCGAGCTCCTCCTCGCCGATCGCCTCGTAGTCGAGCGCGGCCTCGGGCCGGGCCGTCCCCGGTTCGGCCAGCCGCAGCCCGAAGCGGCCGGCGCGGCCGAGCCGCAGCAGCTCGTAGCGTCGCCACGGCATTCGGCCGAGGTCGGCCACGCAGACGGTGTCGAACTCGAGCCCCTTGGCCCGGTGGATGGTCATCAGGCGCACGGCGTCGAGCGCCTCGCCCTCCACGGGCGCCTCGCTCTCGCGCACCGCGCTGCCGAACCCCGCCCAGCCCGCGGCGCGGCCGCGCACGAGCTCGAGAAAGCCGCGCAGGTCGCGGCCCGACTCGGCCTCGTACTCGCGCCCCAGGCGCATGAGCTTGCGCACGTTGGCCAGCCGCCGCAGCCCACCCGCCATGGCCAGCATCGTCACGTCATATCCGCTGCGCGAGAGCCCGCGCTCGATCAGCTCCTCGACGCCGAGCCGCGCCGAGGCCAGCCGCTCGGCGGCAAACCACGCCGTGAATGAGTGCAGCCGCTCCCGGTCCTCGGCCGCGAGCTCGTCGAGGCGACCGTCGGGCTCGCACACCAGACGCCACGGGTCGCGGCCGTGCTCGCGCGCCGCCGCCGCCACGAGCACGAGGGCATCGAGCGAGATGCCGACGAGCGGCGAGGCAAGCACGGTGTAGAGCTCGTGCTCGTCCCGGGGATTGGCCAGTGCTCGCAGGTAGGCGACCATGTCGATGACCTGGGGGTGGGCCCAATAACCCCGCCCACCGATCACGTAGGTGGGGATCCCGCATTCTTCGAGCGCCCGTTCGTAGGCGCGCAGGTCGGTGGTGGCCCGGGTGAGCACGACGACCTCGCGCGGAGCGGTCCCCGACCCGATCAGCTCGCGCAGGCGCCGGGCCAACCCCCGCGCCTCGGCGATCCGCCACGGGGCCGCGAGTCCCTCGTCACCCCAGTCGCTGCCCTTGTCGGCCACCAAGAGCTCGACCAGCGGCTCCTCGCCCGGCTCCTCGCCACGGCCGGGGCGCAGCGGCTTGAACGCCTCCCCCATCGCCACGTCCTGCGCGAAGGCAGTGTCGATCGCGGTCAGGATCTCGGGCCGCGAGCGGAAGTTGGTCTGCAGCCGGGCCCGGGCCCCGGCGCGCTCCATCCGCTCGCCCAGGCGCTCGAACAGCTCGACGTCGGCGTGCCGGAACGCGTAGATCGACTGCTGGGCATCGCCGACCAGGAACAGGTTGTCCACGGCGAGCAGCTCGACGAGCTCGAGCTGCACCTGGTTGGTGTCCTGGAGCTCGTCGACCATGACGTGGGCGAAGCGATCCCGGTAGCGGCCCCTCAGCTCGGGGTCGCGGCGCAGAAGATCGCGGGTCATGAGCTCGAGGTCCTCGAAGTCGAGGCCGGAATGCGCGCGTTTGGCCGCGCTGTAGCGCCGGTCAAAACCTCGCAGCACGTGGCCCAACAGGCCGCACACGCGCTCGGCCTGGGCGTGCTCGCACGCGCGGCGGAAACGCGCCAGCGCCTCGGTGTAAGCGGCACACACGGGCGTGCACAGAGCGGCCCCGTTGCCACCCGGGAGGCTCACGCGGTCGAGCCGCGCCGGCCAGAGCCGCGGCTCGGCGGCCAGATCGCGTACGCGGTCGAGACGCTCAAGCGCCTGCTGGACCTTGGCACTGGGACTGGATAACGCCCCCAGCTCCTGCGCCGCGGCCGCCGCGGCGCTCTGAAGCTCGCGCCGGCTCTCCTCGAGGTCGGGCGCGGGCGGCAGTGGTGGCAGCTCGGGATGGGTCTGCCCGCGGGAACGCAGCTCGGCGTAGGTGCCGACGATCGCGCCGCGGAGCGCTCCCGGCGTGTACGAGGCGATCAGCTCGACCCCGCCGGGCTGGTCGCGGGCGAGCTCCTCGAGCGCACCGTCGAAGGCGCCGTCGACCAGGCGCCGTGCCTGCATCTCGTCGAGCACGGCGAAGGCTGGATCGAGCCCCGCGCCGAGCGCGTGGGCCCGAAGCAGGCGGGCGCAGAAGCCGTGGATGGTCGAGATGTAGGCGCCCTCGGTGGCGCGGGCCTCGGCGTCGGCACCGCTGGCGCGCAGGCGCTCGCGGATCCGTTCACGCAGCTCGGCGGCCGCCTTGTCGGTGAACGTGATCGTGAGGATCGAGCGGACGTCGACGCCGTCCTCGAGCACCGCGCGGGCAAACCGCTCGACGAGCACCGAGGTCTTGCCGCTGCCCGCCCCGGCGTCGAGGAGCAGCTCACCCTCGCGGCGCTCGATTGCGTCGAGCTGTTCGGCGGTCCAGCGCTTGGCGTCCGGCGGGGCGTCCACGACGATCATTGGCTGCGGCAGATTCCCGGGTAACGGCATCCGTCGCGCGAGCACGTCTGGGGCGAGGGCTCGACCTCCCCGCTACGGATCTTCACCGCCAGCGCCACCGCGCGCTCGCGCGCCACTGACAGCACCTCATCGAGCTCCTCGGGCGAGCGGCTGTCGCGGTCGACGACCTTCGCTCCCACGGGCGCACCCTCGAGGAACACCCCGCGGGCACGCAGATCGCTGCCGCCGAGCGGCTGATAGAGCCCGGCCACGGGCGCCAGCCCGAGCAGATCGCGGACCGCAAGCATGTACAGCGCCACCTGAAGCTGGTCGTCGGGACCCCAACGCGCTCCCTGGTGCTCGTTGCGCGTGCTGCCGCTCTTGTAGTCACGGACCACCGCCCGCCCGCTGTCGCCGGGTTCGACATCGACGCGGTCAATGAGCCCGCGCATCGCCACCTCATCCCCACCGTGGTGAAGCTTGAGGGCGGGCAGCGACGGCCTGTCCTCCTCGGCGTCAGTGAAGCCGAAGCGAAGCTCGAGTCCTTCCGGGGGCCAGCCGCAGCCGTCGGCCGCCTCGTGCGCGAGATACCGGCGCAGGTCGGCCTCGATCGCGCGCCTCATCCCGGCCCGAACGGGCTCGGGGCGCCCCGGGGCGAGCTCGAACGGGACCTCGTTCAGGAGGTCGTCGAGGAGCTCCTGCGCCCGCGGGAGCGAATCAGGCGTCACCGGGCCACCGAGCCGGCCCAGCAGCCGCTCGAGCACGTCGTGCATGTAGCTGCCCCGGGTCAGCGCCTCGGGGTCGGGCTCGAAGTCGGCCGGCGCCAGCTCGCGCTCCACCAACCAGCGGACCGGACAGCTGGCGAACGTCTCGAGCGCACCCGCGGACACCACCTCGCGGTGGCGCACGTGACCGAGGGCAGCCTCGTGGAGCACCCGTTCGGGGGGCGGCGGCTCACCGGCCGACGGGGCACTGCACGCGGCCAGGCTGCGGTCGAGCTCGCCCGCGGTCGGGGCCAGCTCGGGTGGCCACACGACGTCGGCCAGCAGCCGGCGTCCGCGCCGCTGCGCCCAGTCCTCGACGAACAGTTCCGCGACGTCGGCCACAAACGGCGAGGGCAGCTCGAGATTCCCCTCTTCGTCGGAACTGCGATAGCTGAGCGTGACCTGCTCGGTGGCTCGCGAGACACAGGCGTAGAAGAGATAGCGCTCGCGATCCACGGAATCCTCGCGTGCGCGCAGCACCAACCCCGAGGCGGCGGCGAGCTCGCGGCGCCGTTCGTCGGACAGGAACGGCTCCGGCGCACCCGCGAGCGGGAACCCGCCCTCCTGCAGGCCGCACACGAACACGGCGCGGAAGCGGCGCGCCCGGACGCCGAGCGGATCGGCGATGAGCACCGAGCCGGGGCGCTCGAGCACCCCCGCGCGCACCTCGAGCTCCTCCAGCAGCTCGATCAGCTCGTCTCGGGAGCCGGGCTCGCCCAGCTCGTCGAGCTCGTCGAGCGCGCGGAGCAGCCCGGCCAACGCACGGGCATCGAGCTCCTCGTCGGCCGCCAGCTGCGGGGCACGCCCCCGGAAGGGAACGGCGAACAGCCGGCGAGCGTGGCGCGCCAGCTCGGCGCCGGGCGGATCGGCAGCGCGGAGCGAGTCGATTTCAGCGAGGCGCAGCGACACCAGCTCGCGCGCCCGCTCGGCGCTCACCACCGCGCCGCGGGTGACCTCGAGCTCGAGCCGGTCGGCGATCT
Organism: uncultured Solirubrobacterales bacterium; assembly: GCA_963734775.1. Taxonomy (GTDB): domain Bacteria; phylum Actinomycetota; class Thermoleophilia; order Solirubrobacterales; family Solirubrobacteraceae; genus Palsa-465. Next base: position 181,944 of record CAVTJE010000012.1, read on the forward strand.
CCGGTCGCTCGAGCAGCCCGGGCGTGCGCAGGTAGGCGATCAGCTCCGAGGCCGGCGCATCGTCCAGCCAGGCGCACCGGGCCAGGGCGAGAACGCTTCGCCCCAGGGCGGTGTGCGCCACGCGAACCTCTCGCTGGCTGGCGGCGGGAACGCCGTACTGGGCGAACACCCGCTCCAGCAGGGGCGCCATCCCGCTGAGCGAGCGCTCGAGCACGACGATCTCCTCGCCCGGCACCCCGGCGCGCAGGAGGTCGAGCACCTGCGCCGCGACCAGCTCCGCCTCAGCCCGCTCACCACCGGCCTCGAGCAGCCGGACGGCACCGCCGGGGTCGAGGCGCTCCGCCCCCGGCTCGAACAGATGGCGCTCGAGATGGTGCAGAGCGGCTCGCGAGCCGGCCGCGTAGTGCTCCTCGAGGGCGGGCAGCTCGAGCACCCGCGAGGCGAGCGGGCGCAGCTCCTCGACGGCCTCGGCGCGCGCGGCGAACGCGGCCCGCCCACCCTCGTAGGTCAGCGACACCGTCACCTCGATCCCCACCACGCGCCCCAGCGTCTCGATCGCGTCGCGCTCGAGCGGCGTCAGGTCGTCGAAGCCGTAGAAGAAGACGGCGTCGTCGCCCCAGGTCTCGGGGGCCGCCCTCAGCCGGTCGATCGCGCGCCACGCGAACAGGTCGCGGTCGACGCGCTGGATGCGCTCGAGCTCACGCGCGTACTCGCGGTACAGCGACGAGATGTCACGCGCGTAGGCACCACGCTGCGCGTCGGTCGCCGCCCAGCGCTGCAGGGCCTGGGTCAGGCGCTGGGGTGAGACGAGCGAGCGCTCGAGCTCGGCGATGATGTTGCCGAGCGCAGTGGGGAAGCCACCCGACGCCGCCGACTCGGTCAGGACCTCGAGCGTGACCCGCGCCACCGTGCGACGCAGCACGCGCTCGCGCTGGAGCGCCGACAGCCGCCGAGCCACGTAGCCCGTGCGGCGGGCGATCTCCCGTGCCAGCCCCGAGAACGTGACCACCGAGCCCAGCACCGCTCCCTGCCCGGCCAGCTCGCGGCCGTAGTGCTCGGCGTCGGCCGCGGTCGGGACCACGAGCAGCGCCCCGCGATGCGCCGCGGCGGCGTAGGCGCCCAGCACCTCGCCGGCCTTGGCGGAGTTGGCGGGACCGAGGACGAGCGTCAGCGGCATCCGCCCTATGGTGGCGCTCGCCCCCGACGGCTAATTGATCCTAAGCCGCCGCCGGGGTTTCGCTGGCCTCTGCCTCGGCTTCGGGTGCCTTGGCCCCCTCCTTGGCCCAGGGCTCATCGAACTCCACCCGCCACTTGCCGTCCTCGCTCTGCTGGAGGGCCAGCCGGGCGCGGAAGCTCTTGCCCGAGCGGCCCTTGAAGCCGGTGACCGGCTTCTCGGTGCGACCGGTCTTGATCAGCTCCTTGGCCACGGCCACCGGTAGCTGCTTGCCGGCCTTGGACTTCCAGATCACAAACCCACAGCCCGGGTCCTCGCGCGACCAGCACGAGTAGCCCTTGCGGTTCTCCACGATGTCGCGCCCGCAGATCGGGCATGGACCGAGGTTGGCCCGCGGGATGCGCACGTCCTTGAGCTTGGTGTCGAGCTCGCCCACGGTGTCCTCGGTGAACTTGACGATGTCGCCCATGAACGCCTCGCGCGAATCCTCGCCGGCCTCGATTCGGGCCAGCCGGTGCTCCCACTCGCCGGTCAGGCCCGGCGACGTGAGCGCATGCTCTCCGAGCAGGCGGATGACGTTCATGCCCTTCTCGGTCACGACCAGCGCGCGGCCGTCGCGCTCGATGTAACCGACCTGGAGGAGACGCTCGATGATCGCGGCACGCGTGGCCGGCGTGCCGATCCCGGAATCCTTCATGGCCTCACGCAGCTCATCCTCGTCGACGAGCTTGCCGGCCGTCTCCATCGCCGCCAGCAGCGAGCCCTCGCTGTAGCGCCGCGGGGGCTGGGTGAGCTTCTCCTCGCTCTCGACCTTGGCTACATCGGCGCGCTCGCCCCGCTCGAGCTTGGGCAGCTGCTGCTCGCGGCCCTCGTCGTCGTCGGAGCGCTCTGAGTCCGGTAGCTCGCCGTACACCCCGCGCCAGCCCGGAACCAGCATCACCTTGCCGCGGGTGCGGAACACGTGTTCCGCGACCGTCGTCTCCACCCGGGTGTTCTCGAACACTGCGTCGGGATGGAAGATGGCGAGGAAGCGGCGGACGACCAGGTCGTAGATGCGGCGATCGTCGTCGTTCATCTTCTCGACCGGGTGGCGGTCGGCGCGGGTCGGGATGATCGCGTGGTGATCGGTCACCTTCTCGTCGTTGACCACGCGGGCGAGGGGGAGCACGTCCAGGCCGAGGACGTATTTGGAGGCCTGGGCGTATTCGCGCTGGTCCCCCACCAGCCGGGCGATCGGCTTGATCTCGGGGATCATGTCGCGGGTCAGCCACCGCGAATTGGTGCGCGGGTAGGTCAGCGCCTTGTGTTCCTCGTAGAGCCGCTGGGCGGCGGCCAGCGTGCGGCGCGCGGCGAACCCGAAGCGCGAGTTGGCATCGCGCTGCAACGACGTGAGGTCGTAGAGCATCGGCGCGCGCTCTTTGCGCTCGGTTTTCTCGAGCTTGGTGATCTCGCCCGTCTGGCCCTCGCAGGAGGTGACGATCTCGTTTGCCTGCGCCGCGCTCTTGATCCGCGGATTGGCGCCGGCGTGGTAGCGGCCCTCGTACCCGCGCGGGCGCGGCTCGGCCACCGGCTCGAACGCGGCGTCGACAACCCAGTAGGGCTCGGGCTTGAAGTCGCGAATCTCCTGCTCGCGGCGAGCCAGGATGGCCAGCGTCGGCGTCTGCACCCGGCCGAGCGAGACCGCGCCGTCGAAGCTCGAGCGCAGTCGGATCGTCGCCGCGCGGGTGGCGTTCATGCCGACGATCCAGTCGGCCTCGCTCCGCGAGCGCGCCGCGGCCTCGAGCGTGGCCAGCTCTGCGCCGTCGCGTAGCCGCGCAAAGGCGTCCTTGATGGCCTCGGTCGTCATCGAGTTCAGCCACAGTCGCTTGACCGGCTTCTTGGACCCGGACTTCTCGTACAGGTAGGCGAAGATCAGCTCACCTTCCCGCCCGGCGTCGCACGCGTTGACGACGGTGTCGACGTCCTCGCGCCCGAGCTGGCGCTTGACCACGTTCATCTGCTTCTTCGAGCGCTCGTCTCGCACCACGAGCTTGAAGCGATCGGGAACGATCGGCAGGTCGGCCATGCGCCACTTCTTGAACCGATCCTCATACTCATCGGGGTCGGCGAGCTGGACGAGGTGGCCAACGGCCCACGTCACGACGTGCTCGGGTCCTTCCAGGTATCCCTCGTGCTTGGCGAAGGCGCCGGGAAGCACCCGAGCCACATCGCGCCCCACCGACGGCTTCTCAGCGATAACAAGCGTCTTCACGGTCCGCGGGAGGGTAGCGCCCAGCGCAACCTCATTTGCACAATCAGCGCTCACGCAGCATTCGCACCCGCCGTTCCACGTAGGCCAGGCCCAGCTCTGCGGCCGTCTTGGCAGCGGCCTCGACGAGCTCGGTGGCCTTGGCTCCGGGGCCCAGCGCCCGCGCGTAGTCGAGCTGCGTGTGGGCCAGATACAGCGGGGTCCCCAGCGCGGCGTTTCGCGCCAGGGCAAGCTCGAGGTGCTCGATCGCCGCCTCCCGCCGCCCCACCGCCAAGGCAAGCCGACCCAGGTAGCGCGCCGCCGAGCCCAGACAGACGGCGGCCAGCCCGATCACCACATTGCCGTGCCGGTAGGGGAGCATTACCTCGTACATCTGGGCCGCCCGGTCGCGATCGCCCAACTCGGCCGCCGCATCGGCGAGGAGCGTGGCCGCGATCAACCAGTCGCCGTCGCGCGGGGCCAGTTCGAAGTCGCGCATGGCGGTCTCGAACTCCTCCCGGGCCTCGTCCACGCGTCCGAGCTCCCGCACCAGCGTGAGCAGAGCCGCGCGCCAGGCCGGCCGGTCGGGGTTGGTGGCCAGCAGGTCGCGGGCGGCTTGCTCGAGCTCGCCCATCCGGTCCTGCTCGCGCCGGATGGCCAGCAGCTGCATCGCGTAGTACTGCGGCGCCGTCACCGTCTCGCCGTGGGAGCCGGCAGCCAGGGCATCGGCGGCCAGCCGGTCGGCATCGTCGAGACGCCCCTCGAGCAGCGCGCGCATGGCCAGCCAGATCGAAGCCTGCCAGGAGTACAGCGGCTGACGGAGCCGGCGCGCCCCCTCGGTGAACGCCTGTATCTGGGCCTGCACCGCGTCCGGCTGGCCGTGTTCTAGAAGGTCGACGACCAGCCAGGCGTGGCCCTGGAGCACGAGCTCGAGGTCCCCTGCCTGCCGAGCCAGCGTGAGCAGCGCCGTCGAATCGGCCAGCCGCTGGTCGAGCTGGTCGGGGGCCCAGAACGCACGGCGCCGGGCCCCGGCGGCGAGGGCGAGCGCCTCGGGGTCGCCGAGCTCGGTCGCGAGCTCGGTGGCCTCCGCGGCCAGCGCCACCATCTCAACGCGCCTCGGCGAGTAGTAAAGGACCCCGCACAGCCGGGTCAGCAGGGCGACGCGCACGACGCCGCGGTCGCCCTCGGTCAGCGACAGCGCCTGTTCGAGGAGCGCGATCAGCTCCTCGTCGACGAGCCCCGGCGGCTGGATGTAGCGCCGTGAGGCGCCGATCGCCGCGCGAGCCAGCCGCGAGGTCTCGCCGAGCTCGACGGCCAGCGTGGCCGCCTCGCGGAACGTGGGCCAGGCTCGCGGCCGCTCGCCCGCCCGCACGCGTGCCTCACCGAGCATCAGGAGCAGCTCGCAGCGCAGCGCCACGTCCGCGCCGGCGAAACGGTCCTGGACCTCCAGGGCGCGGGCGTAGTGGTCGGCGGCCTCCTCATGGGCGAGCATCGCGGTGGCCTGCTCGCCGGCCCGCTGCGCGTACTGGATGGCCTTCTCGGCGTCCTCGGCCCCGGCCGCGCGGGTGAAATGAAGCGCCAGCGAGGTCAGGTAGCGCTCGGGGTCACGCGCCTCGAGCACCTCGCCGACGCGGCGATGGATTCTGGCCCGGCGCGGAGCCGACATGCCCTCGTAGAGCGTCTCTCGGATCAGCGCGTGCGAGAAGCTGTAGCGGCCGGGCCGGTCGGGCACCTCGACGACCAGGCTCGAGGCCAGCGCCTCCTCGAGCACGTTGAGGAACTCGTCCTCGCTGAACGACAGCACCTCCTCGAGCAAGGCGGCGTCGAAGTCGCGTCCGATCACGGCGGCGACCCGCAGCCACTCGATGGCTTGGCTGTCCAGCCGGGCCAGGCGGCGGGCGATGACCTCCTTGACCCCCTCGGGCAGCCCCACCCGCTGGACCTCGAGCGCACCGGCCAGGTCGGTGCGCACGCCGGCCTCGGACAGGTGACGGACGATCTCCCCGATGAAGAACGGGTTGCCCTCGGTCTCCGCGTGCAGCTCGCGTATGAACGAGTGGCTCGGCATGGTCCCCGTCTGCAGCGCCACCAGCTCGGCCGTGGCGGACTCGCTGAGGCCGCCGATCGGCATCTGCGTGACAAGTCCCTCGCGGCGCAGGTCCGACAGGGCCTCGGCAAACCCGCCCGCCATCGTCTCGGTCGTCCGGAAGGCGCCGAGGATCAACAGCCGCCCGGGATTGATCGATCGGGCCAGGTGGCGCAGCAGCAGCAGCGTCGGCCGGTCGGCCCATTGGAGGTCATCGAGCACGAGCATGGCCGGCGCGAGATTCGAGATCTCGGCCAACAGCCCGACCACGGCCTCGAACAGGCGGTAGCGCTCGGTCTCGGGCTCGCCGGCAACCGGCAACGGCAGATCGGGTGCTCGCCGGCGTAGCTCGGGGATCAGGCGGGCGAGCTCCGAGCCGTACTCGCGCGCCGTCGCGCGCAGGGCCGAGAACGGCGCGTTGACCACGTAGTGCCGCAGCGCCTCGAGGAAGGGCTGATAGGGCACCAGCGTCTCCTCGGTCGAGCGCCCGGCGAGCACGAAGGCGCCGGCTTCGTGGGCGTCCGAGGCGACCTCGGCCACGAGCCGGGTCTTGCCGATTCCCGGATCGCCGGTGAGCAGGACCAGGCGCGCGCTGTCCTGGTGGCCGAACACGCGTCCCTCGCGCGCCTGCTGCCACAGCTGGCCGAGCTCGGTCAGCTCACGCTTTCGCCCCACCAGGGGCGCATCGGCCCGCATGGCGAGCTCGGCCGGGAGCTCGACCGCGACCTCGGGTGGCGCGGCTCCGTTGAGCGGCTTGCGCGAGCGCGACCCGGGGCGCAGCAGGCGTTCGCTGATCTCGAGCGCCACGGGGGATGGCGCCGTCCCCAGCTCGTCGCGCACGAGCCTGCGCAGTTGATCGAACACCCGCAGCGCCTCGGCGATGTTGCCCTGCGCCTCGAGGGTCTCCATCAGCAGCACGTAGCCGGATTCACGGTATGGCTCGCTGGCGATCAGCCCCCGCGCCGCCCGCTCGGCCGAGGCCAGCTGGCTACCACCCATCGCTCAGACCGGCGCGGCCCACGACCTCGAGCGCCTGGAGCCGGCACGTCCTCGAGGTCGCGGCGACGGGGCTCGAGCCAGCCGGCCTGGACGCCGGGAAGCAGGCCCCGCGCGGCCACGTTGAGCGGGACCTGGGCCAGCGCCCAGGCCGCGCGGGCATCGCCTCGCTGCAGCGCCAGCTGGGCCCGCTCGAGCTCGATCGACGCGGCCTCGAGGTCGATCCACACCGGGGCGGGAAGATCGAGCAGCAGCTCGTCGCGGCCCTGGAGCGCTTCGCCGCCGAGCGTCGAGCGCAGGCGCGAGAGCAGCGTCCGCAGCGCGGCGTCCTGAGACACCGGCGCCCGATCCGGCCACAGCGCGCCGATCAGCTCCTCGCGCCCGACGGGACGGGTCCGGTTGAGCAGCAGATAGGCGAGCAGGATGGGCACCTGCTTGCCGCGCAGGGCGTCCGCCATCTGCGCGCCGTCGATTTCAACGGACAACCGCCCGCAGAGCTGGATCCTAGTTCTCTCGTTGGCTGGACTGGCCACGGGAAACGATCTGGAAACGTATCGACAACGTGAACGTTAAATGCTCCCACGCGTGGACACCGGGGTCACACCGGCGACCGCCCTCGGCGGGGCGCTAGATAGCGACAAACCACCCGGCCGCAAAGACAAAGGTCATATGACTGTGATCACGAACGGGCACCGACGGACTGCCTACTGCGAATGCGGGGCGCAACTCGCGGGCAATTCCGAGCAGGAGCTCTTCCTTGCGGCCGAGCGGCATGTCGCACACCACCACCCACAACTCCTGGGGGCACTGGAGCGGGAGGTGGTGCAACAAATGGCCGAGGACGCCGGGGGCTAACAAACGCGCCTTCGGGCGTATCCGGGGGCAGCACGCCTACGGGCGGGCGGTGTGCAGACCACCGCCCGCCCTTCGGCTTTAAGGGGCCGAGTTCTCGGGCTGTCCACGATGGTCCTGAGCAAGCGTGCTCGAAAAGTCCCGCATAGCGAGTCTTTTCGAGCACGGTCAGCCCTAGCCCCCGCAAGGTCAGCCCTAGCCCCCGCAGTTGCCGTTCCCGGGCCTGCCGTGCCCGGTCAGCGCCCTGTTGAGCTGCGTCCGCACCACGGCGTTGGGCACCGCGAAGCCGCCCTGACCGCGCCCGGTTCCGGTGATGGCGGCGAACACGGTCGCGACGACGTTGCCGCCCGCGTCGACCATCGGGCCGCCAGAGTTGCCGGGGCGGACGAGACCGCGGATCGACGTGATGCTGCGCAACACGGGGCCGTTGCCGTAGGCGTCCTGGGTGTTGACCGTCTGGGTGTGGCCGAGGCGGCCGGGCTCGGCCCGGAACGGGCCGTCGAGCGGATAGCCGAGGATCGCGGCCGGGGTCCCGGGGCTGTCGGCCGTGGCGAGCGAGAGCGGGCGCGGCGACAGGCCGCGGACGTGGAGCACGGCGACGTCGTCGTGGGGATCGAAGTCGATCGTTTGCGCGGGGAGCGCTGGCGGATGGCCGCCGATCTCGACCGTCGTGTCGTTCTCGCCCGCGACCACGTGGGCGTTGGTGATGACCGTGCCCGGCGCCGCCACCCAGCCGCTGCCCTCGATGCCCAGGCCGCAGGCCGTTCCGATCACGCGCACGACGCTGTCGCGGGCGGCGTGGACGCCACCGGTGGCGAGGATCCCCTTGGTCGGCTTGGGCACGTCGGCCGCGGGCCCGGTGACCGAGGGCAGCGGGTCGAAACGGGCCAGGGCGTGGAGGATGCCGCCCGATGGCGGCAGCAGCTGGTTGAGCTCTGAGAGGATCGCCGAGCGCTGGATGTCTCGGCGCAGCGGCACCGAGCCCGATGAGTCGAGCGCCACGGCGCCGACGATCCACGCGATGCCGAGGCCGACACACGCGGTCAGCACCCCGCCCAGCAGGCCGTCGACCTTGCGCAGCCCCGGGATGCGCAACGCCGAGCGCGCGTGAACGCCGATGCCCTCGAAGCCGCTGGCCAGCATCCCGCCGGCGAGCAGGGCGCCGATGAGTCCGAACAGCGGCGCGTACTGAGAGTGCGCGCCACCCGTCAGCAACAGCGGACCGAGCCGGGTACCGGCAAAGGCCCCGAGCGCGAAGCCGACCAGCGACAGCGCTCCGACGATGAAGCCCTGGAGGTATCCGTAGACGGCAAGGAGGGCAGTGAACGCGACGATCAACCAATCAATGGCGGTCACGGGCTGGAGATTAGCCAGGCCATCACCGCTGCCCGGCGGGGCTTGGTGTGTACCGTTTCCCGCTGAGGTGGCTCAAGCCGGTGCGATAGGGGTGAGAAGGACGCCGCGCTCCACACGGAGCGGCAGACGGCAGCGGCGCCGGCTCGTCCGGGTGGTGGCACTCGTCGTGATCGCGGCCCTGGCCTTCGTGGCCGGCATCCTCATCGCCACGGGTCCCGGCAAGGCTGAGCGCCGGCTCGTCACCCGGTACGTCGACGCCTGGCAGCACCAGAACTTCGCGCAGATGTACTCGATGCTCGACCCCCAGTCGCGCCGGAGGCTCTCGCAGGACAAGTTCAGCGCCGCGTACGAGAACGCCGCCAGCACGGCGACGCTCGTCTCGGTCACGCCGCTCCACGTGGGGAGCCGGACGGGCGACTACATCCCGGTGCGGATGCGCGTCAGCACGCGCGTGTTCGGGACCCTGGACGAGGTCCTCCAGGTGGCCCTCGCCGGCAGCGGGTCGGGGGCCAAGGTGCAGTTCAGCCGCACGCTGCTGTTCCCAGGCCTGAAGCCCGGTGAGCAGCTCCGGCGACACACGCATCTGGCGCCGCGGGCCACGCTGCTGGCCAGCAACGGCACCCCTCTGGCCGAGGGGCCGGACCGCACCTCGCCGATCCCAACCGTGGCGGGCGAGATCGTGGGGCAGCTCGGTCCGATCCCGGCCAAGGAGCTCCGGAGCTACGCCGCCGCCGGCTACCCGGCGAGCGCCAAGGTGGGGATCGACGGCCTCGAGCACATCTTCCAGCAGCAGATCGCCGGCACACCGGGCGGCAAGCTCCTCGCCGGCCGGCGCGTACTGGCCAAGACCAAGCCGACGCGCGGCCACACGGTCAAGACGACGATCAATCCCACGATCGAGCAGGCGGCGATCACCGCCATGGCGGGCAACTACGCGGGGATCACTGCCATCGATCCGCGCACCGGCGGTCTGCTCGCGCTGGCCGGGGTGGCGTTCTCGGGCCTCCAGCCGCCAGGCTCGACGATGAAGGTGATCACCGCCACCGCCGCCCTCGATGCGCATCTGGTCAAGCTCTCGACGACTTTCCCGATCCACACCGAGGCTGACATCGACGGCTACATGCTCCAGAACGCCGGCGGTGAGGCGTGCGGCGGCACGCTCCTCAATGCCTTCGCCGTGTCGTGCAACTCGGTGTTCGCGCCACTCGGCGTGAAGATCGGCGCCGCGCGGCTGGTACGGATGGCCGAACGCTTCGGCTTCAACCAGACGCCGTCGATTCCCGGCGCGGGCGAGAGCACGATCCCGTCGGCGTCGACTATCGGTGGCCCGCTCGACGTGGGCTCCTCGGCCATCGGCCAGGGCAAGGTTCTCACCTCCTCGATGGCCATGGCCGACGTGGCGGCCACCATCGCCATGGGTGGGCGCCGCCCGATCCCCACCCTGCAGGCGGACCAGCCGCCCAAGTTCGTCCACGTAACCAGCCGCCACGTGGCCCACGAGGTAGAGAAGATGATGATCGCGGTGGTCCAGTTCGGGACGGGCACATCGGCCCAGATCCCCGGCGTCGCCGTGGCGGGCAAGACGGGTACAGCCGAGCTGACCAACACCAGCGCGCCCGGCGCGAGCTCGGCCGCCAACACGGACGCCTGGTTTGTCGGCTACGCGCCCGCCGGACACCCGCGGATCGCCGTGGGGGCCCTGTTCCCCAACCAGGGCGCCGGCGGCCAGACGGCGGCGCCGGCAGTCCGCGACGTGATCGCCGCGTCGCTCCCGGTGGTCCACTGAGCCCCCGCCGGGGGGCGGACCTACGGAACGTAGACGGCGCCGATCACGTCCGGCGCCAGCGTGCCCTGCGACCACGAGGCGAGCGCGTCGCCGGCGAGGCCGAAGCCCAGCGTGAGGTCGGCGGCGTAGTCGGTCGAGGAGACGGTGTGGAAGGGCGCGAACTTCTTGGCCCGCAGGCGCAGGTCGGCGACGAGCACGTGGCCGTGGTGGATCCAGCCGACGAGCGACTCGCCGCTCGCCGCCACGGCCGCGGTCGGCACCTCGGCGTCGTCGACGAAGCCGAGCCGGTAGTCGCGCCCGAATCCCCCGCTGCCCCCGGCGCCACGCGACGTGAACCGCGCAGGTGGCGTTGAACGTGCATGTCCGCCAGGCCAGGACCTGATCGCCACGGCCGTTGTCGACGAGGGCGACGCCCGACGCGATGGTTCCGTGCACGATGTAGGTCTGGCGCTGTCCGTGCGGCGAGAGGTCGCGCACGACGATCTTCGAGCGATAGTTCCCGTGGCCGTCGAACCAGTCCTCGACCCACGCCACGGTGGCCGAGTTCGCGGCCGTTCCGTCGGCCAGCCCTAGATCGTCGATGGCGTGGCCGGCGGCCACCGTCACCGCCGCCCGTCCACGCGTGGGGGCCGCGTTGGCCGACGAGGTGGCGAGGAAGATCTGCCGCGCCGAGCCGGGGCCCGAGAAGCGGTCCGTTTCCGTCCACGCCACCACCCCGCGGCCGTCGCCGAGCTCGGTGGCGCGCATCTCCTGGGGCCGTGAAGCCGACCCGGTGAGCCGGTGCACGGCGCCGAACAGCCCGCGCCGAGAGGACTTCCCAACCCACACGCCGCGGTTGGTGGCGACGGCGGCGAACAGACCACTCGGCAACGCCACCAATCTGCTGCTGGAGGTGCCGGCGAGCCCGCGGACGAGCGTCTGCGGGCGACCGAACTTCCCTTTGCGCGTCATCGTCCGAATCGCCGCCGAGCTACAGCAGGCGTTCCCTGCCGGGCTGTCGCCGGCGAGCAGCTCGAGCGTCGAGCCGTTGAAGGCCGAGGTCAGCACCTGCTGCGTGCCGGGAACTCGCACCGGCGTCGAGCGCCGGCCCGAGGCCGAGCGCCAGACCACGTACCCGTGGGACTGGGAAGGGTTGTCGGCGTTCTGGACGCTGAAGTTGACCGCCGCCGCACCGCTCGCGGCCAACGCGATGTGGGGGGGCAGGACGTCGAGTGAAAACGGTTGGGCGAAGCGAAAGGGCGAATCCCATCCCGACCGGGCAGCGGCCGGGGCGCAGACGATCAGCGGCGCGAGCAGCGCTAGAGCTGCGGCCCGCGCCAGACCTCGCCGCCGCGGTGCGACACCCACAGGCCGGCGATTAGCCCCGCGATCAAACCAAGCGCGATCCCGACGAGAATGATCGTGCTGTCGGCGCCAGCCGGGCGCGTGTAGCCGACGACCACGATCGGAATCGCCACGGCCACAAACACGCCGATCCCCGTCGCCAGCGGGTTGAATCGCAGCGTGGGTGGAGCGGACGGACCGCTCGGAGGCGGATCTGTACTGCGCCACCGATCGTCGTCGCTCAAAGGTCGAGCGAGACTGTGGACGGCCCATCTTGACCTTTCGCGTAGATCTGCAGGGTCAACGGCCGATTTGAGTAGACGGTGTCGGGAAGCTTGAAGAGCACGACCTGGGCCTGGGTGGGACCGTAGGCTGGCAACGAATCGGGATTCGGCTGGATCTGTCCGGGTTGGAGCGTCTGCGGGACCCAGGCGTTTGCATTCACGTGCGGATCGATCGGGATCGGGTAGTACTTGGTGCCCTGCGTGTCCATGATGTCGAACTGGTCGGAGGTCGTGGCATTTGCCTTCGTCTGGTTCTTGGCCCACAGGAAGATGCCGAACCACATGTAACCCGGTTTGATCGTGGTAGTTGCGGCGCCGTTCAGATATTCCTGGTCCTCCGTCGAATACTGGTTGAGCTGGCGCGAGATCTGCACCTGGTAGGTGATCGGCCCCGCGTCGACGTATTCGCCCTCGCTATCGACCTGGGTCGGGTGATGAAGCTCGCCACAGGCGCCCAGGCCGATCGCGATCAGTCCGACGCACCCGACGGCGCGCAGACGACTAAGGCTGAAGAACCGACGAGGCGTGCTCACGACGCGGGCAAGTTTATCCGTCGCCCTCTCACCACAGATCCACCCCGAATGGGCCCATTGGGCTCAGCCGCCGGCGACCGTCGTCCGGCGGCCGCGGGAGCGCCCTTCCTCGAGGATTGAGCGCAGCCGCCGCATCGCCTTCGCCGCCTGGCGCTTGGTCCAGCCGCGGCCCCCGATGGCCTCGTGCAGCTTGTCCGAGAGCAGCTTGGTCTCCGTCTCAAGGGTGTACTCGACGTTGGTGCTGCCGCTGGGCCCCGGCGAGAGCGTGTATGTCCCCACCATCCGGATCCGGTTGTACTTGCCGCCCCGGCCGCGCTCGACGATCCGGAATGGCGGCTGGACCTCGGCCAGCGTTACATCGGCCCAGGCGAAGCGCCGCAGCGGCGCCTTGATGCGGAACCGGGCGCCGGCGCCTTGACCGTAGGGGTCCTCTCGGGTCAGATGCCAGTCGACCATGTAATGGTCGGTGAACTCGGCGTGATTGGCGATGTCGGCCAGGTACTCGAAGACCTGCTCGCGCGGCACCGAAATCGTCGTCGAGACCGTGAAGGGATTCACGGGCGGAGATTCTATGTGGCGGGCGGCGCGATAGAGGTCGGCAACCAGCGCCTAAGCGGCGCGCTGATCGGTGATGCGCATCGTGTGGCCGAACTCGGGGCCGTGCACCACGTGCGAGCCCTGCGGCACCTCACGGTGGCCGACTCGGCACAGCTCACACAGCTCGGCGCCCGAGCTGTAGCGGTACATCCGCTCACCGATGAGCGGCGTGCGATGACAGCGGGCGCACCGGTCGCGCCCCGCGACGAGATCGTCGACGCCCCGGCGCAGGAGCGCCAGCTCGAGGTCGGGCATTTCGCGGACCGTGCCGGGCATCACATCCTTTTCGGCGCCTGACGCGAGGTTCCTTCCGATTGGGCGCCCGGTTGCGAGTTGTTCGGAAATCCCGACTATTTTCTATATATCAAATTTAGGCGTAATGTGTGGACTCGCAATTAACATGTTTTCGGTATTGCCTTCGATTGAATTTATATTGTCGTTGCTTTACCCACGCTTTGACGTGACGGCTATGATGACGTCGTCCCGTTAGACGGCTTGGCGAGTATGCCGGCTAGAAGGAGTGCGCCCCAATATGAAAGCTTGGATGTCGGGCAACGTAGCGGGGACCGGAACTTTTCGCTGCACTGATTGCGATTACCCCGTCTCACTCGATGCGGTCGACGAGCTTCCGACCTGCCCCAACTGCGGCGGCAAGGAGTTCGTAAGGGCCTCGCTGTTTACGACCGCTCAGGCGACGATGGTCGACATGTCGCCCGACGTCGAGGACCAGGTCTGGCTCGACGAGCTGCGTGAGAATCTCGAGGAGCCCGGGCAGTACATCGCCTACCGCGCGCCCGACGGCGACGTCGTGACCTGCGCGCTACAGCGCGAATGGACCCGGATCGGCCGCAGCCTGGCGGCGGATGTCCGCTTCGACGATCCCACCGTGTCGCGTCGACATGCGCTGATCGTGCGCCAGCCCGATGGGCTGCGTGTGCTCGACGACCGCAGCCTGAATGGCGTCTTCGTCAACGGCGAGCGGGTCGAATGGAGCACGCTGGCCGACGGCGATGAGATCGTCATCGGACGCCATCACCTCCACTTCGTGGACGTCCCGGCGATCTCCGGAATGCGCTACGGCCGGTCCGGTCAACGCAGCTCCAGCACGTCCGCTGGGTAGCCCGGCCACGCGGTCTATAGTGGCCGCGGATGCCGACGATCGCAGTCCTGTCGCAGAAGGGCGGCACCGGGAAGACGACCGCCGTACGGACGTTGCGCGACGTCTTTCGCCGCCTTGATCTGAGCGTCCTGGCGGTCGATCTCGACCCCCAGGGCAACCTGTCGGACTACCTCGACGTCGATCCTGACGCCTCCCCCACGATCGCCGAGGTCCTGTCGGGCACGGCCAAGCCGCGCGAGGCCATCCACGACGGCATCATCCCCGCCAACCTGGGCCTGGCCGAGGCCGAGCTGACGCTGGGCGGCAAGATGGGACGCGAGCTCACGCTGAAGAAGGCGCTGCGCGAGGTCAGGGGCGACTACGACCTGATCCTCATCGACTGCCCGCCGGCGCTCGGCCTGCTGACCGTCAACGCCCTGGTGGCGGCCGATTACGCGCTGCTGTCGGCCGAGGCGCAGTACTTCGCCCTCCAGGGGGTCGAGCAGGCCCTCGAGGTGATCGAACTGGCGCGTGACAGCCTCAACCCCGACCTCGAGTGGCTGGGCGTGGTCCTCAACATCGCCGACATGCGCACACGCCATTCCCGGGAGGCGTTCGAGTCGCTGCGCGAGCACTTCGGCGACAAGCTTTTCAACAGCACCGTGCGGGCCTCGATCGCCTACGCCGAGTCGGCCGAACGGGCGATCTCGATCCTCGACTACCGCCGCGACCTGGGCGTCGACTACCTTCACGTAGCCGATGAGGTTCTGCGGCGGCTTGGCCGCGAGGACGCCCGCGAGCGCCTGGCTCCCCTGCTGGCGGAGTCGCAGCCCGCCGTGTCGTAGACACAGCGCGCGAGCCATCCGCCCCCTCGGCATCCTGCCTCGCATTAGGGGCGGGGCTCGCGTCGTCCGGCTGCAGGGCCGCCCCCAATTTGTTCCCTACACCGAGCGCTGATAAGACTTGAAGGCGCGGGTTGCGAACACCAGGCACAGCGCGAGGACGGCAACGAGGAAGCCGATCCGCGAGGCCACGAGCCCCCAGTCGGGGTGGTCGAGGTGGCAGACCGACCAGCCAGCACCGCCCAGTTGACCGGGTTGAAGTCGGAGACGCCCTGGATCCACTTGGGCATCAGGTTGGTCTCCAGAAACGTGGCCGAGAGGAAGGTCAGCGGCAACACGATGAACTGGACCGCCCCGATGAGCGCCTCCTCCTGGCGCATGATCAGCGCGAACCCGTTCGAGAGCCCGCCGAACGCCGCCCCGAGCACGGCCGAGACCGCGAACAGGACGGCGACGCCGGCCACACCGCCCGGGAACGTGGCACCGACGATCAGCGCCAGCGCGACGATGATCACCGACTGAAGCACCACAACCACAGCTTCCTTGACCAGCCGCCCGGCGATCAGCGCCTCGCGCCGCACCGGCGAGACGAGGAACCGGGCCGTCACGCCCCGGTTCAGGTCCTCGATCAGCGCCATCCCGCTCCAGGCCGAGTTGAACATGGCGGTCATCACGACCACGCCCGGAGCCAGGAAGGCGATGTAGGAGCTCGCCATGAAAGCCCGGGATCTCGACCACCTTCTTGAACAGGGCTCCGAACAGCAGCAGCCAGATCACGGGCTGGACCAGCGTCACGGCGACGAACCACGGTTGACGCCACAGCTCGCGCAGATGGCGAGCGGTCATGTACAGGGTCTGTCTGATCATCGTCATCGGGTCACCTCTTCGGCTTCCGCCTCCGCCGCGTCGAACGTGCGGCCGGCGTATCTCAGGTACACGTCATCGAGCGATGGGCGGGCGACTCGAACCTCGGTCACCGCGATCCCGCGGGCATCGAGCGCCTGGAGCAAGGCGGGCACGGCGCGCCCGCCGTCGTCGGCACGGGCTCGCAACGAGCGGCCCTCGACGGCCACGTCGCGCACGGCCTCGAGCTCGGCCAGCGCCTCGCGGACGCTGCCGTTGTGCCGGGCTCCATCGAGCTCGACGTGGACGGCGTCGCCGCGCAGCTCGCGCTTGAGCTCGTCGGGCGTACCCTCGGCGACCACCTTGCCGCGATCGACGATGGCCAGACGGGCGGCCAGCTGGTCGGCCTCCTCGAGGTAGTGGGTGGTCAGCAGCACGGTCTTGCCCTGATCGGCCGACAGGCTCGAGATCTGCTGCCACATGTCGGCGCGCACCTCGGGATCGAGCCCGGTCGTCGGCTCGTCGAGGAACAGCACCTGCGGGTCGTGGACGAGCGCCATGGCGATGTCGAGACGCCGCTGCATCCCGCCCGAGTAGCCCCGCGCCACCCGATCGGCGGCCTCGCCCAGGCCGAACCGCTCCAGCAGCTCGCCGACGCGCTCCTCGAGTGCCCGCCCGCGTAGACCGTAGATGTGACCCTGCAGTCGGAGGTTCTCGCGTCCCGTGGCCTGGACGTCGACGCCCGAGCCCTGCGAGACCGCGCCGATTATCCGCCGCACCCGATCGGGCGCGGCGACGACGTCGATCCCCGCCACAGTGGCGCGGCCCTCGTCTGGCTGCGCGAGCGTGGTGAGGATCTTGACGGCGGTGGACTTCCCCGCGCCGTTGGGTCCCAGCAGTCCGAAGATCGTGCCGGGCGCCACGGCAAAGCTCAGTTCGTCCAGGGCGGTCACGCCCTTCGGATAGGACTTCACGAGGCCGCTGGCCTCGATTGCCGGCTCCATTCTGTCTCCCTTTCCGAGTAGCATTTGTCTTGATCGCTGGATATCTTAGCTATCAAGAATCTTGGATGTCAAGAGTTATGTCCCATCAAGAGATACTTGAGCGCCTCGGGAGCGAGGTGCGCGCCAACCAGCGGGCGACCGACATGGTCGACGAGCTCGTGTGCCAGCTGATGGGAATCAACCGGACCGACGCCCGTTGCCTCGACCTGCTCGACGAGCACGGGCGGATGAGCGCGGGGGAGCTTGCTGCCCAGAGCGGGCTGAGCAGCGGGGCGATCACGGCCGTCATCGACCGGCTCGAACGAGCCGGGTGCGCGCAACGCGTGCCCGATCCGAACGACCGCCGGCGCGTGCTCGTCGAGCTGACGCCGGAGGCGATCGCCATCTCGCTCGAGCTGATGGGTCCGCTAGGCGAGAAGGGCGCGCTGATCGCCGAGCGCTTCAGCGACGAGCAGCTCGAGCTCTTCGTCGAGTTCACGCGAGCCGGCCGCGAGCTCCAGGAGAGCCACGCGGAATGGTTGCGCGAGCGCCTGCGTGAGAAGGACTAGAGGCCGCCGACGTCGGCGCCCTGAGACTCGAAGCGGGCGCGCATGACCGTTGCCCAGCCGCGAGTGTGACGCGTGAGCGCCTCGACGACGCGGCCGGTCTGCTCGTACCGGCACCACACGAGCACGGTTGGGCCGGAGCCTGAGATCGTGGCGCCCAGGGCACCGATCTCGGGCCTGGCGGCCAGCGTCAGCAGCTCGGCCGAGCGGGGATACAGATGGGCCCGGGACGGCTGGTGCAGGCGGTCGGCCAGGCCGGCGGCGATCAGCTCCATCTCGCCCGTGCTGAGCCCGCGAATCAGCAAGGCGGTGTGGGCGACGTTGAACACCGCATCGGTCATCGGGACCTCGGGGGCCAGCGCCGCGCGGGCGGCCGCGGTCTGGACGGGCTCGTCGGGCACGACGAGCACGGCCTCGAGGCCCATCGGCGGGTCGAAGCGATGAGTGCGGGGGCCGTCGCAGATGACGAAGCCGCCGTGGAACGCGGCGGCGACGTTGTCGGGGTGGCCCTCGAGCTCGATGGCCAGTCCGAGCACGTCGGCGTCGAGCTCGAACAGATGGTCGGCCGCCATCAGCCCGGCGACGATCGCCGCCGCGCTCGAGCCGAGGCCGCCGCCGAGAGGGATCTTGGAGGCGATCCGAAACTCGAAGTCGCCGGGTGGGTGCAGGCGCTCGAAGGCACGCACGACCAGGTTGGTCCGGTCGGTCGGCACGGGCAGGTCGGTGACGACGGCGAACTGGCCGGTCTCCACCACCTCGAGGTCGAGGTGGATGGCCAGGGCGGCCGCCAGCACGTCGAACCCGGGACCGAGATTGGCTGAGGAAGCCGGCACCCGGACCCGTCGCCGGCGGCCCAGCGTCACTCGAGCACCGCCCGCTCGATCGCCGCGAGCTCGGGTTCGCAGGGCACGACCGCCCCGGCCTGGGCCAGCGCTGTCTGCGGGTCCTTGAGGCCGTGGCCCGTGAGGACGCAGACGACCCGCCGCGCGTCGCGCGCGCCGTGGGCCAACAGTCCGGCGACGCTGGCGGCCGAGGCCGGCTCGCAGAACACGCCCTCTTCGGCGGCGAGAAAGCTGTAGGCGTGGAGGATCTGCTCATCGCTGATCGCGTTCACCGCGCCGCCGGAGGACGTCATCGCGTCCATCGCCTCCTCCCACCGCGCGGGGTTGCCGATGCGGATCGCGCTGGCCACCGTCTCGGGGTGCTCGACGGGGGCGCCGTGGACGAGCGGGGCCGCGCCGGCGGCCTGGAAGCCGAGCATCCGCGGCGCGCAGCCCATCTCGCGAAAGCCCTTCCAGTAGGCGGTGATGTTGCCCGCGTTGCCGACCGGGATGCACAGCGCATCGAGCTCGCCGGCCAGCGACTCGACGAGCTCGAAGGCGGCCGTTTTCTGGCCCTGGATGCGGAACTCGTTGACCGAGTTGACCAGCGCCACCGGGTGGCGGGTGGCGAGCTCGCGCACGAGACTCAGGGCCTGATCGAAGTTGCCCCGCAGCGCCACCACGCGCGCGCCGTGCATCAGCGCCTGGGCCAGCTTGCCGGTGGCGATCTTGCCCTCGGGGACGATCACCACCCCGCGCAGTCCGGCCCGCGCCGAGTAGGCCGCGGCCGAGGCGGCGGTGTTGCCGGTCGAGGCGCAGATCACCGCCTTGGCCCCCTCGCGCACGGCGGCCGACACCGCGCAGGTCATCCCCCGGTCCTTGAACGAGCCGGTCGGATTCGCTCCCTCGAGCTTGAGCCATACCTCGCTGCCCACCCGCTCGGACAGCCGGGGGGCGAGGACCAGCGGGGTCGACCCCTCGCCCAGCGAGACGACGGGGTCCTCGTCGGCGAACGGGAGGCGTTCGCGGTAGCGCTCGATCAGGCCGTTCATCGGGGGCGAACGCTAACGGTTCGTGGCCGGGCTGGCGCACGGCGAGCGCGGCGACGTCCTCGCGCGTACGCGCGCAGTTCGGCTCCGGGGGCTGCGCGCCCGCGCATCGGGTGGTGGGTGGCTTCGGGACCGGCGGCTGGGGAGTGGGCGGTTGGTTTGCGGTCGCGGGCTGGCGGAGGGACGAAAACGTTGCTCGGCGACTGTGCGCGGCGTCGCTGGGTAACGAAACCGCTTCTATATCGCGGAAACGTTGCACAGCGCCGGCGCGTCGAACCGCTGTGCAACGTTTCGTTGCTCCCAACCGCCGTAACGTAGAAAAGCGACCAAAGCCACCGCCGCTCTTCGACGGTATGGCGCTCTGACCGACTTAACGTCAACCAGCGCCACCACCCCGCCGAGCTACTTGACGTTATGGCGGTTCCGACCCACCCCACCCACCCCATCCCCCAGCAAGCCGTTCCCAACGCCCCACGCCCAACCGGGCACAGCCGAACGGAATGCAAACGCGACCGGGCGCCTAGACCTCGAGGACGACCTTCCCGGTCGCCTCGCGGCGGTCGATCGCATTCAAAGCCTCGGATACGCGCTCGAACGGGAAGCGTGCCCCGACGATCGGCGCCACGAATCCGCGATCGATCAGCTCAGCGATCTCGGCGCCGATCTGCTGAGTCACGTGCGGCTTTGACATCACGTAGGCGCCCCACCCCGCGCCGATCACCTCGGTGTTGCCGAGGAGCAGCCGGTTGACCCGGACCTCGGGGATCGAGCCGCCCGTGAATCCGACAACGACCACGCGCCCACCCTCACGCAGGGAGCGCAGGCTGTCGGTGAAGCGGTCGCTGCCAACCGGGTCGAGGACGAGGTCGACGCCGCCGCCCGAGAGCTCCTTGGCCTCGTCCTTCCACGGGCCGTCGGAGCGGATCACCTCGTCGGCGCCCGCCTCGCGCGCCACGCGCTCCTTCTCATCGGTGGAGACGACCCCGATCGTCTTCGCTCCGAGGCCCCTGGCGACCTGGAGGACGGCGGTGCCGACCCCGCCGGCAGCGCCGTGGACGAGCACGGTCTCGCCCTCGGCCAGCCGCCCGCGCAGCTTCAGCGCGAACAGGGCGGTGTGGTAGTTGAGGACCAGGCTCGCGCCCTGGTCGAAGTCGAGCGCGTCGGGGAGCGAGAAGCAGAAGTACTCGGGGGCCACGACGACTTCGGCGAAACCGCCGGTCATGCAGAACGCGGCCACGCGGTCCCCGGGCTTGACGGCCGCCCCGTCGCTCGCACTGCGCACCACCCCGCCCACCTCGCTGCCCGGCACGAACGGCAGCGGCGGCTTGAACTGGTACTCGCCCCGGGTCTGGAGAACCTCGGGGAACGACACACCGGCCGCCTTGACGTCGACGATGACGCCCTTCCCGGGGGTCAGCATGTGCGACGGGTCGGGGTCGGGCAGCTCGACCAACTGCAGCGCCGAGTCGGGGCCGGTCAGCTCGGTGATCTGGATCGCTCTCACAAGCGCGGACCCTAGCCGAACTCCTCTTCCAACACCCGGATCGACCGCGGCGGCGCCCGCAGGACGTCGAGTCCCGCGATCCCGTCCATGGCCGCGGCGAAGCGGGACTCGAGCACCGGGTGCACGACCATGACCAGCCGTGCCTGCTCGCCGAGGCCCTTCTGGACGACGGACTTGACCGACACCTCGTGCTGGGCCAGCACCTCGGCCACCCGCGCCAAGCACTCCCGGCTGGTCGGCCACCTCGAGGTGGAGATAGAAGGCGGAGACAACGTCCTGGACGATTTCCAGCGCGCCGATCGTCGGTGGCGTCGACGCCGGCGGGATCATCGCGCTGATCACGTCGCCGAGCACCGCGGTGGCGGTCTGGGGTCCGCCCGCCCCAGGCCCGGACATGGTGATCTCGGTGATCGCCTCCGACTCGACCGTTACCGCGTTGAACGGACCTCCGACGGAGGCCAGCGGATGGCCGGGGTACAGGAACGCCGGGTGGACGCGGACCGAAAGGCCACCGGCGATCCGTTCGGCGGTGCCGATCAGCTTGAGCCCCAGTCCGAGGTCGCGCGCGTATTCGAGGTCGTCGGGCTGGATGTGCTCGATCCCCTCGTAGCGAACCTGGTCGAGGTGCACCGGCGTATCGAAGGCCAGGCGGGCGAGGATCGCCATCTTGGCCGCCGCGTCGCGGCCGTCGACGTCCTCGGAGGGATCGGCCTCGGCGTACCCGAGCCGCTGGGCCTCGGCCAGCGCGGCGTCAAATGTCATCCCGGTCCGCGCCATCTCGGTGAGGATGAAGTTGGTGGTGCCATTGACGATCCCGTGGATCCGGTCGATCGTGGCCCCGGACAGCGATTCCTGGACCACGCGGATGACCGGAACGACGCCGGCCACGGAGGCCTCGAAGCGCAGCTGAACGCCCTCGGTGCGGGCGACGTCCCACAGCTCCTCGCCGAACTGGGAGAGGAGCTGCTTGTTGGCCGTCACAACGTGCTTGTGCGAACGCAGCGCCCGCAGCACGTAGTCGCGCGCTGGATCGATTCCGCCCATCAGCTCGACGATCAGGTCGGACTGCTCGAGCAGCTCGTCGAACGACCCACGGCTGCGGGTCAGGATCCCGCTGAGCGTCGGGCGCAGGCCCGTGATCACCTCAATCCGCTCGGCATGCTGGGGCAGGAGCTCGGCGAAGGCAGAGCCGACCGTGCCGTGGCCCAGCAGCCCAACGCGGAAGGGCCGCTCAGTCGACATCACGCGCGGCCAGGTCGTCGTAGGTCTCGCGGCGGACGACGATCCTGGCGTTACCGTCGCGGCAGAAGATCACCGGCGGCCGCGGCACGCCGTTGTAGTTGTTGGCCATCGAGAAACCATAGGCGCCGGTCACCGGCGTGACGAGGATGTCGCCCGGGGTCGGGGCGGACAAGGGAGCGTCGCGGACGATCACGTCTCCGGACTCGCAATGCTTGCCCGCCACCTGGCAGCGCTCGGTGCCCTCGGCCAACGGTCGATCGGCGAACGCTGGCTCGTAGACCGAGCCGTACAGCATCGGCCGCAGGTTGTCGGACATGCCGCCGTCGACGGCGACCCACGTCGAGACGTTGCGCTTGACGGTCTCGACCGTGTACAGCGTCACGGTGGAGTTGGCGACCAGCGCGCGACCGGGCTCGAGCAGGAGTCGCTTGCCGGAGCCGAGCCGCTCGTGCACAGAGGTGACGATCGCGCCAACGTAGTCGACGATCGACGGCGCCTGCGCCGAGGTCGTGTAGGCCACCCCGAGCCCACCGCCGAGGTTGTAGACGGGGAAGTCGCCGAGCTCGGCAATCGCCCCGACGGCGGCCCGGAACGGCTCGAGCTCGAGCAGCTGCGAGCCGATGTGGAAATGCAGTCCAACCAGGTCGAGGTGGGGAGCGCCGTGCAGACGCTCGATGGCCTCGCGGGCGTCGGCGATCGAGAGACCGAACTTCGAGTCGGCCTGGCCCGTCGATATCGCCTGGTGGGTGTCGCCGGCGACACCGGGCGTGACCCTGATCAACACCTCCTGGTGGGCGCCGCGGGCACCGACGATCGCCTCCAGACGGTCGATCTCGTGGATCGAGTCGAGCACGATGTGGCCGACGCCGGCGTCGAGCGCCTGGTTCAGCTCACGCTCAGACTTGGCGTTGCCGTGGAAGTAGATGCGGCGCGCATCGAAGCCACCGCGCAGGGCCAGGGCGAGCTCGCCGCCCGAGGCGACGTCGCACGCCAGGCCCTCTTCGGCGAGAACGCGATAGACGGCCGTACACGGAAACGCCTTGGAGGCGAACAGCACGTCGTAGTCTTCGTGGCGCGAGCGGAGCGTCTCGATGAAGGTCCGAGCGCGCCGGCGGAGATCGTCCTCGGCGACGATGTAGGCCGGGGTCCCGAACTCGCGTGCCAACTCGACTGCGTCGCAGCCGCCAATCTCGAGCCGGCCGCGCCCGTTGACCCGACTCCCGTGGGGATAGATGTGCGAGATGGTGGTCGTGGTCAGGCTCACCGGACGCGATCATGCCATGCGCCCGAAAGCATGGGATCATCGCGGCGTGCGCCAGATGCGGACTGTGAAGCCGATCAGGCCGGCTGAGGTGGCCACCCGCAACGGTCTCGCCTACTCCCTGTGGCTGCCCGACGGCCCTCGGGTGCGCGGCGGGATCGTGATCCTGCACGGGGCCGGGTCGTGCAAGGAGAGCCATTACGACTTCGCGCGGGCCGCGCTGCCGCTCGGGCTCGCCGCGCTGTCCTTCGACCAGCGCGGGCATGGCGAGTCGGGTGGCTCGCTGGACGGCCGTGCCATCGCCGACATCGCCGCGATGTCCTCGCTGCTCCGCGAGGCCGTCGACGATCCCGCTGCCCCGATCGCGCTGCGCGGCTCGAGCATGGGCGGTTATCTGGCCATCGCCGCCGCCCAGGACGCCGGTGCCGCCGCTGTCGTGGCCATCTGCCCCGCGAGCGCGCACGGGCTCCAGCGCGGCCTGGCCGAGCGGCGCTACGACTTCGCCGCCGATGTGCCGGCGCTCGACGCGCTGCTCGCGGCGCGCGACCTCTACGACACCGCCGATGGCCTGACCATCCCGGTGCTGGTGCTGCACGCCGAGGGAGACGAGGTGGTGCCCGTCCAGCTGTCGCGGGAGCTCGCCCCACATCTGACCCACGCCGGCAGCCGCCTGATCGTCGTGCCCGGCGGCCACCACCGCTCGATCCAACACGACGGCGATCTGCAGGCGGTGAGCCTGCGCTTCATCACACGCGCGCTGAGCCAGTAGCGATCAGTGCCCGAGCAGGCCGCCGACCGTCTTCCCGGCGCCCGAGACGGTGTGCCCAACGACGCCGGTCGCCCCGGTGGTGGCGTGGGCCGCCGTGGTGCCGGCGGCACCGACCACGCCGCCCAGCCGCGGGCTCACCTTCCTCACGCCGTTGGCCACGCCTCCCGTGACTGAGCCGACCGTCGATCCGACCGCGGCACCGGTGCTGGTCACGGTGCCGCCCAGCGCGCCGGTGGCCTGCGTCACCGTGGTGCCGAGGCCGCCGCCGGACGGGGAGCCGCCGCCGGCCGGAGGCGAACCGGGATTGGACGGGCCGGGACCGGGCGAGCCGGGCGCAGGTGAGCCTGGCGAGGGCGAACCTGGCGACGGCGAACCTGGCGACGGCGAACCTGATGCGGGCGAGTGTGAGCCGACCGTGCGGCCGGCAATCGTGATCGCCCCGGCCCCGCCCCCTCGACCGGCGCCGCCCGCGACCGGAGCGCCGCCGCCGCCGAGGCCGGGCCCGAGACCGGCGGAACCGCGGGTCGCGCCGACTGGCGTGGCCCCGCCGACGCCCGCGAGCGCCGCGGCCAGGCGCCGCGAGGGGCCGGCACCGGCGCTGCCGTGCGAGGGGGAACCGGCGAGCACCGCGATCGGCGCGGACTGCTTGCCGACCTGGGGCCAGCCGTGGAAGGCGACGAACGCGCTGGCCAGGATGAAGAGCAGGGCGATTCCGGCCAGCAAGGCGCCGGCGGTACCGAAGCCGGCGGCGTAGGCGCGCGTGCAACGCACCGGTTTCTGGTCTGGCCTTCGGCCGGCCACCGTCAGCGTTCGGGCCGCGGAGCTCACGTTTTCTCCCTTTCTCAAGCCGCCGCGACGGCGGTTCCCGCACCTGGAGCACGAACCCCGCCGCGCCGGGACAGCAGGAACAGCCACACCATTCCGGCGATCATCAGCGCAATGCTCTCGAATTGTGGCACGGTCAGACCCAGCGCGACGCGGTGGTTTCGGCGGATGAACTCGACCAGCAGGCGCTCGAGTCCGGACAGCAACAGGTACAGGGCGAAGAGCGCCCCGGGACGGAATTGATCGCGCATTCGCCACAGCCACCAGGCCACCACCCCCATCGCCACGGTCTCGTAGATCGGCGTCGGTAGCACCGTGACACCGGGGGGCGTCGGCACGGTGCCGTGCGGGTAACCCATCGCGGTCGGCAGGGTCGATACCTTGCCGTAGTCGCCGTCGCCCGAGACCTGGCATCCGATCCGGCCGATCGCATAGCCCATGGCCAGCGGCACGGCGGCCAGGTCGAGCAGCGCCACCGACAGCAGCCCCCGCCATCGCGCCCACCCGAGCACGGCGATGGCGCCCCCGATGACCCCTCCGTACCAGACCAGGCCGGAGCCCGAGAACAGGCTGCCGAGCAGATCGTGCTTGACCTGGCTGTAGTTCTGGATGACGTAATAGACGCGCGCGCCGACCAACCCGCCGACCAGCGCCGCGAAGGCCATCTCGTAGGAGAAGTCAGGCGGCTTGTCGAGCTCGCGCAGGCGGCGATAGAGGATTGCTCCGGCGGCGATAAACCCACACGCGAACACGATCCCGAACGCCTTGAGGGAAAGGCCGAAGACGTGGATATCGGGTTGCACGGCGCCAGAGGTTAGGCCAGCGCTACGGCCCGGGTCGCGGTCGGCCCCGGTCGGCGGACCGAGCGCCGATGGCCGATAATCCGCGGCCGTGCTGCCGAGCGTCGCGATCCTCTGTGGCGGCCGCGGCACGCGGCTGCAGGAGCACACCCAGTCGATCCCCAAGCCGCTGGTGGAGATCGGAGGACGGCCGATCCTCTGGCACGTGATCCAGATCTACCTCGCGCAGGGCTTTCGCCGCTTCTATCTCCTCACCGGCTACTGCGCCGACATGATCGAACGTTTCGTGCGCGACGAGCCCTGGCCGGCGGGCACGGCCGTCGAGTGCATCGAGACCGGCCTCGATACCCCCACCGGAGGCCGGGTGGCGCGGGCCTCGTCGGCCCTCGGCCACGACCGCTTCTGCCTGACCTATGCCGACGGCGTGGCCGACATCGATCTGGCGGCGCTGCTGGCCGATCACGACCGCCACGGTGCCACGGCCACGATGACCGTCGTGCGACCCGAGCTCCAGTTCGGGGTGGCCGACCTGGGCGGCGACGGGGTGGTCCGCGGATTCGTCGAAAAACCCCGCAGCGCGGACTGGGTGAACGGCGGCTTCTTCTGCTTCGAGCCGTCGGTTCTGGCTCTGTTCGACGATGCCTCGGTGCTCGAGCGCGAGCCCCTGGAGCGGCTGGCTGCCGACGGCGCGCTTCGCGCGTTCCGGCACGAGGGATTCTGGGACTGCATGGACACCTACAAGGACGCCGTGCTGCTCAACGATCTGTGGGCGAGCGGGAGGGCACCATGGAAGCTATGGAGCTGAACGACCATTCGGTGCTCGTGACCGGCGCCTACGGCCTGCTCGGGAGCTGGCTCGTTCGCGCGCTGCTCGAGCGCGGCGCCCGGGTGACCGTGGTCCGCCGCGACGAGCCCGCCGATTCGGCGCTGCGGCGCATGGGGCTGGAGGCCTCGGTGAACGTGGTTCCGGGTGATATCTGCAACGAGGGGCTGGTCGCCCGGGCCCTGGCCGAGTACGAGATCCAGAGCGTATTTCACCTGGCTGCCCAGACGATCGTCCCGACGGCCAATCGCTCGCCGGTGAGCACGTTCGAGACCAACATCCGCGGCAGCTGGCTCGTCCTCGAGGCGTGCCGGCTCCACGGCTGCGAGCGGGTCCTGGTGGCGTCGTCCGACAAGGCCTACGGCCAGCACACCGAACTCCCGTACCGAGAGGAGTTCGCGCTCCAGCCGCTCTACCCGTACGACGTCTCGAAGGCGGCGGAGGATCTGCTCGCCCGCTCCTACTGGCACACCTGGCGGCTGCCGGTGGCGGTGACCCGCTTCGCCAACATGTACGGCGGGGGCGACCTCAACCGCTCCCGGCTCGTCCCTGAGGCTGTCTCGGCGGCACTCGCGGGGCGGCCTCCTGTCGTCCGCTCCGACGGCTCTCCGGAACGCGACTTCCTCTACGTCGAGGACGCGGTCTCGGCCTACCTGGCCATCTGGGATCAGCTCGGGCGCGAGGACCGCGCTGCCTGCGGCGAAGCCTTCAACGCCGGCGGCGGCGAGCCACACCGCGTTCTCGACGTCGTTCGCCTGATCTGCTCCTTGGCCGGTACGGGTCTCGAACCCGACATCCGCGGCAGTGGCACACCGGCGGGCGAGATCGACCGCCAGTGGGTCGACTCGGGCAAGCTGAGGGCGCTGACCGGCTGGCAGCCCGCGGTCGGACTGGCGGAGGGGCTGCGGCGGACCATTGAGTGGGAGCAAGCGCACCGGTAGGCGGAGCTCGAAATATGGGGCCAAGACCCCACGTCCCCTTCGCTTTCCCTTGCTTAGGCTTGACTGCTCGCTTAGCGGTTCTGCCAACATTGCCCTAACAATGGCTCGTTCCAAATCATTCGGCCGGGATCGCGGCCTCCAGACCCGGATGCTGCTGACGCTGTTCCTGCTCGGACTCGTCTACGCGGTCCTGATCGGCGTGCTGATCGCCGCCGGTGTGGGCGCCGTGGCGGTGGCGGTGATCGCCGCGGTCCTGTTCCTCGTCCAGTACTTCACCTCGGACAAGATCGCGCTCTACTCGATGGGCGCCCACGAGGTGACACCCCAGGAGGCGCCGCGACTCCACAGCGCCGTCGACCGGCTGTGCATTCAGGCCAACCTCCCCAAGCCTCGGGTGGCCATCGCGGAGACGGCGATGCCCAACGCGTTCGCGATCGGGCGCTCGCCGAAGACGGCCACCGTGTGCGCCACCACGGGCATCCTCGACCTGCTCGACGACTCCGAGCTCGAGGGCGTGCTCGCCCACGAGCTGACCCATGTCCAGAACCGTGACGTGCTCGTGATGACGATCGCCAGCTTCTTTGCTTCGATCGCCTCGTTCATCGTCCAGATCGGCTTCTGGTTCGGAGGCGGGTTCGGAGGCGACGACGAGGACAACGGACCGAGCTGGCTCGTCGTCGTGCTCGTGTCCGCTCTGGTCTACGTCGTCTCGTTCGTCCTGCTGCAGGCGCTCTCGCGCTACCGCGAGTTCGCCGCCGACCGCGGCTCGGCGATCATCACCGGCCGGCCCAGCGCGCTCATCTCGGCGCTCATGAAGATCGACGGCGGTATGGAGCGGATCCCCCAGCAGGATCTCCGCGCGGCGTCGGGTGAGCTGGCGGCCTTTTACATCTTCCCGCCCAAGGCCAAGCAAACGGTGGCCAGCCTGTTCCGCACCCATCCCCCGCTCGAGGCGCGCATCGCCGCGCTGCAGCGGCTCGAGTCGCAGCTCCAGGGCACTGCATAGGCCGCACGCTTCAGCGACAATTCCCCTTCATGGGATTCCTCGATGTGATCACCGGCAAGCGCAAGCTCGCCGGCCCCGCCCCGGATCGGCTGTTCGCCATGAGCACGGCCTACGTCAAGCTCGAGACCGAGCTCAACATAACCTCGAGCGAGGCCGCCGCGATCGTGTTCCAACCGCTCTCGACGGCCGACTTCGACTCGATCGTCCGCGACACCGAGGAGGTCGTGCGCGCGACAGCCAGCGACAGCGGGACCACTGTCGACACCTCGGACGACAGCTTCGGCTATCGCTGGCTTCTCCTCCGCGGCAAGGGATTCGACGATCTCGTGGTCGGGATCAACGCCGTCAGCGGAGCGCTCGAGGCGGGCGGCTACGGCGACCGGGTGCTGTGCGCGGTGTTCGCCTTCCAGGATCGCCAGCAGAAACGGCTGTACTGGATCTACAACTACAAGCGCGGCACCTTCTATCCGTTCGTCCCCACCGGTGAGCAGCAACGCGACACCGAGCGGGAGCTGGTGCTCAAGGCCCAGATCGGCTCCGAGCTTCCGGTCGAACAGGAGCTCGAGCGCTGGTTCCCGCTGTGGGGAATTCCGATCTGAGCTCGAAATGGCTGCCGCACGGCGCGGCGGCGCAACGCGTTGATGCGCTCGCGCGATTTCGCGAGGGTCACGAGGCGGCGGTGCGCGCCTACTGCGAGACCGTGTGCTCCTCCGAGCAGGTCGGGCAGGCCATCGAGGCTTCGTTCGTCGACCTCGTCGGGCGGCTCCGCGAGCAGCACGCAGAATCGCTCGAGCTCTGCCGCCGCGCCGGCGCGATTGTATGGAGTCCCGTGGCGCGGTTCGCCGGTAGAACAAAGCCCGCCGACCGGACAGCCAGGGCGTCGCCCGGTCAGGGCGCCGGCGACGCGCACTGGCTGCATGCCGGTCAGGGTTCCCCGGGTTGCGGTGTCCCTACCCGCAGGAGTCAGTCATCAACCCTGTTTTTGGTGTGTGACAGCCAGCCCGGGGGTTCAGCCGGGGATGAGGCCCTCGCCGCTGAACTCCTCCTTGGCCTCCTCGATCGAGACATCGGGGGGCGGGAGGATCAGGTCCGAGCCTTCGAGCTCGTCATCGGCCAGCGCACGACCGTTGGTGCGAATCAGTTGGAGCAGATCGTCGTAGGCCGAGCGAAAGGCCGCGTCGTTGCCGGTCTCACAGGCGGCGACCGCTCTGTTGTCGAGCTGATTGAGCGCCTCGACATCGCCATCCGCGACCTCGTACTGCCCCTCGGTGGCGACCCGGACGATCATTGCGCGGCCTGCTCCCCGGCGCCCGACCCGCCGCTGGGGGTGCCGGCTCCCAGCTCGCCCGCGGGGGCGGAGCCGGTGCCGAGCTCGGCCTTCATCTTCTCGAGCTCGGAGTCCACGTCGCTCTTGCTCGAGAGCTCCTTGAGCTGACGATCGATGTCGTCCTCGCCGGGACCGATCTGGGTCAGGTCGTCGAAAGTTCCAGCCGCCTCGAGTTCCTGTACCGCATCGGCGCGCGCCTTCATGTTCTCGGTCTTGTCGAGGGCGCGCTGCATGGCCAAGCCCACGTCGGCCATCTCTTCGCCGACGCCCGTCGCCGCCTCGGAGATCCGGACCTGGGCCTCGGCGGCCGAGTACTGCGCCTTGATGACCTCCTTCTTGGAGCGGAACTGCTCGATCTTGGTCCGCAGCTTCTGCTCGGATTCGGTCATCTGCGTTTGCTGCTGCTCGAGCTGCGCGATCTGGGAGTCGAGCGACTGGAGCTCGGTCTGCGCGACGTTCTTGCGCTCGAGCGCCATGCGCGCGAGCTCCTCGTTGCCGGCGGAGAGCGCCTGGCGGGCCTGCGTATCGAGTTTGACCACCTGTTCCTGGAGCTTCTGCTCCTGCAGCTGGAGCCGCTTCTTCGACGTAACGACGTCGGCGATCCCCTTCTTGACGTTCTGCAGCAGCTCGATCTGCTTCTGGTAGCTGTACTCGAGTGTTTCGCCCGGATCCTCGGCCCGATCGAGCAGTTTTGAAATCTTGGCTTTGATGACGGTGGACATGCGCCCGGAAAGGCCCGGCATCGCATCCTCCTTGGCGTATGGCTGGACTTGCTACACGAAGCCTACCGAGAGAAAAAGGTCGCGTCCGCTTACGATGGCCGGATGGACCCCCGCACCGTCCGCGAGTCGCAGGCCCAGATCGTGCACTGGATGGGTCCCGCCGACGCCAACAGCGTGGGAAACGTCCACGGCGGGACCGTGATGAAACTGTGCGACGAGGCTGCCGGCCTGGTGGCGATCAAGCACTCGCGCTGCCGCGTCGTCACGGTGGCGATGGACCGCATGACCTTCATCGTCCCGATCCTCGTGGGCGAGCTCGTGACCTTCAGCGCCTCGGTCAACGGCGCGTGGCGCACGTCGATGGAGGTCGGGGTGCGTGTCGAGGCCGAATGGCCCCGCACCGGCGAGATCCGCCACACCAACACCGCCTACCTGACCATGGTCGCCGTCGACGACCAGGGCCGGCCGAGCCCGGTCCCGCCGCTCATCGCGGAGTCGGCCAACGAGCAGCGGCGCATGCGCGAGGCCGAGCTGCGCCGCGCCAACCGGCTGGCCGAGCGCGCCGACATCATGGCGCGGCGGGAGGCCGCGGGCGAGCTGTAGTCCGCGCCCGGTGCGGGCGGGGTGACGGGCGCACAACAGAAGATGTAAGGCGTGCGGCGGATCTTGTTGCCGGCCCAGATGGCGCTTCCCCCGCTCCGCGGATTTCGCGCCCGCGTATTAGGCGTCGCGCGATATCTACCGATACAAGGAGATCGGCGCCCGGCGTCGAGGGCCCGACGCTTGCAACAAACGTCGCAATCTGCGGGGCGGCCAAATGTTCATTTGACTATCCATGTGGGCCAAATGAACATCCGGCCTCATCGGCGCCCAGCGAACAGACAACGAAAATGCGCAACAAACCCCACCAACGGCGCCGGCCAATACGGGCCCCGCTAACGTCCGGCGAGCTATGTCAAGGAAGCTGATCGCATGTGTTGTGGGCGCGCTGGTCATCGCCGGATGCGGTGGCGGCGGCACAACGTTGATCACCGGACCCGCCCCCCAGGGCAGCGTCGAGTCGAAGACGCCCCAGGCGGCACAGAAGCTCGGGATCCCCGCCGTGGCGACGAAGAACACGACGCGCGTGGGCGGGGGTGACCCGATCGCCGATGCCGCGGGCGTCGCGCTTGCCGTGTACCCCTCGTCGGGCCAGGGCACGCACCCGACGGCGGTGACGATCGCCCCCACCGACGACTGGCAGGCGGCCATCGCCTCCTCGGTGCTGATGGCGGCGCCGATCCGGGCCCCGATCCTGCTCTCGGGCAGCTCGTCGCTCCCGTCCGCCACCGCTGACGCGCTGAACACGCTGGCCCCGACTGGGTCGGGCTCGATCGGTGGCGCGCAGGCGATCCTGATCGGCGACGTCCCCAAACCTGGTCATCTCCACACGGTCTCGATCTCGGGCAGCGATCCCTACGCGCTCGCGGCGGGGATCGATCGGTTCGCCTCGGCGGCACGGGGGTCGGCCCCCAGCGCGGTCGTGATCGCCCCGGGCGACAACGCGTCCTTCGCGATGCCGGCGGCCGGATGGGCGGCCGAGAGCGGCGATCCGGTCCTGTATGTCAACCACTCCGGCGTTCCCGCACCGACCCGGCAGGCCCTGCTCTCGCATCAGAAGCCCAACATCTACGTGCTCGCCCCGAGCTCGGTGATTCCGGGCAGCGTTGTCGCACAGCTGCGCAAGTACGGCACGGTCAAGCGGATCAGCGCCGCCGACCCGATCTCCAGTGCCGTCACGTTCGCCGCCTACCGCGATCCACCGTGCGTGTACGGCCAGCCCTGCGCCCACGTGCCGGGAAGCTTCGGGTGGGCCATGCGCAGCCCGGGTCACGGCTACGTGCTCCTCAACACCAGCCGACCACTCGACGCGGCGGCCTCGGCCCCGCTGTCGGCGAGCGGCGATTACGGCCCCCAGCTGCTTGTCCAGAGCGCATCCACGCTGCCGACCCAGGTGCTCAACTTCTTCCTCAACTACGCGACCCCCGGCTACACACAGGAAGGTCCGACCGCGGCGGTGTATAACCATGGGTGGGTGATCGGGGATCCGAACGCCATCTCGGTGTCGGTGCAAGCCGAAATGGACCATCTCCTGGAGGTCGTGCCGCAGAAATGAGCCAAGCAGAGCATCCTGACCGCCTACGCGCAGGCCGTGAGGTGACGGTGGACGACGTCCGCCAGCTGATGGGCGCGTCGACACCCCATTTCGCCCTGCAGCTGCGAAACCGCATCAGCGCCCTGATCCGCGGCCTCCCCGCGGATCACCCCGCCCGAATCGAAGGCGAGCGCGAGATCGCCCGGCTGAACCGAATCGCCTACGCCGGCGAGGTCCGCGGCCATCCCGCGGAGCCCGGACTCGTGCCGATGCCCAGCGTGGCCTTCGAGGGCCGGCACGGGCAGTGACCGAGCCGGCCGTTGCCGTCATCGGGCTGGGCCGGGTCGGGCTGCCGCTCGCCCTGTGCTTCGCCGACCGAGGTCTGTACGTGCTGGGCATCGATCACGAGCCGGCGGTGCTCGGGTCGCTTCGCGCCGGCCGGATGCCGTTCGAGGAGACTGGCACCCAGGCCCTGCTCGATCGCATCCTGCCCACCGGGCGCCTGCAGCTGAGCGACCGGGCGGCCGACGCGGCCCAGGCCGGCGACATCGTCATCACCGTCGGGACGCCCTCGTTCGCCCACGTGGAAAGCGACCTTCGCGGCCTGCGCGCCGTGGTCGATGATCTTCTGCCGCTGCTCCGTCCCGGCCACGCGCTGATCCTTCGCTCGACGATCGCCCCCGGCACGACCGAGTTCGTCGCCGGCTACCTGGAGAAACGGCGCGGGCTCATGGTCGGAGAGGACGTGTTCGTCGCCCACGCCCCGGAGCGGATCGCCGCGGGCCGCTTCCTCGAGGAGATCTCGACGCTCCCGTGCATCGTCGGCGGCGTTGGCGATGCCTCGACCGAGCGGGCCTGCAGCCTGTTCAGCGTCTTCGATGTGCCGCTGGAGCGGACCACTCCCGTCCAGGCCGAGCTGGCCAAGATCTGGACCAACATCCTGCGCTACACGACGTTCGCCCTGCCCAACCTCTTGATGATGGATTGCGAGAGCCACGGGGCCAACGTGTTCGAGGTCATCGAGTTGATCAACCGCGACTATCCGCGCGGGGGAATGGCGATGCCGGGGCTGACCGGCGGGACGTGCCTGCGCAAGGACTTCGCCTTCTCGGAGGAGCGCTCCAACGCCCCGGGAATGCTGCTGGGTGTCTCGCGGGTCAACGAAGCGGTTCCGAGGTTCCTCGTCGAGGGCGCCAAGCGCCGCGTCGGGAGCCTGGCCGCGCGCAAGGTTGCGGTTCTCGGCCTGACCTTCAAGCGCGACACCGACGATGAACGGGACTCGCTCTCGCACAAGCTGATTCGCTTGCTCGAGCGCGAACTGGCCGACGTCGCGGTGTGCGATCCCCACGCTGCCACCCCGACGCAGCCCCTGGCGCAAGCCGTCCAGGACGCCGAGGTGGTGATCGTGGCCACGAACCACTCCGACTTCCAGGGGGCTTCGTGCCGGCAGGAGATCGCCGGGCGCGCGGCGGATCAATGCCTGCTGATCGACCCCTGGAACGTGTTCGAGACGTCGCAGGTGTTTGTCTTCACGGCCGAGCTGCCGGACCTGGTACCGAGCTCCGAGCATCTGCGCGAAGCGGGATGAATCGCGTCCTGGTGACGGGTGGGGCCGGGATGATCGGCCGTGCCGTCGTTGCCCGGCTCCTGCGCGACCAGGCCTTCGAGGTCCGCTGCGCAGACCACCGCGAGGCTCCAGCCTGGATCCGGGAAGGCTGCGAAATCCACGTCGGCGACCTGCGCGACGCCGAGCACGCCTACCAGGCGGTCAGCGGGTGCAGCCACGTGATCCACCTGGCCGCGATCGTCGGTGGCATAGCCAACTTCCACAAACTGCCCTACACGCTCACCGAGGCCAACAACGCTCTCAGCGCCGCGCTCGTGCGCGCGTCGATTGAGAACGATGTCGATCGCTTGGTCTACGTATCGTCCTCGATGGTGTTCGAACGCGCGACCCAATTCCCGACCACCGAGGCGCACCTGCTCGAGTGCCCGATGCCCCGATCGGCCTACGGCTTTTCCAAGCTGGCCGGCGAGGTCTACGCGCGGGCGGCCCACGACGAGCACGGGTTGCGCTTCACGATCTGCCGGCCCTTCAACGCCTACGGCCCCGGTGAGCTGCCCGACCCCGACGAGCCGGGCATCGCCCACGCGGTCCCCGATCTCATCACCAAGTCACTCGCCCACCCGCCCAAGCTCGAGATCTTCGGCGACGGCACGCAGACGCGGACGCTCACCCATGTGCGCGACATCGCCGACGGCATCGTGACCGCGATGGCCTCACCCGCGGGCGAGAACGAGGACTTCAACATCTCGGCGCGCGAGGAGCTGACCGTGGCCGAGATCGCTCGACGCATCTGGACCAGCTGCGGAAACGACCCCGCCGCGCTCGAGTTCGAGCACCTGGGTAGCTTCACAGTCGACGTGCAGCGCCGCTGGCCCTCGGTGGAGAAGGCACAGACACTGCTCGGTTGGGAGGCCACAGTTCCGTTCCAAGACGGCATCGACGAAACCGTGACGTGGGTCCAGGAGCACACGGCATGAGCGTGCGCCGCGCCCTGATCACCGGCATCACCGGCCAGGACGGCTCCTACCTGGCCGAATTCCTCCTCGACCAGGGCTACGAGGTGCACGGGATGGTCCGCCGCTCCTCGACTGAGCGCTTCGATCGCATCGAGCACGTGCGCGACCGCCTCACCCTGCACCAGGGCGACCTGCTCGACCACCGCTCGCTGGTCGACACGTTCCGGGCCAGCCGACCCGACGAGATCTACAACCTGGCCGCGATGTCCTACGTCGCCGCCTCCTGGGCGCAGCCGACGCTCACGGCCGAGTTCACCGGTACCGGGGTGACGCGCGTGCTCGAGGCGATGCGCGAGGTGTGTCCCGAGGCTCGCTTCTACCAGGCGTCATCCTCGGAGATGTTCGGCAAGGTCCGCCAGGTGCCGCAGACCGAGCACACCCCGTTCTATCCACGCTCGCCGTACGGCGTGGCCAAGGCGTACGGCCACTTCATCACGGTCAACTACCGCGAGTCCTACGGGCTCCGCGCCACGAGCGGCATCCTCTTCAACCACGAGTCGCCGCGGCGCGGACTCGAGTTCGTGACCCGGAAGATCTCCTGGCACGCCGCCGCGATCAAGCTCGGCCTCGCCACCAAGGTGCGGCTCGGCAACCTCGATGCCGAGCGGGACTGGGGCTTCGCCGGCGACTACGTTCGGGCCATGTGGATGATGCTCCAGCTCGATGACCCCAGCGACTTCGTGATCGCGACCGGGGTCGCGCACTCGGTCCGCGAGTGCCTCCAGATCGCCTTCGACCACGCCGATGTCCCCGTCGAGGATCACGTCGTCATCGACCCCGCGCTGCTGCGTCCCGCCGAGGTCGAGCACCTCGTCGGCGACGCCTCCAAGGCCAAGGAGGTCCTCGGCTGGGAGCCGCAGGTCGACTTCGACCAGCTCATCCGCATGATGGTCGACGCCGACCTGGCCGCGCTCAAGCGCGAGGTCGCCCACCGCGGGGTCGCCGCGCCCTGAGCCCGGCCAGCTAGCGCGCGAGGTCGGACTAGATGCCGGCCAGCTCGGCGACGCGATCGCGGTGCCAGCGCGAGTCGCCGAAGGCGTGGGCGTTGGCCTTGGCCCGCTTGAAGAAGAAGTGGAGATCGTGCTCCCAGGTGAACCCGATCCCGCCGTGCACCTGGATCGCCGAAGCCGCCACGCGGAAGCCGGCGTCGCCGGCATAGGCCTTGGCCATCGAGGCCGCCCGCGCGGCCGTCTCGGGCTCGTGGTCGAGCGCCCAGGCCGCCCAGTAGGTGACCGAGCGCGCGCCCTCGACCTCGAGCAGCATCTGCGCGCAGCGGTGCGAGATGGCCTGGTAGGAGCCGATCGGCCGGTCGAACTGCTTGCGGTCCTTGGCGTACTCGACCGACATCTCCATCGCCCGCTGGCCGACGCCGACGTTCTCGGCCGCGAGCGCGGTGACGATCGTCGCGTAGGCAAGGGCCACCGCGTCGGGATCGGCCTCGGCGAGCGACTCCACGGGCGTGTCGTGCAGCGCCACGCGATAGAGCTTGCGGGTGGGATCGAGGCCGGGCTCGAGCGCGATCTCCAAACCGGGCGCTCCCGTCTCGACCAGGTAATGACGGCGATCGGCCCCGGCCACGATCAGGAAGTCGGCGGCGGCGGCGTCGGGCACGGCGATCTTCACCGCCGAGAGCTTGCCCGCCTCGGCCTCGGCCTCCGAGTGATCGGGCGCCCAGCCCGCGTACTCGTCCCACACGGCCAGGCTGCCCCGGACCGATCCGGTGGCGAGCTCGGGAAGCCAGCGAGCCCGCTGCTCATCGGTCCCGGCAGCTCCGAGCAGCACGGCCGCGGACACGGAGGAGTGCAGCGGACTCGGCGCCAGCGCGTAGCCCATCTCCTCGGCGATCACCACCAGCTCGACCGCGCCCAGGCCGAGCCCACCGTACTCCTCGGCCACGATCACGCCGGGCCATCCGAGGTCGACGAGCTCGCGCCACTGCTCCTCCGTGAAGCCGGCCTCGGAACCCGCCAGCTCACGGACGAGCTCGAGCTTGTAGCGCGAGGCCAGGAAGTCGCGGGCGGTGCGCTTGATCGCCTGCTGGTCGTCGGTGAACTCGAAGTTCATCGCATCCTCGGCAGGCCCAGCACGCGCTCGGCCACGATATTGCGGAGGATCTCCGTCGTGCCGCCCTCGATCGAGTTGGCGCGTGCCCGCAGGAAGCGGTAGGTCCAGGTGTCGTCGGCCAGCATCGCGCGAGGGCCCTCGATGTCCATGGCCAGCTCGGTCAGCGACTGGTTGATCTCCGACCAGTGCCATTTGCCCAGCGATCCCTCCGGCCCCGGCACACCGGTGCGCATCGTCGCGCTGAGCCCCCGATAGGCGTTGAGCCGCAGGACCTCGCCCTCGATCATCAGCTGAGCCAGGCGCTGGCGGATGACGGGGTCCTCGCTCGCCGCGTCTCCGTTCGAGCCGCGGCTCGCCGAGGCCTTCTCGACCAGCTCGCGCAGGGCGATCTGGACCCCGACCTGAAGGCTGAAGGCGAGCGTCGCCCGCTCGTGCATCAGGGTGGTGATCGCCACCGCCCAGCCGTTGCTCTCGCCCCCGACGATGTTGTCGTTGGGGATCCGGGCCTCCTCGATGAACAGCTCGTTGAACTCCGCCTCGCCGGTTATCTGCCGCAGCGGGCGCACCTGGACGGCGTCCTGCTCCATGTCCATGAGGAAGTAGGTGAGACCCTTGTGCTTGGGGGCCTCCGGGTCGGTGCGGGCCACGAGCATGCACCACTTGGCGTGGTGGGCGAACGTCGTCCACACCTTCTGCCCCGTGACCACCCATTCGTCGCCATCGCGGACGGCGCGGGTCTTCAGCGAGGCCAGGTCCGAGCCCGAGTCGGGCTCCGAGAACCCCTGGCACCAGATCTCCTCGGCCGAGAGGATCGGTTGGAGGTAGCGCTGGCGCTGCTCCTCGGTCCCGTGCGCGATCACGGTGGGTCCCCCCATGGCCAGGCCGAGCACGTTGGCCACCTGGGGCGCGTTGGCGCGGGCGATCTCCTCGTTGTAGATCGCCGACTCGATCAGCGTCGCTCCCCGGCCTCCGTATTCCTTCGGCCACGAGACTCCGGCCAGGCCGGACTCGTGGAGCTTGCGCTGCCACTCGCGCCGAAACTCGAATGACGCCTCGTCTCCGACCGGCTCGCGGCCGGGATTGTTGGCGGCCAGCCACTCGCGCAGCTCGTCGCGAAAGGCCTTCTCGGCCGGTGACAGGGTCAGGTCCACGGGGCGAGGATGCTAAAGGATGGATCGGGCCGCCAGGGCTTGTAGCCTCGAATTGATGGCTCAGCCCCAGTCCACCGAGGGCATTCCCGGTAGCCAGCGCCCCGGTCCGTTCCCCGTCGGCGCCTATGCCGCGCAGCTGCGCGAGCGCCTGCGCCAGTTCGCCCAGGTGCAGCTCGTCGGCGAGGTGTGGGGCTTCCGGCACGCCCGCGCGCGCGTGTACTTCGAGCTGCGCGACAGCCGCGGCGCGCTCCCGTGCTCGATGTGGTCGAGCGACTTCGAAGCGCTCGCGGTGTCGCTCAGCGACGGGATGCAGATCGTGGTCGGCGGCGGCTGCGACTACTACCCGGGGAGCGCCACGTCCTCTCCCTCGTTCTCCTTCGCCGTATCCGAGCTGCGGATCGCCGGCGAGGGCGATCTGCTCCTGCAGCTCGAGCGGCTGCGGCGAGCGCTCCACGCCGACGGTCTGTTCGAGCCCCAGAAGCGCCTGGCTCGCCCGCCGATTCCGCGCACGATCGGCGTGGTCACCGGCGAGCGCGGCAAGGCCCGCGACGACGTGCTCGCGGGGCTGCGCCGCCGCGGGTGGGGCGGTCGCGTCGTGTGGGCATTCGCGCCTGTGCAGGATCGCCACGCCGCCCCGGCGATCGCCGCGTCCCTGCGCGAGCTGGCGGCGATCGAGGACGTCGAGGTGGTGATCGTCGCCCGCGGCGGCGGCTCGCTGGCCGACCTCTTCGCCTTCTGCGACGAGGCCCTGTGCCGCACGGTCGCGCTCCTGCGCGTGCCCGTGATCTCCTCGGTCGGGCACCACACCGACCGCACCCTGATCGACGACGTCGCCGCGATCAGCTGCTCGACCCCCACCCACGCCGCCGAGGCGGCCGTCCCGATCGACTGCCGCGCGGCCCGCGCCGACGTGGCCGCCTACGCGCGCCGTCTGCACGGCCACGGCCGCAGCGCGATCCTCCACCGCGCGCGAGCCCTGGCCCATCTCTCCCGCGCCCCGAGCCATCACGTCGCCCGCAACCGGCGTCAGCTGCACCAGCTGCTGCGCGAGCTGCGGGCCAGCGGCCGGCGCGCGTGCACCTCGGGGCGCGGTCTGGCCGAAACCCACCTGCTCGTGCTCCGGCGCACGGCCACCCGCGCCGCCACCTCCGACCTGACTCGGCGCCGCAGCGACATCGAGCGTCTGACGCTCGCGCTCGCCGCCCACGACCCGGATCGCACGCTGGCCCGCGGTTACGCGATCGTCGGCGACCGCGACGGCGAGCCCCTGGGGACCGCCGCGGCGGCGCGCGAGGCGGGAGATCTGCGCCTTCGCTTCCACGACGGCGAGCTTCCGGCCCGGGTGAACGAATGACCGAGCGCACCTACGAATCGGCGGTCAGCCGCGTCGAGGAGATCATCCGGCGCCTGGACTCGGGCGAGGCCGGCCTGCGCGAGACGCTCGATCTGGTCAAGGAGGGCCGCGATCTGGTCGAATACTGCGCCAGCGAGCTCGACGCCGTCGGCAAGGGGCTCGAGGAACTGCGACTGGAGGAACTTGTGGCCCGACTCGAGACGCCAGGACGGGAAGCGTGAGCACCTACGATCTCCTCAAGGATCTGTCTCTGGAGGTGGACGGCTACGACCTCGAAGGCCTGAAGGCCAACGTCTCGAGCGGGTTCGAACGCCTGTCCACCGTGGTCCATCTCCACGGCGCCGGCCACGAGGGGATCGGCGAGGATGTCGTCTACGACGCGCCCGACCATGTCGCCTTCCAGGAGGCCGGATCGGTGCACTACCTCTACGGCTCGCGCACGCTGGGCCAGTTCTGCGAGCTGATCGACTCGCTCGACCTGTTCCCGGTCGAGCCCCAGCGCGAGGTTTCGCGCCTGTACCGGCGGTGGACCTTCCACAGCGCGGCGCTCGACCTCGCGCTCCGCCAGGCCGGCAAGTCGCTGCACGAGGTCCTCGAGCGCGAGCCGCGGCCGGTCACCTTCGTGGTCTCGCTGCGGCTGGGCGAGCCGGCCACGCTCGAGCCGGTCGAGCACCGCCTCGAACGCTACCCGACGCTGCGCTTCAAGCTCGATCCGACCAGCTCGTGGACACCCGAGGTGATCGACGGCCTGGTCAAGACGGGGGCGGTCGACTCCGTGGACTTCAAGAGCCTGTACCGCGGCACGATCGTCGATCAGCCAACCGACCCGGTGCTCTACCAGGCGCGTGGTCGATGCCTTCCCCGACGCCTGGATCGAGGATCCCGACGTGGAGACGGCGGAGACCGCCGCGGTGCTGGCCCACCACCACGATCGCATCACCTGGGACGCGCCGATCCATTCGATCGACGACATCGAGTCGCTTCCCTTCCCGCCCCGCATGGTCAACATCAAACCCTCGCGGATGGGCGGTCTGGCCAAGTTGTGCGCGACCTACGACTACTGCGCCGAGCGCGGCATCGGTGCCTACGGCGGCGGGCAGTTCGAGCTCGGACCGGGACGCGGCCAGGCCCAGTATCTGGCCTCGCTGTTTCACCCCGACACGCCCAACGACCTCGCTCCGAGCGGCTACAACGAGAACGATCCAGCGCCGGGGCTCCCGGCCAGCCCGCTCCCGGTCGCGGCCGAGGCCATCGGCTTTCGCTGGGGCTGATGCCCGAATACGGCCTCGATCACCACGACGAACTAAGCTCCAGCACGAGCTTCCCCTTGACCTGCCGCTCGGTGATCCGCGCGAACGCCTCGTTGACCTGCTCCAGCGGGAGCACCTCGTCGACCCGGACTCGGAGCTCGCCGTCGCGCAGCGCCACCAGCGCGCGCTCGAGGTCCTGCCGGCGCTCGTGCTGGGCCGAGCTGCAGTCCGCCGTAACCGAGCAGCGCGACCGCCTTGCGGTACAGCGTCTGCAGGTTGAACGTAACCTCGGGGCCGGCCGAGGTCCCATAGGACACGTACCGTCCGCGCGGCGCGATGGCCTCCATCGCCGGCGCGACGAAGCCGCCGCCGAGCGGATCGAACACCACCGTCGGCTGGAAGTCCGACAGGGCGTCGGCGAGCTGGTCGGCGCCGGCTACGACGACCTCGCCGGCTCCCTGCTCGCGCACGAGCGACACCTTGTCCTCCGAACCCGTCTGACCGCACACGGTCGCGCCTACGGCGGCGACGAGCGACACGATCATGCTCCCCACGCCACCGGAGGCCCCGAGGACGAGCACTCGGTCGTCGCTCGCCACATGGGCCACGGGGTGCACCACGTTCCAGGCCGTGAGACCAGCCACGCCCATGGTCGCGGCGTGCTGTAGATCAACGCCGTCGGGGAGCTCGAACACCGCCGTGACGGGCACCACCGCGGCCTCCGCCCACGCGCCGTCGCGCGTCGTGCCGAGGCCGTCGCCGAAGACCAGCACGGGCAGGCCATTGAGCGAGCCCGAGGCCTCGCCGCCCAGCGTCCGGGGCAGCGGTCCGCCGGGCGCCACGCGGCCCTCGGCCGCGTAACGATCGACCGGATTGACCCCGCCGAAGGCGAGCTCGAACGACGACCTCGCCCTCGGCCGGCTCGGGCAGTTCGACCGGCTCGACTTCGAGCGGTTGGCCGTGGTGCTTCAGGCGGGCGGCTCGGACCATCTATTAATGGTGCCATGACTAACGAACTCGAAGGAACTGTCGCCCTCGTCACCGGCGCCTCGAGCGGCATCGGCGAGGCCACCGCGCTCGAGCTCGCCCGCCGCGGCGCGTCCGTCTGCCGTCGTCGCCCGCCGCGCCGACCGTCTCGAGGACCTGGTCGGGCGCATCGGCGACGCTGGCGTTCGCGATCACCGCCGACGTCACCGACCGAGCGCAGGCCGAGGGGGCGGTCGAGCACGACCGTGGCCGAAGCTCGGACGCCTCGACATCCTCATCAACAACGCCGGCGTGATGCTGCTCGGCCCGATCGATCGACGCGCCCGTCGAGGAGT
The DNA here is from genome assembly GCA_963734775.1 of uncultured Solirubrobacterales bacterium. GTDB lineage: Bacteria > Actinomycetota > Thermoleophilia > Solirubrobacterales > Solirubrobacteraceae > Palsa-465. The sequence goes on from CAVTJE010000012.1 coordinate 224,439, forward strand.
GGCAGCGGATGGTCGACATCAACATCCTCGGCCTGCTGCTACTGCGCCCACGCCGCGCTGCCCCACTTGCTCCGGCGGCCGAGGAGGCACCTCGCGAGGTCGCCGACCTGGTCAACGTCAGCTCGGTCGGCGGGCGCGCCAGGTCCGCATGGGCAGCGGCGTCTACAACCTGACCAAGCACGGCGTGGGAGCGTTCAGCGAGTCGCTGCGCCAGGAGGTCACGGGGCGCCACGTCCGCGTTGGACTGATCGAGCCGGGCGCGGTCGAGACCGAGCTGGTGTCCCACAACCGCCCCGAGATTCGAGAGGCGATCGGCAGGCCGCATCGGCGCCGTCGAGCGCATGACGGCGCAGGACATCGCCGAGATGATCGTGCTACATCGTCACCCGCCCACGGCACGTGGCGATCAACGAGGTGCTGATCAGGCCGACCGAGCAGGCAAACTAGGCCCGGCCGCATGCGGCCGGGCCCCGGGCGGCGCATGCGCCGCCCGGCCGGGGCGTGCATGCACGCCCCGGGAACATCATCTAGATCCGCTGGATCAGCGTCCCGGTACCCAGGCCGCCACCGCAGCACATCGTCACGAGCCCCATCTCCTTGTCGGAGCGCTCCATCTCGTGGAGCAGGGTCGTGATGAGCCGAGCCCCGGTCGAGCCGAGAGGGTGGCCGAGCGCCATCGCGCCACCGTTGACGTTGACGCGATCCATGTCGGGGTTGTGGACCCGCCGCCACGCGGCCACGACCGGCGCGAACGCCTCGTTGATCTCGACGAGGTCGATGTCGTCGATCGTCATCGAGTTGCGGTCGAGGAGCTTCTGGGTCGCGGGGATCGGACCCTCGAGCATCTTCACCGGATCGCAGCCGACCGTCGTCTGGTCGTAGATCTTGGCCCGCGCGGTCAGGCCGAGCTCGCTCGCCTTGGCCGCGCTCATCAGCAGCACGGCGGCGGCGCCGTCGGAGATCTGCGACGAGTTGCCGGCGGTGATCACGCCGTCTGGCTTGAACACGGTCTTGAGCTGGCTCAGCGCCTCGAGGTTGGTGTCAGGGCGGATGCCCTGGTCGGAGACGTACGTGTCGCCGTTGACCCGCATGGGGATCATCTCGCGCTCGAAGCGGCCCTCCTCGGTGGCGCGGTGGGCGAGCTGATGCGAGCGCAGCGCGAGCTCGTCGAGCTCGGGGCGGGGGATCTCGTACTCCTCGGCGATCATCTCGGCGCCGAGGCCCTGGCCGACGATGTTGTGGTGGGCCATGAGCTCAGGCGTGAAGGCGAAGCCGAAGTCCTGCTGGGTCTTCATCGTCGCCGCGAACGGGAGCTTGCCCATGTGCTCGACCCCGCCGCCGATCACGACTTCGTGGACGCCGGAGGCGATCTGAGACGCGGCCAGGTTCACGGCCTGCTGAGCCGAGCCGCACTGCAGGTCGATCGTCGTGGCCGACGTCTCGACGGGGAAGCCCTGCTCGAGCCAGGCGTTGCGACCGACGTGCAGCCCCTGGGGGCCGAACTGGGCCACGCAGCCCGAGATCACGTTCTCGACCTGCTCGGGCTCGATCCCGGCGCGCTCGATCACCGCGCGATAGGCGGACCCGAGCAGCTGGTTGGGGTGAGTCTCCTTGTAGTAGCCCTTTTCGAGATGCCCGCGGCCGATCGGCGTTCGGGCGGCTTCGACGATGACGACCTCACGGCCTTCGGACATTCGCTTTCTCCTTGGTCAGGCGCATCCAAATGAACGGTCCCGTACTGTACCCGGCCATGAACGAGCGACTTGGCATCGCCGGCTCGGGCACGATCGCGTGCGGCCTGGCCGCCACCGCCGCCTGTCACGGCGAGGTCCTGCTCTGGGCTCGGTCAGCGCAGTCGGCCGAGCGGGCCCGGACCACCGTCGACAAGGCCTGCGTGAAGCTGGCCGAGAGCGGCAGCGACCCCGGCCGCGTGCGCGTGGTCACCGATATCGACGAGCTGCGGGCCGCGACCTACCTGGTCGAGGCCGTGATCGAGCACCACGGCCACAAGTCCGCGGTGCTGGCCGATCTAGGCGAGCTGGTGCCCCATGCCGGGGCGGATGCCGTGATCGCAACGACGACCTCGTCGCTCTCGATCGCCGAGCTGGCGGCGGCCAGCGGCTCGCCCGAGCGGTTCGCCGGCCTCCATGTCTTCAACCCGGTTCCGCGGATGAAGCTGGTCGAGCTCGCCTTCCCGCCCGCCGCCTCGGCGCAGACGCGCGAGCGGTCGCGGGCCCTGTGCGAAGCGCTCGGCAAGACGCCGGTGGAGGTGCCCGACATCCCCGGCTTCGTGGTCAACCGCCTGCTGTTCCCGTATCTGTTCAACGCCGTCGAGCTCCTGGTCGAGACCGGGATGGAACCCGAGGATGTCGACAGCTGCATGAAGCTCGGCGCCGGCATGCCGATGGGGCCGCTGGCCCTGCTCGACCTGGTCGGGCTCGACGTTTCCAAGGCCATCGGCGACGCGATCTCGATTCCCGTGCCGGATCGGATATCCGAGCTGATCGAGGCCGGGGCGACCGGGCGCAAGGCCGGCCAGGGCTTCTACAGCTACTCGTAAGGCCCGGCTCTTACACACGTCGTCCCGAGTATTTAGCGCGTATTCATCTCCGGAGTACAGACTTCCGCGTCGCGACGTACCTCATAGCAGCACCTCCTCCCCAGAAGCACGAGCCGGCCCGTCCCCAGCGGGCCGGCTCTTTTTTGCCCGCTCGAGTCTCGATCGGCCAGGGACGGCGGCGCGAGCCGAGCCAGACCGGCGGCGAATACGAACCAGTTCCGCTCCAGAACTGGCGAAGCCGGCCCGGAGGCCGGCTTCAGTCTCTCCTCATACAACCACCGGGAGCGCGTGGCGGTTGCGGCCACGCCCGGTTGTGAATCTCGCGTAAATGTAACGAATGTCGCGAGGTCGTGTCAGTTGTTCGACGCCGCGGCGACGCGCCGCTGCCTGATCCGCACCGCCTCGATGCGGTTCTGGCGAACCGACTCCACCCGGATCGAGTAGCCGTTGGCGGCGACCTGGTCCCCTCGCTTGGGCAGGCGTCCGAGCTGGGCGAAGACGAAGCCCCCGACCGAGTTGTAGGCGTCGGTGTCGACGGGAAGATCGAGCCCGTAGTCGGTCAGGTCGGTGATGGCGACGTGGCCGCGCACGAACCAGTCCCCATTGGCCAGGCGCCGCACCGCCCCGCCGGCGGGATCGGTCTCGTCGGAGATCTCCCCCACGACCTCCTCGATGATGTCCTCCGTCGTCACGATCCCCGCCGTCCGTCCGTACTCGTCGATCACGATGGCCAGCTCGGTCCGCTCGCGCTGGAGGTCGGCGAGCAGGTCATCGAGCGGCTTGGTCTCGGGCACGAGCGGGGCGGGGCGGACCAGGCCGGCGAACTTGGCCTTCATGCCCTTGCTCATCATCAGCTTGACCAGCTGGTTGACGTGAACGATCCCCTTGACGCGGTCCTTGTTCTCGTCCTCGGTGACGACGAGGCGCGAGTGCCCGGTCGACACGCATCTCCGCAGCGCCGCCTCGACGTCCTCGGTCAGATCGACGGTGACGACGGCGGGGATCGGCGTCATGACCTGGCGGGCCTCCTGCTCGTGGAGGTGGAACACCCCGGTGAGCATGCTCGCCTCGCCGACGTCGATCTGGCCTCCGGTCTGGGACTCGGCGATGATCCGCTTGAGCTCCTCGGGGGTCCCGCCCTCGGGCTCGGCGTCCGGATCGGTGCCGAGCATCCGCAGAATCGCGTTGGAGGCCGAGTTGAGGATCAGGATGAAGGGGTGGAACAGCATGCGGAAGAACTGCAGAGGTCGCGCGATCCGCCGCGCCAGCCCCTCCGCGTGCTGGATCGTGTAGAGCTTGGGAACGATCTCGCCGACGATGCTCTGGGCCACGGTGATGATCAGGTAGGCGATGACGACCGAGATCGCCACGGCCGCCGCATGACCCAGAGCGGGGCCGAAGAGCGGCTCGAGGATATGGGCGATCGCCGGCTCGCCGAGGGCGCCGATGGCGATCGAGGCCATCGTGATCCCGACCTGGCAGGCGGCGATGTAGTCGCCGATGTCGTCGATCTGCCTCAGCGCCAGGCGCGCGCCGCGAAGTCCCTCGTCGGCCATCGTCTGAAGGCGGACGCGCCGCGAGCGCACGAGGGCGTACTCGGCGATGACGAAGAACGAGTTGACCAGGACCAGGAGGCCGGTCAGGATGATGAAGAGAAGGTTCACTGCTGGCTGACGACGCAGCCCCTCGGCCTCGGGCCGCTGCTCTCCGTCCTGGCCGCGCGACCAACGGCGCGCGCGCTGCTACTTCGGGATGGATCGTCGTCGTTCATGAACCGACGCGGCGAACGGTAGCAGCCAGAGGACCAAGCCTCGGGGTCTTTTCTAGAGATCTCGCGGCGTGATCACGCCGCTCTTCAGCGCCAGCTCGACGAGCCGCACCCGCTTCTGGTTCTGGGGCAGATCCTCGATCCCGAACTTGCCGAACAGTGCGCGGAGATGGGTCTTGACCGCGTCGACGCTGAGGAACAGCTCGTCGGCGATCTGCTGGTTGGTCGCCGGCGTCACGTACCCGCCGGGTTCCTTGAACGGGCGGCAGAGCGCGAGGAGCACCCGGCGCTGGGCGTCCGACAGGCTGGCGCGATCGAGCACGTCCGAGGCCACCGCAGTCTCGGTCACCTCGACCGTCAGCGGCTGGCGGAAGACAGCGTTGGTCTGGCCGAAGCGCAGCAGGTCGCGGTCGCGCAGGCGCCGCCGACCGACGACCCGTTCGCCGTTGACGTGGGTGCCGTTGCGCGACAGGCCATCGTCGGAAACCGTCCAGTCGCGACCGATCCGTCCGAGCTCGGCGTGCAGCCGCGAGACCTCGGTGTCCCACTCGAGCACGATGTCCGCGGCGCCCGCACGGCCGACCGTCACCTGCTCCAGATCGTCGCCCATGGTGAAGATCTGCTGCTCCCCAGCGCCATCTCGGAAGACGAGAAACGGAATGCCCACCCGCTCGGCCTCGATCTGGGCTTTGAGCTCGCGCGGGCTCTGGACCGGGGTGTCAGACATCGCGCGAGCGATCGTACATCCGCAGGACCGGTATAAACAGCCGCATGGCTGACCTCACTCTGGGGTCCACGGTCGCGGGTTGCCGCCTCGAGGCGGTGGCCGGGCGGGGCGGGATGGGAGTCGTATACCGAGCGACGCAGATCGCGCTGCAGCGGCCTGTCGCCGTCAAGGCGATCGCGCCCCAGTTTGCCCAGGACGAAGCGTTCCGGGAACGCTTCCAGCGCGAGTCGCAGATCGCCGCCTCGATCGAGCACCCCAATGTGATTCCGGTCTACGAGGCCGGCGACCTCGAGGGTTCGCTGTACCTGATCATGCGTTGGGTCGACGGAACCGACCTGCGCGAGTTGATCTCCTCGAGCGGCCGCCTGACGCCCGAACGCGCCGTGCAGCTGCTGCGCCCGGTGGCATCGGCTCTCTCCGCCGCCCACCGTCGCGGCCTCGTCCACCGCGACGTCAAGCCGGCGAACGTCCTCATCGCGCGTGGCGAGGACCAGGATGACGAGCACGTCTACCTGACCGACTTCGGCATCGCCCGCCGGACCAGCGGCGGAACCGCGGTGACACGGACCGGCGTGCTGGTGGGCACGATCGACTACACCTCGCCCGAGCGCATCGAGGGCGGCCGGGGTACGGCTGCGTCCGACATCTACGCCTTCGGGTGCATGCTCTACGAGGCTCTCACCGGGCACGTCCCCTTCGATCGGCCGGCCGAGCTGATGAAGATGTACGCGCACATGAACGACCCCACTCCGTCGGTGCGGAGCGAGGTCCCAGACGTCCCCGAGCCGCTCGATCAGATCGCCTCGCGGGCGATGGCCAAGCGTCCCGAGGATCGCTTTGCCTCCGCGGCCGAGCTCGCCGCCGCCCTCGGCCACGTCCTCGAGGAGCGGCGCACGACCGACGTCAAGCCCTCGACCGATGAGACGGTCATCGCTGGCGGCGAGCCGACCGCCCTGGCGCCGGTCGAGGATCCCACCGAGCTGGCCCCGGTCGAAGGTGCGACCGAGCTGGCCCCGACCGGCGAGGACGCCACCCAGCTGGCCCCGACCGGCGAGGATCCCACCGAGCTTGCTCCAGCAGCCGGGCCGACGGAAATGGCACCCGTGGAGGAGCCCACCGCCCTGGCCCCCGCCGCCCCACCCCCGACCGGCCCGACGGCCGCGGACCGCCGGCCGCCGACCGCCTCCACCGCGGCGATCGCCCCCACCGAGCCGCCGCGAAGGCGCCGTTCACCGCTGCTGTTCGCCATCCCGATCGTCCTCGTCGTGGCCATCGTGGTCGTGATCGTCGTGGCCTCGGGCGGGGGCGGCGGAACCGCGGCGCCGAGCGCCACCGGGAGCCCCGTGAACATCCAGGCGATCGCACTGCCGTCGGGGAGCGACCCCGGTCCCTTGTGGGGCGAGGGATCGTCCGTGGTGATGGTGACCGGCGACGGAGCCAGACGGGTCGGCACGAACGGAGCGACGACAACGTTCGCCACCTCCGGCCACCCGACCGACGTGGCCGAGGATCACACCGGCCGGGTGTGGGTGGCCCAGACGTCGCCCAACGCCGTCGTCGTGTTCAGCCACGACGGGGCGCGGATAAAGCTGATCCCGCTGAACCTCAGTCCGGCGTTCCTCGCCGTGAGCACGGACGCCGTGTGGGCGGGCGCCAGCGGATCGACGGACATCGCACGGGTCAACGTCTCGACGCTGGCGCCGACGACGATCACCGCCCCCAACCCGGCCGGGGCAATGGGCGAGGCCTACGGTCGCCTTTGGGTGGCCTCGGCCGATGGGTCGCTCAGCGCCCTCGACGACAGCGGCAAGCCCATCCTCAAAGGACCGCAGCTACCGGCCGACACCGTCGCCGTCGGTCACAGCAACGGTGTCTGGTTCGTCGCCGCCTCGGGGACGATGACTCGCGTCGACCCGCGTACGCAGGTCGCCACGGGCGGGACGTACGTGAGCACACACAGGCCAGTTCCACGTCGCCGACCCCATCCCCGACATCGCCTCCTTCGAGCCCAAGCACCTGGTCTGGGTCGGCTCGAAGAGCGACGAGACCGTGATCCGGGTCGGCACTGCTGCTGGCGCTCAGAACAATCGGGCGGTGACGACAATCCAGTTCCACGCCCAGCCCGGTCACCTGGCCGTCGACACGGGCGGCCTCTGGGTCGCGGTCCCGAGTCAGAACAAGCTCTACCGCGTCACGTCCAGCTAGGCCAGCCCGTCGACGGTCTTCGCCAGCTCGAAGTCCGCCGCGGTCAGGCCGCCGGCGGAGTGGTTGGTGACCGAGAGCCTGACCTTGTTCCAACCGTGGACGAGGATGTCGGGGTGATGGTTGGCGGCCTCGGCGGCGTCAGCCACGCGGTTGACGAAGGCGATCGCGGCGACGAAGTCATCCAACTGCCATTCGCGGACGATCTCATCGCCCTCGCGGGACCAGTCGGATCCCTGAAGGCGGGCCTTCACATCATCGTCGGTGAGCAGATCTGCCATATCGTTCTCCTTTGATGAGAATCGTCAGCCTCGTTCCATCGGCGACTGAGATGCTGTTTGCGCTCGGCTTGGGCGCCGACCTTATCGCCGTCACCCACGAATGCGACTACCCGCCCGCGGCCCGTGAGCTACCCAAAATCACGCGCGACGTGCTGCCCCCGGGCCTGAGCTCGGCCGAGATCGACGCCGCGGTCAAGGAGATGACGCTGGCCGGCGAATCGATCTACGAGCTCGACGCCGAAACGTTGCACGACCTGCGCCCTGATCTGATCGTCACCCAGGCACTGTGCTCGGTGTGCGCCGTGTCCTACGACGACGTGCGTGCGGTGGCCGAGGACATCGAATCGCGCCCACGCGTGATCTCGCTCGACCCGCACACCGTGGGCGAGGTCCTCGGCGACGCCAGCACACTTGCCCAGGCCACCGATCGTCGCGACGCCGCCGTCGAGCTGATCAAGGACGCCGCGGCGCGGATCGATCGCGTGCGCGTCGCGGTCCGCAAGGCGCGCCGGCCGCGCGTGGCTGCGCTGGAATGGCTCGATCCCCCGTTCGCCGCGGGTCACTGGACTCCACAGCTGATCGAGTACGCCGGGGGCGAGGACGTCCTCGGCTTCGCCGGCGAGCCGTCCGAGGAACGTTCCTGGGACGAGATCGGGGCCTCCCAGCCCGACGTGATGGTCGTGATGCCGTGCGGCTACAACGCGGAGATCGCCCACCGCGAGGCCGAGATGCACCGCGACGAGCTGGCGGCAGTCGGCGCCGGCGAAGTGGTGGCCGTCGATGCGGCGGCGTACTTCTCGCGCCCGGGGCCGCGGATCGTCGACGGGCTCGAGATGTTGGCTCACATCCTGCACCCCGAGCTGTTCGAACGGGCCCCTGCGCCCGTGCTCACGGTGGAGCTCTGAGCGCCCGGCGCGTCCTGCTCGTGCACTCCTCGAGCGGACGTTACGGCGCCGATCGCCAGCTGCATCTGATCGCCACCGGTCTGGATACGGCTCGCTACGAGCCGATCGTCGTGCTCCCGAGCGCCGGCGAGCTGGCCACAGATCTCCGGACAGCCGGGATCGAGGTCCTCGTCCGCCCGGTGAGCGTCATCCGCCGGGGCATGACCAATCCGCGAGGGCTGACGGCGATGGTCAACGCCGCCGTCCGCGACGCCGGTGGGCTGACCGGCGTGATCCGCAAACGTGGAGTCGAGCTCGTGCACTCCAACACGTCGGTGGTGCTCGGCGGGGCCGCGGCGGCGTTGGTCGCGCGAGTTCCCCATGTCTGGCACGTGCGCGAGATCTACTCCCGCTTTGGACGTGCGTGGCCGGCGTATCGTCAGGTCCTGACCAGCGCGCGAGCCCTCCCCTGCGTCTCGCGTGCGACCGCCGCCCAATTCCGGCCCCGCGATCCCGTTCATGTGATCCCGGACGGACTGGCGCTTGACGCATGGCGGGTACCCCAAAAGCAGGCGCGGGAGGCGCTCGGCCTCGATCCCGGGGCACCCGCGATCGCCGTGCTCGGCCGGATCTCGGACTGGAAGGGACAGGAAGTGCTCGTGCAGGCGCTGGCTGCTCCCGAGTTACGCGGGCGCGCCACGATCGGACTGCTCGCCGGCGAGGCGTGGCCGGGCGCCGAGGAGCGCACCCAGCGGGTGCTCGCGCTGGCCGACGCCCTCGGGGTCCGCGACCGCCTCCACGTGCTCGGATTTCGCGACGACGTCGAGACCGTGTACGGCGCGGCCGACGTGATCGCGGTTCCCTCGACGGCGCCCGACCCTCTCCCCGGGGCGGCCATCGAGGCCGCCGCCGCCGGCTGCGCGGTGGTGGCCAGCGCCCACGGAGGCCTGCCCGAGATCATCCGCGACGGCGTCACCGGGCGGCTCGTCGCTCCCGGGGACGCCACGGCGCTGGCCAGGGTCGCCGCGGAGCTGATCGCTGACCCGATCGAGCGCGCGCGGCTCGGCGTCGCCGCGGCCGCCGACGTCAGGGATCGGTTCGCCGCGAGCCGCCTGCGCGACGCCGTCCACGCTCTCTACGACTCGATCGTCAGCCGGTGAAGCCGATGCCGTGGGGGGCGATTCCGTGGCCCCCGGCCACCGCGATGGCCCCGACCACGCCGAGGGCACCGATCAACACGATGGCCGCCAGCGCGACAGTCGTCTGTCGGCGGCGCTCGCCGACCTCGACCACCAGCCAACCCCCGACGAGACCGGCGGCCAGCCCGCCGAGATGCCCGCCGACGGAGATGCCGGTGAAGCTGAAGGAGAAGATCAGGTTGAGGAGCAGCCAGAACCCCAGCCCGCTCTGCCAGATCGGGATTCCCCGGGCGCGCGCGACGACGATCAGCGCTCCGAAGATCCCGAAGATCGCCCCCGACGCGCCGATCGTCGGGATCTGGGGCTGGAAGAGCAGCGCGCCGAACGATCCAACGAGCAGCGACGCGAAGTAGATGGCCGCGAAGTTCACCCGGCCGATTGCCGGCTCGAGGACGCTGCCGACGAAGTACAGCGACAGCATGTTGACGAACAGGTGGAGGATGCCGTCGTGCAGGAAGCCCGAGGTGACGATCCGCCAGTACTCGTCCTGCTGGGAGATCAGGGGACCGAAGAGCGCCCCCTTGTTGTAGATCGTGCCTCCGCCCCCGCCGCCGAACGACGCGCCCGACGCGCTCTCGGCGATGAACACCAGCACGTTGATGGCGATCAGCGCCAGCGTCACCTGCGGCACCGCCGGGGCCGAGCGGATCGTCTTCACCTGGCGTGCGCTCGCGCGAGCACTCGGGACACCGCATGCCCACCGGCGTCGGGGTCATGCAATCGGGGCAGATCGGACGGCCGCACGACGAACACGACACTCCGGTCTCTCGATTGGGATGTCGGTAGCAGTACTCCATCGCCCCAATCACGCTATCAACGGGCGGCCGCGGGCCGGCGGGGCCGGCGCGGTCGGCCTACCGACGCGGGAGGATCCTCCGTGCCTCCACGGAGACGTCGTGGACGGTGCGTCCAGCGAGCTCGAACAGGCCCTTTGACTGCTGTTTGCGCGAGCGGTGACGGCTGCGCACACGCAGCACCACGAGGGCGGTCCCGGCGTCGCGCCGACGACGGCGGCGGCGGCGGGCCGGACCCAGTTGCGGGGATCGCGCATGGCCGACATCTCCCACGCGTCGAGCTCCTCCTGAGCCAGCTCGGTGAGGTTGACCAGGGTCACCTCGAGCCGGTTGGCCAGGTCAGCCGGCGGATCGATGGGCGCGAGCGCCTCGCGCAGCAACGCCTCAAAGTCGTGGGCGCCGGTGCTCATTTCGCCTCCACCTCGGCGCCTTCGCCAACCATTCCCTCGAGCTGGCGGATGGCCCGATGGAGCAGGACCTTGGTCGCGCCGTCGGTCCGACCCAGGGCCCGCGCGATCTCGCGGTTGTCCATGCCCAGAGCGAAGCGCATGATCAGCGCCTCGCGGCGGTCGTCGGGAAGCTGCTGGACGCCCTTGAGAATCGCGTTCAGCTCCTCGCGTCCCTCGACCAGCGACTCCGTGGTGTGGGGCGAGGAGATCATGCCGGCGTCCTCGATCGCCGATTCCGGCTTGCGTGAGCGGTCGCGATAGAAGTTGGCCGCCAGGTTGTGGGCGATGCGGATGAGCCACGGGCGGAGCGGTCGGCCGTTCGACTCGCGCAGCGCGCGCTCGAAGTGTCGATAGGCCTGGAGGAACGTCTGCTCGGTGAGGTCCTCGGCATCGTGGTGGTTGCCGACGCGGTAGTAGCTGTACGAGTAGACATCGCGTAGGTGGGCGCGATAGAGCTCGGTAAACCGAGCGTCGAGCTGGGCTTTTGTCTTGGGTAGCTCCTCCACCGCATGGGAGCCTACGCCGCTCTGACGGGTCGCGTACGTTTGCGCCGATGCGGCGCGCTCACGGCCGCCGTCCAGCGCTCGGGTTCGATGCGGCCCTCGACGAGCGCGGCCAGGCTATCGAGCGCGGGCGTGTCGAGGTGGGCGTTGCGGGCGGCGCTGGCCAGCAGTGGCACCGAGTCGACCGCTTCGGCGGCCTGTCCAAGCGCGTTGCTGATTTCCGATCCGGGGACGCCTTGAGCGAGCAGCTCGCCGGCACGACGGTTACGAGAGCCCGCCGACACGACGGTCGCCACCAGGTCTCCGGCACCGGCCAGGCCGGCGAAGGTCTCGGGTTGACCGCCCTTGGCCCGAGCCAGCGCGTCGACCTCGGCGAATACCTTGCCGGCGGCGGCGCCGGCGATGTTGGGGCCGGCAATCGAGGCGGCCGCGGCGGCGAGGGCGGCCGCGTTCTTGGCACAGCCGGCGAGCTCGACCCCGGTCACGTCCCGGCTCGTAAAAACGTCGAGGCCGGCACTGACGAGAGCATCGGCGAGCTGTCCGGCGAAGGCCTGGTCGACCGAGGCGAGGACCACGGAGGCGCCATGTTCGAGCACCTCGCCGGCGTGCGAGGGACCGCCCAGCACGGCGACGGCGCGGGCGCGGCACCGCTCGGCGGCGAACGCCGAGGGGACGGTGCCGAGCGGCGGCACGAGACCCTTGGAGAGCACGAGCAGGCCGGCGCGACGGGGAATGCGCTCCCCGTGCGCGGCCAGCACGGCGGGCAGGGCGCGCGCGGGAACGGCGAGGCAGACGAGATCGTGGCCGCCCAACTCGAGTTCGGCGGCGCGAACCACGTGGACGGTGTCGGGGAGCTTCACGCCGGGAAGGTAGGCGGCGTTCTCGCCAGAGGCTGCCAATTCGGCCGCCTGCTCCGGCGTGCGACAGCCGAGGTCGACCTCAAAGCCGGCGCGCGACAGGCAAACGGCCAGACTTGTGCCCCACGTCCCGGCGCCGATGATGGCGGCGCGACGGATCGGCGGCAGGCCACCGAGCCACTCCCACTGGAGCATCACGCACGGCCAGATGCGATCGGTGACGGCGATGGCCAGAGCGGGCGACGCATCCTCGACGTGGGGGAACTGAAGGGCTCGGCCGGCGCGGATGCGCACCTTGTGGGGACGGATGCGCCAGCCGCGCCTGATCGCCTCGGTGCCGATTACGGCCACGGGGACGACGGGGACACCGCTCTCCAACGCCAGACGTCCGACTCCGCGCTTGGGTTTGCCCAGTGACCCGGGCCGGATGCGCGTCCCCTCGGGGAAGATCAACACGATGTCGCCCCGCTCGAGAATCGCCTTGGCGGTCTCGATCATCTGGCCGTCGCCGGCGCCGCGATCGACGGGGAACGCGCCGAGCGCGGAGAGGATCCATGCCTGCAGGCGATTGCCGAACAGTTCCTTCTTGGCCACGTAGTACATCGGTCGCCGGGCCATCGTCGCGATCACGAACGGGTCGAGGAAGCTGCGATGGTTGGCCGCCACGATCACCGGACCCTCGGCCGGAATGTGTTCGCGCCCGATCCGCGAGAGCCGGAAGTAGATGTGGAAGAACGGCTGCAGTACGGCGCGCACGAGCCAATACGCGAACGGATTGGCCCCGTGTTCGCGGGTCCGCTGATGCAGCACTTCGTTACTCATCTCACAGAGGCGTACCCGTTCTGATCGCGCCCGTTACAGTTGCGTGTCTTGAGCATCGGCATCGACAGCACCCGCACGCTGAGAGGAGCCGTCTGCGGCGCCGTCGCCGCGGCGGTGTGGGCGGTCCAGCAGCCGCTCGACAAAGTCGCGTTCGGGAGCAGTTATGACGACGTCGAGCTGCTCGGACGCGCGGTGCGCCGCGGGGAGGGTTGGTATCCGGCCGGACTCGCTCTGCACCTCCAGAACGGCGCCGCCTTCGGCGCCATCTACGCCAACATCGCGCCCGCGATCCCGCTACCCGCTCCCCTGCGCGGCCCCATCGTGGCGCTGACCGAGCACCTCGTGCTATGGCCGCTCGGTGCTCTGTCGGACCGCTTCCACCCCGCGCGCGCGGACCTGCCCAAGTTCGCGGGCAACCGTCGTGCCTTCGCCCAATCAGCCTGGCGGCACGTGCTGTTCGGCCTCGTGCTGGGCGAGCTCGAGCGGCGTGTCAACGCTGCACCCGAGCCGACGCCGCTGGGTCCCGAGACCGACTTTTCCAGTAACGGGAACAGCCCGGTGGACTACGCGGTATCGGCCGAGCCGGCTCCCTAGTCGCTTGCGGGTACTGGTTACCGGGGCGTCGGGGTTCGCTGGCGGCTACGTCGCCCGCGCGTGTGCTGAGGCTGGCGAGGTCGTGCTGGGAGTCTCGCGGAGCGGCCGGGTGGCCGACGGCGCGGGTGAGGGGCGAGCGGTCGACCTGACCGACGACCACGCCGTACGCGAGACCGTACGCGGCTTCCGGCCCGAGGTCGTCTACCACCTGGCCGCGCTCAGCTCCGTGGGCAAGTCGTGGCAAGAGCCGGGGCGGACCGTTCAGGACAACGTCGCCAGCGCGACGAACGTGCTCGAGGCGGTCCGGTTGGAGGCGCGGTCGGCGCGCTTGGTCTGGGTCAGCTCGTGCGAGGTTTACGGGGTGCCGGAACGGCTGCCGATCCCCGAGAACGCGAGGATGAACCCCGCCAATCCGTACGCCGTCTCCAAATGCGCCGGCGATCTCCTGGCCAAGGTCTACGCCGACGCGTTCGGGATGGATGTCCTGCGCGTCCGGCCGTTCAACCACGCCGGCCCGGGCCAGCTGCCCACGTTCATCATGTCCTCGCTCGCGCAACAGGGCGCGCAGGCGCGCCACAGCGGCGCAGACCACGTCCGCGTCGTGACCGGCAACCCGGCCACGCGCCGCGACTTCACCGACGTACGCGATGTCGCTCGGGCCTACCGGCTGTTGGCGGCACACGCCAAGCCCGGGGCCTACAACGTCAGCTCTGGAAGGTCGGTGTCGGCGGCCGAGCAGGTCGCGCTGCTCGCCGAGCTACTGGCGCCGATCGAGGTCGAGCAGGTCACCGACCCGGCCCGGGTCCGACGCTACGAGGTCATGGACCTGTGCGGGGCCAACGACCGGATCACGGCCGCCACGGGATGGCGCCCCGAGATCCCCCTGCGCCAGACGATGCACGACGCGCTCGAATGGTGGGAGCACGAGCTGGCCAGCGGGCGGGCGGCGAGGTAGGCGTCTGCGGTCCCACCCAGATGCGTCGAGGGCGTCAACGTCACTGCCTGCGACACTCCAGCCCACGCCCGCCTAGCTCAACTGGCAGAGCACTTCACTTGTAATGAAGAGGTTCAGGGTTCGAGTCCCTGGGCGGGCTTGGGGAAGTAGCTGCTAACCGAGTGGTTTGGGGTTGCGGAGGCTCAGGGCAGCGGGCTACGTGTCCCGAACGTGTCCCGAAGTTAGCTTACATTTGGGATATGAACCGTCCCTCCGGGCATGTCTTCCGCGTCGAGCGGGCGCGAGGTCCGATCTGGTACGCGAAGTACAGGCTTCCCGACGGAAGACAGATCTAGAAGAGGCTCGGGCCGGCGTGGACCGGGCGTGGTCGGCCGCCGGCGGGGTACTTCACCAAACGGCTGGCCGACGACTGGCTACGGTCGGTGCTCGAGGACGCGCGACGTGGGACGTTGCCAAGGCGGACATCCGGCGGGTCCAGGAGTGGATGGGTCATGCGGACATCCAGACGACGATGCGCTACCTCCACTACGCGCCGCGGACCGAGGACGCGCGGCTGGTTGCGGAGGCGTTTCAGGTCGAGGAGCACGTTGCCGGCGGGGACGTCTCGGGACGTGTTGGGACCTCTTGAGCGGACGTCCTGGGACGCCAGCACCTAGTGCGTACAGTGTGATGTCCTTGTTGTTGGGGCTGGAGAGACGCAGGGTGCGAGACGAGCTGTGCGACTGACTGTAGGAGCGCAGCGACGGCGCCGGTGAAGCGGCTACGTCGCACTTGCCTTGGAGCGGACGGGCTGGTGGGTGGCGGGGGGCAAGGTTCCGCAACGAGGGGTGCGGAGGGAGGTTGTGGCGGGCACGTTTGCTGCGGAGCGCGGTCTTCTAGATCCGCGCACGGTCAAGCTCCATCGCGCACGGATGCGCGATCAGTGCTTCCTCGGTCCGCGCGTCTGACTCCGTCGTTCGAACCGCCGCTTCGCCCGCGTTGTACTCGCCGCGCACGGACGCGCGGCCTCCATCAGCGCGCGGTCAACCCGCCGGGCTGCCATGGCCTCCCCCTTCGATGCCTGCAGGTCGCTTCCGCTTGGGGGCCGAAGGAGACGCGACGCGACTTCGAGACATTGCCTGGTCACGGGACCCCCAAAGCACGTTTCCGCTCCGAGGAGGCCAGTCCTCCTCGATCTCGAACTTCTCGACCAGCTCCTCGCCGGCGAACGCGCGTAGTTCAACTGGAGCGGCTGACCCATCGATGAAGGCGGTCCAGATTTGGACTGGGATCGTCTCGTGCCGCAGCAGAGAGCCACGACTCACCGATCCGTCGGAAAGCTGGAGCTCGAGCCCGCTCACCCGACCCGTCGCTTGACCGACGTAGCGATACCACGAGCCGACTCCCAGCCCGCTCATCGATAGCCGAACCGGCTGACCGTCCTTGGTGATCGCGATGCCGCCGACACCGCCGCGCTCTACCCATCGACATTGCGATAGGCCAGACCTCAAGGTTCAATACAGCTTGCCCTCGCGTGCGAGCGCCCGAACTTGCCATTGGCCATCGAGCGCCCGGCCACTTCCGATGACGGCGCCTCCGCCGTGGTGCAGCTCGTGATAAGGATCGTCTTCGATCGGGCGGCGCACCACGCTCAGCACGCTACACGCCGCTGCTAGGCGATCTTTCTTCGATCAATCGAGATCCCGGCAGCCGGCTCTCTTCTGGTTGCGCCAGAAGCCGCAGCGATCGGCATAGACCCCGTCAGCTAACGTGGCGATCGCTTGGTCGCGCCTTTGCGATCGCGCGCCGGGGCGCCGGCGCGAGGAGGAAGCGATCGTCCGCTAGGCGCCGCGTTTCGTAAGCGAACGTTCTGTCGAACTTCAGCAGGCTGCAAAGATGCGAAGGAGTCGTGACGTGAAGATCGACTCAGCTCTTGGATCCGCCGTGAGGCTCAAATGAGAGTCCTTCGATGATGACGGTGGAACGGGAAGGGGCTATCGGGCGAGGATCCGGAACGTGGCGGTGGCCGTGTTGCTCCGCCGTCCGGCGACCTTGGCGGTGACGTCAAGTTGGTAGTCGCCGGGTGATAGCGCCCGCCCGTTCAGCCGACCGCTGAACCGAACCGCATTGGCTCCTGCCCGATCGGTGTGCGAGAACGTACCTTCGAACGCCAGTCTCGGACAGCCCTGTTGTGGGTGCGCAGAGCAATGGCGGGTCCCCGTGTGGCGGTAAACGCTGAACGATGCTTGCGCGGCTTGGCTGTCGTTGTAGCTAATTCGCGCGCCCCGGTGTGGGTTATGAATGATCGTGCTGCCGTGCGTCGTAGCGCGAAAGCTACGTGGTGAGATTACCAGCTGGGAGAGCACCGGCCGCGGGCGTTGAATGACGGAATATGTAATTGAGGCGGTTCCGGTCTGATTGTCGGAGCTCTTTGCGGTCACGACGTATGTGTGGGTGCCCAAGGTTTTCGTGTTCAGGGTTCCGCTGTTTATGCCCGCTTTGCCGGAGTCCCCGGCACTGTCGGTACATGACGTGATGCCTGGGCCTCCGGCGGCTTCAGTGCAGGAAAACGACGTTCTCACTGATTGACCCGTCGTGTAAATACCGCCGGTGGCTGGGGACCGCACCGCGGCAGTTGGTGGCCCCACGCGATAGGTCAGCGTCACCTCGCCACTCGGCTGTGACGCGATAGCGATCGCGGTGCCGGATGCGGTGAGCTCCATAAAACTGGAGCCAGCACCGCCACCGGCGCCCACCGCGGGGTTCCCTCCGCCGCCGCCACCACCGCCGTAGTAGCCCCCTCCGCCACCCCCTCCGCTGTGGCATGACGTGCCGCCGCCCGCTCCACCGACGCCCAGGCCGCCGACCTGAGCGGCTGAACAGCCGGTATCGGATCTGCCGGCGCTACCTCCCGATCCGCTGCCGCCGGGCCCCCCACCACGACCGGATGGGGTTCCGCCGGTCGGCGCACTTCCGGCGACACCGCCGACGTCCCCTGGGAAACCGTCGCCGCCTCCGCCGCCTCCGCCAGCGACGAGCAGTCGGGGATCAGTCGGGGCGAGCCCCTCAACTGCCGGTGACGTCCGCACGTCCGACGCTCCTCCACCAGCCCCAGCCGAGAAAGCACCATGTCCGGCGCCGTTTGATCCCACACCGCCCACCTCGACATACAGGATCTCCCCTGGCGTCACGGGCACCGAACCCGTCACGACCGCGCCGAACCCGCCGAAGCTTGCGAACCCGTCCGCCCCCTGCGCGCCCGTGGCGGTGATGGTTACGCGCGAATCGCCCGGGGGGACAACGAACTTCGACTCACCAACCGCCGTGAACGTCCGCGTCGTCAAGCCGGGACCGGGAGGCGTCGACGCCGGATGTGCGTCGAAAACCGCGATGACACTCTGCACGGACCCCATATAGACCACACAGGTGTCTGTGCCCTCGCAGCCCGCACCGAACCAACCAACGAACGAGGAGCCGGGCGCCGCCGATGCCGTCAGCGTAACACCCACGTTTGAGAACGAAGCCGAGCACGTCGCCCCGCAGTTGATCCCGGACGGCGAGCTCGTGATCGTGCCGGACCCCCTGCCGCCCTTTGTCACGGTCAGGATGTTGTCGAAGGTCGCGGTGACGCTCTGAGCGGAGGTCATCGTCACGGTGCAGGCGCCAGTGCCCTCGCAGCCCGCCCCGCTCCAGCCAGTGAACGCCGACCCGGCAGCCGGGGTCGCGGTGAGCGTGACGACGGTGCCCTGCTGGTACTGCTGCTGGCAGGTCGATGGGCAATTCAGCGCTCCGCCATCCGACACCGATCCGCTCCCAACCCCAGCAAGCCCGACCGTCAGCGTCTGATTAACCACGGGTGAGACCGGGCCGGGATCTGAGCTCGTCCAGAAAGAGAAGCCACTTCCGTCACCGTCGCTCGCTGGATTGCTCAAACCCGGAACGGTGACCTGCACGACGTCGCCGGGAGCGATGTTAGAGCTGACGCCAAGGATGAGAGTCGCCCCGGCCCCCGCCAACCAGGTCGCACCACCTTCGCTGTGGGTCGTCTCGTCAGAGATCCCGCAGCCGCTGCACGCGTGGCTGGAGTTCTCCGAGAACGAGGACCCGGCCGGAGCAGTCAGCGTGATCGCGGATGGATCGTCCAGCGCCCGGCCTTGATTACCCGCATCGTTCGTCGGCACAAAATAGGTGAGCGCGTGCGGAGCGGTAAAGGTTGCGGTGAGCGTCGCGTTGGTCGCCCCGCCGGCGAGCGAGGTTACGGTGATGGCAGGGTCTGTCACGGACGTTTCGGACTCCAGCGTTTGTGAGCTGAAGCTCACGGGCGTCGTGTCGGCGCTCGTGGCGATCGAGAATCCGGCCGCCCCCACCGTCGAACCATTCGACACGTTCGCGATCGTCACGACGACGACGTCGCCCGCAGCAATATTGATCGGATCGTTGATCGTCAACGACGTCCCGGACCCCGCTTGCCAGCTGGCTCTGTCTGCGGTGTCGGTGGTCTTGTCCAAGACGACGCAGTCCGAGTTGGAAGCCCCGCAGTTGTCGCTCGCGTTCTCGCCGAACGACCCGCCCGCCGGCACGGTCACTGTCATCGTTCCGCCGGCGGACGATAGCCCCGTCGTCGCGGTGAACTGGAACGCGAAGGTGGTGCGCGTGGCGCCCACCGACAACGAATCGGGGGTCAAGGAAGCCCCGGTCACCGAAGACCCCCACGCCGACGGTGAGAACATCAGACCTGCCATAACAACAAAACCTGAAATCAGCAAAGCTCGGGCTAGCCAGCCCCACCGGCGCGAGCGGGCCAGCCTCGAGGCACGACTACACATACGGGATCTGATTGCTAGAGCCGCTCCAGCCACCGGACGACGTCGATAACCCGATGCGCGCGTCAAAGCCAGAATCCCGGTCACCTCGCCCTCCAGACGCTGTACTCGCCCGCGAGCACCACGATAGCCAAGCTAGCGCCCCATCCCCAGGTCAAAGCCTACTCCTAAGAGCAAGCAAAGCCACGCCCACGCCGGGATCGAATGACAGGCGATGCCGAACAAGACATCATCAAGGCCAATAACAACCCAACTCCGGCGCGTTCGCATCAGGTGAACCCCTACATTCGACACGAGATCTCCTCCGATCCGCATTAGTACGCGGTCCTCCGTGAGACGCATGCCGCACTTCCTTCAAGCGGCAACGATCACCAGGCCGAGCTCGCTCCGCACTCGCTGTCAGAACCCGTAGAGACGGTCCCCTGGAGCCGGGCGCCAGACATCGAACCCAAGATATGCCGGCTGAGGTCACTAGCGCTCTGATCGAAACGGACTGCTGAAGGCTCGGCCGTCTGCCTCAGCCAGGCACCTGACCGCCCCGCTGGTGCCCCCGCGTGAAGGCACCGGCGCGACTCCCCGGAGTGCTCGACCCGTGACGCAGCTCGCATCGCTGGGGACGACTGCTTTGCTCGACGTGACGGCGCCGAACTCACGATCCAGTTGGCGACTAAGCCATCGTCGCGCGGACGATCGCGATGTCATCGATCGTAACCATGTCTCTTGTCCCGGCCCCAGCAAGGTCTGACGCCATGCAGCCTCACCTAACCTGACCGAATCGCTCGTGCCTATGGGCAAAGCCCTGCCAAACGAGAATTTCTAAACTGGCAGGGTCGGCAACCCGCGGCTTGGAAGGTTCGATTCCCTTGCCGCGTCGCTGCTGGAAATCGGGCTCGGGAAGACCTCAAGGTCGACGGTCGTGACGATCTGCTCCGAGCTGCACCAGCGCTTCGAGGCGTTCTGTCGCCGCTCGCTCTACGACGTCACCCTCGTCGTCCTGTTCCCTCGACGCGATCTACCCTGCCCGTCCCGCCCGAGCGGTCCCAAAGAAGGCGCGATCTGTGCTTGGGGGATCATCGAAAGTGGCGCGAGAGCGGTGGTTTCCGTGCGCCTAGGGGATGCGGAAGGCCAAGGAGGACCTGGGAAGACGCCCCGACGCCGGGGAATTGGTCGCGACCCGAGGGTTCGCCACTTGAGACGCGGATATATGCCAGGTGGCAGATGTAGTGCTGCGGTGGCACCGCTAGGTTCGCTTTAACGATGCGATCGGGACTTCTTACTGGTGAAGAGGAGCCACCAGCGCCTCGGCTGGACAGGCCGCAGTCGACCGTGACACGATCCGCTGGCGGCTTGGCGCTCGCTCGGCCGCTCATTTGGAGGGATCGGTTGCGCGGCATCGACGAGGCGAACGAAACCGTGTTTGCGCTGCCCGCCGGCACCGTGACGTTTGTCTTGACCGACATCGAGGGATCGACGCGGTTGTGGGAGACGCAGGCCGATGCGATGGCCCAGGCTGTGCCGGCGCATTATTCGCTGCTGTCTGATGCGGTGGGCCGCCATGGTGGTGTGCGGCCGTTGGAACAGGGCGAGGGCGACAGCATCGTGGCGGCGTTCTCGCGCGCGTCCGACGCGGTGGCGGCGGCGCTGGAGGCCCAGCGTGCGCTGTCCGCGCAGGTCTGGCCCGATGGGCTGCAGCTTCGGGTGCGGATCGCGTTGCATACCGCGGAGGCGCAGTTGCGCGACGAGGGCAATTATTTCGGTGTCGCGTTGAGTCGGTGTGCGCGGTTGCGGGCGATCGCTCATGGCGGCCAGATATTGCTGTCGCGTGCCGTGCATGATCTTGTCGTCGATCGGCTGCCTGACGGTGTGGCGCTCGTCGATCTCGGGACGCACCGGCTGCGGGATCTCGGGCGTCCGGAGCACGTGTTCGCGCTCACCCATCCCGATCTGCCAGCGACCGCCGAGCCGTTGCGCTCGCTCGACGCGCTCCCGAACAATCTGCCCGACCAGCTGACGAGCTTCGTGGGGCGCGAGGTCGAGCTGGATGAAGTGAGCGATGCGCTGGGCGCCACGCGTCTGTTGGTCCTGACCGGCAGCGGGGGTTGCGGCAAGACGCGGCTCGCGTTGCAGGTGGCCGCGGACACGCTTGACCAGTGGCCGGACGGTGCGTGGTGGGTCGAGCTCGCGCCCCTGGTGGAAGGCGGATTGATCGGATCGGCGCTCGGCCGAGGTGCTCGGCGTGCGGCAATTATCCGGCCGCAGCGCCCTCGATGCGTCGGTCGACTACTTCGCCGACCAGCGGGCACTGGTGGTGGTCGACAACTGCGAGCACGTGCTCGAGACGGCTGCGGAAGTGGCCGAGGCCCTGTTGCACGGCTGCCCCGAAGTCACGGTGCTCGCGACCAGCCGTGCGCCGCTGGGCGTTGGTGGGGAGACGGACTGGCGGGTGCCGTCGCTATCGCTGCCCCCAGAGCGCGCGCCGGCACCGATCGATGTCGTGACGCAGTCCGATGCGGTGCGGTTGTTCATCGACCGTGCCGGAAAGGTACGCCCGAACTTCGCGGTCAATGCTCAGAACGCGCCGGCGATCGCTCAGATCTGTCACGACCTCGACGGGATTCCGCTCGCGATCGAGCTCGCCGCTGCGCGGGTTCGGGTGCTGTCGCCCGATCAGATAGCGGCCGGACTGGGCGACCGGTTCCGGTTGTTGACCGGCGGGGCGCGGTCAGCGATGCCGCGCCAGCAGACGTTGCGGGCGTCGGTGGACTGGAGTCACAAGCTGCTCTCCGATCAGGAGCGGGTGCTGTTCCGTCGCCTGGCGGTGTTTGCCGGCGGGTGGACGCTCGATGCGGTCGAGCGGGTGTGCGCCGGCGATGGCATCGATGCGTACGCGATCCTTGACCTGCTCACCTCACTGGTGGACAAGTCGCTGGTGGTGGCGGACGAGGGTCGCATCGCGGTGCGTTACCGGATGCTTGAGACGGTGCGCGACTACGCGCTTGATCTGTTGCGTGAATCCGGCGAGCTCGACCCGCTGTGCGATCGCCACCGCGACTTCTTCCTGGTGCTCGCCGAGACCGCGGAGCCGAAGCTCGATTACGGCGACCGAGCCGCAGTGGCTCGAGATGCTCGACCCCGAGGCGGCGAACGCGCGGCTGCGCATCGAGCGGGCCGTCGGCAACCGACGCCGAACGCGCGCTGCGACGTGTCTCGCTGCTCAGCGCCGTGGTGGAAGGCTCGTGGGCATTTCGCCGCAGCCGAGCTCGGGTTACGGCCGCGTCGCTCGACGCGGCCGATCGGTCACCATCGGCGCTGCGGGCCCGAGTTCTGCGGGGCCGCGCCGTACCTGCTTGACCTACGCGGGCGACTACATTGCGGCGATCGACACCGCGCAGCAAGCGCTTACGATGGCGGAGGAGGTCGAGGACGAATCTGCGACGGCTCGCGCACTGAGGTGCTGGAGACGTTCTCCAGACTGCTCCCGGACCCCGTGGGCTCGCGCGATCCGACTTCGACGCGTGCGATCGAGCTGGCTCGCAGCGCGGGCGATGACTGGTGCTTCTATCGTGCGCGATCGGAGATCTCGGTTACTCGCACCTGCTCTGCGACGAGTTTGACGGAGGGCGAGCGGCTGCGAGACGAGTCGCTTGCCCATCGTTGAGCGCTGGGCAACCATGAGAGTCTTGCCTGGCATTGGGTTGGGCTAAGCCTCCAGCCGGCGTTCAGTGCCGAGCCGGAGCGTCTCTCGAGCTCGCCGAGCGAGCGATCGAGGCCGCAAATGAGGTTGGCGAGCCGGTGAGCGAGGGCTGTCGCGCACGCTCTGGATCGCGCGCCTCGACACCGCGCAGGGTCAGCCGGAGGCTGCGCTCGCACGCCTCGGAGAGCCGGCAGCGCGGTGTCGCGAGCGGCGCTGGAATGGCGCGTGCCGATCGTCGAAACTGCAGCTCGCCGCGGACCAACGCGGCCCTCGAGCATCTCGACACCGCGAGAGCAGGCCTCGAAACGGTCGTCGCGACCGGAGCGGACTTCGGTTACTGGGCTGGCCCAGACGCTGTGGCGCTCGCCGACGTCTTGCGCGTGCAAGGCGACGTCGTGGCCGCGCAGGAACACGCCCAGCAGGCGCTCGAGACCAGCGAACGCGTGAGCAGCCCATCGCTGTTCGCGCTGAGCCGCGAGGTGCTCGGCCGGCTCGCGATCGGGCGAAAGGAGCTTGAGCGAAGCGGAAGACGTTGCTTCATGCAGCGCTCGCGACGCGGGCCGAACGGAACCTGCCGTTGTGGTTGCCGCAGACGCTCGACTCGCTCGGCAGAGCTCGCGGCCGGGTTCAAGTCCGACGAGGAAGCTGCGCGCCTGCTCGGATCGGCCGAGCGCGCACGCTCCGACCTAGGGCTTGTCCGCTGGGCTCCCGATGAGTCGCGCTTCGTCGCCCTCGCGGGCACACTGCGCACCGAACTCGGCTCAGATGCCTTCGCAGATGCCCATGCCGAGGGATTTGCGCTTTCGCTCGACGAGGCGATTGCCTGGGTGCGCCGCGCACGCGGGTCGCGCAGGCGGCCAGCCGCTGGGTGGGAGTCGCTCACCCCGACCGAGCTTCAGGTGGTGGAGCTAGCTGCGCAAGGCCTGACGAACCCCGAAATCGGGCAGCGGATGTTCATCTCCCGCGGCACGGTCAAGATCCATCTCTCGCACATCTACACGAAGCTCGACGTGCGCAACCGCTCCCAGCTCACCGCGCTCGTCACGAGCCGACGGCCGACGCCAGCACCCTGAGGCAGCCGTCAGGCGGACAAGTGAACGACCGCGCATGCCCTACGAGCGGATCATGGAATCGGTATTGCTGCCCACACCACGCACGAGGAGGCCGAGTTGAAGACGTCCAGACGAGTCCTCTTGATGACGTCTGTCCCACGGCAGATGCGCGGCCGCGTCGCTCGAGGCGTCCCGGTGATCCTTGCTGCCGCGCTTATCGCAGGCTCGAGTCCCGCCGAAAGGGCACAAGCAGCCAAGACCAGAAGCGTCTCGTCGGTCAGGCACCCCGGCGGGCTCCCGTCTGATACCTGGGTCACCCGAACCAAGCAGCACCGCACCGGGCGGAACGGGCGGATCCTCTTTCAGCGCTACGTCGGCAGTGTCCAGCAACTCTTCACGATCAACCCGAACGGAACGGGACTGCGACGGTTGACCAACAGCCCCGAAACGAGTGAAACCGGGAATTGGTCCGCCGATGGCCTCAAAGATCGTGTTTGACCGGACCGCGCTCCCGACGGGAAACGCTCTGGGCAGTATTTATGCGATCAGCGGTACGGCCACATCCCGGTAGGGGCCGAGGCGTATAAACTGTCGCTTGCAGTGCGCGGCAATCGAAGACGCCGGCGCCGGGTGGACGCAGGATCGCCGCGCCCTGGGCGCGCAGGCTGCCAGCAGTCATCGACGTGAACCGGCTAGCGAGCCGTCTGCAGCTGGCAGCGCGAGGCGGCGATCACACGTTCGGCGCGCGCCAGCCGATCGCATCGCGCTCCGTCGAGAACGCGCGTATTGGCCGCCGCTTCGTACGACGGGTACGATGCGGCGTGCGACGTCCGCTGCCGCACGAGCCGTGTCCACGCAGAGGCTATGTCCCGAACTCAGCAATTCTGAGCTGCCCCAACCTCTGCTAACCGCACTCAGAACCCCATAGTTACGGCAAATGCCCTGCAAACGAGGCACTTGTAATGAAGCGGTTCAGGGTTCGAGTCCCTGGGCGGGCTTGGGGAAGTAGCTGCTAATCGAGTGGTTTGGGGGTGCGGAGGCTCAGGGCAGCGGGCTACGTGTCCCGAGCGTGGTCCCGAAGTTAGCTTGCGACAGGCACCAAGTCCTTATGGACGAACGCGGATGATCGTCTTCCCCTTGCGTCGCTCGGTCGAGTTAAGGGCGGCGACAGCATCGTCGAGGCGTCGCGGCTCGGTGCCCGTCCAACGATGAGGGCCTGCCGAGACTTCTGCATCGTCGTCGTTCCGCGACGACTTATCGCGGTCGCTGGCCCCAGGCAGCGATCGTTGCCTGCGACATGAAAGCGAGCCGTGGATCGTCACACAGTGAGATCACCGTGTCGACCTCAGCAGCCGTGACGGCGCCATGGGCAATTAGCTGCTCGCGCAGCTGGGTCAGGGTCAGCTGCCAGACGATTCCTCCGGGCTGCCCGCCACGCCAGATCGCCAGGCGCCCTTCAGATTGCACTCCCGCTAGTCCTACGCTTGAGACGACACGGTCCAGACCACGTCCGCAGAACGGGTCAAACGAATGCTGTTCGATAAGGACGGCGTGATGGCTATCAATCACACGCGCAAACAGTGTCTGGGTCGACGGATCGAGCCCTGCGTCGGGAGCGATCGTATGAAAGTCCATCTCCTCAACCAGCAACCATCCGCCGGGCTTTGGCGCCCTGACCATCCTTCGCAGCCCCTCCCCCGGATCGGCCAGCCACGCGAGCAGCAGCCGCGCGTGGACAAGGTCGAACTCGCGCTCGGGCAAATCGTCAACGAGTAGGTCATGAACTCGGACCTCAAGATTGGGCCGCTCCAACCGCCGCAACACGGTCGTGTCGATGTCGGTCGCGAGCACCGAGCCTCCAGGGGCGATGCGATCACACAACCAGGCCGCCACCGAGCCGCCGCCACCGCCGACCTCCAGGCAGCGCCACCCCGGCCGCACGCCGACTCTCTCAAGCAATCCGAACGTCCCGTCGTCGAGCAACGAAGAGAGCAGCCGCAGCCGATCAGGCTGCACCGTCCGTCGATTCGCAAATGCATACCTTGAT
Source organism: uncultured Solirubrobacterales bacterium (assembly GCA_963734775.1). Taxonomy (GTDB): domain Bacteria; phylum Actinomycetota; class Thermoleophilia; order Solirubrobacterales; family Solirubrobacteraceae; genus Palsa-465. The sequence goes on from CAVTJE010000012.1 coordinate 250,629, forward strand.
CCAGTCATCCCGCTATGGAGGTGCTAGCCCCATCGCATCGCTGATCCGGCGGGTCGCCGCGCCACCAAATCCTATATCCAGACTTGCGAGCCCCGCGGCGCTCGCAAGCAGGCAGCAGCTCACCGGTCTTCGGGGTCTCACGCCCGACTCGCCGCATCGGCAGCGTCGCATTGAGCTCCGCTTCGAGGATCAGCCGGCGAGAAGCAGAAGGGGCGATCAGTCGGCTGTTCATGCGGCCGTTGCGTGCTGGACGGAGCCGCGAGCCGACCCGGCGATCCGAACGCGTGGGTCGTCGCCAACGCGATCACGAGCTCCGAGTCGGCTCGACAGGCGAAAGCGATTGTGGACCGCTCGCTGGTTTTCCGAGCGTTGGGGGGCGCGTCACCCGATGGTTCAAGATGCCGGGGCGGCAATGGACGCAGGGCTGAGCGACCTGGCTGCCGACTGCGGGGCCGGCGGCTCAACCCCGGATCGGTCGACGCCCGATGGTCGTTGTTGAGCGCTCAGTCGATCAAGTCGCCGTACCGCGCAGTGCTTGCTGACTCTGGCGCGGTGTTCGGGCTGGTCATGGACCCGGGCGACGGACTCGAGGTGCGCGCACACGGTTGTCACACCGAGGACGCGACGAGTCGGATAGGTTCAGCATATGGGCGACACATACGACTTCGTGGTGGTTGGCGGGGGTTCGGCGGGTGCGGTGATCGCGGCGCGGTTGTCGGAGGATCCGGGTTGCCGAGTGGCGCTGCTCGAGGCAGGCGATCGGCCGCCCGCGGCCGAGGCGATGCCGGCGGCGTGCGCGTCGCTCCAGGTGAACCCGGAAACCGACTGGATGTACACGGCTGACGCAGGCCGGGCGGGGCTGGGCTTGCGGGACGGCCGGATGATGGTCCCGCGCGGCAAGATGCTCGGCGGATCGTCGGGCATCAACTACATGGCCTATGTGCGCGGCCATCCGGGTGACTTCGATGCGTGGTCTGACGGTGGGGCGACCGGCTGGGGCTACGACGAGCTGCTGCCGTATTTTCGTAAGAGCGAGGGCCTGGCACCGAGTGGCGACATCGTCGTCGACTTCGAGGCGCACAACACCGAAGGGCCGCTCGGTGTCTCGGTCCGCGGCCCGGTGCTGCCGGGCGCACGCCAGTTCGTCGATGCCGCCGTGGCCGCCGGCATCCCGATGGGCGACTACAACGGCCGCGACCGCGAGGGTGAGCATGGCGTCGTCTCCCTGCTGCAGACCACGACCAGGGACGGCAAGCGCGCGAGCACGTACCACGCGTTCCTGGAGGGCGAAGCGGAGGGACGCGAGAACCTCGACGTCATCTGCCATGCGCAGGCGACCGGGCTCGTGCTCGAGGACGGTCCCGACGGACTCCGGGCGACGGGCGTTGAGTATCGGACCGCGGCGGGCGAGACGGCGGTCGTCAATGCCGCAAAGGAGATCGTGGTGAGCGCGGGGGCGGTTGGGTCGCCGCAACTCCTGCTGCTCTCGGGGATCGGCCCGAGGGACGAACTCGAGCCTCTCGGCCTCACCTGCCGGCACGACGCACCCGACGTCGGCAAACACCTGCAGGACCACCTCCAGCTCGGGCTCGTGTTCCCGGCTCCGGGCATCGGCGTGTCGATGACGGAGGTCGGGATCTCGATGGGACCCGACGCCCTGCGCGCGCCCGCGGGACCGCTGCCAGCCGATCCTGCCGACGACGCCTCGCTGCCTCCCGAGCTGGAGGCGATCCGGGCCGAAGCCGAGCGCCGTGTCGCTGAGTGGGCGACAACCGGCCACGGCCTCGTGTCTTCGTCGCTGTATGAGGCGTGCGCGTGGTACTCGACCGGCCTTGGGGACGCGCACACCCATGACGCCCAGATCGGGTTCTTCATCTGCGGGTACAACCCCGACGTCTGGCGCGACTGCCTGCGAATGGACCCGACCGAGTTCTTCGACGACGCGGACGTCGCGCTCGGTCCCGACGCCGAGAACGTGATCGTGCTGGCCAACCCCGTGAAGCCCCATAGCCGCGGCGAGATCGTGCTCGCCAGCGCCGATCCGGCCGAGGCGCCCGACATCCGCATGAACTACTACAGCGACCCGCACGACCTCGACGTCATGGTGGCGGTCGTGCGAAAGGCGCTGGAGGTGGTCGACAACTGGCCGGGCACCGACGCGCTCGGCCCGATGTATGTGCCTACGGCGCTGGCCAAGGCCCACGACCACGAGCCTGGCGACACGCCGAGCGACGAGCTGATCAGAGACATGGCCCGCCACTACTCGACAACCGTCTACCACCTGACCAGCACCTGCCGGATCGGCGACGTCGTCGACGCCCGACTCCGGGTCAATGGCGTGGCCGGTCTGCGGGTCGCCGACGCCTCGGTGATGCCCGATGTCATCAGCGGGAACACCAACGCCCCGGTGATCATGATCGGCGAGAAAGCCGCCGAGATGATCGCCGCGGACCACGGCCTCTCGCTCCGAGAGCACGTCGGCGCGAGCTAGCGCACGGTGCCGGCGCCGCGGCCCTGAATGTCGCGCGGAGCTTCAATCGGTCAGCCTCGCCAGGTAGGTGCTCGTCTCGGCTTCTTGCGAGCCGCCGTGCTGGCCGCGAAATCGCTGCTCGTTGGCCGCCGCCGAGCGAAGCCAGGCCTGCCGGCCCCTGACCGGCAGCACCGCCACATCACCCAGACGGGCGTTCAGTCGGGGGCCGATCCGCTCAAACAGCTCGCGCGCGGGCCGCACCTCGGCGCGGCCGTCAAGCCTTCCCGAGAGCTCGTGTATGACCGTGACGACATGCTGGGCATGCACGTGTAAGAAGACATCGCGCGAGGATCCCGCCGGCCGCCGCTGCGACAACAGCGTCGGCAACTCAGGCCAGAGATCGTCGAGGTAGTCGACGCGGTCCGGCGCGACGTCGACCTGGCCGTGGTCGGCCGTGATCAGCACCGTCACCCCGCGCAAAGCCTGGCTGGCCTCCCACAGCTCATCGAGCGAGCGTCTGCAGGCAACCGCAAACTCCGGCGAACCGGGACCGTAATCGTGTCCCGCCCGGTCGATCAGATCCCAGTACAGAAGCGCGTAGCGATGATCTCTTACCGGTGCCGCGAACGCCTCCCAAAGCGCATGCACGCCCTCGCGCAGCCGCCGAAAGCCGATGACCTGCGCGCCGCGAGTCGCGACGGCCGTGAACGAACCGGCCAGCCGGGAGGGCTGCACCACGATGCAGGGGACGGCCAGCGACTCATAGAACGTCGGACCGGGCGACAGCACGGACGGCTCCAGCCGACCGACCAGCGTGCCCTCCTCCTCGGCGCCGGTCGGGTTGAAGCGAAGCGGGCAGATGATCTCCCCGAGAGCCGGCTCGAGAATGTTCCATTCGTAGAGACCATGCTCGTGCACGGGCATCCCGAAATGCACCGAGGGCACATGCGCGGTCGTCGTGGACGGGAACTGTGAAGTTAACGGGATGACGTCCAGGCGCTGGATCAACGGGTGATCGCGGTGGCGCTCGAGGAACTCCAGCCCGAACGCATCCAGCAGGATCAGGACCACCCGCTCGCCCGCGGCGACGCGCCGTCGGACCTCAGCGGGGATTTCGGCGAAGCTCTTCACTGCGAGCATTCTCGCCGCTTCGGCCGGTAGCGCTCTGCTCCTAGAGGCGGACATCATCGGGACTAGCACCGGCCACCAAGCGGCCGCAGGGCGGTCACGGCATCCACCACTTCGCTCGACAGGTTCGCTTCCCGCAGCTCCTCGGCGGTGACCGCGGTGTCCTCCAAGACGTCGTGCAACACAGCCACTGCCCGCGCACGGACGCCGCTCACCCCGAGCCTCACACGAAGAGGATGCAGGATGTAGGGCTCCGTTTCGGGGATGGATAGCGCTGTCCGTGATGCGCACGCACAGCCAGCGCGATCGCCAGCTCCAACTCCTCAGCCGGATCCACAACCCGTCCATTTTCCATCTCACGGACCCTGGGTGACATCGAGCGGCGGGCGCCCCCATTCGACGGGCTTTATTGATGGGAGATCAACAACGCCAATGTGTGCGGGCACCCTTCCCGAGTCACGAACGGCGCCGGGCAGCTCCCAGTGGTAGAAGAAGAACTTGACCAGTCCGGCGGCAACGAAAATCACGCCGCAAACGAGCGCCACTCGCCCTGGGTCGAGTGACGGGAGCCGGGTTCGCACGAGGTCAATCCTCCGACTGGAAGCTGGCGTCGCGGCCGGCCTGGCGGCAACCGCCCTCGGCACCGCGACAGCTGCGGCGGGCGCGATCGTCGCCCAACGTGCCGAACAGACCGACCGTCCAGCACGTCGGGCAGCCGCGCCACGCGAGCGCGGTGAGCGCCAGTAGCGCGAGCGATGCCGGGCCGACACTCGCGAGCAGCGCGATCGCGAACCCGGCAGCGATCAGTCCGACCGCACCTCGCACCAGGTGCACGCTCGTTGAACGGCTCGCCAACGGCGACCTTCTCGACCCACGCCCTACCTGCTGCCTCATCTCGCGAGTAACGGACACCTATCAACGTCCTACGAAGCCAGCCCGCAGGCGGGTCACAAGCCCCTCGCACGCCACGATGCCCCCGCGGCGGGATGGGTAAGGCGACAATAGGGAGATGACGACGATCGTCCCGCCCGGTGATGAGGTCCCGCGCGCCACCGCCACGAGGCGTCGCGCCGAGATCGCCTGCGTGACCGCCATCGCGGTCAAGACTGTCTTTGCCCTCGTGCTCCTGCCCCTCACGCCCTCGCTGCTCGGGACCGACCCCGTGCTCCTCGAGGCGCTGCGCGGATCGACGTCAGCGATGGCATCGGGTGGCGCGTTTGCCCGAGTGGGCGAGGCATCGATCGTGCTCGCCGTCCTCGCTCCGCTTCCGACGCTGCTCTTCGCCACGCCGTTCTTTTGGTGGGCAGGGCGCTTGTGGGGTCCGAAGGCCGCGGCCACGTTGGGCGGTGGCCATCCGAAGGCGGAGAATTGGGCGCAGCGCTCCGGGGCTCACCTAGAACGCTTCGGCGGGCTCGCGGTCGCGTTGGCGCCATTTCTCCCGGTCCCGTCAGCGTTCATCTACGCGGCCGCGGGCTGGACAGGGATGAGCCTTCGGCGTTTCATGGCGTTTGATCTCCTCGGGATGCTCGCGTGGATCGGCCTGATCGTCGGCCTCGGTTACGCAGTGGGACATCCCGCAGTCCAAGTCGCCAAGGCGATCTCCCACTATGCACTGCTCGCCACGATTGCGCTCGTGGCGATCGCGGTGGCCATCGCAGTGGTGCGCACGCGTAGGGCCGCGGCCCGGGCGACCACACCGGCAGCGCGATAGCCCGGCGCAACCTCGATCAGAAGCGGCTCCAGGACCCCGGGCGAAGCGACTGTCCTGCCGCCCGAAGGTCCGGCCCTGGGCTCTCGGCGACCTCCACCCACCCCGACGCCGGTGCGAATCGAACGGGTTCTTGACCCGTGCCGTGGAAGGAGATGGAATGCGCGTTCGATAGGACACCGGCTCCAGACCCGGTCGTGAGCGGGGTGTGAGGCCCAACCAGTGGAGGTGCCAGATGGCAGAGCTCCCACCGCCCCCGGAGGGGATTGTGCTGGCCCACTTCATCGTCTCGGACGATGTCGAGCGCTCTCGGCGCTTCTACACCGAAGTACTCGGCGGCAGGGTGGCCTTCTCCGGCCCCGGAGGGCTGACCTACGTCGCGCTATCCGACAGCTGGATCATCATCAACGTCGGGGGCGGCCCGACGGACGACAAGCCTACGGTCACCCTGGAGACGCCACGCGATCCCGACCGGGTCAGCAGCTTCCTGAATATCCGGGTCAAAGACATCGCGGCCGTGTACGCCGAATGGAGCGCCCGTGGCGCTGAATTCCTGACGCCGCCCAAACAGCACCAGTACGAGATCCGCTGCTACATCCGCGATCCCGACGGACACATCATCGAAGTCGGACAAACCACGGACCCAGAAGGGGACTGGACGCCCGCTCACTGGCCATCGAGTACGCCCCCAGAGGGGCTTGTGCTGACCCGCTTCATCGTCTCGGACGATGTCGAGCGCTCTCGGCGCTTCTACACCGAAGTACTCGGCGGCAGGGTCGTCTTCTCCGGAAAGCCGTCCGGAGAGCCGACCAATGTCGCACTATCCAACAGCTGGATCGTCATCAGCGTTGGCGGTGGACCGACGGACGACAAGCCTACGGTCACCCTGGAGACGCCACGCGATCCCGACCGGGTCAGCAGCTTCCTGAATATCCGGGTCAAAGACATCGCGGCCGTGTACGCCGAATGGAGCGCCCGTGGCGCTGAATTCCTGACGCCGCCCAAACAGCACCAGTACGAGATCCGCTGCTACATCCGCGATCCCGACGGACACATCATCGAAGTCGGACAAACCACGGACCCAGAAGGGGACTGGACGCCCGCTCATTGGCCATCCGAGCAGACGACTTGAGAGACGGGTTCGGGTCATGAGCACCGCGATCATCGGCACTGGAGGGCTCGGGTCGGTCATCGCCCGCCGGCTCGCGTCAGGCGGCGAGACCCTGCGTCTCTCGAGCGCCGACACAGAGTCGGCACGAACGCTGGCTGCGGCGATCGGGCGAGGTGCGGCCGCTGCCAGCGGCAACCGCGACGCGTTGCAGGGCGCCGATGCCGTCATCCTCGCGCTGCGGTTTGGCGTGCTGAAGGGCGTCATAGAAGAGATCGCCGACTCGCTAACCGACAAGCTTGTGGTCGTTCCGAGCAACCCGGTCGGCCTCGATGCACAAGGGAAAATCGTGCGTCTGCTGCCGCAACGGCAATCCTCTGGCAAGGTTGTAGCTGGGTGGCTGCCGGAGGGGGCGCGCCTGGCCATGGCGTTTGGCAGCATGTCGGGCGATCTCCTCGAGTCCTCTAGCAACCGGTCACCGGAGCTGGCCGTTCTCTTTTACGCGACGGACGACAAGCGTGCCGGCTGGCAAGTCGAACGGTTGATCCGAACGGCCGGCTTCGAGCCCGTGAAGGTCGGCGGCGTCGAACAGTCCGGTCGACTCGAGGTGGGCGGCGACCTTCACGATCTCGTAGTCGGCCCCGCGGAGGCGCGGTCATTGATCGGTGGCACCTGATCGCCTCGCCGCCATGGCCGGCCGGCTTCGCGGGAAGGCGGCTGGGCGATCGCTTTCCCTTCTGCGCCTTCGCGATACCTACGTGGCATCGACAGCACCGAGATCATCCAGGCCGTCCACGAGCGACCAGAACCGACGATCCCCGTTAGTCGACAACTCGTGTCCGACTGATCGCTGACTGGTGTAGCGACAGCATTCGTGGGGCCGCGATCGGGCGCGGCGCCACCCGCGTCGAGGGACACCGGGGGTCGCGGTCTCGGCGAAGGATCCGATGAGCTTCGAGCGAGATTTATGACGCGGCTCGCTTCTTCAGACATGCCGCGATCGCGTCCTGCCACGACCGGAGATACGCACCGTAGCCGTCGGCGAACTGCTCGAGATCGTAGGCGCCCGTATCAGTGAGAGGCGTGAGTTCGTAAACGACCTCGACCTCGCTGCCGCCTTCGGTTGCGTTGAGCGTGACCGTGATCCTGCCTGCTCTTTCGCCCGGTATTACCTGCGCGTACGCGATGCGTGTTCCCCAGACACGGTCGGTCACCAGCCAGATGACTCGATGGCCATGGGCGCCGGTCTCGAAGACGGTGCCTGGCTCGCTGTCATCGAGGGTCCACGCGGGAAATGTCGGATCCCAGCCGTGGGCCCATTCGCGCTCACCACCCGGAGTAAATAGCGCGAAAGCCTCCTGGGCCGGCAACGCGACGTGAATGCGGCCGCCGAGCCGTCGTTTCATCGCTTACGTCCTTCGGTCAACTTGTGGGCGTCGGCAGCAGTCAGCGTCAGGCCGTAGACGGCCTTGAGTTGCTCGATCTTGGCTTGGACTGCGGGGCTGAACGGCGCCTGCCCCTCGAAGGCGTGCAGCACGATGCCCTCAACCAGATCGCCTAGGGACAGATCCAGAGGGCGCGATGGTCCCGGGGGGCGGACGCGAGGTCGCACCTGATGACGAATACGATCGGTCAGATCCTGCCGGATGCCGCGCGGAGGTTCGGGGCGCGAACAGCGTTGGTGGTCGGCGATCGTTCGTTCTCGTTCGCAGACCTCGAGGCGATGTCGAATCGTGTTGCGAATGGTCTCGTCGCGGCGGGCGTCGGGGCCGGCGATCGCGTTGCGCTGTATGGCCCGAACTGCTGGGAATGGCTCGTCGCTTACTACGGCATCGCCAAGACCGGCGCGGTCCTGATCCCGGTCAACGCCATGCTCACGCCTGACGAGGTCCGCTACGTCGTCGAGGACTCCGGGACGCGGGCCGTGGTCGCGTCGGCGGACAAGGGCGAGCCGCTGCTCGATCTCCGTGGAGCCGGGAACCTCCGGGACGTCGCGCTGTGGGGCGACGAAGTTCCGTTCGGGGCGACCGCGTTCGCCGACTGGCTCTCACTCGCGTCGCCAGAGTTTGGTCCAATGCATCGGGACGGGGGCGACCTGGCGGCCATTTGCTACACGTCGGGGACGACCGGCCGCCCAAAGGGCGCGATGCAACCGCACCGCGCCGTGATCGGCGCCGCGGTGGGCACGGCGGTGATGGCGGCACGCGGCCCGGGCGACCGCGTGATCAACTCGCTCCCGCTGCCCCACGTTTACGGATCGTGCGTTTTCAACGCCGCGGTGATGGCGGGCTCGGCGCTGATCATGATCCCGCGCTTTGACGCCGAGATCGTCCTGCGCGCGATCGGCGAGCACGGCGCGACGCTGATGGACGGCGTGCCGACCGCCTATTACTACCTGCTCGCGCACCCGGACTTCGACTCCTATGACCTATCGAGTCTGACGCGCTGCTGGGTCGGCGGCCAGACGCTGCCGGCGGCCAAGGCGATCGAGTTCACCGAGCGCACCGGCTGCCCGATTCACGAGGTCTGGGGAATGACAGAGCTCGCGGGAGCCACCAGCGCAAACCCGGTGATCGGGCCCAACAAGCCCGGCACGATCGGCATCCCCTACCCGGGTAACGCGATGCGCGTCGTCGACCTCACCGAGCCGACGCGCGAGATGCCGATTGGCGAGCGCGGCGAGCTGATGTTCCGCGGGCCGCTGGTGATGCTCGGCTACTACGGCAACGAGGCGGGCACGGCGGCCACGATCGAGCCGGACGGCTGGTTGCACACCGGCGACGTCGCCACTATGGACGAGGACGGCTACTTCATGATCGTGGACCGGATGAAGGACATGATCCTCACGGCCGGCTTTAACGTCTATCCGGCCGAGATCGAGCGCGTCCTGTGCGCACACCCCGCAGTCGCGCTCGCCGCGGTCGGCGGAATCGCGGACGAGACGAAGGGCGAGCTCGCGAAGGCTTACGTCGTCCTCAAGGCCGCGGCCGATGTCACGCGCGAGGAACTCGTCGCTCACTGCCGCCAGCATCTCGCGGCGTACAAGGTCCCGCGGGCGATCCAGTTCACGACACAGCTACCGATGACCCCGTCGGGCAAGATCATGCGCCGCCTGCTCACCGACATCGATGACGGGACCCGCACGACAGCATCAGACCTGAGCGCCGCCGCGACATAACGCAACTGGTCGCCGCCGCTCCGCCGGCCACGCGGGCTCGTCATCAGCGCCGACGATCTCGCTGTCGGTTGTCATGCGCAGCAGCCCCGTGGGCCGTGACGGCGCCCCCTGGTCCAAGGTGATCCGGCCAGCGCGATCGCATTGCTCTTCCGGCCGACTCGGCGCGCGCGGTCGCGTTGGCGACATACGAGTCGCCCGGCGATGCCCGTGTCGGACGACTGCTTCTCGCGCGCAAAGGAGAAGCGACGCCGCCGCCGAGATTCGGCGGGTCGGACTCCATGCGCCAGGTCTGACTGTCGCGTTCCCCGACAACGATGTTGCTAGCGCTTCTCCTTGCGCGTCGCGTGAGCGCCGTCACTGGCGCTGTGCGATCGCTGGGATGCGGTGCGTCGCTCTCTTGGGGAGTCACCGCGGTGGCCGTGCGGTCCGACGGCGATCAGGCGGTGGCCGCTGCGGCGGGCGTGCTCGTCAGCTCGAACTCGGCTGGGTCGAAGCGCGCGAGCCGCCGTTTGTACTCGTTCGCGAATCCGGGCCATGTGCTGAAGTTCCGCCCGTCGGCGCCGACGTACCACGAGTGACAACCGCCGCTGTTCCAGACGGTCGGGGCGAGCCGACGCTGGATTTCCTCGTCGAAGCGGTCCATGACGTCCCGGCGCACGTCGACCGCTGTCGCGCCACGCGCGTCCATCGTGCGCAACGCGTCGATCGCGAAACCGATCTGCGCCTCGATCGGCTGCAGCGCGGAGTTGTTGCCGCTGGCGGTGTTCGGGCCCAGCAGGGCGAAGTGGTTCGGGAACCCAGGGATCACGGTCCCGAGGTACGCGCGGACGCCGTTCTCGTCCCAAACCTGGCGGATGCTGCGCCCGCCGCGGCCGACGACATGGCGGAAGTGCGGCGGGTTCATCACGTCGAACCCGGTGGCGAAGACGATCGTGTCCAGCTCAATCTTGCGGCCGTCCTGGGTGACGATCCCATCCGGCACGATCTCCCGGATCCTGTCGGTCACGAGCTCCACGTTGGGCTTCATGAACGTCCCGAGGAAGTCGCTGCTGATGATGATCCGCTTGCAGCCAATCCGGTAGTCGGGGGTCAGCTTCGCGCGGATCTCCGCGTCTGGGACCTGCCGCTTCAGGTAGCCGAGCGCGAGGCGCTCGAATCCGGCCAGCAACCGCGGACGCCGGACGAGGCCGAGGATGAGGAGCTCATTGTTGTAGTAGATCGCTGACCGGATCGCGCGTTGTAGCACCGGGAACTGGCGCAGCAAGCGTTTCTGGGAGTCGCTGTGTGGATGATCCACGCGGGGCAGCACCCATCCGGGGGTGCGCTGGAAGACGGTCAGTCGCTCGGCACGCGGTTGAACCTCGGGGACGATCTGCGACGCCGTCGACCCGGTCCCGATCACCCCCACGCGCTCGCCGCTCAGGTCGTGCCCGTGGTCCCACCGCGCCGAGTGGAACATCGTCCCGGCGAAGCTCTCGAGACCGGGCACGGCGGGCAGCTTCGGTTCCGTGAGGCCACCGGCGGCAGACACCAGCACCTGCGCCGAGAACGCCCCATGATCGGTGTCAACGCGCCAGCGGCTCGCATCCTCGTCCCAGCTCGCCCCAGTCACCTCCGTCCCGAACCTAATCAGGGGCTCGATGCCACGATCGCGCGCGACCTCCCGGAGGTACTCGAGGATCTCGGCCTGCGGCGCGAAAAGGCGGCTCCAGTCCGGGTTCAGCGCGAACGAGAACGAGTACAGGTGCGCTGCAACGTCGCACGCACAGCCCGGGTATGTGTTCGCCCACCACGTCCCGCCGAGCCCGTCATCACGCTCGAGGATCACAACGTCCTCGTATCCGGCTTCACGCAGCCTGATCGCCGTGCCGATACCGCCGAACCCCGCCCCGACGATCGCGACACGAACGTCCCGAAGCCCGTTCTCGACATGCGACTCGAGCACCACGCTGACGATCGTAATCCACTCGGCGCCAGCGCACGACCCTGGCGGCGCCGGCTTCTCCATCCGCTGGAAGCTGTCACCGGAGAGCCGCGCCTCATAGGCGACACGCGGCAGCCCCGCGGTGGCGCCGCGCATGACGGGACGGCCGTCGGTGCGATGCCCCATGGCGAATGTGACGTGCCGGGCGATTCGCGGCGCGAATCCCAAATGCCTTCTCGGTCTGTGCCCGCGGTCAGTCGGGCAGCCGGCGTGCCACGACCTCGGCGACGTCTCCGCGGCTCTGAGCCGCGCGACCGTCGGGACCGAGCGCGTACGTAACGTCGGTGGCGCCCCTGTATTGGGTCTCGCGGCGGACGAGCATCCGCGTGAGGACCAGCACTTGGAACGCCTCCTGGAGAAGAAGCTCCAGCGAGAACCAGGTCGCGCGTTGCTCTGGAGACCAACGGCAGACGCGAGATGCGGTCCAGGGGGCCGGCGACCTGATCGATGCCCACCGAAGGGTCAGCAACCTGGGCGGGCGTCGTGTCCTCGCCGTCGTGCGATCGCTGAAAGAACCCCACGGGCCAGAAGGATAGTTGTGGGAGTATCGGCGCACGAGGATGCGCGGTCAGTCCGGCTGGTCGTGTACTCACAGAATTGAGCTCATCCACACCTTTCGTGGAAGATGTGCGTCAGGTCATGAGCGAACATTCCGGTTTTCCCACGACGATGACGCGCCGCGATGTTGTCAAGGCCGCGGCCGCCTTGGCGACGCTCGGCGCCGGCTCGGTGCTGGTCGGTCGCGACGCTGCGGCGGCTGACTCCCTGGCCAGCCGCACCGGAAAAGCTGGGCTCAGATCGGATCGACATCGCGTGGCCATCATCGGCGCCGGCGCCGGCGGCGTAGCTGCGGCCTACTTTCTGGCCGGCACGCACGACGTCGACATCTTCGAGGCGAGGCCCAAGATCGGCGGCCATTGTGATTCGCACGTGATCGACTACCGAGGGCATCGCCTCACCGTCGATCTCGGCGCCCAGTTCTTCCATCCCGACACACATCCGATTTACGTCACCCTGCTCGAGCAGCTAGGCATCTACGATCCTCAACACCCCGGCACCGACGACACGCTGCAGGCGCCTGCCGGCCTTTGCATCTTCCCGACGGCCGGGGGCCCGCCGGTCTTTTCGTCGTCGAACCCGTTCGCAACGCCACGCCGGGCGCTCGATTTCGTCACCTACACGAAACTCGCGCGACAGGCGGTTCTCTCTGACATGTCGTGGGAGACCACCGTCGACGCATGGATCCGCAGCCTCGCCGTCGACCAGTCGTTCAAGAACGACGTCGTGTATCCATGGATCACGGCGCTCATCGGGTCGCCTCGAGCCGACGCGTTGCGGGCGTCGGCCAGGTCCATTCTGCAGACGTTCGCGTTGGCGTTTCCGGCCAACGTTGCCCAAGGCGCGAGTACATATAACTCGACGATCGGGCTGCAGGGCAATCTGAAACGCATGCTGGACCGCAGCCCGGCCGTGCGGGTGCGCCTCCGCACGCCCACTCACGCGCTGAGGCGCAAGCGCACCGGTTGGTTCTTGGAGACGCCGACCGGTCAGTACGGGCCTTACCGCTTTGTCGTGTTGAACGCGCCGCCACGCGCCGGACGCCATCTGCTGTGCACGGTTCCCGGCTTCGCGCACGTGACGGACCTGCTGAGCGCGTACGAATATTTCGACTCGCGCATCTTGATCCACACCGACCCGGCCTACGTACAACGCGATCGTCGTAACTGGGCGACCTACAACGCCGGAGTCGACGGTCGCCAATGCGAGGGCAGTGTCTGGTACGGCGCACTTCATCAGAAACTACCGTCGGGCAGGACGATCGACGTGTTCAAATCATGGGCCGAGCGCCGACGTGCCGACCCGAGGCACATCCTGCTAGAACGGCGCTTCAAACACCCCGTGATCAGCCGATCGACAATCCACGCTGCCCGCGCCCTGCGCCCGCTGCAGGGACGCAACGGCTTGTACTTCAGCGGCCAGTACACCACCGGGTTTGACTCGCAGGAATCAGCCGTCTACTCGGCCATGAAGGTGGCCGAGTCCGTGGCCCCCGCCAGCCGAACCCTGGCATCCCTGAAGAGGCACCTGGCCGCACGTGGACTCGCCGGAATCTCGTACGACCTCTGACCATTCTGCTGCCGCGACAGCCCAGACTGAGTAAATCCGAAAGAGGGCGAGCTGATGAGCGTTGCCTCCAGGGCCGATGGAGCTTGCGCTGACGCGACGCCTAGCTGAAAGGATCCGCGATACCGCGGTCTATCGACTGGGAAGGGAGCCGAATGGGCGACGAGAACGTACTTATCTATGGCGATTCGCGAAGTTATTCCCTGCGGCATGAGGTGCCGTTGCCGTTTCCGGACCCCGTCGCGTATCTCGAGGTCCAACGGGAAGCGCCGGGTGCTGGCTGGCTCGGTGGACATCCCGCGCCTTACCAGCCTCGCCGCGAACACGGATCTAGACGTAGTGTCTTTTGAGGATCTGGGGCTGCGCGAATCGATGAGCGCTGGGAAACCACTATCGGAGGCGACGATTGACGCGCTGGTCGCCGCCTGCCGCCGATTTTCCGTCTCCGAGGTGAGTACGCCTGCTGACTTCCCGCTCTACGCTGCCGACCAGCTCCGAGGTGCGGGCGTCGAAGTGCGCGCTGATGCGGCAGCGTTCGATCTCCGTCGCCGTCGAAAGACACCCGACGAGCTTGACGGGATTCGTCGGGGCCTCAGAGCAGCGGAAGCAGCGATGGCGGCGATCCGCGACGCGCTGCGGCGAGGTGACGATCCGACGGTCGAGCAGCTTCGAAGCGCGGCACAGGTAGCAATGGTCCGGCACGGTGCGGTACCGCACGACATGACGATCATCGCCCCGGGGCCTCAAGGGGCCGATCAACACGATCAGGGATCTGGCGCCATTGCAGAGCATGTCCCGATCGTGGTGGATGTATTTCCGCGGGATCTACAGTCCGGATGCTGGGGCGATCTGACTCGGACTCTGTGCGTCGGGGAGCCTCCACAAGAGCTTGCCGAGTGGCACCAACACGTTCGTGAAGCTCAGCGCCGCGCTACTGAAGCTGTTCGACCAGGCATCAGCGGCGGACGGCTCAACCAGATCGCCATGGAATATCTCGCGGAGCACGGTTACTCAACACGGAAGGGCGGCGCCGAGGTGGAAGACGGCTTCGCGCATTATCTCGGCCACGGCCTAGGGCTAGATCTTCATGAAGCCCCGACCCTCGACGAAGGAGGCGAGACCCTGATTCCCGGTGACGTTGTGACTATCGAGCCTGGTCTGTACCGCAGAGGGTTCGGTGGCTGTCGGATTGAGGACGTCGTAATCGTGACCGAAAGCGGCCACGAGCTGATCACCGATTGCCCTTACGACCTCGTCGTCTGACCGGAAGGCAGCCTCGCAGTAAGGAGGCCGCCCCGTTGGCGAGGTTCGGTCGGCATCGCAGCTGCCGAGTGGGCGCTTCGAGTCGGTGGCGGCGGTGGTCGTCACGGGACCCGTCCCCGAGCCTTGTCGATCTCCCAGGCAGCGGTGATCAGCCCAACGTGGCTGAACGCCTGCGGGAAGTTGCCCAGCAGCTCGCCGTTCTCGGTGTCGATCTCCTCGGCCAGCAGCCCGAGGTCGTTGGCGTAGGCGACCAGCCTGTCGAACAACCGCTCCGCCCGGTCGATCTCGCCCGCCTTGGCCAGAGCGGACACGAGCCAGAACGAGCAGATCACGAACGTCCCCTCCTCGCCAGTGAGACCGTCGGCATTGAGGCCGTCCTCGTTTCGGTACCGAAGCACCAACCCGTCGTCGGTCAGGCCGTCGGCGATCGCGTCGATCGTCGAGCGCATCCGCTCGTCGGTGGCGGGCAGGAAGCCGAGGATCGGCATAAGCAGCTGCGCAGCGTCGAGATCGTCTGAGTCGAATGTCTGCGCGTACGCCTGCCGTGCCTCGCTCCAGCCCCGCGTGAGCACAGCCTCGCGGATCTCGTCGCGCTCGGCCGTCCAGCGGCCGACCTCGGCGTGCATCCCTAGCTGCGGCGCGAGCGCGATCGCACGGTCGAGCCCCACCCAACACAGCACCTTGCTCGAAAGGTGATGGCGCGGTTCGCCGCGCATCTCCCACATGCCGGCGTCCGTCTCGCGCCAGCGGCGCGCAGCCGTATCCGCGAGATCGGCGACGAACCGCTGGATCTCTGTGTGGGGATCCCCCAGCTGCTCGCGGTACAGGTGCAGCAAGTTCAGCAGCTCCCCGTAGACGTCGAGCTGGGTCTGACCCCAGGCGCCGTTGCCAACGCGTACCGGGGTGGAGTCCCGCCACCCGCGTAGATGGGGCAGCTCGCGCTCGGTGAGGTCGTGCTCGCCGGTGATCCCGTACATGATCTGTAGCGAGCGCTCGCTGGCGCGCCCCCCGGCCGAGCTGGTCATGAACGAGACGAAGTCCTCGGCCTCGTCCGAGCAGGCGCCGATGTACAGCGCGTCGAGCGTCAGGCTGGCGTCGCGGATCCAGGCGTAGCGATAGTCCCAGTTGCGCTCGCCACCTACGGTCTCCGGGAGCGAGGTCGTGGGGGCCGCGACGATCGCGCCCGTGGGCCGATAGGTGAGACCCTTGAGCACGCGCGAGCTCACACGCACCAGCTCCCGGTGCGGTCCCTTGTAGATGTCGTGCTCGGCCTCCCAGGAGCGCCACGCCTCGACGGTGTCCGCGATCCTCGTTGGTACCCCGTCTGGCGAGAACGGCTCGGGCGCGGGTCCCTCGGGCGGAGACCACTGCAGCGCGAAACCGACTCGCTCGCCGGCCGAGACCTTGAAGGTCGCGACCATCGTCGAATCCTCGATCGCGGTGGGGACGCCGGAGCTGACGACGACCTGATTCGGGCCGCCGAAGGTCCTGCCGCCGCTCTCGATCGCCCGAAACAGCGGCTTGACCAGTCCGTATTCGGGCCGTGGCGCCAGCTCGAAACTCAGCTCCGCATCGCCGAGGATCCCCTCGACAAGGCGCAGGATCAGATGCGGGGCGGCGAGGCCGAGCTCGTGATGACGCTGCCCCTCGGCGAACGCCATTGCATCGGTCAGCTTCACCGTGCCGGACTCAGTCGCAAACGTCGTCTCGATCACGAGGGTTCCCGGTAGGTAGAGCCGCTCGCTGCGATACGCCCCGGTCGGCTTGATCTGCCACTGCCCGCCCTTGGGGTCGAGGATCTGCGTGAACACGGCCGGACTGTCGTAGCGGGGCAGGCAGAGCCAGCCAATCGACCCGTCGCGGTCGACCAGCGCAGCCGCGTTGCAGTCGGCCAGCAGGCCGTAATCGGCAATAGGACGAAAGCCCTCACGTGCGTCGATCATCTGCGCCTCCGAGCCCGAGTCGGTCATTGTCGTCTGCGGCTCCAATCTAGAGGTCCGAGCATGGGTGTTCGTGCGGCGGCCGCGGGCGGCGCCCTGCGCTGGCAGGGCTCGGCCGCAGCGAGCGTCAGTTCTCAGGGCGCGACGGCGACGTGCTCGAGCCCTGACAGCTTCCGCTCCGACGCACTCGACCGCCTGGGCCCGACCCAACGCGAGACCGAGGTGCTGTATGCCGCCGCCGCGATCGAGGAAGAGGCGGACATTGCATGGGAGCTGTGCACTACGCGCGTCACAGCCCGCGGCTGCGGGCGTGGCGGCTAAGCTCGCGCGCCAGCTGATTGGGATCGGTGCGCCTGCGAAGCTCGCCGATCTTCTCGTCTTCGAGGACCGCCCGGCGATGGACGGCGTCCTGAAGTCCTTCGTGTGCTGTCTCCAGATGCTCAACCCGCGCCTCGAGCGCCTCCAACCGGCGCTGCCGACCGACATCTGCCGACGGGCTGCCGCTCCGCCAGCGTCGACTCACCCGCTCCGTGATGGCGACCAGAATCCGCCCTCCGGACTTCGGGTCTGGCGCTCGCTTGCCTTTGGGCTGAGGTTCCATTGCTCAGCACCTCCCGACCCTCTGGTGGGTGTCGCGCGAGAGGAGAGAGGGAACGAGACCAGACGGGCGAATCGGCGGCTGGCCCCGCGGGTCTCGATCATTTGCCTCGAGCTCCTCGCCTCAGCGCCTGGCGCTTCGGTGCCTTGCGGGCTCTTGGCTGAAGTCCTGCCCGCAGGGTCAGCAGCACCACCGAAGCTACTCCCTTTGCCGGCCCGGCACAACCGCCAGGATTGCAGCCAGCCAGCCAGCCCGCCGCCGCGGGACCCTTGACGCGCCGCGCTGGCGTGGCCCCTGTGGGCGTAAGCAGCAACGACGATCATGACGCCGCGACCTGAATTCGACCCAGCGGTCAGCTGATGGGCGGTGGGGACCCTTGCGCGCTGGCGGGAAGCGCCGGGTCCCACTCGCAGACCGCGCAGGCATGCAGAAACGCCGAGCGGGCGAAATCAAGCGCAGTCCCGTACGCATCGGAGCTGGAACGAACGTCGTCCCAGTCAAGGACGTACTCGCCCAGCGCCTGGTCCCAGCGGGCACTCGCGGGTGAGAGCTGCGCGCCCGCGTAACCGTCCGGCGCTGGATGCGCATAAGCGTAGAAGGCTGCCTTGCCGTAGCGAGGATCCCCCGGCCACCAGCCCACGGCGACCTCCTGCGCGTCCATCGCATTGCGCATGATGAAGTCCTCCGACGGCGGATCGGCCCCCAATCCCGAGAACAGATTCACCGCGAGATCGAACGAGCCCCACCAGGCGTTGACCGGGGTCGAGCGACCCCGGTATGGGGCCCGGAAAGCGGCCAGCACAAGCGCCGCGCGCGTGGCGGCGGCGAAATAGCGCGCCACCGCTTCACCGTCATAGCTCGCGTGCGTCTGATCCTCGTCAAGCGGCACGCTCCACGACACCTCCTGGGGCCTCGGGTCGATCTCCACCGGGCCTCCGATCGAGTGGACCCCGCCCAGGACCTCACGCGTGACCTCGCCAACCGAGCGGTTCGGAGTCAAGGCGACGCGCTGCCCGCGGCCGTCGCTGTGCTCGATGAATGCCTCGTGAGCGCGGAGATCCAGTCCGACGACAATCACGCCGGAGCGGTCTGGCAACGGGAGCGGGAGCGTCTCCCAGCCGCGCGCGGTTAGCCGCAGAGCAGCGTGCTGAAGCTGAGGCTCCGGCGGCGCCAGCGCGACGGCCAGCTTGCCGAGAACCTGCGTGTGCGCGTGCAGCGTGTCGCAGGTCGCGCTCCACTGCGCGTAGTCGAGCGACGGCGACTGGTCGCTCATCGCTCCATTCCCGTCACTGCGCTGGTGCATCTCCGATTCATAGGCCGCAAGCATTGCACTCGCCTCGACTCAGGGTACGCGCCGTCCACACTCGGCCGCAAATCACCTCGATCGATTGCACCGCCCGCGGACTTCGCTCGTGCGGAAACGCCGCCGGCGAGCACTGGTGCGTGCCGCCGGCGAAAGCGGCTGCCGGGTTTCCCAGCCCATACGCAACGGCTCCATGTCACGTTTCTGGCGAGCTGGGAGTCGTAGAGGTAGACCCGCAGACCGATGAGTGAGCCGACCTCCTGGGGTCTCCATATGTAGGAGAACCGACGATGACAGACGCGACATCCGAGAGAGTTATCCGCGAGCTGGATCGCCGTACCAGTGACGGCATCGACGTGCGCCTGCTGTGGAACCCTCTCGCGGACCAGGTCGTGCTGGCCGTCCACGATGCGCGCACCGATGAGTCATTCGAGCTTCAGGTGCCGGCCGCTGATGCCCTCCTCGCCTTCCACCACCCGTATGCCTACGCAAGCTGTCCCCGGACCACTGACTCGCTCGTCGTATGAGCGTGACCGCCGCAATGACGACTCGTGAGCTAACCCCCGCGTCTTCGCCGACGCCCAACCGCGAGGTTGGGCCGTCCCAGCGACGCCGGTTGCGCTCGGGCCTCGTGAGCGCCGCGGTGCTGTCCCTCATCGTGGGAGGCCTGGCGCTGGCGATCCCCGGTCTGGGGGCGGTTGGCCACCGGGTAGCCCATGCCCGCTGGGCCTGGGTCGTGCTCGCCGGCGGACTCGAGCTCGCATCGTGCCTGGGTTACGTGCTGGCCTTCCAGGGGATTTTCAACGACATCCCGGCCCGGTTTGCGGCGCTGGTGGCGATCGCAGAGCAGGCGTTCGGGGCTGTGGTTCCGGTCGGCGGCGCTGGCGGCGTCGCGGCCGGCGGTTGGCTGCTCTCACGCGCCGGAATGCCGCTGCGGGCCATCGCCGAGCGCTCCGCGGTTCTGTTCCTGTTGACCAGCGCGACCAACGTGGTGGCGTTGGTGCTCGCCGGGGCAGGACTGGCGATCGGGCTATTTGCCGGGCCACATGACCTCGCGCTCAGCGCTCTGCCCGCCGGCGTGGGTGTCGCGGTGCTCGCGCTGTTCCTCGCTCTGGCGCTTCGCGCGTGCGGGCGCACCGGCGACGACGCGTCACTGGCATCACGCGCGCTGCGAGCCACCGCAGGAGCGAGCGCCGCCACGCTCGGCGCGATCCAGCGACCCGGCTGGCGCCTCGCCATCGGCGCCCTCGCCTTCCTGCTGTGCGACATCGGCGTTCTGTGGCTGGCGATTCACGCACTCGGCTACGACACACCGGCGGCGCCCCTCGTCCTGGCTTATCTCATCGGCTACTTGGCCAATGCGGTCCCCATCCCGGGTGGCCTCGGCGTGCTGGACGGAGGGCTCGCCGCCGCGCTGCTTCTCTACCACGTCCCTGCCACCGCCGCGCTTGGTGGGGTGCTCCTTTACCACGCGCTGGCCCTATGGATCCCAGCCCTGTCAGGTACGGTCGGCTTCATTGCCGCCCAGCGCCAAATCAATTCCGGCGGCGTGCGGGCAGACAACCGCGCCCACCACGGAAGCTGGTCAGAAAAGCGAAATATACGTGCGGTTTGCTGACCACCCCCCGCGGCAACCCGCGGAGCGCAGCGGGCCCGGGGAACGAAGAACGAACGAACTACACCTTGGCTGCCGCGAGCCACTCTTCGAAGCTTGGGCCCCCGAGCTTCGCGCCGGGGTTAGGTAGCGCGGCGCCCTCGGCATAGGCCGCGGCGTCTCGGCCGCCGGGCTCCGCCAGCAGACCGCCACGGCTCTCGCGGATTTCGAACGAGTCACCTCGGCTGGCGAACAGCGCCGCCGCCGCATCGGCGAGACGTTCCTCCTGCGGGCCTGCGACCTCGGTGATCCTGCCGTTCTCAATCTCCGGCTCCTCGGCCGCGTCAGCAAGCGTGTCGGCGACGACGCGGGCAGCCACGAGTTGCGTTCGCATCTCGGGCACATAGGCGACGCCATCTTGGATAGTCCACCCAATCAGCGGATCGACGAACTCGTGGAACTGCGCCGCGCGGACGATCCGGACCGGGAGCGGACCTTTGAGCAGTGTCTGCTCCTGCGCAACCTTCGCCGCGTTGTAGCCGCTGTGGAACTTGTCGATTCCGATGATCGAGACAACAACGATCCGGCCCGCCCTGGCCGTGGCGCCGGCTCGTTGCAGGTTCCGCGCCGAGGCGGTGAAGAATGTCGTCGCCTCCTCCTGGTCGGGCGAGGGACCGGTGGCCGCGTCGATGATGGTCTCGACCCCGACGAGCGCCTCATCGAGACCCTCGCCGCTGACCACGTCGACACCCGCTGAGCGCGCGATCGGGACGACGTCGTGTCCCCGCTGCTCGAGGATCTCGACGAGATGCGACCCGAGCCGACCGGTGGCTCCGGTGACGGCAATCCTCTGGCTCCTGTTTCCGGTTTGCATCGTTCTTCCTTTCTCAGCGCCGGCGACTCGGCACCGGCAGAATCGGGCTGTCACTCGTTTCGACGACCGACGGCACGAAGATGTGACATCGAGAGCGACTAGTACGACCTCAGTGGTGCTCCGATGGCCATGACGCAGCGTCCGCGCAGCGATCCCTAGCCGATCTGCGCGTCGAGACGCACGGATCTCCAGGCCCGAACCTCACGGCGCCACATGTTCACCTACCTGGCGCTAGTCAGCCCACCAGTCGCGCTGGCCATCGACGTCTTCGCGCGGAGCCTCGCCGAGATTGGGCGCGCCGACGACGAGGATCTCGAGGCCCTCCGGCCCGGCCTCGTAGCCTCGCCACGTACCGGGCGGGACGCGCACCGCGTCCCATTCCTTGAGCTCGACGATGTCGTCGTCGAGCTTCATCCGCCCGCTCCCGCGCAGGACCACGTACACCTCCTCTTGCCTCTTGTGCGTGTGGCCGTACGGAAAGCGATAGCCGGGCGGGACGCGCTGGTAGCTCAGGCCGGATTTCTCGAGCTCGAGCGCCGCGGTCGCCAAGCGGAACTCCAGGTCCGGCGCGCCGTCAAACCTAGAGCCGAGGTCCTCCAGATCCTCCTTGAGGTTCCTGAGCGTGAACGGCACGGCGCAATCCTGGCCCGCTACAACGTGACCTGTGCGCCGCGGTCGTTGAGCGCGTGCTCGAGGAGCCCGAGGACGATGCCGAACACTGCGTGGCGAATCGTCGCCTGGCCGAAGGCTCGGCGGCTGGCGGCGAGCTTCGGCAGCTCCTTGCGGGCAGGGTGGTAGCGGTCGACCAGCACGGTCATCGGCCAGGTCGCGACGTGCTCGATGAGGCCCGCCAGCAGGCCCCGGAGGACCGCCGGCCCCGGCAGGAACGGTTTGAGCCGCGCGTATGCGGCGCCCAAGATCGCGCCGTTCTGCACGTGGAGCACGAAGCCGATGGTTTGCCAGTTGTTGCCACGCGTGACGAGCTTGCCCAGGATCTCGACGTCGTCGTACTTGGAGTCGAAGAGGCGTTTGTCGAGGGGCTGCTCGAGTGTCATCACCACCGTCGCGACCGCGCCCGCAATCCCCCCTCGCAAGCGTGTCTGCAGCATCGGTCGAGCATGTCAGGGTTTCGACGCCGGCACAACCGCCGCCGACTAACGCCTGACTCGCCGATGTGCCACCTCCTCAGATGGGTTAGACCGCGGATTTCAAAGGACGCCACGCACGACGAGCATCCCCCGGCTCGAGACGAGATGCGCCAAGTCGTCCGCCAAGCGTTGAATGTGTTCGCTCGCCTGTTGCTCCCAGCGCTCCACCTCGACGATCTCCGCGATCAACACGTAATCGGCTTGACCGATCGCCTGTCCGGGCACGTCCGCCGGCCGCGTCAGCCGCCAATCCGACACCGTGTCGAGCGACTCACGGACAATGTCCCGATTCTCCGTCATCAGACGCTCAAACTCGTCGGCCAGCTCCGGCGAGCGCAGTTGGAACCACATGAGAAGGGTCGCGGGAGGGCCCATCCACGGAGCCTAATGCACGATCGCACCTGGATCGCTTCCGCGCCTGGCTACAACAACAGACCCGCAGGACGCCGCTAAGCGCGACGCCACCTGGGTGACGCGGTTGCGGCAAGCGCGATGTCGGCTTTGGCTTCGCCGCTGAGGAACCCGAGCATCGCGGCGTTGGTCTCCTCAGGATGGGTCCAGCCGATGTTGTGCGGGCCGTTCTCGACCTCGACGACAGTGAGGTCGGCGATCAGGTTCTCGTCTCTGAGTCGCGCGGCCGTCGCCTCGAAGGGCAGGATCCGGTCTGCGGTGCCGTGGACGACCAGTGTCGGCACGTCGATCTTCGGCAGGTCGCCGCGAAAGTCGGTCAGCCATGTGTCGACGCATGCATAGGATGCGTAGGGAGACGCTCCGGCGGCGACGTTGAAGCTCGCGCGGAGCGCTGCATCCCCGATCCGTTCCGGTGCCAGCACATCGGTGTTGTAGAAGTTGGCGAAGAAGTCGTCGAAGTACGCGTACCGGTCCACCGCGATCGCGTGCTTGATGTCTTCGAACACCGAGCCCGGCACGCCCTTCGTGTTGTCCTCGGTCTGCAGCAAGAAGGGTGGAATCACGCCGAGCAGCATCGCCTTGCTGATCCCGGCCGACCCGTACGTACCGAGGTACCGGGTTACCTCGCCGGTGCCCATCGAGAAGCCGGCGAGGACGACATCCCGGTCGAGCGCGAGATGGTCGAGCAGCGCTTTCAGATCGCCCGCGAACGTGTCGTAGTCGTAGCCGCACGTCGGCTGGCTGGACTGACCGAAGCCTCGACGGTCATAACTGATGCAGCGGTATCCGTTCGCGAGCAGCACCCGCTCCTGGCGCTCCCAGGAGTTGCCGTCCAGTGGGTAGCCGTGGATCAGGACGATCGGCTGGCCGGAGCCGTGATCGTTGTAGTGGATTTCGATATCGGCGGTGTTCTCCGTGTCGACCTTGACGAACGGCATGGTGTCTTCCTTTCGCGTTTGAGGCCGTTATGGGTGGCGTTGCTCGCGGGCCACTGCGCTTGAGCAACCGCATGGATCGGGTGGGCGGTCAATGTCCAGCGACGCCCCGGCTGCCGCTGCCGCGGCCGCCGGGGCGAGCGCGGGACCGTCACGAAGGCAAGTCCGTCCCGGCCTGCTCGGCCACCATGTAGTCGGCGTACCAGGCGAGCCAGTTCTCATCCTGGTCGGACCGGTGGAAGAGGTGCGACCGCCCAGTGCGCTTCTCGTGCTCGCGGTGGGCGGCCTCGGCACGCCGAAGCGCGCTCTGCAGGTCCGCCGCGGATACGTAGCCCGTCTCAGTGGCGTTCATCCGGCCAGGGAGCCGAGTCGTAACCTCCTGGACCAGCCACGTATTGCCGTCGGGATCGGTGAAGTACACGAACGATCCGTAGCTGCTGCGCTCGGGGTCGGGGCCGGGTTGCCGCGCCTCCACCGGGAACGGCGGGCCGTGCCAGATGTCACTGACGGCGATCCCACGGCTGACCAGTTCGTCATGTGCCGCTTCGATGTCAGAGACAGTCAGCGTACCCTCGGCCGAGCCGGGCGCGCCGGTCGTGATTCCCTGGCCAAAATCGACCGAGGTACCTGAGCCTGGGGGTGTGAACTGGACGATGCGAAGGCCCTCCATCGGGGCGACGTCGTCGTCGAGCCTCCAACCCAAGCGCTCGTAGAACTCCTTGGATCGGTCAACGTCGGACACGGGGATCACCTGGACCTCAAACTTCATGTCGACCCGCCCGACGCTCCCGTCGCGGCCTGTCGTGCCTTCTTCAGTGGCGCTCATGGCTACCTCCTGGTGTGGGAAGACCTCAATCGGTCTTCGGAGTGGTGACGCCATGAAGCGTGCTCTTCGCACCTGTTCGTCGCGCCCGGTGGACACCCCGGTCAACACCCCCGGGGGCGCCCGATCCCGGTGGTCACGGGCCGTCGGCCCCGGGGTTGCCAACCCAGGGAGCCGCCCCTACGCTGGCGTGGCGATGTCAATTACCGTTTCCCGGCGGCAGCTGCTTGGCCGGAGCCGCGAGTGCGCGGCGCTGGATCAGCTGGTGGCGAGTGTGCGCGCGGGTCCAAGCCGGGCGCTCGTGTTGCGCGGGGACGCCGGGGTTGGCAAGACTGCGTTGCTGGAGTATCTGGCGCAGCACTCGTCGGGGTGCGCCGTCGCCCGGGCGGCCGGAGTCGAGTCGGAGATGGAGCTCGCGTACGCGGGGTTGCAGCAGCTGTGCGCGCCGTTCCTGGATCGCGTCGAGCGCCTTCCCGGCCCGCAGCGGGATGCGCTGGGCATCGCGTTCGGTTTGCGCGACGGCGATGCGCCGGATCGGTTCCTCGTCGGCCTGGCGATCCTGAGTCTGCTCTCCGACGTCGCGGAGGACCGACCCATCGTCTGCATCGTGGACGACGCGCAGTGGCTCGACACGGCCTCGACACAGGCGCTGGCGTTCGTCGCGCGCCGTCTCGGTGCGGAGTCGGTCGGGCTGGTCTTCGCCGTGCGCGAGCCGAGCAGCGAGCAGCACTTCGAGGGGCTGGAGGAGCTCGCCGTCAGCGGGCTGGATGACCGTGATGCGCGCGAGCTACTCGCGACTGTGGTCACCGGTCCACTTGACGAGCGCGTGCGTGATCGTCTCGTGGCCGAGACGCGCGGCAACCCGCTGGCGTTGCTCGAGCTGCCACGTGGTTGGACGCCTGCCGAGCTCGCGGGCGGGTTCTGGCTGTCCGACGGACCAGCCTTGTCGGAGCGGATCGAGCGGAGCTTCAGGGAGCGGCTGGCGCCGCTGCCGCCGTCGACGCGGCTTTTGCTTCTCGTCGCCGCGGCAGAGCCGCTGGGGGATCCGGTGTTGGTGTGGCGGGCGGCCGCTGAGCTCGGCATCGGGCCGGACGCGGCTGCGCCGGCCGCCGCCGCGGGACTAGTCGATTTCGGCGCGCAGGTACGGTTCGGTCATCCGCTCGTGCGCTCAGCAGTGAAGCGCGCGGCAGCGCCGGAGGAGCGACAGCGCGTTCACCGGGCGCTGGCCGAAGCCACCGATGCCGACATCGACCCCGATCGCCGCGCCTGGCACCGCGCGCACGCGACGGCCGGGCTCGATGAGGACGTCGCCGCCGAGCTGGAGCGTTCGGCCGGCCGAGCGCGGGCGCGAGGCGGCCTGGCGGCGGGGGCGGCCTTTCACGAGCGCGCCGTCGAACTGACGCCCGATCCGAGGCGCCGGGCACAGCGTGCGCTCCTCGCCGCAAAGGGCAAGCACCAGGCCGGCGCGAACGACGCGGCGCTGCGACTGCTGGCGGTCGCCAAGGCGGGACCCCTGGATGAGCTCGAGCAGGCGCGCGCCCAGCTGTTGCACGCGGAGATCACCTTCGCGATGACGCGGGGCCGCGACGCTCCCCCCTGCTGCTCGATGCGGCCAAGCGGCTCGAGCCCCTGGATGCCAGGCTCGCGCGCGAGGCATACCTCGAGGCATTCGCGGCTGCGCTCTCCGCCGACCGCCTGGTGCGTGGTGGCGATGCGCGCGAGGTCGCTGCCGCGGTTCTAGCCGCTGACTGGGAGCCCTCTACCCGTGCCTGTGACCTGCTGCTCGACGGGCTGGCCGTCCTCACCCGGGAGGGCTACGGTGCGGGGGCACCGGCGTTGAAGGTCGCGCTGCGCGCGTTCCGTGACGAGCGGCTCTCCGAGGAGGACGAGCTGCGCTGGCTGTGGCTGGCCTGCCGCATCGCCCGGGCGCTGGCCGATGACGCGGCGTGGGACGAGCTCACCGCGCGCCATCTCGAACTCGCGCGGCGCGCCGGCGCGTTCTCCGCGCTGCCCGTCGCGCTCACCGACCGCGTGCTCGTCGAGCTGTTCTCCGGGAGGATCGGGCTGGCTATGTCGCTGGCCGCCGAGTCGGACGCCGTCGTCGAGGCCACCGGCAGTCACGTGACGCTGCGCACTTCGATCGTGCTCGCGAACTGGCGGGGACGGGACGCCGAGGCAGTGGCGCTCATCGAGGAGCGCCGGCAGGACGTGCTGCGACGCGGCGAAGGGCTCTTCCTCGCCGCCAATGACTGGGGCAGCGCGATCCGCTACAACGGACTCGGCCGCTACGAGGATGCCCTGGCCGCGGCCGAGCGGGCCGCGGAGGCCGCGGGCGGATTGGGGCCGGCGATCTTGTTGCTGGCCGAGCTGATCGAGGCTGCCGCGCGCAGCGGCCAGCCCGAGCGCGCGACTGGTCCGCTCGCCCAACTCGCTGAGATTGCGCGCGCCGCCGGCACGGACTGGGCCCTCGGGACCCATGCGCGCGCGGCAGCGATGGTCGCCGAGGGAGAAGCCGTGGAGCGGCTCTTCCGGAAGGCGATCGAACGGCTGTCGCACGTCACAACCCCCGCGACGCTGGCCCGCACGCACCTCCTCTACGGCGAATGGCTGCGGCGCGAGCACCGTCGCGTCGACGCCCGCGAGCAGCTGCGAGTCGCGTACACCATGCTCTCGGACATGGGCATGGAGGCGTTCGCCGAGCGCGCCCGCCGCGAGCTGCTGGCCACGGGCGAGACCGTGCGCAAGCGCACGGTCGAGACGCTCGACGACCTGACCCCCCAGGAGGTGCAGGTCGCGCGCCTGGCCGCCGACGGGCAAACGAATCCTGAGATCGGCGCCCAGCTGTTCCTGAGCCCGCGCACGGTTGAGTGGCACCTGACCAAGATGTTCGGCAAGCTCGGGATCAGCTCCCGCAAGCAGCTCCGCTCGGCACTTTCCGACGTCGGCCAGCCGTCGCGCAAAAGCAGTCGCCGACGAGAACGAGTCGTCCCTGACGGGCTCGATCCCTAGGCCTGAGCGGCCCGCATGTTCGCGGTCATCAGCTTGGTGACCTGCTGCAGCTTCTCGGCGGGGCTGAACTGCACAAGTTCGCAGCCGGCGTCGACGATCGGGATGTGGCCGGGCGGCAGGTAGAACGCATCGCCGGCCTCGAAGACCTCGTCGTGGTCCGGGAAGCGATAGGTGACGCGGCCCTTGAGCACGTATCCCCAATGCGGGCATGAGCAGTTGTCGTCGGGCATCCCCTTCAGAAGTGGAGTGCCGTCGATGTCGGCATCGAACGAGACGAAGTTGACTGTATAGCCGTCGAGGTCCTCGTTGCGGTCATCGACCGGCCCGTGGCGCTCGACGTTCGCGGCGCTGTCTTTGGATACCTTGGGCATCTCAGACGTCTCCTCTGGTTGGGTGCCTCGCAGCGTAGGTGCCCGGGCGCCTCGAGACATCGGGCATTCGCCCGATCTTCGTCGTCAGGCCGCGCTTACGTGCTCTTCGGCCGGCAGCAGGCCGTGCTGCACGGCAAAGAGACTGGCGGCCGCCCTGCTGGAGGCGTCGATCTTGGAGTAGATGTGCTCGACGTGACTGCCGGCAGTCTTGGGGGAGATCGTCAGCCGCTGGGCGATCTCCTTGTTCGAGAGGCCCTGGGCGAGAAGCTTGAGCACCTCGACTTCCCGTGGCGTGAGCCCGGCCGGTCCCTCGCGCCGCCGCGCTACCCGGTGTCCCGCGGCGGCGAGTACCGCGTCGACCGTCTCCGCGTCGCGGATCCCAGCCGTGGCGTCGGCGCGCAGTTGCGCCGCCGCCTCGTCGCGCGAGAGCTCCGGGCGGTGGGCGCGCGGCTCGCGCATCGCCTGGTAGGCGTCGGCGGCCCCGAGCAGCCTCGCGGGGCGGCTGATGGCGGCGCCCGACAGCGCGCGGGGATAGCCGGAGCCGTCGAGCCGCTCGCGCAGCTGAACGGCGATCGCCCCGAGCGGGGCGAGCGCCTCGGATTGGTGGAGCATCCGCTCGGTCAGGTATGGGTGCATACGGACGCGCTCCCACTCTCCGGCGCCCAACGGGCCGGCGCGGTCCCAAATCGAGTTCGACACCCCCAGCCGGCCGAAGCCGTGGACAAGGCCCGCGCGGCGCAGCGTTCGCACCTCGGCCTCGGGGAGCCCGAGCTGCTCGCCGGCGCCTGCGGCGAGCCCGGCCACCGCCTGCGCGTGCCCGAGCCAGTAGGGCGACTTGATGTCGACCACCGTCGCGACGGCGGCCAGCGCACTATCGAAGTGCTCGCCCGACACGAGGACGGCAAGTGACGGCTCGGCGGCGATCACCGACTGCCACTGTCCCACCGCGTCAAGCCCGGCGAAGATCCCCTCAGCATCGCGGACCAGCAATCCGGCGAGCGCGGGGTCGAACTGCTTCCCGGCCCGCTCGCGAGCGAGCGCGCAGGCGGCGGCGGTCCCGGCGACGCGCTGGACGACCTCGACATGCTCGGCCAGCTGCACGACGCGTGAGGCCAGCGGGATCGCGTTTCCGCTCAGCTCGCCGGGCCAGCCCCGCCCGTCCCATCGCTCGTAGGCGGTGGCAACCGCGTCGCCCACGGTGTCCGGCAGGCCCAGCTCGACCGCGAACGCGCGAGCGAATGTGTTGTGCGTCTCAATCATGCCGTCGAGTTCGCGGTGTCCGGACACCACGAACTCGAGTGCGACACGCATGCGGTGCAGCGGCTGGTTACCGGCGCCGATCCTACGCATCGTGGAGAGCGAGGACCGCAGGCTGCGCATGTCGTATGACGCGAACTTGTTGGATTTCAACGCTATGTCGTCCCCGAACCACTTCGCCTGCTCGTGCGCGTCCGCGTGGCAGCCGACGTTGACGAGCAGCGCGGAGTAGTAGATCGCCGCCCGCTCCTCCTCCGGTATCTCCAGGCGCTCAGCGATCCTCAGCGCGATCAGGCATTGCCGCAGGACGTGCTCCATTGGCTGCCCGAAGCCGAGGTCGATGCCCAGCGACAGCGCCGCGACGAGCTCCGCGAGCCGAACGTGTGAGCGATCAGTTTGCGTGTCCATCCGCTAGCTGTACCGCGAGCGGGTGCGTACGTCAACCCGCAGACGTGTCGCCGCTTCCCGGGCTGCGAAGTCTCTGGACCTATGATTTCTTCGGTGCCG
Organism: uncultured Solirubrobacterales bacterium; assembly: GCA_963734775.1. Taxonomy (GTDB): domain Bacteria; phylum Actinomycetota; class Thermoleophilia; order Solirubrobacterales; family Solirubrobacteraceae; genus Palsa-465. Next base: position 280,362 of record CAVTJE010000012.1, read on the forward strand.
GTCATGCTCCGTCTTCGTTGCCAGCGTGACGGGGAGCCACCGCTGTCCGCCGTGCCCTGCTCGAAGCGGTGGTCCCCGACCTGATGGCCGAGACGCCGAAGGGACCAGTCGCGGGTCACGGAGATCGCTCCCCTGATCAGGAGCTCGACAGGGACCCGCCTCGCGCAGCGTCTGGCTCGGGCGGTCGGGGAGGCGATGGACCTGACGCGACTGTCACGGCGAACGCACAGATGCCGGAGCTCGACCAGAGCTCGCTCGCCGCGCTGCGTGACGTGGGCCGCCGCTGGGATGGGTGCATGCCCGCGCGGGAGGCATGGGAGCGCGCGCTGCCTGTCGATCCAGGACTCGATTTCGCCGAGCCGCAGCGTTCGCGCGCGGGGCGCTTCGTCCACATCCGAAGCGCGGCTTCCGAGACGGAGGAAGACGACGAGCTCGAAGCGACAGTTCGGGCCGGGCAGAGCGATTCGCTGAGCGGCCGCGCGGCGTATGCGTTGCGCCGTGTGCTGATTGGTCCAGCGCTGCGCAGCACAGCGATCGCCGAGGAGCGCATGGGCAGGCTACTCGCGCTCGCCGTCCTTTCGCCCGACGCGCTCTCCTCGGTGGCTTACGGCCCCGAGGCGATGATGGCGGTCCTCGTGCTTGCCGGGTCGGCGGAGCTGAAGCTCTCGCTGCCGATCGGAGCGGCGCTGGTGGTGCTGATGCTCTCGGTGGGCCTCGGCTACCGCCAGGTCATCCGCGCCTATCCGCACGGCGGTGGCTCTTACATCGTTGCGAGCGACAGCCTCGGCCGGCAGTGGGGCCTGCTGGCGGGAGCGGGACTGATCGTCGACTACATCCTCACGGTCGCCGTCTCGGTCGCGGCTGGTGTCGCGGCGGTGACCTCGGCGATACCTTCGGTCGCGCCGGCGACAGTGCCGATCGGCCTGGTGGTGATCGTGCTGCTGGTCGCGGGCAACCTGCGAGGGGTGCGCGAGGCCGGCGCCGCCTTCGCCGCCCCCACGTACCTGTTCGTGGTCGCGGTCGCGCTCGTCGTGATCGCCGGTCTGATCAAGGCCGCCTCGCACGACTTTCATCCGGTGCCCGCAGCACCTCATAGAGCCACCGAGGCGCTCGGCGTGCTGCTCGTGCTGCGCGCGTTCGCTTCGGGGGCGACAGCGATGACCGGGATCGAGGTGATCTCCAACGCTGTCTCGGTCTTCCGCCCGCCGGAGGCGACGCATGCCCGCCAGACCCTCAGTGTGATGCTGGGGCTCCTAGTCTCGATGTTCGTCGGCGTCGTGCTCGTCGCTCACTTCGACGGCGCCTCCCCGGGCGGCGGTCAGACTGTGCTCTCTCAAATCGCACACCGCAGCCTCGGCGGTGGCATTCCGTACGCGTTCGTGCAGTTGGCGACGACGCTCGTGCTGCTCGTGGCGGCCAACTCGGCATTCAATGGCTTTCCGCGGCTGCTGTACTTCATCGCCCGCGACGGCTTCGCGCCCCGGGTGTTCCTGCGTATGGGAGATCGCCTCGCGTTCACCAACGGCATCCTGGTACTGGCCGTCCCGGCAGCCCTGATCTACGCCGCGTTCGGTGGCCACACCGAGCCGCTGATCCCGCTGTTCGCAATCGGCGTGTTCCTCGCCTTCACACTCGCTCAGACCGGGATGGTCGCGCACTGGTGGCGCCACCGCGAGCCGGGGTGGCGCGCGGCGCTTGCCACCAACCTGCTCGGCGCCGTCCTCTCGGCCGTGGTTGTCGTGATCGCCGCGCTAACCAAGTTCACCCAGGGGGCCTGGGTCGTTGTCGTGCTGGTGCCACTCATCGTTCTGGCGTGTAGGCACGTCCACGATCACTATCAGCGCGCCCGCGAGGCGCTCACGCCACAAATCGAGACCGAGGACCAATCAGAGCCCGTTCGCCTGGCACCACCGCGACTCGCGTCACTGGCCACCGCACGCCTAGCCGAGGCACAGGACAACCCGTCAGACGTGCACAGCTTCGCCGTCGTCCCGATCGCCGCACTCGACTTGGCTGCTCTGCACGCGCTCGCGTACGCCGTTTCCCTCGGCCTACCCGTGCTCGCCGTCCACGTGAGCCCCACCGAGGAGGAGGCCGAGCGCTTCCAACATTCATGGCAAGCGTGGGGTGACCATCTGCCGCTGGAGGTGGTCGTCTCCCCTTATCGCGCGACAGTTGCGCCACTGGCCAACTACATCGCCGCGCTGCACCGCCAACGCCCTGACTTGACGCTGACGCTGATCGTGCCCGAGATCGTCGTCGCCAAGCCCTGGCAACGGATCCTTCACAACCGAATCGCCGCGCGCCTGCGCGCCTCGCTGATCGCCTACGAGGGAATCATCATTACGACGGTGCCATTCCACCTGCCCCCGTAACGTAGCGACCGAGGCGAAGATGGATGTCACACTCACTCCGCTGGAGCACCATTCCAACGACCCGGTGGCCCAGGGCGTCTTCATCAGCGTCGCAAACCGCCAAGCCGCAGCCGTGACCTACACGACCTACCTCGTCGGATGAGCCCGGCATGTGAGCCCGGATCGCAGAAGGTCGCGATCGTCACCGGCGCCTCGGCGGGCATCGGCGCGGGCCTGGCAACCGCGTTCCGTGCGGCCGGGTGCGCGGTCGTGGGCACGTCGCGCTCGATCAGCAGCTCCGACGATCCCGACTTCCTCACCGTCCCTGGCGACATCGCAGAAGTCGAGACCGCCGAGCGGGTTGTCGAGCTGACCCTCGGTCGGTACGGCCGGATCGACAGCTTGATCAACAACGCCGGGATCTTCATCGGCAAGCCATTCACGGAATACACCCTCGAGGACTACGCCGCGATTACGGCCGTGAACCTGGCTGGGTTCTTCCACATCACCCAGCGGACCGTCGCGGCACATGGCCGCCCAGGGGAGCGGCCACATCGTCAACATCAGCACCAGCCTCGTCGACCACGCCAACAGCGGCTCACCCGCCGCGCTGGCATCCCTGACAAAGGGGGGACTGGCGGCCGTGACCCGCTCACTGGCCATCGAGTACGCCGCGCGCGGCGTGCGGGTCAACGCCGTCTCCCTCGGAGTCATCCGGAACCCGATGCAAGACCCCGCGTCCTACGAGGGCATCGCCGCGCTTCACCCCCTTGGCCGGGTGGGCGAGATCAGCGACGTCGTCGACGGGATCATGTACCTGGAACGGGCCACGTTCGTCACCGGCGAGATCCTGCACATCGACGGCGGTCAGGCCGCTGGACACTGACGGTTCGAGCCTGAGCCGCAGCTGCGGCACCTAGGCGCATCGGGCCGTGAGGCGAGAGCGGTCGAGGCCGTCGAGGATGAGGTCGAGCCCCCACGCGAACTCGACGGCGTTGTCGAATCCGGACTCGGGGAGCTTCGTTGCGATCTCGGCGAGGTACGGATAGTCGTCGAGCCCGCCAATCGCCTGCGCTCTTCTCTGTGCGGCCTTTCCGGCATCGCCGGGCGTCTGGAACCCGAGCGTCTTCTCCTGCTGGGCAAAGCCGTATATGTAGGCGTCCTGAACCGAGTAGGCGTGGATCGCCGTCTCGAACGAGAAACCCGCCTCGCGCAGGCAGCCCATCACCGCATCGTGATTTCGCAGGTTGGCCGGCCCAGGGTTCCGCGTCTCCATCAGTCCGATCGCCCAGCTATGGCGCTTCAACGCCGTCCGCGCCGACATCGCCCGGCGTCGCATTGCCGCCCTCCAGTCGTCGTCGATCGAGGGAGACTCGATCTCGCCGAAGACGATGTCGACCATGCCGTCGATGAGCTCATCCTTGTTCGCCACGTGCTTGTAGAGCGCCATCGGAACCACGCCGAGCGCTTGCGCGAGCCGGCGCATGCTGAACCCTCCGAGTCCGTCCTCGTCTGCGAGCGCTACGGCAGCCTCGAGCACGAGCGGTCTGCTCAGGCGTGTCCGGCCGGTGTTCGTGTGGTGGGTCATCGCGCTTGACAAGTGTACGTCGTACACCTATAGTCTACAGCAGAGTGTACGCCGTACACCAGACAGGGAGGAACCACTATGGAAAGTTCAGGACAGATGCCCGCACCTTCGCCGGGCGACGGGGCGCCGCCGGGCGGGGGGCAGGATTACCCGCTCACGTTCTCAGTCGACTATCCGGACCGCAGCCTTAACCGCCTCAGCACGGCTCTTCGGATCTTCGCGATCATCCCGATCGCGATTGTCGCCGCAGCACTCGAGGGCGGCAGCTTCGCGGCCAACGCGGGAGGCAGCGGCGCCCGCTATGTCGGGGGCGGCATCGGGATCCTCGTGGTCCCGGTACTGCTGATGCTGCTGTTTCGTAGGAAGTACCCGCGCTGGTGGTACGACTGGAACCTGCAGCTGACCCGCTTCACCAACCGGATCGCCGTGTACTTCGCGTTGATGGACGACCGCTACCCCTCCACCGACGAGGAGCAGGCCGTCCACCTGGACTTCCCCTATCCCGACGCCGAACACGACCTGAGCCAGGGCCTGCCGCTTGTCAAGTGGTTTCTCGCGATCCCCCACTACGTCGTGCTGTTTTTCCTCACGATCGGCGCGTTGCTCGCCGCCATCTTCGCGTGGTTCGCGATCCTCTTCACGGGCCGCTACCCGCGGTCGCTGTTCGATTTCATCGAGGGCGTGTTCCGCTGGCACAACCGCGTCGCGGCATACGCATTCCTACTGATCACCGACCGCTACCCGCCATTCAGCCTTCAGTCCTAATGGGTCTGTGGCTGATGTGTTTGACCCGGAGCAGGAGTAAGTTTAGACTTACCGTTCGTGCAAACTTACCGATCTGATTCGTGGACGGCGCTCGGCGATCGGACGCGGAAGGCGATCTTCGAGCTGTTGCTCGATCGCCCGCGCGCGGTCGGTGAGCTAGCCAGCGAGCTGCCGGTGAGTCGCCCGGCGGTGTCGCAGCATCTGCGGGTGCTCAAGGACGCCGGGCTGGTGATCGACCAGCCGCAGGGCACCCGCCGCATCTATCGCGTTAACCCTGACGGGCTGGCCGCGCTGCGCGTGGATCTGGAGCATTTTTGGGGAAAGGCGCTGACCGCTTACAAAGCGGCTGTCGAGCAGGCAACCGAGGAGGGAAGATGAGCACCCACACCCAGGTATCCATGACGACCGTCCGGAGCTCGGTCGTGGTGCAGGCACCGATCGAACGGGCCTTCAAGGTGTTCACGGAGGACTTCGACCGCGTCAAGCCGCGCGAGCACAACATGCTCCCGGTTGACATCGCCGAGACCGTGTTCGAGCCACACGTCGGTGGCCATGTGTATGACCGGGGCGTGGACGGCAGCGAGTGCCGGTGGGCGCGCGTGCTGGCCTACGAGCCCCCGCACCGCGTGGTGTTCACCTGGGACATCAGCCCGCACTGGCAGATCGAGACCGACCCCGACAGATCCAGCGAGGTCGAGGTGCGTTTCATCGCCGAGACGCCGGAGCGCACTCGCGTTCAGCTCGAGCACCGCTACCTCGACCGCCACGGCGAGGGCTGGGAAGGCCTGCGCGAGGGCGTCGGGGGCGATGGGGCGATGGCTGGCCGCTATACGTGCAGCGATACGCAGGCGCTGTTCGACCGCGGGAGGACTCGATGGCGACCGATCACTGCGAGGTGACCGAACGCTCGGGGTGAGAGCCTGAGCCCAGTCCTTGACTGCTCAGTGCGGCTGACGCTGCCGAGCTTTCGTTCTCGCCGGTGTGCGCGCCGGCTGGTGCTCCGGCCGGCGACGGATCACGCGATCGAATCTGGGCGTGTTGTGGTCACGGACCCGCGCGCTCGCCTGGTCAGCATCGAGTAGCGGAATGCCTCCGCGTGGAGGGTCGGGCGATGAGGGCGGCGGCCGAAGCCCGGGTCCCCCGCCATCATCGTCCTCAGATGAACCAGGTGGGGAACCCGCCCGGTGGTACAAGAGGCAGGGAACGAACATCAGGGCCACGACGCCAAGCAGGAAGCAGGGCGACAGCAGCGCGTCGACGTCACCGTCGGAGAGCACGTGCAGTCGGGACACCCACGCAAGAAGCGCAATCAACAGAGGCAGGCCAAGGGATGCGAGGAAGACGCGAGCCCAGAAATGCGACCGCCTCCGCGACGCAGCGCCCGCAGCGAACCAGAGCGCGCCGAGACCCAGCTCCAGAAACACTGCAACCGTGATCACGCCACCGGAGAGGTAATCCACGATGCGTGAGACGGTAATCCAACCTGGACTCTGGGACAAGCGGCCCTTGCGCCCTGGCGCAGCACTCAGGTCGTCAGGTGGACGCGACGACGACGCCCTTGACCTCGGCCATGTAGCGCCCGGCCGCCGCCGAGGCCTCGTCCGGGCTGCGTCCGCTCTGGCGTGCGTCCATATACGCCGCGTACCAATCCCACCAGTCGTGTGGTGGAGCGACTGCCTCGAACGCGCCGTGATGCTCGGCCGTCTCGTGCAACAGGGTGGCTAGAGACTCGATGTCCATCGTCAGTCCTCCCATTCCCGACCGGGGAGCCGCGACGTGATCTCCTGAAGCAGCCAGCCGTTGCCATCCGGGTCCTTGAACGACGCGTAGAGGAAGTACGAGCTGCCGTTTCCGGACTCGAGGCCCGGGGGCCGCCGGTCGACCACCTCGCTGACGTCAACCCCGCGGCCGATGAGCTCGGCCCGCGCCGAGCCGATGTCGCTGACCGCGAGGATCACCCTGTCCACGGAGCCCGGCTCGGCCTTCGTCAGCCCCTTACCGAAGTGGATCGAGCACTGCGAGTGAGGCGGCGTGAACTGCACGACCCGGCCGTTCTCGCCGACCGGCAGGTCGGCGTCCAGCCGCCATCCGAGGCTCTGGTAGAAGGCCTTGGCCCGGTCGACATCGGCGACGGGCAACGTCACCACCTCGAGCTTCATATCCACGCCCAGAGCGCCTGGCACCTCGGGCTTCGATGCACTGCTCACGTCGCTGCTCGCCATCCTGACCTCCAATTAGCGGGTTGTGTGACGCTGACTGTCGCATTTTGGGCGATCCGTCGCGCCCGTGAGGTCCCTGGTTGGAACCCTGGGCCGGAGGCATCGCCGATCTGCAGGCTGTGAAAGGCTTCGTCTGATGCCGTGGATGCCAGAGTTGTTCTCGGCTCCCGTGTTGGAGCGGGTTCTCCGCCAGAGCGCCGACGCGCGCGCGGCTGCGCCGGTGTCGTACTTTGCCGGAGTGACCGCGGGTGAGACCGAGGCGCTCCTCGGATCGTTCGCCGGGGAGGCGGAGGTGCATCATCCCGTTCGTGGCCGTGTGAAGGGCCGGACCGCGTTCGAGCGCTTCGTGCGCTACTCGAACGGCTGGCTGGCCGAGCGCCACGCCGTCCTCGGCCCTGTGGAGCGGATCGTGACGTCGCGGCGTGGGGTCGAGGAGACGGCGTTGACGCTCGACGGTGAGCACGGCCGCGTCGAGCTACCGGTTGCCATCGCGGCTGACCGAGACGGCGATGGGCGCATCATCGAAGTGCGTGTCTACTACGGCTCATGGCCGCTGACCGGCCGTAACACCACGCGTCCGCCGCTTCTGCAACCGGACCCCGGCCTCGAGGCGCCCGATGTCGTCGGCGAGTATCTGAGCGCGCTCGCCGCTGGCGACGTGGACGCTGTGGTCGCAGCGTTCGAGCCCGATGCTTATGTCCGCGAGCCCGCGGGCGGGCCGTATTTTCACCGTGGCCACGAGGCGTTGGTGGCGCTCTACGCAAGGCTTTTCTTCAACCGCGACGGAATCGGGCTCGAGCAATGTTCCGTCACCGATGACGGCCGGCGCTGCGCATTGGAATACAACGTGGTCCATCGCGGCTACAGCGAGCTGGCCCCCCAGGCCGGCATTGCCGTCTTCGTCCGAGGCGCCTCGGGCAAGCTGGCAAGTGTGCGCGTCTACGACGACGCCGACCCTGAGTTCAGCAATCGAGACTGACAGCGGCGACCCCTACACCCGCGACCGAAGGAGAAAACGATGAGTTCGACAAGTGACTACGACGTCATCGTCCTGGGCGGCGGCGCTCCGGGTGAGCACTGTGCGGCAGCGATAGCTGCGCGCGGGTTTCACGTGGCCGTCGTCGAGCGGGAGCTGGTCGGGGGTGAGTGCTCGTACTGGGCCTGTATCCCGTCGAAGTCACTGCTGCGACCCGGTGAGGCGGTTTACGCCGCGCGCGAGGCCGGAGCACATGCCGACGTCGACGTTCAGGACGTGCTGGCCTGGCGGGATTTCATGGTCTCCAACTACTCCGACGCGGGCCAGGAGCGCTGGCTGGCCGATCGAGGAATTGACCTGTTGCGCGGTACCGGGCGCCTGGCTGGAACGGGCGCCGTCGAGGTGGATGGCACCCGTCACACCGCGGAGCACGTTGTCGTGGCGACCGGCGCTGACCCGATCGTGCCGCCGATCTCAGGGCTCCGTGAGCTCGAGGGCGTGTGGGGCACGCGCGAGGCGACGAGCATGAAAGCGGTCCCGCCTCGCCTGCTCGTGCTCGGTGGCGGATCGGCGGGCGTCGAGCTCGCGCAGGTGGTGCAGCGTCTTGGCGGCCAGGCCGTGATCGTCGAGGGCGCCGACCGCGTGCTTCCGCGCGAGCCTGCGCCACTCGGTGAAGGGCTCGGCGAGGCGCTGAAGCAGGACGGGATAGAGCTCGTGCTCGGGATGCACGCTGCCGCAGCGCGGCGAGACGGTGACGAGTACGTGCTGGAGTTCGGTGACGGTCGCGAGGTGCGCGGCGAGCGGCTGCTGGTCGCGACGGGGCGCCGCCCGCGCGTCGAGGGGATCGGGCTAGAGACGGTCGGCATTGAGCCCGACCCCCACGGGATCAAGGTCGACGAGTACATGCGCGTCGGCGAGCGCCTGTGGGCGATCGGCGATGTCACCGGCATCTGGCCGCTGACCCATGTCGGCGAGTACGAGGGCGACGTGGTGGCGGCCAACATCGCCGGCGATCGGCATCCGGCGAACTACGAAGCCGTTCCGCGAGTCACCTACACCGACCCCCAGGCGGCGGCGGTCGGCGCGTCCGAAGCGCGCTACAGCGCCACCGCGCTCGTGGCCGAGGTGCCGAAGACCGCCACGTACACGCACGCGTACGCCAAATCCAACGGCTTCATGACGCTTCTCAGCGACGGCGAGCGGCTGACCGGCGCCTACGCCCTCGGCCCGGAGGCGGGTGAGTGGCTGCAACAGGCGACCCTGGCCATTCGCGCGCACGTACCGATCGAGGTGATGGGCGACACGATCCAGCCATTCCCGAGCTTCTCGGGGATCTACGACGCCGCCGTGATCTCACTCCGCATGGAGATCACCGATCGGCCGCAGCCGGTCAGACCGATGAACGCGCAGATGGCCAGGGCCGAATGATGACCAGCGAGGTCAGGCCGTGCTCACCGAGCCGAGCTTTGTCTCGATGCGGTCGAGCAGCTGGCGGTAGGAGTCGCAGAACGATTGGACGCCTTCTCGCTCGAGCTCGTCGGTGATGCTTGTCAGATCGACTCCCGCCGCGTGAGCGTCCGCTAGGACTTGGGGCGCCGCCGACGGATCACCGACGAGGGTCTGCCTGACCTGGCCGTGATCGGCGAAGGCTCGCAGCGTCTGGTCGGGCATGGTGTTGACGACATCGGGCCCGATCAGCTCCTCGACGTAGAGCACGTCCGAGTACTCGGGGTTTTTGGTTCCGGTGCTCGCCCACAGGGGCCGCTGGCGCGTGGCACCGAGCTTCTCGAGTCGGTCCCAATCAGGGCCGGCGAACCTGTCCATGTACCGCTGGTACGCAACGCGCGCGGAGGCGAGCGCGACCTGGCCGCGCAGTGGTGATCCCGTCGGCAGCCGCTCATCGACCTTGACATCGATCCTCGAGAGAAAGAACGAAGCCACGGAATGAATGGAGCCAAGCGGCTGATCGGCCCGCGCTCGGGCGGTGAGTCCGCGCAGGTACGCGTCGATCACCCGCTCGTAGCGCTCGATCGAAAAGAGCAGCGTGATGTTGATGTTGATGCCTTGGCGGGTGAGCTCCTCGATCGCCGGGAGTCCGGCCGCGGTCCCCGGGACCTTGATCATCACGTTCGGCTGGTCGAGCCGCTGCCAGAGATCCGTGGCCTGGGCAATCGTCCCCTCGGTGTCATCGGCCAGGTCGGGCGTGCACTCGAACGAGATGAATCCGTCGGCACCGCCGGTGCTGTCGTACACCGGGCGCAGCAGTTGTGCCGCTTCGCGGACGTCATCGAGAGCGATCGAGAAGAACAGCTCCCGCAGGTCGCGCTGGCCCGCCGAGGCCAGGTCGCGCAGCTGTTCGTCGTAGAGATCCGAGCCGGTGATCGCCTTGGCGAAGATCGTCGGGTTGGACGTTGCGCCGGTCACCATGTAGTCGCGCATCAACTCGGCGAACTCACCGCCGTCGACCAGGTGGCGCGAGAGCGTGTCGAGCCAGATCGAGACTCCGGCCTGATGGAGCCGTTCGAGGTTCGGATTTGGCGGCATGTTTCCTCCCTTACTCCCACAACCGGTTAGAGCTCAACGACCCCACCGGCGAAGCATATGGAGTCACGGGCTGCGAAGAGGATCGCCTCTGTGAAATCCGGGTTCGATCACGCACTGAATGCAATCAAACCGGCAGCCCGGTCCGGCTGCAGCCGACTCGAAGGCCCGGGTCGAGGTTCTGCATCGTCACCAGCGTCTGCTGCATCGCCTTCGGCTGGATGCCGCCGACTTGGTTCTGATAGGGGTGGTCGAGGAAGAAGACGACGAGCAGGCCAGCGGCGACCACGCTCGCGAGTCCGGCGACGAGCGGGCCCTGGATGCGGAGCTTCTCGCGCGGATCGGCCATGGCGAGCTGCAACGAGACCGCCACGCAGCCACCGAAGATGAGCGCCAGCCACAGCGGCGTCGGCACGGCGGGCGTGGCGTCGCTAAGCCGCTGCAGGCGGCCCGAGGTGCGCGGAGCGGCTTCTGAGAGAAGCTCCTGGAGGGCAAGCTGCTCGCGCGGCGAGCGCAGGTCCAAGCGACCGAACTCGGCTCGGTAGGCCGTCACCCAGTAGTCCACCGCGGGGCTCGAGTGCCCGCTGCGCATGGCGGGCCACTCTTGGTTGACGACCGCCCGCCCGTAGCAGATGAAATCGGTGCGCAGCTCGTCACGCTGGGCGGGCGGAAACAGAGCTGCCGTACGCGACATGTCGAGCACGGCCCCGGCTTCCGACTGCGCTCCCGAGCGCGAGCCGTTAAACGTCTGAAACGCTGCCAGGATCACGAAGGCGAGTACGACAGCGAACATCGTGCCGGTGACCTGGACCATCGACCTGCCGCGGCCGGAATCCATCAGCAGTGGCCCCTGCGCCTTGTGATGGACGAATGCCATCGCGGCTCCGGCCATCGACGCGGCGACCAACACGATCAAAACGGCGACCGGGATGTCCATGCCGAACGACTAGGTCCCCATCGAGCTGCGCAGAAGGAGCATGGCGCGCCAACCTATAACAGTCTCAGCTGCGGCTGATGTTGAGAGAATGAGATGCGAGGCGAGGGCTGACCACGGCCCGCTAAGGTCCTCTGTGATGGAAGCTCAGACGTCCACGCCGCTGCCGGAGATCGCTGAGGACGGGTCGTGGCGGCGGCGGCGAAGCTCGTTCCGCGACTGGGTGACGGCGGACGGCAGCAGCTCCTTTGACCCCCAACCCGGCCGCTATCACCTCTATGTCGCGCGAGCGTGCCCGTGGGCCCATCGCACGCTGATCGCCCGGCGGCTGATGGGGCTTGAAGATGCGATTGGCGTCTCGTACGTCGACCCGATCCGCGACGAGGATGCCGAGGGTTGGACGTTCTCGGGCGGGCGCTACGACGACCCAATCAACGGCTTTCGCTTCCTCCGCGAGGCGTACCTCGCAGCTGAACCGGAGTATGCCGGGAGCGTCACCGTCCCGGTCCTATGGGACAAGGAGACTCGGACGATCGTCAATAACGAGTCGGCCGACATCCTGCGCATGCTCGGCACCGTGTTCGCTCCGCTCGGCGACCATCCGGTCGAGCTCTATCCCGCGGCTCTCGGTCATGAGATCGACCAGCTCAACGCGACGATCTACGAGAGCGTCAACGATGGCGTGTACAGCTGTGGGTTCGCAGCCCACCAGGCGCCCTACGATCGCGCGGTCCGCGCTCTGTTCGCCATGCTCGACGAGCTCGACGTGCGGCTTGGCGACCGCCGCTTCCTCTTCGGCTCCGATCCAGTCGAGACCGACTGGCGCCTGTTCACGACCCTTGTCCGCTTCGACGCCGTCTACCAGATCCATTTCAAGTGTTCGATCCGGAAGCTGGTCGAGTACCAACACCTGTGGCCCTACGCGCGCGACCTCTACCAGTGGCCCGGCGTGGCGCCGACGGTCGACTTCGACGAGATCCGAGCCCACTACTACCGCACTCACCCGCAGATCAACCCAACCCGGATCGTGGCGATGCGCCCGGCGGCGAGCTTCGAGGAACCCCACGATCGCCACCGGCTCGACGAAGAGGCAGAGCCACGGCGCGGCAGCTGACCGAGGCGCGCATGCTGCGGACTGGCGTGGCGGCCTTGCTGGCGGTGTTGCTCGCCCTTGGAGCTTTCTCGCCGGTCGCTCGCGCGGACGGCGATCCGGGCAGCGATGTGCTGGTCTACCAGGATCTCTTCATCGGTCCGGATGCCGGCCCGACGATCTCGCAGCAGGCGCGGCTCGGGGGCCTGTTGAAGACCGCCGCGCGGTCGGGATTTCCGATGCGAATAGCGATCATCGCCGGTCCGTCAGATCTCGGAGCCGTGACGAGCCTGTGGCGAAAGCCCCGTGCCTACGCGCGGTTTCTCGGACTCGAGCTGTCGCTGGCCTACAGGCAGCGGCTGCTCGTGGTCATGCCCGGTGGATTCGGGTTCAACTGGCCCGGACACTCGACGACATCGGCCTACCGGGCGTTATCGGGCATCTCCATCGGGTCAGGGAGCGGCGGATTGCTCGCCGCCGCCCAGGCGGCGGTGGAGAGACTGGCCGCGGCGGGCGGCGTAAGGCTCCCCTCGCCTACGAGCTCCGCCGCGCCCTCTGCGCCCGCCGGACACAGCAGCACGAGCCCCTCCACCCCGGGCCAGACGACCGATAACCGGGTGGCCATCATCGCGATCGTCCTCGTCGCGCTCGCCGGCGCCGCGTTCGCGGTTGCGCGCGTCCTGCCTCGGCGGGCCACCTCGCCACGGCGACCGGCCGCGAATGAACGCAGTCGGCGCGTGCGCCCCTTCGGGCCCCGCTGGCTGGCCCCGAGCGCCGCGCTCGTCGCGGTGATGTTGGCGGCGACCATCGTCGCGCTCGCCGAGGTGCGTTCGAGTGGAAGCTCCACGCGCGACGCTCTCGCGTTCAACCCGTACCTGGATCCGGGGACGCGACTGTCGCGCACCGCTCCCGACTTCACGCTCTCGGATCAGTTCGGTCAGCCCGTCTCGCTGCACTCGTTCCGAGGGAGGGTGGTGATCCTCGCGTTCAACGACTCCGAGTGCACGACGGTCTGTCCGCTCACGACCACCGCGATGCTCGATGCCAAGGCCATGCTCGGCAGGGCCGGTTCACGCGTCCAGCTGCTCGGGGTCGATGCCAACCCGGCGGCGACCTCCCTCGAGGACGTGTGGTCCTACTCCCAGCTGCACGGGATGCTCCACGCGTGGCACTTCATGACCGGATCACTGGCCCAGCTGAGACGGGTCTGGAAGCGGTACGCCGTCGAGGCGGCGATCGAGCGCGGCCAGATCACGCACACCCCGGCGCTGTTCGTGATCGACCCCCATGGCCGCGAGGCCAAGGTCTACATCACCCAGATGTCCTACGCGGCGATCGGACAGCTCGGCCAGGTGCTCGCACACGAGGCGTCGAGCCTGCTCCCCGGTCACCCTCGCGTTCACTCGGACCTGTCGTACGCCCGGATCCCCCCGGTCACCCCGACCCAGAGCGCGACGCTCCCGCGCGCCGGCGGAGGGACCGTGCAGCTCGGTCCCGGTAAGCGCGCTCATCTGTATGCGTTCTTCGCGACATGGGATCAAGAGACGAGCGGCCTGGCCGGCCAGCTCGACGCGCTTAACGGCTATGCGGGCGCGGCCCGTCGCCTGGGGTTACCCGACTTGACGGCCGTCGACGAGGCGAGCGTCGAGCCGAACTCGGGCACGTTGAACAGCTTCCTCAAACGTCTGCCGAGACCGTTGTCGTATCCGGTGGCGATCGACCGGACCGGTAGGCTCGCCGACGGATACGAGGTCCTCGGCGCGCCGTGGTTCGTGCTCACCTCGCCGTCGGGTCAGATCCTCTACTACCGCGAGGTCTCGACGGCAGGATGGCCGAGCCGCAGCGTGCTGATCCGATACGTGCGCGCCGCCCTGGCTCGGGCCCCCAGCACGACCGCTGCCGCGGCCACGCGCCAGAGCCTCGCCCGCTCGCCCGCCGCGCTGGCAGCGCTGCACGAACAGGCCAGCCGTCTGCTCGGCGCCGCGCCGGCGTTCGCGGCGAGAATCCGGGCGCTGCGTGGCCATCCGATCGTCATCAACGCGTGGGCGTCGTGGTGCGCGCCATGCCGGTCTGAGTTCGGGTTGTTCGGTTCGGCATCCGTGCGCTACGGACGACGGGTGGCGTTCCTCGGCGCCAACACCAACGACTCGCCCGGCGACGCTCGGTCGTTCCTGGCCCAGCATCGCGTCAGCTATCCGAGCTACGAGATGACCATCAACACGCTACGACCGTGGGCCGTCATCGATGGGTTGCCGACGACGATCTACATCAGCCCGGCGGGCAAGGTCGTGTTTGTGCACACCGGGCAGTACGACTCCCAGGGGACGCTGGATCAGGACGTCACGAGCTACGCGCTCGGCGGTTGAGCATCGTGGGGACGGTCAGGGCGAAACCGTGACGCGCAGATACGCGGCGGGAATCGAGGTGGGCCCCTCGCTGCCGTTGGCGTTCTGCGCGTTGAACAGGGCATCGAGTTCGCGCTGCAGATCGGCCTCGTGCCCCTGCGCGGTGGCCGCCTCGAACGCGTTCATCGTCGGGCCGTAGTACTGCCTGAACTCGCCGACCAGCTCCGACGGCGAGCCGGGATAACTGAACGTGTACGTCGCCCGCTCGAAGCCGATCCGGTCCTCGGGCACGCCTGCGGCGGCGAAACGCTCGATCACGTTCTCCTCCACACCCCATGTCATCGGACTGACAAACCCCTCTGGCGGTGGCGGTGAGTAGGCAGACGCGATCCTGAGGATCTGCGCGACCAGGGTCGGGTCGCCCGGGATCCAGTTGCCCATGACGATTCGGCCGCCGGGGCGAGTCACGCGCACGACCTCCTTCGCCACATCGAACGGGCGCGGCGCGAACATCGCCCCGAACATGCTGATGACAACGTCGAACTGGTCTTCGCCGAGTTCGTGCAGATCCGCCGCGTCGCCTTCCTGAAACCTGCAGTTCGTGATGCCGAGGCTCTGCGCCCGCGCGTTGCCGGCCTCGACGAGAT
This sequence comes from uncultured Solirubrobacterales bacterium, assembly GCA_963734775.1. GTDB lineage: Bacteria > Actinomycetota > Thermoleophilia > Solirubrobacterales > Solirubrobacteraceae > Palsa-465. The sequence goes on from CAVTJE010000012.1 coordinate 295,821, forward strand.
TGGCGGCGATGTCGACGCCCAGTACGTTGGCGCCAAGCTTTGCCGCGGGCAGGGCGGTCGACCCGTCACCGCATCCGAGGTCCAGCACCTCCTGCCCGGGGGCGACCCCGACCTCCTTGACCAGCGACTCACTGCTCTCCCGCATGCTCGCCGCGATCCGAGTGAAATCACCCTTCTCCCACAGGGCCTTGTTGGGATTCGTCGACGTGGTGGCCTCCGATGACATCTTTCCTCCTTTGACGGTCGTCTACCTCTGAACAGATGATCGGGCTGGACCGTGCGGGCGTCATCGGACATATTTCTCATCATCGTCGGCGCCGGGAATGGGTAGTAACCCCCAAATCCGCTCTGGCCATGAGTTCCGACATCCCTGAGGCGCAGATAGCCGGGCTCCTTCACCTGTCGAGAAAGCGCAGGAGATCGGGGACACGAAACGACGTCGCCACCGAATGCGGTGTGTGGGCCCTGGCGAAAAGTCGGCAGCGCCGGCCCCGCGGGTGGCGACGGACCGTCCAGGACTCTCGCTATTCTCGGCTGCCTCGTTGCGGTCGACCGCAGGTGGGTGGGCGTGCACGTTCGCATCGGTGGCCTAGCCGCGCCCGCCGCCGCCGCTACGTGTTACGGCTTTCGAAGGGATCTAGCGATGAGACATTCACCTGGGGGCGACTAACAAATGCCCAGGCCGGTCGAGTCGAGCCATCGGTACATCCCTGGCCTGGACGGCATCCGCGCGATCGCGGTGCTCTCGGTAATCGCGTTCCATCTCAACGTGGGATGGGCCAAGGGCGGCCTGCTCGGGGTGGGGGTGTTCTTCACGCTGTCGGGTTACCTGATCACCGACCTCCTGCTGAGCCATTGGAACCGCCACGGGAACCTGGGACTGGGTCAGTTCTGGATCAGGCGGGCACGGCGGCTGCTGCCGGCGCTGTTCCTGATGCTGATCGTGGTCAGCATCTGGGTGGCGCTGTTCGACGCCGCGCAGGTGCACGAGGTACGCCGGCAGGTGGTCTCGGCGACGCTGTACTTCGCCAACTGGTCGACGATCGCCGCCAATCAGTCGTACTTCGCCCGCTTCGCCGCCCCGCTGCCGCTGGATCACCTGTGGTCACTCTCGATCGAGGAGCAGTTCTACCTGATCTGGCCATGGCTGCTGCTCGGGCTGCTTCATGTGTTTCGCAGTCGCGGGACGATGATGGTGGTGACGCTCCTCGCCGCCGTTGCATCGGCCTGGCTGATGGGGCATCTCTATCACCCGGGGTCCGATCCCACGCGCGTCTACGAGGGGACCGACACGCGTACGTTTGGGCTGTTGCTGGGCGCGGCACTGGCGATGGTATGGCCGACGCGGATGACACGTGCCGCGCTGCGCCGCTCGGTCCGGAGCCCGGTCGGCCTCGACATTGCCGGCACCGTCGGCTTGGTCGGGATCTTCCTGCTCGTGTGGAAGACGAGCTCGCTGAGCTCGTTCCTGTACCCGGCCGGGATCATCCTGCTCTCGATCGCCACGGTGCTCGTGATCGCCGCGGTCGTCAACGCCTCCAGCCTCCTCGGGGAGGTCCTCGGCTGCCCGCCCCTGCGCTGGGTTGGCGTGCGCTCGTACGGGATCTATCTCTGGCATTGGCCGATCATCGTGCTGTGGGGCGGGGAGGAGACCGGGGTCAACTGGCCCCGAGCCGCGCTGCAGATCGCCCTGACGTTCGTGATCGCCAGCCTCTCGTGGCGCTACGTCGAGGAACCGATCCGGCGCGGCGCGCTGCGCCGACTGCGACGGAGACCGCGCACGCAGGCTGCGGCGGCGCGTCGCCGGCGAAACGTGTTCGGGCTCACAACGGGTATCGCTGCCGCGCTCGCCCTCGTCGTGGTCGGCCTCGCCGGCGCGCTCCCGGTGATCTCTCAGGGCCACACCGCTCCGCCGAAGATCTCCAAGCTTCCGCCAAAACTTGCCGGCGCCAAGAACGCGTCCAGCACCACGACGAGCGTGCCTGCCAAGAGGCCGCCGCCGGCGAGCAAGACCGCGTGTCGCTCGGTGGTCTATATCGGCGATTCCACCTCCGAGGGTCAGATCTCGACGGACTACATCCCCAACCCCCGCAAGCGTCTCGATGCGGTGTTGAAAAAGGTCGGGGTCCAGACGTTCTATCCCGAGATCTCGGGGGCCCGGTCCACCCTCGAGACCTACCAGGGCATCCCCAACGCGGCCACCGTCGCCCAGCAGCACATCTCCGATGGCTTCAAGGGCTGCTGGATCTTCGCCCTGGGCACCAACGACGTCGACAACGCGGCGACCTCGCCGGTCAACGTATCGACGCGGATCCACAACATGATGAAGATCATCGGCCACCGGCCGGTGCTGTGGATCGCTGTGATCTCGCTGCTCAGCAGCGGTCCGTATTCCGAGGCGGGGATGCAGAGATGGAACCGGGCGCTCCTCGCCGACTGCAAGCGCTACCCGAATATGCGGGTTTACGACTGGCCCGACAAGGCCAAGCGCAAGTGGTTCATCCCCGACGGAATCCACTACTACTCGCCCGGCTACGTGGCCCGGAACCATGACATCGCCCACGGTCTCGTGCGGGCCTTCCCGAAAGGCCAGCCGGCGAGCGCGAGCTGCCTCGTGCAATAAGCCAGGAGCTAGGTGACCTTGATCGTCGTCTTGCCTCCGTTGTAACCGGACTTCGTCGCCGTACACACGTGCTTGCCCTTGGCGGCGCCCTTGTGGAAGGCCAGCTCGACCTTCCCGGTTGCGGCGGTCGTTCCATGCTTGCCCAGGCACGACACCTTGGCGCCGGCGACGGCCTGGCCGGCGTCCTTCACGGTGAAGGTGACCTTCTGCCCCTGCTTGTGGCTGAACTTGTGCGGCTTAGCCGTCAGCGACAGGCCGGCGAGGACCTGCGTATGGAACACACCGATCGGGAATCCGCTGGTCCCGACCTGATCGACGATCACGACGTCGAGACGCCCGGAAGAGCCCTGGGCCTGGATGGAGTCGAAACCAGAGGTTTTGGCGGGAGGTTTGATCGTCCGCACTACGCCGAATGCCGTGGCAGAGGTGTTGGTGCGCACGGCATGGATCTTGTTCTTGGTCGAGTCGTACCAGATGACCGAGAGTCGGCCCTGAGGTCCGGCGGCGAGGGCCACACGAGTACTAGTGCTGTTGTGTGAGCCGGGCACGACCTTGGCCTTGGCGAGCCGACCTTCCACAGGTCGATGTGGGCGCACGGCTGCGTGGAGGTCGGCGACGCAGTACGCCAGGTAGACCCCTCCGCCAGGCCGCGCCGTGATCGCCACCGGCTCGAGCGGTTGGTTGTTCTGTGGCGCAGTGGCGCCGACCCGGGCGCCTCGAGTCGGCGCGCCCTGGCTCGGGAGGATCTGGTCGACCCAGTAGCCCTACTTGACGAACGCCTGATACCAGCTCGCCCAGACGGCGCCGTCTTCTGGTCGGTGGCGATCGCAGGGTTGCTTGGGGCTGAGCCGCAGGGTCTGGTGATCGTCGCCGTCGGGGGCTCGACGCCGGGCAGCTTCGGATCGACTCCGACGTGGAACAGGTGACCGCCGGCGAACAGCCGCCACCGGCGTCGTTCCGTTCGACTCAGCGGTCGCCGCCAGGTTCGCCGATCCCAGCGCTGTGGCTGGAGAGCGATGCCGGTCACCAGATTCCAGTGCGACCCATCCGCGCTGGTCTCCGTGTACACCAAACGCAACCGAGTCGCAGCCCGTAGCTTCCCGTGCCGCCCTCGAAGATGAGGCGCATCCCCGAACCGTCGCCGATCAGCTGTGGGTCGGGCTCCAGGGAGGCCCAGTTCGAGAGCGCGGTCCCCGTGGCCAGGAGCTTGCCTCCCAGCGAGATCGCCGCCGTCGTGTACGAATGCGTGAGGTTGCTGGCCCGCTTGGCCAGCCACACGAGATGCAGGCGCCCGTCGGCCGTGCGCAGCATGCCGACCGTGTCGCTGCCCTGGTCGACGGTGGCGAGCTTGGTCCAGACCCCAGGGCCGCCCGCCAGGGCTGACCCGGGAATGGCCAGCATCGAGAACGCGGCGACGACGCCAACCGCGATCGTACGTAACCTCAGACCCCACATGCCGCACCTCCTTGGTGCCAAGCGTTTACCCACCGGTCGACGCGAAATATATCCATAGCCCGGCGTCCAATCCAACCTCTTAATCGACCGATAAGGCCGCACACGCCGATCCAGCGGCGCGGCCGTGTACCTTCGCGGCGTGAGCTTTCGCGACGCTGAGGACCGTCGGCGCAAGAAAGCGCGACAGCGGAGGATGCGAATCCGGGCCGCGCGATTCCTCGCGGCCGCGTCAATCGTCGCCGTGGTGGCGGTCTTGATCGTCGCCATCGTCGGATCGAACTCGCACAACCCCAAGTCGCGCTCGGCGACCGCGGCCGAGCATGCGAGCACGACCACGGCGACGACATCGGCGGTCGCGTGCACGTCTGCGGCCGGGGTGCCGATTCTTAGCTACCACGTGATCAACAGCCCGCCGGCCACGACCAGCGCCTCGTCGGTCCTGTACGTGCCCGTCGACGAGTTCACGAGCCAGATGCAGGCGCTGAAAGCCGCCGGCTGGCATGCCGTGACGATGAACCAGCTCGAGGCATGCTGGACGCACGGTCTATCGCTCGGGCCGGGCAAGCCGATCGTGATCAGCTTCGACACCGGCTACGCGTCGCACTACGCCAACGCGCTGCCGGTCCTCAAGGGCCTGGGTTGGGTCGGGGTCGAGAATCTTCAGGTGAACGGCCTGTCCCCAACCGACGGAGGCTTGAACACGACGCAGATCAAGGCGTTGGTCGCGGCCGGGTGGGAGCTCGACACCGAGGGAATGGCCACGACCGACCTGCTCTCCCTCAGCTCGACCGATCTCAGCAACAACGTCACGACGGCGAAGCAGCAACTTCGCAGCCTCTACGGCGTCCCCGTCAATTGGTTCAGCTATCCGTCGGGCCGCTATGACGCGGGCGTGATCGCCGCCGTCCGCGCGGCGGGCTATGTCGGCGCGACGACGATCAACCCCGGCTGGGCCACGGCTCACCAGGATCGCTTCCGCCTCCCGCGCCTCACCGTCCGCGGGGGCACCAGCGGCACTCAGCTCCTGGCCCAGATCGCCGCCGCGCAGTCCAAGACGGCGGTCCCGCCGTCCTATACCGGAGCGGGACTTACGTGATCGCGAGAACGCCCTATTTTGGTACGATCGCGCCTTGTGTATCAAATGGCGATACACGCGAGATCGGCAGCGATCTCAGGAGCCGGGCCGGGCTTCTGAATGACCGCGAGTACGGCTGGCTCCAAGCAAGGCTGCGTACACGGAGCGCAGGCGGGCGAAGTCACCGCGGAACCCACGGGCCGCGTCGGCGTACAGGAACGACTCGCCCATCCTGACGATCGCGTAGGCGATCACCTCGGCATCCGCAGGTGGCTCGTACCCCCGGTCCATCTCGGCCTGGATGGCCTCGTGGATCAGGGCAATGACACTGGATTCGACGACGCCGTCGGGGGCGGTGAGGATCCGCCCAGCCGCGTCGCGCTCGTGTGCGAGGAAGCGGCGAAACGCCGGCGCATCGGCGAGTGCCCGCAGCTGGCGCTCGAACACATCGACAAGCCGCTCGGCGCCGGCCCCTGCACCCGAGTCGGCGATGGCGCGAAACAGGGGCACGACGAGCCTCACCATGACAGCCCCGATCACGTCGTCGCGGGAGCCGTACCACCGATGGACGGTGGCGCGGGAGAGGCCGAGCTCAGCGCAGATGGCCTGGATGTCGATCCGCTCCCCGGCCAGGAAATACTGGGTCACGGCATCGAGCAACTGCTCCTTGGTCGCCGCTGCCGGACGGCCCCTGGACCGCTTGACGCCACCACTAGACATATCGCGAACGCTAAAGGAGGGACAGTGAAGTCCACGAAAGCATCGTGCACCAGGCGAGCTCACTTCGTAGGTGCGGGTCTCGCCGCGATCGGCGCGGCCGTGCTGTTGGGTTTGGCGTGCGCACCCGCGGGAGCGACCGTGTGGCTGTGCAAGCCGGGCAAGAAGCCCGATCCGTGCACGCCGGGACTCTCGACGACCGTGTACAACGCCCCGCTCACCAAGGCGATCGGTGTGAGGCACCCGAAGGCGGAGCGCAATCCGCCCATCGATTGCTTCTACGTCTACCCGACGGTCAGCGACGAGAAGACCGCCAACAGCAACCTGGTCATCCAGGACACCGAGCGCTCGATCGCGCTCTACCAGGTGTCGCGGTACTCGCAGTACTGCAGGATCTACGCGCCGATGTACCGCCAGGTCACGCTCTCGGGTGCCGGTCTACCCGGCGCGCCTCCGTCGGCGACGAAGCCCAATCCACTGCTCGGCGTCAAGGACGTCGAGAACGCGCTCGCGGATTACCTCAAGCACGACAACCACGGCAGGGGCTTCGTGCTCATCGGCCATTCACAGGGCGCGGGCGTCCTCGAGACCGTGATCGCCAAGAAGATCGACACGAAACCGGCCGTCCGCAAGCGGCTGCTGTCGGCGATCCTGATGGGCGGGAACGTGCTCGTCAAAGGCCGCACCGGCATCGGTGGCGACTTCAAGCACATCCCGGCCTGCCGGAGCGCGACCCAGCTCGGGTGCGTGATCGCCTTCTCCACCTTCGACCAGCCCGTGCCCAAGGACAGCCTGTTCGGGCGGCCGGGAGCGTTGAAGGGGCTCGGTATGAAGCCGCCGAAGGGCGACGAGGTCCTGTGCACGAATCCGGCCAGCCTGGCCGGCGCGCAGCGGGCTGCTCGACCCCATCCAGCCGAGCGCGCCGTTCGCCCCGGGCTCGACCATCGCTCTCGGGCTCAGCGTCCTGAAGTGGAACGTGCCCAAGCCGCCAACCGTGTACTGGTCGTCACCGAGGTCATTCACGGCTCGCTGCGAGGACTCGAACGGCGCGCACGTGCTCGAGGTCGCCGCCCACAACGGCGCCCAGACACCGACGCCGGCCCCGACGCCGGAGTGGGGGCTGCACTTGCTCGACGCCAACCTGTCACTCGGCAACCTGATCGGGATCGTTCACTCAGAGGCCGCGGCGTACCAGGCACACCGGCGCAAATAAACGGTGGCCGGGAGGAGAGCCAGCCCGCCGAGCGTGAATCTGGCGGGCCGGCTCACACCCGGGCCCCGGCCGGGCCCTCCGCCTTAACGCCGCAAGCGAACGACCTCGCCCCTGTCGTGTCTGGCATACTCGCCGACGGCGACAATCGTCATCACGGAGGAGCGGGGTCATGGGCGGGACGGAGCCGTCGAGACGACCAACATCGCCGACATGACCCGCACGGCGATTGGCATCGGTACCGGGAAGCTACTCACCCGCCGCTCGTACCGCGAGATGATCAATCCTCGGATCGGTTTCGGTAAGCCGCAGCGGGGCTGCGAGCGCTGCATGACGCTCAACCGCGTATACGGCTACGGAATCGGCGCCGTGCGCAACGGCGACTGGATCGCCCAGAACCCGCTGTTCGGCGGGTACGCGGCGATCGAGTCCTACCTGCCGCAGAAGAAGATCTCAATCGCCATGGCGGTCACCTTCAAGGCGAGCAGTTTCAATGCCAAGGGCGACTACAGCGGCTACTGGAGCAAGCTGTACGTCAAGATCGGCACGATCATGGCACCGCACGACGCGCCGGTGACGAAGTAACCGTCAGAACTCGGGCTCGAGCCCGTCAAACGCCTCGCGGAGGGCTCGCGCGAGCTCGCCGGAACGGTGGCGGTGGTACACCGGACCCGAACCGTCCGTCACGAGCAGGTGCACGCGGGCCATGCCGGTGGCCTCGACGGGTTGTGGGCTGATCAGGCGATCGGCGAGCGCTTCGAGCTCGGCTCGGACGCGGATAACCTCGCTCCTGCAGATGGGGACGGACCAGTTGGGCGGCCGCGAGGGCCGCTCGGCCAGCCGGACGACGCTGCCGCAGCCGGCGGGACAGCTGGCGCCGCGTTCTGGCGCTGATCAGCGTGCGGGCGCGGAGTGAGAGAACCACGCTCGAGTCGGGGCACGCTCCTCGCGCCAGAGCGGCGTCGAGCGACCAGGCCCTGAGGCGCGCCATGAGCCGCTGGCGCGCACCGTATCGCTGGCAGCAAAGTGTCCCGCCCCGCCCCTGATCGGTCAGGAGCACAGTGGTCATGAGCCAGTCAGGAGAAGGACCGATAGCTGGCCCGAGCCGAGTCCGCGCCCTGCCCGCTCGTCGTCCATCGTGACGAGTGCGCTCCGCACGAGTTCCGCGACCATTCGCGGGTCGGACTCCGCGCACAGGCGGCTGGGCAGCACGTTGCCGACCAGACGTCCGGCTATGGCGATCCCCGCCGCCGCGGCCGGCTTCGGGCTGTCGAGTCGATCCGCGAGCGCGAGGAGCTCACCGCGCGAGTTCCGGCCGCAGTCCTGACTGACGAGACGCCGGACCGCACCCGAGAGGGCGCGGCGGTGCTCAGGGCGCTCGAGCTGCGCCGCCCGAAGCGCAAGTTCGGGGCGCGAGGCCCGATCTGCTCCCTGGACCAACGCCGTGTCGAGTGCCTCGCGGCCGATTGCCGTACGCACATGGAGCGCCGCGCCAAGCCCAAAACGGGCGGCGCGACGCAGTCGCGCAGCCGGCCAAGACACGCGGTGAATCGGTGCGCTGACAGTTGCCATTTCAGTTCTGCGTAGAAGTGTCTACCCCGATGTCACCGGCCCTACGAACCCTCTACAGCACTGCTGTTTAGTCACGCCCAAACAAATCATGAGATGCTCTTGTGCGACAGCGATGCTTGATCACGGGCCGACGGAGCGAGGAGTGAGCACGGGGATTGACGCGCTCGACGTCGTGCTCGGTGGACTGTATTGGGGCGACAACGTCGTGTGGCAGCTCGATTCAGCGCCCGCCGAACCCTTCTACAACGCGATCGCCTGCCGCAGCGACGAATTCGACACCCGCACCGTGATTTCGCTCGCGCCCACGAAATGGGTCTTGGACGCCCCTGGCCTGACCGTGATTGAAGCCGGTCCGGGTACGCAACTCGGCCATCCGGTCGACCTTTTGCGCGAGATTCACCGTCTCTGCGCGCCCGGCGGCCGGCGCCTGCTGCTGTTCGAGTCGCTCGACCACATGGTCGCGGTGTGGGGCGCCAGCAACACGCGAGGCTTTTTTGCGCGCTGCTGTCCGCTGCTGCTCGATGTCAGCGCCATCGCCTACTGGTCGATGAGCACGCGCGAGATCCCCGTGACGGTGCGGGAAACGGTTGAATCGGTCACTCAGTGTGTGCTGCGCGTGGACGAGCGAAGCGTGCGAGTCGCCAAGGCCGAGGGGCGCCCTGAGGGCACCCGCGGGTCGGTCCTGCACTGGACCGAGGAGGACGGGCGACCCGTGCTCGAGCCAGCGGATGTCATCGCCCGGGTCGGCGCCTCTCTCCGCGCCCTGCGGCGCGCCCGCGATCTCAGCCAGCAGGACCTCGCCCAGCTGGCCGGCGTCACGGCCAGCGCCATCTCCCAGGCCGAACGAACCGAAAGAGGCCTCTCGCTGGCGACGCTGGCGCGACTGAGCTCAGCCCTCGGGGTCACCATCGACGATCTCCTCCACGGCGACGATCCCGAGATCTACCGAATCGGACGTCGCGCCGACGAACCCGACCATGGCCTCGAGCGCACCATCACCCTGCTCGGCGACGCCCAATCGGAGCTCCGCATCGACCTGGTGCACCTGGACGCGCGCGCCACCGACCGACCCGCGGCCTCCCAACCCGGCACCGGAATCGTCGCCGTGGCCGACGGGCTCGTGCAGGTGCAGATCGCCGGTCAGACTCCCGCCGTGCGCGCCGGCGAGGTGCTCGTGGCCGACAGCAGCCGGGTCGAGAGGTGGCGAAACATCGGTCGGGGACAGGCGATCCTGTTCTGGATCGTCGTCGCGCGCGGGCGCGATTCGCGGATTATCTGAGGGCGCCCGCCCCGTTTCGCCCGGCGCCCGCGTGCCAGCTCATCGCCTCCAGGGCGATGCGGCCTCCGATCAATGCCGTGGCCGGCGTCGGGTCGAGGCTGGGCGCGACCTCGACCACATCGACGCCGAGCAGTCCGGGCGCGCTGACCCCCCGCACGAAATCGATCGCCTGAATACTCGTCAGCCCTCCCGGCGTCGGGCAGCACGTCCCCGGAGCGAACGCCGCGTCGAGGCTGTCGACGTCGAAGGACAGGTACACGCCGTCGGTGCCGCTGGCCACGACCTCGAGCGTGCGCTCGATCGCCCACGGGATCCCATGCTGGGAGATCTCCTCGAGCCAGATGACCGTGATGCCATGGTCGCGGCAGTAGGCCAGCTCCGTGCGCGGGTTCATCCACCCTGAGATGGCCACGAGTGCGATCTTGGTGGGATCGAAGCCGGCATCCACGGCGCGGGTGATCGGGCAGCAATGGCTGAGCAGCTCGCCGCCGACGTCGGGCGCGGTGTCGAGGTGGGTGTCGACCAGGATCAGGCCCGGGTTCTCGTGGACGGACCGCACCGCCCGGACGGCCGGAATCGTGATCGAGTGCTCCCCGCCGAGCGTGACGGGCAGCGCCCCGGCGCGGAGGATCTGCTCGATATCGGCCTGGGCCCGCTCGAACGTGCGCGCCGGGTCGCCCGGGATGACGTCGCAGTCTCCGCAATCGACCGGCGAGAGTTGGTCGGCCACGTCAAAGTCGAGCATGGCGTTATAGGTCAGAAACTGGGCGGAGACATCGCGCATGCCGCGCGGGCCGTAGTTCGCGCCGGTCCGGCTGATGTTGGTGGCATCGAACGGGATCCCGTAGACCGCGGCTCCGGCCTTGGCTTGCCGCAGCGCGTCGGTCTGGGCGGGGACGTACGGAAAACGCATGAACGACCCGGCGAGGCCAGCGTGGAGCAGGCTCGTCCACATCGTTCGATCCGAGGACTCTCTTGCCGTCGACATCTCTCTCCTATCGATGCAAAAACGCTTTTGCGCCTCCGGGCGCACACACTTGCATAAGCGCTTTTGCAGGTCAAGTGCGCGGCCGCTACAGTCGCGGCCCTGATGCTCAAACCCGCCAAGATCGGAGATGTCGCCGCCGCGGCAGGCGTGTCGATCACCACCGTCTCGCACGCGCTCAACGGCAAGGGTCGTCTGACCGACGAGACCCGCGCGCGCGTGCGCGAAGTTGCCGACCGGCTTCACTATCAGCCGAGCGCGCTGGCGCGGGGTCTGGCCGGCGGGCGCACCGGCATCCTGGCCCTCACCGTCTCGTTCGTCGACGACCTCGCGCTCACGCTCGGCGACTACGACTACTTCATGCAGGTGATGAACGCCGCGACGGCGGCGGCGTTCGAGCGCGGATTCTCGCTCACCTTGGTCCCACCGCAATCCCGGGCCGACATCCTCGAGCGACTCCCGCTGGACGGCGCCGTCGTGATGGATCCCGTGCCCGGGGATGAGATCGTCGACCGCCTCGCGGAACGGGGGGTCCCCGTCGTCACCACCGGTCGCCTCCCCGGCGGCCCCGACGATGCCTACTGGGTCGACAACGATTTCCTGGCCGGGACGCGCGCGATGATCCGGCACCTGGCCGAGCGTGGGTGCGACGCGGATCGCGCTTTTGACCTCTCCTGCCCTTCAGTCCTACACGATCGATTCGCTCGAAGCGTTCGAGGCAACCACCGCCGAGCTGGGCCTTGAAGGTATCGTCGAGGTGGTGACCGATTCGTTGAGCGAGAGTGGCGCCTACGCCGCGGCGACGCGGTTACTCGAGTCGCGCTCAGCTCCCGACGCCATCTACGCGACGCTCGATCGGTTGGCCCTGGGGGCACTTCTGGCCGCCGAGGCAAAGGGAGTACCGGTGCCGGGCGAGCTGCTCGTCGCCGGATGCACCGACAGTCAGGCGGCCCGTTCGTCGCGCCCCACGCTGACCGCGCTCAGCCTCAACCCCGAGTGGATCGGCACCGAGTCCGTGGATCTGCTCGCGCTGCTGGTCGGGGGCGGAGATCCTGTCCAGCCGCGTCGGATGGTTCCGTTCTCGGTGATCCCGCGCGCGTCGACGCACGCGGCGCACGGAAACGCGGCCCAGCCATCGGAGCGGGCGCGATAGCGGTCCCGGACCGATCTGGGGTCGTCGGGCGTCCGGCAACGGCCGTGGATCTGCCCCTGGTGGCGCAGTGCCTCGCCAGCGCCTTCTACGACGACCCGCTGTGGGGTCACTGGGTGTTTCCCGATGAGGCGCGTCGAGATGAGGATCTGCTCCCATTCTTCGAGCTGGTCGCCCGGCTCGGGGCGGAGACGATGATGACCCCACACGGCGAATCGGTCACCGTATGGACACCGCCGGGGACAAGCTACGGGTCTCCGGAGCTCGAGCCGGTCATCACCGAGGTGTTTGACCGCCTCTTCGGCGCGCGCGCGGCCGCGATCCACGCCCTGTTCGACCAGTTCGAGACCCACACCCCCGCGGGGACCTTCGCTCACCTCGAGTGGTGGGCGACGCACCGGAACCACCGGGGACACGGTCTGGGTACCGCCCTCCTACGCGAGGATCTGGCCCGCGTCGACGCCGCGCACCTGCCGAGCTACCTGGAGTCCACCAACCCAGCCAACCTCCCCCGTTATGAGTCGCTCGGATTCGTCAAGACCGGCGAGTTCGCCCCGCCTGAGGGACCCACGGTGACGCTGATGTGGCGCGAGGCGCGGTGAGGGCCAGCGCTAAATTCGCCCAGCGGAGGCCCGGTCCGCGGCCGGCAACCGCGTAGCGAACCAAACGCCGAAACGAGACGAGGGGCATACCCGTTGGCCGACTGGACCGACCGGACCTGGTGGGAAGAGCAGATCGATGTCGCGACCATGGGCGGCGATCCGGTCCTGTCCAACCTCAGGATCACCCTGGCGCATCAGCAGCTCTCGCTGGCCCTGCGTCAGATCACCGGACCCGCCAGCGGCGCGAACTTCCACACCTGGGCCGTCTGGGGGTCGAAGAAGGCCGGAAGAACCATCCGGGAGGAGGATCTATCCCTGCTCTCGCGGCACGGCGTGAGGGTCGCGGCGGCCTTCGGCGCGGGGCTCGGAGCGACGGTGTCGGGCGGCACGGCGAAGCGGAGGGTCGCTGCGTCGCTAGCCGCCGGTGCCGGCACCGGCGCAACGGTTCGCCTGGCGCGCTCCGCGATGCTCGGGCACGCCTCGCGGGCGATCTTCGGCGGCAACGTGACGGTGCTGGCCGACATCGGTCGCCAGACCGCCCGCTTCGTGTGTGCCTTCCTCGAGTCCGATCGCCGGACTGGTGCCGGACTGGAGGAGTTCCTGTCCGCCCTGCGGCCGGGCGCCGCACGCGATGGGGGCCAGGACCTGCTCCGCAAGGCCTACGGCTGTTACTTCGATGCCGGGCGAGAGCCCGATCCCGACCGCCGCGACGAGTTGATGCTGTGCGGGAACCTGTTCGCGATCCTGCACGAGCACCAGCGACTCGAGCCCTACATCGATGCCTCCGTGCCCCGGCCGGTGCGCCGGTTCGTCACCGAGCACCTGCTCAGCTACACGATCGGACCCGAGGGCATGCGCGTGAGCCACGACGTGCCGCGGCTGAACGGCGCCGCCTTCCCGACGACGCTGCAGACGATCGAGCTGCCCGAACTCGAGCGGTTTCTCGATGGCCCCAGGGGTGGGACCGCACGCCCGACACCCTGACCGGCAGCGCCGCCAAGGACTGGACGAAGCTGGCCGACCGGATGAACTACATCGTCGATCTGTTCCGCAGCCGTCAGGATGATCCGAATCTGTTCGCCGCGCCGTTCACCGACGCGCAGCGAAGCGCGATCCTCGCCGGGCGTGTCCCCGACGGTCAGCTGTGAAGCTGGAGCTCGGCCGGAACCGCTAGCTCGGGAGCTCGCTCTTGATCCAGCGCTCGAGGTCGGGGCCGCTCTCGGCGCTGACGATCAGGGCATACCGAGTGTGGGTCCCGTTGTGGTAGCCACCGTGCCAGAGAAACTCTGAGTCAACCACAGCCATCTGGTATTTCGGCAGCGGGATCATGACCTCGCCCTTGCGATCGAACTCGGTCGCCCGCACGACGAGCGCGCTCGAGGGATCCTCGGTCAGCTCGAGCCAGATCCGCACCACCCAGCCGTTGGTCTCGGGGTTGCCCTGGTTGTTGTTGTCCAGGTGCAGTCCCCACCGGCACTCACGCATCGTGTTGGGGGACATGCGCAGACAGCTGCACGCGGCCGAAGCGAGCGCCGATCGACTCGACCCACTGGACGATGGTCGGACACTTCTTCGCGTTCTCGGTCCACACGCCGTCGAGATCGGCCTTGCCGTACTCCCAGAACCCCTTGAGCTCGATCTCACCGGTGGCCGAGGTGATGGGCGCGAAATGGGTGCGAGGATCGCTCGAGTACGTGGTGTACGTCAGGCTCTCCCATTCCTCTTTCGGGATCTCCGGACCGTGATACTTCTGAAGCTTCATGTGGCCGCCGGCTTCCTCGAGAAGCGGCATCCGGTAGTGCGGAGTCTTGCGCTGCTTCAACGTCGCCGGCCTCACGCCGGTCACGCGCAGAAGCTGCTTGGTGTACTCGTTCTTGAAACTCTCTTTCAGTGCCGACACGAAGCCTCCAAGGCATGGGAATAATTTCTCTCTGGCCTTGCGGGCCCAGTCCTCCTACCAGGCCTAGGGGCGCAAAAACCCCGTTCCGCTAGCAATTTCGACCATACAGGAAAGGCCGGACGGGACGCCGTTTGCCGGTCGTATCCTCGTTGGTATGGCCAAGACCTGGGTCCTCCACACAGAAACCAAGGGCACCGGCGCCAACGTGGTGCCGCTGGAGCGGTCGACGAAGCGCTCGTCGCCACCCGAGCCGGTGCGCGTGCCGCGCAAGCCGCGACCCAGACCGCCCGAGGAGCCCGCGCCGCGCCCGCCCCGGAGGTTCAGAGTCGTGGATGTGATGACGCGACAGGCGCTGGTCGACGATGGCGATGCCACCGAGACGGTCGCCGCCCTGAAGGACGTCCGCAGCATCGTCGACGTGAACATCTACGTGTGGCAGGACGAGCGCGAGCGCTGGCGCCTGCTCACATATCCCGAGCAGCGCGCGATGCTCGACCTGGCCAGGGCCTAGCGACCCGGCTACGACGTACCGCAGAACGCGGCCAGGTCGTTGGTCACGCCAACCACTCCGATCAGCACGCCGTCGCGATCGACCACCGGTACCCGGAGCGCGTCGGTGCTCAGCGCCAGCTCGTGGCCGGTGCGTGCGGGCGCGTCGGGAGCGACGACCGGATCGTGCCGGGCCAGTTCGGCGGCGCGCTGACTCCCGTCAACATCCGCCGCCAGATCGGCACGGGTGAGCGAGCCGACGTAGCGGCGATCGTCGGCGATGACCGCCAGCTGGCGGTGCGTGCTGGCCGCGAACCACGCGCGCACCTCGCCGATCGTCGTCTCCGCCGGCAGCGCGCTGAAGCGCTTGTGAACGACGTCGGCGACGACCAGGTCCTGAGCGTCCTCGAGGTTCGTGCGTGCCACGGAACGGACGCTAGCGCACCGCTGCGGCCATCTCCCGGATCACGCTGCCTCCACGGCCACCGGACAGCCGCGCTGCGCCGACGCCACCGCCGCCAGAGCCACGGAGAGCGAGGCTATGCCGTCATCGATCGATGCCAGTGGGCTTCCCTGACCATTGACGGCCGCGTTGAAGCGGCGGATCACATTCTCGTACAACGGCCAGCGCTCGGCCACTTCGATCGGCTCGATGGTGTCCAGCCGGCGCAGGAACAACACGCCATCCGGGGTTGGCCCCATCACATCGCGCGCCAACAACGACCCCGTCGTGCCGTAGACCTCGACGCCGGTCCCGGCGTGCGGGATCGTGAAGGAGTCGTGGAACCCCACCAGCTGGCCGCCACGCATCCGCATGACGCCCATCGCCGAGTCCTCCACGGAGCCGCTTCCCATGCCCTGGTTGGCGGTCACCGCGGCAACCTCGGAGACCTCATCGGAGAGCAGGAAACGGATGACATCGACATCGTGGACGGTGAGGTCGAAGATCACGCCGGCGCCCGCGTCGGGCTGGCTCAGGCGCCAGGTGCGCATCGCCTCGGGCAGCAATGTCGTGTTCGACACGCGCGCTGCGACAACGTCGCCGATGTCCCCTCCATGGAGCCGGCCTTTCAAAGCCAGGAACGTGGCCGCGCCACGAAGGTGGTGGTTGGTACCCAGCACAACACCCGCTTTCCGCGCCGCGTCTCGCATGCGCTCGGCGTCGGCGAGCGACAGGGTGATCGGCTTCTCGCACAGCACGTGCTTGCCCGCTCGGGCGGCGGCGATCGCCGGCTCCGCGTGCCGGTCGTTGGTGGTGCTCACGTATACGGCGTCGACCGCGGGATCGATGAGCAGCGCGTCGAGTGACGCGTACGCGCGCGCGAGCCCGGACTCGCGGGCGAACCGCTCTCCCCTCGCCACAGAGCTCGAGAACACCCCGACCGCGTGTCCACCGTCCACCGCCTGGACGGCGGGGATCATCCACTCGCGCGCCCAGATACTCGCGCCGATGAACCCCCAGCCGACCGACATCACGCGCGCGCGCGCACGAGGGGGAGGACCTCGGCACCGAGGCGATCGACCTGGCTCTCGGTGTCCTCGCCGAGCGGCATGAGCACGACGCTGTTCGCCCCCGCCGCCGCCAGCCGATCGATCGCGCGCGCGCAGGCGGACGGATCTCCGACGACCCCGAGCTCTCGCTCGTCCGCCGGCGCGAGGCGCACCGGCTCCGGGTAGTGGCCCGAGTCACGCCAGTGGTCGATCGCGGGACGTAGAAGCTCGTCCACGCGCCGGCCGTCGTCGTCGACACGAAACCAGACATAAACGACGCAGCGCGGCGGATCGGCTCGGCTGCTGTCCTCGGCGCCGGCCCGCTGCACGGCCCACTCGACGAACGGCGCGCCGGCGCCTTCGGCGAGCAGGATCCCGTCCGCACTGCGGCCCGCCACCGCCAATCCCTTGGGCCCCGTACTCCCGATCAGGATGGGCGGCGGCTGCGCGGGCGGAGTCTCGAGAGCCACGCCGGCCAACCGGACATGGCTTCCCTCGACGCTCACGGTCTCACCTCGGAGCAGAGCCCGCACGGCCGCGACAACCTCTTCCAGAGCGAGAAGGCGATTGGTCGGATATGCGCCGCTCTGGCGCATCCACGCAGCCACTCCATGTCCGACCGCGATCGTCACGCGCCCGGGATGCAGACGCTCGAGCGTGCCGATCTCCATCGCCGCGAGCGCCGGGTTGCGCAGGACGGCCGGAAGCAGGCCGATTCCCACGCGGAGCCGTCGCGTCATCGGCCAGCGCGGTCGAGGCCATCACGACGCCTCCAGACAGGAAACAGTCTTCTACCACCCACAGCTCGTCGAGACCGGCGCGCTCGGCGCGCTCGGCGAAGCCTGGAAGACTCTCGACCGCCGCGTGGGCGGGAAAGATGACGCCGATCGCGGGACCGCCCGTCATCTACCGTTGCCCGCCGCGTTCGTGGACAACGTGTCTACCGCCGGGGGCATCGGGGGCCGATGGCCGGCCCGACCGGGTCGTGCATGCCGGAGATTATGCCGCCGCGGGATGGCGATCGGGATCCTCGGGTAGGTCGTACCAGATCTTGCGGTCGCCGACCTTGGCCCGCATCTTCCACTTGGCGCTCTTCGGGGCCTGCTCCATCTCGCTCCGAAGCTCCGCTACCCGAGACTGGATGGCGTCGCGGTGGCCCTGTGCCTCGGGCATCGTTTGGGCGATCTGATCGACCGTCTCCAGGGTCCTGTTCACCGTCCGCCACATGCCCCAGTCCCGGCTGCACACCGTGGTGATCCGGGTCACATTGATCTTGTCATCGTCGTCGTGGCCGAGCGGATGATCGGCAAGGATGGCGATCAGGTCGTATGCATCCTTGCGATTCAACTCGTAGATCTGGGCCTTGGTGAGCACAAGATCCGCCAGCGCGACCGTGGGATGATCCGCCCCGAGACGGTCGTCAAACGAAAGCCGGTGGCACATCGAAAACTCGCCGATGAAGACGTCGAGCTTGCCCGACTCGTCGCTGTAATAGGTGCGGCGTTCGAGCCCGTGCATATTGTTGAACTCAACATCTGGGACGAAGCCACAGCTGGCCGTGACACGGTCGATGTGCTTGCGACCACGCTTGTCGATCACTATGTCGACGTCGTCGAAGCTCCGCATGAAGCCCGGAGTTCGTGCCGTGTCACTGTGGAGCGCGACGGCCACGCCCCCCAACAGCCGCGCAGTGACCTTGGCATCATCCGCTGCCGCGATCAGATTCAGTCCGATACCCAGCGAATCGTGGTTTTCCATCCTCCAACTCCTCTCTCGACCCCGCCCGAACCGTCAGCCACGAGTCAGCTGGTAATCGACGACTTTGGTGGGTTTCATGGCCACAATCACTCCCAGTAGATTCCCCTCGTGGTAATCGCTCCCGGGATTGATGCAGGTCGTGCGTCCGATCTTTTTCACGGCCGTGGCCTCATGTATGTGACCGTGGAGACTCAGCATCGGCTGATAGCGCTCGATCGCCTCGGCCACAGCTGAACTTCCGGCTCCGAACATCTCGATCTGCCCGCCGGTCATCACCGGCTCCGGCGGCCACTTGCTCGTGTCGAGCTTGGGGCACGTGTCGAGCGTTGAATCCTTGGGCGGGCAGTGCAGATTGAAGATCGCGTTCTCGTAGTCATCGAGCTGCGCGGCACTCGCCTCGATCAGTTGCCTGAGGTGTTCCTCGTTCGTCTCGCGGGGAGTTGCCCACGGCGTCTCGTTGCTCCACCCCAGACTGATCATCGGGTGGCCGAGCACATCCGCGACGACACCTTCACACGCCACGACGTGCTCGGACTTGCCCTCGAGCAGAGGTTCCAGCATGGCCTCCTCGTCGTCGTTGCCACCGGTGATGTAGCACTGAACGTCGGTGCCGGCGAGACGGCGATCGGCCACGGAGATCCATTTGGCCAGCCGGTCCCGGACACACGCGGTGAACACCTCGTCCATCGCCTTCTCGTCGCGCTCCAGCCGCTCGGCCTGATCGGCCCCCATGATCCTGGCGTAGCCCCCGACGGCCTCGATTCGCCGCTCCGCCTCGGCAGCGCCGTCCTCCCCCTCGAACTCCGTCGGACGACCATTGATCTCGGCCACGTAACGGCCGTCTCCGTGCTCCACGATCGGGTACAGCCGCTTCCCGGCCACATCGCCACCACAGATCAGCGCGTCTACCTTGTAGATCGACGCGGCACTGAGCATCTTGCCCCAGGCCTGGGATGAACCGTGCAGATCGGTGACGAAGAACACGCGCCTCGGCGTCTCATCACCGTCACGTTTGCGAAACAGCGCCATCTCTCGTCAATCCCCTTTCGGGACGCGGCGCGGCGCTGCGTAATCCGCAGGCACCGACCGCGCCCTCGAGTCTAGAACTCGAACCTGGCTCGTCAACTAAGCCAGACTCATTCGGGCGGAAGTTCGGCGAAGGTGGCATCGAGGTCCATTCCCTGACGCCTGCGGTACCACTTGACGCCAACGTAATAGATCGCTGGCACAACAAACACGCCGATCCAGATCCTGACGTTCGACGCAGCGTTCGCACCGAGCGAGTCTCTGGTCAGAGCGACATATAGCGCCACGACCCAGAAGACGATCCCGAAGAAGGCAGCCAGGCTGATGGCAGGAATTCCCAGGATCTCGCGCTTGATCGCGCTCTTGTTGTAGAGATCGCGACTCTTCGGCATGAACGGCAGCACCAGCGCCGCGATCGAGGCCATCAGGCAAATCGTGCCGAAGATCAGAACCGGATTGATGAACGTGATCTGGCCGCTCCCGTACAACGCGAGCAAGCCTTCGCACGCCACGATCGTGATCACCGTCGCGATGATCGGAGCGTTGGTGCGGGGCGACACGTTCGCGACCTGGCGCGGGATCAGACGGTCGAACGACCACGCGAATAGCATCCGCGTCGGGTACATGATCTGGGAGGGCACGAGATAGGCACCGATGATCACGATGCCGGCCATCATCAGGAACAGGAGGACCGGACTCGTCGTGCACACATAGGCGAAGAACGTGAACACCGGCGACTGATTGGGCAAGTACTGTGCCGAGTGCTGGATGGCCAGGAAGGTCGCATCCCGGTTGAAGCCGAGGCCCGTGGTGTTGGCGATGATCGCGGTGATGATCAGGATGACGATCCAGTAGGCGATCCCGCCGCCGACGCCGCCAACCAGCTGGGTCCGCAGCGGGGTTCGCACCTCGCCACCAATCCACGCCGTGGCGATCGTGGCGACCGCCGTGGCCACGGCGAACATACCGAGCGTGTCGTAGAAGGTGAATCCGTGGGGCACGCCGGCCTTGTGGGCCGCGGCGATGACCTGGTTGTAAGCGTTGGCCTTGTGGGAGGTAGCGAGTACGTAATTATTGAAGCCATGCACGAACGTTGAGTGCGACGACACCGCGTACACAATCAACATGAGCAGGAACAACCCGCCCCCGACCCACCACGTGATCGCCTGATAGCGGTAGAAGATCTTCATGCCAAACGCGATCAGAGCACCGAAACCAAGAACCAGGAACGATGACACCAGCCACGAGTGATGTGTGGTGCTCAGCCATGTCCCGGCATGCGTCCACGATGGGTGATGCGTGATTACGCCGAAGACCTGGAGCGCTGGTGCAAGTCCGACCTGCAGCAACAAGAACGCGCCGGAGGCAGAGAAGAAACACACAGCGCAGAACGTCCCAAAGTTCGTCACGAATCCGACCATCGGAGAGAAGATGCGACTCAGGAACACGTAGTCGCCACCGTCTCTCGGATACACCGATGCGAGTAACGCAAGTGCGAGATTGAATGCCTGCGTCAGCGGCAGCATGAGCAGGAACGCGAGCCAAATGTTCGACTGCGGAAAGGGCCCGACGCCGTACAGGTAGTAGAGCGCCATCCACGCACCGACGCCCTGCACTGCGAAGGCCATCACGAAGATCCGCCATGGCGTCCCGGTCTTGATCAGACCGGACGACTTGCGCACGAACGCGGCGCCATGCGCCGCGCCACCAACCGACGTCGAATCCTCAACCGTTGCCATCTCTCTCTCCAATCAAGACCCGAAGAACACGCCGCTCGCGATCGGGGCGAGTCCGCTTCCACCCACAATCAACCGCAACCGACCTTGAAACGCAGCTATCACCGTGTGCAAACCTCCGAACCGAGGCTGCACATTCCGAGCAAGAGCACCAACGGTGAGTGCCCGGGCCGTGAGCGTGCGCCGGCGCGCCTTTGAGATGACGCGCGATCGCTCGGACCGGCAGCCCGACTCCAGTGCCCTCATTCTCATCGCCCGTCGTTCGAGCTGGTGCGCTGGCGGGGCGCCACGCTGCCGTTCCTCTCGACAGACCACGTGTGGAACTTAGCACTCATTAGACACTCTGTCTAGTGTTGAAGACAGAAATCGCCGTCGTCTATCTCGTCGCGTCGCCGTCGAGTGCCCGTATCGTCGACTCGTAGTATCGGCGGGCTCGAAGGCCGGCGGCGACGCACTCCTCCCAGGACGGCCACTCCCAGTTTCGAAACTCGATCTCGACCGACACGGGCCCGGCAAAGTCGATCGCCCGGAGCTTTCGCAAGACCCCGGCGACGTCGAGCTCACCCTCGCCCAGGGGTGGGAAGTCGGCGACTCCCTGGCCTCCGCGCTTGTCCTTCAGGTGAACGTGGCCGAGGCGGCGCAGCGCGAAGTCGACGTCGGTCTCCGGTGAGACGCCGGCGAAGTAGATGACGTTGGCCGGGTCATAGTTGATCTGGATCCAGTCGTGCCCGATCTCGTCGAGCAAGGCCAGCCCGGCTTCGGCGCTCGGCATCAGCGACGAGTCGTTCTCGATGCAGAGGCGCACGCCAAGGGCCTGCGCGCGGTCGGCCAGCGTGCGCGCGTTGGCGATCAACCTGGCCCTTTCCTCGTCGTTGGCCGGGTCGCCGGTGAACGTATTGAGCACCGTGGCACCGAGCTCGGAGCAGGCCTCCAGCACGCGGCCCAGACGGCCGACTCCCACCTCGGTCTGCAGCGGAGCGTGGCCGCTCATGCTCACGCACGTGAGGGCGTGCCGTTCGAGCAACGCACGCGCTTGCGCAATCTCACGTCCTCCGAGGCGGTCGGGGTCCAGGTGCCGGTGGAAGTCGCTCACCGCTCCGAGCTCGACGGCCGTAAAGCCCGCCTGCGCGAGCCCGCTCAACGCCTGCTCGAGCGAATAGGGCTTGAAGATGATGCTGCTGCCGGTGATTGTCCATGGGGTCATCCTCCCGGGGCTCATTGCGACGCGATGATCCGTTGCCCGACGCGCAGGGCGTTGGCGGCGATGGTCAGCGCGGGGTTCATCACCGGCAGCGAGGGAAAGAACGACGCGTCGACGACGTACAGGTTGTCGATCTCGTGCGAGCGGCACCACGGGTCGAGTGCGCTGGTGGCGGGGTCGGCGCCGGCTCGGACCGTGCCGGCCTGGTGCGAACAGACCTCGATTCCGGCACGCCGCGTGAAGGTGATGGGATACCCGGTTGCCCGCGCCATGCGCTTGGCTTCGCCGACGAGGGTCTCGTGGGCGCGGAGGTTGTTGGGCGTCCAGCGCAGCCGCACGGCGCCGCCGGTGGTGAGATCGATCCGGTTGTCCGGATCGGGAAGGTCCTCGGTGAACAGCCACCAGTCCATGCTTCGATCGGTGATGTAGCGGCGGATCCCGCGAGGGATCAGCTTCGCCTGCGGGCGAACCATTTGCTCGCGCACCTTGCCGATGAGCTGTACGTGACCGAGCGGGTACGGATGCTCGCCAGTTCCCCTGTCGTAGAAGTCGTTCACGTAGAGCGTCTTCTGAAAGACGGTCTCGTTGCGGCGGACGGGCCTGACCGACAGCATGATCGTGTTGTTGTGAACCATGTAGTTGCGCCCCACGGTTCCCGAAGCGTTGGCCAGACCGCGCGGATGTCGGTCGGAACGCGACCGAAGGAGCAGGGCGGCCGAGTTGACGGCCCCGCACGACGCCACGACGGTCCCGGCGGGCACGAAGCTCACCGTGCCGTCCCGCACGAGCTCGACCCCGGCCGCGCGGGCTCCACTCGGGTCGGTGACGATGCGTCGCACGTGAGCTCGGGTGAGGATCTCCACGTTGCCGGCCGCGAGCGCAGGCCTGACGCAGCGGATGTCGGCGTCGGCCTTGGCATCGAGCAGGCAGACATATCCATCACACGTCGCGCACCTGATGCACCGCCCGCCCGGACGCAGGTCGATACCCAGGGGAAGGTGAGACGGTGTAAATCCGGCGGCGCTCAGGCGAGCGGCGATTTCGCGGACACCGGGCTCGTGGTCAACTGGCGCGTGGGGAAACGGCTCGGCACGGTCCGGCAATCCGCTCTCGGGCTCGCCGTGCACACCGAAGATCGCCTCGGCCGCCGCGTAGTGGGTCGCCAGGTCGTCGTAGGTGAACGGCCAGGCGGGAGACACGCCGTCCGCATGCTGCACGGATCCGAAGTCGGTCTGCCGAAAGCGCGGCAATGAGGCGCCGTAGACCTTGGTGTTACCGCCGACGGCGTAGGTCAAGCCGGGCTGATACCAACGTCCGTCGGATGACTGCCATCGCTCATCGGCCTTGTACCGCCCATCGACGAAGATTGCGTCGGTGCTCCAGTTCTCGCGCTCTCTGGGAATGAAGTCGCCCCGCTCGACGAGCAGGACGCTGGCACCGGCGTTGCGTAACGCGTAGGCCAGCGTTCCGCCCCCCATGCCGCTCCCGACGATGACGATGTCGAACGCGCCGTCGGGCGCTTCATCGAGCATCGGACCCGCCCGGGTCGCGGCCGGCGAGGGCCCCACGGATTCCCAGGACCATGTCGTCGATCGTGTCGCAAGTGCGGACGCCGAGGCGGCGCAGGTCGTCGCGGACGTCGACCGAGTTCTCGTCGCCTCGCGCCTCGGTGAGACGGCCACCAATGAACACGACCGGGCTGATCTCACGCATGGCCAGTTCGCGCTGGACGTTTTGCGCGAAGTCCAGGGCGCCGCCGTTGAGCGTGCTCACGGCGAGCGCGTCGGCGGCCGCCTCGCGGGCTACCTTGGCCAACTCCGCGCTACCGACGCTCGTCCCCAGGTCGACGACACGAGCCCCGCAGCGGCCGAGGACCTCGGTGACCACGAAGAGGCCGTACTCATGGATGTCCCCCGAGGCGGCGACGACCTTGACGCCCGACAGGTCGGGCAGGCCGCCGGCGCGGCTGATCCGCGTGATCGCGTCGTCACGCCAGGCCAGCAACCGCCGCGCAACCTCTGACATGACAACGGGCTCGAATCCCCGGGGATAGGCCGGGTCTGGGTTGCCGGCGTGGAACAGCTCCTCCAGCTTGGCGGCGCCGATGCGATATGTCGCCAGCAGGAGCTGCAGAGGGTCCTCCACGTCAACCCCGAGTTCGCGAAGGCCGGTGATCATGTTCGCGAATACGCGCCGGCCGCCCTCGAGCATCCGATCGCGCAGCGCTTCGATCGGGCGCCAATCCACGACCCCCGCGGTGGCGCGGGCACGAGCGATCGCCTCTTGGCCGATCATCATCGACTGGTCAAGATCGTCGACGGTCGGAATCCTCACCGCCTCCGTGACCGGAGTCACGTGGAGCGCCGAACCCGTGGGAT
This sequence comes from uncultured Solirubrobacterales bacterium, assembly GCA_963734775.1. Taxonomy (GTDB): domain Bacteria; phylum Actinomycetota; class Thermoleophilia; order Solirubrobacterales; family Solirubrobacteraceae; genus Palsa-465. The sequence continues at coordinate 320,468 of CAVTJE010000012.1, forward strand.
TGCGAAGCTCGCGGCTGGCGCTGAAGTAGGCATCGATGGCCACGAGCGTGGCGTTGCGGTCGAAGTCGTTGTCGACCTCGATCGAGTTGGTATCGGAATGGATCACCGCCGCCGGGACGCGCATCGGGTTGACGGCATCCAGGGCAAGTCCGTACGCCTGCTTGAGCATCGGATCCGACCATTGGGAGCCGAATGTCTGCGACTGATCGACACCGACGAGGTCGGTGACCCGTCGCATGAACAGCGCCCATCCGAGCATCGTCGCAACGTCGTAGAAGCTGCCGGGAAACCCGTCGTCCTGGTAGTTCTCGACCACGAACAGCTCGCGCTTGGCCGAGAGCATCCCCAGCGCCTGAACCGTGCGTGAGAACCGCTCCACGTCGTCGTCCCACGGCGGCCACCCCCACGAGATCTGCGACAGGTTGCCGACGTACGAGATCCCGGCCTTCATCGCCGCCTCGGTGTTGACGAGCGCAGCCGGGCTGAAGAGGTTGTGATCGGCGTACTGACACTGCGTCGCCACGTCTCGTCCGGTGGCCTGCCACTCGTGCTCGTCGTTCAGCATCAGGCCGGTCTCGCGCACCGCGCCCGCGCGCATTTCGGGCGGCAGCCCCATGCGCCGATCGACCACCAGCGTCGCGCGGTCGACAACGTAGTCCTTCGCGCGCCCGCGCGCCTCCAGCTCGTTGAGAACGTCGGCTGTCTCCTCCCACGTCTCGTAGCCGATGTTGATGAACGTCGTTTGCATTCCGTAGTCGCGCGCGCGGGCCTTGTACTCGCGCTCGGACCGCACGCCGCGGTCCTGGCAGTAACGGCTCGCGGGAACGTCGAGCAAGTCGCCACGTCTGCGCCCGGCGGCGACGAGGTCGCGCCCCCGCGGCAGACCCGTGGGGACGAGTTCGTCAAAGCGCGTCTCACCCACCGTCATCAGCGCGATGCCTCGGGCGAGGGCAGCGTCGTGCTGAGCAGCTCAGTGGCCGCTGTCGAATCGACGGTGCCGAGGAGCCCGACGGCCGCGAGGATGTAGTCGACATCGACGGCCACGGTGGGGGCCCGCGGCATCAAGCGGCGCTCGTCGCTGGCCCCCTCCACGGCGGCCTGCAGGGCGCGATGAGCCACTTCGGGTTCGGCCCGTCGGAAGACGCCGCCGCTCCCGACCACGGCCGTGACCGAACGCAGGTCCTTGCCCTCGGCCTCAACGACGACGCCATCGGGGCCGACGCGCGCACGCAGCCGACCCGCATGACGACACACGGCGAGCCGACTCGCCAATCTCGCCAGCTCCAGGTCGTCGAGCTCCCCCGCGTCCGGTGCCGCCGCGGCACGGGGCAGGGCGGCGGAGATCGTCGCGGCCCGATCCTCGGTCAGCAAACCCTCGCGGGCGGCCGCGCCCACCAGGCTGCCCGCACCCGACCATACGCCGAGGTCGGCCTCCACCGTACGGCTGGCGCTCGCCTCGGGAGCCAAGCGCGCGCGGGTGCCCTGGCGCGCCATCGGTGCCCGGACGTATGAGTGCACGTCGGTGGTCGCGCCGCCGACGTCGAGCGCCACGACGTCTTGCTTCCAATGGTGGGCAAGACGCTCGGTGCCGATCAGGACGGCATCGGGTGTGGCCATCCGGACCATCCGCGCAAGCTCCTGGGATCCGGTCACCTGGCGACCGCCGATCACGTGACGGATGAACACCTCGCGGATCCTCGCGCGCGCGGGACCGACGTTGAGTACGCCGGCGGACGGCATCACGTTCGGGCTGACCGTCACCGCGACACCCGAGCGGGTCAGCGAGGTGGCGGCACGGCCCGCGACCGCTGTGTTTCCGGCGATCACGACCGGAACGCGGATGTCGGATGCGGCAAGCGTTTCCGCATTGCTCAGCAGGCAACGCTCATCGCCCTCGTCGAGCCCGCCGGTGAGCAAGACGAGATCGGGGTCTGCGGCGGTCAAACGGGCGAGATCGATCCCATCGCTGAGCGTCTGCACGACGCGGGCGCCCGCGCTCATGGCCGCGTAGTGCCCGGCTCTCACCGTCAGATCCTCCTCGAGTCCAGCCACCACGACGCGCAGGCCGCCGCCGGCGCTGGAGCAGGCCAGGACGGGCGCGCCCGCCGCGACATCGCCTGCGCCGATGCTCTCGAGCGTCGCACGCAACCCATCGCGCAGGTCCCCGAGCGTCGTCGGATGCGCCCCCGACGCGAGTAGACGCCCAGGATGCAGGGCGATCACGAAAACCTTGGTGAATGTGCTGCCGAAGTCCGCAGCGACGACAAGTTCGCGCCGTTTAGCCTGCGCTGGGGATGCCTGCGGCCGACTCATTGCGCTCACCGGCAACGTAACACTGGATGGACACTCTGTCTAGTGACCGCTGTGGACAACACGTCCAGCGACTGCGGGTGTAACCAACGCGAGCGATCCCGTGGCGATGACGTGGGCGGCACGCTCGCCGACCATGATGGCCGGCGCGTTGGTGTTGCCCGTGGGCACGCGGGGCATGACCGAGGTGTCGGCGACGCGCACACCGTCAACTCCCCTGACCCTGAGCATCGGATCGGTCACCGAGCCAATCGCGCACGTGCCGACCGGGTGGTAGAACGCGAAGGTCGTGCGCGCGAGAAACTCGTCGATGGCTTGGTCATTGTCCGACGCCGGAATCAAGCCGTCTCGGGCCGCCGCGGCCATGTCCTGGATGTGCGCAGCCAATGCGGGCTGGCGGGCGATCTGAAGCCCGAGGCGAATCCCGTCACGGAGCTTCACGCGGTCCGATCCCTCAACGAGGAAGTTGTGGCGGATTCGCGGCTTGGAGTAGGGCTCGGGCGTGCGCAGCGTGACCCGGCCCCGACTCTCAGGGCGGGCGACGTAGGGCCCGAACGAGATCCCGGAGCGCGTGGCCGGACCGAGTCCCTCGTCATAGGAGACTCCGAGCACCGAATGAAATTGGAGATCGGGCACGTCGAGCGACGGATCCGAGCGCAGGAACGCCCCCGCCTCGTTCCAGATCATCGGACCGAGACCCTCGCTGCGCAGTCGGTGCTCTTCGCCCCTCGTATCGCCGCCGAGGTGATGCGGCGTGGTCGTGGGCAGCGCCAGCAGCGACCCGGCGTGATCATGGAGGTTGCGACCAACCCCGGGTAGGTCCACGAGCGGCTCGATGCCGGCGGCGCGCAACTCGTCCGCGGGACCGATCCCGGACAGTAGGAGGAGATGGGGAGACTGGTAGGCGCCCGCCGAGAGGATGATCTCCTGCTCGGCGTAGATCGTCCGCCGGACCCCCTGGTTGTCGACCTCGATCCCGACGGCACGCTTGCCCTCCCAGACGAGCCGGAGTGCGAGCGTCGAATGGAGCAGACCGAGGTTCTCACGCAACAGGGCAGGCTCGAGAAAGGCCTTGGCCGGGCTCCAGCGCAGTCCATCGCGCTGAGTCACCTGATACATGCCGACACCCTCCTGCACGGCACCGTTGAAGTCTGCGCTCGTCGGGTGCCCGGCCTGCTCTGCCGCCTGCACCCACGCGGCAAGCAACGGATGCACCGAGCGCGGGTTGCTGACCCGCAACGGCCCGCCGACGGAGTGGAACTCGTCCTCGCCACGCTCGTTGTCCTCCGAGCGTTTGAAAAACGGCAGCACCTCGTCGAAGCTCCAGCCCGGCGCTCCGAGGTCGGGCCACGAGTCGTAGTCAGCGCGGTTCCCACGGACGTAGAGCATCGAGTTCATCGAGCCGGTGCCGCCGACCATCCGCCCGCGAGGGATGAAGTTGCGGCGTCGGTTCAGACCTGGCTCGGGCTCGCTCTCGAAATCCCAGTCGTAGGCCGACTTGAGGAGGCGGGGGAAGAGCGCCGGCACATCGACGAGCCGGCTGTCCGGCGGTGGACCCGCCTCGACGAGCGCGACGCGCCGGTCGCGATCCTCGCTCAGCCGGCTCGCGACGACGCACCCTGCTGACCCGGCACCGACAACGATGTAGTCGTAGACCTCGCGCGTGTTCATCGATTCCCTTTCGCTCTCTCGTTTATCGCCTCACCGCGTCAATTCGCCGATCGCCGCCACCCGCAGCGCGTTGGCGGCCACGGTCAGCGCCGGATTGATCGCAGCCGAGGACGGGAACACCGATGCGTCGGCCAGCCACAGGTTGTCCACGTCGTGGCTGCGGCCGCCTGGACCGACGACGCTCGTGCCCGGGTCCTCCCCCATCCGCGCTGTGCCGCATTGATGCGAGTTGGTCGCGATGCCCATCCGCTCGATCAGGACGATCGGGTACCCGGCGCCGCGGACCAATTTCGACACGCGGCGCACGAGTTCTCTGTGAGAGCTGAGATTGGTCGGCTCCCAGTTCACGACAATCCGCTGATCGCGCAGCGAGACGAAGCTCGCCCGCGACGGGACGTCCTCGGTTGTCAGGTAGAGGTCGATGCTGTGCTGGGTGATGTACTCGAGCAACGCCAGCGGCACTCGCGGGCGAGCGGGCTTCACCATCGCTCCCTGCAGCTTGCCCAGCATCTGGACGTTGCCGAGCGCGGGGCCCGAGGCCCCAGCCAGGTAGTAGTCGTTCACGCCGAGCGTCTTCTGGAAGCGAACCTCGTTGCGTCGGCGGGGATCGACGGCCATCATGAACGTGCTGTTGTGGACCATGTAGTTGCGTCCAACCTGACCTGATCGGTTGGCCAGTCCTCCGTCGTGCGGTCCCGAGGCGAGCAGCAGCGTCGCCGAATTGACGGCGCCGCACGCGATCACGAATCGTTCGGCGTGGATTCGCAATCGTCGCCCGTCGCGTTGCGCCGCGGCGCACCTCACCCGCCGCCCGCCGGCATCAGTTTCGAGCCGGGTCACCCGGGTCCGCGTGAGCAGTCGAACGCCGGCCTTCGCGGCCCGGAGGAGCGCGCAGACCTCGGCGTCCCCCTTGGCGTCGACCATGCAGGGGAAGCCATCGCACGTGCGGCAGCGGATGCAGCGCCCGCCGGGTCGCCGATCGATCGCGGTCGGCATCGAAAACGGACGCACGCCCTGTCGCGCGAACGCCGCGGCGAGGTCGGCGATCGCGGGTTCGTGCTCCAGGGCTGAGAATGGGTATTCACCCGATCGCCACGGGTCGGTGGGATCGACGCCCCGCTCACCGTGGACGCCGTACAGACGCTCGGCCTCGCCGTAGAACGGCTCCATCTCGGCGTACGAGACCGGCCAGGGGGCCGACACGCCATCAGGGTGCGCGATCGCATCGAAATCGACCTCGCGGAAGCGCGGCAGGGACGCCCCGTAGACCTTCGTGTTGCCGCCGACGTAGTAATACACGCCGGGCGAGAAGGCGGTTCCACCGGGGTCATACCAGGACTCGGCGTTCTTGTAGCGGCCACGCAGATGAACATCCTCGGGCGACCAGTTCTCCCACTCGCGGGGCAGGAAGTCGCCGCGCTCGACGACCACGACTCGCGCGCCGGATTCGCGCAGACCGTAGGCCAGCGTCGAACCGCCCATCCCGGACCCGATGATCGCGATGTCGCACTCCACATCGCCGCCCGGATCCAGGACGGCATCGCCCGGCAGCTCGCTGGCCAGCAGTCCGTACGGGAGAGCGAGGGCGCGGGATTGAGGCGCTGCGCCGGTGCTCAAGCGTCCGCGGACCTCGCGTCGCGAGCGGCCCAGCGCAGGCCTTGGCAGACCATCCGCTCCACCGGTGGCGCCTCCACGTCCTTGGGCAGATGACCGAGGGCCACGTAGAACACACGTCCCTTGCCCCATTGCTTCGTGTAGGCGATCGGCATCTTCACCCCGTCGACCCACGGCAGGTGCTCCCCGGTGAACGTCGTCGTGGCCAGCACGTGCACCGCCGGGTCGTAGTGCATGTAGTACTGCTCGGAGGCGGCCTGGAAATCCTCGACGCCACGAGTGATGTCATGGTCGTGATCGACGATGTTCACGGTGTAGGGGACCTCCACCCCCTCGCCTCCGGGGTGGTCGATGAACGACGCGCCGAGCAGGAAGCTGAAGGGCAGACTCGACCTGAACGACGCCGTCGCCCCGTGCCAGCCGACAAATCCCGTGCCCTGAGCCACGGCGTCCAGCAGGCTGCGCTCCGCTCTGTCGGTCAGATCCTCGGTCGTCATCGCCTGCGTCCAGCCACAGACGATCACGTCGTACGCGGTCAGATCCTCCTCGAGTCGATGCGGGTCGTTGGTGTGAGTGACCTCGAATCCGAGGTCGTCCATGATCCCGTCCGCCCACTCGGCGACCTCGTAGGGGAAATGGCCCGGCCATCCGCCGTAGAGAAAGAATGCACTCGTCACAGGTGCTGCTCCTCGGCCCGCTCGAGCCAGTATTCGTCCTGGCGCTCGTCGGTGATGTAGGCCGGCACGGGGAAGTCCCACCACCCGGGGACCCACGGCCCGGCCGCGTCCCGGGAGGTCGTCACCTCGACCAGCGAGGGGCCCTCGGAGGCCAGAGCCCGCTCCAGCGCCGGCTCGAGATCCTCGCTGGCATCGACCCTGCAGCTATCCACGCCGAAAGCCTTCCCGATCGCGGTGATGTCCACGCTGTAGGGCGATCCGTCGGGCTTGGTGAACTCCGAGATCAGGTGCCGGTCGGTGATCTTGCGCTGGCCGCCGCGGATCGACATGTAGCCCGCGTTGTTCTGAACCACGAAGCACACGGCGATCCCGTGCTGGGCACACACACCGAGCTCCTGCGCGGTCTGGAGGAAGTCGCCGTCGCCCAGCACGCAGGCCACCTTGCGATCTGGGCGACCGAGCTTCGCGCCGATCGCCGCCGGTAGGGCCCACCCCATCGACGAGTAGCTCCCCGAGGTCAGGTGTGTCCGCGGTTCGTAGACGGGGAACGACTGCTTGACGGCATGCGACAGCGCGTAAGGCTGGACCGCCCAGAGCGCGGCGCGCACCTGCTTCGGCACGTCGTTGTTCCACCACAGCATCAGGTCGCGCTGACTGACACCGGGGAAAAAATCGGGCGGCGCGATCATGCAATAGGCCGCCACGAAGCCGTCGACCAGCGCTTCCAGCGCCGGGCACCGCGCCTCGATCCAGCCGTCGCCGGTGAAATCGATATAGTGCTGCGTCTGATAATCGCCGGCCTTGATGATGGCCATCATCTTGGGACGCAGGTTCAGATTGTCGATCTGGCCGTTCGCCAGCACCTTGTGGCGCACGTTGAGATATTCCGGCGCCGGCCGCTGCGTGCCCTGCGAGGTGTCGTACATGTAGCCCGGGGTCCGGGTCGGCCGGCCGGGAAGGACCTGCATCGACGAGAACTCGAGATTGGCGGGATCGGACATGTAGTTGGGATCGACCGGAAAGGTCAGCGCCTTGCCCTGGTACTGCGCGGCGCTGGCGAGCGGCGCCGGCGCCGGCTCCAGCACGCCGGACCCGAATTCCGGACGCGCGGAGAACGAGGCGATCTTCTCGTTGCGGATCGTGAAGGGGAATTGCTCGAGGGCGGCGCCGCGCCAGTTGTTCTGGTATCCCTCGACATCCATGTAGCGGTGGAACTGCGCGAGCTCGTCGTTGCGCAAATCGCGGCCGAGCCCGAACGCCAGATCCATACCGGCGATGCACTCCGTCCCGCCGAACAGCTTGTGGATCGGCACCCAGAAAGCGAGCTTGTCATCGCCGTCGAGCGCGTCCTGCGGTCCGAACTTCTTCTCGTCGCCGTTCATCTGGATCGCGAGATAGGCCGCGAAGCGTTGCGGCACGGCCCGGAAATCGAACGGCTTGTCCGAATCGAGCGGCGCGAAGTTGCGCGCCTTCGCATCGTAGAGCGCAGCGATGGTGCCCAGCCGGGCGATGCCGGAGCGCGAGAAGCAAAGCTCCGCGTGCCGTCCATGGACCGAGTTCGGCGTGTTGCGGTATTGCAGCGCGTAGACGACGACCGCGAGCTTGCGTGTCCCTGCGCGCTCGCGCAGCGACGCCATCGTCGGCGGCACCACGCCGTAGACGTAGTTCTCGACCGCTTCGATCTCCGCCAGGGTCGGAAATCCGCCGAGCTCCGTGCCCGCGCGATCGGCGACGACGGTGGGAGAAGCGAAAGCGTGATAGAGCAGGCTCCGGTCGGGCACGCCGGCTTCGATGGCACGCGTCCCCGCCACGTCGAAATCGCCGAAGCCGGGATAGGACCGGTCGATATGGGAGAGCGTCTTGACGAGTTGGGCATGGAGATCGGGCGCGGTGATGTCGAGCTCGCCGCCGGTCACATCCAGCATCATCTTGCGCCAGCCGAGCGGCGCCAGCCGGTTGCAGGCCGCGGCCACGCCGTCGATCAGCGGCTTGTCGCTGGCCGCAAGAGCGAGCTGCCAATATCCGCTTGCGAAAAGCAGCCCGGCCCCGAGCGCCGTGCTCTCCAGAAACGCCCTGCGCGTTGTCATTTCCGATTTCCCCCAAAAGTAAAAGCGCACCGACCATTGGACAAAGCGCAAGATATCTACTTGCAGCAGGTCCAAATGTTCTCGCGTGACAATAGTTCTAGATGATATCTCGCTTTGGTAGAAATAGCACCCGTCGGTTCCAAAAACCAGACCGCACCCTCGCGAGCCGTATTAGCCCGCGCCGGCTATCCGCCGGGCTGAACCCGTTTGCGATCCGTGGTGGATCCCCGGGATATAAGAGTGAATTCCAGAAGCCGGTGCACGATCACGGCCTTTTCTCCGGACCTGCTGTGACGAATTTGGTTGATCAGCAGTTTCACCGCTTCGCTGGCCATTTTCGCGACCGGCTGATGAATTGTAGTCAGGGCGGGCCAGATGGCGGTGGCGAGGGTTGTATCATCGAAGCCCGCAACGCAGAGATCGCGCGGGACATCCAGCCCCAAACGATGCGCGACGGAGATGGCGGCCGCGGCCATGTCGTCATTGCTCGCGAATATCGCGGTCGGCCTCGGATTGGCGCCGAGCAGCAGCTCGGCCGCCTCCAGCCCCGAGCGATAGGTGAAATAGCCTTGCGCGAGTTGCGCGGGAGCGACGGGCAGCCCTGCCTCATGCATTCCCGCAAGGAAGCCTTCGTGACGGCGCGCACTGGCTGTCTGATTGGGATGGCCTGCGATGAACGCGATGCGTGTGTGACCGAGCGAAATGAGCTTGCGCGTCATTTCCCGGGCGGCTGCAAAATCGTCAATGCTGACGGCTGAGAATTGTGACGCGGGGTGTCCCGTGGCCACGATAACTCCGGGAATACCCTGTGCGAGCATGGCCTGCAGCGCCTCGGTGGAATCGCAAAGCGGAGGCGGCAAGATGATTCCGTCGGCGCCGCTCTGCGCGAGCCTGGCGATGGCAGCTTGCTCCCCGCCCGCGCCGTTGCATTTTTCCAGCATGAGCTGGCAGGCGGACGCGCTGGACTGCTCGAGACTGCCGACCAGAAACTCGCTCAGATACGCCGCGCTCGGATTGCTGTAGAGCAATCCGATGCGGATGGATTTCGCGCCCGCGAGACTGCGTGCGGCGGGATTGGGGGAATAGCGCAGCGCCTTGATCGATGCCCGGACTTTCTCGACCTTGTCTTCGCGCACAAAGGCTTCACCGGTGACGACGCGCGAGACGGTCATAAGAGAAACGCCGGCGTGACGCGCGACCTCCTGCATCGTGGCGCACTTGCCGCCGCGACGATTGCTTTTCTCGACCAGGATTTCGCCCTCGGGCGACTTAGAGCGTCGCACCGCCATCGACCGTAAGGCACTGACCCGTCAAAAAGGCAAACTCGTCGGAGGCAAGATAGACAGCGGCGGCGGCGATTTCCTCTGCCGTGCCCAATCTGCCCATCGGCTGGCGCGCGACGAACGCTTTCATCTCGGCCTGCGGGTCGCCGGATTGGGCGATGCGTCCGCGCAGCGACGGCGTGTCGACCGTTCCCGGGCACAGCGCGTTGCATCGAACGCCGGATGCCACGAAGTCGGCCGCCACCGACTTGGTCAGTCCGATCACGGCCGCCTTGGTCGTCGCATAGGCGCAGCGGTTCTTCATCCCCTTCAGGCTCGAGGCGATCGACGCCATGTTGATGATGGAGCCCGATCCGGCTTTGAGCATCGCGGGCAACGCCGCCCGGATCGCCCGCACCATCGACATGAGGTTGATATCCCAGGCCGTGTCGAACACCTGAAGGTCGTCGTCGAGCACGGTGCCGCCGGGTACGATGCCGGCGCAGTTGAAGAGCACGTCGCACCTTCCAATCTGCGCAAACGCATCTACGATCGCTGCGCCATCGCGGACGTCGAGCGATAGCGTACGAAGGCCCGGCGCTCCGGCCGCGAGCGACTGAATCGCTGCGTCGTCGATGTCGGTGGCCCAGACGACCGCACCCTCGCGATGAAATGCCAGCGCCGTGGCCCGGCCGATGCCCGCGCCGGCGGCGGTCACGACCGCGATCCTGTCCTTGAGGCGCATGCTCTTCTCCTTCGTTTACCGATGTTCCGGTATCGGCGCATCGCGGGCTATGAACCCCATCTCCTTCAGCCTGATCCACAGATCGGCGGGGAGCGCAGCTCGCAACCAGGCGGCAATTTCCGCCACCTCCGCCGGACTGCGCGCACCCGCCAGCACGGTCGCAACGGCCGGATGGGCCGCGGGAAACTGCAACGCCGCTGCCTGCACCGCGACGCCGAATTCCGCGCACACATCCCACAGGCGGCGGGCGCGTTCGATCACCGTCGCGTGGGCAGGTTCATAATTGTAGTGGCTCGCAGCGGTCGGCCTTGTTGCCAGCAGCCCGGAATTGAAAACGCCGCCCGCCAGCACGCGGACACCGCGCGCCGCGCAGAGATCGAGCATTCCCGATCGCAAGGCCGGCTGCTCGAGCAGGGTGTAGCGTCCGGCCAGGAGTACGACGTCGAGCGGCGCATGCGAGAGAAGCTCGACGCAGACTTCCCACTCGTTCACGCCGATGCCGATGCGGTCGAGAAAGCCCTGCGCCCTCGCCTCTTCCAGCGCCGGCAAGGTTTCATCCAGCACTTGCCGGAGAATGCGTGGGTGTTCCGCGCCATGCGTCATTCGGCCGATGTCGTGGATCAGCACGATGTCGAACTTGGCCACACCGAGGCGCGTCCTGCTTTCCTCGAGGCTCCGCCACACGGCATCGCGTGAATAGTCAAAGCGCGGACGGAACGGGAGCGGGTCCGCGAATCCGAAATCGCCGGCGTCTGTCTGGGACGGCACCGGATCGAGAATGCGGCCGACCTTTGTCGAGACCATCGGCAGGAATTGCGGCCACGCGCGCAGGGCGTGACCTATGCGCTGCTCGCTCCGGCCGTGTCCGTAGTAGGGCGCGGTATCGATCAGCCCGAAACCGCTTTCGAGCGCGGCATGCACGGTCGCAATCGCCTGGTCGTCGCTGATGGCGCGATAGAGGTTTCCAAGGCCCGCGCCGCCGAGGCCGATGGAGGGGAACGGGTGCTGAGCGGGCAAGGTCATGATCAGATTCGATAGAAATTGCGAGCGGTGCCCGCAAAAATCGCGTGCGATTCACCAACCAGCGAACGCGCCATGGCGAGCCAGCCCGGATAGTCGCCCGCGAGATTGAGCACCGGCCAGTCACTGCCCCACATCAGCCGCGCCGCACCGAACGTTTCGACAAGATGCTCGACACAGGACCTGACCAGGCCGACGTCGCGATCCGGCAGCGCTTCCGTCAGAAGCCCCGACAATTTGCAGAAGATATTCGGCAGTTCGGCTATGCGCGCGATCTCCCTGCGCCAGTGCCCGAGCAGGCCCGACGCGATCGGCGGCTTGGCGCCATGGTCGACGACGATCGGGAGATCGGGATGCCGCAGCGCGAAGCGGCGCAGATCCGCCAGGTGCCGCGTGAACACCAGCGCGTCGAACGAGAGCCCGTGTTCCTTCATCGCAGCAATGGCCGGGTCGAGCCGCGGATCGGCGATCCAGCCGTCGGGCAGGCTTTGCAGCATGGGCCTGAGCCCGCGGAGCTTGGGCCGTCCAGCGAGCTCGGCGATCCGCACCACCGCGTCGGGCGCCTTGAGGTCGGTCCATCCCACCACGGCCTTCACGACATCCGTCCTCGCCGCCAGTTCGAGCAGCCAGTCGGTGTCACGGTCGCTTTCCTGCGACTGGACGAGCACGCTTCCGGTCACACCCTCGCGCGCGGCAAGGCGTTCGAACGCTGCGGGTTCGAAGTTCTGGTAGATCGGTGCGAGATCCGGCGTCGGCCAGATGCAGTCGTGCTCCCCGAGGCGCCAGAAATGCTGGTGCGCATCGATGATCACGAGACCGGACTCCGCGACAGCGCCGCATAGGCGAACACGACGGCGAAACAGAAGGCCGGTACGAACATCGCGGTGCGGATCGCCGATACGTCGGCGATGTGGCCCATGACGGGCGTGAACACCGCACCGCCGATGATGGCCATGACCAGAAACGACGAGCCGGCCTTGGTCAGCGGACCGAGCTTGCGGATCGCGGATGCGAAGATCGTCGGGAACATGATCGACATGAAGAAGCTCGTGGCCGCGAGCGCAAGCAGCCCGGTCCAGCCGCCCGTTGTCGCGGCGATGAGCGTCAGCACCGTATTGACGACGGCGAATATCGCCATCAGGCGGGTGGGCGACACCCGGCTCATCAGCGCCGTTCCGGCGAAGCGGCCGATGGTGAAGCCGACCAGCGACCAGAAGAGGACATCGGCCGCGGCCCGGTCAGACATACCCGGAACGGCCTGCTGAGCGTAACGGATCATGAAGCTCCAGCAGCCGACCTGGGCCGCCACATAAAAGAACTGCGCCACGACGCCGAAGAGATAATGAGGACGGCCGAGAAGATCGCCGAAACGGCCCTCGGATTCGCTGTCGGTATCGGCGGCCGCGGGAAACCGGGTCAGAAAGACCAGAGCTGCCCACGCGATGACGATTGCGGCGATAACCATGTAGGGACCGACGACGGCATGCGCTTCGGCACCGTGAATCCGGTCCACTGCGTCCGGCGCCATCGCCGCAAGCTGCGCAGGCGTGTAGCTCGTCGGCGAAAAAATGAACCAGCGGCCGATCAGGATGCCGCTCAGCACGCCAAGGGGATTGAAGGCCTGCGCGAAATTCAGCCGCTGCTCGGCACGCTCGGGCGAGCCCAGCACCGTCACAAGCGGATTGGCCGAAGTCTCGAGGAACGCGAGGCCGCTCGCGATCACGAACAGCGCGCCCAGGAAGTAGGCATATTCGCGGGTCTGGGCCGCCGGATAGAAGAGGATCGCGCCCGCGGCGTAGAGCACGAGCCCGAGCACGACAGCAGACTTATAGCCGAACCGGCGCATGAAGAGTGACGCCGGCAGCGCGAGCAGGAAATAGCCCGCATAGAACGCCGACTGCACAAGCCCCGACTGCAGATTGTTCAGCGCGAACGCCTTGCGGAACTGGGGTATCAGGATGTCGTTCAGGCTGTTGGCGATCCCCCAGAGCAGGAAGAGACCGATGATCAGCGCGAACGCTGGCACCGCTCTCGCCATGGAGGCTCGTTGTTCTTCCGGCATGCTTCCCCCGATGAATTTCAGTGCGCGTGGCCAGGCGCAGCCGCGCGCGCCACCACGACCCTCTTCCCCGAATAGCGCACGCTGACATCCGGCTTCGCGTCGAACGCCACGGCCTTCGCCGTCGGGCCCGAGATCCAGCGAACATGGAACACGCGGTTCTGGGACATTCCGGGAAACGAACCCGCGCGGTCGCCGATCACAAGCGTGCCTGTGGCTTCGTCGTAGGTCATCGGAATGCGCGAGGCCTCGCCCCGCTGATAGCCGTAGCTCGTGCCGTCGTCCTCGTAGAGCGAGAACGCACCGTCGGAGCCGGTGTAGACATAGAGCGTCACCGGCGCATCCGGCTTTTCGTTCGTGTACTGAATATCCGGCCCGACGGGAACGATCGAGCCGGCACGGACGAACAGCGGCATCCGCCCGAGCGGCGCCGGAGCCGATATGGTCTGGCCGCCATCGAACGCGCGGCCGGTATGGAAGTCGTACCAGCGCGTTCCCGAAGGCAGATACACGTCGCGCGAGCGCGCCTTGTATGCGGTGACCGGCGCTACCAGGAACGCCGGCCCGAACATGTATTCGTCGGCGATATTGGCGACCGCCTTGTCACCGGCGAAATCCATCACCAGCGCGCGCATCATCGTGTCGTCGCGGTCGTACACGTCGCCGGCCAGCGTGTAGATGTACGGCATCAGGCGGTAGCGCAGCCGGTCGTACCAGGCGAGATCGTCATAGACCTCGGTTCCGGGCGGCGAGATGTTGTAGATCTCGCGCAGGCGACCCTGGCCATGGGAGCGGAAGATCGGGACGAATGCGCCGAACTGATACCAGCGCAAATAGAGCTCGCGCCATTCGTCCATGTCCGCGGGCGTGGGATTGACGAAGCGGTCCTCGACGACGTAGCCGCCGATGTCGAAGGTCCAGTTCGGCACGCCGGCGAGCGACATGCCGAGTCCCGCCGGCACCTGGTTCTTCAGGTCCGACCATCGTGCCGGAAGATCGCCGCTCCAGAGCGCCGAGGAATAGCGCTGGATTCCGCCGTAGCCCGAGCGCGTGAACAGGAACGGCCGCGTGTCGGGATGATCCTGGTGGAAGTGGTCGTAGACCCCGCCGACATGGACGAGCGGAAAGGTGTTGAAGAACTCCGCGCCCGGTCCCATCGCGGTCGGGCCCATGATCTGTTCGCGTTCCTCGATGCTCAGATTGGAGCGGATGTCGGGCTCGTCATTGTCAAGCCAGTAGGCGTCGAAGCCGAGACGGTCGATCTTCTCGCGGACCTGGCGCCAGTAGATGTCGTCCGCCTTCGCGTTGTAGGGATCGTAGTAGGTGCTGAGATAGCCGGGGCCGACCCAGTCCTTCGCGCCGGCGTCGATGTTGCCGTGATAGACGCCACCGACGGCATCGAGCTCCTTGTAGTTGCCGGTTGTCGGATAGAATTTCGGCCAGACCGAAATCATGATGTGAGCGTGCGTGTCGTGCACGTCTTTCACCATCCCGGCCGGATCGGGATAGCGCGATGTCTCGAATTCGTGCGAACCCCAGGAATCGTCAGGCCAGTAGCGCCAGTCCTGCACGATATTGTCGAGCGGCAGGTTCTGCTTGCGATAGGTCCGCACGGTGTCGAGCAGTTGCGCCTGCGTCTCGTAGTGATCGCGGCTCTGCCAGTAGCCGTACGCCCAGCGCGGCAGCAGCTGCGACTTCCCCGTCAGCTGGCGGTAGCCGGCGATGACCTCGTCCAGGTTGCGCCCGAGCACGAAATAGTAGTCGATCGCATGTGCGACCTCGGACGACAACGACAACTCGTGCCGCTCGGCATCCGGGAGCGGATCGGCGTGGAGAAGGCGGATGTAGCCGTCGTTCGGAATCCACTCGATGCGGATCCTGCGCGGCACCCCTGCCGTCATCGGCAGATCGAAATTGCGGTACCACGGGTTCCAGTTCTGGCGCCACGCGTCGATGAACAGTTTGCCGTCGATGGTGAGCTTCACATAGGAGCTGACATACAGGCGGAATTTGTGAATGCCGGTCCTTGAGGACTGGATCGCGCCTTCCCAGCTCACCGTCTGGTTCTTCGCGATCACCGGCGCGTTTCCGCTCAGATCGATCAGGCCGGACGGCCAGCGCTTCATGTCGCGGATGTACTGATAGTTCACGTCGTCCTCGACGCGCGTGACTTTGGTCTCGCCGTTCACGGCGTAGCGCGCGGTCAGGCCGCCGGGCTTGCCGTCGGCGTCGGTGACCGTCAGCCCCGACGAGATCGGCTGGTATTCCTTCGGATCGCCGAAGCGCGTGATGCCGTTGTTGTCCCAGAGAACGCCATAGTTCCGGCTCGACATCACGAACGGGATCGCGATGTCCATGTTGTGCTGGGCGAGGTCGACATCCTCGCCGTTGTAGTTGAACTGGCCGTTCTCGTGCTGGCCCAGTCCATAGAATCCCTCGTCGGTGCCCCGATTGAACTCCTGACGGACCGCCAGGTAGTCCTTCCCTTCGACCTTCACCGGCGAAAAGGCACCGCCGTCGTTGGCGGCGAGAACGATTTTTCCGGTCGCGTCGTGAAACGATACCGCACCGTTTGCGAGCGACACGTCGGCCGTCAGCTTCGCCGTCTTGAGGCTCACGGTGCTACCGTTTGCGACGGCATCGAACGCGGCAGGCGCCGGCGCGGCGACGACCATCAGACTCTTGGGTGTCTCAACACTCTCGCTTGGCGTGGCGGTGACGCGAATGATGCGATCGCTCATCACCTGGAGCCGCACCTTGCGCGACTGGCCGGCTGCGGGCGTGACGATCACGCCGTCCGCAGTTTTCTGCCAAGCCACGGCTGGCGCCGGGGTTCTCTTTGCGAAGCGGATCGGCAGCCGCCGGATACGCAGTCGCGACCGCGAGCAACGCCAGCGCGCCACCCAGCCAGCGCCTGTTCGAAGCGAATTGAACCATGGCAGATCTCCAATGTGCGCTAGTAGGTGCCGAGGCGGACCCGCAGGACCTGCGGGAGCGTGGTGAAATTGAGTCCGTAGTCGGTCTGGTCGCCGTTCCAGACCCGCTCGAAAATCCAGCGGCCGTGGTCGAAGTGCCCCTCCTCCACGCGCGCGAGCATGGGCTTGGCCGTGCTCTTCTTGTCCGCAAGCTCGAACTGGACGCGCGCGTTGCGGCCCATCACGAGATACTCGTCGGGGCCGAGTTCGGCGATCAGCACGCCGCCATCGGGAACGCCGCCATCATCGGGCTTGTCGATCTTGCCGACCCACGTCCATGACGAGAACCCGAACTGCCATTCGCCATAGGCGATCTTCGCGGTCCAGCGGCCGAGATCGATGGCCTGCGGCTGGCGGTCGTCGAGTTCGGCGACGCCATGCACCTTGCCGTCGAAGCTCAGCTTCGCCCATTCCCGCGCCATCGGCCCGAGCAGCCGGTAGTTGGCCGCGAAGCGTTCGACGATGGACGCGTCCATCTTCTTCGGGCCGAGCGGATAGTTCGAATAGCCGGTGAAATCCATGCCGAACGGCGCGAAACCGATGCCCTGGTTGCCGAGGATGGCGAAGAAGTAGCGCGCATATTGCAGGTCGTTTCCGATCTCGACGTCGAGCAGCGCATTGTCGGGACGGTGGTAGCGCGCGATCTGGGCCATGACCTGGGCCGAGCTGCGATTGTAGAGATCGGGCGCAGCCACGCTGATCGCCGGCGCCGCCACCTTCCAGATGTCCAGCACATTGTCGGTCGGCCCGCCGCTGGCATATGTGACCGGCGCCTGCGGCTTGATCGGATCGCGCAGCGCGGCATTGACGTACATGGGCAGCGGATAGGCCTGCTTGCCCGCCGCCGCGACCTTGCCGACGAAGCTCGCGATCGACCAGGCGTGGAAGAATTCGTCCGCGTCCGCGCCGAAGACCTCGCGCCATGTGCCGGGCGTCTTGTGCAGCGCCGTGACGAGCGTGCCGGGCACCGGACCTTGAAACAGCTTTTCCGCGACCGGCGAATAGTCACGGACGCTGCCGTACGTTCCGGTCTCGTTTTCGACCTGCACCAGAATGACGGTCCGCTGCGCGTCGACGGATTTCAGATGCGTCATCAGCGCGACGAACGCCTTGGTGTCGGCTTCCAGCGTCGACGGATAAAGCGGCGACAGCGCGTAGGAGCGCTGGCCCTTGGCGTCGGTGAGGCGCGGGAAGCGGTCGTTGTTCAGCTTGACCCATTCCGGCGTGTAGCTTGGGCCGGTGTTCTTCCACGTCCCGAACCAAAGGAGCGTCAGGCGCACGTGATGCTCGCGCGCCTGCGCCAGCAGCGTGTCGACGAAGGAGAAGTCGAAACGGCCCTCGACCGGTTCGATCTGCTCCCAGGCGACAGGCACCTCGACGGTGTTGGCGTGCAGCATCTCGATCGCCGGCCATACTTTTGGCAGCGCGGCGGGATAGTTGCTGGAGTTGTTGACCTGCGCGCCGAGCATCAGGAAGGGAGCGCCGTCGACCATCAGCGCATAGCGGCCGTCCTTCTCCACGAAGGCCGGGATCGGTGCGGCCGTTGCGGCGGATTCGTGCGCGGCAGGCTTGACCTCGTCGCGGCCGCAACCGGCCAAGATCGCCGCAAGCGACGCCAGCCAGACAATCCTGGACATCTCACATCCCCTCAGTTTGGTCAGGCTATTCCGTTGCGTTCAGCTTGCAGGCCAGGCCGCGCTTCGCGGCGGTTGCGCAGTCGGTCGTCTCAAACGGTGCGGTGTTGGCGCCGGTCGGGATGAACGCAACCAGCCCCTTGGGCTGACCCGTGCATTTGAATTCGACGACATAGCGCTTTTGGACATTTTCCTGTCCGATCACGCGCTCGCCGCCGGCGTCGCAGGCGACCTTGTGCTGCGAGAGAGCGTCCTTGAAGGTCTGCAGCGTTATCGTGGCCACACCGCCGCCGCCCGCAACTTTGGTGAGCTTGCAGCCGATGCCTTGCGCCGCAGCGTCCTCGCAGGAGAATGCGTGCGGCGGCGCGGTCGAGCCCGGCTCGGCGCTCACGAGCACGAAGCCGTGGCCGTCGGCGCACGCGGCCTCGTTGTATTCGGACTTCGTCGCGTCACTGCGCCCCATCCATTCGATCTTCTGGACGACGCAGGCCTTGCCCAAACCGCCAAGCATGCGGCCGACACCGGCCTTCAGATCGGCGTTCGCGGGAAGGCGGCACTCCGCGTCGTCGGTATGGCCATTGGCGGCGTCGAAATCATGCTTGGCCTGCGCGGTGAGGCAGGACAGGCCGTAAGGCGTCCCAGATGCGCTCGTTCCCACGAAATAGCCCATGCCATCGCCGCAGGCGATCTCGTATCCCTTCAAATTGCCGGCGCCCTGCGCGGCAAGTTCGGCATCGGCAAGCTGGCACGGAACGTTCATCGCCTTCGCGATGTCTGCGGCCGCGGCCATGTCTTCCTTTTTCAGATCGGCCTCGGTCTTGCCCTTGGCCTTGTCCTCCTTCGTCAGCCGCTTGGACTGATCGACATAGTCCGCAAGCTTGTTGAACTGCTCCTGAGTCATCGTATCGGAGCCGAGGTGATTGGTGATGGGCTGGGCGCTCCCGATCGCGTTGCCCGGCCCGCCCGTCTGGGCTGAGGCCGGCGGCGCGAGCGCGATCACGCAAAGGATGGTCGGGAAGAGAAGACGTTTCATGGGAGACCTCTTTGGCATCAGGCGGCCAATGGTTCGGCGCGACAGTTTCTGGCGATGAAGTCGGCATGTAGCGGCATCCGGTCGGCCGCGTGCCGCACGGCCGTGCGTATGTTGGCCATCAGGCTGCGCCGGGTCCCGTCATCGAACGCATCGGCGAGGGAATCGTAGCGCTCGGGGATCAACCCCTGCCCAAGCATGACTGACAGCCAGCTCGCTTCCTTGAAGAGATCGTCCGCCTCGATGACGAGCCTGCCGCTTTTGCGAAACAGCTCCATCTTGCCTTTCAGCGTGTCCGGCACGGACATGTGCTTGCAATAGGCCCAGAACTTGGTGTCCTCGCGCTCGGTCTGATGATAGTGAAGGATCAGGAAGTCGCGGATGCGCTCCCATTCGCTCGCTATGCGCCGATTGTATTCCTCGATCGGCGCCGGATCGAAATCGAGATCGGGAAAGAACGCCCCGAGCTTGGTGATACCGGCCTGAACGAGGTGGATGGAGGTGGATTCGAGCGGCTCCATGAACCCGCTCGCGAGACCCAGACACAGGCAGTTTTTGCTCCAGGCCTTCTTCCTTCTGCCCGTGTTGATGTGGATCAACCGCGGCTCGGCGCGCGCCTTGCCGTCGAGGTTGGACATCAGCGTCGCCACGGCCTCGTCGTCGCCGATCGCCTGGCTCGAATAGACATAGCCGTTGCCTGTGCGATGCTGCAGCGGAATGCGCCATTGCCATCCCGCGTCGCGCGCAGTCGAGCGCGTGTAGGGGGTCAGAACCGGCGCGCTTTCGCACGGCACCGCCACGGCGCGATCGCAAGGCAGCCAGTGCGTCCAGCTCTCGAAGCCGGTCTTCAACGCCTGCTCGATCAGAAGGCCGCGGAAGCCGGAACAATCGATGAAGAAATCCCCCTCCACTTTCGCCCCGCCCTGGAGCCGGACGCTCTCGATGAAGCCATCGGCGCCGCGCAGCGCGACATCCACGATCCTGCCTTCGATGCGCCGCACGCCGCGTGCCTCCGACAGGCCACGCAGATATTTCGCATAGAGCGAAGCGTCGAAATGATAGGCGTAGCTGTAGGTCGAGAACACGCTGTCGCCGCCGGCCGGCGGCCGGTCGAACCGGTTCCCGCGGATCGCGGCACAGGCCAGCGAATAATCGTCGAGATCGGGATTTTCTCCCGCTGCCCGTAGCTTGAGGAAATGCTGATGAAACGGGACCGGTCCGAAGTCGCCCCCGAAACGTCCGAAGGGGTGGACATAGCGGTCGCCCTTGCGGGACCAGTCGACGAACTGGATGCCGACCTTGAACGACCCCTGGGTCTTGCGGACGAATTCCGCCTCGTCCACGCCGATGAGATGGTTGAACGCCTGGATAGGCGGGATGGTCGCTTCGCCCACGCCGACGATTCCGATTTCGTCGGATTCGATCAGCACGATGTCGCGGCGATGCGGCGGCAGCAATGACGACAGCATCGCAGCCGCCATCCAGCCCGCAGTGCCGCCTCCGACGATAACGATCTTGCGGATCGCACGCGGCGAAGCCGTCGCAAGCTCGGGGCGGAGCTCGCTCATCCGGCGCTCCGAATGTTGCGTGCGATGAACTCGTCATGCGTCGGCATCGTTTCCACACCACGGCGGATGATCGTGCGGCGCTCTTCGAGGAGCCTGCGTATGTCGGACTCGGATTTGCGCTCGACGAGCGTGTCATAGCCTTCCGGCTCCAGGCACAGGCCGTTGTAGATCGCGATCCAGCTGGATTCCTTGAAGCCGTCGCCCTCGTAGATCACCGGCCGCCCGCGCGCGCGGAACATCTCGAGCTTGAAGTGGAGGCTGTCCGGCAGGCTCATCGTGCGGCAATAGTTCCAGAACGCGCTGTCGTCGCGCTGTGTCAGCGCGTAGTGGACGATGATGAAGTCGCGGATGCGCTCGAACTCGATCACGGACTGGCGATTGAACTCCTCCTCCAGAGCCGGCTGGAAGCGGCGATCCGGGAAGAGCTCGAGCAGCCGGCCGATGGCATTCTGGATAACCGCGATGGAGGTCGATTCCAGCGGTTCGAGAAAGCCGCCGGAGAGCCCGATGGCAACGCAGTTCCTGTTCCAGAATTTCTTGCGCCGGCCGGTGACAAAGCGCAGCGCATTGGGTTCGGCGAGTTGCTTGCCGTCGAGGTTTGCGAGCAGCGTCTCGCGCGCCTTTTCGTCGCTGATGAACTTGCTGCTGTAGACGTAGCCATTGCCGATGCGATGCTGCAGCGGAATGCGCCATTGCCATCCTGCCTCGCGCGCGGTCGAGCGCGTATAGGGCGTGAGCGCGCCGGCGCTTTCGCAAGGCACGGCGAGCGCACGATCGCATGGCAGCCACTGCGACCAGTCCTCGTAGCCCGTCTTGAGCGCCTTCTCGATCAGCAGGCCGATGAAGCCGGAGCAGTCGATGAACAGATCGGCTTCGATCTCGCGCCCGTCCTCGAGGACGACCGACCGGATGAAGCCGTCCTCGCCGCGCAGCTTCACGTCGACGATCCGCGCGTCGGTTCTCTTCACGCCCAACCGTTCGGCATAATCGCGAAGGTAGCGGGCGTAGAGAGAAGCATCGAAATGATAAGCGTAAAGGAAGGCCGCAAACGGCGATTTGGGATCGGGGTGAGGCTGCGCGAAACGGTTGAGCCGGGCCATCACCGACGGTACCGACAGATCCGCGAGGTCCAACTGCGAACCATGCCTGCGCAGCATGAGCCAGTATTGGTAGGGCACGATGGCGTCGATCGGCGGGCCGAAGTCGCCGAAGCCGTGGAAGAAGCGGTTGCCGATGCGGCCCCAGTCGCAAAACTCGATGCCGACCTTGAAGGTGCCCATCGTGTTGCGCATAAAATCGGCTTCGTTGAGGCCGAGGCGCTGGTTGAACAGGTAGATCGAGGGAATTGTCGCCTCGCCCACGCCGATCGTGCCGATGGCCGCGGATTCGACGAGTTCGACGTCCGCGAAGCCGGGCTCGAAATAGCGCTTCATGCCGGCGGCCGTCATCCAGCCCGCCGTGCCGCCACCGACGATGACGACCTTCCTGATCCTGTCGGGCGATGCACCGTTCATGCGAGGGGAATGCTACGCCAGCGCGATGTACCCGACATCAAAAAAATGCCCGCGGTCCCTTTCCGATTTCTCGGAAGGAGACCGAAGGCGCAGGAGAGGGAACAGAACGCGGAGACATGTTACCACTGTGCGCGAATGACGAACGAGATCTTCTGATCGGTCTCGACCCAGTCGTAGCGGGGGTGGAAGTTCGTGTAGCCGACATCCAGATAGGTCTTGGCATTGAGGACATTGGTCGCCTGAACACCGACCTTGTAGTGATCCAGTATGGTGTAGAAGATCGAGGCGTCGAGCTGCCCGTAATCCTCCGCCCACATCGGCTGGTTGACATTTGCCGCCGAGCTCGTCAGCAGATAATGCGAACGCCAGTTATAGGCCAGCCGTGCATCGATGCCGTATTTCGCATAGAGCAGCGCGACGTTGTAGCTGTGGTTCGACATGCCTTCGAGCGGCAGCGTGGCGACGTTCGCGTTCGTGAGCTGCTGAGCCGTCGAACGGGTTGATCGCGACATTGCCGCCGCCGGAATTCGGCGATGTAGGTGTAGTTGGCCTGCAGGCCCAAACCGCTGAACACGCCCGGCAGCATGTCGTAGAACTGCTGGTAGGCGAGTTCGAAACCGTCGATCTTGCCATCGCCGCCGTTCTGGAACGATTTGACGTCGAAGGTATAGGTGAGGCCGTTTCTGGTGACGGTCTCCGGGAAAATGCCGGTAAAGAAGTAGTCGGAGATGTCCTTGTGAAAGACATCGAACGTCAGGCTTCCGGTCGGCGCGAAATACCACTCGGCCGTCCCGTCGTAGTTGTTGGAGTGCATCGGCTTCAGATGCGGATTGCCGGCGGTGCCGTTCACACCATCCGGCGGCGCCTTCAACTGGCCTGCGCAATCGGGCGTCGGCTGCAGAAGGTGAAGCCCAGGGTCTCCTGATTGATCATGTTGGCGAAGTCCGGCCGCACCATGCTCTGCGATAAGGAGAAGCGCGACTGCCACTCGTCACCCAGGTGGAACCGGACGTTGAAGCTGGGCAGCCAGTCCGTGTAGCTGCTGTTGACGGACGGCAACGGATCGAACTGGTTGCCCTTCAGGAACGTCGACCGCGTTGTTGTAATCGGCACAATTGTCGCCGGCCGGGTCGCAGACCGGATGTGAGCGACGACAGGAACCTCTTGCCCGGCGATCGCATCGTGTGTGCACCACGCGCAGACCGACATTGCCGTCGACGGGATATCCCAGTCCGAAGAGGTCGTCGTGCTCGAAGTTGATCTGCGCATAGCCGGCGTTGGTATTCTCGGTCTGCGGGTTGATGCCGCGGATGGCATCCCGACGCGCATCGCCGTTGGCATAGTTCGCAGACAGTGCAGTTCGTCGTCTCTGGCTGATGACGTGGCCGGCCTTCGCGCAACCGCTTCTGGATCGAGTACGGCGTCCAGCCTCCACCAGTCTCGGTCTGCCGAGAGGAAGGAGTAGGCGTAGGTCGTGCTCTTGTTGAGCAGTCGACGGACGATGAACCAGCCGCCGGGAATGTTGTCGCCGAGGAAGCTGCCGTAATTGAACTTCTGGACTGGTTTGGCGGCCCTTGTTGTTCACGTCCTGGTCAGGAACACGGGATTGCCGCCCCATGCCAGTTCTCGTGGCTGAGCAGGGCTCCAGTTGTAGCCGGTAGCGGCGCGACGGACGACTTGTCCTCGCCACGGATAGCCGAAGTCGATCGACTTCAGCCACGAGTTGTTGTCGAAACTGTAGGTTGCCGTCGCCACGATACGCCCACGAATTGGCGCCGGTCCCACTCGAGATGATCCATCGCCGCCGCATAGTAGTAGTTGTGCGGATCCATCATTGCCGGCGGGATCGCTGACCGTCACTGTCGGCGTAGTTGCCGGAGAGGTTCATGGTGACATCCTCGGGCGGCACGAAGTGCGTGACCGGATCAGCCGGGTTACCGAGATCGCTGAAGCCGTCATGCTGTAGTTCGTGGCTTCGAACTTAATGTGCTGGATGTCGCCCCGAGAACGACCAGTGGCTCGCTCGGATCGAACTTGGCGTTGAGCGAGAAGTCCGCTGTGGTGTTGTCGTGGCTGCCGATGCGGGTGTCTACGCCGTCCCGGTGCTGGCCCATGGGTCAGCACACCGCCCGTCCACACGCCTTGCCGATCGTAGGTGTAGCCCGGTCTCGTTTTGCACGTCCTGCGGATGTTGAACGGAAGCGTGTGCTCGACGTCCTTGGGCCTGGCCTTCGAATAGAAGCCCTCGAAGGTGAATTCCCAGGCGTTGTCCGGACGCCACTGCAGCGAACCGTCGACCGCCGAACGCTGCTGTTCCCAGTCGATCTGGCGCCAGCCGATGATGTTGGGGAGGTAGACGACACCATCTCCAGCGGCCGCCGCCTGACATTCCGGCGAGCCATAGAGCGGAACGCCGGCCGAATTGTTCACCAGACTACCGGTGGCCTTGTCCACGCAATCGTAGTGCGAGGTCGCAACGCCGTTGGTCCGGTTCTTCTGGTCCTGGTAGTCGACGGAGATCAAGAAAGCCGATCTCGCCCAGGTGCGTGTTCCAGCGATCGCTGAACAGCGCGCTGGCCGACGGCGTACCCTTGTTGATCAGATCTCCCTCTGTGTAGTCGGCCGAGGCGGCGATCAGGCGTCCGTCCTGGTCGAACGGCTTGCGGGTCTTGAGATCGACCACGCCGCCGACGCCGCCCTCGATCATCGTGGCGTTGGGATTCTTGTAGACGTCGACGCCGCCGAGCAGCGAGGCCGAAACGTCCGCCCACGAAAGCGTGCGCCCGTTCAGGGCCGAGAACGTATCGCGGCCGTTGGTCAGGCTCTGCACCCAGGCCAGGCCGCGCACGAACACGGTGTTGCCCGTGCCGCCGTAACGAACCGGATCGCGGTTGGCATCGGTGCGCTGGAGGGTAACGCCCGGAACACGCTGCAGCGCTTCGGCGACGTTGCGGTCGGGGAGCGCGTTGATGTCGACGGGGCTGATGGAGTTGACGATCTGGGTGGCGTTCTTCTTGATCGCCTGCGCCGACTTCAAGCTCGCGCGGATGCCCGTGACCACCACGGTTTCGATCGGCGCCGCGGATTGCGCTGTGGTGCCGGGCGCGGCCTGCCCGAAGGCCGGAGTCGAGAGCGCAAATGCGCCCATCGCCAGCACCGATGCGGTGCCCAGCATCGCGCAATGAATGGAATTTCCACTTTGAATCTTGAACACGACGTCCCTCCGTATGGTTCTATGCGGCGCTCGGCGCTCTGTTGTTCGGCACAAACTCTTCAGGCCGGCGCGGCTCCTATCGATCGCTGCGAAGCGCACCCGACGCCTCTCTGCGAAGTCGCCCGCAGAGTTGCCGTTGGAGTTCACGTTCCGAATTTCGACGATCGACAGCTTTGCGCCCCCAAGCCCAACCGTCGGATCTGGCCTCGGCTTCCCCGGCCCGCCCGACTTATGACAGCGTTATCAGTAATATCTAGCAATACGTTGTTGAAAAAGTAGGTTAACATAAAA